>NC_012796.1:0-1200000 GCF_000010665.1 Solidesulfovibrio magneticus RS-1 | reverse complement strand
ACGTAATTTTGGATCTTGATGCCGATCTGCACGCCGATGCCGGCGAACGCGGCCAGGTACAGCCCGAGCTTGATGTCCACCTGGCCGTACTTGTAGCGTTTGATGGACCCGACCAGGGCCTTGGGAAACTTGTGGCACATGTTGGAGGCCACGGCCACGGTGCCGGGCACGCCCAGGCTCATCATACCCGGGGTGAGCACAAAGGCCCCGCCCGAACCGATAAATCCGCTGACCAGGCCGCCGATGAAGCCGACAATGAAGAGGAAACAGATTCCGGCCGGATCGAGCTGGATGAACCGGGCGGCGTCGTTAAGCATATCCATGAAACGCGCTCCTTGAAATCGTGTGGTCGTTGGTTTCGGGCCGAACAGGCCGGACTAGACGCTGACCGTGGCCCGGGGGCGGTTGTCCTGGCGGGCCGGGGCGCGGGTCGCGGTCTGGGCCGGAGCCTTGGTCACGGCGCTCACGCCGAGCACTTCCCACAGCGTCCCGGCGAAGGTGCCGTGGACCCAGGAGAACAGGAAGACCGTGGCGATGGGCAGGGCCGTGAACACGCCGCCCCGGGCAGACGTGGTCAGAAGGATATCCTGGAACTGGTACACGGCCGCATACAGAGCCACGCTGCCGATGCCGTACGCCAAGAGCTTGGCCAGGGGCTTTTTCGCCTTCGCTTGCATCAATGCCTCTCCTTTACCCGTTCGTTCATCCGTTACAGGGACGACGTCCCCTAACCAGTCACTTCAAACAGCGGCATGCTCACCGCGAATCCGTCCCTGGCTCGCTGTTCGCGGGCCGCCAGCACGAATTCCACCCGGCGCAGCCGGCCGCATTCCTGCTCCACCACCTCGGCCGGACGGCCGAAACACACCACATGCCGAAATCCCAGCCCCAGCCGCTCGGCCTCCCGGGCGAACTCCCTGGCCGAGACCTTGGCCCGGCGCAAAAACGCCTCCCGGCCCCGGCCCGAAGCGCCACCCTCGGCCGGCGCGGCCACGGTCAACCCCACGATGTCCGTGCCGAGCCGGCCGGCCACGCCCAGAGCCCGCCGAACGAGCCCCAGGGGGAATTCCGGGGCCGTGGACACGGCTACGATCTTCTTGCCCTCGGCGGCCCCGGCCCCCTGGGGCATGGGCTCGAACCGGCTGCCCGCCTCCGACAACGCCAATTGACCAAGCGGGCCGGACACCTCGCCCGTCAGCGACAGGCCATGCTCGGCCAGCCCCACGTCCTGGGCCGTGTCTTCCAGGAAGCGCCGTAGCCGTGACGGACGCCCCAGGCGCGTCCCGGGCAACGCGGCGGCCTTTTCGCGCTTGACCATGTCGGGCTAGACCCGCACCCGGGGACGGTTGTCGATCCGCTTGGCCGCCACAGCCGACGCGTCGGCCGCCTGGCCTCCTTCGGCAAGGACTTCCCGGGCCTCCCTGGTCAGATGGCGTTCGGCAAAGGGCAGGGCGGCGAAAACGGTCTCCACATGTTCCCTGATGCTGGCCATGTCCGTGTCCTCCTGTCGTTTCCTGCTCTTTGTCCAAGTTCCGTACCAACAAGACAAACGCTGTAATGATTGCATTTTTTAACAGGCTAAAACTTTTTTCGTTGCGAAACGCAACACCATGCCGGCTCAGCCCCAGCCAGTCGGCGTTGCTTATTGCAACAGGCGTTGCGGATTGCCTCGGCGGCTGAATCCGGTGTTGCGAGGGGGCTTAAAAAAGCTCAATCATGAGGGAAACCACGGAGAAGCCATGCTGTTTTTCCAGAAACGCACCGAGGGCGCGCTGCCGCCGCCGCCCGTTAGCGACATCGGCCAGTTGCGCGCGCGCATCGACAGCCAGGAACTGCCCCACCACGCCCGGGAAGCGGCCAACCGCGAGCTGGAACGGCTGGAAAAGACCGATCCCTCGGCGGCCGAGTACGGCGTGGGCCTGGCCTATCTGGATTTCCTGCTCGGCCTGCCCTGGGCCGCCGTCACCCCGGACCGCCTGGACCTGGCCCAGGCCGAGGCCGTCCTTGACGCCCGCCACCACGGCCTGGGCCAGATCAAGGACCGGGTGCTCGAATACCTGGCCTCCCGGGCGCTGCGGGCAGCCCCGGATTTCCATGTGCTGGTGGTGGACGACGAGGACATCGCCCGGGCCAATCTGGAGCACGTGCTGCGCAAGGAAGGCTACAAGGTGCGGGGGGCGGCCAACGGCCTGGAAGCCCTGGCCGAGGTGCGGCGAAGCGAGTTCGACCTCATCGTCACCGACCTCAAGATGGACAAGATGGACGGCCTGCAGCTTTTGGCCGAAGCCCGGCGGCTGTCCCCGGCCACCCGGGTGATGCTGGTGACGGGATTCGCCACCGTGGACACGGCCGTGGAAGCCATGCGGCAAGGCGCGGTCTACTACCTGGCCAAGCCGGTCAATCTCGACGAGCTGCGGGCCACTGTGGCCGCGCTGGCCAAGGAAAAGACCGCGCCGGCCTCGTTTCGAAGCCCGGTCTTATGTTTTTCCGGCCCGCCGGGCACGGGCAAGACCTCGGTGGGGCAGGCCATCGCCGAGGCGCTGGGGCGGCGTTTCCACCGCATTTCCCTGGCCGGCCTTCGCGACGAGGCCGAGTTGCGCGGCCATCGCCGCACCTATGTCGGCGCGCTGCCCGGCCGAGTGCTCCAGTCCTATGCCCGGCTGGGCGTGGCCAACCCGGTCTTCATGCTCGATGAGATCGACAAGATCGGCAAGGACTTCCGGGGCGATCCGGCGGCGGTGTTCCTGGAGATGCTTGACCCGGAGCAAAACAGCCAGTTCGTGGACAACTATCTGGAAGCGCCCTTCGACCTGTCGCGCACCCTTTTCATCGCCACGGCCAACGACCTGGCCGAGCTGTCCGGGCCCCTGCGCGACCGTCTGGAAGTGGTTCCCTTTAGGGGCTACACCACCCGGGAGAAGGTGCGCATCGCCGGCGAGCACTTGCTCCCGCGCCAGTTGCGCGAGCATGGGCTGACCCATCCCTTTCCCACAGTCACCGAGGAGGCCTTGCGCCAGGTGGTCACCGGCCACACCCGGGAAGCCGGGGTGCGCAACCTCGACCGGGAGCTTGGCCGCATCTGCCGCAAGCTGGCCCGACTTCGCCTGGAGCAGGGCGAGGGCGCGGCTCCGGCCGAGGTGGACGCCGCCCTGGCCGCGGCACTGCTTGGCCCGCCGCCCTACCGGGGCGAAACGGCCGGGGCCGCGCCGCGCCTGGGCGTGGCCACGGGGCTGGTCTATGCCGACTACGGCGGAGAGATCATTTCGGTGGAAGCCATCCGCATGGAAGGAACCGGGGAACTTCTGCTGACGGGGTCGCTGGGCGAGGTGCTGCGCGAATCGGCCCGCACGGCGCTCAGTCTCGTGCGCTCCCGGGCCGGGGAGCTTGGCGTCGATCCCGGGCTTTTCGCCACCCAGGACGTCCACGTCCACATTCCGGCCGGCTCCATCCCCAAGGAAGGCAGCTCGGCCGGGCTCACCGTGGCCGTGGCCCTGGCTTCGCTGTTTTCCGGCCGGCCCCTGCGCCCGGACGTGGCCATGACCGGCGAGATCACGCTGACGGGCAACGTGCTGCCCGTGGGCGGCATCCGGGAGAAGATCCTGGCCGCCGCCCGGGCCGGCATGCGCGAGGTGCTGGTGCCCGAGGCCAACCGGCCCGAGGTGGCGGCCATGGCCGGCGAGGACAGCCCGGAAGTGCTCGTGCGCCACGTGGCCACGGTCTTTGCGGCCCTGCCCCTGGCATTGGCTTAAAAACGCGTCGTAAGGCCGCGCCCCTACTCCACGGCCAGCCCCAGGCGCTTGACCTTGCGCCACAGCGACACCCGGTCGATGCCGAGGATCTCGGCCGCCCGAGTCTTGTTGCCGTCGCAGTAGGTCAGGATGTCGCGGATATGGCGGCGTTCCAGCTCCTCCAGGGCAATGAGCTCCGGCCCCTCGCGCCGGGCCAGGGCCGGGGCGTCGCCGTGCAAGTCCTGGGGCAGGTCGCCGGCCTCGATGACCTCGCCCCGGGCCATGATGACGGCCCGCTGGACGATGTTTTCGAGTTCCCGGATGTTGCCGGGATACTCGTAGGCCATGAGCCGCCGCACGGCTTCGGCCGAAAAGCCGGTCACGGGCTTGTCCATGCCCCGGGCGTAGCGGGCGGCGAACGCCCCGGCCAGAAGCGGAATGTCCTGGCGGCGGGCGGACAGCGGCGGCACGCGCAAGGTGATGACGTTTAAGCGGTAGTACAGGTCGGCCCGAAACAGCCCGCGCTCCACGTCGGCCTTGAGGTCGCGGTTGGTGGCGGCCAGGATACGGGCGACCACGGGAATCTCCTTGTCGCCGCCCACCCGGAAGAAATGCCGCTCCTGGAGCACGCGCAAAAGCCGCACCTGCATGCTGGGCGACATCTCACCGATTTCGTCGAGAAACAGCGTCCCCTCCCCGGCCACCTCGAAAAGCCCCTTCTTGAGGCTCATGGCCCCGGAAAAGGCCCCCTTTTCGTGGCCGAAAAGTTCGCTGGTCAACAGCTCCTCGGTAAACGCCCCGCAGTTGACGGCCAAAAACCGGTTGGCCCGTTGCAGGCCGGCGGCATGGATGGCCCGGGCCACCAGCTCCTTGCCCGTGCCGGTCTCGCCCAGGATCAGCACCGTGGAGTCGGTGGGCGCGATGTGGCGGATGTTGTCGATAAGCGCCTGGATGGCCGGGCTTTCGCCGATGATAAGCGGCCCCCGGCCAAGCTCGGCCACTTGCCGCGACAGCCGGGCCACCTCCAGCCGCAGCCGGCGCTTGTCCATGGCCTCGGCCACCGTGGCCCGGACCTCGGCCAGGCCGTAGGGCTTGGTCAGGTAGTGGCAGGCCCCCAGGCGCATGGCCTCCACGGCCGAGAAGACCGTGGCGTGGCCGGTCATGACCACCACCTCGGTGTCCGGCCACAGCCGCTTGGCCTCCCCAAGCACGGCCAGCCCGTCCAGGCCCTTCATGCGCAGGTCCGTCAGGACCAGATCGAACTCCCGATCGGCGAGCAGGCCCACGGCCGCCTCGCCGCTGGCCGCCGCAGCCACGTCGTAACCCTCCCGGGCCAGGATGTGGCTGAGGTTTTCCACGGCAATGGCCTCGTCGTCGACCACCAGCACCGACGCGCCCTTCATGCCGCGCCCTCCCCGGCCCGGGGCAGGGGCAGGCGGATGACGAAACGCGCCCCCCGGCCGCCGGTTTTTTCGGCCACGATGGACCCTTGGTGCTTTTCGATGATGCCGAAAACGATGGACAGCCCAAGGCCCGTGCCCTTGCCCACCTCCTTGGTGGTGTAGAAGGGATCAAATACCCGGCCCAGGTCTTCGTCGGCAATGCCCGGCCCGGTGTCCTCCACCACGAGGGCCACGGCGTCGGCCTCGACCCGGGCCGAGACCGTGATGGCCCCGGACGGGGCGTCGATGGCCTGGACGGCGTTTAACAGCAGGTTGATGAGCACCTCCTGCATCCGGGCGGCGTCGAGATTGAGGACCATATCCTCGGGCACGTCCCGGGACAGGGTGATCCCAGACGGCGTCTGGCTCGACACCAGCCGAAACGCCCCGGCCACCACCGGGGCCAGGGGTGTGGGCTTGAGGCTGAAGTCCTTGGCCCGGGAAAATTCCAGCAGCCCTTTGACGATGTCCCGGGCGCGCAGCACTTCTTGCTGGATATTGGTGAGCATCCGCCCGGCAAAGGCCGGCTCGCACTGGCCGTGCTCCTCGATGAGGATCTGGCAGGAGGTGGAGATGTTATTGAGGGGATTGTTGAGCTGGTGGGCGATGCCCGAGGTCAACACGCCCAGCGACGACAGTTTTTTTTCCTGGACGAGCTGGGCCTGCCGACGCTCAAGCTCCCGGGTCATGCGGTTGAAGGCCTCGATGACCAGGCCCGTCTCGTCGCCAGCCTGGGGGGGAGCCAGGGTCTTGAAACGGCCTTGGCCGATATCGGCCGTGGCCTGGACGATGACGCCAAGGGCGCGCAGGATTTTGCGGGCCAGAAGCCAGGCCAGGGCCAGGGCCGAGGCGATGACGCACAGCCCGGCCACCAGCAACTGCCGCTTGAGGTTGGCAACCAGGGCCAGGGTACGGCTGCGTTCGGCGTTTTTGATGTCCAGCGACAGGTCGACCATATCCTTGCCGGCCTGGCGCAGGGCGTCCAGGCGTTCGGCCGGGGCGGCGGCGGCCGGCCCCAGGGCTTGCCCCTTGGCCTGGTAGGTATTAAGCGCCGCGTCCAGGGCGGCGATGCCGCGCCGGCTGCGGCCGTCGCGGGCGTCGGCCGACATGGCGAGCAGGGTGGCCCGGGCCTGGTCGATATAGCGCTGGGCTTCCTCGAAATCCTCGCCGTGGCCGTAGAGCAGGAAGTTTTTCTCGTAACGCCGCACTTCCAGGATGGTGTTGGAGAGGTCGTCGGCCATCTCCATAAGCGTCAGCGTCGTTTCCAGGCGCATCAGGGAATTGAGCGACACCACCCCGACCACGGCAAAGGCCAGCACCGGAATGACGACGCCGGCCAGCACCTTCTGGCGGATGGTGAGATGGGGCAGCCGCAACGACTGTAACAAGGCGTCCTCCCGGGGCTGGGGCGGCCATACGCCGTCCGCCCGGGGCACGGTACGCCCGAGCCGGGCTTTTGTCAGCCCGGCTCGGGGACCTGCCCCGACACCCGGCCGGCCCCGGACACCCCTCGGACGGAGGCCTGGGCGGTCGCCTCCAGGGCGCAGGACATCAGCCGCACAGGGCTGCCGGCGTCGATCCTCTTGTGTGCTCGCGACTGCCCGCACAATCCGCCCCCACACACGCACTGATTGACCGGCTCCGTCCGTTTCTTTATTGTTTTATGGTTCAAAGCAGTCGGCTCCAGTCTTGCCCTGGCTATAGCGACGTACCGGCGCCTGCCCACAACCCCTGGCAACGGAGCACGACATGGGTCGTTCCCTGGCCGTCGATCTCGGCTGGAGGGCCTTGTCCCTGCTGGAGATGGGCGGCGTCATGGCCATCTATTTCTGGGGCATCTGGCAGGTCGGCCCGGCCCTGGCCCAAAACGGGACCGCCCTTGGCCCCGGGGTGGGCGGCTTGTTTCTGGCCACGGCCGTCTATGCCGCCGTGGTCTCCCCTCTGGTCGTCCACCACGACTCCGGGCCGCTGCGGGGCGTTGGCTCCTGGCGCCGCGGCTTCCTTCGCACCGACAACCTGGGCCGGGCCCTTGCCGTCTACGGCTCCCTCGCCAGCGCTGCCTTGCTCCTCATCGTGGCCGCCGCTCTGGCCACCGGCCGCTTCTCGCCCCTGGCCTTCGACTGGGACGCCCTGGGACGGCGTTTTTTCCTCTACATCTTCTCGGCCCTGGGCCAGCAGCTGTTTATCTTCGGCTTTTTCTACCCCCGGCTGACCTGTCTGCTCTACGGCGGCCGAACCTTTAACGGCGACCACCTCGACGCTGACGCCTGCCGCCGGCCCTTTGCCCAGGCCCGCTTCTGCCAGGGACTCACCGACCGTGAGCTACTGTGCGTCGGCTGGCTTGGGCTGGTGGCGGCGCTGTTTCATTATCCCAACACCACGCTTATGCTCGGCGTCTTTTTCGCCGCCGCCCTGTGGAGCCTCGTGTACCGCAACGTGCCCAATATCTGGGTCTCGGCCGTTGCCCATGCCGCCATCGGCGCGTCGCTCAACCTGATACTGGGCGTCAATACCCGCATAGGACCGTCCTTTGGCTCCAATTACCGGGGCTTTTTCCGCACCGTGTTCCCTTTCCTGGAACAAGTCATCAACGGGAAGTTCTAGGAACTTCCAACCGGCCAGGCCATGCCCCCCACCCGCCTTGCCCGCATCGCCGGCCACGCCCTGCGGGCCGTCTGGGCCTACCCGACAAGCGCCTGTTTCTCCATTTTGGCCGTTGCCCTGGCCATATGCGTGGTCAGCCTGACCGAGGCGGCCACGCGCGGGGCCAACGCCAAGATCGAGGAGTTCGTCCAGTGGTTCGGGGCCGACGCGGCCTTCGTGGCCGGCGGCGAGGTGCGGGGCAAACCGGTGGGGCAGCGCAGCGAAACCATCACCATGGCCGATTGGCGGGCCATCCGCGACGGTCTGCCCGGCGTATACGACGTCTCGGCCTCGCGCCTGGCCCGGCGCAAGACCTTCAAATACGGCAGCCGGACCCATGAGACGCCGGCCCTGGTCGGGGCCATGCCGGGATTTACCCGGGCCTGGAACTGGAGCCTGGCCATGGGCCGCGACCTCGAACCCGATGATGAGGCCGGCCGGGCCAGGGTGTGTCTGCTGGGCGAAATCCCCAGGCGCGCCCTTTTCGCGGGCGAAAATTCCCTTGGCCGGCAAGTGCGCCTGGACGGCCAGCCCTATACGGTCATCGGCGTGCTGTCCGAGCGCGGTTTCGTCAGCGGCGGCGTGTCCGTGGACGACCGGGTCGTCGTACCCCTGTCCAGCCTGACCCGGCACTACAACCTGAACCCGCTGTATCTGCGCGGCATCCGCCTCAAGTTCGCCGCCGCCTCGGACATGGACGCCAACATCGCCGAGCTGCGCCGGTTCCTGCGCCGGCTCCACGGCCTGGGGCCGGGACAGGAAGACGACTTCACGGTGTTGACCATCCAGGAGATCTTTAATTTCCTGTCCGTGCTGCGCCTGGGCATCCAGCTGTTTCTGGTCGTCACCTCGGCGGTGGTCATCGCCGCCGCCGGGTTCACGGCGGCCAATCTGGCCTATCTGAACATCAGCCTGCGCCGGGTCGAAATCGGCCTGCTCATGGCCGTGGGGGCCAGGCGGCGCGACATCGTCGCCCACATCGTACTGGAGCTGCTCATTCTTGATTTGGCCGGGGCGGTCCTGGGCTACGCCCTAGGCGAGGCGGCCTGCTGGCTGGTCAACCGGCAAGGCCTGCTCGTGGCCGTGGCCACCTGGCGCACCTTTGGCCTGGCCCTGGGCCTGGGGCTGGCCGTGACCCTGGTTTTCGGCCTGCGCCCGGCCCTGGCCGCCGCCGCCCTGCAACCGGACCAGGCCCTGCGCGGCTAGAGCCGCGCCCCTAAAAAATACGATAGTAATTTTTAGGGGCGCGGCCCTGACAAAGGGGAGGATGCCTCCGGCGGCCGGGGGGATGATCCCCCCGGACCCCTCGACGGGGAAAGGGATAACGCGTGGGTTGCGTTGATGGAACCCACCGGCTCGCCAAGCGATTTAGGCGGCGGGCAGCCGGCTTTCGTCTCCCTGGCAAAAAAATTTCGCCCTGCCCTCCTGAAACTGACCAGCCAACCGGAGCCAGGATGCAACCCAGCCGCCAGCCGACGCAAATACGGACAAAGCAAGGCTAACAGCCCTGAATCATTAACCGCAAAACTCTACCTCCAAACTCTGCAACAGGAACGACTAGCACAGCGCCCCATTTTCCAACCGCCCGCAATCGCCGAAATTTTTTATCCCGACAAGCTTGCCGGCCATATTTTCTATTGCGTAAATCCACGTTCCAGGTATTGTCCCCCGAACCCAACAACGTGCATGATGCATTCGCCCCTCGGAACGCAGCGCAAGTTCATCCCGGACGACGAAATTAGCCCCATGCCAAATACCGGAGCCCAAGCCTAGCCATGTCGAAGAAACTTTACGTCGGCAACCTGTCCTTCTCCTCCACCGAAGACGATGTCCGCAATCATTTCGCCTCTTATGGCGAGGTGCTGAGCGTCAACCTCATCACCGACCGTGAAACCGGCCGCCTGCGCGGCTTCGGCTTTGTGGAAATGGACGACGCCGGCGCTGCCGCCGCCATCCAGAACCTGGACGGCAAGGAACTCGGCGGTCGCACCCTGAAGGTCAACGAGGCCCAGGAAAAGCCCCGCTCCGGTGGCGGCGGCGGTGGTCGCGGCGGTTACGGCGGCGGACGCTGGTAGTCCTTCGGTCCGGCGGCCGACGTCGGACACGGCGCTCACGGAGCGCTGTCCTATAGCCTGATTTGGGGCCGAGGCTTTTGCCTCGGCCTTTTTTTTCCTCCTGGCCCTTGCGGCGGCGGCAAGTCTTGGCTGCGTCGCTTGCCCTGTCGCCCGTCCGGCGTATCCCGGGCTGGCGGTCGCCTTTACCGGCTGCGTCCGCCTGGATCCATCGCCAACGGTTGCCCGCCGTCCTCCCTCTCCCTGCCCACTGCCCATGCTTCATGCCCCGTCCGGCCTTGCGCGCCACGGCTTCCGCCTTCGCCGGCGGCCTCCCGCTCTGCCAAGCCCGGCCTTCTACAGCCCTTGCACCGCCCGGCCGCCTTCCCTGCCACGTCCGGTTGGTGTCTGCTCCTTTTGAACGCCTGCCTGCAGCCGCCGGCAACTCCCCATCAAGGCCGAAACAACCCCGCATCACTCGTACGTTGCATGACGCATCGTCGGCGTTGGGACCAAACAGGACGCCGAGCATCGATCCGTTTTTAATAATAACAACTTTAATAGTTTCAACTTACAGCCTTTCCACGACCTCTCACGCCCCCGACAAACCCGTTCAAGCTGCACCCTTTTTCACGGAAGCGCTTGATTCTGCCGACCCTATCGTGTCAAGAAGAATATCTATTGCGAAATCTGCACCGTCTTGCCATACCAAGGAGGAGCCCATGAAACGTCTGATCACCGCAGCCCTGTGCCTTGCCGTTTTGTCTGTCGCCGCCACGGCCATGGCCGAGGAGCGCGGCTCCAAGGACGAAGCCGTGGCCATGGTGAAAAAAGCCGTGGCCGCCATCAAGGCCGACGGCAAGGATCAGACCTTTGCCGTGATAAACGCCCCGGGCGGTCCCTACCACGACCGCGACCTCTATGTCGTGGTCTATGACCTCTCCGGCAAATGCCTGGCCCATGGGGCCAATCCCAAGCAGATCGGCAAGGACCTGCTGGAGCTGCGCGATCCCGACGGCAAGTTCTTCGTCAAGGAGCGCGTGGAAATGGCCAAGACCCAGCCCAGCTTTTGGCAGGACTACAAGTTTCTCAATCCCGTGACCCGCCAGATCGAGCCCAAGTCCATGTACCTGGAAAAGGTCGACGACATGCTGGTCGGCTGCGGCATCTACAAGCCGTCCTAACAAGCCCTTCCCTTTCCCCATCCTCGGGAGGACTCCATGAACGGTTTGTCCGTCGGCACGAGAATCATGACCGCGTTTCTGGTGATGGCGGCCATTGCCCTGGCCGTGGGCGCCGTGGGCTGGAGGGGCTTGTCGCGGACCTCCTCCTCCATGGACGACATCGTGGCCAGGCGGTTGCCGGCCATTCCGGCGCTTATGCGCGTCGGCGCGGGCCTGCGCGAAATCATCATTGCCCAGCGCACCCTGCTCATCCCCGGCATCGACAAGGCCGTGGCCGCCGAACAGGGGCGCGTCATGGACAAGGCTCGCGAAACCATGGCCCGGGCCATGGCCGAGGCGGCCCAACTGGCCGACGCCCCGGCCGAGCGCCAGCGCCTGGACGCCCTGCGCGCCGTTCTCGACGCTGCCCAGAAAGGCAACGACGTCCTTTTGGACAAAATCCGGGAGTGGGCCAAGGATAAAAGTGACATCCTGGCCATGATGGACGTGCTGGCCACGGCAACCGATCTGCGCGCCGTCCAGGCTGCGGTGCTGTCCGCCCTGGACGAAGCCATCGCCGCCGCCGTGGCCGAATCCCGGCAAGTGGTGGACGCGGCCGAAAACGTGGCCGCCGCCAGCACCCGCAACATCCTCATCGGCATGGCCGCAGGCGCGCTTCTGGCCCTGGGCTTCGGCGCGGCCCTGACCCGCATGATCACCCGCCCCCTGGCTGCTGCCGTCACTTTTGCCGACGACATCAGCCGGGGCAATCTGGATGGCCTCCCGCCCCGCCGCGGCTGCGGCGAATTGGCCACCCTCGGACAGGCTCTGACCCGCATGGCCGGCGAAATCCGCCGTCTTCTGGCCGAGGCCAGGCAAAAAACCGACGAGGCCGACGCCGCCGCCAAAAAGGCCAACACGGCCGTCCAGGCCGTGGAAGAGGCCCGCAAGGACTCGGTCGAGGCAACCCGGCGCGGCATCGCCCAGGCCGCTTCGGAAATCGAGCAGGTGGTGGCCGTGGTCACCTCGGCCTCGGAGCAGCTTGCCCGGCAGGTCGAACTGACTCGCCAGGGCATGGAGAAACAATCGCGCAACCTGTCCGGCACCGAATCGGCCATGGACGTCATGTCCCACACCATCGCTGGCGTGGCCGAAAACGCTTCGGTAGCCGCCCAAACCGCCGAGGACGCCCGGTCCAAGGCCCTGGAAGGCGAAAACGTGGTGGGGGAAGTGGTGTCGGGCATCGACAAGGCCCAAAAGCTGGCCCTGGGGCTCAAACAGGACATGGCCGCCCTGGGCGGCCACGCCGAAGGCATCGGCCGGGTCATCGGCGTCATCAGCGAAATCGCCGACCAGACCAACCTGCTGGCCCTTAACGCCGCCATTGAGGCGGCCAGGGCCGGCGACGCCGGCCGAGGATTTGCCGTGGTGGCCGACGAGGTGCGCAAGCTGGCCGAAAAGACCATGGTGGCCACCCGCGAAGTGGACGTGGCCGTGCGCGACATCCAGGCCGGAGCGCGCACCACCATCGACGGCGTGGACCAGGCCGTGGCCGCCATCGACGCCTCCACCAACCTGGCCGCCGCTTCCGGCCGCACCCTGGCCGACATCGTGGCCCTGATCGAGCGGGCTTCCCAGCAGGTCCAGGCCATTGCCGAAGCCTCCCGCAAGGAGGCCGCCGAGGGCGAGGAGATCGACCAGGCCGTCCGGGAACTGGCGGCCATTTCCCAGGAAACAGCCGAGGCCATGGGCCAGGCCAGCCGGGCCGTGGGCGAGCTGGCCGGCCAGGCCCATGTCCTGCAACAGCTTGTGGAGAACATGCAGCGCGCCGCCTAGGGGTTGCTTGCCGGCGCAATCGCCACAACAGCCAGCGCCCGCGCCAAACGACAAAGGGCCGCTCCGTTGCCGGAGCGGCCCTTTCCCATCCCGAAGGATCGGCAATTAGCGGATGAACAGCATTTCCTGGTAGCTCGGCAGCGACCACAGGTCGTCGGCCACCACGGCTTCCAGGGCGTCGGCCACGGCCCGCACTTCGTTCATGGCCGGCAGGACCGTGCAGCACATGTGCTTGGCTTCGGCCAGGGCGCCGTCGGCCGTGTGCTCCATGATCTTTTCCAGCTCGGCGGTCTTGGTCTGGAGGTCGCGCAGCTTGGCCGTGACGCACTCCAGGGTGTCCATCTTGTAGTCGTGGCCAATGGCCTTGAGGTTGGCGCAGGCGGCGGCCAGTTCGCTCTGGTAACGCATGGCGGCCGGGAAGATGATGGTCTTGGCCATGCGCACGACCAGATTGGCTTCGGTCTGAAGGGTCTTGACGTACTGTTCGAGGTAGATTTCCTCGCGGGACTTCAGTTCGGCCTCGCTGAACACGCCGTAGGTGGTGAAGAGCTTGACCACCTCGGGGGAGGTCAGCACCGGCAGGGCGTCGGGCGTGGTCTTGAGGTTGGGCAGACCGCGCTTGGCCGCTTCGGCGTGCCATTCCTCGGAGTAGCCGTCGCCGTTGAAGACGACCGCGTCGTGTTCCTTGATGATTTCCTGGATCACGCTCTGCACGGCCGCGTTGAGCTTGGCCGGGTCGCCGCCGGTGGCGGCTTCGAGCTTGGTGGCGATGTAGTCCAGGGACTCGGCCATCATGGCGTTAAGGGCCACCTGGGAGCCGGCGATGGACTGGCTGGAGCCCACGGCGCGGAACTCGAAGCGGTTGCCGGTAAAGGCAAACGGGCTGGTGCGGTTGCGGTCGCCCGGATCCATGGGCAGCGGCGGCAGGGTGTCGACGCCGATGCTCATGACGCCCTTCTGCTTGGAGCCTTCGACCTTGCCCTTCTTGATCTGCTCGAAGACGTCGGTGAGCTGCTCGCCGAGGTAGACGGACATGATGGCCGGCGGGGCCTCGTTGGCGCCCAGGCGATGGTCGTTGGACGGCGTGGCCACGGTGGCGCGCAAAAGCGCCCCGAACTTGTGGACGGCGCGGATGGCGGCGGCGCAGAAGACCAGGAACTGGGCGTTCTCATGCGGGGTGTCGCCCGGATCGTACAGGCTGCCGAGTTCGGCGTTGCCGATGGAGTAGTTGAGGTGCTTGCCCGAGCCGTTGATGCCGGCAAAGGGCTTTTCGTGCAGCAGGCAGATCATGCCGTAGCGCTTGGCCACGGTGCGCAGCACCGTCATGACCATCTGGTTGTGGTCGGTGGCCAGGTTGCCGGTCTCGAAGATCGGAGCGATCTCGAACTGGCTGGGGGCCACTTCGTTGTGGCGGGTCTTGACCGGGACGCCGAGCTTGTACAGCTCGCGCTCGACTTCCATCATGAAGGACAGCACGCGGCGGGGGATGACGCCGAAGTACTGGTCCTCGAACTCCTGGCCCTTGGCCGGCTTGGCGCCGAACAAGGTCCGGCCGGCAATCAGCAGGTCGGGGCGGGAGAAGACGAAGTTGCGGTCAATGAGGAAGTATTCCTGCTCCGGGCCGGCAAAGGAACCCACGGGCAGCTTGGTCTCGACGCCGAACAGCTGGAGCACCCGTTTGGCCTGCTTGTTGAGCGCCTGGGTGGAGCGCAAAAGCGGGGTCTTCTTGTCCAGGGCCTCGCCGGTCCAGGACACGAAGGCGGTGGGGATGCACAGGAAGGTGCCGTTGGGATTTTCCAGGATATAGGCGGGGCTGGTCACGTCCCAGGCGGTGTAGCCGCGGGCTTCGAAGGTGGAGCGCAGGCCGCCGGAGGGGAAGCTGGAGGCGTCGGGCTCTCCCTGGATGAGCAGCTTGCCGGAGAACTCGGCGATGGCGCCGCCCTTGCCGTCGGGCACCAGGAAGGAGTCGTGCTTTTCAGCGGTCAGGCCGGTGAGCGGATAGAACACGTGGGTGAAGTGGGTGGCCCCGCGTTCGATGGCCCAGTCCTTCATGGTGTTGGCCACGGTGTCGGCGATGGAGGCGTCCAGCTTTTCGCCAAGCTCGATGGTCTTTTTGAGCGACTTGTAGACATGCTTGGGCAGGCGCTCGCGCATGACCTTGTCGCTGAAGACGTTGCAGCCGAACACGTCGGTGGGCTTGGTCTCGCTGAAATTGAGAGGGGCATGGGCCGGCTTGTAGCCGATGATCGCCGAAATCGCGTCCAGACGAGCTTTAATTCCGCTCATAGGGTCCTCTTGCATGTGTTAAGCGGGTTACACGTCAGGCCGTCCGCCTGCCTGCCCGCCGGGTTTGGCGTGATGTCGCGCCTGGGTCCGGCAATGTGGCAGGGCCGTGTCGGGCGGCCCGTTGCCGAAAAGGGCGTTCCCTCATCTTGTGCCCTGTCCGGACTGAAAATTTCCACCTCTCGCCACGCCCGCGGTCACTCTCCATCCGCAGACGCGCGAACTAGCAATAATGTAAAACCCAAGCCCCGTCCATAGCCAAAACGCCCCAAAACCATTGCCCAGGACAGCCATACCGGCGTTTGTGTCCGGTCGCGCAATTGAAACAATTGTGTCAATCGGCCTCAGGAAGCCCCGGGACGCGGCCGGTCGCCGTCGCCGAGCAGACGCCGGATGTCACGCAGTTCGTCATAGACCTGGCGCAACACCGTCGCCTCGCGGCCGGGGCCGGCCAGACGGCGGCGCGCCCCGTCGATGGTGAGCTTTTCGTCGTATAAAAGCGTTTTGATGGTCATGAGCAGGGCGAGGTGTTCGTCGGTGTAAAGCCGCTGCCCTTTTGGGGTGCGCACCGGGACGAGTTGGGGAAACTCCGTCTCCCAAAAGCGCAGGACAAAGGGCTTAAGCCCTGTAATTTCCGCGATTTCACCGATCTTGTAGGTCTTTTGGCTCATGCCCGGCCAACATGCGCCAAGCCCGCCCCCGGGTCAAGCCCGGCCCCTCCCCTTTACTTCTCCCCGGCCTTGCCTAATTGTAATGGATACGCGGTGTCCGGCCTCCCGCCAGCGCCCCCGCAAACGAGCCGGTTGCTCCAGGCGGAGCCGTCCGGCTCCCCAAGGAGACGGATCATGGCAACCTTCACGACGCGAGACGGCGTCAGGATTTATTATAATGACTGGGGTTCCGGTCGGCCGGTGGTTTTCAGCCACGGCTGGCCCCTTTCCGGCGAAGCCTTCGAGGACCAGATGTTCTTCCTGGCCTCGCGCGGCTACCGGGTCATCGCCCACGACCGACGGGGACATGGCCGCTCGGACCAGCCCTGGCAGGGCAACGACCTGGACGCCTACGCCGACGACCTGGCCGAACTGGCCGCGGCCCTGGATTTGCGCGACGCCGTGCACGTGGGGCACTCCACCGGCGGCGGAGAAGTCGTGCGCTACATCGGCCGCCACGGCACGGGGCGCGTGGGCAAAATCGCGCTCATCGGCGCGATCCCGCCGCTGATGCTTAAAACCCCGGCCAACCCGGGCGGGCTGCCCATGGCGGTCTTTAACGGCATCCGCGACGGCGTGATCAAGGACCGCTCCCAGTTCTTTTTGGACCTGACCCTGCCGTTTTACGGCTACAACCGCCCCGGCGCGGCCGTGTCCGAAGGCGTGCGACAAGCCTTCTGGCGACAGGGCATGATGGCGGGCTTCCCGGCCGCCTACTTCTGCATCAAGGCCTTTTCCGAGACCGACCTGACCCAGGACCTGGGCAAGATCAACGTGCCGACGCTTCTTCTTCACGGCGACGACGACCAGATCGTGCCCATCGACGCCTCGGCCCGAGCGGCCGTCAAGCTCTTGCCCAACGCCGTGCTCAAGGAATACCCCGGCGCGCCCCACGGCCTGTGCACCACCCACAAGGAGGCGGTGAACGCCGACCTGCTGGCGTTTATCGAATCCTGAACACCCGCCCGAATAACCAAAGCCCCGGCGCATGGCCGGGGCTTTGGCGGTTTCAAGGCGGGCGTGCCTGCGGGGGCGGCGGCGATCCGTGTCGCCTTCCTGCGCGATCCAACGGGATGGCGCGACCAAACAACGGCATGCGCGGGGGCCGGAATCCCGTTTCCGGCCCCCTTGAAGGCGCGGCCCTAGGACAGATTGCTCTCGATCCAGGCGTCCAGCTCGCCTTGGCGCTCCAGCCGGCGGGCCTTCCACTTGTCGCGAAACTCCTCTCGCAGGGCGTCGCGCTTGGCCCGCTGCTCCGGGGTCAGCACGGCGTCCATGGCCGCCTTGACCCGGCCCCGGGCCACGGCCAGCTCCACAGCCGCGTCGGCCACGGCCTTGGCTGCCGCCCGCACCGCCGCCTCGTCGCCCGGCGTCTTGGCCATGACGCCGCGCAGGGCGTCCATGGCCGATTTGACCGAGTCGCGCAGGGCCTTGGTGCTGTCCCGGTTGGCCTTGAGGATGCCGGCCACTTCCCGCTTCTGGGCGGCGCTCAAGTCCAGTTCGGTGAGCATCCGCGTAAGCCCCGGGCCTTTCCCGGCCGGAACGTCGCCGCCCGGCGCGCCGGACCAGGCTGCAGCGGCGACAAGGAGCAAGGCGCACAGGGCCGCCGCCAGGGTGAATTTGCGTCGCATCATGTTTTTCCTCGCTTGTTGCATGGGGTTTGGCGGCGCGCCCACCGGCCCGGTCACGAACCCGAGGGACGGGAAGCCAGGCCGTCAGGCGTCGGCCGCCTCATTGCCCATGATACGCGCGCGCCGGCGTCTCCCCCCGGTGGCGGCCCCGGGAGACGAAAACCGTCTGCAACCAGGACTCCGCACGGAATCTGCGCCCCGCCGGGGGGGGTAGCACAATTATTTGCTCCGACCAGCCATGGGTAGGCAAACCCCGCCCGTCGCCCGGCATCCAGCGGCCCGCCGCTGGTTTTCGCCGGACAGCCGCAAAATCTGGCGGGGGATTTCCCCGCCCCGGCCGTATCATCCCCAAATGCCGCCAACTGGCGGTCCATGACGCCACCAAAGCGAGGAATACCCATGCCGATTGTTTCCCCAGCCCGCGCCCTGGCCGGACGGACCAAAACCCTGGCCGTCGCCGTCGCCGTGGCCGCCTGCCTGGCCGTCGCCGGGCCGGCCGCTGCCCAGCAGCCCGCTTCGGCCGCCGGCCAGGCTCTCAAGGAAGCCTGCAAAGGCGACTACAAAACCCTGTGTTCCGGGGTGCAGCCCGGCGGCGGACGTATTGTCGCCTGCCTCAAACAGCAGGCCGACAAGCTTTCGCCCGGCTGCAAGCAGGCCTTGACGGCGGCCCAGTCGGCCAAGCAGGCTGGCGGAGCCAAGCAGTAACACGCGCCCGCCCGCGTAAGGCCCCAGGCCGGCGCGGTCGGCCTGGGCGGTGGGGCTCGGCCCGCCGCCCAGCAACCCCAAGGCCCGGACGAACACCGTGGAAAAATGCTGGTCCTTTGGCGGCTGGCTGCCGCTCCCGCGCCGCCCGGCCGCGCCCGGCCCCGGACCGGCGGCTGCCGCGCCGACGCCCCGGGACTACGCCGAAGCCGACGACGACGCCCTGGCCGCCTGGGCCGGTGGCGGCGACCGCCGGGCTTTCGACGCCCTGGTCCTGCGCCACGGGGCTTTTGCCCTGCGGGTGGCCACCCGGCTGACCCGCGACGCGACCGTTGCCGAGGATCTGGCCCAGGAAGCCTTTGTGCGGGCCTGGAAGGCCATCGGCCGCTTCGATCCCCAGCGCGCCCGGCTGACCACCTGGCTGTATCGCATCGTGGCCAACCTCTGCCGCGACCACCAGCGCCGGGCGCGGCCCGAGGCCTTGCCCGACGGCTTCGATCCGGCCGATCCGGCCGCCGGCGCGGAAGAATCTCTCGCCGCCGGCCAGCAGGCCCAGGCCATGGCCGCCGCCCTGGCCGCACTGCCGGACCGGCAACGGGCCGCCCTGACCCTGGTCTACGAGGAAGGCCTGTCCGGGGCCGAAGCGGCCAAGGCGCTAGGCGTTTCGGCCAAGGCCGTGGAACGGCTCCTGGCCCGGGGCCGCCAGTTTTTGCGCACCCGGCTGGCCGATGCGGCCGGCCAAGGAGGTCCGCCATGATGCCCCTGTCGCGCTTTGCCGCCCTGGCTGACAGCTACGGCGGCGACATCGGCCGCTGGCCCGAAGACGTCCAGAACGAGGCCAAGGCCCTGGCCGCCGCCTCGGCCCAGGCCCGCGCCCGGCTGACCGAGGCCGCCCGCCTGGACACGGCCCTTTTGGCCGGCGCACGCCGCGACCTCGAAACGCTGCTGGCCCCGGGGGCTCAGAACGCGGCCGTGGAGCGGCTTCGCCGGGGCGTGGCCGGACGCATCGCCGCGCCGTCCCTTGCGCCCGCCCCCCGGGCCGCCTGGCGGTCTTGGCTCGCCGACCAGCTCCCGACCCTGCCGCGCCTGGCCGGACTGGCCACCGCCGGCGGCGTCGTGGTCATGGCCGGGCTGCTCGTTGGCGCGCTCACCGTGGCCCAACCCGACGGCGACACGTTGGTGTCGCTTATGCAGCCCACGCCCCTTGCCGTTTTTATCGAATAACGAGGCCGCCATGGACGTCACACCCAATCCCCCGCGCGGCTGGCGGCGCTTCGTCCTGCCCTGCTCACTTTTGCTCAACCTGTTCCTGATCGCGGTCATCGGCGGCCGGCTGCTCTACGGCCGAGTCGAACGCCTGGACGGCGCCAGCATGCTCTCGCGCCTGACGACCCGGGCCGAAGCCGTGTTGCCGGCCGGCGAGGCCCAGGCCTTCAAGGCGGTCATCGAACGCGACGCGCCCCGCTTCGCCAAGACCCGGCATCAACTCGGCGCGGCCCGGGCCGAACTGGTGCGCCAGGTGGTGGCCGACCCGTACGACAAGAAGGCCACCGGCCAGGCGCTTTTGGCCTGGAAAGCCGCCTGGGACAGCTTTGCCGCCGATTTCAGCGACACCCTGGTGGACGCCCTGGGGCAAGTCTCCCCGGAAGGCCGCCGCAAGCTCATCGCCGGCCGGTTCGGCAAGCCGGCCAAGGAGTAGCCGGGCGAGAACGACGAGGCGAACACACCAGGACCTCTTGCGCCAAGGCCCACGCCCTTGCGAAACTGAGGCGGCGCGGGCCTTGTTGTTTTGGCGGCATGTGCCCACGCAGCCCTGGCAGCTCCCTTCGCTATTTGCCAAACCGGGAAGAATCTGCCATGACGCAAAGCGTCCGTCATATGATGCCACCGGCTGGCCGCTGCACGAAATCCTCACTTAAGCATGAACTCGTCTCTTCCACAGTCCACGCCCGTTGCCAGGGATACCACAACAGCGCTACGCGGCATTGCCATCCTCATCGTGCTGCTCTCGCACTTCCTGACGAACTTCATCGTCAGCCACGACAGTTTCGGACATGCGGGGAACGCGGCCGTGGCCCTGTTTTTCATCGCCAGCGGCTACGGCAATGCCTGGTCGCTTGAGAAGCGCCAGGCCGGTGGGCATTTTTCATTGCGCCAATTATATTGCGACAGATTCTTCCGTCTCTATCCATTGTACTGGCTGGCGCTGTGCGGCATTTGGGCATCGACCAATGTCGTTCCCGATGTATGGGCTTTTTTGGCCATCAAAGCGCCTTATTGGTTCGTCAGCGCCATCATCCAATGCGCCGTTGCCGCGCCGCTCCTGTACCGCATCCTGAGACGAGTCGGCCCCTGGCGGTTCTCCTTGGGCCTCTTCGGGCTGCTCGCCGCCGCCACGGCCGGGGCCATGGGGCTTCCCGAGGACCTGCGGGCCATCGTTTTTTCCAACACCGTAAGCTACCGAAACATCGTCTTGGGCCACATCGGCTTTTTTGGCATCGGTCTGGCCCTGGCGTTTGTCCCTTTGGCCGGCCCCCAAGCCGGGACAGCGACGGCCCCGCTGCGCACCAAGGCCCTTGGCCTGCTGGCCCTGGCCGGCCTGCTGCCCGGACTCGTCCTGCTTGGGGAACCCAAGGGCCAGCTGGCCGCCAGCCTCGCCGGCCTGGGCCTGGCCGCGCTTTGCACGGCTTTCACGGTCTTGTTGCTTACCGGCTGGGCGCAACTGCCCTTTGAAAGGGCGCTGGTCTTTTTGGGGCGCAATTCCTACGCCCTCTATCTCTTCGAACCCAGCTACTTCTGGGCCATGGCCAGTCTGGGGTTCAATCCCTGGACCAGGGCTGGACTTATCTGGTGCGTCCTGGCCGCGCCGGCCTTTCTGTTTTTCTGCCAGACGGCTGAATCCCTGGCTGGCTGGTTGTCGCGACGGCCGATGTTCCGCTTCGAAGCGGACGGCAAAACCACGCCAAGCACACGCTAGTTGCGTCCCAAAAAACTGCGATCGGTATTTTCAGGGCGCTTTGTGCAAGAAATTGCAACGGGGCCCGGTAATCCTCCCCATAGTTGCGACAGGCTCTCCCAGAGGGCAAAACAAAACGCCCGCCCCGCAGGGTCCTGCGGGGCGGGCGCTCATTTATTGGAGAAAGCCTCGACGTCGGGGACAGCGTCCCCATCCTCTACGGCAACGATCACGACTCGGTCGCAAGCCGCGACCCCGCGCCTTGACGAACGCGGACCGCCGCCGCCAGAGCGATGAAACCCGTTACGGGCGCGTCACCGGCAGCTTGGCCAGGACAGCGGCCACGAGAGCCTCGTGGACCTTGTCCACTTCCTTGTCCTTGAGGGTCTTTTCCGGGTGGCGGTAGGTCAGCCGGAAGGTCAGGCGGCGCTCGTCGGTTCTCTCGGGGGTGAAGGCGTCGATCAAAAGCACGTCCTCGAAGATGGCCGCCTTGGCCTCGGCGATGGCGGTCAACACGTCGCCCACGGCCACGCCGGCCGGGGCGGCCAAGGTCACGTCGCGGCGCACCGGCGGGAAGCTCGGCAGGGTCCTAAATCCCCGCGTAACACCATCGGCCAGGGCACGCAGCGCGTCCAGGTCGAGTTCGGCCAGCCACAGGGCATGGCGGGCGTGGTAGGCGTCGGCCACTTCCGGCGTCACCTGGCCGATAACGCCCAGACGTTTGCCGCCCACGGTCACCACGACCTGCGGGGCCAGCCAGGGCAGGCTGTCATCGCGCGCGTAGATTCCGGCGGGCAGCTTGAAATGGGCGATAAGCGCCTCGACGATGCCCTTGATGTCGCCGTAGCCGGCCAACTCATCCTTGGGCCAGGGCCAGCCGTCGGGGTGGCGCAGGCCGTGCAGCGCGATGCCGAGCCGTCCGGCCTCCCGGGCCGAGGTCTCGGAGGTCGCGTCGGCGGCGAACACCCGGGCGACCTCGAAAAGGCGCAGGTTGGCGTTGCCGTGGGACAGGTTGTGGCGCACGGTTTGGAGCAGGCCCGGGGCCAGCATGGGCCGCATGACGTTCTGGTCTTCGGACAGCGGATTGGCCACGGACACGCGGCAGGCGGCGTCCAGGCACAAAATGTCGAGATCGGCATGGCCGACGAAGCTGTAGTTGACGGCCTCGCGAAGGCCCAGGCCCACGGCAAAGGCCCGCACCCGCGACCAGAAACCGAACTCGGACTCGGCCGGCACATCGTCCAGGGCCTTGGACACCCGGGGCAGACGCGGCGCGATGCGGTCCAGGCCGTACACCCGCCCCACTTCCTCGATAAGATCGGCCTCGCGCTCCAGGTCCAGGCGATGGGACGGCGGGGTCACGGCAATAACGCCCGAAGGATCGGTCTCGGACAGCTGGCAGCCAAGACCCGTGAGCACCTTGCGGCAGAAATCCTCGGGCATGTCCTCGCCGAGCAGCAGGGTGGCCCGGGCCGGGCGGAAGCCGATGCCGCGCGGGGTGAAGGGCTTGGGTTCGGCCATGGCCACGCCGGGCAGGGCCGAGCCGCCGGCGGTTTCGAGCATGAGCGCCACGGCGCGGTTTAAGGCATAGACCGAGCCGACCTGATCCACGCCGCGCTCGAACCGGTAGGAGGCTTCGCTGGGCAGGGCCAGGCGGCGGGCGGTCTTGCGGATGGTCCCGGGACGGAACACGGCGCATTCCAGCACCACGTCGGTGCTGCCGGCGGCCATCTCGCTGTTGGCCCCGCCCATGACCCCGGCCAGGGCAACGGGCTTGTCTGCGTCGCAGATGAGCAGGTCGCGGGCGGTAAGCTTTCGCTCCTGGCCGTCCAGGGTGACGATGGCCTCGCCCTCGGCGGCGTTGCGCACCTTGATGACGTTGCCTGCCAGCTTGTCCCGGTCAAAGGCGTGCAGTGGCTGGCCCAACTCAAAAAGCACGTAGTTGGTGGCGTCGACGATGTTGGAAATCGGGCGCTGGCCAATGGCGGTCAAACGCCAGCGGATGCGGTCGGGCGAGGGGGCGACGGCGACGCCGGAAATGATCTTGGCCCGGTAGACCGGGCACTGCTCCGGGTCCTCGATGTCGATGGCCAGTTCCTTGGCCGCCTCGGGGCCGGACTCGGCGTAGGCGACCTGCGGCAGGGTCAAGGGCAGGTCAAAGGCCATGGCCGTTTCCCGGGCGATGCCGAGTACGGACAGGCAGTCGGCCCGGTTTGGCGTGATGGAGACGTCGAGCACGCAGGTATCGAGGGAAAGCGCCTCGGGCAGCGGCGTGCCGACCTTGCAGGTCTCCGGCAGGACCATGATGCCCGGGCTTTTTTCCTCGGCCAGTCCCAGCTCGGATTCCGAGCAGATCATGCCTTCGGAAACCTGGCCGCGAATCTTGCTTTTTTTAATGGTCAGCCCGCCCGGCAGGGAAACGCCCACCGTGGCCACGGGCACGAGCTGGCCGGCGGCCACGTTGGCCGCGCCGCACACGATAGGCAGCGGGGCTTCGCCGCCGACGTCCACGGTGCATAAGGACAGGTGGTCGGAATCGGGATGGGCTTCCCGGGTAAGCACCCGGCCGACGACCACGCCCATGATGGCTTCGAAGGGGTTGAAAATGTCCTCGATTTCGAGGCCGAGCATGGTCAGGCGGTCGGCCAATTCCTGGGCCGTGCCCTGATACGGGGTCAATTCGCGAAGCCAGGACAGACTGAGCAGCATGGTAATATGCCTCCGGCGGCCGGGGGGAAGTTGCCCCCGCTCTTGAAAAGGGGTTCCGACGGCGACCTGCCCGGCTCCGAAATGGCGACAGCGGCCGCAAGGCCTGGAGCGGGCGGGACCGGCAGAACCCCGGCGAGACAGGGAAGGCCCCTGGTTAAAACTGACTCAAAAAGCGGATGTCGTTTTCAAAAAACATGCGCAGATCGCCGATGCCGTACTTGAGCATGGTCACGCGCTCCACGCCCATGCCGAAGGCAAAGCCGGTATAGCGCTCGGTGTCGTAGCCCACGGCGTCGAACACGTTGGGATCGACCATGCCGCAGCCCAGGATTTCAACGAAGCCGGTGCCCTTGCACACCCGGCAGGGGCCGGACGCGGTCGAACCCTTGCCGCCGCACAGGACGCAGGAGATGTCCACCTCGGCGCTGGGTTCGGTGAAGGGGAAAAAGCTCGGCCGAAAACGCACGTTGGTCTTGGGGCCGAAAATGCGTCGCACAAAGGCGGTCAACGTGCCGCGCAGATCGGCCATGGACACGCCCTCGTCGACCAAAAGCCCCTCGATCTGGTGGAACATCGGGGTATGGGTGAGGTCGGAGTCGCGGCGGTAGACCTTGCCCGGGGCGATGACCGCGACCGGCGGCTTATTCGCCAGCATGGTGCGGATCTGCAAGGGCGAGGTGTGGGTGCGCAGCACAATGGAGTCAGATATGTAGAGGGTGTCCTGCATGTCCCGGGCGGGGTGCTCGGGGGGCATGTTGAGGGCCTCGAAGTTGTAGTAGTCGGTCTCGATCTCGGGGCCGGTGACGATGGAAAAGCCAAGCTCCTCCAGCGCCTTGCAGATCTCGGCCGTGACCAGGGTCACGGGGTGGAGGCTGCCGGCGGCCGGGGCGTAGCCCGGCACAGTGGGATCAAACCCGGCCAGGGCGACGTCCATGGCGGCCCTGTTGAGGTCGGCCAGGCGGGCGTCGTAGAGAGCGGTGAGGCGCTCCTTGACGGCGTTGGCGGCCTTGCCGGCCTCGCGGCGGGCGTCGGGATCGAGTCCTGGCAGGCGGGACATGACGGCGGCGAGCTGCCCCTTGCGGCCGAGGAATTCGACCCGGGCGGCTTCGAGCTCTTCAAGCGCCAAGGCCCGGTCGAGGCGTGCAGCGCACGCCTCGACCAGGCCTTCGAGCTCGGCGACGAGCGAAAGTCCGGACACTTAGGCCACCTTGGATTTGACGAGCTCCGCCAGCTTCTGGAAGCTGTCCTTTTCGCGAACGGCCATGTCGGCCAGCACCTTGCGGTCGAGCTCGACGCCGGCGACGGTCAGTCCGTGCATGAACACGCTGTAGGACAGGCCGTTTTCACGGGCGGCGGCGTTGATGCGCAGGATCCACAGCTTGCGCATCTGGCGCTTGCGCTGCTTGCGGTCGCGGTAGGCGTAAACGAGCGAGCGTTCGGCGACTTCGCGTGCGGTTTCGTACAGCTTGCTGCGGGCGCCAACGTAGCCCTTGGCCATCTTCAGAAATTTCTTGTGCCGCTTATGGGCGGCTTGACCGCGTTTCACGCGCATGGGGAAGCTCCTTGAATCGTATAAGCGGCCCGGCTAGGGCCGCCTGCCGCGCCCGGCCGGCGCGGCAGGCGCGGGCCAGGGCAAACAGCGAGAATGTTAACTTAAAGGATACGGCGGTATCGTTTAAGGCCGCTCGGTCTAGGCGTAGGGCAGCAGGCGGCTGACGGCCTTGACGTTGGCGGAATCGACCAGGGCGCCCTGACCCAGACGACGGGTGCGTTTGGCGCTTTTCTTGGTCAGGATATGGCGCAGGTTCTGGCGGCGGCGGGTGAACTTGCCGGAACCGGTCTTGCCGAAGCGCTTGGCGGCGCTACGGTTGGTCTTCATCTTGGGCATGACGGACTCCTTGGTGTCGCGCCGGCTTACGCGGGCACGGTCGGTTTCTTGACTTGCGGGGCCAGCAGCATGGTCATCATGCGCCCCTCGGTACGAGGCTCCTGCTCCACCTTGATCAATTCGCCAAGGTCGGCAACCACGCGAGTCAGGATGGTCAGGCCGCGATCCTTGTGCACGATTTCGCGTCCGCGAAAGAACACCGTGACCTTGCAGCGGTCGCCTTCTTCAATGAAGCGGCGAATGTGCTTGAGCTTGGTCTGGTAGTCGTGCTCATCGGTCTTGGGCCGAACTTTAATTTCCTTGAGCTGAACCGTGGTCGCCTTTTTCCGGGCCTCTTGCAGCTTTTTTTGCTGCTGGTACTTGAAACGCCCGAAATCCATGATCCGGCAGACGGGGGGCTCGGCATTGGGCGCGACCTCAACGAGGTCCAGGCCCTTTTCCTGGGCCATGCGCAACGCCTCGCTGGTCGGGATGATACCCACCTGCGAGCCGTCGTCGGCAATCACCCGCACCTCGCGGGCGCGGATCCGGTGATTACACCGAGGATCACTACTGGGAGCAGAAGTTATAGCGCATCCCTCCACGCTTGAATGGTTCTTGGCAGTCGGCCGTGATCATGAGCGCCACTTCGTCCAGGGTCTTGACGCCAAGATTTTCCCCGGAACGCAGGCGAACATTCAGGCCGCCGAGTTCCTTTTCCTTGTCCCCTGCCACGAGCATGTAGGGGATCTTCTCCACCTGGGCCTCGCGAACCTTGAAGCCCAGTTTCTCGTTGCGATCGTCGAGTTCGACCCGGATGCCGGCCTCTTTGAGCCGGGCCAGGGCCTGTTCGGCAAATTCTTTCTGGGCGTCGGTGACGATGAGGATGCGGGCCTGCACCGGCGACAGCCAAGTCGGCAACGCCCCGGCGGTGTGCTCGATGAGCACGCCGAGGAACCGCTCCACCGCGCCCAAGATGACGCGATGCAACATCACCGGCCGTTTGCGCTCCCCGTCCGCGTCGGTATAGACGAGGTCGAAACGCTCCGGCAAGGTGAAGTCGCACTGGATCGTGGCGCACTGCCACCGGCGATCTAAAGCATCCTTGAGCTTGATGTCAATCTTGGGTCCGTAAAACGCCCCGTCGCCCTCGTTGACTTCATAGGGCAGCCCGATGGACTCCATGGCGTCGACCAGCGCCTTGGTGGCGCGGTCCCAGTCCTCGTCGGAGCCGATGGACTTCTCCGGCCGGGTGGACAGCTCGGCTTCGAAATCGAAGCCGAAAAGGCCGACCACGTCCTGCACGAAGCGCACGACGCCGGTGATTTCCTCTTGCAGCTGATCCGGGCGGCACAAGATATGGGCGTCGTCCTGGGTGAACTGGCGCACACGCAACAGGCCATGAAGCACGCCCGACTTCTCGTGGCGATGTACCACGCCAAGCTCAAAGTACCGCTGGGGCAGATCGCGGTAGCTACGCACCCGGGATTTATAAATGAGCATGTGCGACAGGCAGTTCATGGGCTTGATGCCGTAGGACTGTTCGTCGATCTCGGTGAAATACATGTTCTCGCGGTAGTTGTCGTAGTGTCCCGACCGTTCCCAGAGTTCCCGGCGCAGGATCAGCGGCCCGCGCACGAGGTCGTAGCCCCGGCGCAGATGCTCGCGGCGCTCGAAATCCTCGATGATGGTGCGGATCAGCTCGCCCTTGGGGTGCCAGATGCACATGCCCGCGCCCACTTCCTCGGAGAAGCTGAACAGGTCGAGCTGCGCCCCGAGCTTGCGGTGGTCGCGCTTCTTGGCTTCCTCGATGTGGTGCAGGTAGGTCTTGAGGTCGGCCGCCGAGGCAAAGGCCGTGCCGTAGATGCGCTGGAGCATGGGCCGCTTCTCGTCGCCGCGCCAGTAGGCGCCGGCCACGGACAAAAGCTTCACGGCCCGCACCAGACCGGTGGTCGGCACATGGGGACCGCGACACAGGTCGGTGAACGTGCCGTGCCGGTACAGGGACACGGTGTCGCCGACGATGTTCTCGTCCATGATCTCGAGCTTGTAGCTCTCGCCCTGGGCGGCGAAAAGCGCCTTGGCGTCGGCCTTGGGCACATAGGTGCAAGAAAACGGCTGATTGGCGGCGATGCTCTTTTGCATCTCCGCCTCAATGGCCTCCAGGTCGTCCGGGGTAAACGGACGCTCGTAGGCGAAATCGTAGTAGAAGCCGTTTTCGATGGCCGGGCCGATGGTGACCTGGACGGACGGGAAAAGTGTTTTGACGGCCTCGGCCATGATGTGGGCGGCCGAGTGGCGGATGATGGACAGCCCCATGGGCGAGTCGGCGGCGACAAGGGCCAGCTCATGGGCGTCCTCGGGCAGCGGGAAAGCGAGATCGCGGGGTTGCCCGTCCACCAGGCAGGCCACGGCGTTTTTCAGGCGCTTGCCGGAAACGGCACGGGAAAGGACTTGGCCGCAAGCTTCGCCGGCCGCCGCCTCCAGGGATTGATCCTCGATTGTGACCTGCACGTCGCCTTCTCCGGGGGCGGTAGCCCCGTCATCATCTAAAAAAAAGGGAGGCCAAAGCCTCCCTGGAGTTTCGTGGTAGGAACGGGGAGATTTGAACTCCCGACCCCTTGCGTGTCAAGCAAGTGCTCTCCCCCTGAGCTACGCTCCTATTTTCATAAGCAGGGAAGGTGATATCTATTCCGAACTCTTCCCGAAGTCAACCCGAAATTTTCCGTTTCCCGGATTTTTTCGGGGACCAACCCGTTGGCGCTTGTTGGCACCGTGTTGGCGAGGTGGGTAAGTACGGTTTCTGGACGGGGAGGTCAAGGGGAAATTATCGTGGGGATGACGGAAAAACATACAGCCCGAAGAAATAAATAATTCTCAATTATTTCAATATGTTACGTAAGAATGTCAGCATGCCACCCTCATGCAGGAAACTGCACTCGTGACCCCCCCCCCACCTCATTTCGGGAAAAGTTTAAATCAGACCAAACAAGATAATGAGCTTATCCAAACAGTTGGCGATAAAATTTTCCACCTGAGACTATGAGGATAGCCGTTACTTCTGGGAATTTAAACGCCACCTCACTTCCAGGCAAGTATTATATTTTTTCTGAAAGTCGTGACAATCCGATAGAACTGTATAATAGGATAGCCATGGAAGTGGACTCAACAAAGCGCCACATGAAATCCACCACTACTACGACAGGAGAGCAAATATGCGCTTCAGTGACTTGAAAATCAAAACGAAAATCATGGCTGGGGCGCTAGCGCTTGTACTTATAACCGTTACATTCGGCGGCTTAGCCTATACATATATCGGCAAAGTATCCTCTGCCCTTTTAGGTATAACCGACCGAGACGCCAAAGCGGTAGAATACGCTACCGGGGTCGAGCGCATGGCCCTCAATACTATCATGGAGGAAAAGAATTATCTTATCAGTCAATCGGATGACGCACATCTACGAGCCGAACAAAACGTCAAAGAGCTTAATTCATTTCTCGACAAAGTGGATGAAATTGCGCGTGCAAATAACATCGACACTCTCTTAGAAAAGTCCAAGATTGCTCGGTCTGAAACAGCAAAATATGCTGAAAAATATAGAGAAGGAGTAAAATCGATTAAAGAAAATCGTGATGCAGTAAAAGAAATGGTTCGCACCGGCAATATTGTCGGAGATGCAGCCACTAAGTTTTTATCGATGCAGGTATCAGCTTACACTAAGGCTCAAAAAGACGGTGCAGACCCAGCTACTCTCGACAATATGTACAGCGTTATATAATTACTACAAATATTTACGAGCTTGCTCTCAAAATCATGCGCGCCGAAAAAGAAGAGGTAAACTATAAAGACAGAAAAGCATACGGATTGATGCAAAAGATGCTCCCCGAGTTAATGGAACTCTACAACAAATTAGAAAAGATAACCACCGACCCCAGCGAGACACAACTCATCAAGGATGCCAGAACAGCTACGCTCATTTATGAAAAGGCAGCAGCTTCATGGATTAAAAACGATGACAATTTAAATTCGATTTTAAAATCGATGTCAACCATGGGTTTAAGCGTCATTAAGCAAGCCCAGGAAGCAGAAGAAGCTGGCTACAAAAAACTTGAACAAGCGAAGAACTCAGCCCAAGCAATAAGCTCTGAAGCAAACACGATAATTATTTCAACGATTACAATCGCAATAGTTCTGGGACTAGCGATAGCTTTCGGGTTGGCTTCCATCATTAGCAGACCAATAATTAAGGGAGTTACGTTTGCCAAGGCTGTCGCAGAAGGTGATTTCAACCAAACTCTTGATATTAAGCAAAAAGACGAAATCGGCGTTTTAGCTGATGCGCTGAGAACCATGGTCAAAGAGCTAAAAAACAAAATCGAGTACGCTGATGGCGTTATCAATGGCATAACAGTCCCGTGTGTTATCGGCGACTCTTCTGGAAATATTTTGCTCGCCAACCAACCAGTTATCGATTTTTTTGAAAAGAATGGATCTCCAAAAGATTTTGTCGGAACGAGCATGGGTTCTTTTGCGTACAATGATAAAAACAAAAAAACCATCACCCAACAAGCCCTAGAAGAAAAGCGCATTATCAAGATGGATCGCGTCGAAATGAAGACAACGACTGGCAACGAAAAAATTGTCAACATTGACGCCTCACCTATCTACGATTTCAATCAGAATGTCGTCGCAGGAATAACCCTCTTTAACGATGTAACAGAAGTTGTCCTTCAACAGAGATTAGCAGAAAGAGCAAAAGCTGAAGGTATGCTTCAAGCAGCTCAACAACTTGAAGGTGTCGTGGAGATCGTGACTTCAGCGTCAGAACAACTTTCGGCACAGATCGAACAGTCAAGTCGAGGTACTGAAGAACAAGCAAACAGAATCGCTGAAACAGCCGCAGCAATGGAAGAAATGAACGCAACCGTACTTGAAGTTTCAAAAAACGCTTCCCACGCGGCCTCGACCGCCGATCAAGCCAAAACCAAAGCTGAAGAAGGCTCACGGGCGGTAAGTCAAGTTGTTAAGGGCATTGGTCAAGTCCAAAACCAATCCCAAGAAATGAAAATTGACATGGACAATTTGGGAAAGCAAGCCGAGGGAATCGGACAGATTCTTAACGTTATTTCTGACATCGCTGACCAGACGAACCTACTGGCTCTGAATGCTGCCATCGAAGCGGCCCGGGCTGGTGACGCCGGCCGAGGATTCGCAGTTGTTGCTGATGAAGTCCGAAAGCTGGCCGAAAAGACCATGACCGCGACCAAGGAAGTCGGGAACGCGATCCGGGGCATCCAGGACGGTACCAAAAAGAACATTGAAAACGTAGAGCGCACTGGGAAAAATATCGAAGAGGTCACAAACCTTGCGACAAACTCCGGTGACGCCTTACGACAAATTGTCACCTTGGCTGAGAAAACTACGGATCAGGTTCGGTCGATTGCCACAGCGTCTGATCAACAATCAGCTACTAGCGAAGAAATTAATCGCAGCATTGAATCTGTTAATCGGATTTCATCCGAAACTGCTGACGCCATGCGTCAATCTGCTCAAGCCGTGGGCGAGTTGGCCAACCAAGCCCAAGTGTTAAAAAGGCTTATTGAGGAGATGAAGTCGGATAGTGGATCTGACACTGTTTCCCTCCCCTCTAGAAAGAAACCCCTTGCTCTCGGGAGAGGGTGAGTTGGCCAATCCAGCTCAGTCAGGTCCTTAAGCGACTCATTGACGAGATGAAATGACGGGTCGGGAACGCGTGCCCTTTCGGCACTTAGCCCTAAAAAGCTTATTTAGTTCACCAATACAAACGTAAACCGAGGGATAGGTCATAAGCTCCAACAGCCTATCCCTCATAAATGAACATGTCATACAAAGACCTTATATTCATATCTAACCAAATTATTGGCGAAGCTTCTTCAACAACATTCGAGAAGAAAGTCTTACTCATCATGTACTTTTCAGAACTCTTAGTACTCAATTTCACTGAAATTGATATTTTATTCAAAAAACATGGCCGAGAAAAAATATTCAAAATATTCTATCTAGACAAAGATTTTGTCGAATACATTTATGCTCATTTCTTAAACCACGACATAGACACTATCATGCCCCAGATTTTCGACAGGCTCACCAAGCTCCACGAACTATTAGACAAGTGGATTACGCTTAAATCCTGTGAAACTTCTGGATATGTGCAATAATTGCCACTTCAACTAGCTATAAAAAAATTTGTCAGTTAGAAAAAACCTTATTATGATAGCTAACGTAACTGAACCGGCTACGCACTACTCCAGGACCAAGTACCGAAAAATTTCAGTTACAATGGCAGTAAACGGAACCGAAAAAATCGCAAAGTTCTTCAATCAGAAACCATCCAAGAAATCTGAAAATCAGAAATTGCAGCTTCCTGCATTTCAGATAGCTAGGCCCTTTCAAGACAATAGCCACCAAGCGGGGCTGAAAAATCGCAGGATTCTGCCATTGGACACGGGTGATTTTGCTCCAAAATGCCATCCAGCAGGCCATCAGCTGAAAATCAAAAGTTCCAGTAAACTGGAATTTTCAACTTCCTGTATTGCATCAGCTATCACCGGAGAGGACAGTTCAAGCCCTTCCCTTGGGAGCTTTTTGGGAATGGGCTTTTCCCCCGGCCCCCCTCCCCCACTCTCTACCGGGCCTGTCCTGAGGCTATTCCAATCGTCAGCCAAGTTGGGCTTCCCCCTGGGTTAAAATACCAGAAAATCGCGTTCTACACCCAACGTCTGTTTTCCATAGGGCCCTATCACTTCCGAAATCACATTCAAATTGTCATATGTCGAAAAAGACATGGCATTGATGCAGGAAACTGCATTTTGCCACAATTTTAAACAATACTACTTTGGATTACTATGAGCAACGTCTTTTACTAAAACATTTGTCTAGAAAAATTTTGCAGCAGAGGTAAAAAGCTGATAGACTTAAAGCTCCTAACAAAATGCATTAATTGCCATACAAGAGTCAATATGTAACTGACACCAGCTTGAACATCTTTGTTCAAGCACAGAACAACGTCGGACTGCTTGATCGAAAAAATAGCAAAAGCGCTTACCTGGAATTCGGAAAACTGACGGGGAGGAATCGGTGAAAGAACCAAAAGATAGTTGCGACGATCAGTACTTAACTTTTACACTTGAAAAGGGGCTATACGCCCTAAGTATCAATCACGTACGAGAAGTTCTTGAGTATGTGACAATTACCAGAATGCCGAGAACGCCGGACTATATCTGTGGCGTTATCAATTTAAGAGGTCACGCAGTCCCAGTAGTTGACCTCAAAGTAAAGTTCGGCCTCGGACAAACTGAAAAAACCATCAATACGTGCATCATAATTACCGAAGTAAATTTTGAAGGGGACCAAACTGTCTTTGGAATTCTTTCTGATTCTGTACGAGAAGTATACGAAATGGATGAAGGACAAATCGAACCACCGCCCAATATGGGTACAGCCATTCGAAAAGATTTTATAGTTGGGATGGGTCGGTCAGAAGATGTATTCATCATCATTTTAGACATCAACAAAGTTTTCAACTCACAAGAGTTAGCTAGCGTTTTCGATGCTGTCGAACAAGACAACATTTCCGCCATAGCTCTTTAATCTTTCATTCCAAATGGCTGTCGCAACTTCATTTTGAACCAACTCAATACTAATCAGGAGGATAAGATGCGAAATCTTAAACTTGGAATAAAGATAGGCATTGGATTTGGCATCCTCATTTTAATCGCATGCACTCTTGGCGGGATGGCTATACTTAACATGACAACAGTAGAGCACAATGCCAAAAGGTTATCAGACGAGTATATCCCCGAAGTAGCTATTGCCAACAACGTTGAACGCTCTTCGTTCATGACGATGTACGCATGGCGAGGATACAGTCTTTCAGAAGAAGAATCTTTTTTAGAAGAAGGCAAAAAAGAACTTATTCAAGTTCAAAAGTTTTTATCTGACGCGAAAGGACATGCCGACAAATACTCTGACTTGGTTAAGTTACGCGAAAACGTGGCATTGGCTCAAAGTAAAGTTAATGAGTATTCGAAACTTGCCGATCAAACCGTTGCCCAAATCCAAGCTCTAGATAAAGACCGAAAAATTCTTAACGACTCGGCTACAAACTACATTAAAAGCTCTAATGAATTTTTAAAAAGCCAAGAAGATTCACTGGCTAAAGATATAACCAGTGGAGTCTCCGCAGAAAAACTGAAAGAAAGATCGAGCAAAATTTCAATAATTAACGACGTGATCGACCTCGGAAATGATACACGAATTTCTGTTTGGAAAGCACAAGCACTCAGAGAACCCAAAGTTCTTGAAGGGGCGATGAGCAATTTTTCCAAAATCGAAGATTTGTTGTTCAAAATAAAAAACATCACTTTTGCTGAAAACAATCTGAGACAATTAGCCGCGATATCCGAATCTGCGCAAACTTACAAATCTGCGATGACCGGTCTCTTGGCCAACTGGAACGAATTACAGAAAATAAACGTAAAAAGGACAGAAATCGGCCAAGCAGTTTTAAGTGCTGCCGCTCAGACCTCCCTTGTAGGTATGGATCAAACCAGTGAAATTTCGAAAGAAGCAGTCACTAGCCTTGGAACTGCCTCTACTACTATGGTTGTAGGACTTTCCATCGCCCTTCTCCTTGGAATTATCGTTTCAGTCGTTTTAACAAAAGCAATTACAGGGCCAGTTCAAAAGGGTGTTCAGTTCGCTGAAGCCATGTCCAACGGCGATTTCACCAAAACCCTTGACATAGACCAAAAAGACGAAATTGGTATTTTGGCAGCATCGATGAATACTATGGTTGTAAAATTGCGAGAAGTAGTAGCTGAAATCCAATCTGCCTCAGAAAATGTCGCGTCAGGTTCAGAAGAATTATCTGCCTCAGCTCAAAGCATGTCTCAAGGTGCAACAGAACAGGCTGCTAGTGTCGAAGAAATTTCAGCTTCCATGGAGCAGATGTCTTCAAACATTAAGCAAAATGCTGAAAATGCACAGCAAACCCAGTCAATTGCAGTAAAAGCTGCTCAAGACGCTCAAGAAGGTGGGAAAGCTGTCATTTCAGCTGTGACCGCTATGAAAAATATCGCTGAAAAAATTTCGATCATCGAAGAAATAGCACGTCAAACCAACCTTTTAGCCTTAAACGCCGCTATCGAAGCGGCTAGAGCAGGTGAACACGGTAAAGGATTCGCAGTTGTCGCCGCAGAAGTCAGGAAACTGGCCGAGCGTAGTGGGAGTGCTGCTTCGGAAATCTCAGATCTTTCGACCTCGAGTGTCCGAATTGCTGAGCAAGCTGGGGAAATGTTGACCAAGATGGTCCCAGACATCCAGCGGACAGCTGACCTTGTCCAGGAAATCGCTGCATCCAGCATTGAACAAAACTCTGGTGCAGACCAAATCAATAAAGCTATCACCCAACTTGATCAGGTTGTCCAACAGAACGCATCCGCTTCCGAGGAAATGGCTTCAACATCTGAAGAACTCTCAAGTCAAGCTGAACAACTTCAAAGCACAATTGAGTTCTTCCAAGTTGGCACCACAGGTAACAGACGGCGTTCAATGCCCAAAGCTTTGCCGACTGGACGTTCACGGGTCGTTCACTCTGCCAGAAAACAAACATCTACCGTAAAGATTGATCTGGATATGGAAGATACCGATTTTGAAAAATTCTAGCATGTAAATATGGGAGGAGGTCCTTGACCTCCTCCCCATTTCAGTTGAGGGGACAAATGAATCTCACCCACACCATAGAAATGAATTCCAAAGTTGCAGAAATGATCCAGGAGGTAGGAAGTAAAATTTTGGGTGCTCCAGATATAAGGACACAAATGCATAAAAGCTTTCTTGCATTGTATTTTATCAATCTTATCATACTCAGAAACAAGAAATTTCTCGAAGCTTACAATGCAGTAGGAAAAGAAAACATCCTAATTTCCCTATACAATTCAGAAATGTTTCTCAAAGAAATTGAGCTAAATTTCATTGACAATAACTACGGACAGATCATCCGCCTTCTTTCATCTTTTCTTATAAACATTTTGCCAACTAAACCAACTACGAACTACACATTGTGTTAACATCTACAAAAGGAAACATCATGTCACAAGAGATTCTTCTTGAAACAGGTACAAATGAATTCGAAATTCTGGAGTTTTTCATTACAACCAAACAATGCCAGCAAAAACTTACTCAAAAAAGCTTTTTCGGCATCAATGTTGCGAAAGTGGTCGAAGTAATTGAAAATCCCGGTCTTGAGATAACGTACGACAACGTCAACCCTTGTTTCATGGGGGTTATTCCCTTACGAGGAGCGATCTTGCCGGTCCTTGATCTATCTAAATGGCTTAAATTAGATCGGGAAAAGACAAAAAATGAAATAATAATTGTTACTGAATTTAGCAAGCAAACAGCCGGTTTTTTAGTTTCAGGTGTAGTTGAAATTCATCGACTTGACTGGACCCAAGTGGAATCACCTGACAAATTAGTGGCGTCCTACAATGACAACTGCATAGTCGGGATAGTCCAAATCGAAGACAAAATTATACAATTACTTGACTTAGAATACATGATTTCTGACCTAACAGGTATCCAGATGGAACCCAAAACGGATATCTTCGTTTCTGAGACAAAATTTCGCGCTGCGATTGCTGACGACTCTAAACTTATCCGCGAGATGCTTAGAACATCATTAAGAGAAGCGAATTTTGAAGTAACTGAATTCACCAATGGTTTAGACTGTTGGAACCATTTAAACCAGATGGCTATTGACATTCAGCACGACTCTATCTCGAAAAATACTTGCTACGACATTGTTATAACAGACATTGAAATGCCTCAAATGGATGGCTTTACGCTTACAAAACAAATTAAAAAACATGCATTTTTGAAAAACCTTCCTGTCTTGCTTTATTCGTCGATCATTACAGAAGAACTATATCACAAAGGTCAATCTGTTGGCGCAGATGAGCAAATGTCAAAACCAGACTTACACAAAGTTCCACATATTGCCGCAGAGCTTATAAAACAAAAAAGCAGAATTAACAATTAAATTCCAAAGATTACTGGATGTTGACATCTTAAAAGGATTAAGAATGTTGTTTTCACTGCTTGTTCACCCTCCCGCCATTTCTGTACCTATCCAAAATTTACCTTTAATTTTCCTCATAAGTAAACGGTAGGTAGGTATTTGACCCCTTGGAGCGACGTCGTCACAGGTCCCTGGATAGCAGCTATTTGCCTGCCCTTTGGGTTCGTGAATTCACCATAAGTTGTCTACCATGGATCCTGAGCATGTGGCTCTATTATTCCCAAGAGTTATATAAACTATTCCCAATAAGTCGTAGACTACATTAACATCTAGTGCTAAAACAGCAGAGTCTAATCGAAACTATCCACACAAAAAATTATCAGAACAATGAATTATCTATTATAAACGCGGACGAAGCATGACCAACTTCAAAGATTACGGCCATATGCACCCCCAAAATTATAGTTCGGCTATCCAACGGATAAGCGAATTAGAAGACTACATTAAATCATCGATAGAATCAAATTATATCAACAAAATGAATTTACAAAATTCATTGAGCGATTTGAAACAGAAATTTTCAATAGTCGCAGACAATTGCTACGACTGGGAATATTGGAGAGGGTTGGACGGTAAATATATTTGGGTATCACCTTCATGCGAACGCATTACCGGATACACACCGAACGATTTTCTAAGCGGAAGAATATCTATAAAAAAAATAATTCACTATAAAGACGCAATCTTATGGGATAGCCATATCAATGAAATGAATTGTAGTAATTTCCAGTCTCCACACATAGAAATCGAATTCCGCATAAATAATTTAAAGGGGGAAATCGTATGGATTAGTCATACCTGCAAGGCTATTTACAACTCCGCAGGAATTTGCCTAGGACGCCGAGGATGCAATCGAGATATTACTGAAAAAAAATTTGTTGAAATATCTCTCAAAAAAAATCAAGCAATCCTCGAGAAACACCTTTTGTGGAAAGAAAATATTCTAAACACTTCTGCAGTAGCAATTCTCGTTGTCGTGAAGGACCGCGTTATAGCAGATGCAAATATTGGTTTTGAAGAAATGTTTGGATACTCTAAAAAAGAACTTATAGGACATTCTGTCAGAATGCTCCATGTTGATGGCGAACTATTTGAGCAATATGGCAAAATCAATTGGTCACAAACATCTACGACAAAAGTGGTCAAATGCGAATGGAAACTCAAAAAAAAAGATGGTTCAATAATTATCTGTGAAGTAAGCGGTTCTGCAATAAACCCTCACGATTTATCTGAAGGGGTTATATGGATAGCGACAAATATCACTGAAAAGAAAAAATTTGAATCAGAATTGATCTCTTCAAAAAAAATAGCAGACGCAGCGAACAAAGCAAAATCTGAATTTTTAGCCAACATGAGTCACGAGATACGAACTCCATTAAACGGCATTCTGGGCATGCTTCAACTACTTGAGTCAACGCAAACAAACCATCAACAAAGTGAATATATCGACATCGCTCTAAATTCCGGGAGAAACTTAAACAAATTGATCTCTGGCATATTAGATTTGTCCCGAATAGAACAAGGGAATACTACTTTAGAGAGCCATGGATTTAATATCAAACACCTCATCGATGACATCGTCAACACTTTTATCACAGAATTATCTTCTAAAAAATTACTAATAACTACAACCATTGCGAAAATCATGCCAGATGTTATCTATGGCGACTCAGGTCGACTTAGGCAAATAATTTTCAATATTGTCGGCAATTCAATTAAGTTCACTCCTTTCGGTAGCGTTGCTATTTCAATTGATTCTTTAACTTCTGGAAATACGATACACGTTTTTATTGAAATCTCAGACACTGGCATTGGGATACCAGAAGACAAACTTGACGATATATTTTATCCTTTCACTCAACTAGATGGATCTTTAACACGTAAATATGGAGGAGTTGGTCTTGGACTTTCAATTGTAAAAAAACAACTTCTTGCCATGGAAGGAAGCATTACTGTCGAAAGTAATGAATCAGGTGGCACTAAAACTTGTATCGCAATTCCTTTTAAAACTAATGAACCCTCGCTCCCAGAGTACACAGATAAAATTTGCGACAGTTGTTTTGAAAAAAATCCACCGTTGAAAATACTTATTGCAGAGGACGACAAAGTCAACCAACTAGTCATATCTAGATTTGTCAAAAAAATTGGTCACATTCCATTATGCGCAAACGACGGACTAGAAGCGTTAAAACTATTGCGATCAGAACAATTTGATTTAATTCTTATGGACATCCAAATGCCAAACCTAGACGGATTAGAAACGACATTAGAAATAAGGAACTCCCACGAAACATTTTCGAAAATCCCTATTATAGCTTTAACATCACACGCCATGCGTGGCGACCGCGAAAAGTTCATATCATTTGGAATGGACGGATACCTTTCGAAGCCAGTAATAATAGAAGACATTAACAACGTTATTAATCAAACTTTCGCTAAAATAAAAAAATCAACTTACAAGTGCGTTGTTAAATAAAAATGGCACCACGGGACATTATAAACCATTCTACAAATTATGAAAACTACAGTATCAATCCTTCTCGTCGAAGATGACCTTATCAACAGAATTGCACTTTATCGCTTCTTTAGCAAAAAAGGCTATGTGGTTCATCCCGCTAAAGACGGCAAAGAAGCCCTGGAAATATACTCCAAAAATGAATTTGATCTAATAATAATGGATCTTGTTATGCCAGAACTAGATGGCGCTGAAACAGCAAGAAAAATGCGGTTTATATCGAACAACACAAACGGCAATTACCCACCAATTATTATAATCACCGCCGTTGACCATCGCGCACAAAATTTAGAAAAGATATTCAGAGCGGGCGTCGACAGAGTAGTACAAAAACCCATTGAGCATGCCCAACTACTGGAGTGCATAGATGAAATATTACTACTTAAACAAACTAACGAAAAAACTACAAGCCGTTCTTGAATGACGAGATGAAGCAAAGGTTTTTTAATTCAATTAAAAACTCAATCTTATGTTCAAAACGAGAACAATCTTCATTTAGCTCAACACTTTTTATAAAGTTATATCAGAAGTTTTTCAGTCACAATCTAATACGGCTAAACAATATTCAGATATTACCGACCACGTTGATCCAAGTTATTTAAAAGACATTCGTAAAAACAACATCCTGAGAATAACCACTTTCACAATCTACAAGGCAGCTATCGCACATGTTTTGGCACATTGCATTATCACAATTATTTCCACATCGACAGAAACAAATTTCATATATGTTGGCTTTTATATTATGAAAAATATTTTAGAACTCAACAACTAAACCAAATCATCATTCATCAAATTTAAACTACTAAAAACACACAATGATCAACATATTATTTGTCGATGACGATATCAGCATGCTCTATTTATACAAGGTATATCTAGAGTCAACTAGATATAATCCTCACACTACCAATGACACCAACATCGCGATTGAATTGCTTATTAAGAATGCTTACAAAATAATTATAACCGACTACTTTATGCCGAACGTAACCGGCCTTGAATTTGCCCTAAAAGTAAAAACAACTTGTCTAAAACTTAATATCAAATATCCATACACAATACTTGCATCATCCGAAGCATTTGAAGATAAGCATGATAAACAGCGAACAATATTTAATCTTATTCTACAAAAACCATTAACTAGAGAGACTCTTCTTTCAACCCTAGATTCAATCCTAACAACAAAAGAGTAAAAGCCCACACCCAAGTTATTGGGCTATATGGGCCTTTACTTTTCATTAGCTTATCAAACTACTTCTTTTCCAAAACGATCCGCCCTTCTTCTAGGCTCGACACTTTAAATTCATCCCCGATTTCGAAACCATAGTTCCCCAAAAGGGTCGGAGACAACCGCAGTCCATTTTTTGAAAACTTCACATTTCCCGACACGGTTCTCTCATCCATCCCTTCGATTCGATAGAACTTTTGATCCATTTGCATGAGTTTTAGGAGATGAGACTTCAAAGTAATCTTGTTGATTCCAAAAGCATCCATGATTTGCTGAGCGGTCTTCACTTCGGTGATCATGGTACGAAGTTTCATCGCGTCGAATTTCGATTCTTTTCCAGGCATGGGTAGAACTCCTTCGTTTTGAGGTCAAAACTTCTGAGCAGAACTTATACAAACTACAAAGAATGTCAATACAATCGATCACGAGGTTTTGCCAGAATCGATAACGGCGAGGTTGAATTCATCACCTTAATTCACACTTAGGTCGCTTCAAAAACGTGAATAACCTCGCATTTGATAAAGTTCATCATATCTGACAGTTACACTGGAGCCACTCCCCTCCCCCTCTGACTTGAGCCAGGCCAGCCAGCTTCACGCACATTTACAAAAAACAGGACCGAAAAATGGCAGACTCCTGCCATCCAGCACCATCATTTCCGGCACATTTCATCAAAATCAATTGATTTAACCGAGATTACAGAAGAAAACTTCTAACGACAGACACTATTACTACACTCCCAACAGACCGATTTCCTACCCAATCTGCAGAAAATCAAAAAGTGCAGCTTCCTGCACCGCAGAACTACCTAAAATATCGATAGTTTCTTTATGAAAACAGATCAGGCAACCCTTGGGGGAAATCTGGGGTTGGACTCTTTCCTCGGACACCCCTCCCTACTCTCTACCGGCACCGTCCTGGGGTTTTCCCAGATGGGCCTTCCCCTTTGCCCCGGCTCCCCCGAAACCTCAGGGAATCCCAGCCTCGGCCCAATGTCCGATTTCAATAGCCTTTGTCCTAAATTTACTAAACTACCGCTACATACAACAAAAAAAACAGTTGAAGTTGGCAGCTAAAATGTTATTTAAAAACTACTCAACAATGGGAGACGCCATGTCAACCGACAATTCACTCGCTACAATAGATTACATTGACAATCTTTACTACAGAACTACACTAGACTTCTCAAAAGGTTCACATTTTGAAGTAGGACAAGCCTATGCCCAAGCAATAGTTGATACTTTGCCAACTTTCGGTGCCACTGTCGACAACTTTTTATATCTTTCCGCGAAATCCGCACCGGAGACACCAGAGCTTTCCACCCTCATTACGAGGTCATATAATCTTATTTCAAACATGCCCCAACAATACAAAGACGAAATGGCGGGCATGATTACTATTTTTAATTATCCAATTGACAAACTTGGCGATGGTATATTGTCTTCAAACGAACTATTAGTATACGAAGTTATGCATGATGTCATCGACCCTGGCAGTTGCTCCGCTGCCGCAGTTTATGGAAACGCTTCAGCCACAGGCTCAACAATCGTTGGGCGAAATTTTGATTGGTATGATATACCAGGCACTTCCGAGCTACACAATGTGCAGATCTATCTAAATAACGACTCTACCTATGATATTGTCGGCATAGGATTTCTTGGCCAGCTGTTCCCTGCATCCGTATTTAGTGAAAACCATATTTCTGGAGCTCTACTTGATAGCGACATGAAGCAAGGCTACTTCACAACAGTTGGAGCTAATTCTTACCCATCAGATTTTCGGTATGCCTTTGAACACTTTGATAGCATCGGAGGAGTTAGCTACTACCTGTTAGGACAACAAGACACCCATTCTTACATTGCATTTCTTGCCGACACAAACTCTGCAGTTGTCCTTGAAAATGATCTTGAACATCCTTCATCTCGCGGGCTTCGAACAAGCTCTTCCGTTCTTCGTGATGGCGCTACTTGGGAGATTCCAAACACCGTTGTAGCCGTTAATTCTTTTCTACTCCCAGGCACAACGGATGAATTCACCGGAGAGCCTTCAAATACAAAACGCTTTGCAAGTTATAGCTCGCTGCTTAGCGGCGACTTATTGTCACAAGGATCTATTAATATGCAAGATATGCAGAGTATAATGTCTTACGCTGGATCTGACGGGATCGCTAAAAATTCAGGCGCAATTTATCGAGCGACAAACGATTACCCAACACTTCAATCTTATATTTTAGACATGGGTTCTTTAGAATTAGTCGCAAATTTTGGGCCAACCAGCGGAAACCCTCCACATCCTACTTATACTCAAGTTTTTGCATCAAGTCCTTTCTAATATTGGTATTTTTAACCGCGAGGTCGTCACAGACATCACTTTTAATCTTACCCTAAAACGCGGATAACCGTGCATTTGATAAAGTTCATTATATCTAACGGTTATATTAGAGCCACTCCCCTCCCCCTCTGACTTGAGCCAGGCCAGCCAGCTTCACGCACATTTACAAAAAACAGGACCGAAAAATGGCAGACTCCTGCCATCCAGCACCATCATTTCCGGCACATTTCATCAAAATCGATTGATTTAACCGAGATTACAGAAGAAAACTTCTAACAACACGACTCCATTTTCACTACCCTATCTGCTAAAAATCAAAAAGTGCAGCTTCCTGCATCACGTAACCTTCTGTGGGATATCGATAGTTTCTCTTAGAACACATTCCAGCCCCGTCTCCCCTGCCCCGGGTCAGCCCATCCCCTCGGATACCCCTCCCCTGCTCTCTACCGGCCCCGTCCTGGGGCTTTTCCAGCGAGGCCTTCCCCTTTGCCCCGGCTCCCCCGAAACCTCAGGGAATCCCAGCCTCGGCCCAATGTCCGATTTAAATAGCCTTTGTCCTAACTCTCCCATTAATCCCGGACAAGAAGTTCATCATCAAAATATTTCGGGCTTTCAAAAAGACTTTGCTCATACAAGACTGAGTCACATGAGCCGCTTCTGCAGTTCGCGATACATATTTTTGTTCAACCAAAACCAAAAAAAGAGGCAACAAATTCAAATCATAAACATAACTATTCCGCTGGATCATAATAAGTATTCCCCCAGAGATATAGACTACAATAAAGCTGAGTGTTAACGAATTAAATACTAGGACAACTTCCACCCGACCAGAAAAGACTTTAACAATTCAAATCACATACATTTCATACAGCAACCATCAAGGTTTCTTCAAAATTCATACACAGCAAAGCCAGCGATGGAGAAAACCATTATGAACATACTTGTCGCCGAAGATGATGCTATTAATATTGTTTTCTACATACGCTTTTTGACCAAACTTGGGCATAAAGTCACTGTTGCTCATAACGGTGAAGAAGCATTCCACTTTTCGGAGTTAATAAATTACGACGTAATTTTGATGGATATTAATATGCCAATAATGGACGGGATAGAAAGCTCAAAAATGATAAAAAAACAAAAAATGCAAAAACTCCAATACTTGCAGTCACAGCTACAGATACTAAATTAATACCTGACAACGAAAACAACAACCTATTTGCAAAGATAATTTCCAAACCATTCCGCGCTGAAGATCTCACTGACGCCATCAACAGGTGTAATATTTTCTAGTGCCAACTCTTAAAAATAGTGTATTCATACATTTTTTAGTGCCGAGTAAAGATCAGACCGCTATGGACAATAAAACAATCTTGCTCTTCGAGAACATTTTACCAGTTTTATGTAAAGATATCTTGAATTCTGTTCATGACGGAGTTTACATAGTCGACAAAAAAATGAGAATAATATTTTGGAACGAAGAAGCTGAAAAAATTACTGGTTTTTTAGGAGAAGAGGTCTTAGGAAATACTTGCAGCAACAATATTTTAAAGCATGTTGATAGCAGTGGATTAAATTTATGTCTATCTGCTTGCCCGCTAATGCAAACACTTAAAACAAATCAAAAATTAGTATCTGAAGTATTTTTGCATCACAAAAATGGCCACAGAGTACCTATACAAATAGAAACATCACCGCTAATTATCAATAACAAACTATATGGGGCCATTGAGTTTTTTAGAAAAATTGGAGATGATATTGGATGCAAAGAAAGATTAGAAATACTTAACAAGCAAAGTTTAGTCGATCATTTAACTGGCATTTCAAATAGGCGGCACATTGACATAACCATCGAGCGTAAAATATTAGAATTTAACAGATACGGATGGGACTTTTCCATAGCTCTATTCGACATCGACAATTTCAAAACATTCAACGATAATTACGGACACACAGTAGGTGATGATATTCTAAAAATTATTTCTAAGACGATTACTGGTTCTTTGCGCTCTTTCGATTTTCTAGGAAGATGGGGTGGTGAAGAGTTTCTTGCTATCCTCCCTGAGATTGATTCCGACGAGCAACTTAAAAAATATGCGATAGAATTCTTAGAATTGTTGCAGTCTCAGAAACTCGGCATCTAGACACTCTAATCAACACAACGATGTCTTGCGGCGCGACTAGGATACAGAAAAATGACACTATTAACAAAATTTTTAACAGGGCCGATATTGCATTGTACAAAAGCAAGCAAAATGGGAAAAACTGTGTAACCATTGGATGATTAACTGTTCCAAACCCAACAGAAACAATCTAGAGGCGTTGGTTATGATCATCATTTCAAGCATAAAAAATTTTTTCACTCTAACTTCTACAATAACAGGCCTTGTTGAATATTTTTATAACTCTGGAATATAAAAGACTAAAATCTGCACATGAAATTGCAATCTGATTTTCAAAAAAATTCATGCTTTAGCCCAAGAAAAATCAACATTCAGAAGTGATCACAAGTTAGAACTTTAATGCCAAATTCTATGAACCGTGACAACGCAGACAAATTTAAACAAAAAAAATACTAAATAATTATAAGTTACTATACTTGGAATATTAACTTAAGAACTGCTTTAAAAAAACTAAAACTATTGGAGAGAAGAGAATGAACATTAAACCAAAACCAACCATCGACAGCTCATACGATATAAATAAAAATCGTGCGGAAGTTTATGATTACGGAGACAGCATTTTGAAGATGGACATCGATCTAAACACAAAAATTTCAATCTTATCGCTGTACTACATAAAAGTAATGACATATAATCACAAGCAATTCTCAATACTTTGCCATGCAATAGGAGATGAAACTATATTCAAAAAAATACACTCTAGCAGTCAATTAGTAAAAGAAGTGTATAATCTTTATGTGTCAAAAAAGTATGAACTTCTAGGAAAATTATTTTCAGAGATCGTTGTTGAGCTTTGCCTGGAAATTTACTTAAAAATGCAGACGCCTGACTCTACACAGCAACAGTAATGCTACATCAATCAATTACACAACTAACAATATAACAACTTTTTTCCACACCAACCAGCTATTTGCAAAAAGGGACAAAAAATGGACACCTATGATTTGAATATTGCAATGCCATTTATCCAAGCAACAAAACATGTTCTCTCTACTATGGCCCAAATTTCTCCTACCCCAGGAACCCCTTTTATTAAAAAAGGAACAGCTGCGACAGGAGATATATCTGCAGTCGTTGGATTGACAGGCACAAAGAACGGCAGCATTGCGCTATCATTTTCGAAGAAATGTGCAATAAACATCTTGAAAAACATGATCGGCGACGACATAGAAGATGTTGTTAAAGATGCAATGGATACAGTCGGCGAGCTTACGAATATGATTTCTGGACAAGCTCGGGCACAACTATCACAAATTGGACTAAACCTAACCGCATCAACACCGACCATTATTGTAGGCGACCACCACAGAATCGAGCATATGACAACCTGCACAATCATAGCAATTCCATTTTCAACTTCTCATGGAAATTTTTCAGTTGAATTTTCTTTCGAAGGATGTCACTCCTCAAAGGTTTAAACCAAGTATTGGAAAGTTAAGTCATGAATATAGCTAAATTACGAATCTTGGTAGTCGATGATTTTTCAACTATGCGTAAAATCATCAAGTCAATGCTGAGAAAAATTGGGGTCAAGTCAATCGATGATGCGGAAGATGGCAAGATTGCCCTCAACCTAATAAATATTCATACTTACGATCTAATTATTCTAGACTGGAATATGCCTAACATGTCTGGCATAGATCTTTTAAAATCCATAAAGAAAGATCAAAAACCGAAATATACTCCTGTTTTGATGGTCACTTCAGAAGCAACAGAACCTCAAATAATAACAGCCGTCCAAGCCGGAGCATCAAACTACATTGTAAAACCATTTACCGAAGCAACTCTCACAAAAAAACTTTGCGCTATCTTAAACATTGGAAATAATATTTAGTTTAAAAATTAATCATTCTTCTAAATGCTTTATATATACGAGGCGAATCGAGCAGTTAAGACGTTGCTTTTACAACAGATAGACATGCTGAAACATCAGTCACTCGCCATAACAAGACCAAAAACTGAATCAATGGATAGGAGAAGTTTGCAGAACACTATGTCATTTCTCAGGTCGGTCCAGACCAATTTAACTGCCCCATCGACTGAAAATGCAGCGTCCTGCAATTCAGAGATATAGGCCGTATCAAGAAAATCCCCCCCAATTGGGGGTGAAAAATGGCAGGATCCTGCCATTGGACACGTGTGATTTTGCTCCGAAATGTCATCCACCACCTAATTGATTAGTTTCCTACTTATCAGTCATATTTCAAAAGTTCTAGTAGACTGGACTTTTAAATATCAGCAATGTTGATTTTTTTCTCAGCAAACAGTTCAAACTCTTCCAACGGAATATTGAGGCCCTAGCTTTTCCCCCAGGAGACCTTTTGACACGAGCCGCAACAGATTTAAATTATTCTTCACTAAAATGAAAAATCCTTTACTGTTTGCTATTTACAATATTTTTGGAGACAAGTCACTCCATACAGAAAAAACAAAAATAGCAATTTGCATCTATTTTACAAAAATATACATATTAATAAACGATGATTATGATATATTTTACCAAGAAAAAAAACTTCAACTGTTAAAACAGTATCTTTTTCCTTACCCGAATCAAACTAATCAGATTTACGAATTTTTACTAAACTCAGAAATAACAAAAGCCACCGAAGTCTTGCACAGATTATTAAGCGCAGAGGAATCATATGGGACAAAGCATACCAACATATACAGTTCGAAAAAACCAAATTTTCATTAATTTTACAGGAGAGTCCTTTGGATTTACTTTAATTGAAATAGTCGCAACGCTCATCATTCTTGGAATATTAGCTGCGGTGGCAATCCCAAGATTTACAGATGCTAATTCTTCTGCAATTGTTGATGCTCAAAATTTAAAATCTTGCTTGAGAAAAACACAAACAAAATCATTGTCTGATGCTTATACAACCACGGCAGGTGATGCAAATTGGTCTCTAGAGATTTCAGGAAATTCGGCGATAATTAAAAGAGCAGGAGTGACAAAAGACACTTGCAATTTTAGTTCTACATCAATATCAGGTGGTCCGGTTTATTTTGACAACCGTGGACGACCCGTCAATTCAAATGGACAAGTTCTAACAGCCACAACATCATTTACAGTTCCAGGCTACGGAGTTTCAATTACAGTAATTCCCGTGACGGGGTTTGTTGAATGAAAAGAAAACATGGCTTCACACTTATCGAAGTAATACTAACGCTAGTAATTTTAGCAATCGCCGCCTCCATGGTCATGCCGTATTTTATGTCAGGTGCATTGACAAGCGCTAACCCCATGAACAACGTATCAACCCCTCTCACGTTACAAACCGTTATGTCAAAAATAGTTTCAGACTATAATTCCAACTTTGGTACTACAAATCTACCATCTTTAGCAAGTCTTGCAACAAAGATATTATATACCTCCAACAACATATACGGAATAGACTCAAATTTCATAGTCACAGTAGACCAAAACTATAAATTTGATTCTAACGACACAGACACATCGCTGAAAGTTACGCTAACCAACAACCAAGGAATTTCCAAAGAATCTTTAACTTATATATTTACAAAAAAATGAAATCTAAACACCAGGGATTTACACTTATAGAAGTAGTTGTGACACTTGTTTTAGTCAGCATTATTGGTTTGGCCTTTTCAGATTTTACATCTGGGGTCATACGAGGTCATCTTAATGCAGCTCAAATATCTGCAGCCACAGAAAAAACTCAACTTGCTCTGATGCGCATTAGTCACGAGATTGCAAACATTGACACATACCGATCTTTTAATTTTTCGAACAATCAAATTACTTACTACTACAGGACAGATACAAGTCAATCTACAATTCAACTTTCAAATGGCAGACTAAAATTAAACAACTACGATTTACTTGATTATGTTACTGTGTTTACAGTCTCTAGGCCGAAGAGCCCTTCTGACACGGGCAAGGATGGAACCATGCTGACTATCACTATAACAATAAACGCACTTGGCCAAAATGGAACACTTTCTAAAACTTTTTCAACATCAACTGATTTGATTACTTTGAAATTTCAACAATAGGGATTGCCATGTGTAAATCACCTAATGGATTTTCTTTAATTTGGCTAATATCTTCAATCACTATCATTTCCTTATTAGGCGTAGGGATTTCGAGACTTACCTCTAGAACGACAATCAATGAATTACAACTCAACCAAGACATGCGCGCCCGTTACTTAGCAGAGTCAGGAATAAACTACGCGCTTCTTTATAAATCTTATGTGGCGAACTCTACAACAAAAGATCTTTTAGACTTGAATAACAAAATCATAGAAAATCTTGGAACTGGTGAAAAAATTATTCTTAAAGTTAATCAAGTTGGCGTCCAAACAAACTACAACTACAATGTAACATCTCGTGGAACTGTAAATTACGGATCAGGCCTAGAAGCTAGCTATGAAATTTCTAATTTTATAAATGCTCCAGCAGATAGTGGCGTCGCGATCAATGCCACAGACAAATCCAAAGTTTATCTATACAATGACAACCAAGGCAACACAACAATCCAAGCAGATTTGAGTGCGTTAGGTTACTTTGTTGCCACAGTAACATTTAATCCCAATAAAACTGCAACAACAAAAGAGCCTAAATTTACAGGATATTACGGTCCATTTGGAACCGGAGTACGTTTTTATTTTAAATACAAAATATCGAGTTCTGCAACAGGAGATGGCTTTGTTTTTGCCATTAAAAACGCTTATAACAACACAGTTGATGACGTTGGTCGCTACGGAGAATATCTTGGCTACGCAGGACCATCAAACACCGCAGGTTCAAATGCTTTTGGAATACAACCACCCAAGTTTGGAATCGAATTTGATATTTTTCAAAATAGCGGAAAAAATTACTGCAATCACGCAGGCCAAAATGACAACAACAATGCTCACATGGGCTATGTTTTTTGGGGTGTAGACTCTACTCCTGACCAGACAAATTGCTCAAGTTCTACACCTCAAATGTGGGATGATGTTTATCATGGAGCCGGCAGAAACAACACAAAAGACGACATCGACCCAAAAAACTCACAGAATGGCGATGCTGATGGGTTTTATTCCTTTTCAACACGATCGAATACAACCAATGACACAAAAGCCATCATCGGAAGCGAACACAAGATCAGAATTGACATTGTAAGAAATTTAACACCTGAATCAAGCAATAACAATCAAAGAAAAGGAATGTACAAATATACATTATCAACATACTTCAACTGCACCGAGAACAAGTGCACTGATTTATCGACCGACTACACCCCATCGAACCCAGCCCCTACAAATATTATAGCCATAAAAAAAGACGTTTACTTAACTGACGACCTGCACAACAAATTCGAAAATTTCATGTACGGATTCACAATTTCGACTGGCGCGGCAATGGCAAACTATACATTTTCGCTGCCAGACATGAAGCTTCGTTAAAAAAGCAATATCATTATTTTCTTTTAGAACACATTTCACCCCCGGCTCCTTTGCCCCGGGTCAGCCCATCCCCTCGGACACCCCTCCCCTGCTCTCTACCGGCCCCGTCCTGGGGATTTTCCAGCTGGGCCTTCCCCTTTGCCCCGGCTCCCACGAAACCTCAGGAAATCCCAGCCTCGGCCCAACGTCCGATTTCCATAGGGCTATTCCCAAAATCACTCAAGCTCCCGTGACCGCCTGCCCCTCACAAGGTATCCTTCCCCAAAACTGCCTCTGTAGTGCAGCCCCAGAAGGATACCATATGGAACCACAAGACCTCGAAAAGCTGGACCTAAAATCAGCAATCATCAGCGCATTCCGACCAATTGAGCAACTGTTCAAGATCATGGACACCACCGCCATCGAAGTCGATGGAGCGATACTCCGTTGCTATGCCGAAATCGGACTCGAACTTACAATGAACTTTCGCAAGAAACTTGAAAACTTGCTGAACTCAAATCAGGATGGTCCTGAAAATGCCGAACGATAAAGCTTTTGGAAACGTCATCTACTCCTACTCCAGGGCAGAGGCGATTGCTGACGGGGTGTTGGTCGATGTCACCGAGCAAGCGAAAGCCACCGGCTTCAAACTGCCCACGGTGGTCACCGACAACCTGTATCATCATTATATAGAACCACCAGCGGGGCTGGCTGGCGAGGGGCAGTCCGTGACGGGCAGGCTCCACGACCTGCTGACGCTGGCGCTGTTTGCAGCCAAGAGGGCGGTCAACTCGGACAGGGTCTATTTCAAGGTGGCGTTCCTGATGACGCCAGGACACACGGAAACAGTCGAGGTCATTGCCCATATCGGCCCTGGCGACAGCGCAGAACCGGTCCTGACGATCATGCTCCCTGAGGATGACTGAAAGGTGACGCGGGAAAGCCCAGGTCACTTCTGGATCAGCACCCGGGCCATGGTCAGGATCGCTCGCACTTGCTCTTCGCTGGCCCCGGCCAGCAACTCCAGAAGTTCTTTCTGCACCTGCTCCCGCGTCATGCCGACATCCCCAAGGTCAAAGAGGGATGCCAAATCTTCCTCGAGGGCGGCGGATAATCTTTCGATATTCACCAAGGTCGGATTCCCCCTGCCCCGTTCGATCTCCCCAACGCTTTGGAGGGACAGCCCCGCCCGCTCCGCAAGCTGCTCCTGGGTCATGTCCTTTGCCCGCCGCAATGACCGGACACGTTTTCCAAAAACCTTAAGAATCTCGCCCATGGAATTGTCCTTTTCGGACAGTTTAGGGCTAGCGTGTCCTTCTTATAAGAAAGTTAGGTATGCAAATTGCTAGATATTAACAAGTAAACTTTAATTTTTGTCAATTTTTCCGTCTGAGCCTTGATTCCTGGCGGTTCAGGCCCCGGGCCACCGGAAAATAATTCCGGTGATTTGCCGGGAAATGCCCGCTGAACAAGGAAGGAGATGCCTCCCCATGGCATTGGTCATAAACCACAACCTCATGGCGATGAACTCCGCCAGAAATTTGTCAGACCACTATGGGGCGCTGAGTACGTCGACCCAGCGGTTGTCGTCTGGGCTGCGGATCAATTCCGCCGCCGACGACGCTGCCGGTCTCGCTGTTCGGGAGTTGATGCGATCCGACATCAGCACCATGAACCAGGGGATCAGGAACGCTAACGATGCCATCTCCATGATCCAGACAGCGGATGGGGCATTACAAGTTGTCGATGAGAAGTTGATTCGGATGAAGGAACTGGCCGAGCAAGCGGCGACTGGAACTTATACGGAAGACCAAAGAGCGATCATAAATAGTGAATTTCAAGCCATGGCACTTGAAGTACAGCGCATTTCAAACGCTACTGACTTCAATGGAATACCCCTTCTTAATGGAAATTTGTCTGGAATATCGAATACTTCTAGCTTAAGTTCTTCTGGATCACTCATTGTCCACTTTGGCACCAGCAACAATTCAGCTGAAGATTACTATTCTGTTTCAATAGACGATTCCAGACTCCCCTCGTTATTTAGTAATGCAAACCTTGTTGGATCAGTACTTCCAGATTCAATACCGATGTATGAACCAGAGGGGAGCAGCAAACAAGTAAATACGTTTACAACCGGCGACCAAGAATACCCTTCTTTAACTTCAATCGAAGGAGGTAATTTCCTATCTGTTTGGCAATCACAAAATCAAGGGGGAGCAGGCTGGTCGATCCATGGCCAAATCATGGATACGAATGGCAATAAAGTTGGATCTGAATTCCAGGTAAATACATACAACATTAGCGACCAGACACAACCCAAAACAACAACACTAGGGAATGGCAACTTACTTGTCACATGGGCGTCCAATGGACAAGATGGATCTGGACTAGGAGTCTATGGACAGGTTCTTCAAAAAGATGGCTCAAAAATAGGAAGTGAATTTCGGCTAAATAGCACGACACCAAACGATCAACAAACATCCATACAATATGTAGGAAATCCTTTGGTTGCCTTGGACGACAACCGTTTTGCAGCAGTTTGGTCGTCGGACCTACAAGGAGGCGCAGGTTCGAATACAATATTTAGAATATTCGACAACGAGGGCAATCCCTTAACGAATGAATCCATCGTCAGCGACTATCCTAACGGCTCAAACATAATACCATCAATCACTAAACTGACAAATGGGAATACAATAGTCACATACTCCGGAGGAGGAGGGGGCGGCCCTGACCCAAGTAGCTATGGGATTTATTCTCAAGAATATGACACAAGCGGGGCAAAAGTTGGGAACAACATTCTAGTTAATGATTACACGACAAACGTTCAAAACTGGTCGTCCGTTCAATCTCTTTCGGACGGAAAATACGTTGTTGCATGGTCATCTTTTGACCAAGAATCCCCTGGAAGCTGGGGAACTTACGCAAAAATATACAATCAAGATGGGACAGTATATAAATCCGAATTTAAAGTAAATGACGCAACAATCAACGACCAACACATGCCTGTAATTGCTGACTTAAAAAATGGAGCTTTCATTGTTTCTTACAATTCAGGTGGATTTGATGGAAAAATTGGTTGGGCTATGGGTGCGCAAATCTTCGGCTACAATGGGACAAAGCTTGGAAATGAATTTATGGTCAACAGTGAATTAGCAGGAAATCAATCAAATCCAGCAATCACAGCACTAGACGATGGAAGCTTCGCAATAGCCTACAATAATGACGCGGGGGAAGATCCTTCTGGAATCGGAATTTCTGTCAGAATCTATCAACCCTTCCTAGATATAAGAACACAAACCCGCGCTCAGGAGCATTTAGAAAAGATATCATCAGCCTTAATCAAAAAAGACAAAATCAGAGCAAACCTTGGAGCCACTCAAAATCGTCTTGAAAACACGGTTTCAAATATCCAGATTCAGGCTGAAAATCTTCAAGCAGCTGAATCACAAATCTCTGACACCGATGTCGCTGATGAAATGACCAATTTTGTCAAAGAACAAATACTTTCGCAAGCTGCCGTTGCCATGCTCTCACAAGCTAATTCATTGCCAAAAATGGCGTTGCAGCTTATCGAGGGTTAAAACGATATCTGTTTTGCATCAAAACAAAGACTTCTATTCAAGCCTAACTACACAATAGCCCTTGACAGCAACAAGGCTTTCAATTTCTTTATAGCGAGGGAAAATAACTTCTGTTTCTTTCTCTCCAGGAATGAATTCCTCATAAACTTAATTTTTCTCATTTCTTCTAAAATGCCTTCTGGAACACAAAAAAATCGTTTTTATTTCGTGCAAAAAGATACATCTTGAGATTTAGCTTGCTTTGATGAATCGCGAACGGCATGCCTAATCGATCTTTCCTGTCAGCACTTAAGGTTCAGATTCTCCGTCAAGTCTGGTGCAATTCTTGGACTTAAGAAACGCAGATAACTACGCATTTGAAATAATTTAAGATTTCATTCGACAGTCACCCACTATCTGCCCTCCGTCACTATTGGACCAAGCAGAGGACTGCGCCACTAAATCTACACTAACATAGCCCGCGAGATGGCAGACTTCTGCCATCCGACACCATTTTTACTGCCCAATCTACTTAAAATCGGAAAATGCAGCACCCTGCAAATTGTAACTATCTAAAATAGCAGTACTTTATCTCAGAAAACAGCTCAAACACCCCTTGGGGGAATTTGGGGTTGGGTATCTTCCCCAGACTCCCTCTTAGAGGGACACCCCCAACTCCCGGCTCACCAAGTCAATGTCCTCGCCTCGAAGCAGCCGCAGCACGGCCTGAGTCTTGTGACGCGCCCAAAATCGCTTGGGCGCTCCTTCCTCTCTCTGCATACGACACCTCCCGAGCGGCAGATTCATACCGCCAAGTTGGTGTCCAAGAAAACCCTAGGCCAATCCAAAAGTTAGGTATGTAAATTGCTAGATATTAACAAGTAAACTTTATTTTTTGTCAATTTTTCCGTCTGAGCCTTGATTTCTGGCGGTTCAGGCCCCGAGCCACCGGAAAATAATTCCGGTGATTTGCCGGGAAATGCCCGCTGAACAAGGAAGGAGATGCCTCCCCATGGCATTGGTCATAAACCACAACCTCATGGCGATGAACTCCGCCAGAAATTTGTCAGACCACTATGGGGCGCTGAGTACGTCGACCCAGCGGCTGTCGTCTGGGCTGCGGATCAATTCCGCCGCCGACGACGCTGCCGGTCTCGCTGTCCGGGAGTTGATGCGATCGGATGTAGCAACCCTGAACCAGGGGGTAAGGAACGCTAATGATGCCATTTCTCTAATCCAAACTGCTGACGGAGCTTTACAGATAATTGATGAAAAGTTAATTCGGATGAAGGAATTAGCTGAACAAGCTGCTACTGGAACTTATTCGAGCGATCAAAGGATAATCATTGACAGCGAATTTCAAGCAATGATGTCTGAAATACAACGAATTGCAATATCTACTGACTTCAATAGCATTAAACTCCTTGATGGAAGCTCTAATCCAATCATAGAACTTGGTGAACAAATTAATCAAAGTGGTTTTGGAATTAGCCCCCTAACAAATAGTGCTTCATATGGAATAGTTGAAGCTGGCGGAACTCTATATTGCTCTGACAGCACAAACAGCATATATAAATACGACGGGAACAAATCTTGGACAGCTGTATCCTCAGGATTGCCAGCTGGCATAAAATTAATATCTAAATATGATGACAACTTAGTCTGCGGAATACTGACTGGATCAGGCGTTGGTGTTTATCAATATCAAAATTCAACTTGGACCCAAATAAATACTAATGGATTTGGAAATCCAAATAATTTTGGAATGGACTCTATGATAGAAAAGGATGGCGACCTGTACGTCTCCACAAACAATCCAACCGATGGTGTGAATATTTATAAATACAATTCTGGGACTTCATGGACAAAAATAAACACTGACGGATTCGGTGATTTAAACAATACAAACGCAAACCTTGGAACTTCAAATGGCAAACTATACGCTTCAACATGGAATAACAATGGAACTATAGTTTACGAATACGAAAGTGGCACATCGTGGAAGCCAATATCACAACAAGGATTTGGAAACGGAACAAGTGCTTTACAGTTCACAAACTTAGACGGAGAACTATACGGGGGCGCTTCTTCAAACGATGGTGCTGTTATTTATAAATACACTGAAGGAGGAAACTGGGAGCAGATTAATTCAAATGGGTTTGGAGACGGCGTAACTGGAGCCTCAAGAATAGTTAACTTTCAGAATGAATTATATGTTGGCACAGGCGGCCTGTCACCTGGAGACATCGGTGGGGTTTATAAATATACAGGGAACAAGCAGTGGGAAAAAATAAACGACAACGGCATCGGGAATACAAACAATAGGTCAATAACGTTATATTCTGCAGGAAAAAACTTATATGCCACGTCGTATAACCCAACCGACGGAGTTGAAGTTTTCAACTATTTAGAGGCCGAAGACAACAAACTGACCGTACAATTCGGGACACAGAATAGAAAAGATATCGATAGTTACGACATCCCTGCTACAAACTCAACAATCAACACTAATGGACTCAACATACAAGACTTGAACATTAGAACACAAAATGGAGCTCAATACTCATTAGAAAGAATAGACAACGCCATCGTCAAAAAAGACAAAATCAGAGCAAATCTTGGCGCAACCCAAAATCGCCTTGAAAACACGGTTTCAAATATCCAGATTCAGGCTGAAAATCTTCAAGCAGCTGAATCACAAATTTCTGACACCGATGTCGCTGAAGAAATGACCAATTTTGTCAAAGAACAAATACTTTCACAAGCTGCCGTTGCCATGCTCTCACAAGCTAATTCATTGCCCAAAATGGCGTTGCAGCTTATCGAGGGCTAATAAAATAATTTTTTGCATCAAAACAAAGACTTCTATTCAAGCTTAACTACACAATAGCCCTTGACAGCAACAAGGCTTTCAATTTCTTTATAACGAGAAACAATAATTTCTGTTTCTTTTTCTTTGGGAAATGAATCCCTCAAAAACTTGACTTTCCCCATTTCTTCTAAGATGCCTTCTGGAACACACGAAAAATCGTTTTTATTTCGTGTAAAAAGATACATCTTGAGATTTAGCTTGCTTTGATGAATTGCGAACGGCATGATCCCTCTATCTTCTGTAAACATCGATACAAGTTTAAATTCTCTTATTATCTCCGAACGACCCCGTCTTCTTACCCACAGACACTAATCATACAATATTTCAAACAGTTAGCCATCGACTCTTCGCCTTTTACCCCACTACGCCCCAGCCCCAGGCATTCCCTGACGGTCTCCCCGCAAACACGACCTGAACTATGGCAGGAGACTGCCATCTGACGCAGCCTTTTTCAAGCCCCTGTAAAGAAAAAACAATTTTATTGAAACCCAACAAGAAATGTGAAATAATTCTCTGGAAATACTTGGCCCAATCATAGCCAATGCCAAGGGACTACAATACCATATTTATTCAAGAAGAAGGTCATATTCCATGCCAGAAAAAACCTACACTATCACAACGAACTGGAAGAAACTTAAAAACTACAACAAAGATGGCGCAGACAGACTAATTACTCGGATTTCTAAATTTGACAAACAAATTTATTCAAAATTCCTCAACAAAGAGCACAGCGTTATATTCAAAGGCCCAGATCAGGAACAAGCATTAAAAATAAAAAAGTTACTAACAGACATTGGGATATATGCCGTTGTTGACGAGAAGTCTAACTCACCCCAAAAAACAGAGAAAGCCTCACCCTCCAAAGTTAAGGACAAAAGAAATCTCACCATCGGCATAGTCAAAAACAAAATAGTCCACTACACCAGGATGCTCTTAATATTTCCAGTACTATTAATATCAAAACTTACTAAAAAAGAAATTCCAACAAAAAATGCCTTTATAATATTAGCAATAACGGCCTTTTTGGGGACTTATAATTTCATATTCGACATATTAATGAGCCCATTTTACAATTTATCATATAGCTACTGCACGGAGTCATTTGTTTCTATTGAAACAATTTTTATTATCGCATCTATTGCTAAAAATATAACATCTATAAGTGTAGCATCATTGACAGGCATCAGCGATTTTATCAGCAGAATATCTGGATTTCTTGAGAACAGCTTAATAGCACTTACAGCTCAAACCGTTCTTTTAAAGATAGTCCAGCAGGGATTCCTTTTAAAATCAAGCCTCACCCTAGGATTTGGTCTCGGAACATTTGAAGCATCTAGAAAGTTTGGTGAAAAAATTGTATTGTTTTCGATTTTTATTTACATTGCTCTTCCATTTTTTGTTGCCACAGAAACATACATTTTCAACAAAGTTACTACACAACAAATTGAAAACATTAACGCAGAATATATCAAAAACGGCAAGGCGGTAGGTTTGTCAAAAAAAGCTATCGTAGGGGTCGCCAGTTATATATCTAGCAAAGTTGCTGAATTCACCTCAGGAAAACCTGACGAGCAAACAAATGAGAACGTGAAATCTTTAAAATCTTTCTTCATGACCATACTAAACAGCTTGATGTTTGTATTAGTGTCAACGATTGTTCTCAGCATTTCAGGCCCATATGTCATATACCAGCTATTTAAAATAATATTCACAACAGCGATAGACAGAAATGTCCACATCTCTCTATTCAGCGAAGATAGAGGTCATTATTCTATGCAAACTACAAAAAAATAAAACATCAAAAAAAATTTGATTAATAACATTTGCAAACCAAAATGGTTGCCAAACTTACATATAAAATCAAATTAACTCATAGCTGGCTATACATTATCTTGCTGAACAAATAGTCCCAGCACCCCTTGGGGGAATTTGGGGTTGGACTCCCTCCCCGGACACCTCCGGGATCGCGCCCAGGCCCCCTTCCTGGGGTTTTTCCCATGGCCTCCCCCCTTTGTCTCCCCAAGGGCCAGAAACCCAGGAAATCCCAGCTTCGGCCCAATGTCCGTTTCCAGTGGCCGCCGTCCTAACCACTCCACCGCCCCCGTGACCTGGCCCCCACACCGAGGATACTCTCAGCTTAAGCCCCTGTCCCATTGGACAGTGAGCTTCTCTTGTTGTTTCCGACTTTAACTTCGGAGGTAAATCAGATGGTTGAGAATCCTTTTGGTCCCGTCGACATTCCTGGCGCACCTGACCTTGGTCCTGATCCTGAACGCCAAGAGATGTACGATTCATTCGAGCGCATGTCTACTGCCGACCAAGAACAGTTCGTTCAGGAGATGAACGACGCATCAGACGAATAGACTTCATAACACTTCGCAGGGTGTTAGCAATAGCATCCTGCGAAGTATCTCCGTCTAAACATTCCTTCTTGAGCAATCACTTCATGCGGTGAATTTCACTTCGAAACATGCAAGAGTTTTCAGTTTAAACTCAATACTCGTCAACTACACAAGAACAGGAGTAAGAAAATGATTGTCGATGATGAATGGAATCTTGTGTACAGTTACACCAGGGCACAGGCCCTCGCTGACGGGGTGTTGGTCGATGTCACCGACGCCGCCAGGGCCGTCGGGTTTAAGGTCCATACCGCAGTCACTGCGACACTGTACCACGGGTACGTCGAACCACCAGAGGGAATCGCCGGGGAGGGACAATCCACAGCTGGCCGCCTCCACGATTTGCTTTTCCTGGTGCTCTGCTCTGCCAAAAAGAGCTCTCCTGGTGCGGATCGAGCGACAGTCCGGGTCGCATTCCTCATGAAACCAGGGCGGACGGTGACGGTGAATGTCATCGCGCATATCGGTCCCGGTGATCATGGTGAGCCAGTTTTGACTTTAATGCTCCCTGAGGACGATTAACGCCTAAACACCAAAAGCCTCTGTAAGTGTATAGCAGGGACTACCACTTTTAACCGTTTAAACATCTTGTTTTTTCTAGCATGATATTTTTTCACTAAGGATGGCAACAAATACGAAATCTCCCTATACACGATTAAAGTAACAAAAAACAGAAACCCCAAACAACACCCAAAAATCATTGATCGAATTTCCATAAACTTCTACCTGTAGTTTTAATAATTTTTTGTTCAAAATTAGGTAAATTTGAAACTTATTTTCCATATCTTAGCGACAGCACGCAGCAATTCTATACGAAATCCAGATGAAATAGCTGCGATGCATTTTGAATAAAAGTGGTAAATTCTCCAAAATATCAAGCCAAAAAAACCCAGCAAGTGGGAAATCAAAAAGTCTCAGGCCGCGATTCTGAGCACACCACCTAAAAAACACGGGGCAAAGTGGGAATCCAGAGATTCACTCTCCTGACGGACAAGAGAAAGTGAACAATGGCAGAATCCTGCCCTCCACCACCCATCATTTCTGATAAATTGATGAAAAAGACAACATTGCCTGCGAAGCAATCATTGATGTAAAAAAAGGAGACAAGACGACAAGTAATTCATAATCAATTTTGAATAATGAAAACTAAAGCTTAGTCCCAGCGAAAATGTCCAGATGACACCCAAACAATTCTCACTGACCGACAGAAGCCAAAAATGATCACCATTAAATTTAGAATTTTTAAAATTTATGATTTGAAAAGAGCAAAGACCATCTAGACGCAGATCAATTGACACAAAGGCTAGAAACTAAATATAATCTTACAATAACTTATTATATTTGAAAAATATACCAATTGACGGTGCATCAGAAGTGAACAGATTAAGCAACAGGACAGATTTTTTCACCTTTCAACAAACAACTGCCGTTCAAGAGCGTATTAGAATAATATGTCAATTAAATAATTTTATTTGATCTTTTTGGATACTTTTAACTCTCGACTGCTCCTGAAGATTTCCTTCGTCAGCAACATCTCGACATCACTTGTGATATGTTAGGGGGGGGTGGGAAACCACCCCCCTTTTATATATAGGCGATTTTGTCTTTGTTTTTCAAATAATTTCAACTAGTTACCACAGACAACCCTATTTTGTCTTTGACGTTAAAAATTTGCAATATATCATTGAAATTATTAAAAATTTTAAGACAAAATATTTTTTGTCGACAAATGTTTTGCTGTCTCCCACCCAATTTTGGCGATGGAAGTATTCTCAATGAACCTCAAAATGTGTAGGCCTTACTTCTGGAGCTAGGTACAGGGGTTTCCTTGATGGCTCCTTCTTTCACTGCTTTGTCAATGTAATTTGCAGCAGATCCATGCGCTATAGGTTTACCATGATTCATATTTGCAGAAACTGCCAATATTTCTTTTTTCAACTCTTCCTTAGAATTTGCTATCCCACCAAGGTTTTGAAGAGCAGTCACGACATACTGGACTTCATCTGCTACTTTTTTACTTCCTACTGCTCTAAATCGAAGGTTTACAAGTTCCAACGTCAACTTGTCTTGAATCGTAAAGTTTCGAGCCTTGTTGTGCTGGAGTGAATATTGCTTGTCTTTCTTCTGGAAGCTCAGTTCCCACGTATTTGGTGACCAGTCACCTATTGCACTGGCTCCGCGTCCACCTCCTGCACCGCTATCAGTGGAAAACTTTCCATGATGATGAATCAAAAGAGGCGTAACACCGATCTCTTCAGTAAGAAGCGACACTTTGTCTAGAAGCCTCCGCATCTGATCGTTTGAATTTTCATCTTCACTATGGAAGCTTATCAAGGGATCAATCACCAAAATATCTATCTTGTTGGAGTCAACAGAGTCTTTGATGGCATCCTGAAAATGATGGTCTTTTATGTCGCCACTTGTCCGAACATCATTGTTGACACCCAAGAAAAACATTCTGTTTTGAAGAAAAGCATCAGGAAATTGGTACGCGTTCCTAACAAAGTCAATCCTTTTCTTCATTCCAATCAAAGAGTTTTCTGACTGGACAAAGAGAACTCTATGCTCTCCTTGGTTCACTTTAAATACATTCAAGAATCCAGCAGGCGGGGGCAAGATAAGGTCCATTGCAATTTGCAAGGTGAGGATCGACTTGCCTGCACCACCGTGTCCGGTGATCAATAATGGCTCACCTTTTGGCCAAAAATTTTCAATAAGAAACTCGAAATTTACGTTGGATTTGACCACATCAAACGCATTGAAAGTCTTATACTGACGCTTTGGAGCCGAAGGTTTCGATGGAGGTTTAGAAGCACTAGACAATAGTGTTGGATCATAATTCGTTGCAATATGTTCTTTTGCCTTCGTTATTTCTCGATCAAACCATGCCGCATCATTCTCCCTGGACTTTTCCCCAATGGGATAGGTGGCATAGATATGCCTGATCGTGCCTTCGGGTAAACTTGAGCTCAGAAGTGTTACCAGCACCGCCATGGAGGCTTCCGAGCGCTGCCCTTTGGGAATCGGGGTGACGATCTGCATCTTGATGTTTTCGGGAACCTGGAGACCAGCGATAAAGTTGTCAAAAATGGGGGCCGTCGGTGTGGTCTGCGGGGTAGTTGTCGTCGGTACCGGCGCGGCCTGAGGAGTATTCGGCGTCATGAATTGGTCCTGGGTGTGATCGTGTGCGTCAGAAGTGGAAACAGGGGCCAGTGGCTTTATCGTCCTATACAGGGAATAGTTCCGAAGCCAGTCCGGTGCCGGAGCCAGGTTTTCTGGACTTTCAACGATGATGTAAGGTTTCCTTGTCTCGGGATGGAGCGATCCAGGACAAAGGACTTCGCCGCCGACGCCACGAATATCGAAGACGTCTTTGACGGACCTGTTTGGGTAGCGCTGACCATCATTCGGGTACTGGAAATAAAAGTGGTACCGTTCACCAATGCCGCCAGTCTTCACCGTCAACGTGGCGGGAAGCTCCTCTCCGACATTGGCCGCCAACCATTCCCGGAACTTCCCCATGTCATCGACATCGAGGACTAGAACACCGCTGGCGGGACCGCAGGCGACACCAGCACGCTCAGGAGAGAAATCGTCACGGCTAAACTGGCGCTTCTGTACGCACCACTTCGTCCAGTTGGCCTCAGTTGGACGCTTAAACTCACTGGAGGACTGCCCAGGAGCAGGGAACCCACCGACCAGGGGAATCAACGAGAAGGAGTCGGACAAAAACTCGAAGATTTTCAGCCGATCCTCGGAATCGAGCTGCTCCGCTGTCTGGATTAAACGGAAGATTTCATCTGGGCTATAGGGCATCAACGTACTCCCAAAAACCAACGTTCCCCCGAGGCAGTCTCAAAAAAATTGCCAACTGCGTACAGTGGTCATCCCGAAAATGCCTGTTCGTGTCTGGCAAATCAAGAAAAACCCTTAGCTTTCTGGAAGATCGTATCAGCGTATTGGCAACGCCAGTCCCTCTTGCTACGATCATCCCATGAAAACCAAACTGTCCAAGATAATTGTGGATGACATTGATCGCCTAAAACGCGTGGCTTTCTGGTATTGGGAGTACATGCGGAGAAATCCGCTATATCGTAGATACTGCGCCGTCATCGAACGCTACAACGACTATTTCAAATCGCTTGGTGTTTTTGACTACATGGAAAGCCGTGAATACCTTGAAGAGATGACGAGCCATGCTTCAGGGCACAACGACTATCATGACCTTGCGCATAGTCCATTTAGAATCAGACTAGATAATGAATTTGGAAAAGAAGCAGGGATGAAATATTTTAAATATGGTTTCCTGAGTTATGGTTACGAAAAAAACTTCGGAAGAATTTACAAGCACTATTCATCTGGACTTGATACCAATGAAGCTTTAGAAAAAATAATTTCCGGGGAGGATGTCAACTTTTCTGTCAAAGGCCATTCAGACATATCCGCCCTGGTCAAACTTAATGGAAGCTGGATGATCTCTATTGATGAAATGACCCCAAAAAACTACCTGTATAATTTGGAAAAGTCTAATAGCATCACCATCGACCCAAAAGCGATTCTTGGCAATCCAACAAAAGTAGGTCTGGAAGTCCACGCATTGAATATGATCAATAAAGCGGTTGAAAGCCTGTTCAGCAAACAGCATATTGACGAAGAAACGCTCCAATCTGTGTACAAGCTAAGCTTGTCGGGGAAACACATCAATAGTTCCGATACGATGCGACTCGCCATGCTCTGGCTCTGGGACAAGGCCCATGATCAGGACGGGGGGAAGTCCGCGTCCTTTGAAACCGTCTATCAGCTGCTGAAGGATAAAATAAATGCTTCCGGCATGTTGGATGGAGCATGGGAACAAATCTTCACCCGCCGAAAGCGAATCGCAGGGTACTATGAGGTGACGGATTTTTGCATCCAAAACCACACCATAACGCCCTTAAATAAATAGATTTTTAAACGTCTTCCTCCTTTTGCCAAATTCTTTTTCTAAAAGTTGGCGGGCTTGGCAACCCCGTTTTTTGAGAGAGCTCCTCTCGTTGGTCCCGGGGAAAGTAAGACACACTCCCCAAAACACTTGGACCGTGAAAAGGAGTTTCTCATGGCTACTTTCAAAAATTTTAATTTGGTCAATGATTCCGATTCAATGAACAGCGTCGGCGCTACCGGTGGCACTGGTGCCCCGGGCGGCATTCCCAGCACGGACCCTCTCTCGCCGCCTCTTCCCCCTGCAACGACTGCCGGTTACATCGGCGAGGACGACGATCCGATGCGCCATATGTTGATGCACTTCCAAGGTTCCACTGGGGCCATGGGCGGTACGCCTGCGCCGGATATCCAGATCAAGGACGGTAAGTCCATTACCCAGGAGAAGCTGGCTCGCGTTGTGGAGAACACGAATGCTCAGATTGCAAAGCTCAACAGGAAAGAAACCCTGCAGCAGTTGAGGTCGCAGCATCTGGCTGCTGACGGTGTTTTCAGTGCGGCGCGTGCGAAAATGATCAATATTGCTTACATGATCGGCTGCCTCCTCGATCACTACAAGAAGCTGGTGAAGGAGGATGGAGAAAACTGGGCGGAAGCCATTAGGCAAGATTTGCCCGATATGTCCCGGCGTACAATTGATAAGTACTTGAACATCGCCAACACGCCCGGCATCTTGAAGCATGCGTATCTCGGCATCGACGCGGCTGAACAGATCATCCAGATTATCTCTCCGATCAAGCATCTCCTCTCCAAGACAGACCCTATTGGCGAATTGTTCGAGCGCAATGGCGTAGCGCTCAACTACGACGAGATTGATAAGGGGACGCTGAAGGATGTGGTGAAGGGCGTCATCTGGCGGGAAAAGCTCTTGAAAAAGGATATCGAAGTCGACGTTCGCGTCACGACCGACTTCAGCAAGATCGCTGGTGCTGTGACTCCTGTCGATATCGCTGTCATGGTCGACCGTAAGGAGCATGGTGATTCGCCCGAAAACTACATGAAAGAGGTAATCGCCAACAACGGAGTTCGCTCTAGCGAGACTAGCGAGGAGCAATCTCCAAACAAGCCTATCAAGTACATCAACGCCGAAACGGTAAAGCTCAAGAGCTCCATTGACCGTCTGTTGGAAGGGAATTCTGATCTGAAGAAGCTCGACAAGACGCACCTGGAAGCCTTGCGCGCCGCCGTAGATATGTTGCTGGACCGTTTTTCTAAGTAAACATTCGCGACCAAGGGCACTCCTCATAACATGTGGGGAGTGCCCCAAGGAGATAATTATGCGTATTTATCAATCATCCATGACGATTCGACACCTGCGGGAATTTGCCAAGCGCCATCCCAACCTGATGCCGAATATCTTGTTGTCCTATGCCTTGCTGGCCAACGACCTGCCTCACTTTTTGCACAGGGATCGTTCCCTGTATCGGAGCATTATTCTGGATAGCGGTGTTTTCAGCTTGCAAAAGCCTGGAGCTAGGCAGACGCCCGAGGAGTTGTATCCGAAGTTTAAAACCTTTGCCCAGTACAACCCCGGGGCTTGGGATTTGATCTTCAACTTCGACCTGCATTTTGGCCTGGATTCCTACTACAAGAATCTGGAGTACCAGATCGACCTGGAACAGGCAGGTATCCCCGTTGTCCCCGTCATTCACAACATCTACAACGATGACGCCGACAAGATCATCGCTCGCGGGCTCCCGGTGCATAAAACGGTCGCTATCGGCCAGTGCGCAGGACGGACGACGCTCAAGAATGTGAAGCCCGTTGTCATGAAGCTCCACAATGCCGGAGCCAGGATTCATTTCTTCGGCAGCAGTGAGTACCGGCTCATGGCCAAGCTCCCGATCTGGTCCTGCGACTCCAGTTCCTGGGCCAAGTACCCGAGCCTTGGAGTTGTGCTTTACTGGAACCCTAAGCGGAGCGGTTTCGACAAGACTGACAAGATTTACTTTCCGAAGCATCAAGAAGGTACGCCGCCGAGGGGAACCATCTACTACCGTGACTACGACTACCTTCATGATTTCGAGGACTACCTGGAAGTGTACCATGGGATGATTATCACCGATCTCATGGGAGAGGAAGACGACTTGTTCCGTGGAGTTGTCAACATGCTCTATTACTACATGCTTGAAGAAATTATCACCCAGCAGCAGCGTGCGTTGGGGTTTGACTTGCCTGAATAGGCCTGATGGCAGGAAGCTGCCATTGGAGGGGTGGGCGTTTCGCGCGTCCACCCTTTTTTATTTGTTTAGGTCCTGTTCTCTATAACAAGCTGGATCGGTGGATTTCATCGAAAGTCGCTATGTTTTGGGGTGCGCGATGGCAGGAAGCTGCCATTTTGAAAATCGTGTTGTTTTTAAAATTCGAACCATTGGAGCATAACCAACGCTATCCATCGAAAATCAAATTATACTTTATAACTACTGAGTTTGCGGTAAACACCTTGGGGGATGCTTCTATTGCTTCCCCCTTTTCTTTTATCGGCCAGAATGATGCTTAAAAAAGCCCCTCCACCGGAGGGGCATACTTCATGGACCCCATGAAGGCGACAGATTGGTATTCATGACCACCGCTCCGTCATGACAAAATTATCAAAATGCAGTGCTGCACTCTATCCCATGTTATATCTGTAAAGTTTTGTTCTGACCTGCCGAACCAAACGAAAACATACTTGTTTAGCTAAAAGATCAAGAAAATATAGATCATACCAAGCAACAATGATCTTCGTTGCACTCCACTCCATCTCCAGATTAATCAGCAACGAATCGAGTGTTCGTCTAATGGAAAATAGCAAGAATTTTAGCTGTTGCTATCCTTATATCTTGATAGATATTAAAAATTATACACTTTGTATCTACAAGGTATGTATTGATTACAATCTTTCGATCAGAAAAATTAAATTTGGTCATGGGAGCCGTGAAGTATCGGCGTCCAGGAAGTCAGGTCTAAATGTCCTGGCTACCAAAAAGTCAAAAAACGAAGAGTCTCATGAAAAAGAAGATGATCACTTCCTTTTGAATCAAAATCCATGAGATGAACCAGTTGCTATTGAGCAATCAAGGCAAATGAGTGGTTGAGACGATTCAGTAGCCCGAAATCCTTAGGGATGAAGCAGTGGTGGCCAATGTGTAGGATGAGAACCATGGCCGTTCGAAATCTAATGAATAATTCATTTTAGCACATTGAGGCGATTATGCTCGGGATGTTGAAAAGACGGACACCGATTTGACCACGGGAAGCCCATAAGTACATAAAAGACAAGGAATCTTTGTACCAATGGGTGGCTGCGGTTCGTAAGGAACCATGAGATGATGCAGTAAAAAATTGAAAAATTCGTTCAGAAAGATAGTATAAAGTCAAGACATATCGTAAGATTCAACAAAAAGTGTAAAATTTTACAATTACCATATAAAAAAAACAATTTGCCTAGCGCTGCATCATCTCATCTAGCTGTATTCGGGAAAACCGAACGTACAGAAAGAACAAGAAGCTTGAATTAGCGATAATTCTTTCGATCTTGGGGCTGATTCTGGGTGTCAATGAGAAGTTGATGCCTGGGGTCGGCCGAAAATGCTAGCGAAGCTTGTCCTTTAACGAGGATAAGCTTCTTTTTGTTCAATTATCTTGGGATTGCGGAATATCGAACGGCGCGGTGTCGTTTGCTTGTTTACCTACCGTTGTCCTCCACTTTTCTGGACACCCTCAAAAAAGCCCCCCTCCAAATTGCCCCGTCCTGGGGTTTTCGGGGCTGCACCCATGTTCAGGTTCACGTCGACCCCAAAAACGCCAGGATTCGCGTCCTACGGCCAATCCACGTTTCCGACATGATCAAAACCAACATTTATGAATTAAAATACACGGTAAATCGCTTATTTGGTGTGTTTTATGAGAGCTTTTGAGTAAACAAGAAATTTTTCTGTTAATTTACTTTGTTTCCTTATTGTCGTTTCAAGAGCAACCGACAGATATTTACTTATACAAAACCAACAAGGAGATTTGTTATGTCGAAGAAGGAAGATCAACCTGCCAAGGGAATGAAGCTTGAGTCGAAATACAATCCAACGTTGCTTCGAGAGTGCATCAAGAACAATAACTCTGCCAGCGAAATCATGGAAAAGCTTGGGATTACCCACAAGCAAACGCTAAAGCAGTACGTCTTAAAGTTGATGAGCGATGATCGCCACTTTTACGAAGTCAAGGGGATGTACGTTAAAAGCTCTACCAGACCCAAGGTTAACAAGAACAACGAAATCAAACTCTATCTTAAAAACCTTGGACTCGAAGAACTTCAACTGGTTGAAGGTGACGAGTTCACGGTGATGGTGGAGAACGGTTCTATCGTTCTGACCAAGATCGAGCATTGACGCCTTGTTGGATAGTGCCATGCAAGCAATTGCGTGGCATTATTCTTTGTTTCATCTTTTGTGCGAATGTTGATGGCGACTTTCAGGAGTCAATCATTCAGCTCGGCCTTGACGCTCCTTAAGCAATTTTGAGCAAGAAAATACAGATATACTATCATAAGCCAATGTACGATTTGTCGTAGAAACGTACATTGGGGGCGAAGCCCAAGGAAAGTCTTTGGATTTCAAGAGGATCGCGCCAGCTAACCTGGCCCCTCCTGCCCTCCCCCTGTTTTGAATGTACGTCTACCCCTCATTAAAAACCAAAATCGAACTTTGGAGGAAGTTACCTATGAAAGTCGACCCCATCATCGATTTGAAGAATATTAAGAGCATCAAGAAGCTTTTAACCGACAACCACCGGGATCGACTCCTATTCATCATGGGAATCAATTCTGGACTTCGAGTGCAAGACATCCTTGCGTTGAAGATCGGAGATGTCAAAATCTGCAAGATTGGCGATAGAATCGCCGTCAAGGAGAAGAAGACAGGCAAGGACAACGTGTTCATTATGAATAAGGAAATCCTGACTGCTCTCCAAGAGCATTTGCGAACAATCGATCTGAAAGATGATCATTTCCTGTTTAAAAGCAGGAAAGGGAGGAACTACCCAATAACTACCTATGCCGTCACGCAGATGGTGCAACGATGGGCAGACGAGATTAACCTCGTCGGCAATTTCGGAGCCCATTCACTACGAAAGACTTGGTGCTACCACCAACGAAAAACTTTCGGTGTAAGCTGGGAAGTTTTGGCAAAACGTTTAAATCATAGCAGCCCTTCGATAACAAGAAGATATCTTGGGGTGCAAGAGGAGGAAGTCGAAGAGATATTGCTTAATACCATTTAGCTTTCTTCAAAAGGGGTGCTTTGCCCCTTTTGCTTCTATCGATTTCGTTTACAGCTTCCATGAGATGATCAACTTCGTTGTTTGTCATATCTAACCTTTTGCCTAACTTAATAACTTAAAGAGTCTTTGTATGGGAATTTATCAACGCGACGAGCGGTGGATGGTTTATTGGAATCATAACGGCAAGCGTCACGACAAGTCGTTCGGCAGGGGAGATCTCGCTCAAGCCAAAGCCCAGTACTTTGACCGGGCCGTCCAGGAGGCTCTGGCGAAAGGACTTCCCGTCCCTGATCCTCAGTCGGTGACCGCCGCTGTCCAGGTGGCGCAAACAGGGAGCACAACGGATACCCCAACGAGCCAGGTCTTGGGCCAGCAACCCTCTGGGATGCTCCTCTCTGACCTTGGGTCGAAGTATCTGGCGCATATGCAGGCATCAGGCCGGACGGAGAAGCACATTCGAAACATCGAGCACTTGGTTAACCACGTATTCATTCCGGTACTTGGCGACAAACCCGTGAACGACCTGACTTATCAGGACGACATGGTGCCATTCATCATTCACTTCCAGGGTGTCAGCAGCCGAACAGGCAAAGTCCGTTCCCAGTATACCGTAAATAAGTACTGTGATTACTTGAGTTTCATCTTCAACTTCGGAATCGACAATGGCTTCACCAGTGTCAATCCTCTGAAGATTTGGAAGAAACCCAAGGTCCAGCCCTGGGACATGAAGCTCACCCTGGACGACGCCAAGAAGATTATGGCGAATGCGGAACCTCATCTCAAGTGGGCGATGGAAGTCTGCTTCAACCTGGGCACCCGCCCCGGCGAGTCAGAACTTCTGTCACTTCGTTGGGAAGATGTGGATTTCAAAGCCGGCACCGTGCGTATCTATGCCAGCAAAACCAAGACGTACCGGACAGTTCCGATTAACCCGGAATTTCTGAAGCGTTTGGAGAAGGAGCAGGCAGAGTCCCAAACTGGCTATGTGATTGAGTACATGGGGCGAAAGCTGACGACGATTCGGAAAGCTTTCAAGAACGCATGCAAGCGAGCCGGGATCAATTACCCTACCCGGATGTACGATCTTCGGCACTTGTTTGCGACGACGTTACTCCGCAAAGGTGCGGACTTGGCGGCCGTTTCAAAGATGATGGGACATTCCACTGTAAAGATGACGGCGGACACCTATTATCACTACATGGAGGGCGAGAAAGAAAGAGCCGTTCGACTCTTGCCTGAGTTGTTGACAGCGTAATCGGGGCTAGGATACCTTGACAGAGGTATCCTAGCCTCAATTAACTCAAAAAAACTCTTTCAGAAGGAGGCGAGTAGAATTCTTACCTAACTCGCCTCCCTCTTTTCAGTTGTCAAAGATCGTTTCTATATGTCCATAAATTTCATTTTTTTGAATAGCTCGTCCTTAACAGTAACATTACTGTTTCCAGGACGAGAGTGCAACGACCTGCAAAGAGGATATCAAATCGGTTTCGGGAGTGAAAGGAGGAACTTGGGCCGGTCAAACTCAATGCAGGAGCCTGCAAAATTGAGAAATCACCGAAAAGTCTAGAAATTCGGCACTTGAAAAACACTGGCCACTATGGATCGGATCACCTGCAGAAACCAAAAACACTGAAAATCAAAGCAAAAACGTAGCAATATTATCTTTGAAAGTGAAATCTTGCTGGTGGATGGCAGACTCCTGCCATTTTCAGTAGGGTGAGGTGCTCAAATACGCGGCGAACCGCGTTTTTGGAACTAAGGGGAAGCATGTGTTGTCGAAAAACTGGGATTAGATACCCTTGTAAAGAAAGATTTATTTGAGAAAAATCTCGTGTAAGCCCCGGACATGCACGCCTCCAGAAGGTGGACTGCCCTGCTCCGGTGATTCCCCTTTTGTTAACGGCGTGGTATCTTGGGCCAGGATCAGTCCCGGGTTGTCCCAGCGCTGCTCAGCTGGACTTGGAACAGGTCAGAGATTACTCCATCGGTCGCGGCTTGGGAAGTTTACTTGGTGTTACCTTAAACTGAAAAACGAAATTCAATGCGTTTTTGATCAGCTAGCGAACTAGTTTTTTTACAAAAGCATGCAAAACACAGCATGTTGAGGTCTGTATTTTTTTGAACAAAATATCCCCAAGGATATGAACATGGAAAGCAACCCATTACACACCAAATGCGCCCCCCCAGAACGACTGAGCATCCATGAGGTCCAAGAAGAAAGAGAAAAGCTTTCTGGGCACATCTGCTCTAGCTACTTTGACTTCTTTCCTCTTCCTTTAATTGTTTTAAACAGTCACCGACAGATCGTTTTTAGCAACAAAGCTTTTTTAGACATCCTCGGCATCGCTGATCTAGGAAGTTTTCTAGGGCTGCGTCCCGGTGAAGCTATGGGGTGCACTTACGCACATATTGAAGAAGCAGGTTGTGGTACTTCTACATTTTGCAGAGAATGTGGCGCACTCAAAGCAGTCCTAGAAAGCATGATAAACAATTCAAAAACTCAACACGACTGCCAACTACTCATCAAACATGACGATGAAAGCTCGGCGAAAGACCTTCGGATATTTGTCTCACCATGGGACGTTGAAGATGGAAAATACTACGTTGTCACAATCGTAGACATAGAAGACGAAAAACGTAGAAAAATACTAGAACGAATCTTTTTTCACGACATTCTTAATGCTGCCGGAGGAGCAAAAGCCCTGCTCGACACTTTGTTTGACGAAGTTCCAGAAGAAAGCAAAGAGTTAATGAGCCTTGTCCAAGCGTCACTGTTTGGCCTAGTAGAAGAAATCAAAAAACAAAAACAACTACTTGCGCTTGAGAACAAAGAATATAAGCTTTCCATGCTCACTTTACAAGGCATCGAGCTAATCAACCTTGTAGCAAACGAGTACCGCACCCACCCCAAGGCTTATGGGAAGAAAATAGTTGTTTCCCCCAACAGCGTCAACGTCCAGGTCTTATCAGACTACACTTTACTCATGCGCGTTATCATAAACATGGTCATCAATGCATTAGAAGCTACGCCTGAAAATGGTAGTATCACAATAGGACTAGACGATAACGGTGATTTTGCAAAATTTTGGGTAGCTAGTAGAAAAGTCATACCCGACCATGTCAAAGTCCAGATTTTCAAAAGATCCTTTTCAACAAAAGGAGTAGACCGTGGACTTGGCACCTACTCCATAAAACTACTCACAGAAAACTATCTTGGTGGAAAAGTAGGCTTTACTTCAGAGGAACCTGACGGAACCGTGTTCTGGGTGAACATACCGAAATGCAACCAAGGTAAATAGTTCATTCCAATCGGCAACCCCAAAAACGAAAGGAATTTCGTTTTTGACTAACTGGAAAGGGGATAGTCCAAGAAACTCCTGAAAATGGAGAAAGGGATAATTCGGCTTATAGTGGCCCTCATTACCCGGCACTCCCCTTAGCGAATTACAATCATTTCATGCAAATTATTCAGAAGATCAATACGCCGAATAGGCTTAGCAAGAAACCTCGAACTAGACAGTTTACGTATTTTGTCTACATACTGACACCGATCATGTGCGGTCAAAAAGATCACAGGCGTTTCACCACTACCCCGTTGAGATTCAATAGCCCTCATTTTTTCAACAACTTCAAACCCATTCATTCCCGGCATTTCAACATCCATCAAGATACAATCGTAAAGATCAATCTCAAAAAACTTTAACGCGCCAATCCCATTTGAAGCGCAAGTAATAGAATAAAGATGATCTTCAAGATACAACTCAACGAGCAGGCGGTTCGATTCAGAATCATCAACGAGCAAAATCTTATGAAAACAATCTCCCATACCAAGGATCTCCAAGACCATTCTAACCTTTGTAATAATAAACAAAACCAGCCAAACTTGTAAAGCATGAAGCCAAAACCGACAGAAAGCTTGGACTATTCAATGAAAATATCCACAAAATCCAGCAAAACCAAAAAAGCAGCTGCATCGGACTGTGCATCTATCAATCTTGCATTGAGATCAAAAGCTAGCGAATAGTTTCCGCGATTTAATATTGCATCAAAAGTATCAGAGACTAGCTTTTCGTATGTTATGCCCACTTTGGCATACACCAATGGCTTTTCCATTGGACTTTCTTACCACAAAGATTCAATATGAGGCTACTATTTTCTGGAAAATGTGCAAGCAATTAGTGTGAGTTGGCAGGACTCTGCCATCCCGCACCATAGACAACGATAAAAAATGCAGGAACCTGCGCTTTGAACCGCCCTACCCGGTGGTTCACCATTTTTTAACGGCGTGGTAAGCTGTACCAGGATTCGGTCCCAGCGGCGTCGGTGCTGGTGTCCAAATGGGGCAGCTGGACCTGGACTGGGTCAGAGAGTATCCCATCGATCGCAGCTTGGGAAGTTTACTTGGTGTTGCAGTTGATTTTAAAGGAAAAAAACACAATATCCAAGCTTCATCGATAATCTTACGACAAGATATCGACTTAACTTTTAGCGAACCTACAAAAACCAATACATAGCTCACCACGCAACGAACAAATAAACAGAGACCTCCAATGCGAAAAATCAAAAATCGAGTAATCGTCTTAATGCTAGCATCTCTAGTCCCCATACTAGTTATTTTAACATTGTTGAATTATAAAGTAAGATCTCAAAACTATACCATTGCCGAAAAGAACATATCTCACGCTATACACGAAATAAAATTTTTTCAACTTAGTCTTACAACAAAAACCAGAGAAATATTATCACTACTTTCACAAGAAGACGAAGTACAACAAATTGACACCGCATCAATGTCCAAATTGTTTTCAAGCATCTTACTAAGCAATGGCGAAATTTATAGCAATCTGTTTTTTTGCGATTTAAATGGAAATGTCATTGCGTCTGGAAAGCAAATGCATGACGCAACAAATTCTAGTACCAGGAAATACTTTACAGATGCAATTAAAACAGGCAAATTTTCGACTGGTGAATATATAGTAGGCAGGATTACAAACAACCCAGTATTCCATTTTTCCTACCCTGTTAAAAACCATTCAAACAAAACTCTCGGAGTGCTCGTAATTTCCATAAATCTAAACAAACTAGACGCAATATTTTCGAAAACTTATCTACCAGAAGGTTCTTTCATAAGAATATTTGACCACAACGGCATAAGTTTACTCAGACTTCCGCCAGATCCGAAACATTATCAAACAGGCTCAAAGCTTCGAGAAGATTTTTGGAAAAAAATCTCAAGTTCAGATTCAGAAAACAGTTTCATTGACCTTGGATCAGATAACATTGAAAAATTCTACAGCTTCATAAACATAACAACAAATGAATCCAACACCCCATTCATGTACTTCCTGTTTGGCATACCGACTTCTTCAATTTATACAGAAGCTAATAAATATTTACATCTAAGCCTTGCCATTACCATCGCTGCGACATTACTAACTGTATTAATCTTCAGACACTACTCACAAAAGACGATAACAAGGCGCATTGAAATCCTACACGACTTAACACAAAACCCCGCGATCGCTAATATAAATTACACGGGAGACATATACCAAGATGAATTAACTCAGCTAATGCTTTCTTTCCACGATATGATCAAGAGGATATCTAAATCATCTTCACAGTTAATAAAAGCGAAAGAAGATGCAGAAGCAGCCAACCTAGCTAAATCTAGATTTCTCGCGACCATGAGCCATGAGATTAGAACTCCATTCAATGGAATAATGAGCATGCTTCAACTATGCGAAGGCACTAATCTCACAACTGAACAAAAATTATACACTTCCTTAGCTCTTGAATCTACGAGAAAATTGCTCGCCCTAGTAAATGAGATCTTAGACTTGGCAAGACTGGAACAAGGAAAAGAAATATCTTGTGTCACGGAATTTTCTCTAGCCTGTATGCTTGCCGACATGGAAATTCTCTTTAAATCTATTTTAAAAGATAAAAAAATAAAATATGAATCACATATCGTTAACGATCTACCTCTTTTGATTGGCGACGAACTAAAAGTACGTCAAATACTTTTTAATTTGATAGGAAACGCCTTAAAAGCGACATCTGATGGCTCTGTTGTGGTTTCAGCCTCACCAATTCAAATATGTCAAGAATTTAGAAAAATCACCATAATGTTCACCATAACTGACACTGGTCTTGGCATCCCACAAGAGCAAATCAAACGACTTTTTAAGCCGTTTACACAGATTAAAGGGACTTATACGCAAAGCAAATCTGGAACTGGACTCGGACTGTCCATTGTCACAAGACTTGTCAAAACAATGGAAGGAACATTATGTATTTCAAGCGAAGAAAACGCAGGAACAACCGTCGATCTAACGCTGCCATTTTATTACTCAGAGCAGCGCGACACTCTACTCCCTCAAAAAAACGAACTAATTGATCTACAAACTTTTAAACCGACAGACTCAATCAAAATACTTTTAGCAGAAGACGAAAGAGTTAATCAAATAGCACTGCAACATTTAGCAAAAAAAATTGGGTTATTCATAGATGTTGCAAACAATGGGATAGCTGCTCTAGAATTACTTTCACAGAATAACTACGACTTGGTTCTCATGGACATACAGATGCCTGAACTAGATGGCATACAAACTACTCAAAGAATCAGAGCAAGCAAAACTACTTATGCAAACATCCCTATCATCGCCTTAACAGCGTACGCCATGCCAGGAGACAAAGAAATGTTCATCGAATCGGGAATGAATGACTACTTATCAAAACCAATTGAGTTCAACAACCTCATACAAATACTTCAAAAATACGGGCGCTACCATGCCGAACCACAAAACGTTTAAAAAGTTATTACGATATTAATCGTAACGTTGTTTTTACTGACAGAAATCTGCGCATCAGCCTGTTAGTCCCCAGAAAAAAGCAGGAACCTGCGTATTTGAACGTAGCCGCATCAGTTCTGCTGCTTCGTCATTGAGTTGGACAGGTGCAGAGAGTATCCCATCGGCCTCTGCTTGGGAAGTTTACTTGGCGTTGCCGTTGATGTTCAAAAAGTTCATAAATTACTGCTGATTAAGCATCGGATTGTTGGCGCAAAATCACCGTGGGACTGATGTCCCAGAATTCCAGTTTACTGGACTTTTTGGAAATGATTGATTTGCCGGTTTTCAGCGCGGACAATGGAAGAACTCTGCGAATCATCCCGCTGAACTACCCCAAAAACGAAAGAAATTTCGTATTTGACCAACTGGATATGGGCTAGCCAAGGAGAAATGGGACGGATCAGGAGAATCGGCGGGATTTGAAACCGAGTTGGCAGCCGCGCCACAGTCCGACCACAGCTGCGCCAACGAGATCGAAAACAGACCTATAAAAAACAAAAAATCCCGTTGGCAACTCGCCAACGAGATCACTTTTTGAAAGGGGCTTCTTTAAAGATTTTAAGGGCTTAAGTCACGCTTGTGGTGTGTCAAGCAAGTGCTCTCCCCCTGAGCTACGCTCCTAGATTCAAATCAGGGAAGGGTTTATCTACTCAGAACTCTTCCCCAAGTCAACCCCGAATTTTCCGTTTCCCGGATTTTTTCGGGGACCAACCCGTTGGCGCTTGTTGGCACCGTGTTGGCGAGGTGGGTAAGTACGGTTTCTGGACGGGGAGGTCAAGGGGAAATTATCGTGGGGATGACGGAAAAACATACAGCCCGAAGAAATAAATAATTCTCAATTATTTCAATGTGTTACGTAAGAATGTCAGCATGCCACCCTCATGCAGGAAACTGCACTCGTGCCCCCCCCCCACCTCATTTCGGGAAAAGTTTAAATCAGACCAAACAAGATAATGAGCTTATCCAAACAGTTGGCGATAAAATTTTCCACCTGAGACTATGAGGATAGCCGTTACTTCTGGGAATTTAAACGCCACCTCACTTCCAGGCAAGTATTATATTTTTTCTGAAAGTCGTGACAATCCGATAGAACTGTATAATAGGATAGCCATGGAAGTTGACTCAACAAAGAACCTCATGAAATCCACCACTACTACGACAGGAGAGCAGATATGCGCTTCAGTGACTTGAAAATCAAAACGAAAATCATGACTGGGGCGCTAGCGCTTGTACTCATAACCGTCATATTCGGCGGCTTAGCCTATACATATATCGGCAAAGTATCCTCTGCCCTTATAGGTATAACCGACCGTGACGCTAAAGCGGTAGAATACGCTACCGGTGTCGAGCGCATGGCCCTCAATACTATCATGGAGGAAAAAAATTATCTTATCAGTCAATCGGATGAAGCACATCTACGGGCCGAACAAAACGTCAAAGAGCTTAATTCATTTCTCGACAAAGTGGATGAAATTGCACGTGCAAACAACATCGACACCCTCTTAGAAAAGTCCAAGATTGCTCGGTCTGAAACAGCAAAATACGCTGAAAAATATAGAGAAGGAGTAAAATCGATTAAAGAAAATCGTGATGCAGTAAAAGAAATGGTTCGCACCGGCAATATCGTCGGAGATGCAGCCGCTAAATTTTTGTCGATGCAGGTATCAGCTTATACCAAGGCTCAAAAAGATGGTGCAGATCCAGCTACTCTTGACAAATACGTACAGCGCTACATAATCACCACAAACATATACGAGCTTGCTCTCAAAATCATGCGCGCCGAAAAAGAGGAAGTGAACTATAAAGACAGAAAATCTTACGCATCGATGCAAAAGATGCTCCCGGAGTTAATGGAGCTCTACAACAAACTGGAAAAGATAACCACCGACCCCAGCGAGACACAACTCATCAAAGATGCCAGAACAGCTACGCTTATTTATGAAAAGGCAGCAGCTTCATGGATAAAAAACGACGACAACTTAAATTTGATTTTACAATCGATGTCAACTATGGGGTTGAATGTTATCAAACAGGCACAAGCAGCAGAAGAAGCCGGCTACAAAAAGCTTGAAGATGCGAAAAAAGCAGCTCAAGCTACAAGCGCGGAAGCTGACACAATAATCATTTCAACAATAGCGACCGCAATAGTTCTTGGGCTAGCTATCGCATTTTGGTTAGCGTCAATAATTAGCAGACCAATAATTAAGGGAGTCACGTTTGCCAAGGCTGTCGCAGAAGGTGATTTCAACCAAACTCTTGATATTAATCAAAAAGATGAAATCGGCGTTTTAGCTGATGCGCTGAGAACCATGGTCAAAGAGCTGAAAAATAAAATCGAGTACGCTGATGGCGTCATAAATGGCATAACCGTTCCGTGTGTGATTGGTGACTCATCTGGCAACATCCTACTCGCCAACCAACCTGTCATAGATTTCTTTGAAAAGGATGGCTCCCCAATAGATTTTGTCGGAACCAGCATGGGCTTCTTTGCCTACAATGACAAAAACAAAAAAACCATTACCCAACAAGCCCTAGAAGAAAAGCGCATTATCAAGATGGATCGCGTCGAAATGAAGACAACGACTGGCAAAGAAAAAATTGTCAACGTTGATGCTTCTCCTATTTACGACTACAACCATAATGTTGTAGCCGGGATAACATTATTTAACGACGTAACAGAAGTCGTACTTCAGCAGAAATTAGCAGAAAGAGCAAAAGCTGAAGGCATGCTTCAAGCAGCACAACAACTTGAAAGTGTTGTAGAAATCGTTACTTCCGCGTCTGAACAATTATCTGCTCAGATTGAACAATCAAGCAGAGGTTCAGAAGAACAAGCGCGCAGCATCTCAGAAACCGCGACAGCGATGGAAGAAATGAACGCAACAGTGCTTGAAGTAGCTAAGAACGCATCAAATGCGGCCTCAACCGCTGATCAGGCAAAAGCCAAAGCGGAAGAAGGAGCACGAGCGGTAAGTCAAGTAGTTAAGGGCATTGGGCAAGTCCAAAACCAATCCCAAGAAATGAAAATTGACATGGACAATCTGGGCAAGCAAGCTGAGGGAATCGGACAGATTCTTAATGTCATATCGGACATAGCTGACCAAACTAACCTTTTGGCTCTTAATGCAGCTATTGAAGCGGCCCGGGCTGGTGACGCCGGACGGGGATTCGCAGTTGTCGCTGACGAGGTCAGGAAACTGGCGGAAAAAACCATGACCGCAACCAAGGAAGTCGGGAGCGCAATCCGCGGCATCCAGGATGGCACTAAGAAGAACATTGAAAACGTGGAGCGCACCGGGAAAAACATCGAAGAGGTCACAAGTCTTGCGACAAACTCCGGTGACGCCTTACGACAAATTGTCACTTTGGCTGAAAAAACTACAGATCAAGTCCGTTCAATTGCTACAGCTTCTGAACAGCAATCGGCTACGAGCGAAGAAATCAATCGTAGCATTGAATCTGTGAATCGAATTTCATCCGAAACAGCTGATGGCATGAGACAATCTGCGCAGGCAGTAACCGAGTTAGCTGACCAAGCTCAAGTCCTTAAGCGACTCATTGACGAGATGAAATCTGACGGCGGATCATCATCCACCGCCCTCCCCTCTGGAAAAAAAATCCTTGCTCTCGGGAGAGGTTAATGAGCGAACCAATTATGACCAACCAGGAGAATGAACTTCTCCAGCTTGTGACCTTCGGCATTGGCGAAGAAGAGTTCGGGATTGACATCCTGAAAGTTCAAGAAATTATCCGTATCATGGACATTACTAAAGTTCCAAATGCTCCTCCTTACGTCGAAGGTGTTATCAACCTACGAGGGAAGGTGATACCTGTCATTGATCTCCGAGGTCGATTTGGTCTAGATTATCGTGTCCATGATAGCCAGACCCGTATCATAGTGGTAGATCTTCATGCTATGACAACTGGCTTCGTAGTTGATGAAGTGTCTGAAGTACTTCGCATTCAATCAAACACAGTTGAACCGCCACCACCAGTCGTTTCTGGAATCGAATCGGAGTACATCAAGGGTGTAGGGAAACTTGACAACCGCCTGCTGATCCTTCTCGATCTTGACAAGTTAGTTCCGCTTGAAGAGTTTACGCGCCATTAGCTCCCGATTTTAACGTCAATGAAGCCCACGCAATCCGACTAAAAAAGGAGAACGTGGGCTCTTGCTTTGCCTAAAACTTACCTATCCCATCTGAATACATGTGCAACAACTTTGAACGGAGTAAGTTCTGAGAAATAGGCATTTACTTGGGCTGACAAATCGCAGGATCCTGCCATTGGACACAAATAATTTTGTTCCAAAATGTCATCCAGCCAGCCATCTGCTGAAAATTAAAAGTTCCAGTAAACTGACCTTTTTAACTCACTGTATTTTAACAGCTTTAATCAAAGAAAACAGCTCAAGCCCTTTGGAAGCTTTTTGGGAATGGTTTTTTTCCGGACACCCCTCCCCCGCTCTTTGTCTATGGGCCCTTCCTAGGGTTTTTCCTATCGTCCCCCTGGTTGGGATACCGCCGGAACAAAATCCCAGGAAATCGCGTCCTACACCCAACGTCCGTTTTCCATTTGGCTCTGTCCAGTCCAAAAAAATATTCAATTTGACATAAGTCAAAAAAGACATGTCCTCAATGCAGGATGCTGCATTTTGCCGCAATTTTGAAAATTAGCACCTTGGGCTCGTATGCGCAACGCCTTTTACTAAAACATTTATCTAGAAAAAGTTTTGCAACAGGGGTAAAAAGGAGATAGACTTCAAACTCCTAACAGTGTGTACCAATGGAATACAAGAGCAAATATGCAATTGTCGCTAATCCGAACATATTTGTTCACTCACAGCAACAACGCCAGGCTACTTCATCAAAACAATAGCAAAAGCACTCACCTGGAGTTCGGAAAACTGATGGGGAGGCGTCGATGAAAGAACCAACAGATAGTTGCGATGATCAGTACTTAACTTTTACACTTGAAAAAGGGCTATACGCCCTAAGTATCAATCATGTAAGAGAAGTTCTTGAGTATGTGACCATTACTAGAATGCCGAGAACGCCGGACTATATCTGTGGCGTGATCAATTTAAGAGGTCACGCAGTCCCAGTAGTCGACCTCAAAGTAAAGTTCGGCCTTGGACAAACTGAAAAAACCATCAATACGTGCATCATAATTACCGAAGTAAATTTTGAAGGTGACCAAACTGTGTTTGGAATTCTTTCTGATTCTGTCCGAGAAGTCTACGAAATGGATGAAGGACAAATCGAACCCCCGCCCAACATGGGTACTGCCATTCGAAAAGATTTTATAATTGGGATGGGTCGATCAGATGATGTATTCATCATAATTTTAGACATCAATAAAGTTTTCAACTCACAAGAGTTAGCTAGCGTTCTTGATGCTATTGAGGACAAACAGGGAGCCATAGCTCTTTAATCTTTCTTTCCAAATGGGTTGTCGCAACTTCATTTTGAACTGACTCAATACTAATCAGGAGGATAAGATGCGAAATCTTAAACTTGGAATAAAGATAGGCATTGGTTTTGGCATTCTCATTTTAATCGCATGCGCCCTTGGCGGGATGGCCATATTTAACATGACCACAGTCGAGCACAATGCAAAAAAATTATCAGACGAGTATGTCCCCGAAGTAGCTATTGCGAACAATATAGAACGCTCTTCATTTTTGACGATGTATGCATGGCGAGGCTACAGTCTATCTGAAGAAATAGCATACCTCGACGAGGGGAAAAAAGAACTTTTTCAAGTTCAGAAATTCTTATCGGAAGCAAAAAACCACGCTGATAAATACCAAAACTTGGTAAAACTGAGAGAAAACGTGGCATTGGCTCAAAGCAAAGTTAATGAGTATTCGAAACTTGCCGATCAAACCGTTGCCCAAATTCTAGCTTTAGATAAAGATAGAAAAATTCTCGACACTTCTGCAACTGCTTATATTAAAAATGCTAACGAATTTTTGAAAAACCAAGAGGATGCACTAGCTAAAGACATTGCTAGTGGAGTTTCGCAAGATAAACTGAAAGAAAGGTCGAGCAAGATTTCGCTGATCAATGACGTAATTGACATTGGGAACGACACTCGAATTTCCGTTTGGAAAGCTCAAGCACTCAGAGAACCTAAAGTACTTGAGGCAGCAATGAGCAACTTTCCAAAAATTGAAGATTTTTTATCAAAAATCAAAACTATCACTTTTGTTGAAAACAACCTTAGACAATTAGCAGCTATCTCTGAATCTGCGCAAGCTTATAAATCTGCGATGACAGATCTCTTGGCCAACTGGAATGAATTGCAAAAAATCAACGTCAAGAGAACAGAAATTGGCCAAGCAGTTTTAAGCGCAGCCGCCCAGACCTCCCTTGCAGGTATGGATCAAACCAGTGAAATTTCGAAAGAAGCAGTTACCAGTCTTGGAACTGCCTCTACTACCATGGTTGTAGGACTTTCCATCGCCCTTCTCCTTGGAATTATCGTTTCAGTCGTTTTAACAAAAGCAATTACAGGGCCAGTTCAAAAAGGTGTTCAGTTTGCCGAAGCGATGTCGAACGGAGATTTCACCAAAACTCTTGAAATAGATCAAAAAGACGAAATCGGTATATTGGCAGCTTCACTGAACACTATGGTTGTAAAATTGCGTGAGGTTGTGGCTGAAATTCAATCTGCTTCAGAGAATGTTGCTTCTGGTTCAGAAGAATTATCTGCTTCAGCTCAAAGCATGTCTCAAGGTGCAACAGAACAAGCGGCCAGCGTTGAAGAGATTTCTTCATCCATGGAGCAAATGTCCTCAAACATAAAACAAAATGCTGAGAATGCCCAGCAAACCCAGTCTATTGCAGTCAAAGCCGCACAAGACGCTCAAGAAGGTGGAAAAGCTGTCATTTCAGCTGTGACCGCCATGAAAAATATCGCTGAAAAAATTTCGATCATTGAAGAAATTGCACGACAGACCAACCTGTTAGCACTAAACGCCGCTATCGAAGCGGCTAGAGCAGGTGAACACGGTAAAGGATTCGCAGTTGTCGCCGCAGAAGTCAGGAAACTGGCCGAGCGTAGTGGGAGTGCAGCATCCGAAATTTCTGACCTTTCGACCTCGAGTGTCCGAATTGCTGAGCAAGCTGGAGAAATGTTAACTAAGATGGTCCCAGACATCCAGAGGACAGCAGAACTTGTCCAGGAAATTGCTGCGTCGAGCATAGAGCAAAATTCCGGTGCAGACCAAATAAACAAAGCCATCACTCAACTTGATCAGGTTGTCCAACAGAACGCCTCCGCTTCCGAGGAAATGGCTTCGACGTCCGAAGAACTTTCAAGTCAAGCTGAACAACTGCAGAGCACCATTGAATTCTTCCAAGTTGGCACCACAGGCAACAGAAGGCGTTCAATACCCAAAGCTTTACCTACTGGTCGTCAACGGGTCGTTCACTCTACCAGAAAACAAACATCTACCGCAAAAATTGATCTGGATATGGAAGATTCCGACTTCGAAAAATTCTAACGAGTTACGCAAGGAGGTGGGGCCTCACTCCACCTCCTTGCAACGAGCACACAGATGAATCTTTGCCAAGCCATAGATACGAATAAACAACTTTCTGAAATTATTCAAATGGTTGGGAATAAACTTTTGGGAGACGTCAAAGACAGGACCCAGATAAACAAAAGTTTCTTGGCCATATACTTTATCAACTTAATCGTCCTTGAAGACAAAAGATTTCTTGAGGCATACAATACTATAGGCAAAGAAAACATACTAATCTCATTGTACCATTCAGAAATTTTGCTCGAAGAAATTGCGCAGAATTTTCTGGAAAATGATCTCTGTCAAATTGTACGTCTTCTTTCACACTTTTTAATAAACTTGGCAACTAATACACTGAACTCAAAGACAACACCTTCATAGTATACGCTAAAAGAGGAAACCCATGTCACAAGAAATTCTTCTCGAAACTGGAACTAACGAGTTCGAAATTTTAGAGTTTTTTATTACATCACAAACAACCGAGAACTCACCAAGTGGAATGAACTCGTTCGGAATCAATGTTGCCAAAGTAGTTGAAGTGATTGAAAATCCAGGGCTTGAAATAACTTACGACAATGTCAATCCTTGTTTCATGGGAGTCATCTCATTACGTGGGTCAATTTTGCCTATTCTAGATCTTTCAAAATGGCTTAAAATACCCCGAAAAAAGTCTAAAAATGAAATAATAATCGTCACGGAATTCAGCAAACAAACAGCCGGCTTCTTAGTTTCTGGAGTGGTTGAAATTCATCGACTTGACTGGACTCAAGTCGAATCTCCTGACAAACTTGTCTCATCTAGCAAAGAAAACTGCGTAGTTGGCATAGTCCAAATCGAAGACAAAATTATTCAATTACTTGATTTAGAATATATGATTTCTGACCTAACAGGAGTCCAGATAGAAGCGAAAAGTAACTCCTTTGTTTCTGACGATACATACCGAGCCTTAATAGCTGACGATTCGAAACTCATACGCGAAATGCTGAGGAATTCTTTGGAAGAAGCAAATTTCGAAGTACGTGAGTTTACCAATGGCTTAGACTGTTGGAATTATTTAAACCAGCAGATATCCGAAACTTCAGATAGCTTACAACCCACACCTGAACTTGCCGATATTATCATCACAGACATTGAAATGCCACAGATGGATGGCTTTACATTGACAAAGAAAATCAAACAGCATGACCGCTTAAAGAAACTGCCTGTACTGCTTTACTCATCAATCATCACTGAAGAACTATATCACAAAGGGTTATCTGTCGGCGCAGACGAACAAATGTCAAAACCCGATCTACACAAAATACCTCTAACAGCTCACTTACTTATAAAAAAATACGCAAACAAAATAATTTAGTATCGTTGAGTAGTCAGCAACGTTTATTTTGTATCACATTCTAATTTCTATGATTAGGTCCCTCATGACAAAACTATCTCAAGAGAAAAAACTATACGCTTCTTTTCTTGTTACTGCAACTGCTTGGCTAATGCTTATGTTTTGGTTGTACTCATCAGACAAAGCAAATGCCATTGACTCCATTCATTCCCAAGCGTTAGTCGAAGCAGAAATAGCTTACAATAAAGACATTACTTACAGAAGATGGGCAGCCCAAATGGGCGGCGTGTATGCAGAAATCTCACAAAATCTTCAGCCCAATCCTTATTTGGATGTTCCGGACAGAGACGTGACTACAAATTCTGGAAAAAAACTAACATTAATAAACCCTGCATTTATGACAAGAATGGTTCATGACGTCATGGACCTTGAGTTCGGTTTAAAAGGGCATATAACAAGCTTAACACCAATTCGACCTGAAAACTCGCCATCACCATGGGAAACTGAAGCATTAAAAAGATTTCGAGAAGGCGTCAAAGAATATTATGAATTCGCCCAAGAAGATGGCAAACCAATTTTGCGCTATATGCGCCCAATGACAACTGAAAAAGCATGTTTAAAATGCCATGCAAAACAAGGATATAAAGTCGGAGACATCCGCGGTGGAATTAGCGTCACAGTCCCCATGGACAAATACGACATATCCCTCGCCAAGCTTATTACATCAGCCTTCTATCAATACCTCACAATTGGTAGTCTAGGGTTTCTGTTTATAATTGCTACATTTTTCTTTTTATTTAGGAATGAAAAGATTAGGGACAAAACTAATAAAATCTTATTGAAGTCAGAAGCAACCAGCCGTGAAAATGAAGCAAGGTTTAGATCTCTTTACGAGAGTTCTCCTCTAGGGACGCTATTGCTCGACAAAAATGGAACGGCGACCGATTGCAATCTCGCGTTTTCAAAGATTTTTGACTCTCCTAGGGAAACTTATCGCGGCATCAATCTATACGAAGCAGTTAAAGACAAGTTGTTTTTAGATGCTGTGGAAGAATTGATAAATACAGGCGAAACACACGCTGAAGGTTCTTATGAATCTTTTTTTTCTCATAAAAACATTTTCATACGCGTTCACGGAGTTAAAGCTCACGACAACTTATTCATGGTAATCGTTGAAGACATAACTGCCGAAAAGATATCAGAGCTTGAACTTATTGCCGCAAAAGAACAAGCTCTCGCAGCTTCTAAATCAAAAAGTGAATTTTTAGCTAATATGAGTCACGAGATAAGAACTCCATTAAATGGGATCATGGGAATGCTCCAGTTGCTCGAATCCACAGACACTGACAGCGAACAAACCGAATATATCGACATCGCGTTAAATTCAGGAAGAAACTTAACTAGTTTAATTACTGATATTTTGGACTTGTCACGCATCGAACAAGGCTATGTAGCCTTAGAGAATCATGGGTTCAACCTCAATCACCTTGTTGAAGACGTTATCAATACTTTCATTACAGAACTAACTTCAAAAAATCTAGAAATCAAAACTTCTATCGACAAGTCAATTCCCGATTTGGTTTATGGCGACTCTGGCCGGCTAAGACAAATTATTTTCAATATATTTGGTAATTCGGTCAAATTCACATCTCGGGGCTGCATAAGTCTAACGATCACCTCGCTCATAAATAACAATATTATTAATATTTTCATTGAAATTTCAGACACTGGCATAGGAATACCAGAAGACAAGTTAGACGAAATTTTTGTCCCTTTCACACAGGTCGATGGATCTTTGACGCGTAAATACGGAGGAGTTGGACTAGGACTTTCAATTGTGAAAAAGCTACTCCTGATTATGGGGGGAAGCATCACTATCGACAATAATGATGATGGTGGCATTACAACTTGCATCGCAATTCCTTTTAAGACAACTGAACCTCCGATTTTAGAGGAAAAAGATTACACTTACAACATCAATCACGAAAATGTTTCAAATTTGAAAATACTTATTGCAGAGGATGACAAAGTCAACCAATTGGCCATATCTAGTTTTGTCAAAAGAATCGGCCACACTGCATTATGTGCGAATGACGGAATAGAAACGTTAAAGCTATTACAATCCGAAGAATTCGATTTAATCCTTATGGACATCCAGATGCCAAATTTAGATGGAGTAGAAACGACCATAGCGATAAGAAATTCCAACGAAAAATTTTCGAAAATACCTATTATAGCCTTAACCGCTCATGCTATGGCTGGAGACCGAGAAAAATTCTTGGCTCACGGCATGAATGGCTACTTATCAAAACCAATTATAATCGAAGACTTAAAGAACACCATCGACAAAATATTCAGTCACGACACAGGGGTTTAACCTTTACAAACCGTACAAGTAATCAAAGCCCACGCAATCCACCTAAACTGGAGAACGTGGGCTTTCAATCTTTTCTACCGAAACAAGCTACTTCTGCTCCAGCACAATCTTCCCTTCTTCCAAGCTTGAGACTTTAAATTCGTCACCCAGGGTGAAACCATAGTTTGACAGAAGAGTCGGGGACAGACGCAGTCCGTTTTTCGAGAACTTGGCATTTCCAGAAACCGCCCGAGTTTCCATACCTTCAATCTTATAAAACTTTTCATCCATCTGCATCAACTTCAGGAGATGGTTTTTCAAAGTCACCTTATCAATCCCGAAAGCGTCCATGATTTGCTGGGCGGTCTTCCCTTCGGTAATCATGGTGCGAAGTTTCATCGCGTCAAATTTTGATTCTTTTCCAGCCATGGGTAGTACTCCTTAAAAAGTGGTTAATTTGATTTCCAAAAAGTAGCTTAAAACGTTAAGATGTCAATACAGCCAGCGATTAACGGCAAAAGGCTGCTTCACTGGTAAATTGTCAAATTCTGGCCCGGTCAAAAACGACGGATATTTCGTATTTTAAAAAGCTTAGCTATTACGGGGCGTTAATACCACGGTTCAGCGTACCCAACGCTCCAGGACCAGGAACAGAACAGACTAGTTTTAGTGCCCTTGGTCGTTAGCAGGGTCGGAAAATGGCAGAATTATGCCATCGGAAACTATCGTTTTGGGTTCATAATGGCATTCAGCCCTAAATAGCCGAACTTTCGACCTATCTACTGAAAATCAAAAGTTCCAGTAAACTGGACTTTTCAAAAGTCGTCGGTGTCACAGATTTCTTCGTAGCAAATAGCTGAAGCCCCAACATTAGGGAAATCTGGGCTTGGCCTTTTCCCACGGACACCCCTCCCCAACCCTCTCTACGGGCCTTTCCTGGGGTTTTTCCAGTCATCCCCTTGGTTGGGCTTCCCCCGGGCCAAAAACCCAGGAAATCCCCGTATACACCCAATGTCCGATTTCCATAGGGCTCTGTCCAGCTAAACTTCCCAGACTCCCGTGACCGCCCCACTGGTCCAGGGTATCCTTCTGCTTAAAAAGCAAAGGAGGCCATATGGACCAAAAAGATCATGCTCTTCTTCAAACAAAGGACGAAATATTCAATGCGTTTCGTCCGATTGAACAGCTTTTCAAAATAATGGACACGAGTTCAGTCGAGATATACGGGCAACTAACGCGCTCATATGCCGATGTTGGAATTACACTGTGTCAAAACTTCCGTCAACATCTCGATGCTATTTTAACTGCCGAATCTGGAGGCAATCAAAATGACCACCGATAAAGCTTTTGGGAACCTCATCTTCAGCTACACCAGGGCACAGGCCATTGCTGACGGAGTTCTGATCGACATCACTGACGAGGCCAAAGCTCACGGGTTCAAAGTCCACACCGTCGTCACCGACAACCTTTATCACCGGTATGTCGAAGTTCCTGACGGATTGGACATGAGTTTCGGTCAGTCCATTGCTGGCCGGCTCCATGATCTGCTGACCCTAGCTATGTTCGCCGCCCGAGCCAGCAAAGGGACAGATCGGGTTTACTTCAAAGTGGATTTCCTGATGGAGCCAGGACGATCTGAAACCGTCCAAGTTATCGCCCATATTGGCCCCGGTGACGATGGTGCCATTCCAGTCCTGACGATCATGCTGCCCGAGGATGACTGAGCGAAGTTATTAAACTCACCATTTCGTCTTATCGAAGACACCACGCTGGGAAAGTTCTCGCTCTTTGTATTGGTCAAAACTGAAGAATCCAGGAACGGAGCGTTTCTTATGCTCTTTCTTCTTGCCAAGAGATAGCCCAAGCAAGACGATTATGCCCATGACTAGGGCTGATCTTATGATCCATTCCATGGTGTAGATTTACCAGAACGGGGCATTACCGGCTACGGGAAAAATATCTATTAAAAATCGGCAATTTATAGAACATTATTCGATTTAAACCGCACGAATTTCATACGATTTCTCGATGAAATAGCTGCGTGTCGTTTCGAACCAAAGTGGTGAAAGATCGATACGGAAGAGCTAGAAATTGCCAGCTGGTGGGAAACCAAAAAGTCTCAGCCCGCGTTATAGAGCACTGCATGGTCAAAACAGGGGAAAAAGTGGGAAATCGCTGAATCCAGCTTAAATGTGACCCTGGAAATTCACAGGATCCTACGAGTTGAAACAACAATCTTGGAATTTAGCAGTTAAGAAAAAGTGTTCTTTAGCTCTATATTTTTATCATTTCATCCCATTAGCCATCTTCCTTCATTTGATTTGGCAACAGTCCATACTTCCTTAGCTGATTGCGACATGTCGAGTTGTTAAGACCTGCATGCTTACAAACCTGAACAACTTTTGAGTATTTAGAACGTAAATATTTATAATAAGAAACCAACAATTCTTCCTCAGTAACTTTATATAAAATTGACTCACACTCATTTAAGCTTTGGGCCACAGAATTTATTTCTACCTCACCAGAACAAATGTCATTATTTATAAGCACAGATTTAACATACTCACCCCAGTCCACTTCAACGCGATACTCTTTATCAAAAACCAACTTTTTGCCAAAGGCGTATTCAAGCGACTCTGAAATCAAGCCTGCTTTTTCGAATGCTACCATTATAGAATTTCGAACTTTGCCGAAAGGACTTCGCCCAGCCAGATGAACATCAGCCTTATCAAAAACATTCGAAGAAGACATACTATTTTTTAAAAAAATATCACAGATACACAAAAAACATACGCCGATATTTTCAATTCTACTATCCCTAGAAACAAGATAAGTATTTTTTAAATCGCCTACACGCTGCGTACAATTCTCACGATCAATTTTTGTTTTCAAATAAAAGCTAGATTCGCTGTTCATGGTGTTTTGCATTTGCTGTATAGTAACCAACAAAGCACCAGTGCCGCGAGAACTTTCAGATGGTTTGCAAAAGTCTGCGAAAACCTTTTCGTCAGCCAGCGAGGGGAAAAAATCAAAGAAACTGTTTTGTTTTGTATAAAATATATCGCAACACTTTTCCTTTTTATTATTTCCACCCTCTGCACTTGTCGAATTGTCACAAATATAGTAATGCTGATCGCTTAATTGTACATAAAGTTTCTTAATCTCTTCAAACTCATCTGCGGAAGCAAAGGAGTACGGAATTTGCAACCCATAGCTTGACACTATTGAATTGAATGACTTGATATTGAAATTAGCAGCTAACAAGTCACTACAAAAGCGACTAAGATACATTTCAGCCAAAGAGGTTTGCCTTGTGTCCACGGGAAAGACCAAGGGCATAGATTTATTTTCAACATCAGTATCCGATGTGAGCTGTGATTCACGTATCAAATCTTCGGACATTATTATCGATACAACTCTTTCGAGCTCACGAATATTCCCGGGCCAATTATGTGCCAACAAACTCAAAGCGTGCTGAGGCGTCAATCTATTGAATATTTGTGGATACTTGAGGGCAATATAGTAGAGAACATCAAGCCTACGCTCATACAGTGCCGGAATAAACACCGGGAAAAATCTATACCAAAAGTCAGGTCTGAACTTATCTTGACTCTGGTTCGTAGTACCTATAATAAATACATTTGAACGTCGTATTTCGTTAGAGCCAACTCGCCTAAATTCGCCTTCTTCGATAAAAATAAGGATCTTTGCCTGTACAACTTCTGGAAGCTCGCCAATTTCATCTAGAACCAACAACCCACCATTTGCCTCTTCAACTATTCCTATCTTCTTCCCAGTTGCACTGGTAAAAGCACCTTTTTCATGTCCGAATATCTCTGAGTCGGCTAATTCTTTTGTAAATGAAGCACAATTTATTCTCAAGAAGGGTTTTGCTTGTTTTTGTAGCTGAGAAGAGGAACTTGAATCAGCACCTTCAAAAATCTGCCGAGCACAGTCGATAAAGAGTCCTTTACCAACACCAGAATCACCAATTATCATCAGTGGTTTATTGTGAATCGCTGACTTTCCAGACAAATATTCTTTCACCATTGATAAATAACGGAGAAAAACCTGAGTCATTCCGGGAAGAACTAACCACTCACGCTCAACCATAATTACTCCACATACCCAACTGGAGAAAAATCTTTTTTTAAGGCCGACAGACTAGGCCAGCATACCATAAATCCTTTCAGTTTGGCAAAAAAATTCTGCCTCAGGGATTCGATGCCGCCCACCCGCCGCGCCAAGAAGCCTCTCTCACCTACGAATTTAGCGTTTACTCGAGACCAATAAAACCGTCAAATACGACTGGCTTCCGTTTAATAAGACGGGAAAAGTCAACGCTTCGAAAACCAACAAAACAATATTTGTGTTATTTCATGCCGTTAGCTGACACCATCTTCTGGCACGCTCCTTGATACTATAAGAAGCAGAACGGCGCGGCGAACAACTTCACCGGGAAGTAGTTTCAAAGCGACACCATCTCCCTTAACTGGGAATATCAAGGAGTAAGACATGTCAGCTGATAATGATCAAAAATCAAAGTTGGCTGCCGGTGCAACCGGCGGGATCGGTAGCATCGGGAAAACGGGCGGCCCTGGCCTTCCTGGCCTTCCCATCACTACCACAGAAGACGCCACGATCAACCCCCCGCATCTAGACGAAAACGACGAAACAATGCGCCACTTGGTGATGCACTTCCAAGGGGCCACCGGGGCCATGGGTGGTAAGCCTGAACAGGATGTTCATATTGAAGCAGGAAAACCTATTCCAGTTGAGACGTTACAGCGGGTAACGAGCACCATGACTGGTCAAATAGAAAAACTCAACAAAGAGCAAACACTTCTGCAGTTGAAAGAACAGAACATGGCTGCGGAAGGTGTATTTGGCTCAGCTCGTGCTAAGATGGTAAACATCGGGTACGTTATTGGATGCCTTCTCGTACACCTCAAAAAACTTGTGATGGCCGAAGGAAACGAGAACTGGGGCGACTACATTTCTCGTGAATTTCCTGAAATGTCACGGCGCACGCGAGAGAAGTGCATGAATCTCGCAAACACCTCTGGCATTCTGAAGCATGCCGACATTGGTGTTGACGCTGCGGAACTGGTCATCCAGGCGATCAAACCGATCAAGCATATGTTGTCCAAGGAAGATCCCATCGGCGATCTGTTTGCGCGCAGTGGCATAACAATCAACTATGCACAGATCGAAAAGGGCCACTTGACGCCCATGATCAAGGGGGTCATCACGCGCCAAAAGCTCTTACAAAAAGATCTCGACGTTGATGTCCGCGTATCTACAGACTTTAATAAGGTTGCGGGCTCAGTAACTGCCGTTGATATCGCTGTCATGCTTGATCGTAAGGAACATGGCCTTTCTCCCCAGGGATATATGGAGGAGGTCATTGCCAACAACGGGACGCGTCCTAACGATGCCAGTGACACGAACTCCCCCCAAAAGCCTATCAAGTATATTAACGCAGAAACGGTGAAGCTGAAGAGCTTCATTGATCATCTGTTGGAAGATCAAGCTGACTTGAAAAAGCTTGACCTGACCCATCTGGAAGCCTTGAGCACCGCTGTTAATAACCTGATTGCACGTTGCACTGCCTAACTACCTTTAACAATGGGCATTCCTTCAATCAACATGGGGGAGTGCCCATTGGAGAAATATTATGCGCATTTACCAATCTTCCATGACGATTCGACATCTGCGGGAATTTGCCAAGCGCTATCCCAACCTGATGCCGAATATCTTGTTGTCTTATGCCTTGCTGGCCAATGATCTGCCTCACTTTATGGGCAAGAACCGCTCCTTATTTCAGAGCCTGATCCTGGATAGCGGTGTTTTCAGCTTGCAAAAGCCTGGAGCTAGGCAGACGCCCGAGGAGTTGTATCCGAAGTTTAAAACCTTTGCCCAGTACAACCCCGGGGCTTGGGATTTGATCTTCAACTTCGACCTGCATTTTGGCCTGGATTCCTACTACAAGAATTTGGAGTACCAGATTGACCTGGAACAAGCAGGTACCCCCGTTGTCCCCGTCATTCACAACATCTACAACGATGACGCCGACAAGATCATCGCTCGCGGGCTCCCGGTGCATAAAACGGTCGCTATCGGCCAGTGCGCAGGACGGACGACGCTCAAGAACGTGAAGCCCGTTGTCATGAAGCTGCACAATGCCGGAGCCAGGATTCATTTCTTCGGCAGCAGTGAATACCGGCTCATGGCCAAACTTCCCATCTGGTCTTGTGATTCGAGTTCTTGGGCGAAGTACCCGAGCATTGGGGTGCTGCTGTTTTGGAATCCAAAAAATGATATGCGTTTCGACAAAACGGACAAGATTCACTTCCCGAAGTATCAGGACGCCAAAACACCGACAGGATGCATCTACTACCGTGATTACGATTACCTCAAGGATTTCGAGGAATACCTTGGATCGAACCTGAACTTCACCTTGGCAGACATGATGGGTGAAGAAGCGGACTTGAACCGCGCAGTGGCGAACATGTTATATTACTGCCAGCTTGAGAAAAAGATCGAAGAGCAACAACGTTTGCTCGGATTTGTTCTGCCAGAGTGAGCGTAACGGCAGTATCCCTCCATCCCAGGAGGGTAAAAGGGTGGGCGTTTCTAACGTCCGCCCTTTTGTTATAATAACTAGGATATTCAGCAAGATATTGCAACTTTTGGTGCTAATCCAGCAAATCTGCCATTTTCATTGGTCTCGAATGGCAGGATTATGCCATTTGCGGTGTCCAAATTGACGCCCTAGACAATTTTCACATTTATTTTTAGTGATATCATATTGATACAACGTTTTTACCATCTCCTGCCAGTTTTGAAGAAGAGGTCAAAAAAGAGATCAGAGAGAACCGTCTTCAGGTTCGGCAGCCAGCAACAATTAGATCGAGAAAATGCCTCAGGATAACGGAGCGATTTAAGCAGGTAGTCACGGGTGTCCCTCTTTCTACCCCTTGGCATTGTCAGTAACGGCCAGGACCCTTGTATCTGCGTCCGTTTCAAAGCCAACCAGTGGCATTCCGTCAGCACCACCTGGATCAGTAGCTCCCATACTTGCGCTAGCCCAGGATCGCCCACGAGTCAGCGCCCATCCACTCGGCCACCCTGCGCCATCAGCTGAGGTTGAGAAAAAGAGATTAAAAAGAAGAAGCCGGGATACCCCTCATCCCTCGTATTTAAAATCAAAAACAGTGTGCAAATAATATCTATAACACTTCCATCAGCAGAAAAAGCTCAATGAAACACAGTCTTCAGCATCAGCAAATACATCGGTTACAGATTTTGTAACCAAGAAGGGATTCAAGCGGGTTGGAAGCCAACTAAAAATACTCATTTGCATGCTATATGGATTCGATATAGGATTAGCAAAGAGCTCTAGCTGAGCAAGTCGGTTCTTAATTAGAAGCAGTCAAAAGAAAAGCTTTAACAAAAACTCTTGCCAATTTCTTTGGACTTTGCAAATTCCTTGTCTTCGAAACAATTCTTTGAAAAACTTGAGAAAAGTAGCAATTTTTGTTTCATAAGTTGCTAAATGTCTCTTTTGTTCCTTTAGCTGGAAAAGCTTCTGCTTCTGCAACACTGCTAAACTATTGTGAGACAGGAGGGGGTGCGTAAGCAACCCCCCTCTAATATATATACCCTTTTTGACTTTGATTTCTAAAAGATTTTAACGGGTTACAGCAGACAAACGCATTTTGACTTTGACTGCCCCAAAACAGCTTTAACCCCACAAAATCTTTAGATTTTCAGCAGACAATTTTGATTTTGACGTCAATTGACTGCTTGCCTACCCCCAAGTTTTTGACTGGAAAATCAATCTACTTCGTCAAAATGTGTAGGTCTTAGAGCCTGATGGACCAGTAACTTCTTTGATGACACCTTCTTTAACGGCGCGTTTGATGTCATTTCCAGCAGTGCCTTCAGAAGGAATGTCATTTGGCTTCTTTTTCTTATATATTTCAATGACAGCATCCTTCAATTGCTTCTGGGTTGAAGCTGTGCCACCAAGAGTCTGCAACGCGTCGACAACGATTGCCATCTTCCCATCCATTCTCGCAGTTTTTCCAACAGCAGGAGATGACGCAATTGGATAAAACCTCAGATCCTTCATTTGCAACATCATCTTTGAGTTTGATTCGTAGCTCCTCGCCTTTTTTTGTGTAAAAAGATAATGTGCTACATGTTTAAGATTGCCGTCCTTATCTTTTCTTTCTTCAACAAATTCCAATTCCCAGGTATTCGCAGACCAATCACCGATGGCGCTAGCACCGCGACCACCACCAACTCCTTTTTCCGCACGAAACTTCCCATGGTGATGGATCATCAGAGGTGTAACCTTGAGTTTGTCACAAAATTCAAAAAAACTATCTAAGAAACGTCGCATCGCGTCGTTCGAATTCTCATCTTGATCATGAAAACTTATTAGCGGATCAAGAATCAAAATGTCAAAACCAGTTTCTCCATAAATTCGTTCAATTGGATACTTAAGCTTAGCATCGTTAATATCTCCAGAGGACCGAACGTCCCCTTTCTTTCCAAAGAAAAGGAGTTTATCCCTGACAATATCTGATGGGATGGAATGACTCTTAGCAATAATTTCCATTCGCCGTTTCAGTCCAACTAGTGAATTCTCCGACTGAACAAACAGCACCCTATGATCACTGGACATAACTTGAAATCTATCAAGAAACCCTTTCTGCGGGGGAAAGACAAGGTCCATGGCAATTTGCAAAGTCATCACTGACTTCCCCGACCCACCAGGACCAGTGATCAATAATGGCTCATTCTTTGGCCAAAAGTTATCAATGATAAATTCAAAATTTTGAGGAGAGCTCAAAACATCCAGGCCAGTCATGAAACCATATTCTGAATCAGAAGAAGAGCCATTCGCTCCAGATTGAAAACCAAGTTGCATATGAACCCCTATTGGATTCTGAGCTATAGTTTTCTTAGCTGCTTCAATTTCCCGTTCAAACCAGTCAGGTTTTTCCCTGGACTTTTCTCCGATAGGATAGCTTTGATAAATAAGACGGATAGTCTTTTCATCAACGTTGGTATTTAGCAACCCCAAAAGAACGGACCAGGATGGCTCCGACCTTTGTCCTTGAGGAAATCTTGTGAGGATTTTCTGTTTCGTATCATCTGATAGATTCAAATTAGACAAAAAAGTATCTACGGGAGCAATCTCTAAAATATGCTTTTTGCTTGTACTTTCGGGAGGATTTTGTTCGTAGTGATTTTTCTTGCCGCCATGGGACTTTTTACTCATTTCCAATAGCCACATCGGCGCTGGAGCTATCGAAACATTTTCAACGACAACATAAGGTTTTCGCGTCTCTGGATGCAAAGAACCCGGGCAAAGGACTTGTCCGCCAATACCTCGTATATCGAAGGTCCCTTTTACTGAACGGCAAAAGTACTGCTCATCTCCTAATGGATACTGGAAATATAAATGAAATCGTTCACCGTGACCGCCAGTTTTCACCTTCAATGTCACGGGCAGCGGTTCATCTGGATGATTCTCTTGTATCCATGCTTCAAATAGATGGTGATTATCGACATCCAGAACCAGGACACCGCTGGCTGGCCCACAGGCGATCCCGGCTCGGTCAGTGCTGAAATTCGCTTGGTCAAAGGGACGCTTCTCTCGGCACCACCGCTGCCACCCATTCTCAACCGGGCCCTTGTACTTCTTGGCTGCCTTCGTGAGACCATATGCTTTGATCTCGGCCGGGGTTGGAAATCCATCGCGTAGGGGTATAAGGGATAGCGTTTGGGCCAGAAATTCAAAAATCGTGAGCCGCCCACCAGCGTCAAGCTGATCGGCCCGCTGGATCAGTAGGTAAATCTCATCACAGGAGTAGTTCATAACGATTCCAGGGCATTTTTAGCACAGCGCTTGCCAGCCCTCAACTACTCTCAGGACGACTGTCATCACCAGGGACATCCTCTACCCTGTTCCAGCAAGTTGTATTGATTAAACTCCTAGAGATATTAATACCTGGCAAATAAGCTATAGAGACAAAACTTTGCAATTTACATAACGCTATGGGCGCTTTGTAGATTTTAAATCCTATCCTAGCACGTTTAGCTAGGAGCTAGTCATACTTGAATGACAGCAAGTCAAAAAAAATTAAATATTACTTGGATTAAACTAATTGATCGCTTCTCCTCGAATCAATTCACCAAGGATGACCAACCTGTTTAATGAAGTAATTCAGACAGGGGAGAGGTTGAGACGGAAGCTAGCCCGTATGCACAAAATGCAGAAGTCACGGTGGCCTATGTATCGAACGAAGTTCATGGCAAACTGAAGTTCGTTAGTCTTAAAAGATTATTTCGGAATCATGGTAAATCAAGTTAACCATGCTTTTGATACTTAGATGCGGTTAGACACGGGATGGATTCAAAAGGATTAAAATTGACCAAAGGAAGCCCTTCTGGGAAGATTCCATGGAGATGGAAGCTAATTCCCCCAAGGGCGACTGAAGTTTGTAAGAAACTATCGATTGGTATTCGATGCTGAAAATTTGAAATGTCTTTAACAAAAACAACAAAAACCATTGCTTTGGGTATTAACTCGAAGCCCCTGTTTCGTTGTAGCACAGGTTCGTCGAAAGCTACTTAAAAATATTAGACATTTACTAGACATCGAATACCAATTGACGTAGCTGTATGCGGGAAAACCGCTTGTACGGTTGCAACAGAGTGCTAGGACTGGTGACGGTTCCTTTCGACTCTTAGAGCCATGTGTCCATCTGAATAAATTCGGATGGATCGTGACTCTGTAAACTGCAAAGTAAGTTCTTTATAAAGGCTTTCATTCGTGAAGGCCTTTTTCTTTTTTCTAACAGAAAAATTTACGCATCTCCTGGACCACCCGGCGTCAATTCACATCGCTTGGGTAGAGAAAATTGCCCTGGCCCCGGGAACACCCCCCCGTAAAATCCCTTCTCCTGGGTTTTTCGGGCCTGTCCTATAGTTGATCTTGCCCAGACAGCAAAAACCCCAGGAACAGCCTCCTAGGGCCAAATTACGATTTTCACCTCAGAAACACGAAAAATCTGATGCATTTTGACCCAAGAAATGCGCATTTTACCGCGTTTTTCAGCAATTCATAGAGATATACCAAGGAAAGTAACATTTCTATGCAAAGGAGGCGTTATGGGAGCGAAGAATGGCACCACTACGGAAATCCAAGAAAAGGCGTCGAAGAAGAAAACCGAATCGAAGTACGATCCGAAGACTCTTCGCGTACTTATCAAAGAAGGTCTGGATGCTGCTACGATAATGGAGCGGATGCAGATAAAGCACCGCCAAACGCTTAAACAGTACATCTTGAAGCTCATCAGTACCGACAGGGTACTGTATGAGGTCAAGGGACTTTATCTCAAGGACTCGAAGAGACCGAAGGTAAACCAATTCGGTTTCCTGAAGGTCAATCTGAAAGCCCACGATCTCGGTGATCTTGAAGTCAACGAAGGCGACGAGTTCACAATCGAAGTCATCGATGGAAAGATCATCTTGACCAAGATTCTCCCATAACCTCCAACTGAAATGTCATGCAGATTCGTCTGTGTGGCATTTCTTATTTTTAACTTGGATAAGATTTTCATACTTCTTTTAGATTTCAGATACTTCGACTTTATCTTCCGAGTTACACCCAAAATTTGTCAGATCGTCAACGCACGATCCTTCGCTTTGAATTTGCGATTATTGCCACAAAACTACAGATATAAGTATTCAAAATTGAAACCTACTGCACATCGTCGAAGAACGGTTTTACCTATTAACGTACATTCGACCTAGAAAGTTGAAGATTCCAAAGAATCACAAGGCGTTAACGGCAAGCCCCAGGGCCAAGCCCTTGGACCAGCAGTTTTCAATATTCGTTTCTGGTCTTCCCAAAAGCAAAAACCAGATTGGAGGAATTTATGAAGGTCGAACCCATAACTAATGCGAAGGACATCAAGAGCATTAAGAAGCTCTTGGCAGATCAACCACGCAACAGATTACTCTTCATTCTCGGCATCAACACTGGTCTTCGAGTTCAAGATATATTGGGCTTGAAGGTTGGTGACATAAAACATGCTAAGATAGGCGACCGGGTAGTTTTGCGTGAAAAGAAGACGCAAAAAGAAAACGTTTTCATGGTCAACAAGGACATTAAGGATGCTCTTGACGACTACTTGAAGACAATTGATGCAAAGGATGACCATTTCCTGTTTAAGAGCCGGAAAGGGAGTAACTACGCAATTACGACATACGCTGTGACAATGTACGTGCAGCAATGGTGCGATGCAATCCACCTTCCTGGCAACTATGGGGCGCACACGTTAAGAAAAACTTGGTGCTATCACCAGCGGAAAACCTACGGCACTTCATGGGAGGTCATAGCAAAAAGACTAAACCACAGCAGCCCGAGTATCACAAGAAGATATATCGGAGTGAAGGAGGAAGAAGTTGAAGAAGTTTTGATGAAATCCATCTAAACTCTTACCAAGGGGAGTAAAATCCCCTTTATTTGTCGAGCGCCTTAATTCCCCCTCGGTCCATAATTTAAATTGTTACTTCAACCTAGAACAGAAGAGGTTTTTATGGGCGTCTATCAACGAGATAGCCGGTGGATGGTCTATTGGCATTCCAACGGCAAAAGACATGATAAATCTTTTGGTCGTGGTGAACTTGGTCAAGCAAAAGCTGAAAAGTTTGATCACGCTGTTCGTGACGCACTCGACCAGGGGTTACCGGTTCCTGATCCCGAAAAGGTGACGGCATCGGTCCTGGTACCAGTGCCGGCGGCCGTACAAGTGGAGAACCCAGCTACCGCTCCGATCCAGGACTTTAACCAGGTCACTGGTCGAGTTCCTGGCGGGATGGTCCTGTCTGAGCTTGGATCGAAGTATCTGGCCCATATGAAGGCATCAGGCCGGACAGAGAAGCACATCCGGAACATCGAGCACTTGGTCAACCACGTGTTCATCCCGGTACTCGGCGACAAGCCCGTGGATTCCCTGTCCTACCAAGAGAATATGATCCCGTTCATCCTGCACTTTCAAGGAGTCAGCAGCAGAACGGGAAAGGTCCGGTCCCAGTACACGGTGAATAAGTACTGTGATTACTTGAGTTTCATCTTCAACTTCGGGATAGACAACGGGTTTACCTCCGTTAATCCCTTGAAGATTTGGAAGAAACCCAAGGTCCAACCATGGGATATGAAGCTCACCCTGGACGATGCGAAGAAGATCATGGTCAACGCCGAGCCACATTTGAAGTGGGCGATGGAAGTTTGTTTCAACCTGGGTACTCGTCCTGGTGAATCAGAACTTCTTTCACTCAAGTGGGAAGACATTGACTTCAAGGCTAGCACTGTTCGTATTTATGCTAGTAAAACCAAGAGTTACCGGACAGTTCCGATCAACCCGGAGTTCCTGAAACGTTTGGAGAAGGAGCAGGCAGAGTCCCAGACCGGGTATGTAATCGAGTACATGGGCCGGAACCTGACCACGATTCGGAAAGCATTCAAAAACGCATGCAAACGGGCTGGTATCACCTACCAGACTCGTATGTACGATCTTCGGCACCTGTTTGCGACCACCTTACTTCGCAAAGGTGCTGACTTAGCTGCCGTTTCCAAGATGATGGGTCATTCAACAGTGAAGATGACGGCAGACACCTATTACCACTACATGGAAGGAGAAAAGGAAAGAGCAGTCAATCTATTACCAGCATTAGAAGTGGCATAGTCTAGGAAGACGAAGGGTCTTGTAAAAGATTCTCCGTCTTTCTATTATTTGAACAATACCTAACCAGACGGAGCATTTATGCCAACTATGAAATGTGTGTGGGACAATTCCCACAAGTACGAAGTTAGTGGAAATGAACAATACAAAACGCTTTGTAAAAGCTGCTACTACAACATCTACATGAAACATTATCAAAGCATCTATCCATTTTACGATTTCGTCAAAAACATTAAAGCCATTAGAATCCAACACCAGCTTAAAGAGATGATTGACGAAGGCTGTGATTTTAAAGCTGAATTTGATTTAATAACTAACAAAATAAAGAAAACCCACATGAAATGCCTCATGGACGGAAAAGAATATTATGTCAGCGAAAACGAAGAATTTAGATTTCTTTGCAAAGAATGCTTTAAGAAATACTACCTGCCGTTAAAACCATACTTTACTGTAAACGAAATAGAAACTATTCTCACTGGAATTAAAGAAGCCGGCAGCGACATTGATGCAGCCTTCGAAGAAGTACTCAAAAATGCCAAAGAAAACACAAAGTAAGTTTATAAATTGAATTCGATATAGAAAGACGAGGAATCTCTAGCACAGACTCCTCGTCTTTCATTTGTCAAAGAACAAATTGGAGAATAAACACTATGTCACGTAAATGTCTGTGGGATAAATCGCATCCCAGCTTTAAGAAGCATAAACACCCTTGTCGTTTCTTATGCGAACAATGCAACAAAGAGATTTACTCAAAATATCGTGGACTTTTCACCCCAACAGAATTCAAAGAAAACATCGACCTGATCAAAGAACAAAGAAAACGAACTTCTGAACGAGAATGGAACTTAGGGGAAGCATGGGTTGTCGAAAAACTGGGATTAGATACCCTTGTAAAGTTGGATTTGTTTGAAAACGGTCTTGTGTAACCGCTTTGTTTAATTTTTAGTCAGAAGGTGGACCGCCCTGCCCCGGTGGTTCACCTTTTTTTAGCGGCGTGGTATGCTGGGCCATGATCAGTCCCAGGTGGTCCCAGTGCCGCCCGTTGGGCCAGTTGTGGTGAGTGTATCCCATCAGCCGCAGCTTGGGAAGTTTACTTGGTGTTGCTGCTGGCGGAGAAAAAGTTCAAGAATTACTCAGGACAAGAGTCCAGTGAAGTTGCCATGAAACTCACCGTGAGACCGATGCCCCAGGATTCCAGTTTACTGGACTTTTGAAAATCCAGGAATTTGCCGTTTTCTCGGCGCTGAAAATCGCAGGATCCTGCGAGCGCAGACCTACCATGCGCCGCTAATCCCGGGAACAAGCTAAAAATACACCGTAAATGCAGAGTTTTACACAAAGAGAAGTGCAGAATGGCAAAGTTTTGCGATTAAACCCGATAGGCAGCCTTAAAAACAAAAGAAATTTCGTTTTTGACCACCGAACGGACTAGATTTAGGCCAAAGTGATGTAAGATACCGATAATACACGCACTACTTTTCTAATTTTCAACTAAATCAACCGGAAGGATATGAACTTGAGCAGCGATCAGTTACATACAAAATGCGCCCCACCTGAACGTTTAAGCATTACTGAAGTGCAGGAAGAGAGAAAACAGCTTTCTGGGCACATATGCTCTAGCTACTTTGACTTCTTTCCTCTTCCGCTGATTGTTTTAAACAGTCACCGGCAAATAGTTTTCAGCAATAAAGCTTTTTTAGACATCCTTGGCATCAACGACCTAGGCAATTTCCTTGGGCTTCGCCCCGGTGAAGCCATGGGTTGTAGCTACGCCCACGTGGAAGAAGCAGGATGTGGCACTTCTACATTTTGCCGTGAATGTGGTGCTCTCCGAGCAGTATTAGAAAGCATGATTAACAATTCTAAAGTTCAACACGACTGCCAACTTCTGGTAAGCTACAACAATGAAAGCTCGGCAAAAGACCTGAGAGTATTTGTTTCTCCTTGGGATGTTGAAAACGCAAAGTATTATGTTGTCTCAATCGTAGATATAGAAGACGAAAAACGTAGAAAAATACTGGAACGAATCTTTTTTCACGATATTCTTAATGCAGCCGGAGGAGCAAAAGCCCTACTTGACACCTTGTTCGACGAAGTTCCAGAAGAAAGCAAAGAGTTAATGAGCCTTGTCCAAGCGTCACTGTTTGGCCTTGTAGAAGAAATTAAGAAACAAAAACAACTACTGGCGCTTGAAAACAAAGAATACAGTCTCTCCATGATCACTTTACAAGGCATCGAGCTAATCAACCTTGTAGCAAACGAGTACCGCACACATCCTAAAGCATATGGGAAGAGAATAGTTGTTTCCCCCAACAGCGTCAACGTCCAGGTCTTATCAGACTACACTTTACTCATGCGCGTTATCATAAATATGGTCATCAATGCATTAGAAGCCACGTCTGAAAATGGTAGTATAACATTAGGACTAGACGATGACGGTGATTTTGCAAAATTTTGGGTAGCTAGTAGAAGAGTCATACCCGACCATGTCAAAGTCCAGATTTTCAAAAGATCCTTTTCAACAAAAGGACTAGACCGTGGACTTGGCACCTACTCCATAAAACTACTCACAGAGAATTATCTTAGTGGAAAAGTAGGCTTCACTTCAGAGGAACCTGACGGAACCGTGTTCTGGGTAAACATACCGAAATGCAACCAAGGTAAATAGTTCATTCCAATCAGCAACCCCAAAAACGAAAGGAATTTCGTTTTTGACCAACTGGAAATGGGATGTACCAGAAGAATCAGAAAAGATGTAAGCTCATGACTTGAAAGTTACCCGCTCTACCCAGATATTACATCTTTTTTAGTGAGTGGTATGCTGTGACAGGATTAGTCCTGGGCTGGTCCCAAAGTCGTTGCCGCCCAGTTGAGCCAGTAGCGCTGAGCATATCCAATAGGCCGCCGCTTGGGAAGTTTACTTGGTGTTATCGTTGCCGTTATCGGAGAGAAGTTTAAGAATTACAGCAGACAAACTGTCCCTGTGTGGTTGCCGCGAAAAAAACCTTGAGACCGATGCACCAGGATTCCAGTTTACTGAACTTTTGAAAATCCAGAAGTTAGCGATTTTTCGGGGTTGAAATTCGCAGAGTCCTGCGAGTCCTACCCGCTCCTGTTGTGGATGGACACGCCGAAGGACCTTAAAAAGTCTAAAGACTCAACACTTTAACAAAACACAATGGCGTCATGGCCTTTAATTATGGTCAAAAAAGTTCACTTTTTCATTTTAACGCTGCTAATTGCGACTACTTTTTCTGCAACCACGTTCAGAAAAATAGCACATGGAACTGAAAGACAGACTCTAAACCTGACACAAGAGGAGAAAAAATTTCTAATTGAGCATCCCAAGCTTTCGATGGGAGTAGGAATTGCTTTCCCTCCTTTTCAATTTGTCGAGAACAGCTACAGAGGCTTTGAATTCAAAGGAATAGCTGCTGACACAATACGCCTCTTAGAAAGACGACTTGGAGTTACTTTCGAACCAGTTTTCAACATTACATTTGACAGGGCTCTAGAACTAGGACGAGAGGGCAAGATTGATGTATTCCCTTGCATTTCCTGGACACCAGAGCGGGCAGATTTTTTATCATACACCAGTCCGTATCTGTCCTACCCTTTAGTCATAATTAGCCGGAGTGACGGTCCTTTTATAGGTTCTGTAAAAGATTTAAACGGCCTGAAAGTTGCCGAAGTAAAAACGCTATCAACATATAGCAAAGTAAAAAATGAGTTCCCAGAAGTAACCTTAGACTACCAATTCGAACAAGACACCGAGTCTATGCTAGAAGCCGTTTCTTTAGGAAAAGCCCAAGCTTGTATCGTTGATCTTGCAGTTGCATCATACTTAATAAACAAACGAGGGTTATCAAATCTTAAAGTAGCAGCGCCAACACCTTGGGGTGATAACAAATTAGCCATGGCAACTCCTAACAGTATGCCAATACTTAAAAGAATCCTCCAAAAAGGACTAGACTCAATTACACCAGAGGAAGAAAATTTAATAAGACAAAAATGGCTCCGACTCGAGTACTCCAGCCTTACAAATCCATATCACGTTCTACAATGGGCGCTGAAGCTAACAGGGCTTGCACTCTTGATCTTTGGCATCATTTTCTGGAAAAATAGAAATTTGAAACGTGAAGTAGAAGAAAAGGTAGCAGCTAGAGAACTTTTAAAACAGGCGAACAATTACAACAGAAGTCTTTTTGAAATCAACACAGACCCTATCATGGCAATTGACCGAGAAGGAGTCATAACAGACGCCAACAAATCCACAGAAACAATAACTGGACTAAGCCGCACGGAACTAATCGGGAGAAAATTTAGCTCGTTATTTACTGATGACCAAAAAGCTGACCAAGGGCTTCAGGACACTCTTTTATATTCTTCAATCAAAAATCACGAACTAGAGTTTACGAATATAAACGGGAAAAACACTCATGCTATTTTCAATTTTTCTGTTTTCAAGGACGAAACCGGAATCTCAACCGGTATATTTTCCGCAGCACGCGACATAACAGAAAGAAAGATAATGGAAGAAAGACTTAAAGAAATGGCAACCACCGACAGCTTGACTGGCCTAAACAATAGACAGCACTTCTTGGAACACAGTAGCATTCTTTTCGAAATGGCCAAACGACATAAAGCGAACTTGTCAATAGCATTATTCGACATAGATCACTTCAAACAAGTAAACGACACCTGGGGTCACGAAGCAGGCGATCTAGTTTTGCGAGAACTCAGCAAACTAGCTCTCAATTGTTTTCGTTCATCGGACATTATCGGGCGCATCGGTGGTGAAGAGTTTGCAGTGATTATGCCAGAAACAGACAAAGAGGAAGCGATACTCGCTTCTGAACGTTTTAGGAAACTGGTGGAATCGACAAAATTTGAGTATGAAAACGACCTCCTAAACATCACAGTTAGCATCGGTATTGCACAGTTCGATCCAAATACAAATACGACAATCAACGATTTAACAAAAATTTCAGACGACGCTCTCTACACAGCAAAAGCCAATGGCCGCAATATGGTGTTTTGCGCCAAAAACTAAATGAAGAACCTACAACACCTAAAAGTGCGATTATTCGGCAGAAAAAGGGAACAATGACTAAAGACCAGATCAAGAAAGATTGTTATAGTCCGCAGATTTGCAAGCGCTTCTGGATGACATTAAAGCAATACGAACAAAACGAGCCATGGAACATATTTGATACTTCACGCCATAGCCTAGAAGTTGTCATAGTTTTGAGCAGTGAAGAGTCGCTAAGAAATTTGAGAAGAACATATGACAGTCGTCTCCGTGACAAAAGTACCGTCGATGCCTAGGACAGATACGGCCTATGCCCGTGCTGACTTTGATCACCAAATTCTTGAAATATCTCTTGTGTCGCACTTGTACCCCATCGGCTACAGATTGGGAAACTTACTTGGTGTTTCCGTTAAAGGAGAACACCAAGGAATTTCAGCCGTAGAGGTGTTCTTGTAATCTTTTCACAAAAATCACTACAAGACTGACAATCCAGACTTCCAGTAAACTGGACTTTTTTAAATGGATGTTATGCCGTTCTTTCGGCGCTGGTAATGGCAGAATTCTGCCATCCCGCCCCCGGGACTACCTCAAAAACGAAGGAAACCGCGTTTTTGACCAAACTGAGTCGGGGCGAACTGTACTCCTCAGCACTTCCCATTAGTGATTTACAATCATTTCATGCACATTCTTTAACAGATCAATACGCCGAATAGGCTTAGTAAGCAATATCGAACTAGATACTTTACCTATTTTGTCTATGTACTGACACCGATCATGTGCTGTCAAAAAAATTACAGGCGTTTCACCAGCACCATTTTGAGACTCAATGGCCCTCATTTTTTCAACAACTTCAAAACCATTCATTCCAGGCATTTCGACATCCATCAAGATGCAATCGTAAAGATCACTTTCAAAACACTTTAACGCGCCATACCCGTTTGAAGTGCAAGCAACAGAATAAGGATGATCTTCGAGATACATTTCAACAAGAGCTCGGTTCGCCTCAGAATCATCAACAAGCAAAATCTTATAAAAACGATCTCCCATATTATGACACTCCAAGAATATTCCAACCATTGTAATAACAAACAAAACCAGCTAAAATTGCAAAGCATGAGCCCGAAACCGACAGAAGGATTGACCTATTCAATGAAAATATCTACAAAATCCAGCAAAACCGAAAGAGCTGCTGCACCGGACTGTGTATCTGTCAATCTTGCATTGAGATCAAAAGCTAGCGAATAGTTTCCGCGATTTAATATTGCATCGAAAGCATCAGAGACTAGCTTATCAAATGTTATGCCTACTTTGGCATACACCAATGGCTTTTCCATTGGACTTACTTACCACACAGTTTCAATGTGAGGCTACTATTTTCTGGAAAATGCGCAAGCAATTAGTGTGAGTGAGTTTGCAGGACTCTGCCATCCCGCATCATAGACGACGATAAAAAACGCAGGAACCTGCACTTTTTGACCAGCTGGATCAGGAGATGGACCTGGAGAATCGGCACGGATCAGGAGAAACAGGAAGGAAATGGAACCCGAGTTGGCTGGACCGCCACAGATCAGCCACAGATGCGCCAACGAGGTCGATAGTAGACCTAATAAAAACAAAAAATCCCGTTGGCGGCTCGCCAACGAGATCACTTTTTCACAGGGGCTTCTTTAAAGATTTTAGGGGGTTAAATCACGCTATTGGCGTGTCAAGCAAGTGCTCTCCCCCTGAGCTACGCTCCTAGATTCAAAATCAGGGAAGGGTTTATATACTCAGAACTCTTCCCCAAGTCAACCCCGAATTTTCCGTTTCCCAGATTTTTTCGGGGACCAACCCGTTGGCGCTTGTTGGCACCGTGTTGGCGAGGTGGGTAAATACGGTTTATGGACGGGGGGGTCAAGGGGAAATTATCGTGGGGATGACGGAAAAAAACAGCCCGGGGAAACAAATAAATAATTATCAATTATTTCAATATGTTACGCAAGAATATCAGCATGCCACCCTCATGCAGGAACCTGCACTCGTGAAAAAACCCCCAAACCGCCCACCTCATTTCGGGAAAAGTTTAAATCAGACCAAACAAGATAATGAGCTTATCCAAACAGTTGGCGATAAAATTTTCCACCTGAGACTATGAGGATAGCTGTTACTTCTGGGAATTTAAACGCCACCTCACTTCCAGGCAAGTATTATATTTTTTCTGAAAATCGTGACAATCCGATAGAACTGTATAATAGGATAGCCGTGGAAGTTGACTCAACAAAGCGCCACATGAAATCCACCACTACTACGACAGGAGAGCAGATATGCGCTTCAGTGACTTGAAAATCAAAACGAAAATCATGACTGGGGCGCTAGCGCTTGTACTCATAACCGTTATATTCGGCGGCTTAGCCTATACATATATCGGCAAAGTATCCTCTGCCCTTATAGGTATAACCGACCGTGACGCTAAAGCGGTAGAATACGCTACCGGTGTCGAGCGCATGGCCCTCAATACTATCATGGAGGAAAAAAATTATCTTATCAGTCAATCGGATGAAGCACATCTACGGGCCGAACAAAACGTCAAAGAGCTTAATTCATTTCTTGACAAAGTGGATGAAATTGCACGTGCAAACAACATCGACACCCTCTTAGAAAAGTCCAAGATTGCTCGGTCTGAAACAGCAAAATACGCTGAAAAATATAGAGAAGGAGTAAAATCGATTAAAGAAAATCGTGATGCAGTAAAAGAAATGGTTCGCACCGGCAATATCGTCGGAGATGCAGCCGCTAAATTTTTGTCGATGCAGGTATCAGCTTATACCAAAGCTCAAAAAGATGGTGCAGATCCAGCTACTCTTGACAAATACGTACAGCGCTACATAATCACCACAAACATATACGAGCTTGCTCTCAAAATCATGCGCGCCGAAAAAGAGGAAGTGAACTATAAAGACAGAAAATCTTACGCATCGATGCAAAAGATGCTCCCGGAGTTAATGGAGCTCTACAACAAACTGGAAAAGATCACCACCGACCCCAGCGAGACACAACTCATCAAAGATGCCAGAACAGCTACGCTGATTTATGAAAAGGCAGCAGCTTCATGGATAAAAAACGACGACAACTTAAATTTGATTTTACAATCGATGTCAACTATGGGGTTAAATGTTATCAAACAGGCACAAGCAGCAGAAGAAGCAGGCTACAAAAAGCTTGAAGATGCGAAAAAAGCAGCTCAAGCTACAAGCGCGGAAGCTGACACAATAATCATTTCAACAATAGCAACCGCAATAGTTCTTGGGCTGGCTATCGCATTTTGGTTAGCGTCAATAATTAGCAGGCCAATAATTAAGGGAGTCACGTTTGCCAAGGCTGTCGCAGAAGGTGATTTCAACCAAACTCTTGATATTAATCAAAAAGACGAAATCGGCGTTTTAGCTGATGCGCTGAGAACCATGGTCAAAGAGCTGAAAAATAAAATCGAGTACGCCGATGGCGTCATAAATGGCATAACCGTTCCGTGTGTGATTGGTGACTCATCTGGCAACATCCTACTCGCCAACCAACCTGTCATAGATTTCTTTGAAAAGAATGGCTCCCCAAAAGATTTTGTCGGAACCAGCATGGGCTTCTTTGTCTACAATGATAAAAACAAAAAAACCATTACCCAACAAGCCCTAGAAGAAAAGCGCATTATCAAGATGGATCGCGTCGAAATGAAGACAACGACTGGCAAAGAAAAAATTGTCAACGTTGATGCTTCTCCTATTTACGACTACAACCATAATGTTGTAGCCGGGATAACATTATTTAACGACGTAACAGAAGTCGTACTTCAGCAGAAATTAGCAGAAAGAGCAAAAGCTGAAGGCATGCTTCAAGCAGCTCAACAACTTGAAAGTGTTGTAGAGATCGTGACTTCCGCGTCTGAACAATTATCAGCACAGATTGAACAATCAAGCAGAGGATCAGAAGAACAAGCACGCAGTATTTCAGAAACCGCGACAGCGATGGAAGAAATGAACGCAACAGTGCTTGAAGTAGCTAAAAATGCATCGAACGCGGCTGGTACAGCTGATCAGGCAAAAAACAAAGCTGAAGAAGGTGCACGGGCGGTAAGTCAAGTTGTTAAGGGCATTGGTCAAGTCCAAAATCAATCCCAAGAAATGAAAATTGATATGGACAATTTGGGTAAGCAAGCCGAGGGAATCGGACAGATTCTTAATGTCATCTCTGACATTGCTGACCAGACCAACCTCTTGGCACTTAATGCAGCCATTGAAGCTGCCCGGGCCGGTGACGCCGGACGTGGATTCGCAGTTGTCGCTGATGAAGTCAGGAAACTGGCGGAAAAAACCATGACCGCAACCAAGGAAGTCGGGAACGCGATCCGGGGCATCCAGGACGGTACCAAGAAGAACATTGAAAACGTAGAGCGCACCGGGAAGAATATTGAAGAGGTCACAAACCTTGCGACAAACTCCGGAGATGCCTTACGACAAATTGTCACCTTGGCTGAAAAAACTACGGATCAGGTTAGGTCGATTGCCGCTGCATCTGAACAGCAATCTTCTACGAGCGAAGAAATTAATCGTAGCATTGAATCTGTAAATCGGGTTTCTTCGGAAACTGCCGATGCCATGAGACAATCTGCTCAAGCTGTGGGTGAATTGGCGAATCAGGCCCAGGTCCTTAAGCGTCTTATTGATGAAATGAAATCAGATGGTGGTTCTGGCACTAAAGAACTTCCTGAAGGAAAGAAGCCGCTGGCATTAGGAAGAGGGTAATTGGAAATAATCCTCAATTATGTCAAGCTACGGTCCAATCCGTTAGTGCACATCGTCAGCAGAAGCGTCTTCTAAGATTAACTGGGGTGAGTTCATATTTCCTGAAATATATTTGAGCTCACCCCACAACCAGCACAAAAAAATGCCATACAAAGACCTTAGATTTATATCAAACAGTATTCTCGGTGAAATATCTACAACAACCTATGACAAGAAAGTTTTACTTATTATGTACTATTCTGAATTATTAGCACTTACCTTCGTAGAAATTGATGAATTATTTAAAACTCACGGAAGAACAAAGTTGCACGAAATAATTTATCTAGATATAAAATTTGTCGAATATATTTACTCTCTTTTCTTGGGCTCAGGAATCGACACCATTATGAACCAGATTTTTGAAAGGCTTATAAAGATCGAAGAATTACTCCACCAAAGAGAAATGCTTAAATCTTGTGAAAGATCGGGACTCGCCCAATAGTTGATTTTCAATCCATTCAAAAACGAAGAAAACTTCGTATTTAGATAAATTGCATTATTTTAAACAGATAGACATGCCATACAGCCCTAATCAACCCTCCTGCACTGAAACGGAGCGTTTTACGGGACAATAGCACGGAACAGGACGGAAAAATGGCAGGATCCTGCCATTGGACACCATTTTTTTTGATCCAAGAAGCCATCCGGCCCGCCATCTCGGTTTGAAAATCAAAGGTTCCAGTAAACTGGACTTTTCAAAAGTCGGCAATGTCACAGTTTTCTTTGGAGCAAACAACTGAAGCCCTTCCCGTGGGATAACTTTGGACTTGGGTTTCCCTTGGGCACCCCTCCCCCACTCTCTACCGGCCCCGTTCCTGGGAGTTTTTCAATGGCCGGGGACGGTGGTTCCCGCTGGGCCAAAAGTCTCGTAATTCCCAGTATAACTCCCAACATCCTATTTCCATAGGGCTCTGTCCAGCTAACCTTCTGGAATATACTGGGGGAATGTGAATTTGAAAAAGCTGCCCTTACCTAACTCGGATTCTACCCAGATTTTCCCACCATAGTGGTCTACTACTTGCTTACAAATAGACAGACCCAGCCCAGTTCCTTTTGGCTTACTTTCATTATCATTATCTTGTTGAACTTGATGAAATCTATCAAATACTTTTTCTAAGTCTCCATCAGGGATTCCAACACCTGTATCTTTCACAGTCACCGTCAAAATATTGCTTAAGCTACTCTCATAACTTACCGAGACATATCCGTTACTCGTAAACTTTACAGCATTACTCAGGAGATTCATCATTACTTGCATCAAGCGATCTGGGTCTGCTTTAACCCACGGCGAAGAATTATCATTAGAATAAAGAACATCGACCCCGATTGGCAACTGCCCCTTGATCGTACTAACGGCCAACCACAATACGTCGTTTATCTGGAAAATTTGATCATCCCACTTCATCCTTCCAGACTCGATTTTTGCAGAATCAAGGACATCATTGATTAACCGTGTCAGCCGCTCTCCTTCGAACTCGACAATTTGAAGATTCTCCATGATTCTTTCTGTCTTTTTTTTAAGTTTTTCATTCTGATCAAGAAATGGCTTGAAGTTTTTCCAAAAATCCTTAGAAATAAGCTTTATAAAACCCATGATTGACGTCATTGGCGTTCGCAATTCATGCGAAACTGATTCTATAAATACTGACTTAATTTTGTCAACTTCCTGCAATCGCACATTTGCTTCACTCAATTCTTTCGCTGCATCGGATAGTTCAAATGTTTTCTTCCGCACTACAAAGTATGCTCTTACGATTAAAAAACCACAATATGCAGACGCTGTAAAGAGAAGCACTAGGGCCATAATCCAATGAGTTCTAAGCCCTTCAATATAATCCAAGGCTTCTCTTTCTGGCGTAACAACAGAGATAGACCAGAATGTCTGGTCTAACTTAACAGGCAGAAACACTGCATATTTTGTTAAATTTTTGAAATTTTCATCTTTATCCATACCAAAGTCATATGCAGCAGTCCCCTCTTCACCCTTTAACATTCTGGAAGCCATTGCCAAAATAGATGGGTACTCTTCGCCTGTATTCGAAATTTGTTCACCAACATGCCCTGGAAAAGGACAATACAATTCGACCCCTTCTTGCGAAAGCAACAAAGCATACCCTGATTTTCCAATCTTTATATCTGAAACAAAGTCTTTCGCGATACGATCAAATGGAAGCAACACTGCAACTGATCCTACGAATCGTTCAGCTTCAAAAACCGGCACATGAAGTGCTATTACGTCTAAACCTTGATTTGATTTGAAAACACTGCTAAGCACTGGCTCATGCGAAGATAAAATTTTTTGCACATGTTGTTGGCTAGAAATATCAGATCCAACTTGATCCTCATCTGGATAACTATAGATAATTTCACCACGTTCATCTACTCGACTTATCGCATGATATTCATTAGTATATTGCTGAAAAAAGTTCTTTAAAATCCTTTTCCCTTCTTCATTCATATCAATCACTTCTGGCATAGATCCCATTAATTGCAGTAAATCTTTCTTTGTTGCAAAGTAAGATTCTATCCCTTTAGCTGCAGATTTTGCGAGAATTCTTTGCTGCGTATTAAGATTTTCGACAGCCTGTGTTTTTATATCATTGTACGCAGAAAACAAAACAAAAAAGCTAGCAACAACTAGCAGGCTAGCGATTAGTCCATGGAGTACATAACGCATATCGCAACCTTATTAGTAAAACCCTTTTGTAATTTTAACGGCATAAATTCAGAGTTTAAATCGTTGCTCAGTGACTTTGGGACTTCAAAGGATTAATCTACGCCATCTAACTGAACTTATAAAGCTGTCTTTATCCTCTAGATTTCTTCAAATTTAATTCGCAGGAATTAATTTGGTTTTCAATTAGCTGTTTTTAATAAGGAAACCCAAGAACGGGCTCTACTTTCTCGTATCTGAGCAAATAACTATAATTACAATTTCGATTAAAGTGAAATTTACCCAAGTAAACCTTGGCACAACGGACTCAGTCGTGTAAAGAGAAAAGGCAATCCTAAGGAGGTCCCTTCGATGAAAGACTATTTCGACCCTCTGAGACATCTCCGAGAACAATGCAACTGCCAAGTTTACCTAGACAATTCCCAAAACATTTGTCTCCGATTTGGGCCGAGGTGTGGATTGGAAAGCATTATGTCTGCACAATCTATCGTCAAAAAATATGATACACAGCTACAACTGAGACTCAAAAATCAATGCATCATAAGCCATGCCAATTTTTCAAGCTCAAACCCATCGAAACACCATGCAGCCCACCTCGACAACAAGACAAGGAATAACTTTGCTGCTTAACAGATGATCTTCACAGGGCTACTGTCAACCCACACTTTTCCTTCGCAAACTGAACACGCAGCAACTACATTAAGAAATATTTTCAGCTGGTTCGAATTTAGCGACATCATTTTTCCCAGCCACCTTTACCTTATACATAGCTTTGTCCGCAGCATCAACTAAATCATCAGAAGTCATTCCCTGAATATATTCACCAACACCGATGGAGACCGTAAACTTAACGCTACTCCCCTGAACTTTCCCATCTTTTCTCGGATAAAAATCATAATTTTGCACAGCAATTCTAATTGCATCTGCATGAAGTAGAACTTCATCTGCTGAAGAATTACAAACGATTACAAGCTCATCTCCCCCGTAACGAGCCGCATACCATCCATACATTGAAGCATGACTATGAACTATCTTTGCCAAAGTCCTAAGGATATCGTCGCCGACCTGATGACCATATCCGTCATTAATTTCTTTAAAATCATCAATGTCCATCATCAATACAGATAGTTTACAGCCAGTTGACTGACAATTAGCAATTTCAGTGCGTAAATGATTTTCAAGGGCTCCTCGATTATGTAACGGCGCAAGTAACGAATCTACGTTAACCACCTGTTCTAAATTTTTAGCTTTATGCTCCCACTCTTCTGCTTCTCGCTGATACTCAGCCAGCATTTCTGTAACCATGACTTTCATTTTCTTCACAATCCACGCTGGGTCGTCATCTTTATTTAGAACTTCAAGCGACTCGTTACCATACCTAGCGACTAGATTACTCCGAAAAGACTCAGAAAAGAATAATTCTCGTAAAAAATCATCAATAGCACCAGTCATGGCACCTATAATTTTATTCTGGAGAAGAAATTGATTTTTTAAATCCTTCGACTTCTTGTTGTCCTCAAAGAAATGCTCCAGACGCTGGATTACTGCACCCAAATGTTCATCTGAGTCATCTTTCTTCTTTAATTCATAAAATACGTAGCTCTTCAAAAGAGTCTTCTGGGATTCCGTAAAACAAGAAAATTTTGTCAACAAATTTCTTACAATCAATACAATCGCTAACCACGCAGGATCATCTCCATATCCAATTTTATGGATTTCAGAACAGACATTCTGTATTTTACACTTATCACGAGGGCAAGATTCTGCCATCAGAACCATCCTTTACATTCTTATGACCAATCAAAAAACGAAAGAAATTTCGTATTTGAAAAAGAAGTAGCATTACGGCTTGTTAGCGTTACTATACTGCCCTACCAAATGCTCCAGGACCAGGGACAGGCCAGTTTCAGTGACGTTAGCACCATCACGGGACTTAAAAATCGCAGAGTCTTGCGAATCAGCATTGCCTTTTTCTGGTCCGAAGAAGCATCCACCGCCGTTGTCATTGATCCAGCTCCAACAGGCAAAATTTATACCCCTCCGCTACAAACCAAAAATTCCAGTAAACTGGACCTTTCAAAAGTCGTCGATGTCGCAGATTTCTTCGTAGCAAATAGCTGAAGCCCCAACATTAGGGAAATCTGGGCTTGGGCTTTTCCCACGGACACCCCTTCCCTGCTCTCTACCGGGCCTGTCCTGGGGTTTTTCTCGTGTCCGGGGCCTTGGGGTTCCCTCCTGGGCCAAAATCCTAGGAAATAGCGTCTTACACCCAATGTCCGATTTCCATAAGGCTCTGTCCAGTCCAATTCCCAACCCATCCCACATCTTCTACAACACAAGCTTAAACTTGTTAGTACTTCCTAGGTCGTTAACGACTTCCTCAATAACTTGCCTTGTAGCTGGCTTTGTCAAATAAAAAATAGCTCCACCGGAATGGTAAGCTTCGACCACACTCTTAGGGTCATCGAGAATCGTAAGCATCACAACGGCAGTCTCTTTTAGTTTGTCTATTTTGTTTTCTTTTTCTATTCTGCGAATACTTCTAAGCGCTTCCTGTCCATCCATTTCAGGCATTATAATATCCATGAAAATCAGATCATAGGGTCTTTTGTCATTCAACGACTGGACGAAGAACTCAACGGCTTCTAAGCCATTAGACGCAACATCTACGCAGCAATGGCTATTCAAAATACTTTTCATAATTATCTGGCTCGCGACTTCATCATCGACCACCAACACTCTCACTTGCGCCTCCTCCTGGGCCAAGAAATCAGTGTCCCCCAGTATCATTCTAATATCACATTTTCATAAAACATTGTCCAGACTCACTGGAGCAGGGTGAGCTAATAGCGAAAGGAAATGGAATTTGAAAAAAATTATCATTGCAAAGTATTAACATCGAAAACACTAAACTACTATGCTTCTGGACTAGGTGCAGGCCAATTTCAGTTACGATAGCCACCAATCCGGGCTGACAAATCGCAGGATCCTGCCATCGAACACGCGTGTTTTTGTTCTAAAATGTCATCCAGCCGGCCATCAGCTGAAAATCAAAAGTTCCAGTAAACTGGAACTTTTCAACTATCAGTAATGACATAGTTTTTCTCTCAGCGAACAGCCCAAGCCCCTCCCTGGGGAAATCTGAGGTTGGGCTTTTTCAATCGCCGGGGTCTTGTGGTTCCCCCAGGGTCAAAATATTAGAAAACATCAACCTACACTAAATGCTCTACACAAACACGTGCCACAAAGATATTCTTTTACATCGTTAACGCATCGACGATGAATCTATAATTCATTCTTCCCAGACTTCGCCTACATTGCAGAACTTGAAACAAGTCAGTTGGACTCAAAACTAGCCCCTCAAGAATAAAATATGCAAAGTTGGCATCATCTATAGAAATCTCTTCAGGCCCAGTGACTATGTCAGTACGACCATGCTTTATTAAACTTCTCAAAAGTGCAATATCATCTTCTGTCGCTAAAGCTTGAGATTGCATCCGTGCTCGCCCCCCCCCTTGGCCTGCCCACCCGGACACCCCTCTCCAACCCTCTCTACCAGGCCTGTCCTGGGATTTTTCCCGTGGCCGGGGCCTTGGGGTTCCCTCCTGGCCAAATCCCAGGAAATCGCGCCCTACACCCAACGTCCTTTTTCCATAGGGCTCTGTCCAGTCTTAAATGATCTACTTCTGTCAAAAGAGGAGGATGCACAGGAAGTGTCGTCCTAATGGGCGACAGATCGTATTGCATATTTAATAACTTTTTTCAAAAAAATATCAGCTGGTATTGGCTTTAAAACATAGTCAGAAGCCCCTGCACGGATAATGCTAACAATATGTTCCTTATCACCTTCACCACTAACTATAATTACAGGCAGATATTTAAGACTTTCATCAGCACGAATTTTTTCTAACAATTGATATCCATTCAACTTTGGCATATTCCAATCGGCTACAACTAGATCAATTGTAAGTTTCTTTAACAAACCAAAAGCCTCAGAACCGTTTTCTGCTTCAGAAAGGGTATTGAATCCAATCTTTTTTAACATGAATTTTATCATATTACGCATGGGAACGGCATCATCGACAATAAGCACGTGATATTCATTAAATATTTTTTTGTATTTTTCAAGATCTTTTTCCATAAAGAGCTCCGATCCTATTAATCCTGGTGAACAAAAATTATTCAGCCAAATAATTGTTTAACACACTTTTCAAAACAATAAACTTCTCCTCAAGGAAACCCATTTGCGATACAGCTGATGTTAAATCTTTTGCCCTCCCATACTCTTCTATGCGCTTAGCGATTTGACCAAAATCTTCACCTCCAACACTAGTTGCAGCACCATTGATTGTATGCGCATGACGCTCGACTAAAATATGATCACCTGATATCATCGCTTGTTTCAATGCTTCTATCCTTGTCGGAATATCATTAATGAAATCATTCAAAACCATTCGAACCAGATCTTTATCATTCATCAACCTCTCGACCATGCCATATTCGTCAAATATCTTTAACGATGAATCATCCTTATTAATTTTTCGATTTAATTTAGTTAGCGTGTCTTGATAAAGCTCTTGTTTTCGGGGATCTTTCGGGAGCCATTTTGCAATTTTATCAGCCAGCACTTGTGGAACGACTGGTTTTGAAACATAATCGACCATTCCTGCTGCAAAACATTTTTCGCGATCAGCTTCCAACACATTAGCAGTCATCGCTATAATTGGTATATTGCGGTTTATAACTTTTGAAGATCCATCCAGAATGCGTCTAGTTGCAGCAACTCCATCCAAAGTTGGCATGTGCATATCCATAAGAACCAGATCGTAGGCCTCGGATTCAAGGGCTACCACAGCTTCTAATCCGTTAGAAACAACATCAACGTTTAATCCAAATTTATTTAGTATACCTTTAGCTACTTGCTGGTTAGTAATATTATCTTCGGCAAGAAGAATTCGCCATTCAGAACTAAACTGGAAGGCATGCTCATTGTTTGAGCCGTGCAAATTCTCAGTCTGCCTATTTTGGCAGGAATTTACTTCAAAAAACCGGCCAAGCATACTACGCAAATCGCGATAATGGACAGGCTTCGAGAGACAATCAGCATTAGAAACGTCATGACAATATTGGCGACAGTTTCCGCCAAGAGATGTCATGAATATTATTTTAACACTATCGAATCGATGATCAGACCGGATTGTTTGTCCCAGCGCCACTCCATCCATACCTGGAAGATGAACATCAATTATGACTACCTTATAAAAATCTTCAACATTTATGACTTTATAAAGAGCTTGAAGTGCACTTGGACCATCCATAGCAATTTCTGTTTTCAGTCCCCACGAATTAAGCTGTGTGAATAAATTCTCACAACTTGTAACATTATCATCCACTACAAGGACACGCCCCTGAAAAAATGACGATAGACATACACTGCTTTCTTCTGTGATAGAGTCCCGCTTTTTTAAACATGCCGTGAACCAAAAACTAGCCCCCTCCCCGAGATTACTTTCAACTCCTATCGTACCTCCCATCATTTCAACTAATCGTTTAGAAATAGCCAATCCGAGACCTGTACCGCCAAACTTTCTCGTAGTTGAAGCATCAACTTGATTGAATTGTTCAAAAATAAGCACCTGTTTATCACTTTGGATTCCGATACCGGTGTCACTGACTGAAAATTTAAGGATACAGTCAGACTCTTTCTCATTTACGATAGACACACGGACCGATACTTGACCTTGGACAGTAAACTTTATAGCATTCCCAACCAAATTGCTTAGAATTTGACGCAATCGAGCCGGATCACCTTGCAACTGATACGGCACACTTGGATCTGTAGCGCAAAGCAATTCGAGCCCTTTCGAATGAGACCCAACAGCCATACTATCCATAACATCATCTAAAATTTGTACTAAATCAAAATCAACTATTTCGAGTTCAAGCTTACCCGCTTCGATTTTTGAAAAATCCAAAATATCATTTACTAACAAAAGAAGCAATTCACCACTTGAACGAATAGTCTCAGCAAATCGTTGCTGCTCATCGGTAAGCGAAGTATCCAGCAGCAACCCAGCCATTCCTATTACACCATTCATTGGCGTCCGGATTTCATGACTCATATTAGCTAAAAAATCACCCTTAGCTTTCGCAGCTTCATCAGCTCTTGCCAATGCAATATTAAGTTGTTTGTTAGTCAATTCCATTCTATTGGCATAATCCGCAAGACTGTCCACGCTTCGCCGTTGTTCTGTAATATCTTCTGCTGCAAAAACAATATACTCTACTGTCCCATTTTCTCGTTTTTTTGGTGACTTAGTAATTAAAAGAAGCCGTGCTTCACCCGATGCGTTGGGCACCCACTCTTCTGTAACAATAGTTTTTCCATTTCGAAAAACTTCTGAACTGCTTTGAATACAAACACTCACCACGTCGGGCGGATAGACTTCGGATAGTTTTTTAAAAGCCAGCTGGTCTTCCTGTATGCCAACAAATGAGGCGTGAGCTTTATTTACAACTCCATAAGAATATTCATCAGGCTGGTACCATACTTGGGTCGGAATAGTATCTAGCAAGATACGACGATCCTCAGCCTCCCTAGCCAGGGCCTGTTCCGATTCCTTACGATCCGTTATATCTTCAATTGTTGCAATAACTTCTGTTGGGTTCTTACCAGGATTTATTGGATTAAAAATTATGTGCAAAAAGCTAGTCTTAGCCCCAGTGATCGACGTGTAAACATCTTCAAATACCGACAAATCTCCAGCCAATGCATTTTTAACTTTCTCCTGCAAATTAATTCCACTCTGTTTCGCTTGATTAAAACCTATGATTTTATCTTTTGTGGAACCCATTTGCTCTACAAATTTATCGTTACAATTTATTATTGTCCCATCATCTTTAAGGTAAACAATACCGAGTGGAGAATTTTCAAACATTATTCTATGGCGACTATCACTTTCTCGCAATTCGTTAAGCATCCTTACCATTATTGCTGATAATGCAACAACCATAAGTGAAACAAAGCTAGCAAACCCAATATAACCATTACGCCTTAAATAAAAACCGGACAAAGCTTCATCTTCAGACACACTAACCAATACAGACAATGGGAACCCATCTACGTTTCGGAAGCTATAAAGCCGCGTTGATCCAACATCTTTATCCAGTAATTCATAATTGGCCTCGCTCCAAGATTCTTTTTGGAGCCAGTCTACCATTTCATCGTTAATTCTTTGACCTACAGTTGTTTCAACCATATCTTTTTGCGCTCGTACAACGCCATCATTACCAATTAAGGCAATACGGCCTGATCGACCGATGTTGATGTCCGCATAAAAAGATGAAAGATAAAAAGGATCAAGAGACACAACAACGACTCCAGCAAATGATTTATCACTTTTGCTGAGCCGAGTAGTCAATTGGATTGACCACTTTCCCGACGCCTTCCCAAGCACGGGTTTACTTACAAAAAGCTGTTCTTCTTTAACTCCCGAATGAACTTTAAAGTGCTCCCGATCCGTAAGATCTACACGCGCAAAACCAGGGATACTACTTGCAGAAAGTATCCCATTCTTATCTATGATTGACAACTGCTGAAATATACCCATAGCTTTTTTGTCAATACTAATCAAAGAATTCAGATCTAAACTATCATCATGCTCATATCGCGATTTTATAAATATTGCCAATAGACTAGCTTGCTCAAAAGTCCTAATTGCGTGTTCCTCAACAGCACGCGCGACGTTCCCTGTATCTCTAAAAGCAGACTCAATCTCCAAACGCTTCTCATCGATACATTTGTAACTTGTTGCTGCGACTAACAACAAAACAATTGCTCCAGCAAGACCATAGCAAATAGCAGACGCACGCTTTTGCACAAAACCGATGCCAAGTGAACTACCAAAATGCTTAAGTTTATACATACCATTGTCTACCGTAAGATTGAACGTTGCCAGAACAGTTTTAAAGCCACCCGAGTATCGAATTTGAAAAGTTAAATGCCAAAAGTCCGGTTATAATACAACCAGTTGGACTTAGCACTTATTCTCCTAGCAAAAAAAACTTTCTTTTGGGAAACTTTGGGGTTGGGCTTTCACTCGGAATCCCCACTAATTCGTGCCCGCGGGCCTGTTTCTGGGACTTTCACAGTCATCCCCGTTGGCTAATAACAGGGATTCCCAGTATCGAAAAAGAAAACGAAACAGTTGTTTCGGTACATATGCCAATCTAGATTTTGCGTAAATACAGATAAGAGTGCAACAAACCAAAGATAATCCGCACTTTGAAAAGCACCGTGCAAACACAGTCAGTGATGAACGGCAAAAGGTGCTTTACTGGTAAATTGTCAAATTTTGGTCCAGTCAAAAACGAAGGAAATTTCGTATTTAGAAAAACCACTTTATTACTAACTGTTAACGCTACGACGCCGCGCTTTTCCACTCTAGGACTAGCAGGCTGTTGAAAAAATCATTTTGATGCTAACTCGGCCCTGCAATTTCAACATCTTAGACGCCTAAAAATGACTGAAAATCGCGTTTTTCAACGGGCTGCTAGGGACCGGACAATTTCAGTCACGGTAGCGGGATTATGGTGCTAAAAATTCACAGGATCCTGCGATCCGACACCATCGTTTCTGGTCCTAAATGCCATCCCACCACCGTTAGCGCGTATCCAGTTCAGAAAAGCATAATTTTTACGATCAGCTGCAAATCTAAAGTTCCAGTAAACTGGACTTTTCAATTACCTATATTCTCGTAGCTTTTCTCTCCGCAAACAGCTGAAGCTCTTCCCTGGGGGAAATCTGGGGTTGGGTTTCTCCTCGGACAAACCTCCCCCGCTCTCTACCGGGCCATTCCTGGGCCTTTTTCCTAAAGCTCCCCCAATGGACTCCCCCTGGGCCAAAATCCCAGGAAATCGCGTCCTACACCCAACGTCCGATTTCCATAGGGCTTTGTCCAGCTTAAACTTCCCAGACTCCCGTGACCGCCCCACTGGTCCAGGCTATCCTTCTGCTTAAAAAGCAAAGGAGCCCATATGGGTCAGAAAGATCATGATCTTCTTCAAACAAAGGACGAAATATTCAATGCTTTTCGTCCAATTGAACAGCTTTTCAAAATAATGAATACAAGTTCAGTCGAGATATACAGGCAACTAACGCGCTCATACGCCGACGTTGGGATCACACTGTGTCAAAGTTTCCGTCAAAAGCTTGATACTATTTTAACTGCAAAATTTGGAGGCAATCAAAATGACCACCGACAACGCTTTTGGAAACCTCATCTACAGCTACACCAGGGCACAGGCCATCGCCGACGGCGTCCTCATCGACGTCACCGACACTGCCAAAACTCACGGGTTCAACGTCCACACCGTCGTCACTGATAATCTTTACCGCCAATACGTTGAAGTGCCGTCAGGACTTGATAGGAGCTATGGGCAATCCAGGGATGGCCGGCTCCATGATGTCCTGACCCTGGCTATGTTCGCTGCCCGCGCCAGCAAAGGGACAGATCGGGTGTATTTCAAAGTGGATTCCCTGATGGAGCCAGGACGAACTGAAACCGTCCAAGTTATCGCCCATATCGGCCCTGGTGACAATGCTGAGCCAGTCCTTACGATCATGCTGCCCGAGGACGACTGAGCGAAGTTATTAAACTCACCATTTCATCTTATCGAAAACGCCACGTTGGGAAAGTTCTCGCTCTTTGTATTGGTCAAAACTGAAGAATCCAGGAACGGAGCGTTTCTTATGCCCTTTCTTGTTGCCAAGAAACAGCCCGAGTATTGCGACGATTATACCCATGACCAGGGCTGATCTTATGATCCATTCCATGGTGTAGATTTACCAGAACGGGGCATTACCGGCTACGGGAAAAATATCTATTAAAAATCGGCAATTTATAGAACATTATTCGATTCGAACCGCACGAATTCCATACGATTTTCAGATGAAATAGCTGCGCGCCGTTTCAAACCAAAGTGGTGAAAGATCGATACGGAAGAGCTAGAAATTGCCAGCTGGTGGGAAACCAAAAAGTCTCAGCCCGCGTTATAGAGCACTGCATGGTCAAAACAGGGGAAAAAGTGGGAAATCGCTGAATCCAGCTTAAATGTGACCCTGGAAATTCACAGGATCCTGCGAGTTGAAATAACCATTTTGGAATTTAGCAGTTAAGAAAAAGTGTTCTTTAATTCTTGATATATCATCATCTCAACCATTAGTCATCTTCCTTCATTTGACTTGGCAGCAGCCCATATCCTCTAAGCCTATTGCGACATGTTGAGTTGTTAAGACCTGCATGCTTACAAACCTGAACAACTTTTGAGTACTTAGACCGTAGATACTTATAATAAGAAGCCAATAATTCTTCCTCGGTAACTTTATATAAAACTGATTCACACTCATTTAAACTTTGGGCCGAAGAATCGATTTCAACATCACCAGAATGCATGTCATTATTCATGAGCACAGATTTGACATAGTCACCCCAGTCTACTTCAACGCGATACTCTTTATCAAAAATCAACTTTTTGCCCAAGGCGTATTCAAGCGACTTAGAAATCAACCTTGCTTTTCCAAATCTTGTCATTATAGAATTTCGAACCTTGCCGAAAGGGCTTCCACTGGCCAGATGAACATCTGATTTATCAAAAACATTCAAAGAAGACATACTATTTTTTAAAAAAATATCACAGATACACAAAAAACATACGCCGATATTTTCAATTCTACCATCCCTAAAAACAAGATAAGTATTTTTTAAATCACCTACACGCTGCGTACAATCCTCACGATCAATTGTTGTTTTCGAATAAAAGTTAGATTCGCTGTTCATGGCGTTTTGCATTTGCTGTATAGTAACCAACAAAGCACCAGTGCCGCGAGAACTTTCAGATGGTTTGCAAAAGTCTGCGAAAACCTTTTCGTCAGCCAGCGAGGGGAAAAAATCAAAGAAACTGTTTTGTTTTGTATAAAATATATCGCAATACTTTTCCTTTTTATTATTTCCACCATCTGCACTTGTCGAATTGTCACAAAAATAGTAATGCTGATCGCTTAATTGTACATAAAGTTTCTTAATCTCTTCAAACTCATTTGCGGAAGCAAAGGAGTACGGGATTTGCAATCCATAGCTTGACACTATTGAATTGAATGACTTAATATTGAAATTAGCAGCCAACAAGTCACTACAAAAGCGACTAAGATACATTTCAGCCAAAGAGGTTTGCCTTGTGTCCACGGGAAAGACCAAGGGCATAGATTTATTTTCAACATCAGTATCCGATGTGAGCTGTGATTCACGCATCAAATCTTCGGACATTATTATCGATATAACTCTTTCGAGCTCACGAATATTCCCGGGCCAATTATGTGCCAACAAACTCAAAGCGTGCTGCGGCGTCAATCTATTGAATATTTGTGGATACTTGAGGGCAATATAGTAGAGAACATCAAGCCTACGCTCATACAGTGCCGGAACAAACACCGGGAAAAATCTATACCAAAAATCAGGCCTGAACTTACCTTGTTTCTGATTCGTAGTACCTATAATAAAGACGTCTGAACGTTGTATTTCGTTAGAGCCAACTCGCCTAAATTCTCCTTCTTCGATAAAAATAAGGATCTTTGCTTGTACAACTTCTGGAAGCTCGCCAATTTCATCTAAAACCAACAACCCACCATTGGCCTCTTCAACTATTCCTATCTTCTTCCCAGTTGCACTGGTAAAAGCACCTTTTTCATGTCCGAATATCTCTGAGTCGGCCAATTCTTTTGTAAATGAAGCACAATTTATTCTCAAGAATGGTTTTGATTGTTTTTTTAGCTGAGAAGAGGAACTTGAATCAGCACCTTCAAAAATCTGCCGAGCACAGTCGATAAATAGTCCTTTACCAACACCAGAATCACCAATTATCATCAATGGTTTATTGTGAATCGCTGATTTTCCAGACAAATATTCTTTCACCATCGATAAATAACGGAGAAAAACTTGAGTCATTCCGGGAAGAACTAACCACTCACGCCCAACCATAATTACTCCACATATCCAACTGGAGAAAAATCTTTTTTTAAGGCCGACAGACTAGGCCAGCATACCATAAATCCTTTCAGTTTGGCAAAAAAAATTCTGCCTCAGGGACTCGATGCCGCCCACCCGCCGCGCCAAGAAGCCTCTCTCACCTACGAATTTAGCGTTTACTCGAGACCAATAAAACCGTCAAATGCGACGGACTTCCGTTTAATAAGACGGGAAAATTCAACGATTCGAAAACCAACGAAACAATATTTGTGTTATTTCATGCTGTTAGCTGCCACCATCTTCTGGCACGCTCCTTGATACTATAAGAAGCAGAACGGCGCAGCGAACAACTTCACCGGGAAGTAGTTTCAAAGCGACACCATCTCCCTTAACTGGGAATATCAAGGAGTAAGACATGTCAGCTGATAATGATCAAAAATCAAAGTTGGCTGCCGGTGCAACCGGCGGGATCGGTAGCATCGGGAAAACGGGCGGCCCTGGCCTTCCTGGCCTTCCCATCACTACCACAGAAGACGCCACGATCACCCCCCCGCATCTAGACGAAAACGACGAAACAATGCGCCACTTGGTGATGCACTTCCAAGGGGCCACCGGGGCCATGGGTGGTAAGCCTGAACAGGATGTTCATATTGAAGCAGGAAAACCTATTCCAATTGCGACGTTACAGCGGGTAACGAGCACCATGACTGGTCAAATTGAAAAACTCAACAAAGAGCAAACACTTCTGCAGTTGAAAGAACAGAACATGGCTGCGGAAGGTGTATTTGGCTCAGCTCGTGCTAAGATGGTAAACATCGGGTACGTTATTGGATGCCTTCTCGTACACCTCAAAAAACTTGTGATGGCCGAAGGAAACGAGAACTGGGGCGACTACATTTCTCGTGAATTTCCTGAAATGTCACGGCGCACGCGAGAGAAGTGCATGAATCTTGCAAACACCTCTGGCATTCTGAAGCATGCCGACATTGGTGTTGACGCTGCGGAACTGGTCATCCAGGCGATCAAACCGATCAAGCATATGTTGTCCAAGGAAGATCCCATCGGCGATCTGTTTACGCGCAGTGGCATAACAATCAACTATGCACAGATCGAAAAGGGCCACTTGACGCCCATGATCAAGGGGGCCATCACGCGCCAAAAGCTCTTACAAAAAGATCTCGACGTTGATGTCCGCGTATCTACAGACTTTAATAAGGTTGCGGGCTCAGTAACTGCCGTTGATATCGCTGTCATGCTTGATCGTAAGGAACATGGCCTTTCTCCCCAGGGATATATGGAGGAGGTCATTGCCAACAACGGGACGCGTCCTAACGGTGCCAGTGACACGAATTCCCCCAAAAAGCCTATCAAGTATATCAACGCTGAAACGGTGAAGCTGAAGAGCTTCATTGAACATCTGTTGGAAGATAAGGCTGACTTGAAAAAGCTTGACCTGACCCATCTGGAAGCTTTGAGCACCGCTGTTAACAACCTGATTGCACGTTGCACTGCCTAACTACCTTCAACCATGGGCATTCCTTCATTAAACATGGGGGAGTGCCCATTGGAGAAATATTATGCGCATCTACCAATCTTCCATGACAATCCGGCATCTTCGTGAATTTGCTAAACGTCACCCCACCGCGAAACCAAACGTTTTATTGTCATATGCATTACTGGGGAATGACTTACCTCACTTTATCGGCAAGAACCGCTCCTTATTTCAGAGCCTTATCCTGGATAGTGGCGTCTTCAGCTTGCAAAAACCTGGAGCTCAGCAGACGCCAGAAGAACTGTACCCGAAGTTTAAAACATTTGCCCAGTACAACACCTCAGCATGGGATTTGATCTTCAACTTTGATCTGCACTTTGGTTTGGATTCCTACGACAAGAACTTGGAATTCCAAATAGATCTGGAGCAGGCAAGCATCCCTGTTGTTTCTGTCATCCACAACATTTACAACGACGATGTTGACAAGATCCTCAGTCGAGGTCTGCCGGAACATAAAACTGTCGCCATTGGTCAATGCGAAGGGCGCACGGTAATCAAGAACGTTGAACCCGTTATCAACAAGCTGCACCAAGCCGGGGCCAAGATTCATTTCTTCGGGAGCAGTGAATACCGGCTCATGGCCAAACTTCCCATCTGGTCTTGTGACTCGAGTTCTTGGTCAAAGTACCCGAGTATTGGGGTTCTGTTGTTTTGGAATCCAAAAAATGACATGCGTTTCGACAAGACGGATAAGATTCACTTCCCGAAGTATCAGGATGCCAAAACACCGACGGGATGCATCTACTACCGTGATTACGATTACCTCAAGGATTTCGAGGAATACCTTGGATCGAACCTGAACTTCACCTTGGCGGACATGATGGGTGAAGAAGCGGACTTGAACCGCGCAGTGGCGAACATGTTATATTACTGCCAGCTTGAGAAAAAGATCGAAGAGCAACAACGTTTGCTCGGATTTGTTCTGCCAGAGTGAGTGTAACGGCAGTATCCCTCCATCTAAGGAGGGTAAAAGGGTGGGCGTTTCTAACGTCCGCCCTTTTGTTATAATAGCTAGGAGATTCAGCGATATATGGCAAATTTTGGTGCTAATCCAGCAAATCTTCCATTTTCATTGGTCTCAAATGGCAGGATTATGCCATTTGCGGTGTCCAAATTGACGCCCTAGACAATTTTCACATTTATTTTTAGTGATATCATATTGATACAACGTTTTTACCATCTCCTGCCAGTTTTGAAGAAGAGGTCAAAAAAGAGATCAGAGAGAACCGTCTTCAGGTTCGGCAGCCAGCAACAATTAGATCGAGAAAATGCCTCAGGATAACGGAGCGATTTAAGCAGGTAGTCACGGGTGTCCCTCTTTCTACCCCTTGGCATTGTCAGTAACGGCCAGGACCTTTGTATCTACGTCCGTTTCAAAGCCAACCAGTGGCATTCCGTCAGCACCACCTGGATCAGTAGCTCCCATACTCGCTCTAGCCCAGGATCATCCACGAGACAACCCTCATCTTCCCCGGCCACCCTGCGCCATCACTTGGGATAGGGAAAAAGAGATTAAAAAGAAAAAGGCTTGGCTACCCCTCATCCCTCGTATTTAAAATGAAAAACAGTGTGCAAATAATATCTATAACACCGCCATTAGCAGAAAAAGCTCTGTCAAGCCAAGTCGCCAAACCCAGCAAATATATCGGTTACATATTTTGTAACCAAGAAGGAATTTAAGCGGCTTGGAAGCCAACTAAAAACACTCATTTGTATGCTATATGGATCCGATATAGGATTAGCAAAGAGCTCAAGCCGAGCAAGTCGGTTAAAAATTATAAGCAGTCAAAAGAACAGCTTCAAAAAAAACTTCTGACCCATTTCTTTGGACTTTGCTAATTCCTTGTTTTCGAAACAATTCTTTGAGAATTGGAGAAAATTAGCAAATCTTGTTTTAAAAGTAGCTAAAAGTTCCTTTTGTTCCTTTTGCGGGAAAAGCTTCTGCTTCTGCAACACTGCTAAACTATTGTGAGACAGGAGGGGGTGCGTAAGCAACCCCCCTCTAATATATATACCCTTTTTTTGCAGTTGAACCTGAAAGATTTTAACGGGTTACAGTTGCAAATCGCAAACTTGCAGTTGCAGCTGAAAAACAGCAGTAACAATCTAAAATCTTTCGATTTTTTGTTGCAAATCTGAATTCTGTCGAAAGTTGCAACCGTTGCAACCCAACAAAACTTGCAGGTGGTTTGTCATTATACTGGGTCAAATTTGATAGGATATTGACCCTTTCGAACCAGGGATGGTCTTAATAGCATTCTTGCCAACGGTATCTTGGATATACTTGACAGCAGTCACGGCACTGATGCTCTTGCCTGGATTATCTGTTAAGTAGACCTTGACTATTTCATTTTTTAAAATAGTTTGCGTCGAAGCAACACCGTTTAAGTTTTGCAAAGCTTTAATGACATAGTAAGAAGTATCTTTTTTTGAACCACTCTGCTGAACATTGCTAGAAAATCTTAAATTTCGCAACTCAAGTGCAAGATCATCGTTTAGCATGAAGTTTCTAGCTTTTTTATGAATGAATTTGAATTTCTTGTCTTTTTCCTTGTACTCCAACTCCCAGGTATTCGGAGACCAGTCACCGATAGCACTTGCACCGCGTCCGCCACCAACTCCTCTTTCTTGCTTAAATTTTCCATGATGATGTATGATTAACGGCGAGACCTTGAGACTTTCACAAAATTCTGAAAAATTGTCCAAGAGTCTACGCATTTCGTCATTCGAATTTTCATCCTTATTATGAAAGCTTATAAGTGGGTCAACAACCAGGATGTCAAATCCTACAGAATCATGCTGCTTCTTGATTACGTCTTGGAACTTTTGACTATCGAGGTCGCCAGTAGCACGAATATCATTCTTTCTACCAAGAAAAAATACACTTTGCTGAATAACGTGATCTGGGACAGCGTAAGCGCCGCGAATAAGTTCAAGCCTTCGCTTCATTCCAACTAAAGAATTTTCTGACTGGACAAAAAGAATACGATGCCTTCCATGAAGCACTTTGAATTTATCCAAGAATCCATTACCTGGAGGAAAAACCAAATCAATTGCTATTTGCAGGGTCAAGACTGACTTGCCAGCACCGCCATACCCTGTAATTAGCAGCGGCTCATCTTTTGGCCAAAAATTATCTATAAGAAACTCAAAGTTTGTTTGCGCCGTTAACACATCAAACGCATTGACAATACCATACTCAGAATCTGAAGAAGAAGCATTAGCCCCAGAAGAGAAACCAAGTTGCATATGAACCCCTATTGGATTCTGAGCTATAGTTTTCTTAGCTGCTTCAATTTCCCGTTCAAACCAATCAGGCCTTTCTCTAGCCTTTTCTCCGACAGGATAGCTTTGATAAATACGACGGATAGTCTTTTCATCAACGTTGGCATTTAGCAACCCCAAAAGAACGGACCAGGATGGTTCTGACCTTTGTCCTAGAGGAAATGTTGTGAGGATTTTTTGTTTCGTATCATCTGACAGATTAAAATTAGACAAAAAAGTATCTACAAGATCAATCTCCAGAATATGTTTTTTTCTTATACCTTCGGGAGGACTTTGTTCGTCGTGATCTTTCTTGCGGCCATAGGATTTTTTGCTCATCTCTAAAAGCCACAACGGGGCAGGCATAATGGGAGCTATTTCAACGAAGATATAGGGCTTTCGTGTTTCGGGATGCAACGAACCAGGACAAAGGATTTGGCCACCGATGCCACGTATTTCGAAGATTCCCTTCACCGAACGGCAAGAATATTGTTCATCCCCGGATGGATACTGGAAATAGTAATGAAATCTTTCACCGTGACCGCCAGTTTTCACCTTCAATGTCACGGGCAGCGGTTCATCTGGATGCTTCTCTTGTATCCATGCTTCAAATAGATGGTGATTATCGACATCGAGAACCAGGACACCGCTGGCTGGCCCACAGGCGATCCCGGCTCGGTCAGTGCTGAAATTCGCTTGGTCAAAGGGACGCTTCTCTCGGCACCACCGCTGCCACCCATTCTCAACCGGGCCCTTGTACTTCTTGGCTGCCTTCGTGAGACCATATGCTTTGATCTCGGCCGGGGTTGGAAATCCATCGCGCAGGGGTATAAGGGATAGCGTCTGGGCCAGAAATTCAAAAATCGTGAGCCGCCCACCAGCGTCAAGCTGATCGGCCCGTTGGATCAGTAGGTAAATCTCATCCCAGGAGTAGTTCATAACGATTCCAGGGCATTTTTAGCACAGCGATTGCCAGCCCTCAACTACTCTCAGGACGACTGTCATCACTAGGGACATCCTCTACCCAGTTCTAGCAAGTTGTATTGATTAAACTCCTAGAGATATTAATACCTGGCAAATAAGCTATAGAGACAAAACTTTGCAATTTATAAACGCCATGGGCGCTTTGTAGATTTTAAATCCTATCCTAGCACGTTTAGCTAGGAGCTAGTCATACTTGAATGACAGCAAGTCAAACAATAAACATTACTTGGATTAAACTAATTGATCGCTTCTCCTCGAATCAATTCACCAAGGATGACCAACCTGTTTTATGAAGTAATTCAGACAGGGGAGAGGTTGAGACGGAAGCTAGCCCGTATGCATAAAATGCAGAAGTCACGGTGGCCTATGTATCGAACGAGGTTCATGGCAAACTGAAGTTCGTTAGTCTGTATAGACTCTTTCGAAATCATGACAAATCAAGTCAACCATGATTTTGATACATAGATGCGGTTAGACACGGGATGGATTCAAAAGGATCAAAATTGACCAAAGGAAGCCCTTCTGGGAAGATTCCATGGAGATGGAAGCTAATTCCTCCAAGGGTGACTGAGGTTTGTAAGAAACTATCGATTGGTATTCGATGCTGAAAATTTGAAATGCCTTTAACAAAAACAACAAAAACCATTGCTTTGGGTATAAACTCGAAGCCGCTGTTCATTAGTAGTACAGCGTCATTAAAAGCTACTTAAAAATATTAGACACTTATGAGGCATCGAATACCAAACGACGTAGCTGTATGCGGGAAAACCGCTTGTACAGATACTTGGAGTGCTAGGACAAGAAATTGTTCCTTTCGACTCTAAAGGAGTGCTGCTTCTATCTGGTTCATCTAGATAGAAGTTTAGCTCCGTAAATTGCAAAGTAATTTGCATAGAAAGGTCTTCACTCGTTGGAGACCTTTTCTTTTTGAAACGGCGGCAGTTTTCCCCACTCCTTCATGGGTCCGGGACATCCTCGGCCCAGTACTGGGGACACCCCCCGTAAAATCCCGTCTCCTGGGCTTTCGGGGCTTGGCCTATGGCTTGGCATCCCCAGACAGCAAAAACCCCAGAAACAGCCCCCTAGGGCCAAATTACGATTTTCATCCCAGAAAGACGAGAAATCTGATGCATTTTGACCCAACAAATGCGCGTTTTACCGCGTTTTTCAGCAATTCATAGAGATATACCAAGTAAAGTAACATTTCTATGCAAAGGAGGCGTTATGGGAGCAAAGAATGGCACCACTACGGAAATCCAAGAAAAGGCGTCGAAGAAGAAGATCGAATCGAAGTACGATCCGAAGACTCTTCGCGTACTTATCAAAGAAGGTCTGGATGCTGCTACGATAATGGAGCGGATGCAGATAAGGCACCGCCAAACACTCAAGCAACATGTCGGAAAGCTGATCAGTACTGATCGCGTGCTCTATGAGGTCAAGGGGTTGTACCTGAAAGGCTCAAAGAGAGCGAAGGTGAATCAGCAAGGCATCTTGAAGATCAACCTGAAGGCCTATGATCTCGGTGATCTCGAAATCAATGAAGATGACGAGTTCGCTGTCGAGGCCAGTGACGGGAAGATCATCTTAACCAAGATTCTCCCATAACCCTCCAACCGAAATGTCATGCGGATACGTCTGCGTGGCATTTCTTCTTTTTAACGCAAATATAGCTATTGTGCTTCTTCAGCAGTGCAATGATTTCATCTGCAACGGAACGATCATCGGCAAGCTATCGTCAGCAACTGAGCCAATCATCCTTCGCATTGTATTTGCGATTTTAGCCACAAATTTACAGATATGAGTATTTAAAGGAAAGAACGGTTTTATCTAATATCGTAAATTGGGCCAAGCAAAAACAATAACTGCAAGGACTACAATCTGTTATCTGGCACTTTTCAAGGCCCAGTGTGAAGGGGGCAATTTTCAATGTTTCTTTCCAACCTCCCAAAATTGAAAAACCCAATTGGAGGATTTTATGAAAGTCGAGCCGATCTCGGATGTGAAGTACATCAAAAGCATTAAAAAGCTTTTGCATGATTCACCACGGAACAAACTCTTGTTCATTATGGGCGTTAACACTGGGCTCCGTGTACAGGATATCCTTGCACTCAAAATATCGGATGTAAAGCACGCCAATGTCGGCGACCGCATTGTCATCCGTGAAAAGAAGACGAGTAAAGAGAACGTCCTCATGATCAATAAAGAAATCAAGGAGGCTCTTGACGACTATTTGAGCACCATTGAGGCCAAGGAAGAACTGTTTCTGTTCAAGAGCCGCAAGGGCAAGAATTATCCTTTAACCACGTATGCAGTGACTATGTACGTGCAGCAATGGTGTGATGCAATAAACCTCCCAGGGAACTATGGAGCGCACACGCTGAGAAAAACCTGGTGCTATCACCAGAGGAAGACTCACGGCACTTCGTGGGAAGTCATTGCTAAAAGACTTAACCACAGCAGCCCAAGTATCACAAGAAGATACATCGGCGTTAAGGAGGAAGAAGTCGAAGAAGTTTTGATGAAATCTATCTAACTTTTAGCAAGGGGACTCACCTCCCCTTTATTTGCATATCTTTCCATCCTGCACTTATCTTAGGCATTCAATTCGAACATCAACCTGAAAAGAAGAGGTTTCTTATGGGCGTCTATACTCGTGATAGCCGATGGATGGTCTATTGGCATGTCAACGGCAAAAGACATGACAAATCGTTTGGACGTGGCGAACTTGCTCAAGCTAAAGCTGAAAAGTTTGATCACGCTGTTCGTGATGCACTCGACCAGGGGTTACCGGTTCCTGATCCCGAAACGGTGACTGCATCGGTCCAAGTTCCAGCACCGGCCACTGGGATAGCGGATAATCCCGCTACAGCGGCGTCTGGGCCAACCAACCAGGTCCACGGTCACGATCAGCCGGGGATGCTCCTGTCAGAGCTTGGATCGAAGTATCTGGCCCATATGAAGGCATCAGGCCGGACGGAGAAGCACATTCGGAACATCGAGCACTTGGTCCACCATGTGTTTATCCCAGTCCTCGGCGACAAACCCGTGGATTCTTTGACATATCAAGAAGATATGATTCCGTTCATCCTGCACTTTCAAGGAGTCAGCAGCAGAACGGGAAAGGTTCGGTCCCAGTACACGGTAAATAAATACTGTGATTACTTGAGTTTCATCTTCAACTTCGGGATAGACAACGGCTTTACCTCCGTTAATCCCCTGAAGAATTGGAAGAAACCCAAGGTCCAGCCCTGGGACATGAAACTCACCTTGGACGATGCGAAGAAGATCATGGTCAATGCCGAGCCTCATTTGAAGTGGGCGATGGAAGTTTGTTTCAACCTGGGTACTCGTCCTGGTGAATCTGAACTTCTTTCCCTCAAGTGGGAAGACATTGATTTCAAAGCCAGCACTGTTCGCATTTATGCGAGTAAAACCAAGACATACCGGACAGTTCCGATCAACCCTGAGTTCCTGAAACGTTTGGAGAAGGAGCAGGCAGAGTCCCAGACCGGATATGTCATCGAGTACATGGGCCGGAAGCTGACTACGATTCGGAAAGCATTCAAAAACGCATGCAAACGGGCTGGTATCACCTACCAGACTCGTATGTACGATCTTCGGCACCTGTTTGCGACCACCTTACTTCGCAAAGGTGCTGACTTAGCTGCCGTTTCCAAAATGATGGGTCATTCCACGGTGAAGATGACGGCAGACACCTATTACCACTACATGGAAGGAGAAAAGGAAAGAGCAGTCAACCTGTTACCTGCATTAGAAGTGGCATAGTCCAGAAAGACGGAGCGTCTTGAAGAAGATTCTCCGTCTTTCTATTTTTTCGAACGAACAAAAAACAAAAGGAAAGTTATGTCTATCAAGAAGTGCTTATGGGATCAATCCCACGAATTTGAAGACGAAGGCGATGCTTATCGTAAACTTTGTCCAACGTGCTACCACAATATTTTTATTGACATTTTTAAAAACATTACCAAATGGGATGATTTTATAGATAAAATTGAAGAAGCAAAATCAGCATTTAAATTCGTAAGTGCCTTAGACAAATTTTACAAAAACAATATCATGAAGCTCGCCTCGACAAAGAACGACGAAGAAGAAGCTGAAAGACATTGCTTGATATGCGACGGTAAATATAAAGTGACCCCAGCCGACCACTATCGTTATCTATGCGGAAGCTGTGCCCATAAATACTATTTCCCACTTAAGCTCTCTCGAAGTTCAAAAGAAATCAAAGACCTTATACTTGATCTTAAGAAAGTATTTAACACGACCGAACAACTCATGGAAAAATTGATTGAAATTGCAAAAGAAAGCTAAACCAAAAACAACATAAAACTAGCCCCTTATAGAAAGACGAGGAATCTCTAGCACAGACTCCTCGTCTTTCATTTGTCAAAGAACAAACTGGAGAATAAATACTATGTCACGTAAATGCCTATGGGACAAATCACATCCCAGCTTTAAGAAGCATAAACACCCTTGCCGTTTCTTATGTGAAAAACGCAACAAAGAGATTTACTCAAAATATCGTGGACTTTTCACTCCAACAGAATTCAAAGACAACATCGACTTAATCAAAGAACAAAGAAAACTAACTTCTGAACGAGAATGGAACTTAGGGGAAGCATGGGTTGTCGAAAAACTGGGATTAGATACCCTTGTAAAATTGGATTTGTTTGAAAACGGTCTTGTGTAACCGCTTTGTTTAATTTTTAGTCCAAAGGTGGACCGCCCTGCCCAAGTGGTTCACCTTTTTTTAACGGCGTGGTATGCTGGGCCATGATCAGTCCCAGGTGGTCCCAGTGCCGTCCGTTGGGTCAGTGTGGTGAGTGTATCCCATCGGCTACAGCTTGGGAAGTTTGCTTGGTGTTGCTGCTGGGGTAGAAAAAGTTCAAGAATTACTTTGGACAAGAGTCCAGTGCAGTTGCCATGAAACTCACCGTGAGGCCGATGCCCTAGAATTCTAGTTTACTGGACTTTTGAAAATCCAGGAATTTGCCGTTTTCTCGGCGCTGAAAATCGCAGGATCCTGCGAGTCCTACCCGCTCCTGTTGTGGATGGACACGCCGAAGGTCCTCAAAAAGTCTAAAGACTCAACACTTTAACAAAACACAATGGCGTCATAGCCTTTAATTATGTTCAAAAAAGTTCACTTTTTCACATTAACGCTGCTAATTGCGACTACTTTTTCTGCAACTACATTGAGAGAAATAGCACATGGAACTGAAATACAGACTCTAAAGCTGACACAAGAAGAAAAACAATTTCTAATTGAGCATCCCAAGCTTTCGATGGGAGTAGGAATTGCTTTCCCTCCTTTTCAATTTGTCGAGAACAGCTACAGAGGCTTTGAATTCAAAGGAATAGCTGCTGACACAATACGCCTCTTAGAAAAACGACTTGGAGTTACTTTCGAACCAGTTTTCAACATTACATTTGACAGGGCTCTAGAACTAGGACGAGAGGGCAAGATTGATGTATTCCCTTGCATTTCCTGGACACCAGAGCGGGCAGATTTTTTATCATACACCAGTCCGTATCTGTCCTACCCTTTAGTCATAATTAGCCGGAGCGACGGTCCTTTTATAGGTTCTGTAAAAGATTTAAACGGCCTGAAAGTTGCCGAAGTAAAAACGCTATCAACATATAGCAAAGTAAAAAATGAGTTCCCAGAAGTAACCTTAGACTACCAATTCGAACAAGACACCGAGTCTATGCTAGAAGCCGTTTCTTTAGGAAAAGCCCAAGCTTGTATCGTTGATCTTGCAGTTGCATCATACTTAATAAACAAACGAGGGTTATCAAATCTTAAAGTAGCAGCGCCAACACCTTGGGGTGATAACAAATTAGCCATGGCAACTCCTAACAGTATGCCAATACTTAAAAGAATCCTCCAAAAAGGACTAGACTCAATTACACCAGAGGAAGAGAATTTAATAAGACAAAAATGGCTCCGACTCGAGTACTCCAGCCTTACAAATCCATATCACGTTCTACAATGGGCGCTGAAGTTAACAGGGTTTGCACTCTTGATCTTTGGCATCATTTTCTGGAAAAATAGAAATTTGAAACGTGAAGTAGAAGAAAAGGTAGCAGCTAGAGAACTTTTAAAACAGGCGAACAATTACAACAGAAGTCTTTTTGAAATCAACACAGACCCTATCATGGCAATTGACCGAGAAGGAGTCATAACAGACGCCAACAAATCCACAGAAACAATAACTGGACTAAGCCGCACGGAACTAATCGGGAGAAAATTTAGCTCGTTATTTACTAATGACCAAAAAGCTGACCAAGGGCTTCAGGACACTCTTTTATATTCTTCAATCAAAAATCACGAACTAGAGTTTACGAATATAAACGGGAAAAACACTCATGCTATTTTTAATTTTTCTGTTTTCAAGGACGAAACCGGAATCTCAACCGGTATATTTGCCGCAGCACGCGACATAACAGAAAGAAAGATAATGGAAGAAAGACTTAAAGAAATGGCAACCACTGACAGTTTGACCGGATTAAACAATAGACAGCACTTCTTGGAACACAGTAGCATCCTTTTCGAAATGGCCAAACGACATAAAGCAAACTTGTCAATAGCGTTATTCGACATAGATCACTTCAAACAAGTAAATGACACCTGGGGCCACGAAGCAGGTGATCTAGTTTTGCGAGAACTCAGCAAACTAGCTCTCAATTGTTTTCGTTCATCGGACATTATCGGGCGCATCGGTGGTGAAGAATTTGCAGTGATTATGCCAGAAACAGACAAAGAGGAAGCGATACTCGCTTCTGAACGATTTAGAAAAATTGTAGAATCGACAAGGTTTGAGTACGAAAATGACCTTCTGAGCATCACAGTTAGCATTGGCATTGCACAGTTCAATCCAAATACAAACACGACAATCAACGATTTAACAAAAATTTCAGATGACGCACTTTACACAGCAAAGGCCAATGGCAGGAATATGGTGTTTTGTGCCAACGACCAAACGACTCCTCTGAAACCCCTAAAATCTAGCAATTAGTCGGCAGCCAAAGGAAAACATGAATAAAGACCAGATCAAGCAAGAATGCTATAGTCCGCAGATTTGCAAGCGCTTCTGGATGACATTGAAGCAATACGAACAAAACGAACCATGGAGCATATTTGACACTTCACGCCATAGCCTAGAACTTGTTATAGTCTTGAGCTGTGAAGAGTCGCTAAGAAATTTGAGAAGAACATATGACAGTCGTATTCGTGACAAAGGCACAGGCCTAGGATAGATACGGCCTATGTCAGCTGACTTTGCTTGCGCTCTCGTGCCGTACTGCAACAAACTCACGTATCTTGATGACAGCTGAAATAATGGTGACGTTATCTGAAACAGCTAGGCACAAGGCCCTGTCATTACACTAGATGTTTAGTTTTCTAAAACACCTCTTTTGGGATAGTTACGAATATACTGCCGTCTATTTTTTTGTATCACTGAGACATGGCGATCGGTTATCATCGTTATTTGGCATAAAATACTCTTCACCGTGGCCACATTGTGGACAGCCAGGGACGCGCCATTGCCCCTTATCACCATACGGTGATGGTCTAGTCGTGTAGATATTTCCGCAGTTGCTGCATTTTACGCCTATGGGCTTAATATCTATGCAATTTTTTGACATAATTTTTCCTTCAAAATTGCTTTATTTCAACTATATATTGCAAGCATTTCAACCTAAAAGCAATGTCAAAAACGAAAGAAATTTCGTATTTGACCAGCTGGATACGATATGGACCAAGAGAATCGGGACGGATCTGGAGAAAGCAGGAAGGAAGTGAAACCCGAGTTGGCTGACCCGCCACAGTCCGACCACAGATGCGCCAACCAGGTCGAAAACAGACCTATAAAAAACAAAAAATCCCGTTGGCAACTCGCCAACGAGATCACTTTTTGAAAGGGGTTTCTTTAAAGATTTTAGGAGGTTAAATCACGCTTTTGGCGTGTCAAGCAAGTGCTCTCCCCCTGAGCTACGCTCCTAGATTCAAAATCAGGGAAGGGTTTATTTACTCAGAACTCTTCCCCAAGTCAACCCGAAATTTCCGTTTCCCAGATTTTTTCGGGGACCAACCCGTTGGCGCTTGTTGGCACCGTGTTGGCGAGGTGGGTAAGTACGGTTTCTGGCCGGGGAGGTCAAGGGGAAATTATCGTGGGGATGGAGGAGAAACATACAGCCCGGGGAAACAAATAAATAATTCTCAATTACTTCAACATGTTACGTAAGAATATCAGCATGACACCCTCATGCAGGAACCTGCGCTCGTGAAAAAACCCCCAAACCGCCCACCTCATTTCGGGAAAAGTTTAAATCAGACCAAACAAGATAATGAGCTTATCCAAACAGTTGGCGATAAAATTTTCCATCTGAGACTATGGGGGTAGCCGTTACTTCTGTGAATTTAAACGCCACCTCACTTCCAGGCAAGTATTATATTTTTTCTGAAAATCGTGACAATCCGACAGAACCATATAATATGACAGTCATGGAAGTTGACTCAACAAAGCGCCGTATGAAATTCACCACTACTACAACAGGAGAGTTGATATGCGCTTCAGTGACTTGAAAATCAAAACGAAGATCATGACGGGGGCGTTAGCGCTTGTACTTATAACTGTTACGCTTGGCGGCCTAGCCTATATATATATCGGAAAAGTATCCTCTGCCCTTTTAGGAATAACCGACCGTGACGCCAAAGCGGTAGAATACGCTACTGGTGTCGAGCGCATGGCCCTCAATACTATCATGGAGGAAAAAAATTATCTTATCAGTCAATCGGATGAAGCACATCTACGGGCCGAACAAAACGTCAAAGAGCTTAATTCATTTCTTGACAAAGTTGATGAAATTGCGCGTTCAAACAACATCGACACTCTCTTAGAAAAGTCCAAGATTGCTCGATCTGAAACAGCAAAATATGCTGAAAAATATAGAGAAGGAGTAAAATCAATTAAAGAAAATCGTGATGCAGTAAAAGAAATGGTTCGCACCGGCAATATTGTCGGAGATGCAGCCGCTAAGTTTTTGTCGATGCAGGTATCAGCTTACACCAAGGCTCAAAAAGACGGTGCAGACCCAGCTACTCTCGACAAATACGTACAGCGTTACATAATTACTACAAATATATATGAGCTTGCTCTCAAAATCATGCGCGCCGAAAAAGAGGAAGTGAACTATAAAGACAGAAAAGCATACGCATCGATGCAAAAGATGCTCCCGGAGTTAATGGAGCTCTACAACAAACTGGAAAAGATAACCACCGACCCCAGCGAGACACAACTCATCAAAGATGCCAGAACAGCTACGCTGATTTATGAAAAAGCAGCAGCTTCATGGATCAAAAACGATGACGGCTTAAATTTCATCTTACAATCGATGTCAACTATGGGATTGAATGTTATAAAACAGGCACAAGCAGCAGAAGAGGCAGGCTACAAGAAACTTGAAGATGCAAAAAAAGCAGCTCAAGCTACAAGCTCGGAAGCTGACACGATAATCATGTCAACAATTGCAACCGCAATAGCTCTGGGACTAGCTATCGCATTTTTGCTAGCGTCCATAATTAGCAGACCAATAATCAAGGGCGTCACGTTTGCCAAGGCTGTCGCAGAAGGTGATTTCAACCAGACCCTTGACATTAACCAAAAAGACGAAATTGGTGTTTTAGCTGATGCGTTAAGAACCATGGTCAAAGAGCTTAAAAATAAAATCGAGTACGCCGATGGCGTCATAAATGGCATAACCGTTCCGTGTGTGATTGGCGACTCATCTGGCAACATCCTACTCGCCAACCAACCTGTCATAGATTTCTTTGAAAAGAATGGTTCCCCAAAAGATTTTGTCGGAACCAGCATGGGCTTCTTTGCCTACAATGACAAAAACAAAAAAACCATTACCCAACAAGCCCTAGAAGAAAAGCGCATTATCAAGATGGATCGCGTCGAAATGAAGACAACGACTGGCAAAGAAAAAATTGTCAACGTTGATGCTTCTCCTATTTACGACTACAACCATAATGTTGTAGCAGGGATAACATTATTTAACGACGTAACAGAAGTTGTACTTCAGCAGAAATTAGCAGAAAGAGCAAAAGCTGAAGGCATGCTTCAAGCCGCACAACAGCTTGAAAGTGTTGTAGAGATCGTGACTTCCGCGTCTGAACAATTATCTGCTCAGATTGAACAATCAAGCAGAGGTTCAGAAGAACAAGCGCGAAGCATCTCAGAAACCGCGACAGCGATGGAAGAAATGAACGCAACAGTACTTGAAGTAGCTAAAAATGCTTCGAACGCTGCTGGTACAGCTGATCAGGCAAAAACCAAAGCTGAAGAAGGAGCACGGGCGGTAAGTCAAGTTGTTAAGGGCATTGGTCAAGTCCAAAACCAATCCCAAGAAATGAAAATTGACATGGACAACCTGGGCAAGCAAGCCGAGGGAATCGGACAGATTCTTAATGTCATATCGGACATTGCTGACCAAACTAACCTTTTGGCTCTTAATGCAGCTATTGAAGCGGCCCGGGCTGGTGACGCCGGACGAGGATTCGCAGTTGTCGCTGACGAGGTCAGGAAACTGGCGGAGAAAACTATGACCGCGACTAAGGAAGTCGGGAGCGCAATCCGCGGCATCCAGGATGGCACTAAGAAGAACATTGAAAACGTGGAGCGCACCGGGAAAAACATCGAAGAGGTCACAAGTCTTGCGACAAACTCCGGTGACGCCTTACGACAAATTGTCACTTTGGCTGAAAAAACTACAGATCAAGTCCGTTCAATTGCTACAGCTTCTGAACAGCAATCGGCTACGAGCGAAGAAATCAATCGTAGCATTGAATCTGTGAATCGAATTTCATCCGAAACAGCTGATGGCATGAGACAATCTGCGCAGGCAGTAACCGAGTTAGCTGACCAAGCTCAAGTCCTTAAGCGACTCATTGACGAGATGAAATCTGACGGCGGATCATCATCCACCGCCCTCCCCTCTGGAAAAAAAATCCTTGCTCTCGGGAGAGGTTAATGAGCGAACCAATTATGACCAACCAGGAGAATGAACTTCTCCAGCTTGTGACCTTCGGCATTGGCGAAGAAGAGTTCGGAATTGACATCCTGAAAGTTCAAGAAATTATCCGTATTATGGACATTACTAAAGTTCCAAATGCTCCTCCTTACGTCGAAGGTGTTATTAACCTACGAGGAAAGGTGATCCCTGTCATTGACCTTCGAAGCCGATTTGGCCTTGATTATCATGTCCATGATAGCCAGACCCGTATCATAGTTGTAGATCTTCATGCCATGATAACTGGCTTCGTAGTTGATGAAGTGTCTGAAGTACTTCGCATTCAATCAAACACAGTCGAACCTCCACCACCAGTTGTTTCTGGAATCGAATCGGAGTACATCAAGGGTGTAGGAAAACTTGACAACCGACTACTTATCCTTCTCGATCTGGACAAACTTATCCCTATTGAAGAGTTAACTCGAACTTAACCCTCACAATATCTACACGAAGAAGCCCACGCGATCCACCAAAATGGAAAACGTGGGCTTTCACTTATTTTACCGAAACAAGCTGCTTCTTTTCAAGAACAATCTTCCCCTCTTCCAGACACGACACCTTGAACTCATCACCCTGGCTGAACCCGTAGTTGGTGAGCAGGGTTGGGGACAAACGGAGACCGGTAGTCCCAAACTTGACGTCCCAGAAACCGCCCGGGTCTCCATCCCTTCTATCTTATAAAACTTCTCGGCCATCTGCATCAGCTTCAGAGTGCCACGACTTCACAACCGTTCTTGATACGTAAATAAAAATTTACGCGACCTTCCAGTTGTTTTACGCCTCGTATACATGCCTGGGCCTATACCCTAGCCATCGATTGCCGCTTGAAGGAGGTTTTCGATGGACATCCTTTTCGTCGTGGGTACCCTGGTCTGCATTTTCGGGCTTCTGGCATTGATCGAATTACTGGACCACCTGGATAGGAGCTGAATATGGACGGTGCCGTCCTGATCGTCGCAATGGCGCTTTTCGTCTACCTGCTCGCCGCCCTGTGCAAACCGGAGTGGTTTGAATGAACCCAATCAACCTCGTGCAACTCTTGTTTTTCCTATCCGTTCTGCTTGTGTTGTCCTGGCCTCTGGGACTCTATGCCGCCCGCGTCTACCAGGGACAGCCCTGCGTCATGGACAAAATACTCGGACCTCTTGAACGCCTGCTCTACCGGATCAGCGGCGTCGACGCTTCCCGGGAAATGGACTGGAAAATCTATGCCCTGGTAATGCTCGGCCTCAACGCCTTCGGCATGGTCTTCGTCTACGTCCTGGAGCGGCTCCAAGGGGGGCTCCCGCTCAATCCTCTGCACCTTCCCGGTGTGGACCCGTTCGTGGCCGTCAACACGGCCGTAAGCTTCGCCACCAATACCAACTGGCAGGCCTACGCCGGCGAATCCACCATGAGCATCCTCACCCAGATGCTGGGGCTCGCTGTCCAGAACTTCCTCTCCGCCGCAACCGGCATGGCCGTGGCTGTGGCCCTCATCCGTGGCCTTGCCCGTCGGGAGACCACCCACCTGGGCAACTTCTGGCAGGACCTCACGCGATCCGTCCTGTACATCCTGCTGCCGCTCTCCTTCGTACTGGCTCTTCTCCTTGTCTGGCAGGGCGTGCCCCAGACGTTCACGGGACAGGTCGAAGCCGACTGGCTCGATCCCGCCCCCCATGTGGCCGAGTCCATTTCGCCCGACACGCCGTCAACCGACCAGCCCCCGGCCAAACAAACCATCGTCCTTGGCCCCGTGGCCTCGCAGGTGGCGATCAAGCAACTCGGCACCAACGGCGGCGGCTATTTCAACGTCAACTCTGCCCATCCCCTCGAAAACCCGACGCCCCTGACCAATCTCCTGGAGATGTTGGCCATCCTGCTCATCCCGGCGGCCCTGTGTCACACCTTTGGTGTCATGATTGGCGACAGGAGGCAGGGTTTGGCCATCCTGGCAGCCATGACCATCCTCTTCGCTGGGTTTGCCGCACTGACACTCGCCGCCGAATCGGTCCCCAATCCGACCCTGTCCGGCATCGGCGTACCGGCCGTTCCCAGCTTGGAAGGCAAGGAAGTCCGCTTCGGCACGGCCGGATCGGCCTTGTGGGCCGCAGCCACTACCGCCGCCTCTAATGGATCAGTAAATGCCATGCACGACAGTTTCTCGCCCCTTGGCGGCATGTGGCCCATGCTCCTCATGCAGCTTGGCGAGGTGGTGTACGGCGGCGTGGGGTCGGGGCTTTACGGCATGCTGGTCTTCGCCGTGGTCACGGTTTTCGTGGCCGGGCTCATGGTCGGACGCACACCGGAATACTGCGGCAAGAAAATCGAACCATTCGAAACGAAGATGGCCGCACTCGTCATCCTGATTCCGCCGTTTCTTTGCCTGGCGGGGACGGCGCTGGCCGCCGTGATCGGACCGGCCGACGCCGTGTCCAACCCGGGACCGCACGGCTTCTCCCAGATGCTCTACGCCTTTTCCTCCATGGGCAACAACAACGGCAGCGCCTTTGCCGGCCTAACCGCCACATCGCCCTTCTGGACCATTGCCGGAGCCGTGGCCATGTTCGTGTCCCGCTACTGGCTCATCGTCCCGGTCCTGGCCCTGGCGGGATCGCTTGCCGGGAAAAAGCGCCTGGCCCAAGGCCCCGGCACCCTGCCGACCCACGGGGGCATTTTCGTCGCCCTGCTCATCATCGTGGTTTTGGTGGTTGGGGCGCTGACCTTTGTACCCGCTCTGGCGCTGGGGCCGATTGCCGAACAACTTGCCCTATTCCAGTAGAGGTTTCGCCATGACCAAGCATACCAAACGTCCGCTTTTTGATCCCTCCATTGTTCGCCAAGCCGGCCTCGACTGTTTGCGCAAGCTCGCACCGGCCCGGCAGGCGCGCAATCCCGTCATGTTCACGGTCTACGTCGGCAGCATCCTGACCACGGTCCTGGCCGTCCAAGCGATACTTGGCCATGGCGAAGCCCCGGTCGGCTTCGTGGCCGCCGTCGCAGCCTGGCTGTGGGCGACCGTACTCTTCGCCAACTTCGCCGAGGCCATGGCCGAAGGCCGGGGAAAAGCCCAGGCCGCCGCCTTGCGGGGATTGCGCCGGGACGTGAGCGCCAAAAAGCTCGCATCCCCACGGCGCGACGCCGCTGTGGCCGAAGTCCCGGCCAGTTCTCTGCGCCGGGGTGACCTGTTCCTCGTCGAAGCCGGCGACACCATTGCTTCCGACGGCGAGATCGTGGAAGGTATCGCCTCGGTGGACGAGTCCGCCATCACGGGCGAGTCCGCCCCGGTCATCCGCGAGGCTGGCGGCGACCGCAGCGCCGTTACCGGCGGCACGCGCCTGCTTTCGGACTGGCTGGTGGTCAAGGTGGCGGCCGACGCCGGCGAGACCTTCCTCGACCGCATGATTTCCCTGGTCGAGGGCGCAAAACGCCGCAAGACGCCCAACGAGATCGCCCTCAATATCCTGCTTGCCTCCCTGACACTGATCTTCCTCATGGTCTGCGTGACGCTACGCCCCATGTCGGCCTATGCCGTGTCTGCCGCCGGCCAGGGGCAGGCCGTAACCATCACCGCCCTGGCCGCGCTGTTTGTCTGCCTGGCCCCCACCACCATCGGCGGGCTGCTCTCGGCCATCGGCATCGCCGGCATGGATCGGCTGATTCAGGCCGGGGTCATCGCCACCTCGGGCAGGGCCGTGGAGGCCGCCGGCGACGTGGACGTGCTGCTGCTTGACAAGACCGGCACCATTACCCTCGGCAACCGCCAGGCCACCGCGTTCCTGCCGGCCAAGGGGATAGACGAACGCCAGTTGGCGGAAGTGGCCCAACTAGCCTCCCTGGCCGACGAGACGCCCGAGGGTCGGTCCATCGTGGTCCTGGCCAAGGAGCGCTTCGACATTCGCGGCCATGACCTGGAAGCCCTGGGCGCGACCTTCGTGCCGTTTACAGCCCAAACGCGTCTGTCCGGCGTCGATCTGTCGGGCCGCAGCATCCGCAAGGGTGCGGCCGACGCGGTCAAGGCCCTGGCCGAAGCTGCAGGCAACCGGATACCCGAAGAGGTTGAGCGCACCATCCGCGAAGTGGCCAAATCCGGCGGTACGCCGCTGGTGGTGGCTGAAAATGGCAAGCCGCTTGGCGTCGTTTGGCTCAAAGACATCGTCAAGGGCGGCATCCGCGAACGCTTTGCCGAGCTTCGGGCCATGGGCATCAAGACCATCATGGTCACGGGCGACAATCCGCTGACGGCCGCCGCCATTGCCGCCGAGGCCGGGGTGGACGACTTCCTGGCCGAGGCCACGCCCGAGGCCAAGCTCGCCCGCATCCGCCAATACCAGGCCGAGGGCAAGATGGTGGCCATGACCGGCGACGGCACCAACGATGCCCCCGCCCTGGCCCAGGCCGACGTGGGCGTGGCCATGAATTCCGGCACCCAGGCCGCCAAGGAGGCCGGCAACATGGTGGACCTCGACTCCAACCCCACCAAGCTCCTGGAAGTCGTGGCCATCGGCAAGCAACTGCTTATGACGCGCGGCTCGCTGACCACCTTTTCCATCGCCAACGACATCGCCAAGTACTTCGCCATCATCCCGGCCGTGTTCATCGGCATCTACCCGCAGCTGGCCCTGCTCAACGTCATGGGGCTGGCCACGCCGAAATCCGCCGTGCTCGCGGCCGTGGTCTTCAACGCCCTGATCATCGTCTTCCTCATTCCCCTGGCGCTTCGGGGCGTCAAATACGTGCCGGTTCCGGCCGTGGTCGCCCTGCGACGAAACCTCCTCGTCTATGGCCTGGGCGGACTGATCGTGCCGTTTGTCGGCATCAAATGCATCGACATGCTGATCGCGGCCCTCGGTTGGGCCTAAAGGAGACGACTATGCTCGTCGAACTCGGAAAACAGCTGAAGCCATCCTGTCTGATGTTGCTGTGGCTGAGCGTCCTGACCGGCCTCGTCTACCCCTTGGCCGTTACCGCACTCGGCGCGGGAGTCTTTCCGAACAAGGCCATGGGATCCCTGATCGAACGGCAAGGGGGCATCGTGGGGTCTTCCCTGCTCGGCCAGCCTTTCACGTCCGACCGCTATTTCCACGGCCGCCCCTCGGCCACAGCGCCCTATCCCTACAATGCCGCCGCCTCGTCGGGCTCCAACCTCGCCCCTTCCAACCCCGATTTGCGCCAGGCGGTCCAGGAACGCGCGCAAGCGCTTAGCATGGACAATGCCGGCCCGTCCGTGCCCATGGACCTGGTCACGACCTCGGCCAGTGGGCTTGATCCCGACATCAGCCCGGAGGCCGCCTCTTACCAGGTTACCCGGGTGGCCAAGGCGAGAGGCCTGCCCGGGCAAACCGTCGCCGATCTGGTCGCCCGGCACACGGAGGGACGTCTCTGGGGGTTTTGGGGAGAACCGCGCGTCAACGTGCTGCGCCTCAATTTGGAGCTGGATGCCCTGACCAGCACGAAGTAAGGAAGGAAGCATGCACGACGAGGACAACCGCCCTGACCCGGATGCCTTGCTGGCCATGGTGCAGCGCGAGGAGGAGAACAAGCGGCGCGGCCAACTGCGTATCTTCCTCGGCATGGCCCCGGGGGTAGGCAAGACCTACGCCATGCTGGAAGCGGCGCGCCTCAAGATGACCGAAGGCGTCGAACCCCTGGTTGGCATCGTGGAGACCCACGGACGCCAGGACACCGAGGCCCTGCTCTACGGCATGTCCATCCTACCTCGCCAACGCATCGACTATCGGGGCCACGCCCTGGAGGAATTCGACCTCAACACGGCCCTGGCCAAGCGCCCGTCGCTTATCCTGGTGGACGAACTGGCCCATACCAACGCCCCGGGCTGCCGCCACCCGAAGCGATGGCAAGATGTCGAGGAGTTGCTCGAACATGGGCTCGACGTCTGGACGACCCTCAATGTGCAGCACCTGGAGAGCTTAAACGACATCGTGGCGCAAATTACCGGCGTGCGCGTGCGCGAAACCGTGCCCGACGCCGTTTTGGCCAAGGCCCAGTCCGTCATTCTCGTCGACCTGCCGCCCGAGGATCTGCGCCAACGCCTGACCGAAGGCAAGGTCTACCTGCCCAAGCAAGCCGAGTGGGCCGGGGAAAACTTTTTCCGGGTAGGCAACCTGAACGCCCTTCGCGAACTGGCCCTGCGCCAGACAGCCAACCGGGTAGGCACCGAAGTCCTCGTCTACCGCCGGGGACACGCCATCGAGACGACCTGGCCCACGGCCGAACGCATCCTGGTCTGCGTGGGGCCTTCCCCGTACTCGGCCACCCTGGTACGGACGGCCAAGCGTCTGGCCGACGGGCTCCACGCCGACTGGCACGCCCTGTTCATCCAGAAAAGTCCCGAAGGGACCTCGACCGACCAAGCCATGGCCAACTTGCGACTAGCCCAGGAACTCGGCGCGCAGACCCATGTTCTGACCGGGGCCGACGTAGCCAAACTCGTGGTCGGCTTTGCCCGGCAGCACAACGTGACCCGGATCGTCATTGGCAAGCCGCTGACCCGCAACCTCCTCGATGTCCTGCGCGGCAGCCCAGTCGATCAGCTGGTGCGGGAAAGCGGCGAAATCGACGTCCACGTCATCAAGGGACAGGACCCCCGACTCCCGGCCGCCAGACGTCCCCCCCCGGCCCTGGCCAAGGGCCGCTGGAAAGACCTGCCGGCAGCGCTTGGCATTGTGGCTGCCAGCACCGCAGCCTGCTTCGCCATGTACCCCTATTTCGAACTGGCCAACCTCATCATGGTCTATCTGGTCGGGGTCTTGGCCGCCTCGATCTGGCTGTCCCGGCGGGCCTCGGCGGCGGCCTCGGTACTGTCCGTGTTGGCCTTCGATTTCTGCTTCGTGCCGCCCCGGTTCAGTTTTTCGGTAACGGACGTGGCCTACCTGGTCACCTTCGCGGTCATGTTCCTGGTGGCCCTCGTGCTCAGCAGCATGGCCTCGCGCGTCAAGGCCCAAGCCGACAGCGCCGTGCAACTCGAACGGCAGGCGTCGGAGCTCAGCGACTTCTCCCGCAATCTGGCCACCACGCGCGGTGCCGCCAATCTCCTGCTCGTGGCCCATGAGCACATCACGCGTATTTTCGGTTGCACCACCTTCGCACTCCTGCCGAACACCGAGGGGAAACTCGAAGACGCCTTTGTCTCCGAGGCAAACGAGACCCTCACCGACAAGGACGTGGGCGTAGCCCAATGGGTCTTCGACAACGGCAAGCCGGCAGGCCTCACCACACAGACCCTGGCCGAATCCGACGCCCTGTATCTGCCCCTGCCCGGAACCGAGGCAATTCTCGGCGTCATGGGCCTTCGCCCCGACTCCCCGGATGCGGCCGACTCGTTGGAGCTTCCGGATCGTCGCAGGCTTCTGGAGGCGGTGGTGCATCAGACAGCCCTGGCCCTGGACGTAGACCGCCTGGAAGAGCGAGCCAAGAAGACCCTGGTCGAAGCGGAAAGGGAAAAATTGCGTGCCGCCCTCCTCTCCACCGTGACCCACGATTTCAAGACGCCCCTCTCCGCCATCGCCGGGTCAGCGGAGAGCCTGCTCGCCTTGGGCGAGGCCACCACGCCCGAGGTGCGCCGCTCCCTGGAGGAGAACATCGCCCAGGAAGCCTCACGCCTGGAACGATTGGTGGACAACTTGCTGCGCATCGCCGCCCTGGAATCCGGGTCCGTCGTGCCGGACATCAAGCTTATTCCCATCGAAGACGTGGTGGGCAGCGCCCTGGCCCGCCTCGACGCGACGCTGGCCGGCCATGCGGTGCACCTGGACATCCCCGACGACTTGCCTCCCATCCCCATGGACGAAGTGCTTATGGAGCAGGTGCTCATCAATCTGCTGGAAAACGCGGCCAAACACACCCCGCTAGGGACGGAAATCCTTGTTTCCGCCGCTATTCGCGGCCATAAGGCCGTAATCGAGGTTCGTGACGCCGGTCCGGGCCTGCCTCCGGGCGATCCGGAAAAACTTTTCGAACGGTTTCAGCGCGGCGACCGGTCCAGCACCTCCGGGTATGGACTAGGGTTGGCGATTTGCCGCGCCGTGGTCAAGGCGCACGGGGGCTCCATCACGGCCGACCGGAACAGGCCCGCCGGCGCCGCTTTCACCGTCATCCTTCCCTTGTATGCGAACGAATAAGAAAACCATCCTCATTGTTGACGACGAGCCGCCCATCCGCCGCTTTCTGACGCCGTTTCTGGAGGCCGAGGGCTACGCCGTCGTCGAGGCTGGCTTGGGCCGCGAGGCCCTTTCCCTGATCGCGTCCCATGAACCGGACGTCATCCTCCTCGACCTGGGGCTGCCCGACATGGATGGGGAGGAGCTGCTGCGCGCGCTGCCCATGTGGGTCCGGGCCAAGGTCATTGTCCTGTCCGTTCGAGCGCGGGAACGGGACAAAGTGACGGCCTTGGACCTTGGCGCGTCCGACTACCTCACCAAGCCCTTCAGCCTGGCGGAATTGGCCGCGCGTATCCGGGTTTGCCTTCGGCGCGGTGGCGGAGACGGAGAGTCGCCACCCACTCGCTACGTGTTCGGGGAGTTATGGATCGATATGGAGGCCCATACGGCGGGCCTTGCGGCACAAGATCTTCACCTGACCCCGACGGAGTTCAAGCTGCTGGCCTACTTGGCCCGTCATGCCGGCAAGGTGGTCACCCACGGCCAACTCCTCAAAGCGGTCTGGGGCAAACAAAGCCAGGGACAGGAGCATTACGTACGCATCCACATCCACAAGCTGCGGCAGAAAATCGAGCAGGATCCTGCCCGCCCGCGCTATCTCCGGACAGAAACCGGCATCGGCTATCGTTTTGCAGATGGATAGCCGCCGGAACTCGAATATCTGCTCCAGCTTTTTCGCGACGACCAGTTTGTGGACGGCAAGGCCGAGGATGAAGATTTTGCTGCACTGTAGAGGAATCCTGAATCAAAAGTGGGCACCTAGGGGAATAGCCACTTATTGCCTCTACGAAATAAGAAGTGAACAAGAAACTTGACTTTTCAATCCATCAACAAACTCAAATACGACAACAAAACACTGTTTCTAATCTTTTATTTACTAATATTTAACGCAAAGAAGATTGTCATTACTCAAGATCAATACTCTATCATACAGCAAAACTACTTGCGCATTCTCACTATACTTAACTATCTCACCGATAGAAACAAACGACATCTTTTTGCAGTTCAAATATACCCCACCAAAACTATCAACAGCTCGATGCTCGATATCCTTAAAAGAACTACATCTTGAACAACAACATGGAGACTTTGCAAGGTCAACAATCGCCAAATCAAATTAAATTCGAATAAGATTTTCCGGTTCCGGTATAGACAACCGCTCTAAAGCTATACCTTCCAGACTCAAGATTTACGGCAGGACTTTGTCGATCTTCCCCATAAACATTTTTTTGACATACTCTGCTTGGCGACTCAGAGGAACGGTTCTCCAGATGTTATCTAGATTGCAGCGTCGGCCTCGGGAAAAATGCCGCTGTGTTTGAGGTCAAAAAGCCCTCTCCCATCTCCTCGCCTTGGACAACATCAAGAAACCTATTACAGCCGATCTCCTTGACCACCAACACCTAGATGTGGATAATATAAACATATCGCCCACCCCATAGACACACTAAACACCGGAGACTGCATCCATGCCTGCCAAAGTAAAAATCTACACTCTGTCAACTTGCTCGCACTGCACACAAGCCAAAGAGTTTCTCGACGAACGCAATGTCCCTTATAGCCCCGTCAGCGTGGACTTCATGTCCGGCGACGAGCGAACCCAGGTTCTCGACACCCTCCGCAAGCTCAACCCGGCAATCACGTTCCCGACCATCGTCATAGGCGAAAAGGTTATCGTGGGATTCCGCCGCGAAGAAATTGAAGCGGCTCTCAAGGAAGCCGACATCGAGACGGAAGTCAAAGCTCCGACTTGGCAACGACCATAGAAATAAAACATTGCCGTAGCGCAACACTTAAGGCGAAAAGGTAAGACCCTCGCCGTTGATACAACGACTTGTTGCTTCATGACCTCGCAAGCTCCCCTTCCAGCCGTCGAGACCGTCCTCTACGTCTTCAACGCCACGTTCTTCATGCAAATAAACGCCATGGACCACAAAGATGTCGAGAACAATACGCTTCTTTAGCATGGACAATTCGAGATCGAAGGCCAGACACGTTCATTCTTAATGGCGCCTCGGGATAGACGAAACGCCTCCAGCGTTGTATGGTGTAGGCCCCGCTATGGCGGTAAAACCATTCAACTTGGAATATTTCGGGATATCCTCAATGGACGAAGGCTATAAAAATGAGTCTGTCCGTCCCTCCGAGCCGTCGGGACCTCCTGGAGAATCGTGCCATCCTCCCCTGCCGTTTCCGGTGGTGGCCATATGCGCTTCCGCCGGCGGCATACAGTCGCTGCACACGCTGCTCAACAGCATGCCCGCGCTTCCCCACGCCGCCCTGATCGTTCTCATGCACCTGGCCAGGGACAAGGCCAGCCATTTGTCTGAAGTGCTCAAGGATTTCACCATGCTTCCCGTTCGGGAGATACGACAGGCCATGCCGGTCGAGGCCGGAACGCTTTATGTCCTGCCGCCCGGCAAGGCCCTGACCATCGAGCATGGGGTGCTCATCCTGCAAGAACTCCATGACCGCAACATTTTCGACCGATTCCTGGGCAGCCTGGCCGCCGATCAAGGCTGCAACGCCATGGCCGTCATCCTCTCGGGCGCGGGTTCCGACGGCGCGCGGGGAGCCATGCAGGTCGCCAAGGCCGACGGCCTCGTCCTGGTGCAGGATCCGTCCACGGCCATGCACCCGGACATGCCGGAAAGCGCCATCGCCACGGGGATCGCCGACAAGGTGCTGACCCTGGAGGAGCTCGGAACAAGCCTCTCGCGGCTGCACGCCGACACCGACGCCAGCAAAGAGACCGGCGCCGACCGACTAAGCAAGGTGTTCGACCTGCTGTGCCAGGAAACCGGCCAGGACCTTTCCGGTTATCGCCCAAGCACCATCTCCCGGCGCATCCAGAAACTGCGATTGCTTGGCGGATACAACGACCTCAATGCCTATCTCGACGTTTTGGAGCGCAGCGCCGAGGAACGGCGCAAGCTCTTTGATTCCCTCTTCATCGGCGTGACCTCCTTCTTTCGCGACCCCGAGGCCTTTGACAGCCTTTGGGACAAGGTCTTCCCGGAAATTGTCGTTGGACGGGCCGAGGGCGAAGCCTTGCGGGTTTGGGTGGCGGGCTGCTCCACAGGGGAGGAAGCCTACTCCGTGGCCATGTTGCTGGACGAATTCCTGGAGGATCGCCGCCTCAATCTGAGCGTCAAAATTTTCGCCACGGACATCGACGCCAACGCCGTGGAAACCGCCCGCAAGGGCTGTTATCCGGAAAAGGCCCTGCAAGGGCTCTCCCCGACTCGCCTCGAACGCCACCTCATCAAGGGCGACGAGCACTGCGCAGTGCGGCCCTTGCTACGCGAGCGCATCGTCTTTGTTCGCCACAACCTCTTGCAAGACCCGCCGTTTGTCCGCATCGACCTGGCCGTTTGCCGCAACCTGCTGATCTATCTCACCCCGCCCCTCCAGGAGAAGGCCCTGGCCTTGCTCGCCGGTTGTCTCAATCCCGGGGGTTTTTTGTTCCTGGGTTCGGCCGAGACGCCCAAAGCCGAGTCCCTTGGCCTGGAGCCGGTGGATCGCAAATGGCGCATCTTCCGGTCCAAGCCGGATGCGGACGGGGCCGGCGTCCACCGGCTCGCCAGGTTGCAGAGCATACGCCTGACGATGCCCGCCAAGGCCCCGGGCCATGCCGCCGCCGGCAAACCGGCGGCTGAGGTGGTCGCCGATATTTTCAAGCGCCTCTACAGCCCGCCGGCCGTGCTGGTGAACCCGTCCTTCAAGGTTATGCACATCAACGGAGACGTGCGCCCCTTTCTGGCCCTCAACGCCGGCGAACCCAGCCTCCTTCTGCCCCAGTTGGCCCGTCAGGATCTCCGCCGCCACTTGCGCTCGGCCTTGCTGCAAGCCGCCGAAACGCTGACGCCTGCCGTGGTTTCGGAGCTTCGCCTGCCAGACGAGCCGGCCATGCTGCTCAACCTGCGCGTGGAACCCGTGCGCAACGCCGCGGGGCGGCTGGAATCCTTGCTGACGATCTTCGAAAGCAGCCCTCTGCCGGCCCAACAGGACGGCCGCCCGGGTCTGGCCTGCCTTGGCGAATCCGAACTGGTGCAGCGATACGAGGACGAATTGTTCCAGGCCCAGGAACTCGTGGGCACGGTGACGGAGGAATACGAGAGGCTCAATGAGGAACTTCGCGCCTCCAACGAAGAACTCACCAGCATGAACGAGGAGCTGCAATCGACCAACGAGGAGATGGACGCCTCCCGGGAGGAACTCCAATCCTTGAACGAAGAGCTTGCCGTCAAGGTGGAAGAACTCGCCCAGGCCCATGCCTTCGTGGAAAACCTCCTGCGCGGCGCCGCCCTGCCGATGATCTTTCTCGACAATCGCCTGCGTATCCTGCGCTTCACGCCCACAGCCACCCAGGTGTTCCATCTGGCCCAGGCCGACCAGGGGCGTCCCCTGGCCGAAGTCAAATCCCAGGTCCAGGACGAGACCGCCCTGGCCCAGGCCGAGAGCACCCTGACCACGGGCAAGGAAACCGAAGCCGAGGTCATGCACCGCGACGGCCGCATCTTCCTCAAACGCGTGTTTCCGTTCTTTGGTCCCCAGGGCGACACCGAAGGCGTGGTCATGACCTATACGGACATTACCAAGCTCAAGGACGCCGAGGAGGTGCTGCGCCGCAGCAACGAAACCCTGGAAGGGCAAGTCGCGGCCCGCACCCGGGAACTGGAGGTCGCCCGCCAGGAAGCGGAGCGGCGGGCCGTGGAACTGGAAGCCATCATGGACCAGGCCCCGGCCGCCGTCTGGATCACCAGGGACACCGAGGCCCGCACCATCATCGGCAACCAGGCCAGCTATCATGTGCTGCGCATGGCCCCGGGCAGCAACGTGAGCAAAACCCTTGAAGGCGTGCCCTACCGGGCCCTGCGCAACGGCTACGAGCTGCCGCTCCAAGAGCTGCCCATGCAGCGCGCCACCCGGGGCGAGCATGTCATCGGCCAGGAGGTCGACCTGGTTTTCGCTGACGGCCAATCCAGGACCATCTTCGGCAACGCCGCACCGCTGCGCAATTTCCTGGGCGAGATATACGGGGCGGTCGGCGTGTTCCTGGACATCACCCAGCTGAAGTCCGCCCAGGCCGAGGCCCTGCGCTGGCAACAGCTTTTCGAGCGCTCCGAATTCGGGTTGGTCATCGTCAGGGTCCGGGACAACACCTTTTTGGCCGTCAATCCCTCCTTCGCCCGGGAACGGGGCTACGAAGCCGAGGAACTCGTCGGCCAGCCGCTTTTTATGCTCTATCCCGAGGCAGCGCTCCCCGGCCTGCGGGAACATATCGCCCATGCCGACGCCACCGGGCACGAACTGTTCGAAGCCATGCATATGCGCAAGGACGGCTCCACGTTCCCGGTCCTGGTCGAGATCACCGTGCTTATGGATGACGAAGGGCGGCCGCAGACACGCCTTGCCTACTGCCTGGACATCACCCGGCGCAAGGTTGTCGAGCAACAACTGCATCGGGCCCTCGCCGCGGCCAAGGCCGGAACCTGGGAATGGAACCTGTCCACCAACGAGAACGTCTGGTCGCCGGAAACCTACCGGCTCTATGAACTGGACCCGGACAGGCACCCGGCTTCGTACGACTCCTGGCTCTTGTCCGTGCATCCCGACGACCGGGACCGGGCCGCCCACGACGTCGCGGAGATGGCCCGCCAGGAAGCCCCGCTGGCCGTGGAGTACCGGCTCAACACCCACGACGGCCGGGAGCGCTGGCTGTTGTCCCTTGGCGAACTGCAACGCGACATGCACGGCACGGGCACGGCATACCTGGGCCTTGTCCTGGACATCACGGAGCGTAAGCGCCTGGAGCGGGAGCTCCATGAAAACGAAGGACGCTACCGCTCGCTTTTCGAGTCCATGAACGAAGGGCTGTGCCTGCTGGAAATGGTCCGCGACCCGGACGGGCAACCCGTGGACTACCGCGTCCTCGACGTGAATCCGGCCTATGGGCGCATCCTTGGCGTCGCACCCGACCAGGCCGTCGGACGGCTTGTCCGGGAGATCTTTAATCTCAAGCAGGCTCCCAATCTGGACGTCTATGTCCCGCTTTTGGAAACGCGCCAACCGGCGACCTTCGAATCCATGCTCCCGGAACTGGGCAAGCACTTTCGCGTCTCGGCCTTTGCGCTGCAGGGTGAACGCTTCGTGGCGATGTTCCAGGATGTGACCGCGCTGTGGGAAGCGCGGCAGGCCGAGGAACGCAGCGCCTTGCGTTTCCGGGAACTGTTCGGTTTCTCTCCGCTCCCCATGGGTTACATGGACCAGCACGGGCGCATCCTCGACCTCAACAGGCGCTTCACGGAACTGTTCGGCTATACCCTCGAGGACATTCCCACCCTGGACGACTGGCGGGAGAAGGCCTACCCCGATCCGGCCTACCGTCGCGAGGTCATCGCCCAGTGGGACGCCGCCCTGGACAACCGCCGCGCCGACACCCGCGAAATCCCCAGCGCCGAGTACCGCGTCACCTGCAAGGACGGCCGGATCCGCGACGTGCTCATCACGGGCATGACCACCGAGCACGGCCTGCTGGCCTGTTTCGTGGACATCACCGAACGCAAACGTTTCGAAACGCACCTCGCCGAACGCGAGGAACAACTCCGGCTTTTCGTGGAACACGCGCCGGCGGCCATCGCCATGTTCGACCGCGACATGACCTACCTCGCCGTCAGCCGACGCTGGATCGACGACTACAAACTGGACGAGCGCGCTGTCCTCGGCCGGTCGCACTACGAGATTTTCCCAGAAATACCGCAGCGCTGGAAGCGGATTCACCAGCAGTGCCTGGCCGGAGCCATCGAGCGGGCCGACAGCGACCCCTTCGTGCGCCTGGACGGCAACACGCAGTTCGTCTCCTGGGAAATCCGTCCCTGGCTGACTCCTGAGGGAGCCATCGGCGGCATTGTCTGCTTCAGCGAGGACGTCACCCTGCGCAAACAGGCCGAAACGGCCATGCTGGAGGCCAAAAACGCCGCCGAAGCCGCCAACCGGGCCAAAAGCGAATTCCTGGCCAACATGAGCCACGAAATCCGGACCCCCCTCAACGGCCTCCTGGGCATGCTCCAGCTCCTGCACTCCACGACCCTCGACGCGGAGCAGGAAGAATACGCCCAGATGGCCATTCGCGCCGGAAACCGTCTGACCCGGCTTCTGTCCGACATTCTGGATCTTTCCCGCATCGAAGCGGGCCGTCTGCCCATCGTGGCCGCGCCGTTTCGGCTGGCAAACGTCGTTCAGGCCTTGCGGGAGACGTTTGCGCCATTTTGCAAGGAAAAGCGCCTGCAACTGGTCTTCGAAACCGAAGCGGCCTTGCCGGAATGGCTGGTCGGCGACGAGTTGCGCATCCGCCAGATCCTGTTCAATCTGGTCGGCAACGCCCTGAAGTTTTCAACGAACGGCGATGTGCTGGTGACCATGTCCAGACTCCCCGGCGTTGCGGCAAAGCACGCCCGCATCCTCTTTACCGTCGCCGATAACGGCATCGGCATTCCCGACGACAAGCTCGATTCGGTCTGCGAACCATTCATACAGGCCGAAGGCTCCTACACGCGCTCCCAGCAGGGAGCCGGCCTCGGCCTGACCATCACCAAACGCCTCGTCGACCTGATGCACGGCACCATGGCCCTGGAAAGCGAGGCCGGGGTCGGCACAACCGCCTACGTCACGCTGCCCGTGGGCCTGTTGTCGCAATCGGATCTCGCGGACTCCGGCGCTCAGGACGAGTCCGGAACGCCTGCCGTGCCGTGCCACGTGCTTTTGGTGGAAGACGACAGCATCAGCCAACGCAGCATCCAACGTCTTCTGGAGAAGGCCGGATACCACGTCACCGTTGCCGGCGACGGGAGCCAGGCGCTGGAGATCCTGCGCCGGGCAAAATTTGACTGCGTGCTCATGGACGTGCAGATGCCGGTGCTCGATGGCGTCACCGCCACAAAACGCATCCGCAGCGACGTCAGCGGCGCGGTGGATCGCACCATTCCCATCGTGGCGCTCACAGCCTTTGCCATGAGCGGCGATCAAGACATTTTTTTGAAGGCCGGCATGGACGGCTATCTCTCGAAACCCGTCAGCCTGGAAAAAATGAAACAAGCCATCGACCAAGCTCTTGCTGTACACGCCGACAAGCAATGAAGACCATGGCCCGTTCACTTTGCCATGGGTAGAAGCTTCTCCAAAAGTAACCGGTCAATCAACCCCTTCTTACGCCGCTTGAGTTTTCTGTCATGGTTTATCCCACAGGAGGGCGACCATGGCAGCGTCATCAGCAGAGCTCAGTTTCGAGAAGGCGGCGTACTGGTCTGAACATATTGAGGCTTGGCATCGTAGCGGCCTGAGCCAGGGGGCTTACTGCCGGCGGCAGGGTCTTTCCCAAAGTTCCATGGGCTATTGGCGGAAGCGTTTGGAGGCAGCGACTGGCAAGGAGGGCGCGTCCTGCGTCACCCTCGTTCCCGTGCCTCTGCCGGCGTCGGCCCAGGCGGACATGGCAACCGTGCCGGCACCGATCCTAGTGCACGTGGGCAACGCCTTTCGCATCGAGATCAGAGGCAACTTCGCCGCGCCGGTGCTGGAAAAGCTTGTCCGCACGCTGACACGGCTATGATGTCGCCGGTAAGCGGCGTCCGGGTTTATTTGGCTCTGGGAGCCACAGACATGCGCAAGTCCATCGACGGGCTGTCCATCCTGGTTTCACGGCAGCTGCAACTCGATCCGTTTGCCGGTCACCTTTTCGGCTTTTGCAACCGCAGCCGGACGATCATCAAGCTGCTCTACTGGGATCGCAACGGCTTTTGTCTGTGGCACAAGCGTCTGGAGCGGCATGTGTTTCGCTGGCCAACCCGCGAGGCGGAGGTGCTTGCCATTGACTCCCGGCAACTGGCCTGGCTGCTTGATGGTCTCGATCCCCTGGCCGTGACGGGACACTCCCGTCTGGAGTATTCGACGCTCTTTTAGACAGTATTGCCTTGATTAAATTGAATAATAATGAGAGATTGTTCGGGCCGTGGACATCAATTCCCTCCCTGACGACCCTGCCGCACTGAAAGCTCTCATTGTCAACATGGCTGCCAGTCAGGCTGACCAGCAAGAGCACATCGTCCAACTTGAGCAGCGCCTTCAGCTCCTGAACCTGATCATTTACGGCCCGAAGTCCGAGAAAAAGCCCCGTACCGGCCAGGAGCAGCAGCTCTCCCTGTTCGACGAGGCCGAGCAGACTGCGGAGGAGCACAAACCGCAGACCTTCGAGGAGGCCTGCGCCCCGGCGAGCACCCGCCGCAAACGCGGCCGTCGCCCCATCCCTGCGGATCTGCCCCGGGTGGAGATCATCCACGACCTGCCGGAATCGGAGAAGACCTGCCCCTGCGGCGCTGAGCTGGTCCGCATCGGTGAGGAAGTCAGCGAAAAGCTCGACATCGTGCCGGCCAAAATCCAGGTCATCCGCCACATCCGGCCAAAATACGCCTGCCGTACCTGCGAAGGTGTGGAGGACGATGGGCCGACGGTGAAAACCGCGCCCATGCCACCCCAAATCATCCCCCAGGGCATCGTGACTCAGGGCCTTTTGGCCCATGTCGCCGTGGCCAAGTATGCCGACGCGCTGCCCCTGTACCGCCAGGAGGATCAGTTCGCTCGCCTGGGGCTGGACATCTCCCGGGGAACCCTGGCTGGCTGGATGATCCGCGTAGCCAAGTCCTGCGATCCGCTCATCGACATGATCATCGCTGAAATTCGTTCCGGCCCCATCGTCAACATGGACGAAACCACGGTCCAGGTGCTTGCCGAACCAGGCCGGGCCAACACCACGAAATCATTTATGTGGGTCGCCCGGGGCGGAACACCGGGAAAACCGGTCGTCCTGTTTCGCTATCATCCGACCCGGGCCGGCAGCGTGGCTGCGGAAATTCTTGGCGATTTCAAAGGCTATCTGCAGACCGACGGCTACAGCGGCTATGAGGCCCTGGGCGAACGGGAAGGCCTGCGCCATCTCGGCTGTTTGGCCCATGTCCGGCGCAAGTTCGTCGAGGTCGAGAAGTCCGCTGGCAAGAAGGCCAAAGGCGGCACGGCCCATGCCGTCCTCGATCTGATCGGCAAACTCTACGGCGTGGAGCACCAAGCCGAAAGGCAACAGCTCAATCCGGAGCAGATCAAGGTCCTGCGAGCCGAAAAATCCAGGCCGATCCTGGACAAGCTTAAGGCGCTGCTCGATGCACGCGCCGCCACCACCCCGCCCAAGAGTCTGCTCGGCAAGGCCATTGGCTATGCTATCAAACAGTGGGAGCGGTTGGTCGTCTACCTGGAAGACGGCCGACTGCGTCCGGACAACAACCTGGCCGAAAACGCCATCCGCCCCTTTGCCGTGGGCCGCAAAAACTGGCTGTTCTCAGGCCATCCGCGCGGAGCCGACGCCTCGGCCACCATCTACTCCCTCATCGAAACGGCCAAGGCCAACGGGCTGGAGCCATACCGCTACCTGCGCCACCTCTTCGAGCACTTGCCGGCGGCAACCACTGACGCCCAACGCAAGGCCCTCCTGCCCCAGTACAGCGATCCTCAAAGCCTCATCATACCTGCCTGAGCTTATCCTGCTTCCTGCTCGCCCTAACAAGACGCGCCTTATTGAGCGCTTACGGAGAACTCAGCACGACCTTCGCGTCCAGGAACGCTGACGAATGGGAGCGGCTTGGCGAGGAGCTCGATATTCCCATCGCCAAGGTCAGTCTCGCAGAGGGGGCGTAAGGTATCGCCCGGAGACGTTGACGGCGTTGATCGTCTACTCAACCTTCCCGAAGATCGCATCAACCAACCTTTCGGCTTCGGCATTGCGGTGACAGTGGTCAATGACCACCTCAGGGTACCGAACTGGGCCTACCTTTGCTGCCGTGATGGCGTTTTCACAAGCGGCCGTGTCTGGGCGCTCCCTCGTTCGGTAATCCTGGCGACTTCGGCGCGCGGTCGAGGGGCCTTATTGGTAGCCGAAAGCTGGATCGATGCTGAATGAGGACGACAGATCTCTGATTACTGGATCAAGTAGAGCTTTGAAGGACGGTTCGTACACAAATTCGAAGGAAGCAAGGATGTCGTGAGCCAGTAGGGTTTTTCGGTAGAAGATGTCCTGACCTTCCAGGCCCGAAATGACGAAGAAATCCTTGCCCATGTGCTGGTACGTCACTCGGCGGCCGGGTTCATTGAGGGCCTGGGCGAAGGCTTGGGGAATGGTTTGTTCAAGGACGTCGTTGAAGCCAGCCCAGCACCGAAGCTCGGCTCGTCCACGCAGGGCGGTGAAGACTTGGCCGTCGCCCGCATCCGATTCTCCAAGCGGCTTGAGGATGAGTCTGGGCCAAGCCAGCACATAGCCGTATTTGTGATTCGTGTAACAGTCATATTCGGCTGTCCGCGAACACACCCTGTCAAGCTTCGCCTTGGTCGCCGCAGCGGGTTCCAGAGCCAGGGGCACTCCTGTTGTCGCCAAGACCAGCAGCAAGGCCATGGCAGCGGTTATGACGATACGCATGACCGGTTCTCCTCGCGGAAGGGCTTAAGGACCAGAGGCCGGCCTAGGATCTTCACCTGGCCCCATGTCCACGGGAGGCTGGCCAGGTCGAATCATCCAAATTCGAAATGGCCTAGCGGTACCCGCGTGCTTGTCGCTGTACCCGGTGAATACCAGAGCCTGGCCATCTGTTGTCCAGGCTGGGGCAAAGGCAGTTATGTTATGCGGGGTGAGTCGCGAGGCGCTTCTGGATTGAGGGTCGTAGAGAAATAGCGCGGAGCTCAAATCTGGAACTTTCTTGCGGAAAAGCGGGGAGCCTTCGACTGACATGGAAAAAGCCAGTGTCGTGGAGTTAGGTCTTGGGATGAAGCGGGCGGTGCTGGTGAAGGCCCCTGTATGCCCTTGATTGAAGTTCTTAAGTGGCGTTTGGTTGTTTTTCTGGCCGGTTAGGCTCATCGAGTAGAGAGATTCCAAGTCGTGGTAGAGAATGCGGCCATCGGCCAGCGAGAACACAGGCTCGAAGAAGTCGTCGCCGGCTAGACCGCCGGCCTGGGCCAGCTTTCGCGGTTTTTCGCCCGGGCGTACGGACCACAATTCAGACTGACCGGTTTCAGTTCGGCGAACGAAAATGACGTTCCCTCCGTCCGGGGAGAAACTCGGGGAATGCAGGTTCCCGCCGGGCTTGGCCAGTATGCTGGCGTTGCCGGAGGCGATATCGCACAACATCAGCCGCGCCTGGGCCGGGTCGTCGCCATGTTCTACCCAGGCAGCCTGGCGTGCTTCCGGCGAGAGGGTAGGTTGGCTTCCATGGCCAAGCATTATGGACTGGCCCCCGGTCTTGAACATCACCGCGTCGCCCAGGGTGTAGACCAGCGGGGGGATCGCAACTTCTGCCCGAAGCGGCGCGGTCGTCACGAAAACGAGCAAAAGACTGGTCAGCAAACAGCGTCGCGCCATAGGCTGCTCACTTGAAGCGGTTATTTGACCCCGGAAACGCAGCAGTCGTCCTGACGGGCCTTGGGCACGGCTTTTTTCATGCAGCATATGGAATTTCCATTGAAGGGCGCTTGTTGGACATGCCCGGGCTTGACCCAGGTAAAGGCCATGCATGCATCGGTGTCTTGGCACAGGCTTTGGCAGGCTGTGGCCGAGGGGGATGGGAAAACGCACTGCAGGTCCAGTCCTGGCCGGTCAATCCCCCGCTCAAGCCCCGTGGACGCGGAAGGAGTCGCCGAGGTACCGGATTTGCCGGCTGGGACTTGGCCCTGGGGTATGAACTCCGCTGTAAAAGCCGCTGCCGCCGCCCGGCGGCTGCAATCGGCAAGGCCACATTTTTTGGGCTCAATCAGGTGGAATTTTCTGGAAAAAGTTTGTGCAGGTATCTGGTATTCGACACGGGATTTATAGACCCGTATGGAACCATCGGGCTGTGGGTCACTCGAAAAGGCCGAACGGGGGCGGTCGTCAAACCACGATTCGGATTTGACGGCCTTCCAGCCGTCGTTGTCATACTGTAACAATTTGTCTCGAGAGCTGGAGTTGTCCCTGGCATAATAGGGGCTGATAGTGAGCGTGACGACGAGTGTGCCTGGCCCTGTAATGGTAAAAGGGTATGTTTCGCCACCCGCGTCAAATGAGGTGAGCCCAAGGGCCGTCCATTCCAGGCGACCGCTCGCAATGGTGCCGGCCTCGGCCGGTGCGCCAAGACACAAAAGAATGAAATATATCAAAAGGGTTGAGGTATGCCATACCATGTTTTTCAACGTATTGGTCGTCATGGCCGCATACCTCGGGTAGGTTGGATTAAGATCCCTTGCCGTTGTTGATTACAAGATCATGGTTTATCTGTCTACGGTGTATGGCCTCGTCCGGAGAACGTGTTTTGTTAAGTTGATCGCGCATGGTGAGGTGTTGTGCAACATGTCGATATGGTAGATGTTTCCTTCGTGAAGTACTTCGTAAAAATAGCTGAAGTGGCTTGTGGATGATGATTTGTTTGGTGTTTTCAACCAAAAGACAAGATTTGTTGCGATGAAAGTAATTTGTTTGGAATAATTCACAGGATAGAGGGCGTCTGTGCCGCAAGGCTAAGGAATGTCATGCCGGTCGTCGGAATGCCAACATTCATTACTCTGACGGTCATTGACGCCATCGGTCCAGTTTGCCACTCTTTTAAAAAGTGGTCATACGTATTTTTCGACCCAACACCATGATAACCATCCGGCCAGGGGTAGTATGAGCCGCATCGTCAAATCTGAAGTGATAACGCCGCTGTTGTCCTGGGACATCACCGTCCCTCTGCTTACCAACCGCTTCATGCTTTTCGATTTTGCTCGCTGGATGCTGTTGACGTATGGCGTCATGATGCTGGTGGCCTGTCTGATCGGCCTTTTCGCCCGGGACCTCGGGGTGTTGTGGGGCGTTTGTCAGCTCTTCGGACTTGTCTGCGCCGGTATTACCGTACTGTTTGTAGTGATTATGCTGATCGTTTTTCGCAACCGTATGGAATTGGCCTTTGTCATCGACAAGGACGGGGTCAATGCCCTGGTGGCCAGCCGCAGGGCTAAAGCGGGAAACCGTCTGGCCATGCTGCTGGGGCTCCTGGCGGGCAAGCCCGGGGTGGCGGGAGCGGGCCTTCTGGCGCGAGCCCAGGAAAACACTCGCCTGGAGTTCGCTGAATTGCGTCGCGTGCGTTTCTCGCCAGGACCTGCGGTCATCAGTCTACGTGATAAGTGGTTCCGGCATGTCCGGCTGTATTGTCGTCCTGACAACTACGCCGAAGTGGAGAAGTTGGTGGAGAGGGGGCTTGCCCTGGCCGCGTCCAAGGTACGGCCGGTGCGGGACCCCGGTTGAGCGGACTCGCGGCACGCCGGACAGGAGAACGTGCCGCCCGGTGCAACCACCCAAACAACGAGGAGGGGCTATGGGGCACATGGCGTATTTCGCGGCATCGGGCGCGGTGTTTCGCCGTTTGCTTCTGGCTGTGGGTTGTGTAGCAGCACTGTTGCCTATGACCATTGCCTGGGGCCAGCTCTTGCAGCCCGGGCAGGTGGCGGTAAGCGTGGATAATGGGAACAATCTGCGTGCGGCGGGTGGGCGTGACCATAAAACGGCCAGGATTCTCGGCACGCTTGACGCCGGAGAGTGGGTTCGCATTCTCGGCTTGGAAAATGCCTGGGCCGAGGTGGAGCGTTACGACGGCAAACGGGGGGTTGTGCATGTCAAATGCTTGGTCCCCGTGGAGCAATATATCGCCGCGCAGAACGATCCGGGAGAATTCCGTTGTGCCAGGGAGATGCCGCGTCGTTTTGAGGCTGACCTCGGACCTGACGCTGGGCAGGGGGTTATCGCTTTGGAGGATGTTCCCGACCTCTTTGGCGGTGGGGCAAGAATCCGGGTGCTGTCTGGATCGGGGGACACGTTGTGGCTGGGGCCTGTCGGCGACGTGTATGACGTGCGCGGGCCTGCGACCCCCCTGTTTTTTTATTGCCACCACAGCGGCGTGTCCTGGCCGGAACTCGTCGGCAACCTCGACGGCGGCGCGCAGGTGGAAATATTGGCGCCAATCGGCCAATCGGATGTTTCCGTCAGCGCATTTAACCGCATTCGCTGGAACGGGAAGGCTTTCGAGCCAGTCTTTGCGGGTCTGTCCCTTGTGGAATCGCCGAAAGGGTCCGGGAACTTTGTTTTTGAGCCGTACAAAGGGAATAGCCTCGGCGTTCGCTGGGTGATGTCATTTATCAAGTGGCGCGGTCAGGGGGTGGCTGAGGCAGATATCAACGAATATGGTGAGAAAACGGGCGGTACGGAATTGCTGGTTGGCAAGGCTGCCCTGCGCTTTACGTCCAAAGGCGCGCAGCTTGTGGATTGGATTGAACCCATGCGCGCCGCCCCATGACATGACCGTATCATCAGTCGTTAGGTCCGGGCCTTGTCCACTCGGAGGTGCAGCCGCAGTGCATGTACCGCTGGCCTCATCATCAAGTACCGGATCAAAGCGCTTGCCGGCTTTACGACACCCTTTACGACAATCATGTCGGGAAACGTCGTAAAATCGTCCGGATTTGTTGTGAAATTCAAAAATTTATTCAATGATTACAGAAGATAGTATTTTGATGGTTTCCAGGGGGTCAGGGGGCGAAGGTTCAAATCCTCTCATCCCGACCAGTTCTTTCAAGGGGTTACGGAGCCAATCCGTAGCCTCTTTTCTCGTTGGATAACCGGGTGGATAAGCTATCATCCTGGGATTGCAGGGTAATCCTCCCCTTTCTCAGCGGTCTGAAAAGCCGGGGTATGCAGCCGTTCGCAGTGTTTGCCAGGAGTTGGCCAATTTAATGAAAATATCATTAATTTGGCTGGTTACGGTCTTCCTTGCGATATATCTCGAGTATCGCCTCCTTTTGGAGAAGCGTAAGCGCTCAATAAGGCGCGTCTTGTTAGGGCGAGCAGGAAGCAGGATAAGCTCAGGCAGGTATGATGAGGCTTTGAGGATCGCTGTACTGGGGCAGGAGGGCCTTGCGTTGGGCGTCAGTGGTTGCCGCCGGCAAGTGCTCGAAGAGGTGGCGCAGGTAGCGGTATGGCTCCAGCCCGTTGGCCTTGGCCGTTTCGATGAGGGAGTAGATGGTGGCCGAGGCGTCGGCTCCGCGCGGATGGCCTGAGAACAGCCAGTTTTTGCGGCCCACGGCAAAGGGGCGGATGGCGTTTTCGGCCAGGTTGTTGTCCGGACGCAGTCGGCCGTCTTCCAGGTAGACGACCAACCGCTCCCACTGTTTGATAGCATAGCCAATGGCCTTGCCGAGCAGACTCTTGGGCGGGGTGGTGGCGGCGCGTGCATCGAGCAGCGCCTTAAGCTTGTCCAGGATCGGCCTGGATTTTTCGGCTCGCAGGACCTTGATCTGCTCCGGATTGAGCTGTTGCCTTTCGGCTTGGTGCTCCACGCCGTAGAGTTTGCCGATCAGATCGAGGACGGCATGGGCCGTGCCGCCTTTGGCCTTCTTGCCAGCGGACTTCTCGACCTCGACGAACTTGCGCCGGACATGGGCCAAACAGCCGAGATGGCGCAGGCCTTCCCGTTCGCCCAGGGCCTCATAGCCGCTGTAGCCGTCGGTCTGCAGATAGCCTTTGAAATCGCCAAGAATTTCCGCAGCCACGCTGCCGGCCCGGGTCGGATGATAGCGAAACAGGACGACCGGTTTTCCCGGTGTTCCGCCCCGGGCGACCCACATAAATGATTTCGTGGTGTTGGCCCGGCCTGGTTCGGCAAGCACCTGGACCGTGGTTTCGTCCATGTTGACGATGGGGCCGGAACGAATTTCAGCGATGATCATGTCGATGAGCGGATCGCAGGACTTGGCTACGCGGATCATCCAGCCAGCCAGGGTTCCCCGGGAGATGTCCAGCCCCAGGCGAGCGAACTGATCCTCCTGGCGGTACAGGGGCAGCGCGTCGGCATACTTGGCCACGGCGACATGGGCCAAAAGGCCCTGAGTCACGATGCCCTGGGGGATGATTTGGGGTGGCATGGGCGCGGTTTTCACCGTCGGCCCATCGTCCTCCACACCTTCGCAGGTACGGCAGGCGTATTTTGGCCGGATGTGGCGGATGACCTGGATTTTGGCCGGCACGATGTCGAGCTTTTCGCTGACTTCCTCACCGATGCGGACCAGCTCAGCGCCGCAGGGGCAGGTCTTCTCCGATTCCGGCAGGTCGTGGATGATCTCCACCCGGGGCAGATCCGCAGGGATGGGGCGACGGCCGCGTTTGCGGCGGGTGCTCGCCGGGGCGCAGGCCTCCTCGAAGGTCTGCGGTTTGTGCTCCTCCGCAGTCTGCTCGGCCTCGTCGAACAGGGAGAGCTGCTGCTCCTGGCCGGTACGGGGCTTTTTCTCGGACTTCGGGCCGTAAATGATCAGGTTCAGGAGCTGAAGGCGCTGCTCAAGTTGGACGATGTGCTCTTGCTGGTCAGCCTGACTGGCAGCCATGTTGACAATGAGAGCTTTCAGTGCGGCAGGGTCGTCAGGGAGGGAATTGATGTCCACGGCCCGAACAATCTCTCATTATTATTCAATTTAATCAAGGCAATACTGTCTAAAAGAGCGTCGAATACTCCAGACGGGAGTGTCCCGTCACGGCCAGGGGATCGAGACCATCAAGCAGCCAGGCCAGTTGCCGGGAGTCAATGGCAAGCACCTCCGCCTCGCGGGTTGGCCAGCGAAACACATGCCGCTCCAGACGCTTGTGCCACAGACAAAAGCCGTTGCGATCCCAGTAGAGCAGCTTGATGATCGTCCGGCTGCGGTTGCAAAAGCCGAAAAGGTGACCGGCAAACGGATCGAGTTGCAGCTGCCGTGAAACCAGGATGGACAGCCCGTCGATGGACTTGCGCATGTCTGTGGCTCCCAGAGCCAAATAAACCCGGACGCCGCTTACCGGCGACATCATAGCCGTGTCAGCGTGCGGACAAGCTTTTCCAGCACCGGCGCGGCGAAGTTGCCTCTGATCTCGATGCGAAAGGCGTTGCCCACGTGCACTAGGATCGGTGCCGGCACGGTTGCCATGTCCGCCTGGGCCGACGCCGGCAGAGGCACGGGAACGAGGGTGACGCAGGACGCGCCCTCCTTGCCAGTCGCTGCCTCCAAACGCTTCCGCCAATAGCCCATGGAACTTTGGGAAAGACCCTGCCGCCGGCAGTAAGCCCCCTGGCTCAGGCCGCTACGATGCCAAGCCTCAATATGTTCAGACCAGTACGCCGCCTTCTCGAAACTGAGCTCTGCTGATGACGCTGCCATGGTCGCCCTCCTGTGGGATAAACCATGACAGAAAACTCAAGCGGCGTAAGAAGGGGTTGATTGACCGGTTACAGTTCTCCGGCCGTACTCACCCCGCCGAGTTAGGCGAACAGCCGCTCACGGAAACATGCCTCCAGGGCAGCAACCGCGACGAAACCGTCCTTCGCCGGATAGATATTGCATTCCGGCGATCCGCCGCCGAACAGTCGCCAGGACGGGTAAGCCCGTACTTCAGGGGCGCAGTTGCCTCTAAGGCGGCGTCCGACAGCACCACCTTCGCCAGACCGCTTCGCTCAAACCGCTCACGAGCAAACAAAAGTCCAAGCGCGCTTGAAACCGCCCGCTCCGCGCCAGCCATGTCGGCCAGAAGTGTGCGAGGCAGATTCGGCAGTGGCGGCTCTATACGGCTTCCGATTTCGATGCGTCATACACATCCGACACGGAGGAGGCATGGTCGCGGCCGTGGGCAAGCTGATGCGCCATGCCAGCGTCAGGCTGCCCGCAGACCAATGCCGCACTGGCTGGCTTAACTTATTAGTAAAAATCAGAATATTGACAATGACTAGCGAGCAGAAAGCGGAATCAGGGACGCTTCGAAACCACAGCGCCATGACGAAAGCACAGCATGGGCACAAACTGCTACGCATGCCAACTGTTTCTAACACAACTACATTGTTTCAGCCTTGACCGAGACACACAAAGGAAATAACATGTTTTATTGTTCAATACGTTAACAATGAAATTTCTTTCGACGGTTCTCATCAGCACCATCAGCACAGGGCTCCTTTCCAAGCTTCCCTGCACAGCAGCGGAGGCGCGCACGCATCGCATCCTTCCATGGGAGGGCGAATTATGTACGTCGGTCTCAAGATGCTCAAGGACTTCAAAAAAGTCACGCCGCAAACGCCGGTTCTTGACGCGGACAAACTGCTTACAGGCAGCGATTTCTGGATGCTTCTTGTCGTTGACGACGACAGGAAGCTGCTCGGCTACGTGCGCAAGGAAGACATCGCCCTGGCCCTGCCCTCCATCATGACCACCCTGGAAAAGCACGAGGCGCTCTACCTCCTGTCCAAGCTCACCGTGCAAAAAATCATGCGCAAGGACATCATCGCCGTGCATCCGGAAATGGAGATCGAGCAGGCCGCCGAAATCATGCACCAAAAGAATCTGGCCGGACTGGCCGTGGTGGGCGACCAGCAAAAGCTCGTGGGCTACATCACCCGCTCGGTCATGCTTGACGTGCTGGTCGAGGAAATGGGGCTGAAGCAAGGCGGTTCGCGCATTGTCTTCGAGGTGGAAGACCGCACCGGCGTCCTTCATGAAGTCTCCGGCATCATCAACGATCTTGGCGTCAGCATCATCGCCACAGGCACCTTTTATCACAACGACCGGCGCATGGTGGTCATCCGGCTGGCTGTGGACGATCCGTATCTGGTGGCCGGGGCCATCGAACGCAAGGGGTACAAGCTCGTTTCCGCCGCCGACTTTGAAGAGGAGTGGACGAGCTGATGCCCTTTCTGGAAATCGACAACGTCACCCTGACCTTCCGGGGCATCGCGGCCCTGACCGGCGTCGGCTTCACCGTGGACAAAGGCGGCATCGTCTCGCTCATTGGCCCCAACGGCGCCGGCAAGACCAGCATGCTCAACTGCATAAGCGGCCGCTACACCCCGGACTCCGGGAGGATCAGCCTGGGCGGGCGCGATCTGCTGGCCGTGCCGGCCCACGCCCGCACCAGCCTTGGCCTGTCGCGCACCTTTCAAAATATCGCGCTGTTTAAGGGCCTTTCGGTGCTCGATAATCTCATGGTCGGCCGCCACGCCCGCATGGACTACGGCCTGCTGGCCTCCATCCTCTACTTCGGGCCGGCCCGCCGGGCCGAGGACGCCCACCGCCGCCGGGTGGAGGATGTCATCGATTTTCTGCGGCTTTCGCCCTACCGCCACCATCCAGCCGGCAAGCTGCCCTACGGCGTGCAAAAACGGGTGGAACTCGGCCGAGCCATGGCTGCCGAATCCGACCTCATTTTGCTGGATGAACCCATGGCCGGCATGAATCTTGAGGAAACCGAGGACATGGCCCGTTATATCCTCGATATCAATGAAGAATGGGGCATGACCGTGCTGCTCGTCGAGCACGACATGGGCGTGGTCATGGACATCTCCAGCAAGGTGGTGGTCCTGGATTTCGGTCGGGTGCTGGCCGAAGGCCCGCCCGAAGCGGTCATGGCCGATCCGGCCGTGGTAGCCGCCTACCTCGGCGGCGAAGACGCGGTTTTTCTGGGACGCTAGGCGTCCGGCAACCGATAACCGATACGCGGATGTGACAATGGGCGACGCCCCGAAACCCTACGACGACACCCTGCCCGGCCTGCTGCTGCGGCGCGCCCGCGCCCATGGCGCAAAGACCGCCCTGCGCGAAAAACAGTGGGGCGTGTGGCAGCGCTTTTCCTGGAGCGACTACCTCGCCGCCGCGGCCGAATTTGCAGGCGGCCTCAAAAAATACGGCCTGGGCCGGGGCGACATCATCATCCTTATCGGCGACAACCGGCCGGAATGGCTCTTTGCCGAGCTGGCCATCCAGGCCCTGGGCGGCATTGCCCTGGGCCTGTACCAGGACGCCCCGGCCGAGGAGATCGCCCACATCTTCCAACTGTCCGAAGCAAGGCTGGTCGTCGCCGAGGACCAGGAGCAGGTGGACAAGATCCTGGGCATCCGCCCCGAGCTGCCCCATCTGGCCCACATCGTCTATCACGATCCCAAGGGATTGGCCGGACTGGACGAACCCGGGCTGGTCAGCTTCGAGGCCGTGCGCGAACTCGGCCGCGACCAGGCCGGGCAGTTCGAGGCCTGGACCCGGGAACTGTCTCCGGACGATCCCTGCCTCATCGCCACCACCTCCGGCACCACCGGCCGGCCCAAGCTGGCCCTGCTCTCGCATAAAAACCTCCTGGCCATGGCCCACAACCTGGGGCTGGTGGACGCCAAGCGCGAGACTGACGAATTCATCTCCTTTTTGCCGCTGGCCTGGATGGGCGAACAGATGATGGCCGCCGCCTCGGCGCTCCTTTTCGGCTTCACGGTCAATTTCCCCGAAGACCCGGACACGGTGCAGGAAAACATCCGGGAGATCGGTCCCCACGTCATCTTCTCCCCCCCGCGCGTCTGGGAAAATCTGGCCGCCCGGGTGCGGGTCAAGATCATGGAGACTACGCCGCTCAAACGCTTTCTCTACGAAAAATTCCTGCCCATCGGCATCCGCTACGCCGATGCCCGCTTTGCCGGCCGCAAGCCGGGCCTGACCCTGCGTCTGGCCTATTTTCTCGCCTGGGCCTGCCTTTTCCGGGCGCTTAAAGACCGGCTCGGCTTTTCCAACGTCCGTTCGGCCAGCACCGGAGGCGCGGCCCTTGGTCCCGACGCTTTCCGCTTTTTCCACGCCATGGGCGTCAATCTCAAGCAGATATACGGCCAGACCGAAATCGCCGGCATCTCCTGCATCCACCGCGACGGGGCCGTGGATTTCACTTCGGTGGGCCAGCCCATCCCGGACACCGAGCTGACCATTGCCGCAGACGGCGAGATCCTGTCCAAAAGCCCGTCGGTCTTTCTTGGCTACTACAAAAACCCCGAAGCCACGGCCGAGACCCTGACCGACGACGGCCGCCTGCGCTCGGGCGACGCCGGCTATTTCGACGAGGCCGGCCGGCTGGTGGTCATCGACCGGGTCAAGGACGTCATGGCCCTGGAGGGTGGCTTCAAGTTCTCGCCGCAGTTCATGGAGAACAAGCTCAAGTTCTCGCCCTACGTCAAGGAAGCCGTGGTCCTGGGCCACGGCCGCGGCCATCTGGCCGCCATCGTCTGCATCGACGCCGAGATCGTCGGCCGCTGGGCCGAATCCCGGGGCCTGACCTACACCACGTATCAGGACCTGGCCGCCAAGGCCGAGGTCTACGCATTGGTACGCGACGAAATCGCCGGCCTAAACGCCGCCCTGGCCCCGGAAATGCGCGTGAAACGCTTTGCCCTGCTGTTCAAGGAACTCGACGCCGACGACGGCGAGCTGACCCGCACCCGCAAGGTGCGCCGGGCCGTGGTCGGGCAGCGTTACGCCGGCCTTATCGAGGCCCTCTACGCCGACGCCTGTACGCTTCATCTTCGGGCCGAGATCAAATACCAGGACGGCAGCGTCCGGGAGATGTGCGGCGAACTGCGCCTGGAAGACGTGGCCTAGCGCCGCGTCCCTTGAGTCATACGTTCGTCGAGTCAAGGGGACGCGGCACGAGACGGCCGCACCCGGCCGCGCGACGCGGCCGAAACATGAGGAAATGTCGTGGAATACTACCTGCAACTGCTCGTTTCGGGTCTGGTCATCGGCAGCATTTACAGTCTGGTGGCCCTGGGCTTCGTCATTATCTACAAGGCCACCAAGGTGGTCAATTTCGCCCAGGGCGAGCTGGTCATGGTCGGGGCCTACATCTGCTTTTCCCTGACCGTCCAGGCCAAGCTGCCCTTTTTGGCCGCCTTTTTCCTGACGCTCGCCTTCTCGTTTATTCTGGGCATCGCCATCGAACGCCTGATCCTGCGCCCCATGATCGGCGAACCCATAATAAGCGTCATCATGGTCACCATCGGCCTGTCCTCGGTGCTCAAATCCCTGGTCCAGCTTTTCTGGGGCACGCAAATCCAGGTGTTCCCGCCGGTGTTGCCCCAGGAGCCGGTGATGATCGCCGGGTTGCCCGTGGCCCCGGTCTATCTGGCCGCCTTTGCCCTCTCCATCATCCTGTTCCTCATCTTCTCGGCCTTTTTCAAATACTCGCGCCTGGGCATCGCCATGCGGGCCACGGCCTTTGACCAGCAGGCCGCCGCCAGCATGGGCATCGGCATCAAAAACATCTTCGCCCTGTCCTGGTGCATCGCCGCCATGGTCTCCTCCATCGGCGGCATCATCCTGGGCAACATCAACGGCATAAACGCCCAGCTCGGGCACCTGGGCCTCAAAGTCTTCCCGGCCGTGATCCTGGGGGGGCTGGACAGCCTGCTCGGCGCGGCCCTGGGCGGCCTGGTCATCGGGGTGCTGGAGAACGTCTGCGACGGCGCGGCCAAGGAATTCCTGGGCCTGGGGGGATTTAAGGACGTGGCCGCCTTCATCTTCCTGGTCCTTATCCTCATGATCAAACCCTACGGGCTCTTCGGCGCCCGGGAAATCGAGCGGGTGTAGCCCATGCACGGACAATGCGGCCTGTTTTTCCGAACCTATGCCGGCGAGGCCCAGCTCTTTCCCAGCCGGTTCCAGAAAATCGCCCTGGCCCTGTTCTTCGCGGCCCTGTGCCTGGCCCCCTGGGCCATGAACAAGTACCTCGTCTCCATCCTGTGCCTGATCAACATCTCGGTCATCGGCGCGGTGTCCCTCAATCTCCTCACCGGCTCCTGCGGCCAGATTTCCCTGGGCCACGGCGCGTTTTTCGGCGTCGGAGCCTATACCGCCGCCTATTTGGCCAACCTGGGCCTGCCCTTTGTGCTGGCCCTGCCCGGGGCCGGGCTGGTCACGGCCCTCACCGGCATGGTCTTCGGCCTGCCCTCCCTGCGCCTCAAGGGCATCTATCTGGCCATCGCCACCCTGGCCGCCCAGCTCATCCTCGAATACGTGTTCCTGCACTGGGACGCCGTCACCGGCGGCTCGGGCGGCATGGCCTTGGACGCGCCGTCCATCGCCGGCTTCGCTTTCGACACCGACCTCAAGATGTTCTATCTGACCCTGGGCGTGGCCGTGCTGTGCGTGCTGGCCGTTTCCAACGTCATGCGCACCCGCCTGGGCCGGGCTTTTGTCGCCATCCGCGACTACCACCTCTCGGCCGAGATCGTGGGCGTGGACCTTTTCGCCTACAAGCTGCGGGCCTTTGGCCTGAGTTCCTTCCTGGCCGGCGTCGGCGGGGCGCTGTGGGCCAGCTACACCATGTACATCACCCCGGAACAGTTCGGCATCGGGCTGTCGGTCAGCTATCTGGCCATGATCATCATCGGGGGCCTGGGCAGCGTCATCGGCGGCGTGTTCGGCGCGGTCTTCATCACCATCCTGCCGGAGTGCCTCAATTTCCTGGCCCAACACGCCGGCGCGGCCTTCACCGACCTAAGCGGCGCCCTGCTGGCCATGAAGGAAGGCGTCTTCGGGCTGGTGCTGGTGCTCTTCCTCATCTTCGAACCCGAAGGGCTGGCCAACCGTTGGCGGCTCGTCAAGGCCTATTGGAAGCTCTATCCCTTTGCCCATTGACGCAACAACGCCTTTCCTTACCCGGAGAAGGCGCACGGGCGCTGCGGATCGGACGATGTTCCGGCGGGCGAGTCCGGAACGCAACACGCAAACGTGGGGGTATGTATGAAACGCATGGCGCAACTGCTGGCCCTGGCCTGGACCCTGACCCTGGCCGGCCCGGCCCTGGCCCAGGAGACCGTCAACATCGGGCTTCTCTCCGATCTGTCCGGCCCGACCTCGGCCGTGGGCGTGCCCTACTCCGAGGGTGTGAAGGACGCGGCCAAGTATTTGAATGAAAACGGCGGCATCGCCGGCAAGCCCATCAACCTTATCGAGGTGGACTACGCCTACAACGCCCAGCAGGCCTTGGCCGCCTACAAGCGCTTCACCTCCCAGGACAAGATCGTGGCCCTGCAAGGCTGGGGCACCCAGGACACCGAAGCCCTGACCAAGTTCGTGGGCAAGGACCAGATCCCGACCCTGTCCGCCTCCTATTCCGCCCACCTCACCGACCCGGCCAAGGCCCCGTACAACTTCTTCGTGGCCGCCGACTACTCCACCCAGATTCGCGGGGCGCTCAAATATTTCAAGGCCAACTGGAAGGAGTCCCGCCCGCCCAAGGTGGCCTTCGTCTATCCCGACCACCCCTACGGGCTGGTTCCCATCCCGGCGGCCAAGGAATACGCCAAGGAACTGGGCTTTGAGATCGTCGGCGACGAAACCGTGGCCCTAAACGCCATGGACGCCATGGCCCAGATGCTGCGCCTGCAAAAGCTCGCCCCGGACTACGTCTGGATCGGCGGCACGACGCCGTCGGCCGCTGTCATCATGAAGGACGCCCAGAAGCTCGGCTTCAAGACCACCTTTTTCTGCAACATCTGGGGCGTGGACGAGAGCTTGTTCAAGCTCGCCGGCGACGCCGCCAACGGCGCGTATTCCCTCCAGACCGCCGTGGTCTACGGCCAGAAGGTGCCGGGCATGGCCGTCATCGAGAAAATGACCGGCGGCGCGCCCAAGATGACCCACTACATCCGGGGGTTCGCCTCCATGCTGGTCATGGCCGAGGGCCTCAAAAAGGCCGCCGCCAAGGGCCCGCTCACCGGACCGGCCATCAAGGATGCCCTGGAAACGCTGCGCGACTACGATCCCATGGGCCTGACCCCGCCCATCAGCTTCTTCCCCAACGACCACCGCCCCAACATGGCGGTCATCATCTATAAGGTCGAAGGCGGCAAGATGGTCGAAACGGCCACCGAAACCCTGGAGCGCAAGCCCGAATGGCTGGGAAAATAGACGCCGTGGACCTGCTCGCCGTGGAAAACCTCGAAGTCGTCTACAACGACGTGGCGCTGACCCTCAAAGGGCTGTCGCTGCGCGCCGGGCAGGGGGGCATCACCGCCCTGCTCGGCGCCAACGGCGCCGGCAAATCCACCACGTTAAAGGCCATCTCCGGACTCCTGGCCGGCGAGGACGGGGCCGTCACCGACGGCCGCATCGTTTTCGACGGCGCGCCCATTAACCACCTGCCCCCGGAGCGCATCGTGCGCCTGGGCGTGTTCCAGGTCATGGAAGGCCGGCGGGTGTTCGAGGACATGAGTGTGGAGGACAACCTGCGCTGCGGCGGCGTCACCCGCCCGGCCGGGGAGTTCAAGACCGGCGTGGAGCGCGTCTACGACTACTTCCCGCGCCTCAAGGAACGCCGCCAGCAACTGGCCGGCTACATGTCCGGCGGCGAACAACAGATGCTGGCCATCGGCCGGGCGCTCATCGCCAAACCCCGGCTGCTCCTCCTCGACGAACCGTCCCTGGGCCTGGCCCCGCTTTTGGTGGAAGAAATCTTCGACATCATCCGCCGCATCAACCGCGACGACGGCGTGACGATCCTGCTCGTGGAACAAAACGCCCGGGCGGCCCTGGGCATCGCCGACGTGGGATTCATCATGGAAAACGGCCGCATCGTCCTCGACGGGACCTCGGCAGAACTCCTCGGCAATCCCGACGTGCAGGAGTTCTACCTCGGCCTGTCCCACGGCGGCGAGAAACGCCGCTACCGCGACGTCAAACACTACCGCCGCCGCAAACGCTGGCTGGGGTGATCGGAGCGGGAGCGGGGAAGGGGGATGCCTCCGGCGGCCAGGAGAGGCGCTGCCTCTCCTGGACCTCTCCGCCGGGGGCCTGAGGCCCCCGGACCCCCGCAATGGGGAAAGGTGGCGGCGTTGTGGCAATGGGCGGACCATTGGTCGGGCGTGGACAGTCCGGCAAGAAAAGAGGCGTATCATGGAAGCAACAAAGCCCGATTCTGGCTTTTACAATCCGCTGGAAAACATGGACCGCGAGGCCGCGGCAGCCCGCAAGTTCGACCGGTTGCGCCGGCTGATCAGCCACGCCTACAAACGCAGCAGGGAATTTCAAACCCGCCTGGACGCCGCCGGCCTGACGCCCGAGGACATCGCCTCCTGGGACGACTTCGCCCGCATTCCGCCCCTTGGCAAAAAACAGTTGCTGGCTCTGCAGGACGGCGGGGCCGGACTGGCCCGGCTGCTCACTGGCGGCGTCGCCGGCCTGCGGCGCATCTACCAGTCGCCCGGGCCGCTCTACGACCCCGAAGGCCCTGGGCCGGACTACTGGGGCTGGGCCGAGGCCTTCCACGCCGCCGGATTCGCCAAGGGCGATCTGGTCCAGATGACCTTCAGCTACCATCTGACCCCGGCCGGCCTCATGCTGGAAGAGCCGCTGCTGGAACTGGGCTGCGCCGTCATCCCGGCCGGACCGGGCAACACCGACGTCCAGATCGACCTCATGACCCGGCTGCCCGTCACCGGCTTCGTCGGCATGACCAGCTACCTCGACGTCATCGCCGACAAGGCCCGGGAGCACGGCCTGGACCCCAAACGGGACTTCGGCCTGCGCGTCGCCTTCGTGGCCGCCGAACGGCTGCCCGAAAGCCTGCGCCACAAAGTCCAGGACGCCTTTGGCATGACCATCCGCCAGGGCTACGGCACGGCCGACGTAGGCTGCATCGCCTACGAGTGCGCCGCGCTCACCGGCATGCACGCCAGCTCCCGGGGCATCCTGGAAATATGCGAACCCGGCACCGGCCGCCCGCTGCCGCCGGGCGAGATGGGCGAGGTGGTCTTCACGCCCTTTGCCGACGCCTATCCGCTCATCCGGCTGGCCACGGGCGACCTCTCGAAGCTTGACGACACGCCCTGCCCCTGCGGCCGGACCTCGCCGCGGCTGGCCGGCATCCTCGGCCGGGTGGACGACACGGCCAAGGTCAAGGGGCAGTTCATCTATCCGGCCCAGGCCGCCGCGGTGGTCGCGGCTTTCCCGGCCATCGTCGACTGGCGGATCGTGGTGCGAAACCCGGACGGCAAGGACGTCATCGAAGTGCGCCTGTGCTGCGACGGCCCCCTGGACACGGCGGCCTTCGCGGCCTGCTTCCAGCAGCGGCTCAAGCTGCGGCCCCAGGTGATCGTGCTGCCGCCCGATGCGGCCGAAAGCCCCGGCGGCCCGAGACTCGTGGATGAACGACGTTTCGATTAGAGCCGGCTCTCCTTGTTAGGGAAACCGGATGCTGCGCCGTTTCCTCGGGCAAGATCAGTCTTCAGCGACGAAGAAATCCTCTCAAGCCGGCTCCAACGTCGGCACCCCCCTCAACTCGCAATCGGAGGCATCACCGCATGGACGACGTGATCGTAAAGGACAGCAACGGCACGGTGTTAAAGGACGGCGACAACGTCACGCTCACCAAGGACTTGAAGGTCAAGGGCTCTTCCGTGACACTGAAACGCGGGACGCTGATCAAGAACATCCGCCTCACCGATGACCCGGCGGAAATTGAGTGCAACGCCGACAAGGTCAAGGGATTGGTGCTCAAGACCTGCTTCCTGAAAAAAGCATGACTTCCGGCCGGGGCTCCCCGGCCGGTCATGGCCGCTTCGCGGACAGACAGCGGCAGAGGTGCGAAATCACGGCGCATTCGGCTTGTCTCCGGGGAATAGGTCATTCCCCAATCGCCTCCGTCGGGAAAGCCCCCAGGGGGAAAGAGGCTCCCGGATAACCTTGCTACACGAAAAGACTGTGGAGAGATGATCAACCTGAATCCGCAAACAACATTAATTCAACTTACTTTGAAGATTCAGCCAAACAAACACGAAATACTCTAAAATATTGACCAAAATAAGCAAAATAGGCGTTTACACCCGCGAGAGGCGCCACATGTGAAAGTTAGGTGCTCGGCGTCAATTCCTCTTGGGCACTGACCTTAACGATGGGAATATCAAGTTCTTCGCCGAGTCGTTCCCATTCGTCGGCGTTCCTGGACGCAAAGATCGCGCTAAGTCCCTCGGACGTTTTCACACCGTCGAAATAGGCGAACAGCCGCTCGCGGAAACGTGGCTCCAGGGCGGCAACAGCGACGAAGCCGTCCCTGGCCGGATAGATATTGTATTCCGGCTATCCGCCGCCGAACAGTCCGCCAGGACGGGTAAGCCCGTACCTCAAGGGCGCGGCCGCCTCCAAGGCGGCGTCCGACAGCACCACCTTCGCCATGCCGCTTCGCCCCAAACGCTCGCGCTCGAATAAAAGTCCAAGGGCGGTCGAAACCGCCCGCTGCGCGCCAGCCATGTCGGCCAGAAGCGTGCGGGGCAGGTTTGGCGGATACAAAAGCCCAAGGGCCGCCTGATAGGTGAGATCGTGACCGGCCACGTCGCCGCGAGGCTCGGGGTAACCAATGATGGCCACCTGGCAGAGGTTCGGGAACCTCGGGTGCAGCGTTTCCCAGTCGATATGCAGCCTGGCGAGCACCGATGGGCGGTTGGCGGTTATGAGCAGGTCGGCTCCGGCAAAAAGTTCGCCGCATCGCGCTTGCCCTTCCGGCGTTTTCATGTCCAGCCGGACAAGTTCCTGCCCTGCCGACATTTCCCGATACCATGCGGCGCTGTAGAGTTCCATGGGATCGCCGGCCGGCGGTTCGACCTTGATCACTTCTGCCCCCATGTGGGCGAGGCGATTGGCCGCCAGGGGGCCAGGGAGGTTGAGGGCAAGATTGACGACCCGAATGCCGCGCAAGATATCCATGGCTCACCGATCCTGCTCTTTTTAGCTGATCTAGTCGCTTTGACAGGATAAAGTCCAGAAGCTAAGTGCGGGCTGCAATCTGTCTTCCCTCAAAACCGCCTGGGAGAACCAAGGGAGAATCCATGGACCGCGACGCTTTGATAGTGGCGCACCGCCTGGGAGACAGCGAAGTCCCCCCGGATCAGGATTATGCCATCTGCCTGATTTCCCCCCAGGATGCGCTCGGTGTCGCCCGGCTGACCTACAGCGTCTATGGCGACCAACATCCCTTTGATTACGTTTACGATCCTTCCGAGATCGCCCAACGGTACGCCTCGGGAGCCCAGCACGCCGTGGTGGCCAAATCCCGTCAGGGCCACGTGCTCGGCATGATCGGCATCTACCGCTGCTCGCCCTGGCCGCGACTGTTTGAACTTGCCCAGCTCATGATTCTCAAAAACCAGCGCAGCAAGGGCATGGCCCGCGATCTCTGGCTGCAGGCCATGGAACGGCTGCCAGACATGGCTCAAGCCGGGGCGATTTTCGGCGAGGCCGTGTGCACCCACATCTTTTCGCAGCGCATGTGCGAGACCACCGGCATGATTCCCTGCGGCATCGCTATGGACGCCATTCCTGCTAAAGCCTACTCGGACGACTACCGGCACGGGGACCGGACGTCGCTCGTGTTGACCGTCAAGCCCATGCTCTTCACCCCGCAGACCGTCCACCTGCCCGCCGCCTACCGCGCGGCCTACGTCGACTTTTGCGCCAGGGCCGGCCTGAACAGACAGATCGAGGCCGGTTCCCAGGCGACCTTGCCCGAGTCTTCGCGGGTCGAGATCATCGTTTTCGAGAAAGCCGCCTGCATCAAGGTCTGGGTTCACGAGCCGGGTCGCGATTTGGAAAGGATCGTGTCCGACCTGGAACGCAAGGCCGGAGACGACGGCATCGTCCAGGTGATTTTCGATCTCGGTCGATTGGACGCGCCGGCGGGAATAGAGGCGATCAATTCGCGGGGCTATTATTTCGGCGGCTTCATGCCCTACTGGTTTGAGACGGACGCGCTCATGTTGCAGCGTCGCAGATCACCGTCGTCATTCCAGGATCTTCGGCTGTACGGGGACTCAGTCCAGGCCGTCGTCGCCCTGGCCGAACGCGATCAACGCCGCGTCACGATGAGCCAGGCGGGCTGGGGCGAGGCTTCAAAGGGATAGTTTGTTTTCCGGAATGGCCGGCAATTCTCGGTGAGATGAGCGAGCACTTGGGGCACCCCCGGGATTGACGCCGCCGCGTCAGGTTACATAAACAGGGACAGGCCTTGGTCGACCAGGGGCAATACGAACCCGGTGCCGCTTTGCTGCCACAGCCCTGCTGCAATGGGAGTTTTTTCTGATGAGTTTGGACAAAATTTTACGTTCCATGCAGGTGGCCGCAGATTACTGGCTCGTGTCGGATACGTTTGCCGCTGTTGAAGGATTTCTGGACCCCATTGAGGGCTACGCGCTGCTGTTGCTGGCTGAACACGGCCCAGGGCAGGGAAGCATTGTGGAGATTGGCAGTTTCGCCGGCAGGTCAACGTCGTATCTCGCCTGCGGCTCCAAGCGCGCCCGACGGGAAAAAGTGGTGGCTGTTGATCATTTTGAAGGATCACCGGAGCACCGGCGCGACGGTGCCTTCGAGACCTCCCTCTTGCCTAAGGGCGGCAGTCTCTACGAAACATTTCGCGAAAACCTGCGCAAGGCAGGGCTTGACGATTGGGTTCACATCATGCGGGCGGGCTCGCGGGAAGCAGTCAAAGGCTGGAATCGCCCGATTCGATTACTTTTCATCGACGGCGACCACTCCTTCGAAGCTTCGCAACATGACTATGAAGCCTGGTCACCCTGGCTTGCGCAGGATGGACTGGCCGCCTTTCACGACATCGGAATATTTCCCGGAGTGACGAAGTATTACGAGGAACTTCTGGGTCGGGGGGAGGTCGTGGAAGTGCTGTCGACCGGAACCCTGCGGGTGGCGACCAAAGCCGCTTAGCCCTGCGAGTCCCCCGCAGCTACCGTAGAGCCTCCGCCGTATTTACCTTGATGCTCGCACAGTCGCGAGGGTGAGGGGCCTTCGAAGCAGGCCACATTGCTCCAGTAACCGAGCCGGGCTATGGCGGCGATGGCGGTCACCAAGCTTGCAGTGAGTCCAGACAGCGAACCCAGCACAGACGGCGGCCAGGGTCGAGATGACGCCGCCGAAGAGCCTGACACGGCCTTCCTTGATCTCGGCTACGCGAATACCGGGCGTGATTTGAAAAGGCAGGTCATTCGCGATGAGGTCGGCGAGCACCTTGAAGTCCACGTTACACTCGGAATCGCGAACGCACTGAATTTCCACGAGCCTTCTCCGCCCCCCTGACTTTTGGGAATCGGGTCGCCCCTTCCTTACCTTCGACTGTGCATATGACGTTTAGTATGGCTCTCATCGTAAACCGACTGTATTCACTAAAAAATCTTTACTTTTTGCTAGCTCACGCCATTTCACATTATACAAGTCATTCCGATATCTGACAAAACATCAAAATGTACTAAAAATCAATTGGCAATCGTTGCCATGATACAGTAAACGTGATCTTGGTGCTGCGATACATCGTACGTCCCGCCGGCTGCAACCCATTTGCTCCGCTAGACGCCGAGAGCTGGCTCAAGGTCAGAACAGATCATGCGGATGGCACTGGCGAGGGGGGCGAGCTTTCCGATGCGACCTGCGCAGGCAAGTGGTCTGTCCAAGGCACTGCATAGAAACTACGGCCTCAAACGAAGCTCGTCACATCTCATAAAACAATAGACAGAGGAGGCAACTTATGAAAGTCACAGCAAAATCAGCAGCCCTTACCTTTATGCTTATGCTTGCTTCAACAGCTGCACTTGCGATTTCTTCCAAGACTCCGCCTCAAGCTCTGAGTAACTGGGAAAGGCGCGACGGAGGCAGTGTTGTGGAAAGGATGAGCTTGTACAGGACAGACGACAGAGTCAATGTTGAGCTGTCAGTTCCCGGTCAAGATGTCTACTCGTCAGGAAGTGGTGTTATTTCTGGAAATACATTTATTGGGAGTCTCACATCCGTAAAGACAAAAGTTGCTCGTAAACTGCGTCTTGTTTTTAGCGGAAGCGATAAGAACGGAACCGTCGAATATATAACATCAGACATGGACGGAAGCAAGGAATGGCGAGGCAACTTCGTCAGAGCGTGGCACTCGGGCCTACCCAGCGATTGGGAAACTCTCCCCCCGGAGGCGCGTAAACGGTTCAACAAATAATAGGGTCATGTGGCATCGCGCGGAGGCGACCCCCTGACATTCGGACATTGGGTCGCCCCGGAAAACCATTCCCCTGGGATCCCAGGCCAATAGGTTATCCACCCGGTTATCCAACGAGAAAAGGGGCTACGGATTGGCTCCGTAACCCCTTGAAATCTCTGGTCGGGATGAGAGGATTTGAACCTCCGACCCCCTGAACCCCATGGGCCGGGCACCTGATCCTAACCTTGAAATCATTAGATATTTTCTTAAAATGATAACATTTTTCAGACATACTCTGCTTGGCGACGAAGGCAAACGGTTCTCCAGATGTTATCCAGATTGCAGCGTCGGCCCCGAGGAAAATATCCCCCTGTTCTAGGTCAAAAAGCCCTCTCCTCTCTCCTCGCCTTGGATAACATCCAAAAACCTATTACAGCCGACCTCCTTGACCAACAGTCCCCCAAAGGGGATAAGTCAAGTACCTCTCTCGCCGCTCATACTTACAAACCAAGGGGGACTTCATCCATGTCTGCCAAAGTAAAAATTTACACCCTCTCAACTTGCTCACACTGCACCCAAGCCAAAGACTTTCTCGACGAACGCAAGGTCGCTTATGACCCTGTCAGCGTAGACTTCATGTCAGGCGACGAACGAACCCAGGTTCTCGATACCCTCCGCAAACTCAACCCGGCAATCACGTTCCCGACCATCGTCATCGGCGAAAAGGTTATCGTTGGGTTTCGCCGCGAAGAAATTGAAGCTGCCCTCAAGGAAGCCAACCTTGGAACTGAAGTCCAAACGCCAACTTGGCAACAGCCTTGAAAAAGACCGCGCAAGCTCAACTACAACGGACAACAGCCGAAAGTATCATCATTGTTTTTTTGCGGAGTAACAGTCCAAATCCGTTTTAACGGAAGCTCGGACTTCAAATCTTCATCGAGCTTATCGTACGTCTAGAATAACTGTTCAAGCAATTCCTTCTGCGACCAAACCCTTACTTGGAAGAAACTTGCCGCCTGTTCTCGCCTCGAAGCAGCCGGAGCACGGCCTGAGTCTTGTGAAGTGCCCAGAATCGCTTGAGTGCTTCTCCCTCTCTCAGCATACGGCACATCCCGAGCGGCAGAGTCATACTGCCAATTTGGTGTCCCAGAAAACCCTAGGCCAATCCACTAGTGAAAATTGACAGACTGCGCCGTCTGTGCGATATTATAAAAAAATAGTGTATCTTAGATGATGCAATCCAGACCGGGAGGGGCGATGCCGGCTCGGAATCACGGACGTGCCTGGTGCTTGGGGGTGCGGTGTCTGGCCTGGGGGCTGGCCGTGCTGCTCGGCTTGGCCGCAGTTGCCCATGCGGCGGATATCATGTCTCCCGAGGAGCGAGCCGCCCTAGCCGAGCTCAAGCAGATCCGCCTCGTCTACGACTGGAAATACCCGCCGTTTGAGTTCCTGGGCGAGGACGGCCGGTTCTCGGGGCTAGCCGCCGATTTCATCAAGGAGATCGAGAACAGCTTGGGCGTCGGCATCCGGGCCGAAGCCGAGCGAGATTGGCCGGCGTTGCTGGAAAGCCTCAAGGAGCGTCGGGCCGACATGGCCCCGGCCATGGCTTACACCGCCGAGCGCGCTCAGTATCTGCTGTTTACCGACCCCTACGTGCATCTGCCCACTGTGGTGTTCACCCAGAAGCACTTTAAGCACATTGACGGACTGGCCGATCTGCGCGGCCTGCGCGTGGGTGTGGTCAACGGCTATGTCTCCCACGCCTTTCTCAAGAGCAATTATCCGGACACGTTTACCATTGTGCCGGTGAACAACATCCAGGAAGGCCTGCGCCAGACCGCATTCGGCGATCTCGACGCTTTTGTGGAGAACGTGGGCGTGGCCTCGTATTACATTGAGCAGGAAGGCCTGCGCAATCTGCGGGTGGCCGCCACCACTGAGCACGAGACGGCCTTGTCCATGGCCGTGCGCAGCGACCGACCGTTACTGTTCTCCGCCATCCAGAAGGCCCTGGCCAACATTCCCCAGGAGCGTCGACGCGCCTTGCTGGACAAATGGGTCCATCCCCAGGAGCGCCAGATACGCACCCTGACCTGGCTGTTATACGCCGCCATCGGGCTGCTCTCGGTCACTGTGGCGTTGCTTGGCGTCCTGCTTTACCGCTCCCTGGCCTTGCGGCGGGCCTACCAAAACAAGGCCCAGGAACTGGCGGCCGAACTGGAACGCAGCCTGACGTTCCAGCAGGCTCTGCGGGCCAGCGAGGAAAAATACCGGGCCATCTTCGATCATGCCCCCATCGGAATCTTCCGCTGCACCTATGGCGACGGCCTGCAGGAGGTCAACGCCGCCCTCGCCCGCATGCACGGCTTCTCCAGCCCCGAGGCCATGCTCGGCGGCCTCGAACATCTGCCGCTTTACAGCTATCTGCGTCCCCAAGGATCACGGGATATCCGCAGCGCTCTGGCCGTCTCGCCCCAGGGTCTGCGCTTGGAAGCACTCCTGGGACGTAGGGACGGGCAAGCGTTTCCGGCCATCATCAACGCTTCCCTCCAGTACGACGCCGCAGGCGAACCGGCCAGCATTAACGGCCTTGTCGAGGACGTGGCCGAGCGACGGCAGGCCGAAGAGGCTCTGCGCGAAAGCGAAGCCCGGTACCGTTCCGTCATTGAGAACATCCAGGACATGTACTACCGCACCGACCGCGAAGGCCGGCTGGTAATGCTCAGCCCCTCCACGCCGCGCCAGCTCGGCTACGACTCGGTCGATGAGCTGCTTGGCCGGCCGGCCGCAGATTTCTGGATGGAACCTGACAAACGCCACGCCCTTTTGGAGCGCATCGCGGTCGAGGGCCGGGTCCTGGACTACGAAGTCACTCTTAAGGACAAAAGCGGAGGGGCGGTGCTGGTTTCAACCACCAGCGCTTATTACCGCGACGGAGAGGGGCGGGTGCTTGGCGTGGAGGGCATTTTCCGGGACATCACTGGGCGCAAGCAGCTGGAGATGCAATTGGCCGACCAACTGGCCTTCCAACAGGCGCTCCTGGACACTATCCCCTACGCGGTCTTTTACAAGGGCACGGACTGCCGATTCTTGGGCTTTAACAAGGCCTATGAGGACTGGTTCGGGGTGCGCCGTCAGGATCTCGTTGGCAAGACGGTGCTGGATCTGGACTATCTGCCTGCCGAGGACCGGGCCGCCTATCAGGCCGAGGATGAGGCCGTTATTGCCGGGGCCGAGCCGGTGCACAAGGAAATGTCCATCCCCCTGGCCGACGGCGCGGTGCACCAGACCCTGTATTCGGTCACCGGATTTCGCCTGTCCGGCGGCGCTTCAGGCGGGCTGATCGGCGTCATCGTGGACATCACCGAGCACAAAAAGATGCAGGAGCTGATGATCCAAACCGAGAAGATGATGAGCGTGGGCGGGCTGGCCGCAGGTATGGCCCACGAACTCAACAACCCCCTAGGCATCATTTTGCAGTCGGTGCAGAATATGGAGCGCCGGTTATCGCCTGCCCTGCCGGGCAATCTGGAAGTGGCCCGGCGGCTCGGCTTGGAAATGGATTCCATTGCCGCCTACATGCGCGCCCGCAACATCGACGAATACCTACGCGGTATCCAGGAGGCCGGCGACCGGGCCGCTCGGATCATCCGCACCATGCTCGATTTCAGCCGAAGCAGCCAGTCCCTGCGCGCCTCATGCAACGTAAACGCCCTCCTCGATATGGCCGTAGATCTGGCCGCCAATGATTATGATCTCAAAAAACGCTATGACTTCAAAGGCATCCGCATCGAACGCGATTACGATCCGACCCTGCCGCCGGTGGAGTGCATGGAGACGGAGATCGTCCAGGTGCTGCTCAATATCATCAAGAACGCGGCTCAGGCCATGGCGGACCGGGGCCAGCGGCCCGACCCGCCCACCCTGCGTCTGATCACCCGCCAGGACCCCGACGCCGCCCGCATCGAGATACGGGACAATGGACCGGGCATGGACGAGGCCACCCGCCGACGCGTGTTCGAACCGTTTTTTACCACCAAGCCCCAGGGCGAAGGGACAGGCCTTGGCCTGTCTGTGGGTTTTTTCATCATCGCCCAGAAGCACAAGGGAAGAATCTCCGTGGCGTCGCGTCTCGGTCAGGGAACCGCGTTTGCCGTCGAGATTCCCCTGGGAGATGCCCAAACATGACTTCTGAACGCATCCGCGTGCTGATTATCGACGACGAGGCCCTGTTGGGCTTGGCCGCCCAGGATTACCTGGAAGACGAAGGGCGCTTCGAGGCGTTCGTGGCGGAGGATGCCGAGTCCGGCCTGGACCTTCTGCGGCGTCAGGCCATTGACGTATGTCTGGTGGACCTGCGTTTGCCGGGTTCAAGCGGCATTGAGTTTATGCTCCAGGCTCAGGACCTGTACCCGGCCCTGCGCTTTCTCGTCCATACCGGCTCCCCCGAGGAGCAGTTCCCCAAGGCGATCATGCAGGACATCCCCGGCTTCCGGGGCGTGCTCTACAAGCCCGTGGCCGACATGGAGGTGATCGTCCGTGCCCTTGACAATGCCCTTCGCTAAGGCCCTGGGCCTGCCTCCCGGGCAGGCGGTGCGGGTGCTGGTCATTGACGACGAAGTCATGTTGCGCCGCACCCTGGCCGATTATCTGGAAGACATGAACTGCCTGACCGCCTTGGCCGCCAACGGGGTCGAGGGTTTGGAGGTCCTGGAGCACTTCGCCCCGGACGTGGTCCTGGTGGACCTCAACATGCCGGTCATGGACGGCTACGCCTTTATCGAGCGGGTCCGAGTCCGCGACCCGGAACTGCCCCTGATCGTGGTCTCCGGCGTCGGAGCCGTGGACAAGGCCATGGAGGCCATCCGTCTGGGGGCCTGGGACTACATCACCAAACCGGTGTCGCGCTTTGCCGTGGTGGAGCACGCCCTGTCCCGGGTCCTAGAGCGCGCACGGCTCCTGCGGGAAAACCGCAACTACCAGCACAACCTGGAAGCCCTGGTGGACGCGCGCACAGCCGAACTGCGCGACACGCGCCGCCAGATTCTCTACAGCCTGGGCAAGGCGGCGGAATACCGTGACAATGAGACCGGCCACCACGTCATCCGGGTGGGCGAGATGTGCGCCGCCCTTGGCCGTTGCCTGGGCTTGGAGCCGGCCCGGGTGGAGATGCTGCGTGAGGCCGCCCCCCTGCACGACATAGGCAAGATCGGCGTGCCCGACCACATCCTGCTCAAGCCCGGTCCGCTCACCCCGGAGGAATGGGTCGTTATGCAGCGCCACTGCGAATACGGCTGCATGATCCTCAGCCAGCCCCTGGCCGAGGGCCAGCCCGAGGCCATGGTCTGCACCACCGCAGAGCCCATGGCCGCCCTCGGCGCGAAACAGCAACTCATGCCCCTGGCCCAGACCATCGCCCTATCCCACCACGAACGCTGGGACGGGACCGGCTATCCCAAGGGGCTGCCCGGGGAGTCCATTGCTCTGGAAGCCCGCATCGTCTCGGTGGTGGACGTCTACGACGCCGTTGGCAACCATCGCCCCTATAAGGCCGCCTTTCCCGAGGATGCCTGCCAACGCATCATACGCCAGGGCGCAGGCACGGCGTTTGATCCGGCCGTGGTGGAGGCCTTTTTCGCCGAACTCAAGACCATCCTGTACTACAAGGACCGCTGGCGTGATGCACTCGCCCACGGGGCAGCGAATTTCTGAATTCAGGCAACTTTTGACGAGCCAAGCTTTCGTTCCCCTGGGTTTCTCGCCTGGAGGCTTGGGCGGCTGTTCGCTATGCGTGGCCACCACCCGCTTCAGGGACGGCACTGGACGGCTCGGGCGACTGACGGGAAGGCACGTACGCCCAGGGCATCGCAAAGAGTCGCTTCGCTTTTTGGCCGGCATAACCTCAAAATAGTATTCGATTATATCCGGAACGTGACACCAGACATAATCGCAAACGCTAGGAGCATTGGGCTCTAATTTGAATTGTTAGATATTCATTTGAAAAAATATGACTCAACAGCTTCTGGCGATACACAGAAACACCCATTTTCTCTTGCATATCGTTTAAACATTCACGCTCAACTACACATTCTTTATCGTCAAACGCCCTACCGCAGCCATAGTCTTCATAAACAGACAAGTCATAAATGAATCCATTCCTCAGAAGTTCACTTTCAAACTTATCCGGGAACTTTTTTATTGCCAGCATTGCATCACCATAAAGTTCATACACACCACAAACCAAATTAATAAAATCGCCTATAGGAAAATTAACGACCGGCCTGCATTCTATATTAAAAAATCCACGATCAAAACCCATCTCGATTGAAGAAAAACTTTTTTCCAGGACAAATATATTGTTAAATTCTGACGAGCCGTTCAAAGACGACCGACCATAACCCTGACATCCAAAAATTTGCCCGACAACACGCATGTCTTTGACGAAAGACTTATGAAAGTACGACCAACATTGATACATATTTGAAACATGATCATGAAACACGTCAAAAGAAAAATTTTTCCCCCAAACCTGTTCGTCGGTATCCAGCAAAGAACCGTTACTGCAATACTCTTTAACTATATATTCTACAACACCCAAAGCATGTGCTTCATGGCCTTCAGGGAATTGGCTCAAGATAAGCTTCGGCCATTTAACAATAAAATCAACTGTATATTTTGAAGATCTAACAACATTCAGGCCTTCCGCGTCAGCTCCAACTTTCCACGGCATGCTTTCTTCAATCGATTTCTGCCTTTCATTCAACGAGTTCAAGGCTTTCTGCATTTTGTTTCTAAACGACAAAAACATATAGAACAGGCTAAACACCAAAATAGCAGACCAAACGCTAAAAAATTTTCCAAAAATATTTGACGCATCTCCACCAGCAATAACATCTTTTAAAGCTATAAGGAGAAAGAAAACAAAAAAATAGAGTAAATTTGACTCAAATTTTTCAAGGTCTAATTTTTCAAGAACATATCCAGCAACAACAAGCGAAACAATAACAGCAAAGACGAACGGAACAACATTTAAACCAATCCAAATAGCAATTTCTAGCATAACATTCTCCACCTGATGCTTCTCGAAAGTTCGCACAGACTGCTTAAGAAACACGATTCAATCAACATATACAGCCACTCCAAACATTAAAAAACCACTTATTTCGATATTTAGTTGATACAATTATACAGCATTCTCCACCAAGAACTTCGCCTTTACATATCCACGTTCTATAACATCTGCCGACTTAGCGAGATAAAAAACCTCTCAAAATGAAAACATCCTCGACTTCCCGACGACCTTTGTCGAGAAACAAGCAATCAGGAAGCCCCAATAGGCCGAAACAGTATTAACTATCCAATTTTCTCGATATTTCGCAAGGAAAACCGTAACCATCCAAATTGATGCCCTTTTCATCAACCAGGGCAACTCCTGACGAACACTGCTAGCCGACGCCCTCCGACCCTGCCCCGCCCCAAGCCCCTGCCCCGGACAGCCCCCAGGTTCGCGCCCTCCTCCCCTCCCTGGGCTGTTCCCAAAGCCCCCGGGGCAAATCCCTACCCATTCACCAAAAACAAAGGGCGACCCCGCCCCGGCCCAATGCCAGTATTTCGACGGGGTCACCCCAATATGGAAACTATACCCAAAACCCAAACCACGACCAATGGGTGCTACGTGCGCTTAAACGAGGCCTCCTCCAAATCCAACTCAACTTTTTGAACATCAACAACCTTGGAAAGCTCACCCAGAAACTGTGGCTTCAAGTGTACTTCGTTCCACCTACCCCTACCAGTTGCTCTCCAAAAGCATTTGAACTTTATAGATTTCGAAAAAGTTGAAATATCGACAGGAATCTTCTGAAATTTGGAGGAGACAAAGAGAACTTCACCGTTACAACGCGAAGACGTTTCAAACAAGACAAAGTAGTCATTTCCCTTCAACTTTTTCTCAACAAAGAATCTAGGACTATAGTTTCGAAACATTTTTCTTCCAGATACCTCCATGTACTCCTGAAGCATGGAAATTACGCGCAGCTTCAACACTTCAACAAGACTATTCATTAAACTTTCCTATACAAACGGGTGAAATAAGAAAATTTTCAAACAGAATGCTACGCTGCGTTGCGATAAGCGTCAATGGCCTTCTATAAAATCGCCATATTTTCTTGTCTTGCTTGAAAATACCTATCAAAAACGGATTCACCACCCTACCACTACACACCCTACTGGCCCTGCCCCCAGCCCCCATTCCGGGCATTGCCAGGGTTCGCGACCTCCTCCCCGCCCTGGGCCGTTCCCAAGGGACCAGGACCCAATCCCCACCCACTCCCCAAAATCGCAGGGCGACCCCGCCCTGGCCCAATGCCCGTTTTCCGCCGCCGCCCCGTGACCGGGGCCAGAACCAAGGCTACCCTCCAAAAGATTCAACCCTGACCTACAAAGGAGCACCCAAGATGGACGACTGGCCGATCATTTTCAGCTACACCCGCGCCGAGGCCATCGCCGACGGCGTCCTGATCGACATCACCGCCCAAGCCGCCGAGGCGGGTTTCAAGGTGCACACGGTGGTCACCGACCATCTATATAATAGGTACGTGGTGCCGCCGGCTGGACTGGAAGGCGAAGGGCAGTCTGTTGAGGGCAGGCTTCACGATCTCCTCTTCCGGACCCTGCTCGCAGCGAAGGCTATCAGGGACAGCGACCGCGCCGAATTCGACGTCCTTTTCCTCATGGCACCGGGGCGGTGGGACACGGTCCACGTGGTGGCGGTCATCGGTCCTGGCGACCAAGGGGAGCCGGTCTTGACGATCATGCTGCCCGAGGACGATTAACCCCAGCCCAGGCCTTGTCTCACTCGATGACACATTTTTTCCCTGGCGGCCCATTTGGACCCAGACCCTCTTGACATGCGCGCGGGGTTCCGGGCAGAAGGTTTATTCTTCTCCTCCCGCAATCAACCCGTTCTTTGATAATCGAGTGGACGTGTTTCCGGCTGTGCCGGATGCGCCGCATCTCCAGGTGCGGCGGCGTGTATCGTATGGCAGAAATCGGCTATGGAGAAAAACATGGCGATTTCTCTTGATGAGTTCAAACGGAAGAAAGCTGCCCAAGCAGCCGGCAACGAATCGACCAGAAAACAGTTCGCACCGGTTGTCCAGAAACAGAAATCAGTCGGGCCGTGCAAGAAGTGCGGCGCTACACCCCAGCAGGTCACCCCTCAAGGCAACGCCCAGGTTTCCAACTTCGACGACGCGGACGACTCCCCCGAAAACCCTTTTGACACCATCCTTCATGATCTTGACCTTTTTACCGACCCGAACGGCATCGGGTACGCGACAGTAAATTTTGAAAATATTTATCGCACTTACAAGATTGGCGAATTGGGCCTGAAGAAAATGATCAAGGGCTCCTATTTTGACATTACTAGCCGCCTTCCTAAGGAACGCGAGCTGAAGACATTCTGTGACATGATCGAGTTTTTAAGCGAACGGCGAGGCATCACCAAAGAAGTCCATGTCCGCTTCGCCCATGTCGATGACGAGATTTATATCGACCTCGGCGACAAGTCCGGCCAGGCCGTGCACATCACCTCGGCGGGCTGGCAGGTAGTCACAAACCCGCCTGTGAAGTTCATTCGGTACGGCCACATGCAGCCGCTGCCGGTCCCGCTTCATGGTGGCGACTACCGCAAGCTCCTCAAGTCCTTGAACCTGAAGACCAAGGACGACGAACTGCTCGTTTTGACGTGGCCCTTGGTGGCCGCCATCTCGAGCATTGCTCGTGCCCCCCTGATCCTCCACGGCGCGCCCGGAGCTTGCAAATCCGGGTCGATCTCCGCCTTGCGAGGACTGCTTGATCCGTCGACCTCCATGCATACCTACGTCCAGAAAAACGTGGGCGACGCGGCGCTGTATATCGAGCAAAACGCCATCCCAGCCTTTGACAACCTGACGTCCATCACCAAGGACGTCGAGAATGTCATGTGCTTGGCGGCTACGGGCGGGGCCATCGCCAAGCGGCGTCTGTACACGGACGCCGACATGGTCATCTACCAGCTCAAGCGGGCCATGCTCATCACAGCCCTGGAAATCCCGACGAGCGCTTCAGACCTCCTGGACCGGGCTATCGTGGTCGCCCTTGACCGCGTGACACCAGGCCAGCGCCGGCTTGAGCGGGACGTCAAGCGGGAATACGCGCAAGACCTGCCCGACATCCTGGGCGGCATGTGCGACCTCCTCTCCAAGATGCTCGGCCTGTACGGCAAGGTCACCCCCCCGTCCGAACTGCCCCGGATGGCCGACTATGCCACATGGGCATGCGTTGCCGCGCTGGCCCTCGACTATAGCCAGGCCGACTTCATCAAGGCCCACAAGCGCGCTGCGCTGCGTGCCCAGCAGAATGCCCTTGAGGACGGCGACTTCGCCACCTTGCTGGTCGATTACCTGGAAAGCACCGAGTTGCCCGAGGTGGAGGGCTATGTCTCGGACGTTTTGGATGACCTCAAGAAGCATGCTTCCGGATGCGGGATCGGCCAGGGAGTCTTACCCCAAGCGCCCAACGCCTTCTCGCGACGTCTGAAAGAGATCACCAAGTACTTGGAGCTTGCGGGCTGGCAGTGCGAGTTCTCGCCCTTGGCCAAGGTCGGACGTGTGTTGACGTTTACCCGGCTCAGCTCTGCGGAACCGGACGTAGACTTTACCCCGGCCCTTGACCCCATGCTGGCGGACTTCCCTCTGACGCTTGACCAGGACGAGTGGAGCCAGCCCTTCGGGGCTGACGTGTGTGACTGCGCCGGCGCAGCCGACAATAGCGCGCTCTTTCTGACGCAACCCTAACTGCCCCTTTCTGCCCACATACACGCCCCCGCACCTGGAGATGCGCCCGCACTGGGCGTCCGCCCTCTCGCCCTTCGCCGGCTGACCCACGCCATCGTTGAGGTAGGTGGAGATCGGCTTCCATCACCTCCACCAGGTAACCGCCTATTTTTGCGGTACTTCACCGATTAGGAGGAGATGGAGGAGATATTTTCTGCAAAACCTCTTCGCACGCTGAAACCCAAGGTCGAGCCGAGGGCAGGACATCGCCGGCGCAGCAAACGGTTCTGAAACCATCTCCACTATCTCCACACCTCCACCGGATGGCCGACTCCGCCCAAATCGGGGTAAATCAAAAAGCTTGCTAATCAACAAGAAATCGACGATAAAAAAAGATTTTGAAACAATATTCTTGACGGGACCTTTCGACCTGAGTATCAAGAACCCGTCGTCCCCATGCAACTCTGAAACCCAACCCACCCCAAACCCATGGGCCAACATTAAACGCACGGCTACGAACGAACGGGTCTACATTAGGCCCAGACACCCGATCGCTCTCGCCGACCAAATCTCCCAGCAAAGGATCAAGCCCATGAAGACCGACCAGAACCTCACCCCGGCCAAGACCAAGAGCACCACCGAAACAGCGTCGAAGCTTCGCAAACTGACCGACGAGCAGATCGCCGAAGAGGCCAGCCTGATGGCCAACGCCGCCCAGTCGGGATCGTTCCCGAACAAGAAGATCTCCTTGACGGCCTGGGGCAACCAGCGGAACCTCTCCCAGTATATGGTCATGACCGTTTTCATCGCCTCCTCGTTGCAGAAACAGGACTACGAACTGGTCAACGACGCCGACAACGACACAGACGACAAGCGGCCTTACATCAACCCGCGCGGCACCATCCTCAGCAACTACTGGATCAAGAAGTTCAACGAGTCCGTTCCGGCTGACCAGCGCCTTACTCTCGGACAGCGTCTCGACACGACCATCAAGGACGGCAGTTTCGTCTTGACCCCGGCTATCTAGCCAACTCCACCGCGCCGCCGAGTCCCAGGGAGCCGAAAGGGTCCCTGGGATTTTTTTTACCCACCGAACAACAACTTTCGGCTTCCGGTACTTTCATCATCACGCACAAATTCTAGACGAAATCACGATGCAATTAATGCGCGACCATTCCTAAAAACAGATCGCCAGATTATGCGTCGCCCAAAAAATCCCCGGAGGAGTCCACTGCTCCACCGGGGAAATGATCAATATTACGTTGCCTACTCTACAGGAGTCAGGACTATTCTTGTGCCTTCAAGAGATGGCCGAAACTTCTGGCCAACCTCGAACTTCTGCCCTCCAGCAAGCTCTTGTTGCATGAGTCAAAGGAAAGAAGGAAAAGAGATTAACCCGCGCCGCCCACCTAGCTCAAGATTCTTCCGTATTTTGTCCTCGCCCCCCTCTCACACCAGCCGCCCAGCGGCCCAGCCGTCACGCGCCGCTCCGCCACAACCCCATAATTAAAAAACAGAAATGAAAAATATGATACAAAAATCAAATTACACCCCTTTACAGCACTGCAAAATGGCTTACACTCTCAAACGAAACCATCAATAGCCACTGCAAAGGAGAAAACAAATGCCAAAGTAGAACACTAAAAGAAGCACCTCTAAAACTATCGAACTACCACGCACATAAAAACCACTTGACAAAAAAATACTTCCACAAGCATACCCAACAAAAAAACAAAACACGCGAGGTACATTTGCACTCAAGCTAAACCAAATAAAGGAAAATCATGGCCACAAAAATTACTTCAAAGCAGACTTCAGCACAAATGCTTGTCTCGATCATCCATACCGTAAGTATGTTCAAATCAAAAACGGGAATTATCTTTGCCTTGCCCAGCGGAAAACCAGCCATTTACCCTGTAGAAGTCGAATCACAAGAATTTACAACCTGGGTCAATAACACATACTTCAAGAAGTACCACAAGTTCCCTCCCGGATATGAACTTGCCCCAGCAATTAAATACGTCGTATCGGAGACGCCTTTGGCACAAGGCACCAATGAAGTCCATCTCCGTTTCGGACACAATAAGGGGACAGTCTACATCGACTTAGCAAACGATAACAACGAAGTCGTTGCGATTTCGGATACGGGCTGGAACATCACTGCTAGCGCACCTATTTACTTCAAAAAAGTCTCAACACAACTCGCTATCCCGACACCTGAAAAATATGGCGACTATTTGAAGCTGGGAGAGTTCATCAACATCGACGACGACAGCAAGATGGTCCTTCTGAGCACTCTGTGTTCATTGGCCCACGGAAACTACGTTAGACCATTACTTGGTTTAATCGGACCAGAAGGCAGTGGAAAAACTTCTGCAGCAAGATTCATTAGAACTATGCTTGATCCAAATGGTCCACAGGAAACCAGCGTACATACTACTCGAGACCTGATGTTGACTCTTAACAACAATGCCATTCCAATCTTAGACAATATTACGAAGTTCACACAAGCAGAAACAGACTCCCTTTGCAAGGCAACCACAGGAACTGGATCACAAGAAAGAAAATATTACACCAACCACGATCTCTTGTCTTTATACTTCCAGCGTACGACGATCTATACCGCCTTGAAATCTCCCACTCAAGCGCCAGACTTCTTGGGTAGAACTCTGGAGTTCGATTTCAATCGTATACCTCACAGCCAGATGAAGTCCGACTCGGACTTACCCGCCGAGTTCGATAAGCAGCTCCCCAACATTTTAGGCGGGTTCTACACTACAATATCTGAAGCAATGAAGCTCTTGCCAACAATAAACCTTCCGAAACATGCTCGATGGTGCGACGCGTTTAAGTTAAGCGCCGCAGCAGCAGAAGTTCTTGGATACGGAGCAAATCGCTACGCAGAAACATGTCTCGCCATGATCAACGCCAGAAAACAGAAAATCAGCAAGATTGCCAAGAACAACGATTCCGTAGACATGATCAAATCTGTTTTACGCGAGAACAACAAGTTTACCGGGACAACTTCGGAACTTTGGCAAAAGTTGACATCGTTGACAAACTCTTACTTGGACACTCCAAAATGGCTTCAGTCTTCTGTAACCTTAGGAAAACACCTTGGCACCATTATAGCCGATCTTGAAGATGCTGGCATCAGCTTCACGAAAAAGCCTGCAAATAAAGGGACCATCGTAGCACTTAAACTTATACAAGCGTCTCCAGTAGAAGTTTCAGACGATCTTCCGGAGATTGACTACGACAATTTGTTCGGAGAGTCTGATCCAGCGAACACAACCATCGACTTGAAGTCTGAAACAACAATGGACGACGACGATCAGGATGAGTTCCATGGACTTGGCATCAACACTTCAGAATCAGAGGAAGTAGTCCCCTATCAAGGAGGTTACCAAAGCGTTTTTTAGACTAATGGTTCTCACTTCAGACTTTTCAGAAAGGATAGATGATTGCTATCAGTGCACGTGAAGCATCTTCTTAAATTATCCTCACCTGAAAACAACTAGTCTACTCATTTAAGTCCGGGGCAAGGGGTGGCAGCAACACCCTTTGCCCCATTTGTTTGAAGTACAATCACCAGTAAAGTTGTTTCAATAGGAATACTTCCCTTCATCATGAAGTAAAATAGCTAGAACTTGTATATTTTAAAAGCAGAAAAGGGTTTACGGGGTGGAAGGTGGAGGGTGGAAGGTGTAAAAGTACAGTTTTAATATTGTATTATGTAACACAATAATATATTTATATATTTTAAAATTATAAATTATATTAAATAGTTATAAAAATTATAACCTATTGAAATAATATAATAATAATTTACATTATAAAAATTTTTATTCTACACCTTCCACCTTGCACCTTGCACCCGCGTTCCCTTTACGACTTCCATTTTTTACCAAAACTTGTCTATGGCAATGAGTTAATTTCAATCTACAATCTTTAAATACGCTCCGCTTGCAAATACCAAGCAGCTTCCAGACATCTTTTCGATTGTCCAAATACAAGTTACTACTTTTACAACCGAAAATTTACAACATAGCTTTCCAATTTACTCAAACGAATATTATTTGCTCGATTTTAATAGAGAAATTACCAATATATATTTTTGAACTTCAAAACTTGATATCAAGCAAAATAATTATAACCATATTTTTCAGGATTAAAGACATACATTGGTTCAAGATAACAATTTTCAGACATTGCAGACACAATTGTCATGGGAGCCTTGCTAGGTCTTCGTTCTAGCGTTCAATTCGAACCATATATACTATATGAGGTCAAAAAATAAATTGTCTCGGGATTTACTTCAAACATCGTTCTCATCGAATGCTTTTGGACTCGAGATTATCTAGCTGACATATCGCAAGATAGCCAGTGGAGGAGATGAGGCCTTAAACCAGCCGGTAATGCTTACTTCAGTATGAAACCAAGGTGGCGCATATGGCGAACGAGATTCATGGCAAATCGAAGTTCTATTTACAACCACCATATGTATGCGATTAGGTGTCGGATGGTTTTGTTCTAGATTTGACTAAACCAAGGGAAGTCCATTTGCAATCGTTCAACCGTAAGGTTAGTGAGAAAACCGAAGTTGCCAATGGATGGCTGCGCATCTGTAAGGGATGCAGAGAGATGTTGATCCATAAACTTACTGAAAATTTTGTCTTGATGAAAATGCTTGAATTCATTCCAACGAACAATTTGCGCGAAAATTACAACAACTTCTTGTCAAGCTATGACTATACTTCAGAAATATACCTTTATTAAATCAACATCTCTCGGAAAGCCTGATGCGGGAAAACCGCCCGTCAGGAATTCATGGACGCTTAGAACGGCGACGTTCTTCTCGATCCAAGAAGAACACTTTGACCAGTGAGCATTAATTGCTTGCTGGTGGAAGTGTTCTATCTGCAATAGCTACCACGAAGGCCTAGGAACTCTAGGCCTTCTTTTTTACGCCATAATTTTGAATACCATGGCCAATCCAATGGTATAAAAAAGATACCGTTTTAAAATCCCATTCCCTGCGTCTTTTTCAGATTCCCACAGTCAGCTCCCACTCCACGGCGAAAACCCCGGGAATCGCCGTATAGGGCCAACGCCAGTTTTTACCCGGCGAAAAGTCGATTTCCGCTCATATTTTCGATTCCAATAGAGAAATATACCAATAAACAAAGGAGATTTCCATGTCAAAGAAAGCTGGTCAGGCAACAAACGACGGAGAAGGACCTTCTGAAAAGAAGAAGGTCGAACCCAAATACAATCCTTCCATTCTGCGCGAATGCATCCAAAACAACATGGATGCTATCAGCATCATGGAAAAGCTTGGCATCACCCATCGACAAACTTTGAAGCACTGCGTGCTGAAGTTGATGAGTGACGACAAGACCTACTATGAGGTCAAAGGATTGTATCTCAAGAACTCAAGTCGCCCCCGGGTGAACAAAAAGATGGAGCTGAAAATCCATCTGAAGAATCTTGATCTTCGAGAACTCGCCGTGGCTGAAGGAGACGAGTTTACTGTCATGGTCGAAAATGAAATGATCATATTGACCAAAGTTTGACTACTACAATCTCCATCGATGAAAGCCACACCTCCGGGTGTGGCTTTTTATTTATGCGAACATCCTTTCTCTCAAACTTCGCTATATTATAGAGAAATTATCCATATAGCCAATGTACGTTTCTACATAAAAACGTACTTTCCTCGGCAAAAACCTGATTCGGCGTTAAAATTTAACCCGTTACAGGCTGCCTGGTGGTCCTAGTCCTGGGAGCTGGCTTTTTAGAAGTCCGACTTCACCCACCTAAACTGCAATAATTGCATTGGAGTAAAAGATGAAGGTCGAACCCATTACTGAACCTAAGTCCATTAAGAGCATCAAGAAAATCCTTTCTGACAACCATCGAGACAAATTGCTGTTCATCATGGGCATCAACACGGGACTTCGTGTGCAGGACTTGCTTGCGCTTAAAAAGCAGGACGTCAAAGACGTCCAAGTTGGGGAGCGAGTAATATTACGTGAAAAGAAGACCGGCAAGGAAAACGTTTTCATCATGAACAAGGAGATTAAGACTGCCCTTGACGAGCATCTAACAACAGCAAAGCTAGAAGACAACCACTACTTATTCAAAAGTAGAAAAGGTTCGAACTATCCGCTTTCGACATATGCTGTCACCAAGTACGTCAAAGCATGGGCTGAAGCTGTAAATCTTAAAGGGAACTACGGTGCCCATACCTTGCGCAAAACCTGGTGCTACCACCAGCGCAAGACCTTCGGTGTCTCCTGGGAAGTTTTGGCGAAGCGGCTGAACCATTCCAGCCCGTCGATTACGCGCCGATACCTCGGTATCCAGGAAGAGGAGGTGGAGGAGATTTTGCTCAACACGATCTGACGGCGGCCATAGTCGATCCGGTGGCGACGGCTACCCAGAAAATTTCAACATGAAAAAAAATTCATAATCCCGCCCCGCGCGGGAGCCTCTCATTTTGGACTCATTTACCTGGGGAAAGGAATCTCATCACCCTGGGGAGGGCAATATTGAGTGTATTATCCTAAATTTCAAGGAGAAATTTGCAAAATGCCCTAGACGCGCCTATATAACTGCCAGAAACCGCCCACGAGGAGAGCCCCGGCCATGAGCGAGAGCATCGGTCCGTTTTTCAACTGCAAGGAGGCCGCTGAGTTTTGCGGCTACTCGCACTCCTATTTCGAGAAGATGGTCAACCGCTTCAAGATCAAGCGGTACGGACCCAGCAAGAACCGATTCGCCCGCGCCGACCTCGAAGCGTTCATGGCCAGTCCAGAACTCTACGTTACTGGGGCCGCGCAGAAAACACGCCGCCCCATCACCCTGGAGGTATAAATGTCCGTCCACAAACGCGCCAACAACGACACCTACTACGTGTCCTACCGCGACGCCGGCGGCCGACAGCGCACCAAGACCTTCGGCAAGGGCCGTGAAGGCAAGCGTGATGCCCAGAAATTCGACGAGGAGATCAAAGCTCGCAAACTCGTCGAGGCCCCCTTGCCCATCTTCGCCCCCGGCGAAAAGGTCTACATCGACCAGCTGACGCAGCTCTACATCAACGCCAAGAAGGCTGAAGGGAAGTCGCTGCGGTGGATCAAGGAGCTGGCCGTTCTGGTGAAGACCCACTTCATCCCGGCGTTCGCCCAGCGGCCCGTTGATGAAATCCGCTTCGAGGAAATCGTCGAGATCATCGGCAAGGTCTACGCCGACCGCAGCCAGACGACCCGGTCGCGCTACCTGTCCTATCTGAAGATGGTCTTCCAGTACGGCGTCGACTACGAGCTGACCACCAAAAACCCGCTGAAACGGTGGAAGAAGCCGAAGGAACGGCCCCGGGACACCAAGCTCACCTACACGGACCTCATGAAGATCAAGGAATTGGCCCGGCCCCATCTGGCCTGGGCCATCGAGGTCGCCTGGAATCTTGGTGTGCGCACCGGCGAGTCTGAATTGCTGGCCCTGACCTGGAACGACATCGACTGGGACGACAGCAGCATCAAGGTCTACGCCACCAAGACGAAGACCACCCGCGTCATCCCCATCGCGCCGGAATTTCTGGATCGACTCCAGCTTATGCGGGAGAAGGCCCAGACCGGCTACATCATCGAGTACCAGGGGAAGCCGCTGCGAAAGTTTCGCCGGTCCCTGAAGACGGCGGCGGAAAAAGCCGGCCTGACCTACCCCGTGGTCATGTACGACATCCGGCACCTGTTCGCCACGACACTCCTTCGCGAAGGCGGCGACGTCGCGGCCGTGAGCAAGCTCATGGGCCACGCCAGCGTCAAAATGACCGTCGACCAGTACTACCACCTGCTCGGCGGCGAAAAACGGCGGACCATCGCCAAGCTGCCAAGCCTGAGCAAGCCCGAGGATGTTCCTTCTCTCGAAGTCGCGCCATGTGAACTTGGAGTAGCACCGATTTAACCCGAACCAAGCATTAGGGAGGATCAGAACATGCAAAGTCCCAGGACCGTGGCAACTTCCCAACTCAACCTTTAACGCTTCGGAGAACGAACGATGAATACTATCTGGGTTTTTTCGCACATCGACGGCGGCGGCACCAAGCACTACCGGCAGTTCGAGAGCCCGGCTGGCCCGTACTATGTCACTGCACGGCAGGCTGGCGGCACCAAGGCCGTTGGCGGCAAGTGCACGATTACCGGCAAGCTCTTTCGCGCCCAAGAGCATGACGACCTCACTGTCTCCCACGTCCTCGTCCGGGTAATCGAGGGCATCGACTTCGAGGGGCTCCGTGAAAAGACGGTCGCCAAGTTCATCACCGCGCTGACGAAGTACGCTGGCACCGAGAAGACCATGACCTTCGCCTCAAAGACCGCCTTCGAGCGGTTCATCAGGGACCATGCCTAAGTCACCGAATGAGAAGTACTTTGACGCACTGAGAGTGTATTAGACATGGGGAGGGTCGCAAGGCCCTCCTTTTTTTGGTCTGCGAGCTACCTACCCGAAAAGTTCGACAAGCTTCCGCCGCCGGAACGCGAATATCTGCTCCAACCTTTTCGCGACGACGAGTTTGTGGACGGCAAGGCCGAGAACACCGTAGGGCATGGCGTAGTGGACGATATCGGTCATCTCGACGCCCTCGCCCACGTCACGAAAATGATGCTGGTGGTGCCAGAACCGGTACGGGCCGAAACGCTGCTCGTCCACGAAGTAGTTGGGCGCGGCGACATGCGTGATCTCCGTCACCCAGGCCATGGGCCAGCCGGCAAGCGCCTTGATCCGATACTCGATGATGAGGCCGGGGTACATGCACGGCGGCACTTCCGAGCGGATGTCGAAGCAGAGCCAGTCCGGGGTGATCGCGCCCAGGTTTCGCGGGTCGCAGAAAAAGGTCCACGCCTCAACGAGAGGTATCGGCAGCACCTGGACTTGTTTGATCTGGAAGATTCGAGGTGTCATCAGTTAGCCTTTTTTGTTCACATCGTTTCTTTTGACAAACAAATACCCATACAGGCTTTTTGCATTACGCCTGGAATCCCCACAAATAGAGCCGCCTACTCTCGGAACTTGTGAAAAACACTTGCCCAGAACACTCACTCCGGAGTATTTTAAGAAGAATTTCAACCCGTCTCTATCACAAAACCTGGCCCCACAGATACTTGGGAGTAGCTTTTGGAATCCAAACTATTGACAGGTCTTGCGCACAACATTTCACTGCTTTTAGCGGTGGCCCTGCTCTTCGACGTCACAGCGACTCGCTGGAAAATTGGAGAAGCAAAGCCACGCCAAGGACTTGTGGGTCTCCTGCTCGGAGCAGTCGGCCTCGTGGTCATGTCTACACCCTGGACATTGATGCCAGGGGTGGTTTTTGACACCCGTTCAGTGCTCCTCGGCATTTCGGGGCTTTTCTTTGGTTTGATCCCCACGACCATCGCAGTGGGAATCACCGCAGCCTACCGCCTTCACCAAGGAGGTCCCGGAGCTTGGACCGGCGTCTATGTGATCCTGGCATCTGGAGCGATTGGCATTCTGTGGAGATATTTCCGACGCAGCGGCCTTGCACGCCTTTCTTTTGGGGAACTCCTGCTCTTCGGCCTGGCTATCCACCTGGCGATGCTAGGGTTGATGCTGACCCTCCCGTCGGACATCGCTTGGAATGTCTTGTCGAAGATTACCCTGCCAGTGTTGCTGATCTACCCTTTGGGCACGGCCCTTGTGGGCAAGCTCATGTCGATCCGGGCCAGCCGAGAAGAGGAAAAGATCAAAACCCTTGAAAGCGAGGAAAAATATCGCGCTCTGTACGCCTCAGTCATGGACCCAATCCTTGTCGCCGAGACGGATACAGGCATCATCGTCGAGTGCAACCCCGCAGCCGAAGAGCTATTTCATCGGTCGCGCAAGGAACTGCTGGGGATGCATCAAAGCGACCTTCATCCGGCCGGGGAAGTCGTTCCTCACACAAAGACGCCGCAATTCTGTCGACAAGTAGCATCCCCTGACCAAGTCCAGGAAGTCCGCTTCAGCCGGTCTGACGGCGATATCCGAACAGCCTTGGTTCGTGCCAGCGTTTTTCATCTACAGGGGCGGGCGCTCATCTTAGGTGTCTTTCACGACATCACTGAACGCAAGGCATTTGAAGAGGCATTGATCAAATCCGAGCAAAAATGGCGTCATGTCCTGCTCAATACCCCACAAATAGGTATCTCTCTTGACGTCAAGGCCAAGGTCCTTTTTGCCAACCAGTATTTTCTTGACCTGACGGGATGGCACGAAGACGAGATCTTGGGGCAAGATTGGTTTGATCTTTTCATCCCGACCGAAGTTCGCGAGCAAGTCCGAAGTGTCTTTGATGCCGTCATGTCGCAGCAGCACATTCATGGTTTCTCTACGTATGAAAACGAAATCATGACGCGCGCTGGAGAAAAGCGCGTCGTTTCTTGGGCAAACGCCCTAACCTTGGACCATAAGGGCTACGTGATAGACGTCACCTGCCTTGGCGTGGACGTAACTGAGCGCCGGCGAGCTGAGCAAGCTCTTCGCGACAGCGAAGAGCGCTACAGACGCCTCGTCGAGACCGCAAACGAAGGCATTTGGTCAATTAATGCCGAGCATGTGATTACACTCGTTAACCACGCCATGGCCGAAATGCTCGGATATGAGGTCAAAGAAATCATAGGACACAAGGTAGAAGATTTCATTTTTCCAGAAGAGTTTGACCAGCATACTGAAAAGATGCAAGCCCGGCATGCCGGAGCAAGCGACATATATGAACGAAGATTGATACGTAAGGATGGATCCATCCTCTGGACCATCGTTTCTGCCAAGGCACTTACAGACGACGACGGGAACTTCACTGGTGCCTTCGCCATGTTCACAGACATTACCGAGCGAAAACACATGGAGGAGAAGCTTCGCGCCAACGAGTCACGTTTAATCAGCTTGGTCGAGGTTCTGCAGCATCCATTCACTGAACCTCAAGAGTTCCTCGACTTCGCTCTTCATGAAGCCATCCGCCTCACAGAAAGCAAACTCGGTTATATCTACCTCTACGACGAGAAAACTGAGCGCCTCACCCTGAATTCTTGGTCCAGGGACGTCATGCATGAGTGCACAATCGTAAAACCCCATACTCACTACGACTTAAAAGGCACTGGGGTGTGGGGTGAAGCCGTGCGCCAACGATCACCTATAGTTATCAACGATTTTCAAGCATACCATCCATTGAAAAAAGGCTACCCTGATGGCCACGCGAAGTTATATTCCTACATGACTATTCCCGTTTTCAGGGAAGGAAAAATCGTTTCTGTCGTGGGAGTCGCCAATAAAGAAGGTGAATACACGGACACCGACGTTTATCAACTCAGCCTGCTCATGGATGCTGTATGGAAGGTGCTTGATCGCGAAGAAGCCGAATCAGCCCTTCACGAGAGGGAAGCACAGTTGGCTTCGCTGAGTGACAATCTTCCCCAAGGCATGGTCTATCAGCTAGACAGTGGATCAGACGGCACCATACGCCACTTTACATATCTGAGCGCGGGGGTAATGAAACTCCACGGAGTCTCCCCGGAGCAGGTTTTGGCTGACGCAAATATTCTTTACAATCAAATTATTGAGGAAGACAGGGCGGTTCTAGCTGAACGCGAAAACCAAGCTATACAAAGCAAGTCGACGTTTAGCGCTGAAGTTCGCATGAAAATGCCATCGGGCGAAATTCGCTGGCATCTTCTAACCTCAGCGCCGCGACGTACGCTGAACGCTCATACCATTTGGGATGGCGTCGAAATCGATATCGATGACCTCATGAAATCCAAGGAAGCTGCAGAGAACGCCAATCGCGCCAAGTCCGAATTCCTGGCGAACATGAGCCATGAAATCAGAACACCGCTCAACGGCGTCTTGGGCATGCTTCAGCTTCTCGAGACAGCCCCTCTCGGCGCAGAGGAAAAAGAGTATGTCGACGAGGCAATTACAGCCTCAAAACGATTGACAAATCTTCTTTCGGACATCCTTGATCTCTCACGAATTGAGGCAGGAAAACTCAACATCAGAATTGACGAGTTCTCTTTAGCGGACATGTTCGATTCCGTTGACGGACTGCTCGCAGCTACGGCTCGAAAGAAAGATTTGGAACTGCGCTTCTTCCTTGATGAACAATTGCCTTCATTTGTTCTCGGGGACGAGGTTCGGCTCAGACAGATACTCTTTAACCTTGTCGGAAACGCGATAAAATTTTCTGACCAAGGAACTATTTCCGTCCAGGCTTACCTGCTGCCGTTTGCAAAAATTGCACAAGAACGAATCTTGTTCATGGTTAGCGACGAAGGCATTGGAATCAGCGACGAACTTCTTGGGCTGATTTTCGAGCCTTTCTCACAGGGTGAGGGAAATTACACTCGCCGTTTTCAAGGAGCAGGACTTGGACTTTCCATTGTCAAACGACTTGTCGGTCTATTAGAAGGTGAAATTGCGATCGAAAGCGCTCCAGGGCTGGGAACGACCGTTTACCTGTCATTGCCTTTTGGGTCTTCAAAAAAGGCAACCGGAGCCATTTCTCTCCCAAACATACCTTTGTCTTCGCATCCTTCCCCTGCCCAATACAAAGTTTTGCTTGTAGAGGACGAAGACATCAACGTTGTCACTGTCAAAGCATTATTGAAAAAACATGGCTACGCCGTCATTGTCGCCACGGATGGACAACAGGCCATAGAAGTTCTTTCAGGAAAGGAAATAGACCTTGTTTTGATGGACATCAGGATGCCCATCATGGATGGCGTGCAGGCCACCTTGGCAATTCGGTCAGGAAAAGCAGGGCAAGACAAAAAGGATGTTCCCATCATTGCCATGACGGCCTATGCTATGACTGGAGACCGTGAGAAGTTTCTTGCGGCGGGAATGAATGACTACATTGCCAAACCTGTGGACATACAAGACTTAAAAGAAGTCATCAAACGAGTTCTTGGCCCCAGATGATCGAAGACCACCGGAAACTTGAAGAGAACAATCTCTAATGCTATACTATCACCATGTTGAAGTTGCTCAAGCAGGAAAAACCCTGGGCCATCCTCAAGGTTTCCCGCCGTCAGTACGAGACGAAGAGACCTTGGGTTACGGCGAACTTACCCCGTAAGAAATTTGAAGAATTACTCGCCATGCTGCCGGAAGGATTCATTGACCACTGTCACCGCGATGCCGAAGCTGAAAGGTTGGTCGAAGCGATCTTTGGAAAGGTTGAGTAGGCGATCAACGCCGCCAACGCCTACGGGCGGCAACTTACGTCCCCTCTGCAGCAAGGACCTTGACGATCGGAATGTCGACTTCTTCTCCGAGTCGTTCCCATTCGTCAGCGTTCCTGGACGCGAAGATCGTGCTGAGTTCCCCGGCCGTACTCACCCCGCCGAGATAGGCGAACAGCCGCTCGCGAAAACGTGGCTCAAGGGCAGCAACAGCGACGAAGCCGTCCTTCGCCGGATAGATGTTGTATTCCGGCGATCCGCCGCCGAACAGTCCGCCAGGACGGGTAAGCCCGTACCTCAAGGGGGCGGCCGCCTCTAAGGCGGCGTCCGACAGCACCACTTTCGCAAAGCAGCTTCGCCCAAAACGCTCGCGCGCGAACAACAGCCCAAGCGCAGTCGAAACAGCCCGCTCCGCGCCAGCCATGTCGGCCAGCAGCGTGCGGGGCAGATTCGGCGGATACAAAAGCCCCAGGGCAGCCTGATAGGTAAGATCGTGACCGGCCACGTCGCCGCGAGGCTCCGGGTAACCAAAGATGGCCACCTGACAGAGTTTCGGGAACCTGGGATGCAGTGTTTCCCAGTCGACATGAAGTTTGGTGAGCACCGATGGGCGGTTGGAAGTTATGAGCAGGTCGGCTCCGGCGAGCAGTTCGCCGCATCGCGCTTGCCCTTCCGGCGTTTTCATGTCCAGCCGGACAAGTTCCTGCCCTGCCGCCATTTCCCGGTACCATGCGGTGCTGTAGAGTTCCATGGGATCGCCGGCTGGCGGTTCGACTTTGATCACTTCTGCCCCCATGTGGGCGAGGCGATTCGCCGCCAGGGGTCCAGGGAGGTTTAGGGCAAGATTGACGACCCGTATGCCGCGCAAGATATCCATAGATCACCGAGCCTGCTCTGTTTAGCTGATCTAGTCGCTTTGACAGGATAAAGTACAGAAGCTAAGTACGGGCTGCAATCTGTCTTCCCTCAACATTGTCAGGGAGGACCAAGGGAGAATCCATGGACCGCGACGCCTTGATCGTGGCGCACCGCCTGGGAGACTGCGAGGTCCCCCCGGACGAGGATTATGCCATCTCCCTGATTTCGCCACAGGATGCGCTCGGTGTCGCCCGACTGACCTACAGCGTCTATGGCGACCAGCATCCCTTTGATTACGTTTACGATCCTTCCGAGATCGCCCAACGGTACGCCTCGGGAACCCAGCACGCCGTGGTGGCCAAATCCCGTCAGGGCCACGTGCTCGGCATGATCGGCATCTACCGATGCTCGCCCTGGCCGCGTCTGTTTGAACTTGCCCAGCTCATGATCCTCAAGAACCAGCGCAGCAAGGGCATGGCCCGCGATCTCTGGCTGCAGGCCATGGAACGGCTGCCAGACATGGCCCAGGCCGGGGCGATTTTCGGCGAGGCCGTGTGCACCCACACCTTTTCCCAGCGCATGTGCGAGACCACCGGCATGATTCCCTGCGGCATCGCCATGGACGCCATTTTGGCCAAAGCCTATTCGGACGACTACCGGCACGGGGACCGGACGTCCCTCGTGTTGACCGTCAAGCCCATGCTCTTCACCCCCCAGACCGTCCACCTGCCAGCCGCCTACCGCGCGGCCTACGTCGACTTTTGCGCCAGGGCCGGCCTGGACAGACAGATCGAGGCCAGTTCCCAGGCGACCTTGCCCGAATCGTCGCGGGTGGAGATCATCGATTTCGAGAAAGCCGCCTGCATCAAGGTCTGGGTTCACGAGCCGGGTCGCGATCTGGAAAGGATCGTGTCCGACCTGGAACGCAAGGCCGGAGACGACGGCATCGTCCAGGCGGTTTTCGATCTGGGGCGGCCGGATGCTCCAGCGGGAATAGCGGCGCTCAATTCGCGGGGCTATTATTTCGGCGGCTTCATGCCCTACTGGTTTGAGACGGACGCGGTCATGTTGCAACGTCGCAGGTCACCGTCGTCATTCCAGGATCTTCGGCTGTACGGGGACTCCGTCCAGGCCGTCGTCGCCCTGGCCGAACGCGATCAACGTCGCGTCACGATGCGCCAGGCGGGCTGGGGCGAGGCTTCAAAGGGATAGCTTGTTTTCCGAAACGGCAAACGCCAGAGTACTCTTGATGAGGTCGGGTGGACTCGTCAAAAAGACGGTCGCCAAGTTCATCACCGCGTTGACGAAGTACGCCGGCACCGAGAAGACTAGTTTTTGGCCTGCCTCGCTTTGTGTCCTAAATGTCGACTTTGGGTACCACCCCCCTCCGTTTGAAGTTCCTCAATCAATTGCTTTAAAGCATGAGCCTGACGGGCGAGTTCATCTACCGCCTTGACTGATTCGTGCATCATGGCAGCCGACTCAGAAATGGTGTTATCGACCTCAGAAATGTTTCTGTTAATTTCCTCACTAGTTGCTGACTGCTCTTCCGAGGCAGTTGCAATAGATCTAATTTGATCAGCTGATGCTTCGATAAAGGTCACAATTGATTTCAGCACCTCACCAGAATTGGCTGCAAGAGCGGTAGTTTCCTGGATAATTTTCGTAGAGTTCTCGACATTTTGTGAATTTATCCGGGCTCCCTCTTGAATCCCCTGAATAGCTGAACCTACTTCTTTGGTGGCGGTCATTGTCTTTTCTGCAAGTTTTCTCACCTCATCGGCAACGACAGCAAATCCTCTTCCGGCGTCGCCAGCGCGGGCTGCTTCAATTGCAGCATTCAGGGCCAGGAGATTGGTTTGATCTGCAATATCATTTATCACATTCATTACCTTTCCAATATCATCAGCCTTCTTGGCAAGATCATTCATATGCATTTTTAGTTCTGACGACTGAGTCTCCACAATATCAATATGTCTTATAACATCGACTACAGTTTTTTCTCCTTCCAAGGCTTTATTTTTGGCATTTTCACTCGTCAATGTAGCTTGGCTGGCATTTTTTGCAACTTCAATAATGGTAGAGTTCATCTCTTCCATGGCAGTTGCAGCTTCAGTGACACGCCTAGCTTGAGAATCTGAGTTTTTACTAAGTTCAATGGACTGAGCATTCAGCTGATCAGACGCTGATGTAATAGATTCAACCACTGCTTCTAGTTTATTTGCAGCATCCAACATTCCTTCCCGTTTTGCCCTATCAGCTTGACGGCGCGCTTCTTCTGCTTCTTTGGTGGCAACTTGAGCCTTCTTCGTCTCTTCCTCTGCGAGGATAGTCTTACTTTCAGCTTCAGAAATTTTGGCCTTAAGATTATCAACCATTTTCCTGAGACTTACTGCGAGAACTCCTACTTCATCTTTCTGTTCAATATTTAGATGTTCGCTCAGGTTACCAGCTGCGATGCTTACAGCAAAAGACACACTATTTTTGAGGGGGCGCGTTATTGATAGAGCGGTTGCTATTCCGCCAGCAACAGCGATCAATACGGCAACCACAATAACTACTAGAGAATTTCTTTTAGACGATTCATTTGCTTGTTCAATTGCTTTGCCTTCACTAATGACGCTAGAGTCAACAACTTCTCTAATTTCTTTTAATATTGCCTGAACCCTCCCAAGACTAGCAACACTTTCATTATAGAACACATTTACAAGCTTATCTTGTTCTCCAGCCTTCCGAAATTCTTGAATTTTAACGGCAGAAGCATGAAGTTGCTTGTGTGGCTCCTCAATATCTTTTAGCAGCGAAGTAGATTTCGGGAAAATTGCCTCAGTGTCACTTCTTTCCTTGCCGTAATACCACTTACCAAATGCACACTTTGTTGGGTCAGCCTGTATCCTAAGTTCAGTCTCATTGCTATTTATCAAAAAAGTGCTTAGCGATTGCACCCATTTCAGGTGATCGATTTCTCTTTCCAGAAGAAGTTGCTCAAGATGATTATCATCCGACAATCTGCCAAACCCGGCGATCATTTTGCCTTGACTTATCAGTGATATAGCACTCGGAACGACCATTGTAAGGAGCACTATTCCAATGGAAAAAAGAATTTTTGTAGTAATGCTCGCGTTTTTCCACATTTAGCAGTCTCCTCAAGCGCTTGTCGTGATATTATTCAACTACACGAAGGCATTGGCTTCATCGACCGATATCTGCCTGGACTAACCGAGGGGACAGCTGCACTCACGCGTCCAAGCAACTAACCGGCCACCTCGAAGAAGACGTTTAGGGCCAATTGAAGTGCCGACACCTAGCAATGCAAATACGGTGAAGGACTGATCCAGTCAATTGAGCTTTGGTTACTATTTGAGGAAAGGACCAAAACCAAAGGCGCAGGCACCTGCGCAGGCGGTTTAGGTCAAGCATGTCCACGAAAACTAAATGACCTCGGGAAAGAAGGAGAGGCTGGGCCAGATGATTCGAGAAGAGCAAAACAATCTAAACTAAATACAAAACATTATTTCATTATCTTATTCCTGCCATGCTGAAATACAAACTAATTCACAAATCCAAGACCGAGCAAACGTAGATAGAAAGGATTTTTGGACATAAATATACTCTTTACATCCCAAAAATTTATGCGCTTTGACCCTGAGCATGAAGTGAGCTCCCGACGACAATCCCGAAGACACACAGCGAGCCACCTTCGAACTCAGATCAGAGGATAGAGCGCAAGACAACACCCACCCAAACGCAGCACTCTGATTTCCCGGAGGAATTTTCCCGACCCCCTGACATTCGGACATTGGGTCGCCCCGGATAACCGTTCCCCTGCAATCCCAGGCCAATAGGTTATCCACCCGGTTATCCAACGAGAAAAGGGGCTACGGATTGGCTCCGTAACCCCTTGAAATCTCTGGTCGGGATGAGAGGATTTGAACCTCCGACCCCCTGAACCCCATTCAGGTGCGCTCCCAGACTGCGCTACATCCCGACGCGAGGAGCGGAAACTAGAACCCATTTCGCGTTTTGTCAACGCTAAAATTTCCGGCCCGCGAAAATTCCTTTTCCGGCCACGCGTTGCCTCGCCCTGCCAGCCCTGCTACCATGCCCCAAATCAGACCCAGGACCGACCATGAACGACCAGCCCATCCTCGTCACCGGAGCCACCGGCTATGTCGGCGGACGCCTCGTGCCGGCCCTGCTCGCCGCCGGACATCGCGTGCGCGCCGTGGCCCGCTCCCTGGACAAGCTCGCCTGCCGTCCCTTCGCCGGCCACCCAAACCTCGAACTCGCCCAGGCCGACATCCGCGACGCCACGGCCATGCGCCGCGCCGTCGACGGCTGCCGCGCCGCCTACTACCTCGTCCACTCCATGCACTCGGCCAAGGGCGACTTCGCCGCCGCCGACCGGGAAGCGGCCAGCACCATGGCCGCCGTGGCCCACGACGCCGGCCTTTCCCGCATTATCTACCTCGGGGGCCTGGGCAGCGAGGACGATACGCTGAGCCACCACCTGCAGTCCCGGCACGAAACGGCCCGCGTCCTGGCTTCCGGCCCCGTGCCCGTCACCCACCTGCGCGCGGCCATGATCCTCGGGTCCGGCAGCGCCTCGTTTGAGATCATGCGCTATCTCGTGGACCGGCTCCCTTTCATGATCACCCCGCGCTGGGTGCGAAACCGCTGCCAGCCCATCGCCATCTCCGACGTCCTGGGCTATCTCGTGGGCTGTCTGGCCGAGCCGCGCACCGCCGGGCTGACCCTGGACATCGGCGGCCCGGACGTCCTGTCCTACGGCGACATCTTCGCCATCTACGCCGAGGAGGCCGGGCTGCCCAAGCGGCTCATCGTGCCCGTGCCACTGCTCACCCCGCGCCTTTCCACCTACTGGCTCCAGCTTGTGACCCCGCTGCCCCGCTCGCTCATCGTGCCCCTGGTCGAGGGGTTGCGCAACGAGGTCGTCTGCCATGACCAGCGCATTCTCGAGCTTGTGCCGCGTCAATGCCTGACCATCCGCCAAGCCGTGCGCCTGGCCCTGGACAAGATCCGCCAGAACGCCGTGGAAACGACGTGCGCCGACGCCGGCGACGCCGCGCCGCCGGAATGGACGGCCTGCGGCGACGCGCCCTATGCCGGCGGCACGATCTACGAATGCGGCTACAGGGCGACCCTGGGCGCGGACGCGGACCGGGTCTGGAAGGCCGTGGCCGGCATCGGCGGCGACACCGGCTGGTACTGGGGCAACGCCTTGTGGCGGCTGCGGGGTTTTCTCGACCAGTTGGCCGGCGGCGTGGGACTGCGGCGCGTGACCATCCGCCGGGAGACGCTGGCCGTGGGCGATCCCCTGGATTTCTGGCGCGTGGTGGCCCTGGAGCCCGGCCGGCGGCTGGTGCTTTTGGCCGAAATGCGCACCCCGGGCGAGGCGCTGCTTGAACTGCGTCTGGCCCCGGCCGGCCCGGGGGCCACGGAGCTGATCGTCCACTCCAAGTTCCTGCCCCGGGGACTGGCCGGGTTGGCTTATTGGTACGCCCTGCTCATCCCCCACAACCTCGTTTTCGCCGGACTGCTGCGCGGCATGGCCCAGGCCATGGGCGCGCCCACCCTGTCCGGCCCGATTCGCTTCACCCCGACCAGGCCAGCGGCCTGTTCCCTGCCGCGCGCCCGGTGAGCGTCCCGCCGGTCCTGACCATCCGGCCGGCTGCGACGGCCGACGCCACGGCCCTGTCCCGGGTCTTCGTGACCGCCATCGAGACCAAGGCCCGGGAAGGCTACGGCCCGCGCGAACGCGCCGCCTGGGCCGCCCGGGGCACGCCCGAGCGCTTCGCCGCCATGCTGGACGACAGCCGCAACACCATCCTTGCTGCCTGGCAAGGCGGCCGCCTGTGCGGTCTGGCCGGGCTCACCGGCTTCGAGGTCAGCCTGCTCTACGCCGCCCCGGACGCCCCGGCCGGAACCGGCGGGGCGCTTCTGGCCGCCGTTGAGGCCCTGGCTCGGGAACGGGGACTGGCCGGCCTGGAGTTGTGCGCCTCGCGCAACGCCCTGTCGTTTTACCTGCGCCACGGCTACGCCATCATCACGCCGGCCAAGCGGGAGCTGACGCCGCAGGTTTCCCTGCCCGTGTGCCTCATGGCCAAGTCCCTGGCCCCGTAGCCGAACCGTACCCACACACGCCCTTCCCGCCAATATGAAACGGGCCGTTCTCCTGCCCGGAGAACGGCCCGTCTGACGAATCGATGTTCCTGCGTTTAGCGGGACACGGGCCGGAAATCCGGGGTGCGCTCCACCGCAACCATACCGGCGGCCTCGATGGCCTGGCGCAGCTCGGTGAGCGTCAGGCCCTTGGGGCTGTCGGCCCCGGCGGCATGGCCGATGCGCTCCTCGATGATGGTGCCGTCGAAGTCGTCGGCCCCGGCCCACAGGGCCATCTGAGCCGCCTTGATGCCAAGCATGGCCCAGTAGGCCTTGAGATGCGGAATGTTGTCGAGGAAAAGCCGCGCCAGGGCCATGACCCGCAGCACGGTGAGGCCGTCGGGGCCAGAAGCCTTCAGGGCGTTGTTGGCCGGCTGGTAGGCCAGGGGGATGAAACAGGTGAAGCCGCCGGTGAGGTCTTGCAGATCGCGCAGGGCCGACAGGTGGGCCACCCGGTCGGACCAGCTCTCAATGTGACCAAAGAGCATGGTGGCGTTGGTGGGCAAGCCCTGGCCATGGGCCGTGGCGTGGATCTGCAGCCAGCGTTCGCCGGAAATCTTTTCCGGGCACAGCTTCTCGCGAAGGGCCGGAGAGAACACTTCTGCCCCGCCGCCGGGCAGCATCATGAGGCCAGCCTCTTTCAGCGCCGCCAGGATCTCGAACTCGGCCACGCCGCGCGTGTCGGCCAGATGAGCCACTTCCACGGCGGTGAAGGCCTTGATGCCGGCCTGGGGGCACTGGCGGGACACGGCCCGCAGCATGTCCAGGTAATACTCCAGCGGCAGCTCGGGATTGAGCCCGCCGACGATGTGGATCTCGCGGATGGGCAGGTGGCTCTTGGCGGCCAGATCGGCCACGATATCGTCCACGGACAGGGTGCGTCCGCCGGGCGCGCCGTGCTTTTTGTAAAACGCGCAGAAACGGCAGGCGTTGACGCACACGTTGGTGAAGTTCACGTGGACGTTGTGGACGTAGTAGGCGTTTCGGCCGTGTTTTTGCAGACGCGCTTCCATGGCGGCCGCGCACAGATCGTGCAACGGCGCGGACAGCGCCAGGATGAGCGCCTCGTCGGGGCTTAAGCGCTCGCCGGAGCGGGCCTTGTCCAGGATGGCGGCGCAGGCGTCGCCGGGGAGGGGTGTCATTGCATTCATGGCTGCGGCACGGTAGAATGTTGTTGGGGCGAGATGCCCTCTACCCCTTTTCCGCGACGTCCGCCAGGGCGGCGCGGGCGTGGAGACCGATGATGCCGTCATATTTTTTCCGTCTGGCCTTGTGCTGCCTGCTCGGGGCGGCCGTCTTTGCCGCGCCGGCCGGCCGGGCCGACGCCGAGGAGAGCACCCAGGCCCTGACCCGCTTTTTCCAGGGCAAGTCCCGGGACCTGCCGGCCGCGCCCATCGATTTCCAGGTCATGGCCGGCTACGCCGTGCTGCGCACCGGAAACCCCGACAGCGCCGGCCGCTACGCCATGACGGCCTTTAACGTGGTGAAAGTCGCCCCGGACATCTACCGCCTGGACATGAGCCTGGAAAAACCCCTGGCCCGAAACGTCCCCACCTACGAGCCGGCCTACTATTTCACCGAAAACCGCACCTACTATTTCTGGTACCAAAACGGCGACGAGATCCTCTTTAAAATCGGCAACAAGCGCGTGCCGGTCAAGCTGGGCCGCAAGGACCTCACCCGGGTGGACATCCACCCGCCCGACGCCTACACCGTCATCCGGGAAACCATGCTCCAAAACATCTCCTTTGACGACGGCACGGCCACCATCCACCTCCAGCTCAAATTCAAATAACGCGGCAAGGCTGCGGCGAACGCACCGTTTTCACTCCGAGCCACCAGGAGCCGGGGCCAAAGGCTACCCCGGCATTGCGCCCGGCCGCGCCGTGGCGTACAAGGGGCGTCGCATTTTTAGCGGAGGTATGTTCATGAAGCGCGTTCTCATTGCCGCCACGGTCGCGTGTTCCCTGCTGGCCGGAGCGCTTTTCGCCTTTGCCCGGACTGCCCCGGGCGAATCCTACGCCGCCTACGCCGACGCCGTGTCCGGGGCGAGCTGCTGCGAGATGGCCTCGTGCGGCTGCCTGGGCCTGAAATGCTCGTGCTTCGAGTGCGGCGGCAGCGGCAAATAGCCGGTCCGCCCGCGCCTACGGCCATGTCTCTCCTCCTGTACGTGTAAGGGGCCAATCAGCGCCATGGGCGGATTTATTGCCTTTCTTCTGTCCCGGGCAACGGACGTCAGCGCGTTTGCCATCCTCGAAGCCGGCTATCTGTTCCTGTCCCTGGCCGGGCTGGCCCTGGTCGCGGCCTTTGCCCGCCGCGATCTGGCCGGCAACCCGGACCGTGGTCGCTACCAGCTCGTTTTTCTGGCTTCCCTGCCCATAGGCCTGGCCGGAGCGCGGCTGCTCCCCATCATCCAGGACGCCCTGGCCGCCGGCCGCCTGACCTATGGGCTACTCGCCGCCGGGGGTCTGGTCTTTTACACCGGCGCCCTGGCCGGGCTTTGCGCCATGTACGCCGGCTGCCGGATCATGCGCCTTTCCCCCTGGCCGCTTTTAGACGCCGTGTGCCTCTACCTCCCCCTGGGCCACGCCTTTGGCCGGCTGGGCTGCTTTTTTGGCGGCTGCTGCTTCGGCGCGCCCACGGATTCCGTTTGCGGCGTGCGTTTCCCGGCCGGTTCCCCGGCCTTTTTGCAGCACAAAAGCCAGGGGCTTCTGCCGGACGGGGCCGTGGCTTCGCTACCGGTCCATCCCTCGCAACTCTATGAAACTGCCGGCAATCTCGTGCTGTTCGCCCTGCTGCTTCTGCTCTCCAAACGCCGGCCGCAGCTTCCGGGCCGGCTGACGGCTTTTTACCTCGCCGGTTACGCGGCACTGCGCTTCACTCTGGAATTTTGGCGCGGCGACGCCATACGCGGCGTGTACTTCGGCCTTTCCGCCTCGCAGTACATTGCCCTGACCACGTTGGCTGCCGTGCTCGCGGTCGCCTTTGGCGGCGGCAAACGGTCCGTCGCCCCTGTTTCGAAATCCAATTTTCCCCACGCGCGGTAATCTTCCCCTTCAGCGAGCCGGCCTCTAGGCAAATTACGGCAAAAGGATTACAGCCAGGGCCATGCGAAAAGGAGACTGGCGGAGACTCGTCGCCGTCGCGCTGCTGTCCTGGTGCGTCATGACGGCCGCGACCGGGCGTTGCCTGGCCGGGGAAGCGCTTAAAAAAGCGTCACTCATTCCCCAATGGGAGCCCCAGGCCCAGTTCGCCGGCTTTTACGTGGCCCTGGCCAAGGGCTTCTACGCCGCCGAAGGCGTGGACATGACTATCCTGCGCGGCGGCCCAGGGCAGCCGCCCTCCCGGCTGCTGGCCGAGGGCAAGGCCCAGTTCGGCACGTTTTTCCTGGCCACCGCCCTGCTCAAACGGGCCGAAGGCCTGCCCCTGGTCAACCTGGCCCAGTTCGTGCCCCACTCCACCCAGCTTTTAATCGCCAAAAAAGCCGACGGCATCGAAAAGCCGGCCGATCTGGCCGGGGGCAAGGTCAGCCTGTGGGGTCCCGAATTCCAGCTCTCCACCAGGACCTTTTTCCAACGCTACGGCCTGACCGTGGAACCCGTGCCCCAGGGGTTCACCGTGGACCTGTTCCTGCGCGGCGGCGTGGCCGCCTGCTCGGCCATGCGCTACAACGAATACCATGCCATCATAAACGCCGGCCTTGATCCCGAGGAGCTGACGGTTTTCGACCTCGGCGCCCACGGCCTGGACCTGCCCGAGGACGGTCTCTATACCCTGGCCTCGGTGCTGGCCGCCGATCCCGACCTGTGCCGGGGCGTGGCCCGGGCCTCGGTACGGGGCTGGGAATACGCGTTTGCCCATCCCGAAGAGGCCCTGGACGTGGTCATGAGCCATGTCTCGGCCGCCCATCTGCCCACCAACCGGATGCACCAGAAATGGATGCTCGAAAGCCTGCGCCAGGCCATGACCGGCCCGGGAGACCCCCTGGGAACCCTGACCCGACTGCGCTACCAGGCCGCCGCCAAGGCCCTGGGCGCGGCCGGACTTGCCGCCAACGCCCCCTCCTACGAGGAATTCCATGTCCCCCTCCCTTGACGTGCGCCCGACACGGGGACTGGCCTTCAAACTGGCCGTGTGCATCCTCACCAGCGCCACGCTCATCTTCACGGTGGCCTTTGCCTACTACTACCGCTCCTCCAAGGACATGCTGCTGGCATCCGTGCGCGACAACGCCCAAAACCTGCTGCGCCGGGCCGTCAGCCGTCTGGAAGCCCCACTCTCCGCCATCGAACGCGTGCCCCAGTTCATGGCCCTCAAACTCGGCCAGGAGCTGCCCGCCCCGGCCGACCTCGACCGCGATCTGACCGACTTTCTGACCGCCAATCCCGATGTCTTCGGCGCGGCCGCCGCCTTCGAGCCCCTCGTCTTCCACGGCCTGCCCCGCTACAGCCCGTATTTTTGCCGCAAGAATGGCGAAATCGCCCAGGTCGGACTGGGCTACGAGGAATACTACGAACTGCAGAACTGGTATCTCGTGCCCAAGGTGCTGCAAAAGCCGGTCTGGAGCGAACCCTACTTCGACGAATCCGGCGGCGACATCGTCATGACCACCTACAGCGTGCCCGTCATGGGGCAAACGCCGGCCGGCCCTGCCTTCCTCGGCGTGGTCACGGCCGACGTGGCCCTGGACTGGCTGCGCGCGCAGGTCGGCCGGATCTCGCTGTACAACTCGGGCTACGCGTTCCTGTTAAGCCGCAGCGGCGTGCTGCTCTCCCATCCCGACAACCGGCTGGTCATGCGCGAGAGCATCTTCAGCCGGGCCGAACAGTTCGCCAGCCCCGAACTGCGGACCCTGGGCCGGCGCATGATCGCCGGCGAGGAAGGCTTCGCCCGCCTGCCCGACTTCATCCTGGGCAAGCCGGCCTGGGTGGCCTTTGCCCCCATGCGCCTGACCGGCTGGTCCATGGGCGTCATCGTGCCCGAGGACGAGCTCTTCGCGCCGCTGCGAAAGCTCGGCCGCGAGGTGGCCATCCTCGGCGGAGCCGGCTTCACGGCGCTGCTCCTCGTCATCGCCGCCATCGCCGCCCACATCACGCGCCCCCTGTCACGCCTGGCCGCCACCGCCGCCGAGATCGCCCACGGCAACCTCGACGCCCCGGTGCCCCTGGGCGCAGGCCACGACGAAGTCGGGGCGCTGTCGCGATCCTTCGAACAGATGCGCCTGGCCCTTCGCGACTACATCGCCGATCTGACCGCCACCACCAAGGCCAAGGAACGCCTGGAATCCGAACTGAAAATCGCCCGCAACATCCAGATGAGCTTTTTGCCCAAGCGGTTCCCGCCCTTCCCGGAAATCACCAGCTTCGCCCTCCACGCCGACCTGCTCCCGGCCCGGGAAGTGGGCGGCGACCTCTACGACTTCTTCCTGCTCGGCCCCGGCCGGCTGCTGTTCCTGGTCGGCGACGTGTCCGGCAAGGGCGTGCCGGCGGCGCTTTTCATGGCCGTCACCAAGACGCTGATCAAAGGCAACGCCGAGCAGGAATCCGATCCGGCCGAAATCCTGGCCAAGGTCAACCGCGAACTGTGCGTGGACAACGAATCCATGCTGTTCGTCACCATGTTTTTGGCCATCCTCGACTGCGACACCGGCGAGATGACCTTCTCCAACGCCGGCCACAACCCGCCGGCCCGCATCGCTCCGGACGGAACCGTCTCCTGGCTGGCCCTGCCGCGCGGCCTGTTCCTCGGCGTCATGGAAGACGCCGTCTACCGCACCGCCACAGTGACCCTGACGCCGGGCGAAAAGATCGTGGCCTTCACCGACGGCGTCACCGAAGCCCAGAACCCGGCCCAGGAACTCTTCGGCACGGACCGGTTGCTGACCGTGTTGTCCAAAGCCGCCTCCATGCCGCCCGAGGTCCTGGACGCCGCCGTCATGCAAGCCGCCACGGAATACGCCGAAGATGCCGAGCAGGCCGACGACATCACCGTCCTCACGCTCCTGTATCGCGGCTCCGATCCGACCTGAACAGCCGCCACGAAGTCACTTTGTTCTTAATATAACAAGGCGAAATGGCGTAGTGCAATTTTGTTGCAATTCTCTTCCGTTCATTTTAAGGAGACCCAAAGTCATCAGCAGGAGATGCAAATGGAAGAATACTTGAAAGCCGCCTTGGAAATCGTCAAGGCCCAGGCGTCGGTCAGGACCATGACCGACGACGAGATCACCTCAATGCTGCGTAATGTGGCGGCGGGCATCCAGGCCGCGGCGGAAGCGGAGGCCGCCCCGACCGATGCCCCCACCCCGGCCATGGACCCGTCCAAGGCCGTCAAGGAAAGCAGCGTGGTCTGCCTGGAGTGCGGCAAGTCCTTCAAGGTCCTCACCAAGAAGCACTTGGCGGCGCACAACCTGACCCCGGAGGAATACCGGGCCAAGTACGGCTACAAGAAGGGAGCCCCCCTGGCGGCCAAGTCCCTGCAACGGGAACGCCGCAAGAAGATGAAGGACATGCGCTTGTGGGAGAGACGGCGCAAGGTCGCTCAGTAGCCAAACCAACAAAGCATCCCTCGCGGCCCGGCTCCGGCCGGGCCGCCCCAACGCGGGCACGCCCTCCGGCGCGGACGATCCGGCCGCCCGCCGCCGCAAGCCCCCTCCCCGACCGGACCCGCGAGGTTCCCCCCAGTGCCCTGCCTCGAAGACGCCATCGCCGCCGTGCGCGGCTCCCTCGCCTGGGCCGTCGAGGAAATGCCCTCCGACGCTGACGTCGCCGAAGGCTGGTCCAACCCCGACACCCGCACCCACGTGTTCGTCACCCCGCGCCAGCCGGCCAAACGCTTCGAGGTGCTGGCCGACCTGGTCCGCGCCAGCCTGTGCGAACACATGCCGCGCCTTTTTTCCGCCACCAAGGTCTGGGGCGTGTCGCTGCACGGCCACGCCGTGGCCCGCAAACACCTGCTGCGCGCCGCTCGCGACTGGTTCGTGGACGCCGCCCTGCGCGCCCGCTGTCCCGAAGATTTCGACGCCGCCCTCAGCCTGGCCCTGGCCCAGGCCGGACCGCGCCTCAATACCCCCCGCCCCTTCACCCTCGACCGCTACAACCTCTCCCAGGACGAACGCCAACGCCTGGCCGACGCCCACACCCTGGCCGCCGCCCGCCACTTCCTGCGCATCGACCCCACCGCCACCCCCGACCCCACCACCGCCGCCCTGGCCGAAGCCTACGCCGCCGCAGACCCCGCCCAGCCGACCATGCCCGCCTTCCTCGCCGTGGCCAACGGCCTGTGCGCCGCGCTGGGCCGCCGGCCCTTCACCCCGGAGCCGCGCAAGGGATACTGGATGGTAAGTTAGCGTAAGATATTAAGAATGCCTCCGGCGGCCAAAGGGGGTGACCCCCTTTGGAAACCCCGAATGGGAACGGCAAGGGAAGCAGCCGTTTTGGTGGACGCAGGCGCTGGAAGGCGCTTTGAGCGCTTGCGCGCTTGGCGGCTGCGCCGCGTGGATCGTTGGCATTTCGAGGACTTCGATGCGCCCGGCTATCGCCGGGTGCTCGAAGCCCTCGAAATGCCAACGATCCGGTTCGCCAGGGGTTGCCCGGCACGGGACAGGTGGGGATTTCCCGGGAGAGGACTGTGCGTTCTGTCGAGCGCAAGAACATGCGAAAAGCGTGGATTTTGGCGCGAGGCTTTGATCGCGCCAAAATCCACGCTTTTCGCTGGCGAGTTGGGGGCTTGAATTTCGGCGTTCCCCCCGGCCGGAAGCCGGCCGGGGGGAACGCCGAAATTCAAGCCCCCGCCTTCTCTCGGGCCGCCGCCCGCCGACGATCCCCCGCCCGTCCGTCCCCAGGTCGGGGGTCCGGGGGGCTGAGCCCCCCGGCCGCCGGAGGCATCCTCCCCGTATCGTCCAAATCTATGCGGCCAATCCGACCATCTCAAGCGCCCAGTAGCACAGCGCGGCCACGATGGCCGAGGCCGGGATGGTGAGCACCCAGGCGACGACCAGCCGGCCGGCCACGCCCCAGCGCACGGCGGACAGGCGTTTGGAGGCGCCGACGCCGATGACGGTGGTGGAGATGATGTGGGTGGTGGAGATGGGCGCGCCCAGGGCCGAAGCGCCGCTGATCACGGCGGCGGCGGCGGTTTCGGCGGCGAAACCGTGGATGGGTTCGAGCTTGAAGATCTTGTGTCCCATGGTCTTGACGATCTTCCAGCCGCCCGAGGCCGTGCCGATGCCCATGGCCAGGGCGCAGGAGAGCTTGACCCAGAAGGGCACGGTCATTTCCGGGATCTGGTGGAAGCTGAACAGGGCCAGGGTGATGATGCCCATGGTTTTCTGGGCGTCGTTTAGGCCATGGCTGGTGGCCATGAAGGCCGAGGACAGGATTTGCAGTTTTTTAAACAGGAAGTTGACCCGTCCCGGCGAGGCCCGCACCACCATCCAGGACAGCAGCACCATGAGCAGGTAGCCCGAGACGAAGCCGGCCACGGGGGAGAGAAAAAGCGGAATGAGGACCTTGCTGCAAATGGAGTCGTAGCTCGGGGCCGACCAGCCGCCGAAGGCGATGCCCGAGCCGATGAGGCCACCGATGAGCGCGTGTGACGACGACGAGGGCAGGCCCAGGTACCAGGTGAGGAGGTTCCAGAAGATGGCCCCCAGAAGCGCGGCCAGCACCAGGCATTGGCTGCCGGTGACAAGCTCGGGCCGGATGATGCCGCTGCCGATGGTGTGGGCGACCGAGGTGCCCAGAAACGCGCCGAAGAGGTTGAGCGCCCCGGCCATGAGCACGGCGGTCATGGGCGAGAGCACCTTGGTGGAGACGATGGTGGCGATGGCGTTGGCGCTGTCGTGGGCGCCGTTGGTGAAGTCGAAGATAAGCGCGATGACCACCACGGCCACGAGGAGAATGGGCAGATCAGGCATTTTTGAGCACCACGCCTTCCAGGACGTCCGAGAGGGATTCGGCGCGGTCCACGGCCGCCTCGATGCGGTCGAAGATGTGCTTCCATTTGACGATGTCGAGGATGGCGGCATAGTCCGCGGTCTCGTCGCCGCCGTCGTAGAGTTCGCCGATGCCGACCATGAGCAGGGTCTCGCATTCGTGCTTGAGGTTCTCGATCTTGTGGAAGCTTTCCTCGGAGCGTTTGTTTTCGCTCATCTTGGTCAGGACATGTCCGAGTTCTTCGATCATGGCCCGCAGATTGTTGACGATGCGCCGGGCCGGGTAGCGGATGCGGTCGAAACCGAAGAGTCCGATGCGCGAGGCGATGGCCTTGATGAGGTTGAGGATGTCTTCCTGGGTGAGGTTGATCTCGTGGATGTCCTCTCGGTCGATGGGCGTGATGAAGGTCATCGACAGTTCCTTGGCGATGCGCCGGCTGATGGCGTTGCCTTCGGACTCGATGATGTTGATGCGTTTGCAGCGTTCCTCGACGTCGGTGAAGTCGGTGAAAAGTTCGTCGAGAATGACGGCGGCCTTGATCAGCTTGCGGTGCTGTTCCTTGAAGAGGTCGTAGAATTTGACCGACCTGGGGAAGAGGCTAAAACCCATGCGCGTCTCCGCGGGTTGATGATTGGGCCTTGGCGGGCGTTTGCCGGCCAAGGTTATTTGGTGTGTCGGGTTCAGGCGGCGGGCAGCCGCACCACCCGGGTTGCTCCGTCGAAAAAGACTTCGCCGCCGGCCGAGGCCAGATCGGCCACGGGCAGGGCCACGTCCAGCCGGGCCGGCCCTTCGAAGCGCACGGCATAGGTTCCGCGCTCCTCGCGCAGCAGCCGCACGGCCGTGGAGGCGGCGTCCGGGGTCTGGACCAGGATGGCCGAAAAGGCCTGGACCAGGGTTTCATGGGGCACGGCCACGCCGACCGGCCCGTCCGGGGCCTCGACCAGGCGGGCGGTGACGCCCTTGGCTCCAAGGATGGGCGACACGGCGGCCAGGGCCTGCTTGAGGGCGGCCAGCAGATCGGTGGCCGGAGCCTTGGCCTTGGCGGCGGCGAAACGGTCCCGGGCGGCGGTGAGTAGTTCGTCGATGACCCCCTTCATGGCCGTGGCGGCGCGCTCGACCACGGTCAGGGCCGCGTCGGCCCCGTTGGTGTCCGGGGGGGAGGCGGCCAGCATTCCCCGGGCGGTTTCGGCGTAGCCGAGGACCTTGGTCAGGGGGGTGCGCAGGTTGTGGGAGGCGTCGATGACGAAGTCGCGGAAAATGCGTTCCATGGCGGCGGCTTCGGTGACGTCGTGGAAGGTGAGGATGCGCCCCAGTTCCGGGGTGGCCGGCACGGCCTCGACCACGTCCACCACGCGCCCGCTGGACAGTTCAAAGCGGCCAACGGCCCGCACGCTGCCCGGGGCCGCGCCGGCTTCGCCAAGGGCGCGCTGCACGCAAAGGGGCGCGCCGGCCTCCAGGGGGATGCGGCCGGTGGGATCGTCGAACTTGGGGAACATGGCGCGAAACGCCTGGTTGGCGGCAGTGATGCGCCCGGCCGAATCAAGGATGGCCAGGCCTTCGGCCATGCCGTCGAAGATGGCGTCCTGGCGGGCGCGCCGGGCCTCGATCTCGCCCACATGGGACCCGATGCGGCCGGCCAGGGCGTTTATCGCCTCGGCCAGGGGGGTGAAATCGGCGGCCGGCACGAGGTGGATGCGCCGGTCGAAGTGGCCGTGGCCGATGTCCCGGGCCACGGCGGCCATCTCGCCCACGGTGCGCGACAGACGGCGGGCCAGGATGGCCGAGGCCGCCCCGCCGGCCACGAAGACCAGGGCCAGGACGGCGAGCAGGGTTTCCCGGAAGCGCCCGATCTCGGCCCGCAGGGACGACACGGGCAGGGCCAGGCGCACGATGCCGGCCGGCAGCCCGGCTTCGGCCGGGATGGCCTGGGCCACGTAGAGCATGTCCCGGCCCAGGGTGCGGCTTAAGCGCAGATCCTGACCGAAGCCGCCTTCCAGAGCTTTTTTGATCTCGGGCCGGTCGGCGTGGTTTTCCATCTCGCCGACGCCGGCCGCGCCCACGTCGGAATCGGCCAGCACCCGGCCGGCGGCGATGTAGGTCAAGCGAAAGCCCAGATGCGGCCCCAGGCTATCGACGTAGGCGGCCAGATCGGCGTTGCCGCCGAAGGTGGGATGGGAGCGCAGGAGATATTGGGCCAGATCCAGGGAACGGCGAGCGCGTTCCTCGGCCTCGGCCAGGGCGGCCCGCTCGGCCCGGCCGGCGGCGAAGAGGAAAACGCCGCTAAGAACCAGGAGAAAAAATCCCCAGGTCCACAGCAGGTGGCTGAGCGTAATGGAGCGCCGCGACATTTCCCCTCCCGACATGGCAGAAGCGTGACGAATCCGAGGCGGTTTCGTGACGGGCAAGGTATAGGCGGCAAGCCGGTCGGGGGCAAGGCCCTAGCCGTGTGACAATCTCGTGACAACCAACAAAACCGGAGCGCGGCCGTCGGAAACGCGCTTGCCCTCGCCCCCGCCAAGCCCCCCCTTTTCCCATCTGGGGGGTCTGGGGGCCTCAGGCCCCCAGCCGCCGGAGGCACTCCCCCTCTTCCTACTGCGCCGCCGGCGCTGGAGCATCCTTCAAGTGCTCCAGCAGAATACGCCGCACTTCGCGGATGGCCAGGGGGTGGTCCTGGGCGCTGTGGCCGGAGTGGACGATCTTTTCCGACTGCGCGCCGTCGAGATGGGAGCTCCAGTAGGGCACCACGCCGTCGGAGCCGCCGGCGACATCGGACTTTTTCTCGTTGCCGATGATGGAATGGTAGGGCGTGGCCAAGGGCTTTTCGACCAGGATCTTGAGCGCTTGGTTGTTGGGCGAGAGGCTGTCGACGCCGGTCGGCATCTTGTCGACGGCGGCCTGGGCGCCGCCCGGCGTCTTGCCGGCGTGGGCCAAGGCGGCGGTGACCGCGCCAAAAGGCTTGAGCACCGTCAGCGGCAGGGTAATGAGCGTGCGGCCGATCTTGCCGATGATGCCGAGCGCCATTTCCGAGCCGCGATGGGGCGTGGCGATGAAGACCACCCGCGTGATGTAGGGCCGGCGGGAGAAAAAGAAGGTGCGGCGCAGGGCGTCGCGCACGTCGGGCGACACGGCAAGGGTGTCCAGGGGCGCTTTGGAAAAGGCGTTCCAGAGATCGTCGCCGCTGTCTTCCACCAGGGTTTGGGTCAGCAGGCCGCCCATGCTGTGACCCACCACCACCATGTCGTTGAAGGCGGGATTTGTGCCGTCGGGATCGAAGACGCGGCGGGCCTCGTCCAGGGAGGCGCGCAGGGAGCCGGCCGAAAAGAGCATGGGATTGCCGGTGGGGTAGCGGAAAAACCAGAACTGGTAGCGGGAACGCAGTTCGGGATCGCCCATGAGGCCGTTGAACATGGGGGCCCAGGTGGAGGGCGAGGAAAGCAGCCCATGGACGAAGACCACGGGAATCTTTCCCGGGTCATAGGGCTGGAGCATGTAGAGGCGGGTGAGATTCTCCCAGGCGGCCGGATTCATCATGCCTTCGAGACCGCTTGGTTCGGGAGTGTTTTGCATCATGAAGGCCAGGGGCGTGGTCAGGTCACTCTCCAGGGGGATGCGCCGGCCGGCCACGTCCAGGGCGTCGGTCTTCATGGGGTCGTGGATCTCGAAATCGGCCTCGTAGATCCGGTTGCGCGGCTTGGCCGCGTCGGCGACCGGGGCGAAGCGCAAAAAGACGGTGGCGGCGTAGGTCTGACGCACGGGCGGGGTGAACCGCTCGGCCGGGGCGAGCTTGTCGCCCTCGGGGGGACGGCGCACCACGGCCACGGGCACGCCAAGGCCCAGGCGCACCTGCTGGGGCGTAAGCCCCCGCACGTCGAATTCGTAGGCCAGATGGTAGCTTTCCACCTCTTCGGGACTAAACGTCAGCTCCGAGCGTCGCTCGGCCAGGCGCACCCGGCCCATGAGCCAGGGAAGTTCCTTGCCCTTGGCGTAGCGCAGGTTGGTTGCCCGGGCATGGAGCAGCACGTTGGCCAGGGAGCGGTTGTAGAACTCCATGGCTTGCCTGGAATAGGGATGGTAGACGTCAAGCACAGGCCGGTACGTGTCGTCGAAGAGATAGGCATAGGCGTAGACGGCGCTGGAGAGATAGAACATGGCCGCTTTGGCCGGATCGCCTTTGCTTTTGACGGCCTCGCGGTAGCAGAGTTCGGCCAGGGCGAAAAGCGCCTCCCGGTCCTTCTCGTCCCGGGCTTCGGCGTCCAGGGCGGCCAGCATGGTTTCGGGATCGGCGGCCAGGGACGCTTCCAGGTCGCGCTGGCGCACGAACCGCAGGGTGCGCTCGGAAGGCCGGTCGGAATTGAGCGCCGTGCGGTCAAGCTTGGCGGCCCGGTCGTCCAGGGATGAGGGGCGTACGCCGATGCGGGCGCAGCCGCCCAGGCAGGCGAGGCACATCAGGGACATCAACAGGACGACAAGCGGCAGGCGTCTGGGCATGGGCGACCTCGCGGCGACGGTTGGCGGCGAGGCCGAGGCCCGCGCCGTGTGAGAAGCGCCGTCTTTTACGACAGCCGGCACGGACGGTAAAGCCTCAATCGCCTCTGTCACGACGCGTACGTTTCATGCCAGCCCCCCCGCCGCCAGGGCAGCCCCCTGACGCGCCGCTTGCAGCGCCTCCCGTTGTTGCCATGGCTTCCTAAAAAGTCTATTAAAAGGCAGACTGTTTTCCTTCAACCAGGAGCCGCCCCATGAACCGCTTGAGCTTGTGCATCTTGACGGTACTGGCCGCCCTCAGTCTTTCCGCCTGCAACGGCCTTGTCGCCGTCAGCAAAACAGACATCTCCGGGAAGCCGTCTGTTTATGCCACGGTCAACAAGGAGCCTGACCCCAAACTCATGGGGTGTTATTTGCGCAGCCGACCCGGCGAATTCAACCGCCCCAACAAGTATGAATACTGCCTGGTCAAGGACGCCGGCGGCTACGGCGTCTATTACTACATGTTGGACGGCAAATCTTTGCGATCATTCAAGGACTGGACGCCGGCCGCCATCAACGGCAACTGTATGACCGTCGAGTACGACGGCTCGACCTACTGCGTCCAGGACGGCGACGTCTGGCAGACCACGGCCGGCAGCAGCGACCGCCACCGCATGTTGCCCATGAACTGACGCGTTCCCAGGTTTCGACAACACCTGAGCACGTTAAGAGCACTTCAAGGAATGCGTATGTCCGGACAATTGCTTGGCTGGCTTGGCGCGACGGCGGCATCCCTGGCCGCCGCCGCATTGTTGGGTTGGTTCGTGGACGCCTCCGGGGCCGTGGCCGGCCTGATGGGCGGCCTTTTGCCGACGGCCACGGCCGCCGCCGCCGTTTGGGTCCTTGGGGGCGCGCGCCAGCGCCAGGACAAGGCCATGGCCGAAGCCCTGGCCGCCCTGGCCGCCGACCGCGCGCCAGACGCCGGGGAGCTGCCCCCCGAGCTGGCCGAAGCCCTGGCCGGGCTGGCCGAGTCCATGCGCACCACCCGGGGGTTTCTGTCGGGCATCACCAAGGGGCTGCCCATCCCCTACCTGCTGGTCGACCCCAAGGAGCGCACGCTGTTCACCAACCAAGCCACCCTGAACATGCTGGAGATCGACGGGCCGCCCGAGCGCCAGCTCGGCCGCACCCTGGCCGAAGTGTTTTATAATGATCCCGGACGCCCCACAGCCGTGGGCAAAGCCATGAACCAGGGACAGGTTTTCAGTAACCTGGAAGTCACCATCACCGGCCACAAAGGCGGCCGGCGCGACGTGCTGGCCAACGTCTTCGCCCTGCGCGACACGGCCGGCGCGGTCATCGGCGGGCTTTGCCTCTATCTCGACATGACCGAGCTCAAGGCCAAGGAAGCGGCCATCTGCCAGCAAAACGACCAGACCGCCGAACTGGCCCGCCGAGCCGGCGGCCTGGCTTCCGACCTGGCCGATGCGGCCCGGGTACTGGCCGAACAGGTGTCCCAGGCCAGCCGGGCCGCTGACGACCAGAAGACCCGCATGGGTCAGGTGGCCGCCTCGGTGACGAGCCTTGGCCACGGCGCGCGCGACATCGCCGGCACCGCCGGCGAGGCCGGGGATGTGGCCCAAAAAACCCGCGACCAGGCCGCCGGCGCGGCCGACACCATGGCCAGGGTGCTGGCCGGCATGAACGAACTGTCCGGCAAGGCCGTCGCCCTGGGCAACCACATGGACACGCTCTCGGCTCAGGCCACGGAAGTGGGCGGCATCCTTGGCGTCATCTCCGACATCGCCGACCAGACCAACCTGCTGGCGCTTAATGCCGCCATTGAGGCGGCCCGGGCCGGGGAATCGGGCCGAGGCTTCGCTGTTGTTGCCGATGAAGTCCGAAAACTGGCCGAAAAGACCATGGCCGCCACCCGCGAGGTGGACCGCAACGTCACGGCCATCCGCCAAAGCGCCGAGACCAACCGCCAGGCCACCGGCGAGGCCGTGGCCCTGGTCGGACAAACCGCCGGCATCGCCGGCGAGGCCGGCTCCGCCCTGGACGCCATCCTGTCCCTGGCCGACGCGACCTCACGCCACGTCCGAGCCATCGCCGACACCGCCGCCGGCCAGACCAACGCCGGGGAGGCCGCGGCCAGGGCCGGCGAAGACATCGCCCAGGCCGTTTCCGACACCTCCCAGGCCATGGCCGAATCCGCCCTGGCCGTGGAAGAACTGTCCCGGGTGGCCGATGATCTCAACGCGCTTTTCGTGGGTGCGACCAGGCGCTGACGCTCCCGGATGACAGTCGCCGCCTTTGCGGCTATATCCACCCCATGTGGCAAAGCTTTGTAATCGTGGCCGTGGCCTTCGTCGCTGTCAGCGTCGGGCTGTGGCTCGTCATCCGCAAGACCGTCAGCCGTCGGCACGACGTCATCGCGCCGGGAAAATTCGATTTCGACGCCTTCAAATCCCGCGAAATCACCCGGCGCGGCGTCCATGACAGCACCCGCCTGGGCAAAAAGCGTTAACCCCGCCGGCAAGGCCCGCTCACATGCCCGCCCCATTTCCAAGGAGTCGCCATGCCCCGTATCCGTGCCCTGTTCCTGGCCGTCCTGACTCTGGCCGTGCTGGCCGCCGGCAGTGCCCGGGCCGAAACCCCGACCAGCCTGGCCGGCATCGCCCTGGGCGAACCGGCGACCAAGGCCAAGGCCCGGGTGGACGTCCGCAAGCCCCGCGACGTGTCGGAAGCGCCGTGGGTCAAACGGTTGCCGGTGTCTGGCGACAAGTTTTTCGACGGCGGTTACGTGTTGGTCGGAACCTGCGCCGCGCCGGGAGCCGTGGTGCGGATCAAGATGCGCTACCGCAACGGCGACATGGACTTTTTCCGCAAGTTAAGCGGCGAGATGCTCACGCTCTACGGCGACCCCACCCAGTACAAGGGCGATCTGGAAGGCCGGGTCATGGGCAACAAGTGGTCCTTTTCCGACTCCCGCTTGCGCCCGGTGAGCCTGATTTTGCAACATGCCGAAGGCGAGGATCCGGAGCTGGGGCCGGGCAGCACGGTCAAGCTCACCAACTGGGGCCTGCTCGAAGCCGAGCGGGCCTGTTGGCAGCAGCGCCACGGTTCGGCCAAGGGCGCCGCGGAAAAAGCCGGCAAGGCCGGGCCTGACCACGGGTATTTGCCGCGCTGAGGCGGGTTCGCCCTTCCTTATGAAAGGTTCTCAGGAAGTCTTTATGGAACAGATTGCATTTGTTGATTCGTTGCGCACCGGATTTGCGCTTATCGATGAACAGCACGCCCTATTTCTCTCCATGCTGACGGACTTGGCCGCCCAAATCGAGGCCGGGCATCACCGTCAAGGCGTCCTGGACGCCTTCCAAGGCATGCGGCTTTACGCGGACGGGCATTTCTCGGACGAGGAAGCGTTGATGGACGCCCGTGGCTACCCGCAACTGCCGGCCCACCGGGTGCAGCATGACGCCTTTCGGGGCATGGTGGCGGAACTCGAAAACCGCCTGGGAGAAGGCGTCGGCCTTGTCTCCCTGGAGACCCTGGAATACCTGGGCAGTTGGTTCATCCGGCACATCCGCGACGAGGACATGCGATTCGCCACTTTTGTCCGGGAAAACGACGCCGCCTCGTCCTGACGGCAATACGTTTCTCCCGCCAAGGTCCGGCGACTCTGGCTGCCCACCCGACGTCGCCCTCCAAAAAAAAAACGACAAAAGCCTGGCAATCCAAATGGTTGCCAGGCTTTTATCACACCGCTATACGGCCGGTGGTTAGCTGAAGAAGTTGAAGGTGGTGCCGCCGGAACCGAACAGCGAGGAAAAGTCCAGGGTGCCGCCCGTGCCGAAGCTGCCCCCGAACAGGCTGGAGGTGCCCCCAAGGCTCGAAAAGTCGAGAGTAAACCCTCCCCCGGAGGTCCCAAACAACGAGCCGCCCGTCCCAAACAGCGAGCCGCCCGTCCCAAACAGCGAGCCGAAGTCCAGGCCGGTTCCGGTAGTGCCGAAGGTCAGGCCGCCGCCCAAGCCGCCGAACAAGCCGGTGCCGGTGTCGGTGGAACCAAACAGACTGACGCCCCCCGTGGTTCCGCCGAGGTTGGAAAAAAGCGAACTGAAGTCAAACAGTCCGCCACTACCGGATAATGTCGCCATATGTGGCCTCCCAAGTCGTGATTCTGGGCTTGGTAAAAAAAACCGGCCTTGCTGATTCCTGCGACACCTGACCTGTCGCTAATTTTCGACAGAATTAGTCTATTAATCGCAAACGCCAAAGCTGTCAACAATCCCCGACCAGCAAAATCAAAAAACGCACGACCGCTATCATTTACAAATCAACTAGTTAGACCTATCAACTAACAGCGCAAAGACATACCGTTCGACCACTTCCAGCACCACCACGTCCGGCCGCTCCTTCTCGATGACGAAAGGAACCAGGGCATGGGTCCACAAGAACACCGACCGGGAAAAGCGCTCGGCCGCGTGGGTTTGCATGGCCCGGGCGAAGGAATCATGGAAAAAGACCGCCCGGGGCCAATCCTTGCGGTCCGTTTCATAGGCGGCCCGCTCCCGCTCGGGATGATCGGCCGGATCGGGATAATCGCCCGGGGCGGCCGCCCGGGCCAGGGCTGCGCCCCGAGGTCTGGCCGACACGTCGGGTTCGCGCCGGAGGTCGGGCAGAAGCAACATCTCGGACAGATCGCCGCCGGGACGATCCGTCACCGCCAGTTCGTAGCCGGCAGGGTCCAGAGGCTCAAGAGCTGGAAAACGCCCAGACAGAGCGGCCACCAAGGCTGATGCGCCAAGCAGCCCGCCGTAACCGTTCCAGTGGGTGTCGGTCTTCATGTAGGTCCGACCGGCCGTCTTGCCGGCGATCACCGCCTGGCGCAGATCCAGGACGTCCAGGCCGGCGGCGCGCAGCCGGGGGATGATCTGGGACAGGCGGGAGTCGGGCCGCAGCGGATGCAGACCCGGCGGCAGATGCTCGGGATAGACGCGCTCCTTGTTGGGCGCGAACATGATGAGATAGGCGATGCCCCTTGCGGCCAGCCAGTCGCGGCGCCCCACCTGGACGCGCACCATCTCCTGCATGTCGCGCTCGGACAGGGGCACGACGTTGAGATAGTCGTCCAGGGCGTGTTCCAGATTGTAATAGAGCCAATCGTCCCGACCGACGATGACCCCAGGCACCGGGGATTCGCCGAAAAGGGCCAGGCGCAGGCGGTTGTTGGCCCGGATGAGGTGGTCGCGAAAGGGCGCGGCGTCGCGGACGTGGGCGGCCAGGGCCGGACCGTAGCGCCCGGGCGCGTCGAGGGCCTCGGCCAGGGGCGGAACCGGGGCCACGGGGCGGTTTTCCACGGCCAGCCGGCCGCCGGAGACGCCCATAAGCGGCAGACCGTAGGGCGCGGCCAGAAAAACGACGACGGCCAGGATTTGCAGGATGTTCGCCAGACGGACCATGGCTAGAACCTCGCGTAGATAAAGGGCGAATAGCCGCCGGCGGCCACGGCCATGGCCGAGGCTCCAAGCAGCACGGCCAGGGCGGCCAGACGGCCCCAGGCAGCCACAATCGCCTCGAACGAACCGAAACGGCGGCACACGGCCTGCCACACCCCGCCAAGAGGCATGGCAAAGACCACCGCCGCAGCCAACGCGGCCAGACGCTGGCGGGTGACCACGGCCAGCCAGGCGTAATCGAACCCTTCGGCCGTAAACGAGAAAAGCGCCTTGTAATAGGCCGCCGACACGGCGAAGTCCGAGGCCCGAAACAGCACCCAGCCAAGCATCACGGCGGCAAGCAGATAGCCGTGGCGCACGACGGCCGGGGCGCGGTCCAAGGCCCGGCCCAGACGGGTGCGCTCCAGGGACAAAAACACCCCGTGCCACAGGCCCCAGACCAGAAAATTGAGCGTGGCCCCGTGCCAGACGCCGCACAGGGCAAAGACGACCAGCAAATTGCACTGCACCCGCCAGGGCGCGACGCGGCCGCCGCCCAGGGGGATGTAGAGGTAGTCGCGAAACCAGGTGGACAGGGAAATATGCCAGCGCCGCCAGAATTCGCGCACGCTGCGGGCGATGTAGGGATGGTCGAAGTTCTCGGGCAGCCGCGTCCCGAACAGGCGGCCGATGCCCACGGCCATGTCGGTGTAGCCGGAAAAATCGTAGTAGATCTGCGCCGTGTAGCAGACCAGCCCCAGCCAGGCCGTGGCCATGTCCAGGCCGGCCGACCGGCTGAAGGCGTCGTCGGCGATGGGGGCCAAGGCTCCGGCGATGAGGGTTTTCTTGGCCAGGCCCACGGCCAGCCTCCAGCCGCCTTCCCGAAAGTCGTCAAGCGTCGGGCGCGGCACGGCCAGTTCCGGCAAAAGCGGCCCGAACCGGGCGATGGGGCCGGCGGTGATCTTGGGAAAAAAGGCCATGGCCGTGGCGAAACGCAGACCGCTTGTCTCGGCGGCGAGCTGGCCGCGCCCCACGTCGATCAGATAGGCAATGGCCGAGAAGGTGAAGAACGACACGCCAAGGGGCGCGGCGTCCGTGACGTATTTATAGACGGCGAGCAGGGCCACGTTGGCGGCCACGCCCAGGGCGACAAAGCGCTGCCGGGCCGGACCTTTCGCCCCGTCGATCAGGCGGCCGAGCAGGTAGTTGCCCAGGATGGCCCCGGCCAGGACCGGCAGGCCGGCGGCATCGGCCAGAAAGAAATATACGGCGCTTGCCGCCAGCAGCACCCCGCAGCGCAGGCCCACGGGCGAGACATAAAACAGCGCCAGGACCGCCGGCAAAAAGCCGTACAGAAAAAGCGGCGAATCCGGTATCATACCCCCTCCTTGCCGTAAGGCATGGCAGGGGGTTTACCCGCCGGCCGTCAAAAAGCAAGTCGCCGCCAACGGGGCGGGCCTGGATCGCAGCCGAAAATTGCCGCCAAACCTGTCCGCCCAGGGAGCTGGGACGCCAACCGCCCCCTCCCCCGTTCTCGCCGACGCGACTCTCCCAAACAGAGCCTCAAGGCCTCAGCCCTTGCCGCCCTCGGCCAAAAGCAGCGCGCCGGCCGCGGCGGTCAGGGGCGCGGCCGTGACCAGTCCGAAACTGCCCACCAGGGTATTGGCGATCTCCGCCGCCACATGAGGCATGGTGGCCACGTTAATAAGCGGCACGCCCTGGGCCATGACCACCATGAGCAGCGCCAGGCTGCCGCCGCAGTAGGCCAGAAGCAGGGTGGTGGCCATGGTGCCGACCACCACCCGGCCGACCCGAAGACCGGACAGACAAAGGCCCATGCGCCCGATTTCCGGGTGGTGGGCGGCCACCTCGGACTGGCTGGCGGCCACGTCCATGGCCACGTCCATGATGGCCCCGCTGGCCCCCAGGCAAATGGTGGCCAGGAACATGCGGCCGAGATCCAGATGGGCGTAGCCGGTATAGAGGAGCATTTCGGCAAAGGGCTTGACCGAGCCGGGCAGGGCAAAGCCCGGGGCCGTGGCCAGGGACAGCAGGCAGGTGACGCCCACCCCCCCAAGCGAGCCGAGGTAGGCGGCCAGGGAACGGCGGTTCACGCCGCCGACCAGAAACACGATGGCCGCCATGAGCGTGGCGATGACGCCAAGGACGCACAACATGGGATCGACCCCGGCCAGGGTGGCCGGCACCAGCACCTTCCACAGGAGCAAGGCCGTGAACACAAACGAGACCACGGCCTTGACCCCGACCAGGCCGGCGTAGGCGATAAGGGCCAGGGCGAAAATCCCCAGCAGCAAGCCCTGGAGCGAGAGCCGCCAATGGTCCTGGGCCACGGCCGAGACAATGGCGTCGCCGCGCAGGGACAGGACCAGCAGGGCCGAGTCGCCCGGGGCGAACAGCTTGTCCATTTCGAGCTTGCCGACGAGGATGTTGTCGGCGACCACCGGCCGGCCGGCAAAGGGGCCGGAGACCGGAACCGCCGTCACCCGCTGCTCGCCCTCGCGCACGAGGCCATATTGGCGCACATGGGCGTTGTCCACGGCCGTGACCGTGGCCTTGACCTGGAGCGCGTCGGCGGGCAGGCGCTCCTCGAAGCCGGTGGGCCAATGCCACAGGCCGACGCACAAGGCCGCCACCACGGCCAGCAGAATCCAATCCTTACGCGATCCCAATGCCATCCTCGCCATGTCGGTCCTTTTGCCGGGCGGCCTTGTCGCCGACCGGACCTTGTGTAGTCTCCTGCGCCGTAAGCGGGCTTCAGCCGTCGGCCTCCGGCCATGACGGCGTCCCACTTTTGGCGAAACCGCGGTTCCCAGGACTTGGAACCATAAGTCCGGGGCCGCGTCCCGGAACATGGTTCCAGGTCGCGGCCCCGGCCGGTCGCCGGCGGAGACGCCTCCGCCCGGCAGTGTTCATGTGGTTGACCTTCGCAGCCTGCCGTCCGCCCTCCCCCTTTTCACCTTTCGGGGGGTCTGGGGGCCTCAGGCCCCCAGCCGCCGGAGGCATCTTACCCTCTTTAATTACTGGCGATCTGCTTGTCGCCAAGAGCGCCCATGAGCTTTTTGGCCAGATCGGTGTTGTCGTAGTAGCCGGCGAAGGCTTCCGCGCCCGGTCCCACGGCCGAGGTGACCACGGGCACGCCGGTGTGGGAGTAGCTGGTCCAGCCGATGCCGGCTTTCTGGCCGAGGATGTGGGTGAGCGCCACGGCCAGGGGCTCGTAGCCGCCGTAGGCCCGGTAGTCCATTTCGTCGCCGGACTTCTGGGATTCGCCCTGCATGGAGCGGGCGAAGGCGTCCTTGACCGCCGCGACTTCGAAGTCACGCAGGTACAGGCCGTAGGGGTTGGCCGGGGAGGTCACGTTCTCGTCGGGCTTGGGAGCGCTCTTCATGGCTTCGAGGTCGGCCTCGGCGGGGACGATGAGGCCGAAGTTCGCCTTGATCATAGGCACGACGTCCTCGAACTTGGCCGAAGCGGCGTCGTGGGTCTTTTTGTAGTCCTTCAGGGCGGCGGTGAAGCCCTCGAAGGAAGCCTTCTGGTTCTTGAGATAGTCGTAGTAGTTGCCGTAGCGGGTGCCGGAAAAGCCCAGGGTCATGCCGCCGCACTCGTGGTCGCCGGTGACGACGATGAGCGTGTCCTTGGGGTGCTTTTCGGCGAATTTGACGGCTTCGGCCACGGCGGCGTCAAAGGCCAGGGTGTCTTCGATGGAGGCGGCGGCGTCGTTGGCGTGGCAGGCCCAGTCGATCTTGCCGCCTTCGACCATGAAGAAAAAACCCTTGGGGTTGTCCAGCAGTTCGATACCCTTGGCGGTGTAGTCGGCCAGGGTCAGGCCTTTCTTGTCGCCGTCCAGGGCGTAGGGCAGGGCCTTGTCGGCGTCGAGTTCGGGATTGAGCGCCACGAGTTTGGTTCCGGGCTTGGCGGCCTTGATCGCCTCGGCCGTATCGGCCACGACGTAGCCGGCGGCTTTGAGGGCATCCAGGGCGTTTTGCTTTTCACCTTCGATCTTGGACTTCTTGCCGGCCGGGTCCTTGAAGCCGCCGCCGCCGAAGTAGTCAAAGCCGCTTTTGGCGGCGTCCAGGGCGATCTCATAGTAATTGTTGCGGCTGGGCTGATGAGCGTAGAAGCAGGCCGGGGTGGCGTGGTCCAGGGACACGCTGGAGACGATGCCGACCTTGTAGCCCTTGTCCCGGGCTTTTTCGGCCATGGTGGGCACGGGCTTTTTCGCCCCGTCCACGCCGATGGCCCCGTTGTAGCTTTTCACGCCCGAGGCCAGGGCGGTGCCGGCCGCGCCGGAGTCGGTGATGATGGAATTGAGCGAATAGGTGGTGGTCATGCCCTGGACCGGCATCTTGTTCATGACGAGCTTGACGATGCCGGGTTCGGGTTTGCCGTCCTTGGCGGCCAGGAAGTATTCGGCGGCGCTGCGCTGGGCCATGGCCAGACCGTCGCCGATAAAGAAAAAGACGTACTTGGGCGCGGCGGCATGGGCGCTTGTGGCGGCCAGCATGAGGATGGCCAGGACGATCCAGGCCAGGCGGTTGATATGGGCCGCGCAAAAAGGCGGCAGGACGTGTCGGCGCATGGTTGTTTCCTCCGTTTCGGGTATCGCGAAACGGATAGGCCGGCCGTGTGACGAACCCGTGGCGTGCTTGTGGCGTTTGCGGCCGCAAAACGGCCGCTGCCCTTGCTCCCCGGTTGCGTGGGCGCTACAAGCGTGTCGCGACGCCGCCGGATGGAGCGCACCAAGGAAACGCCGACATGCCAAAACACCTGCCCGCCTTCCTGCTGGCCTTGGGGCTTTTCGCCCTGGCCTTGTGCGCCCGGCTGCCCCACCTTGACCGCGAGTCGCTGTGGGAAGACGACTGGCTGGCGCTCGACCGCGCCTCCATGGCTCCGGCCGAAATGGCCCGCATCCAGCAATGGCTCGGGCCCTCGCGCACCACCTACGACTTCCACCCGCCCCTGTATTACGCCCTGGAACACACCATCCTGGGCTTCGACCGCAGCGTCTACGCGGTCAAATTCTCGGGCGTCTTGGCCGGGGCGCTGACCGTCGTCGTGCTGTTTTTCCTGGGCCGGGCGCTTTTCTCCACGGCCGCCGGCCTGGGCTGCGGGGTGCTAGCCGCCGGCTGCCTCTACCATGTGGCCGCCTCCCGTTCGATCAAGGTCTATGTCCTGCTGCTCCTGGTCTTTTCGGCCAGCCAGCTGGCCTTGTGGCAGGCACTCAAACGCGGCCGGGGGCGCGATTGGCTGCTCTACGCGCTTTTGGGCGCGGCCCTGCTCTATACCGCTTACGTCGGCGCGCCGGCCCTGGCCGCCCAGGCCGCTTTTGCCGCCGCCTTTCTCCTGGTCCACCGCCGCGACATACCGGGCCGCCCCGACGCCGCGCCCACCGACCGCCGCCGCGTGGCCTGGGCGGCTTGCGGCTTTGCCCTGGCCGGCCTGGCCTATCTGCCCTGGCTTCCGGGACTCTTTTTCATCCAGGAGACCTTCCACAACCCGGCCGTGCGCGCCCTGGCCCGGTTCGACTGGCCGCTTTTTGCCGGCGTGCTGGCCGATTTCGGACGTTACGCCCATCCCGCCCCCGGGCCGTGGCCGTATATCCTCCCTATCGCGGCCGGGCTTGGACTGCTTGCGGCCTTACGGCGTCGCCAATGGCTCCAAGCGCTGCTCGTCATCCTGCCGAGCCTGGCTTCGGTGGCCGCCGTCATCACGGCCAAGTCCGAGATGAACGAAATCCTTTCCACCCGCCATTTCGTGCTGCTGTTGCCGGCGCTGCTGCTTTTGGCCGGCAACGGCGCGGCTGCGCTGGGGGCGCTCCTGCCCGGCCCGGGCTGGGGAAAAACCGCCCTGGCCGGCCTTTTGGCCGCCGCCCTGGCCCTGCCCCAGTACGGCGACCTGCCACGCCTGTGGTCCCACACCATCAGCTACGACAAGGAACTGGCCGCCTTTCTGGCCACGGCCCGGGGGCCGGCCGAGGCCGTCGAATATTTTGGCTACAAAGCGCCCATCAAGCGTTTCGGCCTGGGCTGGTATCTGAACGGCCGCGTTACCCCCCTGGCCGAAACGGCCGGCGCGCCCGAAGCCGGCTATCTGCGGGTCCTGGCCGTGCAAAACAGCATCGGCGCGCCCATGGTCGAGCTGCCCGGGGCCGCGCCGGTGGCCGATTTCGCCATCTCCATCTTCCGCACCCGGGCGCAACGCCTTGGGATCGTGCGCCGCGCCCCCATGGCGCTTATCCCGGACGCGTCGGGCCGCTTCACCTACGCCGACACCTTTGACGACCTGCGCGTCTACGCCGACACGGCAAGCCTCACCAACCTCGCCCCGGACCCGGAACGCTCGCTGTTGGCCCCCATCGGCATCCGGCCCGGAATCTTGCGCTACGATTTCCTGGTCCCCGACGGCGTGACCCTGGACGCCGCCGCGCTCTCCGCCGGCCTGCGCCTGTACAAACGCCACGCCGGCCACCAAGCACCCTGCTTCGTGGACATCGAGGTCAGTCGCGACGGCGGCCCCTTTGCAACGCTCACCCGCCTCACCGACGCTGACTTCGCCGGCCTCGCCGCCGGCCCCTGCCCGAGCTTGCTGGAAATCCCCATCTACAACACCTGCCGCAAGCTTGGCCGGGACATCGACCTGACCGGCCGGCTTGCCGGCAGCCGCCGCTTCTCCCTGCGCCTGACCCTCTCCCCGGGCCTGGAGGAAGGTTACCTCCACCTCGACGACGTGGCGCTTGCCGCCAGGCTGTCCGGCACGGCCCCCCCCCTGGCCGGCCCCCGGGCCATCCTGGAACAGCTGGCCGGGGGCGGCGCCCTGGGCCGGGGCGACCCGGCCATCCCGCGTCTGGCCCCGGGCGGCCCCTTTGCCCTGGCCGCCACGCCCGACGCCGCCGACCTGCCCGGCGTTACCGGCGGCCAGCAAGCCCTGGCCGCCTACAAGGCCGCGCACCCGGGCGAACAGCCCGTGGCCGTGCTGGCCGACGCTTCGGGCGCGCCGGCCGTGGAGCTTTTCGATCCCGATCTGGCCGGCCCGCGCCTGTGCCTGTCCGCCCAGGAACCGGCCATGGAAACCACGGGCACGGGCGGCCAGGCACAGGCCCTGACCGTGACAGGCAGCCTGGACGCGCCGTCATTTACCTTGTCCGGCCAGGCCGTGGACATTCCGGTGGCCGCGCCGGCCGGCACGACCCTGGCCGTCAACGCCGGGGGCCAGGGCCGGCTGTGGTGGCGGCCGGATTTTTCCAAGGCCCGCTTCGCCGCCATGGTCCCGGCTGCGGCCCAAAACGTGCGCCCCGTGCCCGACGCCGACAACGACGGCGGCCTGTCCTGCCGGGACGCCTCCCCCTGCCGGGCCGATTTTCCCTTCCTCTCCGGCTTTCCCATGCGGCGCGCCACGGTTACGGTCTATCCCCGGGTCGCCAACGATCCAGAGGGTAAAAACGCCGCCCATGTACTCGTCTCCACCGATGGCGGCGTGAGCTTCCGGCCGGTCCTGTCCCTGGTCAGCGACCGCTTGGGCGGCTGGACGCCACTGTTTAAACCCTACCGCCTGGAGCTGCCCCTGGAAAAAATCTCGGGGATGCTCACCATCCGGCTGGAGATGACCGGCGATGGAGCGCAGTTCTGGTCCCACGCCCGGCCCATCGATGCCATGGCCCTGACCCTGGCCCTGGACACGCGCGCCCTGTCCGCCTTTGACCTGCCCACCGGCCCGGCCGTCATGCGCCTGACCCATCCCGGGGCCAACGCCGTCTGCTACGCCGCCGACACCACGCCCATCCCCTTCCCGCCGGAGCTGGAGCGCCAGTGATGGCCTTGGCAACCACCCCTGTCCGGGCTACGGTTATCCGGTAGGCACGACGCCAAGGAGGAACGACCATGGACTTGTCGCAGATGGGGGAAAACACCCGCAGCGTGCGGGCCGGCGAACGTCTTGACCGCCGGGTGGGCGGCGTCACCACGCCCATCCATACCGCCGCTGCCTACATGGCCGCCGACGACGTGGAAGGGGCCTACCGTTACCCGCGCTACTTGAACATTCCCACCCAGGCCGCCCCGGCCGAGAAGCTGGCCGCCCTGGAAGGGGCCGAGACCGCCATCGCCCTGGCCTCGGGCATGGCCGCCATCTCCTCAAGCCTTTTAGCCGTGCTCCAAACCGGCGACCATGTGGTGCTCCAGGCCGACCTCTACGGCGGCACCCACCGGTTTCTCATGGCCGAGCTGACCCGTCTGGGCATCGGCTTCACCATGGTCCCCCAGGCCGATGCCGGCCGGCTGGAAGCCGCCGTCACCGAGCGCACCCGGGCCGTTTTCGTGGAAACGCCCAGCAACCCGCTGCTGCGCGTCATTGATCTCGAAGGCGTGGCCGCCATGGCCAGGAAGCGGGGGCTTGTTTCCATGGTGGACAACACCTTTGCCTCGCCCATCAACCAAAAACCCCTCGCCCTGGGCTTCGATCTGTCCATCCACAGCGGCACCAAATACCTAAACGGCCACAGCGATCTCAACTGCGGCCTGGTGGCCGGCCCCAAGGCGCTTGTTGACGCCGTCAAGGAGCGGGCCATCAACTTCGGCCAGACGCTTAACACCTACGACTGCTACCTGCTGGAGCGCGGCATGAAGACGCTGTCCCTGCGTATGGCCCGGCACAACGACAACGCCCAGGCCGTGGCCGAGTGGCTGGCCGCCCGCAAAGGGATCTCGGCGGTCCACTATCCGGGCCTGCCCACCCACCCCGGCCATGAACTGGCCAAGCGCCAAATGCTCGGCTTTGGCGGCATGATGTCCTTTGCCCTGGACTGCTCGCCCGAGGCCGCCCGGACCTTCATGGACGCCCTGACACTTGTCCTGGAAGCCGTGAGCCTGGGCGGCATCGAATCCCTGGCCTGCTTCCCGGCCGTGACTTCCCACGCCAAGATGCCGCGCGAGGATCGCCTGGCCATCGGCGTCGGCGACACCCTGGTGCGCCTGTCCGTGGGCTGCGAGGACGCCGCCGACATCATCGCCGACCTCGCCCAGGCCATGGACGCCGCCGGCGTCGCTTGATTCCCCCGTTGCCCCGCGCCGCGAAATGCTTATACAAGCACAAGGCGGCGCGGGGCCGCCCTTCCCGTCACCCAGGCCGTTGTCCCAGGCCGCCAAACGCCCTTCGGAGGCCGCATGAAAGCCTTTACCCTCGGCATCCTCGCCGCCCTCATCCTGTTGGCCGCACCCGGTAGCCACGCCCTGGCCGCCGAAGCCTCCGAGGCCCCGGGGGCCAAGCCCCTGGCCGTGGGGACCGCCTTCCCCGACGTGCCGCTCATTGGCCCCGTCAGCCCGGAACTGGCCGACAGCCTCGGCATTCCCCAAAATGGCCCCACGCCCATGGCCAAGGTCAAGGCCGAAGTGCTCATCGTCGAAATTTTCAGCATGTACTGCCCGTTTTGCCAACGTGACGCGCCCACCGTCAACGAACTGGCCGCGCTCATCGACAAGCGCGGCCTGGCTGATCGCGTCAAGATCATCGGCATCGGCGCCGGCAACTCCGACACCGAGGTGGACATCTTCCGCAAGAAGTTCAAAGTCCCGTTCGCCCTTTTTTCCGACGCCACCTTCGCCGTCCACAGCGCCGTGGGCCAGGTCGGCACACCCTACTACTACGTGCTTAAAAAGACGCCCCAGGGCTTCACCATCGTCGCCGCCCACCTCGGCCTCATCCATTCCCCGGCCGATTTCCTGGCCGACGTCGTCGCCAAGGCCGGCCTCTAGCGCGTTACTCGCCCGATTGTCTGGTTGCCTTGCTCCCTTGCCGCTCTGCAATGGCCTTGCAAAAAAACACGCCCTCAAGGAACCGCCATGCGCCGCATTGCTCCGCTCCTGACCCTGGCCGCGTTGTTGTGGATAGCGCCCGCCCTGGCCGCCGCCCCGATCCCGGGCGGCCTGGCCGGCAACATCTATCCCGTGCCCACGCTGCCGCCCACCGACAGCCAACTCGCCGTGGCCGTGGGCAGCCCCATGCCCGACTTCGACCTGCCGACCGTGGCCGGACCGCGCGTCAAGCTCTCGGACTACATCGGCAAGAAAAATCTCGTCATCTCCTTCGTGCCCGCCGCCTGGACTCCGGTCTGCTCCGGCCAATGGCCCGGCTACAACATCGCCCGGGACATCTTCGAGGACAACGACGCCGCCCTTATCGGCATCACCGTGGACAATATCCCCACCCTCTACGCCTGGACCCGGCAAATGGGCGACCTGTGGTTCCCCGTGGCCTCGGACTTCTGGCCCCACGGCGGCCTGGCCCAAAAGCTCGGCATCCTGCGTAGCGACGGCGTCTCCGAACGAGCGCTGTTTTTGGTGGACAAAAAAGGCGTGATCCGCTTCATTGATGTGCATGACATCAACGCCAGGCCGGACCTCGGCCCGCTGCTCGAAGCCATGGCCAAGGTGCACGCCGAAAAATAACGGCCGCGCCATACCATAGCCCGACACATGGCCGCGTCGTTGCGCCGCTTGCCGACTGCCAAGCTCCTTGCTGCTTGCATCCGGCGACGCAACTCTAGACCGGCGTTGACCAACATGCCGACCGTCCCCGCGTGAGGGGAACCCGCACCATCGCATAACAGGAATGGAGGACGTATGAAATCGCTCAAAGGCTCAAAGACCGAAAAGAACATCCTCATCGCCTTCTCCGGCGAATCCCAGGCCAGAAACCGCTACACCTACTTCGCCTCGGTGGCCAAAAAAGAAGGCTACGAGCAGATTTCCGCCATCTTCACCGAAACCGCCGACCAGGAAAAAGAACACGCCAAACGCCTGTTCAAATACCTCGAAGGCGGCGAAGTGGAAATCACCGCCGCCTTCCCGGCCGGCGTCATCGCCAGCACCATGGACAACCTCCTCGAAGCCGCCGGCGGCGAATCCTACGAGGAAAACGACATGTATCCTTCCTTTGCCGCCATCGCCGACGAGGAAGGCTACCCCGAAGTGGCCGACACCTTCCGCCACATCGCCAAGGCCGAAGGCTTCCACAAACGCCGCTACGCCGCCCTGGCCGACAACATCAAAAACGGCAAGGTCTTCAAACGCGACGGCAAAATCCTCTGGCGCTGCCGCAATTGCGGCTACCCCATGGAAAGCGACCACGCCCCGGACAAATGCCCGGCCTGCGAACACCCCAAGGCCTATTTCGAGATCGCGCCTGAAAATTGGTAGTAGTATTTGAAGATGCCTCCGGCGGCCGGGGGGCTCAGCCCCCCGGACCCCCGACATGGGGGGTGGACGGTCGGGCGGAGGATCGTCGGCGGGCGGCGGCCCGAGAGAAGACGGGGGCTTGCAATGGGCGGTTGCGCCCGGGCGGAAGCCGCCCAGACGCAACCGCCCATTTCAAGCCCCCAACTCGCCAGCGAAGCGGACGGATTTGCGCGATCAAAGCCTCGCGCAAATCCGTCCGCTTCGCATTTTTGTGCGCTCGTTAAGCGCCCCCACCTGTCCCGTGCCGGGTAGCCCTTGGCGCGCCAGCGCTCAAAGCGCTTCAGGCACCTCCGCCCGCCGCTGCGCCCCCTTCCCTTACCATCCCCATCCGGGGTTTCCAAAGGGGGTCACCCCCTTTGGCCGCCGGAGGCACTCTTCCCTCTTCCCTCTTCCCTCTTCCCGACTCTTTTTCCTACTCTCCCCTGCTCCCTACTTGGCCTGGGGCAGGTAGTACTTCCCGTCGCGCAGCACGGCTATTTTGCGAACGAAATCGCCCAATTCCCCGAGGGTGACGTAGGCGATTTCCTTGTCTGCGGCGAGCAGCGGCAGCAGGGCTTTCCATTGTTCGTTGGTGAACTCGTCGGGGCCGTGGGAGTAGAGGCACAGGACGCCGCCGACTTCTTTGATTTTTTTGAGGAAGCTGGCGACCTTGGCGGCAAACTGGGGCGAGGCGGGGTCGGCGCCGAAGGCGTCGCGGGGTTTGACGGCGTAGATGCGGTAGAGGTCGTAGCCGCCGGGCGCGCCAAGGGCGGCGTTGCCGGCGGTGCCGACGCGGCCGCAGGTCAGTCCCAGTTCGCTGGTGACCTGGCGCGAGGCGGCATCGGAGACGAGGAACGGGAAGACCATGGATTTGACGGTGTAGCCGGGCATTGCGGCGCTGATGTCTTCGTCGGCTCCCTGGATTTCGTAGCGGGCGTGGGCGGGGATATCGACGAACAGCGGCGCGAAAGCGTTTTTGAAAAAGATGTCGGTCTTGTCGCGCTCAGCCAGGAACCGGGACTGGATGTTGGCGTAGTACGGGTCGCCGAGTTCGGCCGCGACGCCGCGCACGTTGTTTAAGGCATCGGTGAGCTGGCGCAGGGTCGGATAGCGACCGTTTTCGGCGAGATCCAGTTCGGCCAGGGGCTTGGGGTTGTCATCGACGATGATGCGCAGGATTTTGGCCTGGCTGTCCACGGCGGCGTAGGCCGATTTGGCCTGGGGACTGAAGAAGCGAAGTTTGATGACGCCGGAGGGGGCCACGGGCACGTGATCGCGGGTGTGGTTGGCGATCTCGTGTCCCTTGGCCACGCGCGCGGCCATGGCGGCGTAGTCGGCGGGCGTGGCCTTGGCGGTATTAAGCGCCAGGGTGGTCTTCATGCCAAAGGCGTCGGCGTCGTCGGCGAGTTGCCCCCAGAGGTCGAGGTTGGGCAAGTCGTCGATGATGAGATTGACGTAGGCGCGGGGGCCTTTGCCGGGCAGCGGGACCCCCCGGGTGGCGTCGGACAGGCCTTGAGCCGGAGCGGCGTCGGCCAAGGCGAGAAGGAGCAAGCAGGCGAGAACGCCGCCGAGAAAATGGTGGCCGATGCGGAACACGGAGGAACCTCCGAAGGTCAGTGTTTGAGGGTGGCGAGCCAGGTAAAAAGCGCCGGGGAGTTGCCGCCCAGCCGCCAGACGGCCAGACGGGAGAAGCCGGCGTTTTGGGCGGCCTGCCAGAGGGTGGCGAAGGTCGCGGCGTCGGCGTGCCAGACTTCGTGTTCCTTACCGGCCGGGTCGCGGTAGCGGGTGACGAGGTAGCCGTCGGGATCGGAGCGGGTCGGAGCGGCCCCCTTCTGGGCGATGAGGGCGGCGGCTTCGGACTCGGTGAACTGTTTGGCGGCCTTGGCCTCGGTCCAGTCGAAGCCGCCGGTGGCCAGGGCCAGGGCCGTGGCGTCGAGCAGCCCAATGGCCCGGAGCGACCTGGCCTGTTCGGCCAGGAAGGCGGGGGTGGCCTTGGGGCCGGGGCCGGAATGGGAACCGAAGAGGTTGTAGCCCATGAGCACGTAGGCCGGGCCGGCCGGCAGGGGCGCGGCCAGGAAACGGCGCTGGGGCTGGAGCACCACCGAAACGGCCAGTCCCTTGGCCGTGGCGGCCGGGTACAGCTCGCTGATGAAGGCGCAGAAGTCCGGCCAATCGGATGCGGCCACGTTTTCGTAGTCGATCTCGATGCCGGCAAAGCGGGAGCGTCCGGCCAGGTCCAGGAGATCGGCGATATGGGTAGTCCGGGCGGCCGGGGAGCCGACGAGGCGGCGCACCAATTCCGGGTCCTTGAGCTTGTTGCCCTTGCCGGTGGGGGTGGCGATGTCGTTGACCACGGTGAGGAAGGCCGGGGTCGGGCCGAAGACCCGGGCCACGTCGGAGCCGATGGCGGCGGCCCAGGCCGGGGCCAGGGCGGGTTTGCCGGCCTCGTCGAAGTAGGCGGCAAAGACGCGCACGGTGTCGAAGAGTCCAGGGTGGGCCCGCCATTCGGCCAGTCCCCGGGCCAGATCCCAGTCGGCGATCCAGCAGGACAGGCGGTCATTGACGAGGGACGCAGCGGTCTGCGCGGCGGGCCGGGACTGGGCCGAGGCCGGGCCGGCCGGGCGCACGCAGGCGAGCAAAAAAGCGGCCGCGAAAAGGGCCAGCGCCAGGGAAAACCCCTGGCGCATGGCCCGTTTGATCATCAGAAGGTGTAGCTTATTCCTGCCCATGCTTCGCTGAGGTTATAGTCCGGCGTGCTGAAGTAGGAGTACTTCAGCGACAGCTTTAACCTGTCGCGCATGGTGATGTCCATGCCGGCGTTGGCACGCCAGACTTCGCGCCAGCTGTTGTTGCGGTCGCTGGAGACGCCGTAGCCCACACTGCCGTTCACGTTGAACCATTTGCTGGGCGCGTAGCCGAACGAGCCGTAGGCCAGATGGGTGGCCAGATCCTGGGGCGCCCAGTACTGGATGGGGTTGCGGTCGCTGTTGGCGAACTGGAAGGCGTAGCCCAGGGAGAACAGCGGGTACTCGATGAGGCGGCGCAGCAGCCGGCCGTCGATGGAACCGGTGTTGTTGCCGTCAGTACGCGAGATGCCGTGGGCGTTTATAAAGAGATCCCAGAAGTCGAGGATGCGGGTATGGGTGAAGAGGCTTAAGCGGTTGGCCATGATCTGGTCGGTGATGGCTTCCACGGTGTCGATGCGCTCGTGGGCCGCCTGGATCTCCCAGGTGCCGTCGATCTTGGCCCCCTTGGGCGCGATGGGGCCGTGGACGGTGGCCTGGCCGTTGACCCAGCCGCTGGGGCCGCCGTCGGTGGTGGTCAGCTGGCCTTGGAGTTCGAGCCAGTATTCGGGGTGGAAGAACCAGCGGCCGCCCACGGTGACGTCCTGGCCGCCCAGGGACTGGGTGTAACGCGAGTTGGCGATGTCGTAGAGGTCCTCGGCCGACACCTCGCCGTTTTCAAAGGCGTTGGCGTAGGCCTTGAGGATGTAGCCCCGGCGCTGGTAGCTCACGATGGACCACTCCACCAGGCCGACCTTGGCGAAGACCATGAGGTCGTCGCGGACGTGGTAGTTGCCGCCAAGGCCGGTCCACCAGTAGCGACGGTTGTCGCTGTCCCACCAGGTGGTGGCCATGGCTTCGGCCTTGGGCCGCACCCGCAGTTCGGCCCGGAAGAGCTGCTCGGCGGCGCGCAGGCTGTCCGGGGCCAGGGCCATGGCCTGCTGGGCCAAGTGCAGGGCAGTGGGGTCGTCGTAGGCGTAGTAGGCGTTGACCGCCCGGTTGAAGGTCACTTCCGAGGGATTAAGCCCCAGGGAGGCGGCTTCCTCGAAGTAGTTCTCGGCCTGTCCGGTCTGTTCCTGCCAGGAATAGACCTTGGCCAGCTCCAGGGAAACCTGGCGCATGGGGTCGGCCTCGCGCAGCCAGGTTTGCAGTGCGGCGGCGTCCATGGCCGGGGAGACGGCCTTGGAGCCGATCTGGCGCGGGTTGGCCACCGGCGTCCAGAAGCCTTCGGGGCCGAGTTCAAAGGCCATGGGGAAGGTTTCGGCCACCACGGCCTGATAGGCCTCGGACTGGCCGGTGAGCAGTTCCTCGGGAGCGGCCCCGCCGGGGTAGAAGAAGACGGGCCGGGTCTGTCCGAGAATCTCGCCCTTGGGGTCCAGGGCGGCCAGCCGGGCCTTGAGGCGCGCGCCAGCATCGCCGGCCTCGCCGGCTTCGGCTCCGGCGGCGTACCACAGGCTCATCTTGCCGCCGCCCGGGGCGGGCACACTTGGCGGATTGTGGTCGGTAAGCGCCAGGGACCAGCGGCCGGTCTGGCGCAGGCGGGCTACTTGCGCGGCGTCTGGCAGATACGGTGTGCCCGGGGTCAGGGACTCGCCGCCCACCACCAGCACGGCCTTGCCGCCCACGGCAGCCAGTTCACGGTCGATTTTGTCCAGCACGGCGGCGTCGGTGCGGTCCACGATGAGCACCACGGTCGGCGGCGTGTTGCCGGTTTTTTCCTTGCGCGCCTCGTCGCCCACGGGGCGGGCGGCCAGTTCCTCGACGCCAAGGAACCTGCCGCCGACGCCGGCCACGGCCCGGATGTGGTCGATCATCTGGGACAGGCGCACCTTGCCCGGCGCTTCGGCGTCGCGCACGTCGGCGTAATAGAGGCACAGCACGCCGCTGCCGGGGCCGAACTCGTGGAGCTTTTCGAGCATCGGATAGGCTGGCCGAAAGGCATGGTCGCCGGCGGCGGCGATGGCGAACTTAAGCTGGGCCGAGGCGTCGTCCGGGGCGGCCTCGCGCAGGGCCTTGGCCACCTTGTAGGCTTTGTCGGCCTTGCCCGAGAGCTGGTAGACGCTGAGCAGTCCCCGCAGCGACGAGAGCTGATGGGGGTTTTTCGCCAGGATGGCCTGGAAATGTTCCTCGGCCTCGGGGAACTTTTCCTGATCCAGAAGCACCCGGCCAAGCATGTTTTGCATGGTCAGGGAGTCGGGGTCGAGTTCCAGGACGCGGCGCACGTAGCCTTCGCAGGCCGGCAGATTCTTGGCAAACTCGGCGGCTTCGGCGGCCAGGCGCAGCAGCTCCCGGTCCTTGGGCGACCGGGCCAGCCCGACTTCGGCCAGGCGAATGGCTTCGCGGTAGTCGCCCTGGGCCGAGGAGGCTTCGCATAAAAGCGCCCCCAGGGTCGGATCGGCCGAGGCGGCGTAGGCGTTGCCAAGGGCGGCGCCGGTCTGGGCGTAGCGGCTCTGACGATTAAGCGCCCGGCCAAGCCCGCCGAGGTAGTCGAGGGAATTGGGATTTTGGGTCAGGAGCTTGCGGTAGAGGGCCTCGGCTCCGGCCGGATCGCCGAGTTCCAGGCGTACCACGGCGGCGGTGCCGAAAACAGCCCGGTCGCCCTTGGCCACTTGGGCGTCGTACCAGGCAGCGTACTGCCGGGCTTCGGTGAAACGGTTTTCGCCGGCAAGCAGGCTAATGACCCGAAGCCGCATGGCGTCGTCGGCCGGGGCCAGGGCCAGGCAGCGCTGGAAGTGGGTCAGCGCCTGGACCTTGTCGCCGTCGAGATAGGCGAATTCGCCCAGAGCGTAGTCGCGATCAAAGGGCGACGCCCCCGCCAGGGCCTGGGACAAAAGCGCCTGGGCCTCGGCGGTCTGGCCCTGGCGTTTCTTGACCAGGGCGAGGTAAAGCCTGGCCGGATTGAGGGACGGATCGGCCCCCAGGGCGGCGGTGAGCATGGTCGAGGCCTCGGCCAGACGTCCGGCCCGCCACAGGGCCTTGCCGGCTTCGGCCTGGACGGCGGCCAGGGACTTGGGCGCAACCCCGGCGGCCCAGGCTGGCGGCGTCAGGAAGAAAAAGCCGTCGAGGATTTGCTGTTCGGCCAGGGTGCGACTGATGCGCAGATACAGTTCACGGGCCAGCGCCGGGGTGAGCGCGCCCTTGACCGGCTGGCCGTCGGCGTTGAAGCCGGCCACGGCGGCTTGACCCAGCCCGGAGGCGGACAGCCCGGCCAGGGCGCGCAACTTGTCCAGGGCCATGGGGATCTGGCCGTTTTGCAGGCCGGCCATGGCGGTCAGCAGATCGGCGTAGGGACCGGCCGGAAGGCCCGGGGCCAGCTTGGCCACCAAATCCCAGCGGTTCTGGGCGGCCAGGCTCCAGGCCAGCCCGAGCTGGCTCACTTCCGGGGCCTGGGATTTGAGCATGGCCATGGCCTCGCCCACCCTGCCCTGCTCGATCAAAAGCGGCACGACCCGGGCCACCAGGGGATCGTTGCCCCCCAGGCCGTCGGCCAGGGCTTCCTTCCAAAAGGCTAGGGCGGCGTCGTAACGGTGAGCGGCCCACATGCGCCAGCCCACGTCGCGCATGATTTCAGGTTTGATGTCCATGCCCTCGACCAGGGCGCGCAGGTCGGCGACGATCTTGGCCGAGTCGCCGGACTGGCCGAGCTTGGTCACCATGAGGTTGGCCAGTTCGATGAACTGGTCGCGGAAGGGGCGGCGGTTCTTGATCCGGGCCAGGTTCTCGGCGGCTTCGCCGTAGCGGCCGCCGTTTAAGGCGATAAGGGCCTTGCCGAAATTGAGGCCGTCCTGATCCGGGGCGTCGGCCAGGGAGGCGGCGAATTTCTCGGCCGCCTCGGCCTGGCCCGAAGCGGTCAGGGCCAGGAGGTACTGGCCTTGGAGCACGGCGCTGTTCGGGTCGAACTGCAGGCTTTTTTCCAGGAAATCGGCGGCGCGCTTGTAGTCCTTGGCGGCCAGGCGGGCGTCGGCGATCCAGGCGGCCCAGCGGCCGACTTCGGGGGCGTTGCGCCAGTCCTTTTCCCACAGGTCGGCGGCGGCGGACTGATGGCCCTGATTATAGAGCACCCAGCCCAGTTCGCCGGCCACGGCCACCTTGTCATAGCCGTTGGCCCCAGCCTGCTCCAGGAGCTTTTGGGCCACGGCCAGCTTTTTCTCGGCCAGCATGTCCTTGCCGGCATAAAACTGCAGCGCTCCGAGCACGGCCTTGGCCGGCCCCTGGGCTTCGGCCCCGGCCAGTTCGGCCATGGCGGCCGGGTCGCCCGAGGCGTAACCGGCGGCCAGCCGGGACATGGCCTGGCCCTGGGGCGAGGCCGGGGTCCAGGCGGCCAGGAAGCGCCGCAGGTCAGCCTTGGCCCCGGGCCGGGTCAGCAGGTCGGACACCAACGCTCCGGCCGTGCCGTCGCTTAAGCCGGCGGCGTAACGGGCCAGGGCCGGGTCCTTGCCGCCGGCCTTCTCGTCCAGGCGCAGGAGCGCCGACAGGGCCAGGACATTGGTTTCGATGTTATCCGGCTCGACCTTGAGGGCCACGGCCAGGGTCTGCATGGCCCCGGCATAGTCCTTGGCTTTGATTTGCAGGGAAGCTTTCTGGTTCCACAGGGGCGGATAGGCCGGGTCCTGGGATAGGGCTTGGTTGACCATATCCATGGCCTGGTCGAGCTGCCCCCGGGCTGCCGCCTGCTGGGATTGACGCAGCAGCGTCACCACCGAAGCGTCGGCGGCCAGGGCCGTGGCCGGCGCGGCCAGGGTCAACGCCAGGGTGAGAACAATACCTTTCAGTGCCATGGCGCTACCTCTTCACTTCGTAGGAGACGGTTGCGGAACCGGCCTGGGAGGCGGCCCGGTAGAGCATGCGGGAGCGGTCGAACCGGTTTTCCAAAACCGTGGTCGCCGCGTCGTCGGCCGGTGGCGGCATGTCGAAGAGCAGCCAGTCCGGAGCCAGGCCCAGGTCCGCTTCCACAAGCCTTGGCACGGCTCCGGCTTCCACCCGCAGGGCCACGGCGTAGCCCTTGGCCTTGAGCTTGGCCGCAGCCTGGATCAGCCGGCCGAGATCCTCGGGCTTGCCAAGGGTCAGCACGAAGCCGCGCAGGAGCCGGGAGAAGACCAGACCGGCCGGAGCGTCGGCCACCCGGGCCAGAGCTTCCTCCACCACGGCCGGGTCCTGGCCGGACAGGTCGAGATGGACCTCCACGCCGCCGGCCGCGGCGGTGATGAGCGCGGCGGCGTCGCGCAGGGGATCGGCCTCCAGGCTGTCCGTGGGCAGCACCACGGCGGTAAGCGTGCGGGCGTCGCCCAGGGGCACATCGGCGATGTTTTGGGCGCTTATCCAACGCGGCGGAAAGGTGGCCAGGCGCATTTCGGAGAAGCCGGCGGCCTGGGGAGCGGCGTCGCTCTCGTCGCTGGCGCCCAGGGCCAGGCTGCCCCGGCGGGTCTCGGCGGTGAGCGGGATGGGATAGTTGGCCACGGCCTTGCCGTCCACGGAAAGCAGCAGCCGGTTGCCCTTGACGCAGGCGTCCAGGGCAACCGATCCGGCGTGGTCCAGGGGCAGGACGTACTGGAAGATGGTATTAAGCGTCGGGCCGGTCTTTTCCTGGACCGTCACCCGCTGGGCCGTGACCCGGATGCGCAGGAAGGACTCGAAGTCGCGGTAGCGGAGGTAGACCAGGGCCGCGCCGTCGCCCTCGGGGGGCATGGCCTTGAGCTGCACGGTGAAGTTCTCGAAACCCTCGGTGCCGCGCAGGCGGGCGAAACCGTCCTTGCCGGCGGGCGGGGTCAGGGCCAGGGTGTCGCCCAGGGCGGTCAGCTCGCCCAGGGTCGTTTGCCACAGGCCCTGGCGTACGGTCTGGGTGAAGTCCATGTAGCGCGAGCGGGGCTGGCGGGATTCGATTTCCAGCAGCAGCCGTTCGGCGCTCCAGTCCGGAGCGACCTGCATCCGGGTCAGCCGCCGGGGATCGACGTCGCGGCTGTTGTAGGTCTCGCCGATGCGGGTAAAGGCCAGGGGGAAGTTGGCGGCCAGGGCCTCGGCGTTAGGCCGGGCAAGGGCTTCGGGGAGGCTCACGCCCAGGGTGTTGGCCGGCATGAAGACGTAGCCCTGGGGCGTGACCTTGCCGAGAGTCTCGATGGAGCTCCGGGCCAGGGTGAAATCCTCGGCCACCCGGACGCCAAAGGCTTCCAAGCTCTCCTCGGGCCGGCCAGGGGCGGCGGCCAGACGTTCGGTCAGGTAGTAGGCGTAGCCGCCCGAGGGGGTCTGGTTGATGAGTTCGGAATGGAAACCCATGGCCCCGACGTCCCAGAAGGGATTGTCGGCGATCTTGCGCAGCTCGTTTTGGCGCACGAAAAACCGGTTCCAGCCGGTCAGATGGTCGCCATAGAGGTAGAGCGCAGCGTTAAACCCGACACCGGTCAGCACCGGCTGGCTGAACAGCACGCTGTCCTTGCGGCCGCCTTCGAACATCAGATAGAGGGCCTTTTCCGGAAGCGGCTTGTTTTTGGTATAAAAATCAACAAGATCATCTGTTGTGACGGTTTCATAGCCAGCCTTGGCCAAGGCGGCGAGCTGTTCGCGCAACCGCTCCTTGGTGACCAGGGAATGGACGCGTTCGTCGATGGTGATGCCGCCGTAGCTTAAGGCCACGAAACCATCGCGCTGGGTCCAGGCAGCCCGGTCATGGACCGGCGGCGTTTCACGCCGAAATGCCGTCTGGTAGATGAAATAGCCAAATACGATCAGGATGGCGTATTGTAAGAGGTAGCGAAAGCATTTTCTCATGGCGTACGTCCCGTGTCTGAAGGATTGTTGCCTTTACCGGGGCGGCTAGCCCATGGCCATGGACTTGTCGTACTTGGACGCCCGTGTGCCCCACTCCGACTTCCAAAAGGTGAGCAAGGCCCAGACGATCTGCCACAGGAGTACGAAGAGGTAGAAAAAGCAGAAGGGCACGCCGTAAAGCCACAGATTGGACCGCTTAAGCAGCAGATAGGACGTGCACATCAGCACACTCATAAGGAGCACGCCGGCCAAATACATGGTGGGCCAGATGCCGTAGGCGGCGGGCATGAAGACAAAGGCCCGCAGCACCACCACCGGGGCCATGACCGGCAAAATAAGGCCCAGGTAGAAGGAGATGGCCATGAAGGGTTCCTTGAGCCACATGAACTTGCAGGCCCGCAGACTCTCGCGCAGCCAGGAGCGTTTCCAGCGCATCTGTTGGGTAAAGAACTTGCCGTAGGTGGAGGGCACGATGGTGTTGCACACGGCGGTGTGCTGGTACACGGCGTAGTGGCTGCCCAGGATGAAGTTGGTCAGACTGCGGTCATCGCCGAAGGTGGCCGGCCGCCCCAGGAACGTCTGGCTCTCCCAGGCGTCAAGGTAGCGCATGAGCACGGTCCGGCGGTAACAGGCCAGGGGGCCGGACAGGCAGGTGACCACGTCGAAGATGCTCTCGGCCGCCTTGAAGATGCGAAAGCCGATGAAATAGCGAACGGCCTGCATTCGCGTCAAAACGTTGGTCCACTTGTTTTCGACCTCACAGCGCCCGGCCGCGCCGCCGATGTGGGGGTCGTGAAAGGGCTGGACCACGTGGAGCACGGCATCGGGCTGCAGGAAGCTGTCGGAATCGACGAAGAGCACGAGCTCCCCTTTGGCCATGCGGGCTCCGGCGGCCAGGGCATGGCGCTTGCCCCGGTTTTCCGGGAAGGCATGGACAATGAGCCGGTCCCCGGCCTCGTCGTAAATCTTGTCGCGCACGGCCCGGGCCACGGCCACGGAGTTGTCGGAACTGCCGTCATCGACCACGATGACTTCGAGCAGTTCCTCGGGATAGAGTTGGTTGAGACAGCCGTGGATGGTCTTTTCGATCCACTCTTCCTCGTTGAAGCAGGGAATGACGATGGTGACGCTGGGCTGGTAGCCGGGCGTGATCTTGTAGGGCCGGTAGAGGGCGGCGAAGAAAAAGCGCGACAGCAGATAGAACACGGCGCACAGGCCGTAGAGAAAAACCGGCACGTCGAACCAGAAGTAGAAAATGCTCTCCTTTTTGATGAACCACACCCCGATCAGGGCCAGCAGGATGCCCAGGAGGGACGCTGTCTCGAAATACCGCCAGCGTTTACGGCGAAGATACTGCGACAGCGGGTTGGCGAACTCGAAACCGACATGCCCCGAGGCCGAATCCACCCGCACCACCCGGGCCGGCAGCTTGACAAAGGATTCAAAACCTTCGGGCATGGTGCCGGCGCTCAAAAAAAATCGCAGCACCGCATTGTCGCCGACCCGCAGCGGCTTGTCCGGCACAAGCAGCATGCCGCCCTCGGAGATGTCCACAGTTCGTCCGGAAGTATAGCGGTACTTGCCGTCGGCGCTGTAGACGTCGGTCTGCCCTTGGGAGAAATAGCGCGGCCCGGAAAGACGCCGCGTGTGCTGCTTTGAGGGTATGTCCGGAAGAAAACGGCGATCAGGTTTTTGTCTGGGAAATACTTCCGTCATGGATGCGCCCTCCAAAGCTGCACGGTGTCGAAGCATCGGATCCGGTCAAACCGCTCTCGGGCTACAATCACCGGAGCGGCGTTTCACTTTGTTACAATCTGCGACGTGCCGTAGCGTCCAACCTGGCGCCGGCCAGGACCGGTTTCGCTCGGCCTGCCTTACGGCCTGAACACAACACACTTGAAATATTTACTTCTCAACAACCCCGCCGGCCCCTAGCCGGCCAGTTCCACTTCACGGCCAGGGCCAAACGCCTTACGCAGCGAATAATTGCAAATCTGAAGCCACAGAAAATCGGACAGCCGCCGCCTCCATCGTTCATGGAACACGGCAGGTCGTTACAATACAAACGGCATTGCCGCAGCATGTCGCTGCGGCTGCAATAAGGGAGGAAAGAAGCCGGGAGGGTTACTGTAACAACAGCAGAAGAAGCGGAGCCGGGGTTAATGCACCAGAAGCGGTCCCGCTTTGGTAGAGGCCGACCGAGGGGGTTGTTCCGGCCGGCACGCTCTGGCCGCCGAAATCCGTCCTGGTCGTGGCGTAGGCGGTGCCGGCTGCCAAAAGCGTCGAACCGGCAAGGGGACGGTAATTGGCGATGTCGGGCCAGACCGTGCGCGTGTAGACGAGGTTCGCGACGGATTGGGCGTTGGCCGCCAGATAGGCCTGGATGTCGGCCAGGGTGGCCACGGTGATGTCCTGGTCAGCGGCAATCAGCGCCAGCAGCGCCGACCATTCGGACAGGGAGTATTCATTGGCCCCGTGGCTGAAAAGCGAGATCGCCGCGCCGTTGAACTTGGCCCATTCCAAAAAGGCCGACACCCGGCGGGCCAAGGTCGTGGCGTCGAGGTTGCGGCCAAAGACGTTGCCGGGCTGCACGGCCCAGATGTTGAGCGCGTCGTAACCGCCCGGCGTGGTCCCGGTATAGAAGCCGCCCATGGCGCTGGAACCTTCATAGCCGCTGCGGGCGGCACTGTAACCGGCCCCGGCCACGGCGGCCCGCACCGTGGCGTCCTCGCCGAGGAAGGGATAGACGAAGCTCGTGCAAACATAGGAGCCGCCGCCGGCGGCGGCGGAGAGATTGGCCTCGATGGTCGCCTTGGGCGCGGTGATTTCATCGGCGAAAAACTGGGCGTCGTCGCGCAGCAGGTTCGCGGTGACATTTTGAATGGATACGCCGGCCACCTGAGCCAGATCCCGGGCCAGCACCGGGGCGCTGGTGTAGGTGGTGCCGGCGATGGTGATCAGCTCGCAGTTGAAACCGGACTTGGCGTTGATCGCGGTGCAGACCTCGCCGATGGTGTCGGTTGCGGCAGCGCTCAGGTTCAGGCTGAAGTTGGCCACAGGATCGCCGACGGCGGAAACCGCCAGCGAGGTGGCCGGCGTCCCCGTGCCGCCGCCGTCGATGGTGACGGCGGCGCTCGTGCCCGAACCCGAATAGGTGAGCTGCATCAGCTTGTTTTCGGGCAAATAGACATGCCGGGCGCTGTGGGCGGCCACCTCGTGGCCGGCGTTGACCAGGGGCTGCAGCGTGGACCAGTCGCCGGAGGTCGCGTCGGCGGCGTCCACGGCCGAGGTCATTTTCATGCCGTAGCTGCTGTTGGCCAGGGCGGCCACCTGGGCGAAAAACCCGACGTTGGCGGCGTCGTCGATGCCGAGATTGAGCAGCGCCGGCCGGCGGCCGTGGGTGAGCTTGGGCGAGCCGGGAGTCAAGGGGGAAACTTCGGTGACGGCGCCGATGTACTTGACGCCGGTCATATCCACCGGGGCCTTGTCCTGGATGAGGCAGTTGGTCAGGGTCACCGGGGCGACCGCGCTTTGATTTTCGATCACCGCATTGGCGGCAAAGCCGTTGCCCAGGGCCAGACAGTTGGTCAGATGGACGCCGTTCGGCACGGTGGCGACATAGTCGCTGGACGAGTTGAGGTACAGCATGTCGCCCCAAAAACCGGCCAGGAGGCAGTTGTTGAAATCGATCCGCGAGGCGGTCACGACGTTGATGTAGCCGTATTCCATGTCGCCAAGCAGGCAGTAGTCGAAGACAATGGGCGCGCCGGTTCCGGCGTTGAGCTGGATTACGGCCGAGTAGACCCGGTCGCCCCGGCGGGCTTCCTGAATGGTGGTGCGCGAAAAAGTCGCGCCGCCCGTGCCGACGTTAAGCAGCTTCTGGCCCGGGCCGATGACGCACTGCTCGAAAGTGGGTGCGCCACCGGTGATGGTCACCACGTACTTGTCGGCGGCGTTTTGGGAACCGTCAAAGGTCATGCGCCGCCAGACCGTCTGGTGGGCCGAGGTCAGCACGCTCGATCCGGCCGAACCGAGCACCCGCACCGTCCCGTTTTTGCCTTCTGTCTCGCTGCCGACCACGGTGACGCCCGCGCTGACCGTGGTCAGGGATTCGGCGTAGGTCCCGCCGGCCACCTCCACGGTGTCGCCCGAATCGGCGGCATTGAGGCCGGCCTCGATGGTTTTAAAAGCAGTGGCCCAGGATGCGCCGTTGCCGCTGGAAGCGACGGCCGCGTCCACGTACCACGTCGCGGCGCTGGCGGCGGCGGCCAGGGACAGAGCCGCGACCAAGACGAGCCCGAGGGCCAGGATACCACGTCCAACATGACGAAGCCGGCAAGAAGCGTGAGTCCTGTTTTCCATTTTTCCCTTATAGGGAATTCTCCTCCACAAGCAATGGTGCTGCGGGGTGTTCCTCGAAAAAGCGAAACCGGCCCTTGGGCCGGTTTCGCAAGCAGCCTGCCGGACCAACGCACGGCCCGACGTTTCACTTTCTTATTTCGTTAATCGGCAATCCGGGGTTTGAGCACGGCGTCGGCCAGGCGCGACAGCACGAAACAGCAGGCAACCACCAGGGAAACCAAGACAAGCTTTTCGACAAACATGGGTATACCCTCCGATTGTCGAATCAAGCAGCAACCTCCGTGCCACTTTACGCCATTAACAAACGCGCCCCGGATACTTCAGGGGCGCGTTTTTGGTCGCATTGCCCGGGCCGCAAGCGGCCCGGGGCGGGGATGTGGAGGCCTCCCCTGCCCTGCACGCCGGGATAGCCGGCGACGGCACGGCAAAGCCATGCATGCGGCCGCCGAGCTGATTGACGAAGCCGCCTCGCCGGCACGGCGACGCCCCGGCTCAGGCGTCCTTGGCCGTTCGCGGCAACACGGCGTTTAAAACCACGCCGACCACGCCGGCCAGGCCGATGCCTTCCAGATGGATGCCGCCAAAGGAAAAGGCCATCTTGCCCATGCCCAGGACGATGACCAGGGCCACGATGGCCATGTTGCGCGGCTCCATGAGATCGGCCCCCTCGCGCACCAGGGAGTTGAGCCCGACCACCATGATGGCCCCGAACAGCAGCAACATGATGCCGCCCATGACCGGGGTGGGGATGGTCTGGAGCAGCGCCCCGAGCTTGCCGATAAAGGCCAGGCAGACGGCGGTGACGGCGGCCCAGGTCATGAGCGCCGGGTTATAAATTTTGATCAACGACACCGCGCCCGTGACTTCGGCGTAGGTGGTGAGCGGCGGTCCGCCCAGGCAGCCGGCCAGGAAGGTGGCCACGCCGTCGCCCATGAGCGACCGGTGGACGCCGGGGTTTTCCAGATAGTTGCGGCCCGTCACCTGGCCGATGGCGATGACGCCGCCAAAATGCTCGATGATGGGGGCGATGGCCACGGGCACGATGACCAGGATGGCGTCGATATTGAATTCCGGCCCGACAAAGGACGGCATGGCGAACCAGGGCGCGGCGGCCACGGGGGCGAAATCGACCAGGCCCAAAAACAGGCTGGCCACATAGCCCGCGCCGATGCCGCACAGGATGGGCACGAGCTTGAGCAGTCCCCGGCCCCGGATGGCCACCAGCACGGTGACGGCCAGGGAGAAAAACGACACGCCCATGGCCGTGGCCTGGGGATAGAGCACGGCCGCGCCGTCGCCGGTCTTGCCCATGGCCATGAACACCCCGACCGGAGCCAGGATCAGGCCGATGACCATGATGACCGGGCCGGTGACGATGGTGGGCAGAAGCTTCATGAGAATGCCCACACCGCGCCATTTGATGAGCGCCGCCGCCCCGGCGTAGGCTAGTCCCACGCAGGCCAGGGCCCCGAGGGTGGCCGGCACGCCGTAGGTTTTGACGCAAAACATGATGGGCGCGATGAAGGCGAACGAGGAACCGAGAAAAATCGGAATGCGGAACTTGGTCAGCACCTGATAAATGAGCGTGCCCACGCCGGCGCAAAAAAGGGCCACGTTGGGATTAAGGCCTGTTAAAAGCGGCACCAGCACCAGCGCCCCGAAGGCCACGAAAAGCATTTGCGCGCCCACGGGAAAATCCCGCAGCCGCAGTTGGTAGTCCTTGCCCGTGTCCAAAGCCATGTCTCCCTCCTTGCGCCGCGCCCGGAAACGCCCGGGCGCGCCCCCTATTTGGTGCCGAAAATCTTGTCTCCCGCGTCGCCCAGCCCCGGCAGGATGTAGCCGTTTTCATTGAGCCGCTCGTCAATGGCGGCGGTGTAGACCTCGACGTCGGGATGCTCTTTCTCCAGCCGGGCCAGCCCCTCGGGGGCGCAGACCAAAAACAAGCCCATGATGCGGCGGCAGCCGGCTTCCTTGAGCAGGTTGATGGTGGCCACAAGCGTGCCGCCGGTGGCCAGCATGGGGTCGAGGATCATGGCGTGGCGCTTGTGGATTTTTTTGGCCAGCTTAACGTAGTAGCGCACCGGTTCGAGGGTTTCCTCGTTGCGGTACATGCCGACCACGCTGACCTTGACGCCGGGGATCATGTCCACGACGCCGTCCATCATGCCAAGGCCGGCCCGCAGGATGGGCACCACGGTGATTTTCTTGCCCACGAGCTGGTCCACTTCCACCGGGCCGGCCCAGCCGTGGATCGTCTTTTTTTCGGTGGGCAGGGACTTGGTGGCTTCGTAGGTGAGCAGCCGGCCGATTTCGTTGGCCAGTTCGCGGAAATTTTTCGTGCTGATGTTGTTTTCGCGCAACAAGCCGAGCTTGTGGCGCACCAGCGGATGGTCGACGACGGTGACGGGCATGGACGCGCTCCTGGGTTATGGGTGGGACAGGGGCCGGATCAGCGTTATCGCTTCCCGGGCCTAGCATGAAACGGCCTTCCCAGGCCATGGGCAAGACGCGCCCGGCGGAGTTGTGCCGGCTTGGCCGGGTCCGGTCAAGAAAAATGGGAGGCGACCCCAAGGCCGCCTCCCATACTGTCTTCATTCGGGAGGTGACGCGCTAGCCGGCCTTGAGGGAATCCACCAGCCGGGTGAGGCTTTCGGCCTGCTCGGCCAGTTCTTCCACCGAACCGGCGGCCCGGGCCATGGACTGGGCCGTGTCGTCGGAAATACGGTTGATGTCCTCAACCGCCCGGTTGATCTGTTCGCTGGCCGCGGACTGTTCTTCCGAGGCCGTGGCGATGGAGCGCACCTGATCGGCGGAGCGCTCCACGATGGAGACGATCTCGCCCAGCACCTGCCCGGAGCGGCCGGCCAGGTCGGTGGCCTGGTCCACGGCCCGGGCCGCGCCTTCCACGCCCTCGATGCTGGCCCGGGCCCCGGCCTGGATGGCCCGCACGGCCGTGCCGACCTCGCTGGTGGCGGTCATGGTCTTTTCGGCGAGCTTTCGCACCTCGTCGGCAACGACCGCGAAGCCCCGGCCGGCCTCGCCGGCCCGGGCCGCCTCGATGGCGGCGTTAAGGGCCAGCAGGTTGGTCTGGTCGGCGATGTCGGAGATGACGCCGATGATGTTGCCGATGCCCTCGGCCTGGCGGCCGAGCTCGTCCATATGGCCGCGCAGCGCGGCGGCCCGCTCCTGGACGCCACCGATGGCGGACACCACCTGGCGCACCACGTCGGCCCCGACCTGGGCCTTGTCCCGGGCCGTGCCCGCGCCCAGAGCGGCTTCGGAGGCGTTTCTGGCCACCTCAAGCACGGTGGCGTTCATTTCTTCCATGGCCGTGGCCGTTTCTCCGGCGTGCTGGCGCTGGATGTCGGCCCCTTGCTTGGACTGGTCGATCTGGGAGGCCAAGTCCGAGGAGGCGGCGGCCACGGCCCGGGCCACGTCCTCAATGCGGGCGGCGGCGTCGAGGGATCCCCGGCGCTGGGCGGCGGCGGCCTCGGCCCGGGCCTGTTCAGCCTCGGCCACGGCGGCCCGGGCGCGATCGGCTTCGGCAGCGGCCTCGCGGCTCTTGTCCTCGGCCTGGGCGATCATCTTTTTGAGGTTGTCCACCATGCGGGTGAGCGCCCCGGCCAGCACGCCGATTTCGTCGGCCTGCTTGACGGCCAGACTCTGGGAGAAGTCGCCCTGGGCCACCTTCTCGGCAAAGCCGGCGGCCAGGCGAAGCGGCCGCACCATGCCGGCGGCGAAAAGCCACATGACGCCAAGGGCCAGGATGGTGACGCCAAGCCCCACTCCGACCTGCCACAGGGCCGCTTGCCTGCCCTGGGCGGCCATGTCGGCGTCCAGGGCGTGGCGCTCGGCCAAAACGATGTCGGGATGCACCCGGATGAGCACGGCCCAGGGGCGGTCGGTGCGGCCCAGGTTGATGGTGGCCAAGGCTCGATAGTTGCCGGTGACGTCGCTGACGTCAGTGATGCTCTGGCCGGCCTTGACCGCCTTGGCCAGTTCCTCCCAGTCCTTGGAGATGGAGGACAGGGGCTGGCCCACGGCCTCGGGCTTTTCGCTGCTGGCCACGACCAGGCCGTCATGGCTCACGATGGCCACGTCGCCCTTGCCGCCGTAGAGATGCGTGTCGACCTTCTTGGCCAGCTCCTGGAGGAAATCCAGGCGCAGGTCGGTGCCGGCCACGCCCAGGAACTTGCCGTCCTTTTTGACGGGCACGGACAAGGTGGTCAGCCACTCCTGCTTGCCCTGGACGATGTAGGGGAAGGGATCGAGCACGCTTTCCTTGCCCGACTCGCGGGGCCAGAGGTACCAGCCGCCCTTGCGCACGCCGTTGGGGTGGCGGTCCTGGCTTTCGAACTCGACCAGGGGCTGGCGGGCGATCTTGCCGGCCTTGTCGCGGTTCCAGTAGGGCACGAACCGGCCGGTCTCGTCGTGGTCGTCCTTAGCCGCGCCGGCGTATTCGCCGTCGCGCCCGTCCAGGGCCCCCGGTTCCCAGGCGGAATACGTGCCCAGGTACTGAGGGTTGTTTTTCAGCACTTCGTTGAGAATCGTGTCGAGGGTGTCGCGCACGGTGTTCTTGATGCCTTCGCGGGAAGCCGTGGCCGCGGATTTCTCCCGCAACACCTCGAAGACCTTGCCCATGGTCCGGGCGGCCACGAGGTTGTCCTCCAGGGCGCTCTGGATGACGGCGGCCTGGCTGGCGGCCAGGCTGGCCAGGTTGCGCTTGGCCTCCTCTTCCAAGAGCTTGCCCACCCGCTGCGACACCAGGGCTTGGTTTTTACCGGCCGAATACAGGCTATAGCCGACCAGGGCGGCCGACGTCACGAGCAGACAGACGCCGGCAAGAAGCACGATCTTGGTTTGAATGGATTTGAGCTGCATGGGCTCCTCCTGCGGCGTCAGATGAAAACTACTATCATAAATATCGAAACCACTGCCGAAATGAAGATTACAAATGTATCATTCAATCATCGTTTCTGTCGTCGCCTGATGATTACCAAAGCGACAACAGGGCATTTTACGAGATACCATTCATGATTAGCTAGCGCAATACGGGAAAACCCAAACTTCACGATTTCGCTGGCCGTCTCCCCGTTGCCGTCGTCCAGCCATGGTCCGTCCCGACGCCGGCCGAGGCAGGCTTGAAGCAATGATCGGTTCATGGTACTGTTTTCTTTAGAACACCATTGCAGACAACACTCCCCCACCAGCCTGGAGGCCTCGTGCCCGTATCGCTCCGGCCCCATCTGCTCCTCCTGATCCTGGCCTGGCTGAGCCTGATGTCCGTGAACACGGTCCTCGCGGCCGAACTGGACCTGCCCCTGCTCGTCCCCTCCATCGCCACGCCCCCTGGCCGCGACAGCGACGGCGACGGCCTGCCGGACGTCTGGGAGCGAAACGGCTACACGGTGGACGGCGTCTTCGTGGACCTGCCCGGGATGGGGGCCGATCCCAGACACAAGGATCTGTTTGTCTGGATGGACTACATGGTGCGGCCGGACGCCACGAACTTGGCCCCGTCCCAGGCGGTCATCGACAACATCAAGGCGGTCTTCGCCAACGCGCCGGTGGCGAACCCTGACGGGACCACCGGCATCAGCATCCATCCCCTGCTCAAGTTCCAGGTTCCCTTCGCCGAAACCCTGGGTTCGGCTGACGACGAAAACAAGGTCTGGATCGATTTCGACGCCGTAAAAGCCCTGCATTTCCCGGCTGCCTACGCCAAATCCTTCCGGTACATGATCTGGGCCAATTCCTATGACGAGAGCTCGTCAAGCGGTCTGGCTCGAGGCATTCCGGCCACGGATTTCCTGGTGACCCTGGGCCTGTGGGAACCCGCCGGCGGCACGGACTGGGCAAGGCTCGGCACGTTTGTCCACGAGCTCGGCCATTGCCTGGGCCTGACCCACGGCGGCTCGGACCACGACAACTACAAGCCCAACTATTTAAGCGTCATGAACTATTTCTTCCAGATCACGGGCCTGTACAAGAACGGCGTCTGGGGCGACACATCGCAAAACCCCTTGCTTTTCGACTACCAACGCCTCGACACGCCCCCCCTTGACGAGAACAACCTCAACGAGCTGGCCGGGCTGGGCTCCGGCGTGACCGGCTACGGGACCAAATATTACGGCCCGGGTTCACCCGGCGAGTATGCCGTCGCCGACGCCAGCGGCTCCATCGACTGGAACAGGGACAGCGTGTACGAAACCGACGTCGCGGCCGACATCAACGGCGACGGCGTGCGCAACCAGCTGATCGCTCAGAACAACTGGCCGCATATCGATTACAACGCCGGCGGCCTTCTCGGCCCGGCCAGCACGCCCGCCGCCCGGGCCCAGGCCGACGCCGCGCCAAGACCCGACGCCCTGCGCCACGAACTGGATTTTGCCACCAGCCGCAAAATCGCCAATACGCGCGGCGCGGACACACCGGCCAACTGACGCCTTCGCCCCCGGCCCGACCGTCAAGGGCGGGCCGGGGGCGAAGGTAGGTACAACGGTCGCCCGCGCCCCGTGTCGCAGCCCTGGGGGATACGACAGTCATTATTCAGAAAAAGCATTGCCTTCGTCCTTTGACTGCGAAACGCCATGGGCGCTTTTCGTGGACGCGACACGAGACGAACGGCCATAACTTTTACGCCGCTCCCTGCTAGGAAGCCCTGGCCCGACTTCACCCGACAAACGAGAGGCCATGGACTCCTGGTTTTCCAGCCACTACGTGCAGGCCGCCCGCATCGCCTGCGGCCAACTGGCCCAACACATGCCCCTGGCCGGGACGAGAATCCTCGACTTCGGCTGCGGAGACGGCATCACCGCCGCCGGCGCGGCGGCCCTGGGCGTGGGGTTCGTGGTCGGCGTGGACGTCCATCCGTCCTTTGCCCACCTGCCCGAGCGTCTGGCCGCTAATACCGGCAGCCCCACGCCGCCCCCGAACCTGGCTTTTGTCCAGTCGGGACCGGACTGCCGCCTGCCCTTTGCCCCGGGTTCCTTCGACGCCGCCTACAGCTGGTCGGTCTTCGAGCACCTGCCGGACATCCCGGCCGCCCTGGAGGCCCTGCGCCTGGCCCTGCGTCCGGGCGGACATTGCCTCATCCAGATCGACCCGCTCTACTACTCGCCCTTCGGCTCCCATCTGCGGCGGCTCGTGGACATCCCCTGGGGCCATCTGCTCATGAGCACCGCCGCCTTCGTCGCTCTGGCCGAGGCCGCCGACGACCACGACGCCAACGCCGAAAAAGATGACCTGCTCTACGCCCAAAACGATTTTGCGGCCTATAAGCGCTACTTGGTGGAACAGTTCCTGGACCTTAATCGGCTCACCGTGCGCCAGCTCCTACACCATATAGAAGGCTCGGGGCTTACCCCGGTGCGCCTGAAAACCATGCCCGTCTCCCCGGAGCATATCCCGCCGCCGCAACTGTTGTGCGTCCATGCCCGGGACGATCTGCTGACCAGTACCGTCTATCTGGTCCTTCGCCGCTAGCGCCAAAGCCCTGTTGATACGTGGCTTCGGGACCAGGCTAGCCTCGCCGGCCAACGCGACGTCCCACCCTGCAAGGGTTCAAGACGCGGCGTCTCGGTCGACGGCTCTCGAAGCACGCCGACCTGTTTTCCGGCTCTGCGGCAGGGCGCCGGCCGCATTGCAATTTGGTCATGATCTTCCGTCAGACAACGGCCGTAACGCCCCCGGAAGCACGGGGCAGGGCTTAAAAACTCCGGCGATCCGTCGGCCCGTCACGCGCGCCGTGCGCGCCTGCAACGGCCCGGGCTGTTGCGCCGGCCCGGGCGTTGCGCCGGCGCGATGCAACCGACGCGCATTTTATGCCGCGCCATCTCTTGCGCTCCCCCGCACACCGTTATATTCCACGTGAAAATGTTCCGTTCGAGGAGGGATCCCATGAAAAAGTTCATCGTTTTCGCCGCTGCCCTGTCGCTCGCCCTGTCCGCCGCCCCGGCCTTCGCCAAGGGCAAGGCCAAAGCCGCCCCCAAAAAGACCTGGGAGTGCAAGGTCGGCGACAAGACCGTCATGACCGCCAGCGTCAATGAGTGCATGAAGATGGGCGGCATGGTCGCCAACTACCCCGGCCCGGACAAGGCTGCCGCCCCCAAGGCCAAAAAAGGCAAATAGTAGTTCGCGTTCTGTGAGGGGAGAACGCCGCCGCCCGGACTCCGGGAGGCGGCGTTTTTTTATGGACGGGCCTGGCACGTGTCGCGTGCGGGAAGTGCCGCGACACGCTCCGGCGCGAGGACGGACGGCAATCGGTATTGTTGCGCAGCCAAAAACATGCCTGTTTTTGGCTGCGCGCCGACTAGGAAAAAAACGTCTCGACCAGAAGCATGAGGTTGAGTCCGATAACCACCAGGGCCGTGACCGCCAGGAGCACGGTGGTGGAAGGCCGGTTGGCGTAGTGTCCCATGACCGTGCGGCGCGAGGTGAGGCTTATTTGCAGGATGATCGTCACCGGCAACTGCATGGACAGGGCGATCTGGGACCAGATGAGGCCCTTTAAGGGGTCGCCGACCAGCAGGATGGCCGCCGCGCCGCCAATAAGCGTCACGGCCACGCCCACGCGCGAATGGCTGTCGCGGATGTCGTAGGGTTCGCCGAAGATGCCGGCGAAGATGCTGCCCCCGGCCATGCCGGCCGTGACGCTGGAGGCCAGCCCGGCCAAAAGCAGGCTGACGGCGAACACCACCCCGGCCGCCGGCCCCAAAAGGGGTGTTAAAAGCGACTGGGCCTGCTCCAGCTCGGTCACTTCCAGCCCCCGGCCGAAAAAGGCGGCCGCGGCCAGCAGGATCATGGCGCTGTTGATGCAAAAGCCCACGCCCATGGAAAACAGCGTGTCCAGATACTCGTACTTGAGCTGGCGCTCGATCATCTCCGGCTCGTCAAGGTTCCACTGCCGGCTTTGGATCACTTCCGAGTGCAAAAAGAGGTTATGCGGCATGACCACCGCGCCAAGCACACTCATGACCACGGGCAGCGCCCCATCGGGCAGGCTGGGGCGCACCCAGCCCAGGGCCGCCGCGCCCCAGTCGATGTGGACCAGGGACAATTCGAAAAGAAAAGCCAGGCCGATAAGCGACACGCCGCCGATGATGAGCCGCTCAATACGCCGGTAGGATTTGCCGAAAAGCATCCACAAGGCCACGACCAGCGCGGCCAGGGTCCCCAGCCACAGCGGCAGGCCAAAGAGCATACGCAGCGCGATGGCCGCGCCCAAAAGCTCGGCCAGGGCCGTGGAGATCGAAGCCAGTACGGCCGTGCTCAGGGCCGTGGCCGCCACTCCCCTGGGCAAATGGCGCATGGCCGCCTCGGACAGGCACAGGCCCGTGGCGATGCCCAGATGGGCGGCGTTGTGCTGCAAGACGATAAGCATGATGGTGGACAGCGTCACCATCCACAGCAGACTGTAGCCGTAGTCGGCCCCGGCGGCCACGTTGGAAGCCCAGTTGCCCGGGTCGATAAATCCCACGGTCACAAGCAGCCCCGGGCCGATGTATTTAAATATTTCCAGGGCGGCCAACCGGGGCCGGCCATGGTCCCGAAACCGCGCCATATCCCACACGGCCGTGGCCAGCCGGCGAAACGCCTCCATCAGCACACCCCCTGACAGACACGGCGTCTCTTGACGCCAATGGTTGTCATCGATATTTTCCCGCCGGCAACTGTTGCTGCCGCCACAGAGAGAAACGCCATGGACCTTGCCTCCCGCTATGACATCGACAATGCCGTTGGTTATGCCGTAGGCCATGCCGCCGCCCGGATCAAGATCGCACTGCGCCGAGCCTTTCTGGCCGCCGGACACGACGTGACCCCGGACCAATGGGTGGTGCTCTACCGGCTGCTGGAAAATGAAGGGCTCACCCAGGTGGCACTGGGCGAACGCACCGTCAAGGACAAGACCACGGTCACCCGCATCCTGGACCGGCTGGAAGCCAGGGAGCTGCTCACGCGGCGACGCGCCCCGGACGACCGGCGCTCCCAGCGCCTCTACCTCACCGAGGCCGGCCGGACCCTGGCCCTGGCGCTTGTGCCCATCGTCCAGGCCTTTGCCGACGCCGCCTATGCCGATCTCACCGGGAACGACAAGGCCGTGCTGCGCGATCTGCTGACCCGCATCGAAGCCCGCCTCGACTGCCTGCCCGAAACCAAGGACGCCCCATGAAACTTTCCTTCCGTGCCAAGCACAAGCCCGAAGGCCAGCCGGCCGACCGCAAAAAACGCGTCCTGGTCCTGGCCGTGGCCGCCGTGGCCCTGCTGTCGCTGGGCTATTATCTCTACGCCCGGGGCAAGGTGTCCACCGACGACGCCTTCGTGGACGGCCGCATCCATCCCATCACGCCGCGGGTGGCCGGCTATGTTGATGAAGCGCCGGTGGAGGACAACCAGCTCGTGGCCGCCGGCGACGTGCTGGCCGTGCTGGACCCCACGGACTACGAAGTGGCCCTGGCCCAGGCCCGGGCCGATCTGGCCGCCGCCGAAAGCCAGCTGGCCGCCCAGGAACTGGGCGTGCCGCTGCAGCGCTCCCAGACCTCGTCCAAGGTCACCGGCGCCCGGGCCCAGCTCGAAAGCGAACAGCGCAGCCTGGACCAGGCCGTCAAGGAACGCGACGCCGCCGTGCAGGAGGCCGCCCAGATCGAGGCCCAGCTCGACCAGGACAAGCTCGACCACGCCCGCATCAGCCAGCTGCGCACCAAGGACGCCGTGTCCCAGTCCGATCTCGACAGCATCGAAAACAAGCGCCGGGCCCATGAGGCCCAGTTGCGGGCCGCCAAGGCCAAGGCCGACGGAGCCGGACGCCGCCTGGAGTCCATCGAGGCCGTCATCAAGCGGCTGCGCTCGGAAATCGAGCTGGCCCAGACCGGCGAGGAACAGGCCGTCATCCAGACCCGCGAGGCCGCGGCCCAGCGGGCCAAGGTGGAGCTGGCCCGCCAGAAGGTCAAACAGGCCGAGCTCAACTTGTCCTACACCCGCATCACCGCCCCGGTGGCCGGGCATGTGACCAAAAAGCAGATCGAATCCGGCCGGCTGGTGGCCGCCGGGCAGGCGCTTATGACCGTGGTGCCGCTGGATTCCAAGGAGCTGTGGGTCACGGCCAATTTCAAGGAAACCCAGCTGCGGGACGTGCGCCCGGGCCAGAGCGTGGACATCGAGGTGGACACCTTCCCGGGCCATGCCATCACCGGCACGGTGGAGTCCATCCAGGCCGGCACCGGCTCGGTGTTCTCGCTTTTCCCCTCGGAAAACGCCTCGGGCAACTACGTGAAAATCGTTCAGCGCATCCCGGTCAAGATCGTCTTTGACAAAAGCGCAGCCGACAAGCTGCCGCAACTGCGCCTGGGCATGAGCGTGGTGCCCGTGATCCACACCAACTAAGCCCATGGCCGAGCAAGCCCCCAACAAATGGCTCATCACCCTGGCGGTGATGGTGCCGACGCTCATCGAGATCCTCGACACCTCCATCGCCAACGTGGCCCTGGGCCACATCCAGGGCAGCCTGTCGGCCGGCCAGGACGAGGTGACCTGGGTGCTCACCTCGTATCTCGTCTCCAACGCCATCGTCATCCCCATCAGCGGCTTTCTCTCCAAGCTCCTGGGGCGGCGCAACTATCTGCTGTGGTCGGTCACCGTCTTCACCATCGCCTCCATGTGCTGCGGCCTGGCCACCAACCTCGGGATGCTGGTTTTTTTCCGCATCATCCAAGGCATCGGCGGCGGCGGACTCCAGCCCATGTCCCAGGCCATCCTGCTTGAAGCCTATCCGCCCAAGGAACGCGGCCTGGCCATGGCCATCTTCGCCATGGGCGCGGTGCTGGGCCCCATCCTCGGGCCGCTTCTGGGTGGCTACATCACGGACAATTATTCCTGGCGCTGGATTTTCAACATCAACGTGCCCGTCGGCATCCTGGCCATGGCGCTTATCTGGTTTTACATCAAGGACCCGGATTATCTGGAGCGCCGCAAGGCCGGCGACGCCGTGGACTATCTGGGGCTGGCCCTTTTGAGCCTCGGGCTTGGCTGCCTGCAGATCGTCCTGGACAAGGGCCAGCAGGACGACTGGTTTAGCGCCGACTACATCCTCACGCTGTCGGTCATCGCCGGGGTGTGTCTGTCGGCCTTTCTTATCTGGGAGCTGCGCTGCAAGCATCCCGTGGTCGATCTCAAAGTCTTTGCCGACCGCACCTTTGCCATGGGCAACATCGTCATGTTCTTTGGGTTTTTCGCCTTTTTCGGCTCCATCGTGCTGTTGCCCCTCTATCTGCAAAACCTCATGAGCTACACGGCCTTTCTTTCAGGCGTGGTCCTTGGCCCGGGCGGGCTCATCATGCTGGCCATCCTGCCCATTGTCGGCAAGGCCACCACCAAGGTCGACGCCCGGATTCTGTTGTGCATCGGCCTTTGCATCAGCGCCTATTCGCTTTTTCGCATGGCCGGTTTTTCGCTGGACATCGACATCGGCACGGCCATTGCCGCCCGCAACGTCCAGGCCATTGGCATCGCCTTTTTCTTCGTGCCCCTGTCCTACCTCACCATGGCCTTTATTCCGCGCGAAGGCATGAACAACGCCTCGGCCGTGTTCAATCTGCTGCGAAACCTCGGCGGCTCCTTCGGCGTAGCCTTCGTCACCACGCTTTTGGCCCGGCGTGCTCAGTTCCACCAGGCCCGGCTCATCGAAAACCTCACGCCCTACGATCTTTCCTACCAGTCGGCCAAGGAACGCCTGACCGCCTACCTCGCGCCCAAGGTCCTGGGACTGTACGACGCCTCGCAAACCGCCTCTGGCGCGCTCTACAAGCTGCTGCTCAAACAGGCCAACGCCATGGCCTTTTGCGACGTGTTCCATGCCCAAGGCCAGCTTTTCCTCGGCTTGGCCGTGCTCATGTGGATCATGAAAAAACCGCCCATGGGCTCGAAAATGCCCGAAGGCATGCACTGATCCGCCGACATTTCGGCACTCCGCCGGCCCGCCCCCAGCCCTTTGCCGTCCGGTATTTCCCAGTCCGCGCCAACCCCTTGGTTGGCGCGGACTTTTTTCACGGCGCGCTTCTGGCACGCTCCTCGCTTCCGGTGTATGGCAAAAGGAGCGCATCCCGCGCCCCAAACGTCGTGCCCAAACCCAAGGAGCCGCCTCCATGATGCTCGCCCAAAACGCCGTCCGCGCCGCCGTCGCCGCCGTCTGCCTGGGCCTTGTCCTTTGCGCCGCCGAGGCCCAGGCCTTCAAGCGCAAATCCACGGTCACCGGCCCCGGCGACCGCACCGTCACCAACGAAGCCACCACCACCCGCACCCCCGGCGGCTACACCCGAAGCGCCACCACCACCGGCCCGGCCAACCAGTCCGTCAACCGCACCTCCCAAGGCCAATGGGACCCGGCCACCAAGACCTGGAATAACTCCACGACCTACACCGGCCCCCAGGGCAACAGCGCCGACGTCAACCGCTCCACCACCATTTCCAAGTAAATAGGCCGTTCTCGGACCCGGCCCAAGCGACCGGGTTCGAGAACGAGTCATTAATTCCCAGCCTCGCGACCGGCTGTTTCTTTTCTACCCATCGCCTCAAACCGCCGCCCCGCGCCACCAAATCCCGCTTTTCCCGGGCCGTTTCCCGGGAAGCGGGGTGATTTGACCGCGCAAAACAGCCATCGATTTTCCGATATAGCCCGAAAGGCCAGCCATTCCCAGGCTGGCACGGGAATTGATGTCCTGCCCCCGGACCCGTCCGTCCGACAATCTCCCAACCGCATTCCGGAGGACTGGCATGGGCAACTGGCATTGCAAGATCGACCTCAACCACGTTTTCACCCTGCAGCCCACGAGGCCCAACACCGTTTTCGGCATCGGCGCGTTGTCCCGCATCGACGGCGTTTTGGCCGATCTGGCCAGGGGCGGCCAGAGCGCGGTCCTGGTCGTCACCGACGCCGTGGCCGCCAAGGCCAGCGGGGCGTGGGAGGCCGTGCGCCCGGCCCTGGACGCCCAGGTCGCCTGGACGCTTTTTAACGGCGTGCGCCCCAATCCTACCCTGGCCAACGGCGACGCCGCCGCCGCGGCAGGGCGCGAGGCCAAGGCCCAGGCCGTCCTGGCCATCGGCGGCGGCAGCGTCATCGACGCCGCCAAGATCGCCGCCGCCCTGCTGGCCCATCCCGGCAAGAAGGCGTCCGATTTCTTTTCCGGCAAAGCCGCCGTCAGCAGTTCCCTGCCCCTGGTCGTGGTCAACACCACCCACGGCTCGGGTTCGGAATGCACGGCCACGGCCACGGCCCAGACCGACGGCGAAAACAAGCACGCCATCCGCTCGCCGCATCTCTACCCGACCCAGGCCATCGACGATCCGATCCTGACCGTCTCCCTGCCGCCACGCCATACCGTGGCCACCGCCCTGGACGCCCTGTGCCATGCCCTGGAGGCGGCCACGGCCACCACGGCCTCGCCCTACTCCATCAGCCTGGCCAAGGACGCCGTGCGCATCATCGCCTCGTTTCTGCCCACGGCCATCCGCCAGCCCGGGAACCTCAACGCCCGCTACTGGCTCACCTACGCCTCGGCCATCGCCGGCATCGCCGTCGACTGCGGCAGCCTGCACCTCGTCCACGCCCTGGAAAACGCCATGAGCGCCATCAATCCCGACGTGGCCCACGGCGAGGGGCTGGGCATCCTGCTGCCGGCCGTCATGCGTGAAATCTACCCGGCCACCCCGGAGATCCTGGCCGCCCTGCTCCACCCCCTCGCCCCGGACCTGACGGGCAATCCCGGCGAGACCGACGTCGCCGTGGCGAGGCTGCGCCAGTGGCTGGACAGCCTGGGGCAGCCGGCCACCATGACCGCCTATTTCACCGGCGCCGACGTGCCGGCCCTGACCCGTCTGGCCGTCAAGTCGCCCCCGGCCAAGGCGCTTTTGCAATACGCGCCCATCCGCGTGGACAGCGCCATCGTGGAGCGCATCTTCCAGCACGCGCTCTAACGCGAAACGGGCGGATTGGGGCGCGAGCCAAAGCTCGCGCCCCAATCCGCCCGTTTCGCTGGCATGTTTGCCGCCTGACGACGTTTCACCGCCCGCCCGACCGCCCCATATCAGGGGTCCGGGGGGCTGAGTCCCCCGGCCGCCGGAGGCATCTTCCTCTTATCTATCCAGCACTCACCCCTTCACATACCCCCGCACCTGATTTCGCCCAGAGGCTTTGGCCAGATAGAGGGCCTTGTCGGCGGCGTCGACCAGGTGGGCCACGTCGCGGGCGGCGGCCGGGCAGTCTGTGAGGAGTTCGGCCACGCCGATGCTGACGTTGATTTTGATGCCGGCGGCCAGGATCTGGCCGTCGGGGTCGCGGATGACGAAGTTGTAGCGTTCGATTTTGCGGCGGATGATGTCGGCCAGTTCCTCGGCTTCGTTTTTGGCGACGTCCAGGAGGGTGACGGCGAATTCCTCGCCGCCGTAGCGGGCGGGAAAGATCTCGCGGTCTTCGAGCTGCTTCATTTCGTCGGCAAAGCCCTTGAGGATGGAGCCGACCACGACCAGGGCCTGGTCGCCGATGCGGTGGCCGTGTTCGTCGTTGAAGCGTTTGAAGTGGTCGATGTCGAGCATGAAAAGCGACAGCTGGCGTTGGCCCTGGTCGGCCACGGCGATGTTGCGGCCGATGTGTTCGTCAAAGGCGCGCCGGTTGGGGATGGCCGTCAGCGCGTCGGTAAGGGTGAGCGCCACCATCTTTTCGGCGTCTTCCTCGATCATGGCCACCATTTCCTGAAATCCCCGGCGAATGGCCCCAAGGGTCTGCTCCACGTCGCCGCCGGACTGCACGGCCGAGACGGTGACGTTTTCGAGCTTCTGGACGCCGCCCTTATGGCGAAACAGGGTGTCCTGGAATTCCTGCACCAGGGCGGCGGTTTCGGCCAGGGTGCGGGTGAGCGCCCGGTTCCAGGGCGCGGCCAGGATGCGTTCGTTGGCCTTGACGACTTCGTGGAACTTGGCGTCGGAAAAGTCGCGGGTACGCAGGATCTCCATGACAAGAGCCTGGAATTGTTCCTTCTGCTCGTTGTCGAGAAAATCGTAGTTCTTGATGCTGCGCATGTAGAGGATCAGCCCACGCCATTTGGAATCGCGGGGAACGCCCACCCGGTCGAGCATGTTGCAGACGGGTTCGAAGCAGGAGGCGGGCATGGCGGCCGGCTTGCCGTGGTTGTTGTCCTTGCTCATGACGGGGGCGCACCTCTGGTTGCGGACGGGTAATCGTCCCACAGCAATACATCCATTTCGCGACAACCGGAAGAGGGAACAGCCCCTTGGGCCGGCTTGCCCGGCCCGGGGCGGCGTGGTAGGGAAATACCCGTAGCCTTCCTGGCTTCTCGGAGGATTCGATGGACTTGCACGTCACCGCCCATGGCCGGGTGACCCTGGTTTCCGGCCTGCCCAAAATGTTTGATTACACCGTGTGCCCGGAGTTTCAGCGCCAGTTGGCCGCCCATCTCGAAGCGTCGCCGACGGTTCTGGCCTTTGACCTGACAGGCGTGGAATTCGTGGATTCCAGCGCCATCGGCAGCCTCATCACGGTGCGAAACCGCCTCATGGCCTCGGGAGGCTCGGTGGCCCTGTGCTCCATCGCCGAGGGCGTGGCCAAGGTGCTGCGCATCGCCGACCTGGGCAAGGTGTTTTCGCTCTATCCCGACCCCGCCGCCGCCCTGGCCGCCAGCCAGGCCTAGCCGCCTTCGGCCTAGCCCATGTCGCCCTGCCGCGTTTTCGGCGCGACCATAAGCAGGCCGCGACCCGCGGCGACACCGGCGGTCTTCCCCCCATGCTGATCCGTTACGTCCCCGGCGCCATCGGCTTCGAGGCCGGCCTTCGCCGGGCGGCCCGGGCGGCGCTTTATCTGCCCACAGCCTGCCGCATGGCGGCGGACCCGTGCTATCCCTGGATCAACGCCGGGGCGGTGCGTTTTTTGTCGCGCACCCTCAACCGGCGCATGACGGGCTTTGAGTGGGGCGGCGGGCGCAGCACGGCCTTTCTGGCCAGTCGCGTGCTCCATCTGGTGTCCGTGGAGCACAGCCCCAAGTGGCGGCGGCGCACCCTGGCCCTTCTGGCCCGCCACTGCCTGGCCAACGTGGACTGCCACTTCCTGCCGCCGGGCGACGCCCCCGGCCGGCCCGAGGCCCGGCCGGAAACGTGGCGGCGCATGGGCCACGTCCACCGCAAGCCCGAGTACGCCGCCTACAGCGACGCCATTTTGGCGTATCCCGAGGAAAGCTTCGATTTCGTGGCCATCGACGGCCGGGCCAGGGTGGAATGCGCCTTCAATGCCGCCTCGCGCCTGCGGCCCGGCGGCTTTCTGCTGCTGGACAACAGCGAATGGGAAAAATACGCCCCCATCTTCGCCGCGTTTTCGGACTGGGGAAGATGCGACTTCGAGAACGGCGTGTGGCGCACGAGCCTTTTGTTCAAGCCAGACGCCCCCAGCGGGTGACACGACGCCCGGCAAGGCCTATATTGCCCCCATGACTGTACCAAGCGATCAAGTGACCGTGCGTTTCGCCCGGTCCATGGCCGAGATCGACGGCCCGTCCTGGAACGCCCTGGCCGCCTCCCTGGACACGCCCTTTTTCGAATACCAGTGGCTGTCGCTGCTGGAGGATTCCGGCAGCGCCGCGCCGGCCAAAGGCTGGTATCCCAACCATTTGCTGGCCACTGTCGGGGGAAAGCTCGTCGGCGCGCTGCCCATGTACCTCAAGTGGCATTCCGACGGGGAATTCGTCTTTGACCAGCTGTGGGCCGAGGCGGCGGTACGCCTGGGGCTGCCCTATTACCCGCGCCTGGTCGGGGCCACGCCGTTCACCCCGGCAACGGGCCTGCGTTTTCTCACCGATCCCGAGGCCAACCAGACCCGGTTGTCGCGCCGGCTGTTTTCCGCCATCGAGCAGTTCTGCCAAAGCAATGGCGTCCAGGGGTCGGCGCTTTTATTTGCCGAACCGGAGTTCGCCGCCGCCGCCGAGGACTACGGCTTCACGGCCTGGCGGCACCAGGGCTATCTCTGGCGCAACCGGGGATTTTCGGATTTCGAGGATTTCCTGGCCACCCTCAACGCCAACCGCCGCAAGGCCGTGCGCCGCGAACGCAAGGCCCTGGAGGAATCCGGCGTCACGGTGGAGATCGTCTCGGGCAGCGCCATCCCGGACAATTTCTTCCCGCTCATGCAACAGCTTTACGAGCGCACCAACGCCAAGTTCGGCCCCTGGGGCTGCCGGTATCTCACCGAGGAATTTTTCGAGGGCATGGCCGGCGCGTTCCGCCATCGCCTGGCCTTTGCCGCCGCCTACCGCACCCGGCGACGCGACCCCATCGCGCTGGCCATGCTGGCCGAGAAGGACGACATCCTGTTTGGCCGCTACTGGGGGGCCTTCGAGGAGGTGCCGTTTCTGCATTTCGAGCTGTGCTACTACGCGCCCATCGCCTACGCCATCGCCAAGGGCATCAAGCGCTACGACCCGGGCATGGGCGGCGCGCACAAGGCCCGGCGGGGCTTCGTTTCGGTGTCGAGCTACAGCGCCCACCGCTTTTTCGACCCGCGCATGGACATGATCTTTCGCACCCACATTGATCGGGTGAACCAGTTGGAGAAGAACTACATCGACGAGTTGAACGAGCTGTTGCCGGTGCGGCGGGGGTAGGCCCCCGCCGCCCGCTCACCAAAAGAAACCGGCCCGCAGGGGAATCCCCCGCAGGCCGGCCCGAAAGTCAGTCGTCCGACGTTGGCGCTACATCTGCCTTAACAAAAGCCGCTTGCCGTAGACGTCGCGTTCATCCTGGTTTTTTTTTCCCGGCCGCACGAAGCGCAGGGCATGGGCGGTGCAGCCCGTGACGCACGACGGATCGAGTCCGGCGTCCACGCGCTCGCGGCAGTAGTCGCACTTGACCACCTTGCCCGTGACCTCGTTCCACTGCGGAATCTTCCAGGGACAGGCCTGGATGCAGGCCTTGCAGCCCACGCACAGCTCTTCCTTCACGTACACGATGCCGTCTTCCTCGCGCCGAAACATCGCTCCGGTGGGGCAGGCCGGCACGCACCACGGCCGCTCGCAGTGGAAACACGACATGTAGAGATTGAGCAGGCGCGGCTTGCCCTTGACCATGTCCGGGCCGACCGTCACGAGCTTGCCCGGCTTGGCCGAGGGCGGCACGGCGTTTTTCACCTGGCAGTGCACTTCGCAGGCATGGCAGCTGATGCAGCGCTTCTTGTCCATCTGGATCATGTACTTGCTCACGGGTGTTCCTCCATCGGGATCGCGTCGGCCGGCCGGGCGGCCTCGGGGGCGGGGGCCGGAGCCTCGGCCGCCTGCCGGGCCAGCCGGGCCATGAGGTCGAGGCGGAAATCCGCCCGGGACCTGCCGACGTAATAGACATGCTGGGAAAAGCGCAGCGAATCCACCGGACAGGCTCGCACGCACTGGCCGCACAGGCTGCACAGGGAATAGTCGTAAATAAACACGCCCGGGACCTTGCAGCCCTTTTGCGGGGCCGGGGCCATGGCCGTGCCCACCGGGATCAGTTCGCCGGCCAGTTCCAGGGCCTCGGCATCGCCGCCGCCGCTCCCCGCGCCCACGGGACAGCCCACGGACAGGCACTGGGACGGACAAGCCCGGGTGCAGGCGCCGCAGGCGATGCAGCGCGGCATGGCCGGATTGTCCTCCCGCCCCACAAGCTCGATATGCCCCCGATAGGTGTCGAGGTTGGTCACTTCCTGCTTGGGATAGATGACCGTGACGGCCGGCTTGGCAAAGGCCCGGCCCGTGATGCCAAGGCCGACGAACAGGCTTTTGAGCCCCGTCGCCGCTTCGCGCACGAGATCGGTTAAAGACACGCCAGACCTCCCTGGGCGCGCAACCGGCAACGCCCGATCCGGAATTTCCCCCAGGATAAACGGGTTTTTGCCGCCCTTGTCAACGGATGGGGCACAAGTTCCCGTCTTCACAATCATCTAGTTTGCCAAGCGTGATTGTCTTAAATCCACGTTCCTCATTTCACAACACTTTTCCCTTGCACCCAATCACGATTTCCTGCTAGTGCGTGAGAGGCTCGAAACTCTCCGGCACACGCAACGCCGCCACAATATGGAGCAAACAATGAACAGGAAAAACGTCTACAGCGTCTGCGGCATGTGCAGCGTGCGCTGCCCCATGATGGCCACGGTGGAAGGCAACAAGGTGGTATATCTGCAGGGCAACCCCCACGCCGCCGGCATCAAGGGCGCGCTGTGCGCCCGGGGCGCGGCCGGCGGAGCGCTGGTCGCCGACGACGAACGTCCCCAGTTCCCCATGATCCGGGCCGGGGCGCGCGGCGAGGGCAAATGGCGCAAGGTGTCCTGGGACGAAGCCCTGGCCTACGTTTCCGGCGAGCTGTCCCGCATCCGTGAAGCCCACGGCGCGCGCTCCATCCTGCTCTCCGACCGGGGCGGCCCGTTTCGCGACATGCACCGCGCCTTTTTAAAAGCCCTGGGCAGCCCCAACTACTGCAACCACGATTCGGCCTGCGCCCGAAACGTCCAGCACGCCGCCCTGTCGCTGTTCGGCTTCGGCCGCAAGGACGTGTTCTACGATTATAAGAACGCCAAGCATGTCGTGCTCCAGACACGCAATATTTTCGAGGCGATAAACGTCAAGGAAGTCAACGACCTCCTGGACGCCAAGGACGCCGGCTGCAAGATCACCTGCATCGACGTGCGCACCACCGTCACCGCCGCCAAGGCCGACACCTTCCTCATGGTGCGTCCGGGCACGGACTATGCCTTAAACCTCGGCGTCATCCACGAGCTTATTACCCGCGACCTCTACGACAAGGATTTCGCCGCCGCCTGGATACAGGATCTCGACGCCCTGCGCGCTTTCATCGCACCTTACGACGCCGATTTCGCCGCCGCCGCCACCGGCGTGCCGGCCAAGCGCATCCGCGACCTTGCCGACCAGCTGGCCGCCGCCGCCCCGGCCGTCATCTGGCATCCCGGCTGGATGACCGCCCGCTACGGCGACTCCTTCCAGGTCTGCCGCACCGCCTACATCATAAACGCCCTGCTGGGGTCCATCGGGGCCAAGGGCGGCCTGCCCCAGGTCAACAAGCCCGGCCATGTGGGCAAAAAGGGCCTCAAGCAGCTGGTCGATCTTTTCCCCAAGCCCGAAGCCAAGCGCGTGGACGGCGTAGGGTGGATGGAAGGCCGCGGCCACTTCGAAGCCGGCCCGGGCCTGGTCAACCTAGCCTTCGAGGCCATCGTCAGCGGCGAGCCCTATCCCATCAAGGCCTACATCGCCCATCGCCACGATCCGCTCATGTCCTTCCCGGACACGGCCGACGTCAAAAAGAAGTGGGACAACCTGGAGCTGTTGGTGGCCGTCACCTACTCCTGGTCGGACACGGCCTGGTTCGCCGACGTGATCCTGCCCATGTCGCCGGCCCTGGAGCGCGAATCCATGATCGCCTCCAAATCCGGCGGCGCGCCGCAGTTTTTCGTGCGCAAGCGCGCGCTTACCCCCCGCTTCGACACCCGGGCCGACTGGGAGATCTACCGCGATCTGGCCCGGCATATGGGCATCAAGGAACTGGATTTCGCCTCCATCGAGGACATCTGGAACTTCCAGTTGCAGGACACCGGCGTCACCGTGGCCGATTTCGAGGCCACAGGCATGATCAAGCTCGGCGGGCCGCTTTTGCGCCCGGTGGACGACAAAACCTTCAAGACGCCCTCGGGCAAGATCGAGATCGTCTCGGCCAAGCTCGAAGCCGACGGCGTCGCCTCCCTGCCCCCCTACGTGGCCCCGGCCTCGCCGCCTCCCGGCCGCTACCGGGTGAGCTTCGGCCGGGTCGGCCTGCACACCCAGGGACACACCGTCAACAATCCGCTGTTGTTCGCCCAGATGCCGGAAAACGAGCTGTGGATAAATAGCGCCGAGGCGGCCAAGCTCGGCGTCGACGACGGGGCGCTGGTTACCGTGCGAAACGGCTCCCACGCCGGCCAGATCCGGGCCAAGGTCACCGAGGGCATCCACCCCGAGACCGTGTTCATGGTCCACGGCTTTGGCCATACCCTGCCCGTGGAAAGCCGGGCCCGGGGCATGGGCGTGGCCGACAACGAGCTCATGCCCCAGGGCATCAACAACTGGGACAAGGGCGGCGGCGGCGTGTGCATGCAGGAGCATTTCGTGACGGTGGAGCCGGCCTAGGGCGTTTCCCCGGACAAGATGTTTGTTGTGGAGTGGACGATTCATGTTTCGCGTGTCCCCCAGAAGCGCCCAGGCCCTTTTCGAGGACGCGGCACGAGGAGTTCCCATGGCCGGGGCGGCGTACTGCGCCGCCCCGGCCATGATTGAAGCCCGTCGTGGACAGCAACGCCGAGGATTTCTTCGCGAAGCCTGTATCGACTCCGGAATCAGGCCGATTCTCTCGCTGCAACTGTCACGAATGTCCAAAACGCCGTTGACCCGTTGGGATGCGACATGGTAGCTTGGAAGAATATATGGAAGGATCGCTGCTTTCACCCGAGGACGTTCGTCCGTTTCCCCTGCGGGATTCGCTGGGATTTCTGTTGGTGCGCACGGCGCTCAAGCTTCGGCTGCTCGGCAACGTGCTGCTCCAGGAAGCCGGCGAAGACATCACCGTGGACCAATGGGGCATTTTAAATCTCCTGTGGGAAGCCGACGGCCAGACCCCGGTGGAACTGGCCCGGCGCGCCGACAAGGACAAGCCCAACGTCACCCGGCTGCTCAAGATCCTCGAAGACAAACAACTCGTGGTCCGCAAGCCCGACGCCAAGGACCGCCGCAGTCACCGCATCCACCTGACCGAAGCCGGAGCCGCCCTCAAGGACAAGCTCCTCGACGTCGGCGTCACCTGCCTGGAGCGCGCCTGCCTGGGGCTTTCCAGCCAGGAAGTGGCCACGCTCAAATCCCTGCTCAATCGCGTTTACGCCAACGTGTCTTAACTTCTGCCGCGTTCCGTCTATTCGCGGGCGCGTCCTTGCGAGTCGCTGCATGTCAAATTTGACAGAACTGCAGGCGCACGACAGCGCCATCGGCCCTCACACCTTCGAAGAGTTCCTCAAGGTCGCCGCCGCCTTCCACGGCAACCCTGCCCCCGGACTCATCATCGGCGGCTACATGGTCGATGCCGCCCGGGCCATGCTGCCCGAGGGAACGCTTTTCGACGCCGTGGTGGAAACCAAGAAGTGCCTTCCCGACGCCGTGCAGATCCTCACCCCGCCAAGCTACGGCAACGGCTGGATGCGGGTGATTAACCTCGGCCGCTACGCGCTCTCGCTTTACGACAAGTTCACCGGCCAGGGCTACCGGGCCTGGCTTGATCCCAAGCATCTGGAGAACTGGCCGGAAATCCACGCCTGGTTCCTCAAGCTCAAGCCGAAAAAAGAGCAGAACCGCGAACGCCTTTTCGCCGAGATCAAGGCCGCCGCCCGCCATATCTGCCTGCTGGCCCCGGTGGTCATGAAGCCGTCGTTCATGATCAAGCCCAACATGGGGGCCATCGGCGTGTGCCCGGCCTGCGGCGAGGGCTATCCCAAGGCCGATGGGGCCATCTGCCGGGGCTGCGCCGGCGAGGCCCCCTACCTCGTGCCCTCCGACGCGCCGAACCTGCGGGCCGTGCCCGTGGATGAGGCGGCTGGCCGGCGGGTGCTCCACGATATGACCCGCATCGTGCCCGGGGAGTCCAAGGGCGTGGAATTCGCCGCCGGGGCCGACATCCATGCCGGCGACGTCTGCCGCCTCCAGACCATGGGCAAAAACCAAGTCTACGTCGAAGACCATTCCGAGCCGCTGGGTGATTTCGTCCACGAAAACCAGGCCGCCGAAGCCTTTGCCCAGGCCATGGCCGGGGTGGGTCTGACCACCTCCGGGCCGCCCCGCGAGGGCAAGGTGGAGCTCATTGCCCTGGAAAAGGGCCTGCTCGCCATCGCCAAGGAGCGGCTCACGGCGTTTAACATGATCGAAGGCGTCATGTGCGCCTCGCGCCAGTCCCATCTGGTGGTCGAAGCCGGCAAGGCCGTGGCCGGTTGCCGGGCCATCCCGCTCTATCTGCCGCGCCGCATCTTCGACGTGGCCATGCGCGTGCTGGCCGACGGCCCGCTGTTCAACATTTTGCCCATCCGCCAGACCAGGGCCGGCGTGCTGGTCACGGGCACGGAAATCGCCTCGGGCATCATCGAGGACAAGTTCGAGCCGGTGGTGCGCTCCAAGGTCGAGGCCCTGGGCGGCGCGGTCATCGCCGTGCGCAAGGCCCCGGACGACCGGGTCGCCGTGGCGCAGGCCGCCCGGGAACTGCTGGCCGAGGGTTGCGACCTCATCGTCACCACGGCCGGCCTGTCCGTCGATCCCGACGACGTCACCCGCCTGGGCCTGGACGACGCCGGCCTGACCGACGCCGTCCACGGCATGCCGGTCTTGCCCGGAGCCATGGCCCTTGTGGGGCATCTCGGCGCGGCCGACGTCATCGGCGTGCCGGCCTGCGCGCTGTTTCACCGCACCACCAGCTTCGACCTGCTCCTGCCCCGGGTGTTGGCCGGCCAGACCCTCACCCGCCGCGACCTGGCCGAACTGGCCGAAGGTTCCATGTGCCTGAATTGCCGGGCCTGCACCTACCCCAAGTGTCCCTTCGGCAAGTAACCACCCTTTAATAATAAGCTTGTATTGTTAAAGATCGACGAATTGCCGCAAGGGTTGCCGCCGGCTGCGGCGGCAACCCTTGCCCCTTGACCGGCCGGGTTCGCCGTCCTATGGGAGGATGGCGAACCCGCCGGAGCATCCCATGCGACACGTCCTGGCCCTGCTGCTCGGGGCCTTTCTCCTCCTGACGGTCCCGTCCGTCGCCCGCGCCTTTGCCCTCTACGGGTATGAGGACGACTACGGGCTTATTCACCTGAGCGAAGAACCCCGCGACGCCAACTACGTCCTCATCTACGAAGGCCCCAGCGACCCCAAGCTCGGTTTCGCGGCCATCAAAAAACGCATCCACGACCAGGGCGCGGTGTCCAAGGACCGCAAGGACGGCTGGATTCTCGAAGCCACCCGGGCCTATCGCCGCCTGGGCCTGGCCCCGCTTGGGCCGTCGGGCTATCCGGCGGTCATCGAATCCGGGCCGCTCATCGATCTCGTGCGGGACAAAAGCCGGGCCAGCGGCCTGGACCCGGAACTGCTCTACGCCGTCATCGAACAGGAATCGCGGTTTACCGCCTGCGCCGTGTCGCCCAAGGGCGCGGCCGGACTCATGCAGCTCATGCCCGACACCCAAAGCCACTTCGGCGTGGCCGACCCCTTCAATCCCGAACGCAACGTCACCGCCGGCGCAACCTTCCTGCGCCAGCTCATCGGCCGCTTCGGCGACCTGCGACTGGCCCTGGCCGCCTACAACGCCGGCCCCGAAACCGTGGCCCGCTGCGGCGGCGTCCCCAACATCCCGGAAACCATGACCTACGTCGACCGCATCATGAACCGCTACGCCATGCTGCGCGAAAGCCACCCGGGGCTTACGAAAAAGGGAGCGGTCGGGGGAGGCGAGAAGAAGACCAAAAGAATGCCTCCGGCGGCCGGGGGCCTGAGGCCCCCGGACCCCCCAGCTGAAGAAAAGGGGGTGGAGGCCAGGGACGGCGATTGCCGGCGAGGCGGGAAGGGTGGCAACGCCCTCAGGCGGCGGGTCGGGCCGACGACCGGCGCAGGCGGCGATGAAACCAGACGCCCATAACGACGCCTAGGACGACGTAGAGCGGAAAGACCAGAAACCCGAAGGCGTTGCCTTCCATGTCGATGGCCACGATCCCTAAAGAGATCGGCACGACGGCCAGACACGGTTTGTGGGCCGTCAGCCACATATCCAGCGTTCCGGCCTCGGCAGCGCCCGCCTTACCCCGCCAGCGACGCCAGCCCCGCCACAGGAAATACCGCCCGGCGCAGATTGCCGCCGCCAGGGCAGCGAAAATCAGCGGATTCACGGAAAAGACGTTGGTGGATTTCTCCACCGCGCCGTAGGGCACGGCCAGGGTCAGCAGATAGGCCAGCAAGAAGGCCGGCGGATAGCCCACGGCCGCAGCCAGAGCGTAAAGCGCCCGGACCGGGCCGGACAGCGGCGGGGAGGAAACAACGTCGGCCATGGACCCTCCGGCGGCGGGAAATCTCCCGGCCTATGGCCCACGCTGCCCGGCCGGCTGCCTCACGTCAAGGGGGTGTGCGGCGCGCCGCCTCCTGGCCAATGCTGCTGCGCAACTGGCGCTCTGACCGCCAGCCACCGCTCAAACCGTCGGGCGAGTCGGCCAAACCCCTTTACCCCTTCTTTCAGGTGGGGGGTCTGGGGGCCTCAGGCCCCCAGCGGAGAGGTCCAGGAGAGGCAGCGCCTCTCCTGGCCGCCGGAGGCCCCCCCCTCCCCCTACGGCGTGTAGGCCGGCAGGCTGGCTTCGCCGTCCGGGGCGGTGATGATGAACACGTCCATGCGCAGCCCCACCGGCAGCTCGGCCGGCGGCGTCACATCGATGAGGGTTTCGAGGATGCGGGTGTCGTTTTTCTCGGCCGGCTCGTCGGTGCGGATGTTTTTCTTGCCCAGGATGCCGGCCACCCGGATGACCACGCCGGAAAAGCGCTTGTCGCCGTAGGCCTCGGCCATGAGCATGGCCTTTTGCCCCGGGGCGATGCGGGCGATGTCGCGTTCGTCCACGTCGGCCCGCACCCGCAGCCGGCTGACGTCGCCCACGGTGACCACCGGCGTGTCAAAGGACACCGACACCATCTCGCCGGCCCGGCGGTGCTTGCGCAGCACCACGCCGTCGATGGGCGAGCGGATGACGGTCTTGGCGGCCAGGGCCTGGGCTTCGGCCAGGCGCGAGCGGGCCTCGGCCGCCTCGGCCATGGCCTTTTTCACGTCCTCTTCGCGGGATGGGTCGTCCACCAGGTGAAACCGCTGGCGGGCGGCGTCCAGGCGCTGGCCGGCCACCTTGAATTCCCGTTCAGCCCGGTCGGCTTCCTCCTGGGACAGCACTTCCTTGCTCAACAGCCGGCGACGGCGCTCATTTTCGAGCTTGGCCTGTTCGGACACGGCCCGGGCCTCTTCCACGGCCGCCCGGGCCTCCTTGCGTTCCATATCCCGGGAGCCGGCCAGCACCTTGGCCAGGGCGGCTTCCCGGGCGGCCAGCACCTGCTCGGCGACGTCGATGCGGGCGGCGTATTCGTCGGCGGCGAGCTTGGCCAGGATCTGCCCCTGGCGCACCCGGTCGCCCTCTTCGGCCGAAACCTCGGCCAGCTTGCCGGCGATGTCGAAGCCCAGGCGCATTTCCTCGGACACCGGTTCCACCTTGCCCGGCGCGGCCACCCAGGCCGGACCGGCCGGGGCCGGCCTGGGCGCGGCCGTCTCCGCGGCGGGGGGCTGTTTGGCCGACGCGGCCGCCTGCACTCCGGGCGCGTTTCGGAGACGGGTGTTGGAGCGCAGCCACAGCGCGCCGCCGAGGATCATGACGGCGGCCACGGCCAGGATGATGGCGCGTTGCAGCATGGTTACGAGACCTCCTGTCCCTGGCCGACGATGCGACCGTCCTCGATGCGGATCACCCGGTCGGCGAAAGCGGCGATGCGGGGATCGTGGGTGACGATGACCACCGAGCGGCCGTGGGTGACGGCCAGCTCCCGAAGGATGGCGATGACGGCCTTGCCGGTCTCGGAATCCAGGGCGGCGGTGGGCTCGTCGGCAAGCAGGATATCGGGTTCGGCCACCAGCGCCCGGGCAATGGCCACGCGCTGCTTCTGGCCGCCGCTCAAATCGCGGGGCAGCATCCGGTATTTGTCGCCAAGGCCCACGGCGTCAAGGGCCTGCCGCGAGCGTTCCACGGCGTCGCCCCCCTTGACGCCGCGCAGGTCCAGGGCTACCCGGACGTTCTCCTCGGCCGTAAGCGTCGGAAACAGGTTGTAGCCCTGGAAGATGAAGCCGAAGTGGGCCAGACGCACCTTGGCCAGCTCCCCCTCGGGCAAGCCGGCCGTGTCGCGGCCAAGGACAGCCACGTTGCCGGCGCTGGGGGACAGGATGCAGCCGAGGATGGAGAGCAGCGTGGTCTTGCCGCTCCCCGACGGCCCCATGAGCAGCGCCACTTCGCCGGCCGCGACGGTCAGGTCCACGCCGCGCAGGGCCGGGACCTCCACCTTGCCCAAGCGGAAGGTCTTGGCCACGCCTTTGGCGGCGAGGAGCGTCTTGGCGGCGGCCATGGCGTCAGGCTCCCCGGAAGACCATGGCCGGGTCGATGCTCGTCACCTTGCGGATGGAGACCAGCCCGGCCGTCACGCACATGACGACGGTGAGAAAAAACAGCCCCACGGCCATGCCCGGCGGCAGCACGATGGACGCCCCACCCCGCTCGGCCAGGCCGACCAGGAAATAGCTGATGACGATGCCAAAGCCGTAGCCCACCAGGGCGGCGGCCACGGCCTGGGCCACGATGATGCGGTGGATGTAGCCCCCGGGCGCGCCCATGGCCCGCAAGGTGCCGAATTCCGGCAGATGGTCCACGGTGGTGGCGTAGAGCGTCTGGGCCACCACCACACCGCCGACCACCAGCCCAAGGGAGGCGGCAATTAAAAGCGCCATGCCGGCTCCGGTGGTGAACATCCAGTAGTGCTGGGTTTTGCGGGCGAACTCCTCGCGGGTGAAGACGTCCACGTCGGGCACACCGGCGGCGATGGCGTCGCGCAAGGCTTCGGCCGCAACACCCGGGGCCGGGCGCACCAGCACGTAGGCGCTCTGGCTGCGGCCCAGGCTCGCGTACTTGAGGCCGTTTTCGTAGGAGGTGAAGATATAGGGCGAGGTGGTGAACGACCGGATGCCGCGCGTCAGCGCCACCACCCTGGCCCGACGGTCGTTGATCTCGGCCCGATCGCCCAGGCCCTTGACCCCGAGCTTGGCCAGATAGATTTCGTCCACGGCCACGGTATCGGGCAGCAGCAAGGCCGCTTCCGAACCGGCCGTGACGATCCACGGCCGCCCCAGGCCCGAGCCAGGGTCAAAGCCGATGATCTCCACCGATTCCTGGCCGCCGGCCGGCTTTTTCCAGTTGGCGAAGCGCACGATGAAGCGCTCGGCCCGGCCCACGCCGGGCACGCCGAGGATCTGGTGGTACTTGTGGTCGGGCAGGGGGTGGGTGACGTCGAAATTGCGCACGCCCCGCGAGGCGACCCAGACTTCGGCCTCGGTATTCTCGATGACGCAGGAGGTGGCCCGGGTGAAACCGACGAAAAGCCCGCCCTGGACGGCGATGAGCACCACGGCGAAGACCACGCCGGTCAGCGTGACGGCCAGTCGCACCCGGTCGTGCAGGAGGTTTCGCAGGGCGATGCGGATGATCATGGCGCTTGGCCGGACATTGGTCGGATTGCCGGCCCCTTGGCGCTACCCCAATGGGGCGGGCGCGTAAAGGGTTTGGCGGCAGGCCCGGGCGGACGCCTGGGCCGGGGCGCACACGCAGAAGCGGCGCTGCATCGCTGCAACGCCGCTTCTGCACGTACGCGGAACGCCTAACCATCGCCATAACCAGCCAAGGAGGGGTGGGGAGGCAGCCTTTCGAGTGGAGGACTTCCCGTCCAGCCGCGTCCCCGGGCACCGGGGTCGATGGAGTTATTACAAGGGGCGTGCCAAAAGTCGAAAATGCCGCCAAGCGGGGCAGGAGGCCGATTTTGCCGTGTCGCCGGCCCGACAAAAAAGCGGCGCGCCCCACAAAGGTGTAGGGCGCGCGACAAATTTGTAGCGCCTCGGCCTTGGCCGCGTTCTGGGGCGACCTGGGACGACGGTCTTGGCCCGACCGTGGCGCGGCGCACCTACAAGGCCGCCTCCCGGGCCCCGGCCACGGTGATGCCGATCCAGCCGACGCTGGCCGTCTGGGCCCGAAGCTCGCCAAGCAGGGACAATTCCTCCACGGGATGCTCAAACGTCCGGACCAGGGCCGTGGCTTCATGCCACTGCGAGGCGACCTTGTCCCGGATGTCGGGCAAAAGCCAACGCAAGTGCGGCGGTTCGCCCGGCCGGGTCAGGTCCGGCCAGCCCACGGAGCCGATGGTGCGGTTGGCCAAAAAGCCCAAGGGACGGCCCGGATTGCCGGTGAGTTCCAGGGCGGCTTCCACCAGCCGCCGATCCTTGACGCACAGCGAGGCCCCGAGCTTGGTGCCCGCCTGAAGTGGAGCGGCCGCCAGGTGGTCGATGGGCAGGGAGCGCGTCATGGAGGTCGCGCCGAATTTCTTGGGCCAGCCCTGGAGCAAGCCCCGGATGAGGGAAATGTCCTGATCCACCCAGATGAAGGGGCAGAAATTGGCCAGGGAGCCGTCCGGGAGTTCGATCTCCACGATGATGATGGTTTCGCGGTACTGGGCGTAGATGGGATCGAGCAGTTCCCGGCCGTCGGTGGTGGCCTGCCAATCGGCGAAATGGATGCAGCCCGAGCCGGTGAGCCGGCCAAGGGCGGGCGGCACGAGACTGGCGCTGGCCGAGGTGTCGCAGGCAATGGCCACGTTGAGGAGCCAGCCGGCGTAATGCCAGGGCGGCGGCGGCACCAGGGCGGCCCGGCCGCTGGCGGTGAACGGCGCGGTGAAACTGGCGAAAGCGTTTTCCATGACCTCTCCTTGGAGCGGGCGGCCAAGCGCGGCCGAGGCGTCGCCTCAAGGGGCGGCCGGACAACCCGCCTGTCTCCGGTGTTTCGTTGCCAAGGCGGCCGGGGCCGCCGGGAAGCCCTGCCGGCTACTGCATCCGCACGGCCCCTTCGCCGGCGAAAAACACGGCCCCGGCCGGGGGCGGACCGCCGGGAGAGACGGCGCCGCGGGCAGCCTTGGAGCCAAAGACGGCCTTGTAGCCAAAGGAGATGCCGTAGTTGCCGGGCTCGTCGCCTTCGGGGGAGAGCGTGAACTCGAAGGGCACGGCCGCGCCGTCGCCGAGGTTCATGCCGGGATAGCGCTTCTCGGCCGTGGACAGCACCGTCCCCGAGGGGTCGCGCAGGTAGGCGGACAGGGTGAGTTCTTCCAGCCGGTCGCACCAGGGCGGCAGATCGTCGGGCACGGGCACGGCCCGGCCGCGAAGGACGTAGCCGGCGTCGGACGGTTTGCCGGTGAATTCGAAGCGGAAATATTTCATGGTCAGGCTGGCCGGCGCGGCGGTCACCGCCGGCCGGGATTCGAGATGCGACACCGTGGTGCGGGCGCAGCCCATAAGGCCCGCCGCCAGAAGCAGACCACCGGCCAGCGCGACGGCGGCCCGCCGCGAACAACGCAAGGCATCCATGCCATCCCCCTTTTCCTGTTCCCGGCGGCAACCGCCGGCCCCCTTACCCCTTTCCCCATCCGGGGGGTCCGGGGGCCTCAGGCCCCCGGCCGCCGGAGGCATCTTCCTCTTTGTCTCCCTCTTCCGCTACTCCTCACGCCCGCCGGGACCGCCGGCCACGATCATCTCGGCCAGGGTCAGGTCGACCTTGGGCGGCCGGCCGGGCTTGCTGCCCCACAGTTCCATTTCGAGGGCGGCCAGGCGGCGCAGCAGCGGCGTGCGGTCCATGGCCTTGGCGTCCTTGCCGCCAGCGGTCAGGCGTTGGCAGGGGCCGCAGCCGGGAAATTCGCGGATATTCATGCCGGCCAAGAGCACATTGGGCACGCCGTGGAGCCGGCAGATCATAAGCCGGTGTCCGTAGAGGCCGCACAGGCCGTCGTCGTTGACCGGGCACATGACTTGCGGCGTCTCGCCGCGCGAGAGCGCTTCCCTGGCCTGGGCCAGATAGTCGCGGGCGCGGTCTTCGTAGGCCTGGCGGCGCTCGGGCGGGAGCTTGGCCAGGCCCTCGCGCAGGTAGAGCCATTCGACGTTGGTGTGGTGCTGAAAAAAGCTTGTGCAGCAGTTTTCGGCGCAGCCGGCGCAGGACAGGCCCGCGGCGGCGGCAGCGGCCGTGTAGGCCGCGTCCATGTCGGCGTAGAGCGCCGTCAGTTTTTTGAGGACCGCCCGGGTGCGGGAGGCGGGAAACGATACGGTCACGACCGGATTCCTTGCAGGATGGTTTCGACGCAGGCCTCGGGCGTCGTGCCGCAGCTGGCGACGGTGAGGTCGGCGGCGGCGGCGTACAGGGGTTGGCGCTCGGCGTAGACGTCGGCCATGGTCAGGCCGGCGGGCATGACAAAGGCGCGTTCCCCGGGATCGCCCACCCGGGCCAGGAAGGTGGGCAGATCAATGGACAGGTAGACCACCGGCCCCATGGATTTGAGGCGGGCCATGGCCCGGGCTCCGTAGACCACGGAACCGCCCGTGGCCACCACGCAACGCTTGACGCCAAGCCCGGCCACCACGTCTTCTTCAAGGGCCAGAAAGCCGGCCAGTCCCTGACCGGCCAGGATGTCGGGCAAGGGGGCGCGGCACTGGGCCTCGATGAGACGGTCGGTGTCCAGACAGGCCCAGCCCAGGCGTCGGGCCAGAAGCCCGGCCAGGGTGGTCTTGCCGGCTCCGGCCATGCCTATGAGACTCACGCACCGTTCATCGGATACCCGGCCTAGAAGCGTCGGTTCCATGCTGCCTTGTCCCGCCTTCGCGTTGATTGCCAAGCCTAGCCTATTTGTGGCGGAATTCAAACCGCAAGCGCGGCGTTGTCAGCGGGCCGCCGTTTGGCTACAAGGGGACCCGGACGGCGCATGCCGCCGTCGCCATAAGGAACCCCATGTCGGAAAACGCCCTTCGTCTCATCGCCTCCTACGTCGAGGAGGCCGCCGCCGCGCGCGCCCGGTTTTTCACCGACCACGCCGAGCTGGTGGACGCCGCCGCCCGCACCATGGCCGTGGCCCTGGCCCGGGGCGGCAAGATCCTTTTTTGCGGCAACGGCGGTTCGGCCGCCGATGCCCAGCACCTGGCCGCCGAATTCGTCAACCGGTTCGAGCTGGAGCGCCCGCCCCTGCCGGCCCTGGCCCTGACCACCGATTCCTCGGCCCTGACCGCCATCGGCAACGACTACGGCTTCGACCGGGTTTTCGCCAAGCAGGTCCAGGCCTTGGCCGGGCCAAGCGACGTGGTGGTGGGCATCTCCACCTCGGGCAACAGCCCCAACGTCCTGGCCGCCCTGCGCGCCGCCCGGGACAAGGGCTGCGTCACCGTGGGACTGGCCGGACGCAACGGGGCCATCGTGCCGCTTTGCGACTACGCCCTGCTGGTGCCCAGCGACCGAACGGCCCATATCCAGGAAGTCCACGCCACCATCGGCCACCTTTTGTGCAAGCTCGTGGACCACTACCTCTTCGAGGCGGTCATGGAGCTTGGCCCTTATCTCGAGGACCACTAAGCCGGCCGGCGCGGACCATCCCCTTGCCGACAGGCCGAAAGGGCTTATCTGACAAGGCATTCGACCAGACCTCCCGGCGCAAGCGCCGGTATTGTTTCAAGGAGCATCGCCATGCCGCTTTACGAATACTGCTGCAACAAATGCGGCGCCGAGTTCGAGGAAATGGCTTCCAGCTCGGCCACCACCACCCCGCCCTGCCCCCAGTGCGCCTCGGGCGACACCAAGAAACTCATGTCCGCCTGCCGCGCCCGCACCAAGCCCGGCCAGACCGGCGCGCGCACGGCCTCCGCCGGCGGCGGGGGCGGCTGCTCGGGCTGCGCCGGCGGCAATTGCGCCACCTGCCACTAGCCAGGCGCATCGAAACGCCTTTCAAGACAGGCCCGGCCGGCGCGGCAAACCACGCCGGCCCTGCCCGCAAACGCCATCCAACCACCGGAACCCCATGCGCGAAAAACTCGTCATCGCCACCCGAGGCAGCAAACTGGCCCTGTGGCAGGCCAACCACGTGGCCGACCGGCTGCGCCAGACCCATCCGGGCTTGGCCGTGGACCTGCTCCCCATCAAGACCAAGGGCGACATCATCCTGGACGTGCCGTTGGCCAAGGTGGGCGGCAAGGGGCTGTTCGTGAAGGAAATCGAGGAAGCCCTTCTCGACGGCCGGGCCGATCTGGCCGTGCATTCCATGAAGGACGTGCCTGCCGAACAGCCGGCCGGCCTGGTGGTCGGCATCGTGCCCGAGCGCGAGGACCCGTGCGACCGGCTGCTGTCGGTGGCCTACGACTCCCTGGCCGCCCTGCCCCAGGGGGCCACGGTGGGCACGAGCAGCCTGCGCCGCAAGGCCCAGCTGCTGGCCCTGCGCCCGGATCTGGCCATCGTGGACCTGCGCGGTAACCTGGACACCCGGGTCAAAAAGCTTCTCGACGGCCAGTTCGACGCCATCATCGTGGCCGCCGCCGGCCTCAATCGCCTGGAACTGTCCGCGCCAAAGGCCGTGCGCCTGGGGCCGCCGGAGTTCCTGCCGGCCGCCGCCCAGGGGGCGCTGGGCATCGAATACCGCCTGGATGACCCGGAAACCGCCGCCATGCTGGCCTTTTTCGACCATCCCGAAAGCCACGACGCCGTGGCCGCCGAGCGCGGTTTCCTGGGACATCTGGAAGGCGGCTGCCAGGTGCCCATCGCCGCCCACGCCGTCATCGACGGGGACATGATCCACCTGGAGGGCTTGGTGGCCGACCCGGAAACCGGCCAGACCTTCCGCGAAGCCGCCTCCGGCCCGCGCAGCCAGGCAACCGCCCTGGGCGTGGCCGTGGCCGAGGCCGTCCTGGCCCGGGGCGCCAAGGCCGTGCTTGACGCCGTCTACAAGGCCGGCGCATCCTGAGGCATGGGTAAAACCGTCGTCAAGAATCTGATCCTGGGGCTCGTGGCCGCCGCCATCCTGGCGGCCATGAGCGCCATGGCGTTTGAGAGCCGCTTCAACGTCCACCCCGACGAGGCCGACCACGTCAGCGCCGGCCGGTTTTTCATCACCTATTGGGATCTGCCGGCCATGGACGATCCCCGGCTGGCCAACACATTCAGCAACTACGGCGTAAGCTACCTGCAACAGCTCGACGTGGTCTATTTCTTCGCTGGCAAGTTCGCCGCCGTGGTCCTGCCGCTGCTGGGCCAGGACTATCTGGCCCTGCGCTTTTTCAACGTCTTTCTCTTCGCCGTGCTCATGGTCCTGTTCCTGCGCCTGCCAGACGACCGCAAGATCGCCTTCCTGCCGCTTTTTATCACGCCGCAAATCTGGTACGTCTTCTCGTATTTCAACGGCGACGCCCTGCCCCTGTTCCTGTCGTTTTGCCTGGTCTACGTGGCGGCCCGGGCCGACGTGCCGGCCTTGCCCGGACCGGGCGGCCCGGACCGGCTCCAGGCGCGACGGCTCGTGGCCATTGGCCTGCTCCTGGGGCTTCTCTGCATCTCCAAGCAAAACTACTACGTGTTCGCCGGATTCGTGCTGGCCTTTTTCGGGGTCTGCGGCCGGGCAGCCGGCGACATGAAGACGGCGGCCAAAAAAGCCGTTCTGGTCTTTGCCGTGGCGGCGCTGCTTTTTGGGGCGCGCTGGAGCTACAACGTCTATGTCAACCGCACGGTGCGGCCGGAAGTGCCGACGCTTAACGCCGAGAAATACGCGGAGAAAGAATACAAACCGTCGTCCCAGGAAGCGGGAACCCAGTTCTGGGGGCTCAAGATGCGCGACCAGGGCCTGACCTATCCCCAGCTTTTCACCATCTGGGACTGGCATATCTGGTCGTTTCGCACCTCCTTTGGCGTCTACGACTACATGAAGATCTACGCGCCGCTGCTGTTTTACCGCTACATCGGCTACCTGTTCTGGACCCTGGCCGGGGCCCTGGCCGTGGCCGTGGCCCTGCACGGCGGCCGGGGCGGGATCAGCGCCCTGCTCGTCTTTCTGGTCTTTGGCGGGCTGACCATCTTCCAGTCCACCTGGCATTCCTGGAACAATGATTTCCAGGCCCAGGGCCGCTACCTCTTCCCCATCGGGGCCATGGCCGGACTGGTGCTGGCCCGGTTCGCCCCGGCGGCCAACCGCACCCTGCCGGTCACCGGCGTCCTGGCCGGGGCCATGTACGCCCTGTCGCTGTATTCCTTCGTCTGGGTGGGACTGGCGCGCATACCGCGCTGATCCCGGCCGTCAATCCTCCAGGGTCGTGTCCTCGCGCAGCACGTAGCGGTTTTTGCCCAGGCGCTTGGCCTCGTACATGGCCTGATCAGCCAGGGCCAAGGCCCGGGACAGGCTCGGCGTGCAGGCCAGACACACCGACACGCCGATGCTGCAGCCGATGCCGAAGCCGATGCCGCCTATGCCCGCCACGACGCGCTCGGCAATGGCAGCGGCCGCGTTTTGCACCTGCCCGACGGGCGCGGCCAGACAGACGGCGAACTCGTCGCCGCCAAGCCGCCCCACCACGTCCTTGTCGCGCACGATGTCGCGCAGCACCTCGGCCGTGCGGCGCAACACCCAATCGCCCCGATCATGGCCATGCAGATCATTTATCTGCTTGAACCCGTCGAGATCAATGAACATGACGGCCAATCCGACATCAGTGTTCTCGCGGCCTTGGCGCTCCAGCTCCCTGGCCATTTCCCAGAAAAGCGCCCGTCCCGGCAGTTCGGTCAGGGAGTCGATCTTGGCCTGTTCCTCGCGGTCCCGGGCCGCCAGCAGACAGGCCCGCACCTCGCCGATCTCCCGAATGATGATGCCGGGATCGATCTGGCAAGCCCTTTGCTCGCCCCCCCGGGCGGAAGCAGGTTCCAGCAACGTGCCCATCTCCCGCCCCAACCGTTTGGCCAGATAGAACGAGGCCACAAGGCCAATGCCGAGACAGACGGCGGCGGCGGCCACAAAACGCAGCAGCAAGGCGCGAAGAGGCCGGGCAAAAGTGGACTCCGGCACGCTCACCGCCGCCCGCCAGCCCCAGGTTCCGACGCCGGCCACCGCCGTTTCCACCAGTTCCTCCTCCCCGATGCCGTTGGCGCGCGGAAAAAAAACGCCCCGCCCCCCTTCGCCGCCATCGGTCATGGCCAGGAGCCGGCCTGCGTCGTCTGCCCGGGCCGCCGCCACCGGCTTGTCCTGGTCCAGATAGGCGGCCATCCAGCCCGGAGAAAGATGCTTGCGGACCAGCAAGGCTTCCACGTCGGCCACGGCAATGACGGCGCGCAGGCAATAGCGCTGGAACATTTCCCCGCTCATGGGCACGTCCAAGGCCACCACACGCTGTCTGGAAACCGGCCCGTCATAGGCCGGCGAGACGCTGGGCTCGCCGGTGGCCAACACGCGGGCGATCTGTTCCGTCTCGCGGGTCTCGCCCAGGGGGTCGCCGTAGGGCTCCATGGTATGAAACAGGATGCGCCCCTGCCGGTCAACCAGGGCCACGGCAAACTGGTCCGAGGCTTTATGGGCGATGCGGCGGGCATGGCGGTAGAGTTCGTCGATGTCGCCGCGCATGGCCGCGTCGCTGGCGGCCAGGGTGCGCAGCATGGCTTCCCGGGCGGCAAAATAGCCGTCGAGGTCATGGGCCAGGATGGTGGTGGCCCGGCGCAACTGACCGGCCTCGAGGACATATTGGCCGCGCGCGATGTAGCTTAAGGAAGTGATGGAAAAGGCGATCATGGGCAGGGCGGAAAAAACCGACAAGATCATGAGCCAGGTGCGAAACCCGATCAGAAGGCGGGGATGCGTTGCCATGGCCTACCCCTTGTCCCGGTAACGACGCCGAGCACCTTAGTATAACCTGTTTCGGCGCAGCGTAACAAGGGGAAAGCGGCGACGGGTTGTCGCTGCCCGGACCGGCTCGCGGCGCGTCCCTGAAAACGCCCTTTCTGCGTTGCCGGCAACCATCAACGCTATAGGCTATTCATAACGCAGCCGGCGTGCTCCAGGGGCGCAGCCCCAGCCGCAAATCGGACGCGCCACCCGACCCAGGGCTAGACAAGGCCGGCTGGACAGGCGGGGCGGGCCTTGCCGGAAGGCCCACGGCCAGCCGGCCTAGCCGAACACCTTGATGTCCGCCCCAAGCACGCCCACGACCTGATCGCCCTGGTGGATGGGCACGGAAATGGTCAGGCAGTATTCGCCCGAGGCTTCCGAAAGATAAATGGGCGAGATGGCCGTGCCCTGGTTTTCCCGGACGCTGGTGAACCAGGGGCGCGAGGACCAGTTCTTGCCGACCATGGAGGCCGTGCTCGTGGACTTGAAGCCGGCCGGGGCGATGTTTTCCGTCACCTGCACGCCCTTGGCGTCGGTGGCGTAGAGCAGCTCCAAGAAGGCGTTGTCGGTAAGCGCCCGGCGCATGAGGCGCTCCATGCCCTCCCGGTCCAGGGCGGCCATGGCCGGCGCGGCGGCCAGGGCCTCCACGGCGTCCTGGGCCGCGCCCTGGCCGATGAGCTTGAACACGCCGTTTAACTTGATGAGTTCCTCGATCTCGCCGCCAAGGGCCTCGATGGTGGCGGCGGAGCGGGCCATGCCGTCGGCGGTGCGCAAGGACAGGTCGCGGATGCGCCCAACAGCCGACTGGACGCGTTCCCCGGCGGCCACCTGGGCCTCGCAGGACCGGGCGATCTCCCCGACCTGGCCGGCGGCGTCGCCGGACAGGGCCACGATCTCACCCAGGGCGGCCCTGGACTGGCCGGCCAGGCTGGTGGCGTCGTCCACGGCCGCCCCGGCCTGATCCATGCCCCGGATGTTGTCAAAGGCTCCGGCCTGGATGGCCTGGATGACCTGCCCCACTTCCTTGGTGGCGGTCATGGTCTTTTCGGCCAGCTTGCGCACCTCGTCGGCCACCACGGCAAAGCCGCGCCCGGCCTCGCCGGCCCGGGCCGCCTCGATGGCGGCATTGAGCGCCAGCAGGTTGGTCTGGTCGGCGATGTCGGAAATGACGGTCATGACCTGGCCGATGGATTCGGCCTGGCGGCCAAGGCCGGCCATGTTGTCCTTGAGGGCGGCGGCCAGGGTCGAAACCCGGCCGATGGCGGCCACGGAATCGTCCACCACGGCGGCTCCGGCGGCGGCCCGGCGGCGGGCTTGTTCGGCGGCCCCGGCGGCCTGCTCGGCGGCCCGGGCCACGGCCACGGTGGCCTCCACCATCACGTCCACGTCGGCGGCGGTGTCGTCCACCCGGGTCTTTTGCTCCTCGGCCCCGGCCGAGACATCGCGGGCGTCCTGGCGCAGCGATCCGGTCGCCTGCTTGATGGAGTCGGCCACGCCCTCCAGGGTTTCGCCGGCCCCGAGCATGCCCTGGCGGCGGACGGCGTCCTTTTTGACGGCCAGCCGGGCTTCGCGGCCGGCTTTTTCGGCCACGGCGGCCTGGGCGTCGGCTTCGGCGGCATGGTCGCGCACCAGGGCGAGCTGGCCGGCCATGGCCGCGACCATGGCCTCCAGGCTGGCCTTGAGCCGCCCCAGGCGACCGATGAAGCGGGGATCGTCGGGCAGCGGTTCGGCCCGGCCCTGGGCCACGCGGTCGGCGTAGGCGGCCAGCATGTCCAGGGGGGTCATGAGATGCCGGCCGATCAGCGCCAGAAAGACCAGGACGATGCCGGCGGCGCAGACGCCGCCAGCCCCAGCCGACACGGCAACAGCCTGCCCCGGCAAGGCGGCCAGCACCCTGTCCAAGGATTCGAGATCGGCCCGGGCCGCCGACGCCTCGGCGGACCCCAGGTCGCGGCGCACCTTGGCGACCTGCTCCCGGGCCGTCCCGGTCAGGTCGGCAAGCCGCCAGGACACGGCCACATTGGCCGCCAGCACCACCAGGACAAAGCCGACGACGGTCGTCAGCGTCAGCCGCAACTGTAAGGAAAGTCGCATACGCCCCCCCACGACAAGAATGCAAGACGTGCGGCGGCCGGCCGAACCCACCCCACGTGGCCCGGCCGGCCGACACGCAAAAGCCCTCTCGCGCGTCCTTTCGTAACACAAGAGGGCTTCAAGTCAACGACGGCTAAAACGCGCCGTTTTTGACAAAAACATGACTTCTCTAGGACACCCGGTCTCCCGGCGCCACCGGAACCGAGGCTGTCATCAGGGCCATGCCCCCGGCATGGCGCACGGCCAGGATCATGCCGTGGGAGACCACGCCCCGCAGCTTGCGCGGTTTGAGGTTGGCCACGATGGTCACCTGGCTGCCGACCAGCTCCTCGGGGGTGAAGTGCTCGGCCAGCCCGGCCACCACCTGGCGCGGGGCCTCCTCGCCGATGTCCGCCTGGACGATGTAGAGCCGGTCGGCCCCGGGCACGGGGGCCACGGAGACCACCTTGCCCAGGCGCAGGTCGAGCTTGGCGAAATCGTCGTATTCCACCTCGGCGGCCGGTCCGGGCTTGGCCGGGGCCTCCTTGGACTTCTCTTTTTTCTTGTCTTCCTTCGCCGGCTTGGCCGCCTTGGGCGCGGCCGCTTCTTCCCGGACCGGCGGGTCCAGGCGCGGGAAGAGGTTGGACGTGGCCGCCACCTGGGCGGCGGCGGCAAGGGGCGCAAAGCCCTTGGCCTCGTCCATGAGGTTGACGGCGGCCGGGTCCTGGCCGAGCTGGGTGAGCAGCGTGGCCGCCGCCTCGGGCATGACCGGCGACAGACAGGCGGCCACCGTGCGCAGGCCGCCAAGGGCGCTTCGCATGACCGTGGCCAGCCGGTCGGTCCGGCCTTCCTTGAAGAGCGTCCAGGGGGCCGTGGCGTCGACGTAGCGGTTGAGCCCGCGCACCAGCTCCCACAAGGCGTCCAGGGCCCGGGAAAACTGGGCCTGACGGAACAGGGCCAGGTAATTGGCCACGGCCGTCTCGGCCAGCTGGGCCAGCTCGCCGTCGGCCGGGTCGGCCTCCTGGCCGGCCGGCAGCACCGAGCCGAAATACTTGGCGGTCATGGCCAGGGTGCGGTTGGCCAGATTGCCGAGGTCGTTTGCCAGATCGGCGTTGAAGCGCCCGACAAAGCCCTCTTCGGTAAAGCTCGCGTCGGCCCCGAAAACCATTTCGCGCAACAGGAAATAGCGCATCCCGGACAGGCCGGCCCTCCCCGCCATCTCGCGCGGCTCGACCACGTTGCCCAGGGATTTGGACATCTTGGTGTCGCGCACCAGCCAATAGCCGTGGACATTTAAGTGCTTATACAGCGGCAAGTCCATGGCCAGCAGCATGGTGGGCCAAAAGACGGCGTGGGGCTTTAAGATATCCTTGGCCACCAGATGCTCGGCCGCGCCCCACCAGGCCCCGAAATCCGGGGCGTCGGGCCAGCCGACGGCGGTCAGGTAGTTGATGAGCGCGTCGAACCAGACGTAGGTGACGAAATTGGCGTCAAAAGGCAGTTCCACGCCCCAGGTCAGGCGCGACTTGGGCCGGGAGATGCACAGATCGTCCAGCGCCCCGGATTCGAGGAGGCTCACGACCTCGTTGCGGTACTGGCGCGGCCGGATGAAGTCCGGGTTGGCCTTGATGTGCTCCAAAAGCTGGCCCTGGTACTTGGACATGCGGAAGAAGTAGTTCTTCTCGGCGATGTAGTCGGGCTTGACCTTGTGGTCCGGGCACAGGCCGTCCACCAGCTCTTTTTCGGTCAAGAACCGCTCGCAGCCCGTGCAGTAATGGCCGCCGTATTCGCCGAAATAGATGTCGCCCTTGTCATAGACGAGCTGCAAGGCCCGGCGCACGGCGTCGATGTGGTCGGTGTCGGTGGTGCGGATAAAACGCGTGGGCGTGATGCCGAGATCCGGCCACAGCGAGGAGAAAAGGCCGCTGATGGCGTCGGCGTATTCCTTGGGCGTCTGGCCGGCCTTGGCCGCGGCCTCGGCGATCTTGTCGCCGTGCTCGTCGGTGCCGGTCAGAAAAAAGACGTCCTCGCCGCACAGCCGATGGAACCGGGCCAGGGCGTCGGCCACGATGGTGGTGTAGGCATGGCCCAGGTGGGGCTTGGCGTTGACGTAGTAAATGGGCGTGGTGATAAAAAAGCGATTCACGATCCGCTCTCCGGTTCACGGGAAGGTTTGCCGCCCTGGGGGCGTCCCTCGGGACGCCGGGACCGGTGGCGGGGGTTATGCGGGGCTTCGGGCGCGCCGTCGCCACCCGGGGCGGACGGACCGCCGGGACCGGTCGGGCGGCCGGGCCGGCGGCCGGAGCGGCGGGAACGCCGGGACGAGCGCGAGGCTCCGTCGCGGCCTTGCGGCTCGCGGGGCTGGTTGTCACGGGGCAGCCCGTCGCGTGGCTGCGGCTCGCGGGGCTGGCCGCCGGCCTCGTGGGTATGGGCGTCGGTTTCGGAGGCGGCCGGTGCGGTGTCGCGGCGGCGCTCGGCCTCGCGGTGCGGGTCGCGCCCGCCCTCGCGGCTGCTCTCTCGTCCGCCGTCCCGGCCGTGGTCACGCCCGCTGTCGCGGCGTTGTTCGCGTCCGCCGTCGCGTCCGCCGTCGCGGCGAGAGTCGCGGCGTTCGCTGGAGGAACCGCCCTCACGGCGGGCATCGCGGCGGCCGTCGCCGCGTCCGCTCTCGCCGCGCGGCGGGCGGCCGGTCTCGGCGCGGCGCGGTTCCGGACGGGGCGTTTCGGCCTTGGCCGCCTCGGCGGCCTCGGCGCCGGGTTCCACCGGGGCGGGACGGTTTTCCAGGGCCTGGGTCCATTCCTCCACGGTCAATTCATGCTCGTCGCCAACTTCGTCCAGGACGCTGATGGTTTCCCGGAACAGATTGGTGCGCAGCACCTTGACCATGCCCAGGGAAGTGGAAAACTTCTTGCCCACGCGCGGGCATTTTTTCTGGAACTGCTCGTAGTTTTCCTGCTCAAAGGACAGGCAGCACAACAGCCGGCCGCAGATGCCGGAAATCTTGGTGGGGTTGAGGAACAGATTCTGTTCCTTGGCCATCTTGATGGTGACCGGGGCGAACTTGCGCATGAACCGGCGACAGCAGCAGATCTGGCCGCAGTTGCCGATGGCCCCGAGCATCTGCGTCTCGTGGCGCACGCCGATCTGGCGCAGTTCGATGCGGGTGTGGTAGGCCTTGACCAGATCCTTGACCAGCTCGCGGAAATCGACCCGGCCCGGGGCGGTGAAATAAAAGACGATCTTGCTGCGGTCGTGGAGCACTTCCACGTCCACGAGCTTCATGTCGAGGTTTCGGGTCTCAATGCACTTGCGGCACCAGGCATGGGCCTCGCGGCCGAGCTGGTCGTTTTCGCGCTTGGTGTCCCGGTCCTCGTCGGTGGGCAGGCGGAAAATGGGTTTGAGTTCGCCCTCATGGGCGTCTTCGGGCAAATCATCGCGCACGGCGACGACATGGCCCATGCCCAGGCCCTGTTCGGTCTGGACCAGGACGTCGTCGCCCAGGGCCACGACAAAGGGGCCGGATTCGAAATAATAGACCTGTCCGTGGTCACGGAACTTGATGCCGAGGATATGGCTCATGTGCGCCCTATGGGTACGCCGCGAGGCGGCGGTAATTTGCGTCCAGGGAGCGCCTATATTCCATATTGGGGCAAACGGCAAATGGCGTCGCCGGCTTGTCGCGATTTTTTTTCAAAAAAGCGTTGACACCCCACCCCTTCCCGCGTAGACATCCTCTTCGCCGCACGTGAGTGCAGCACGGGCCATTAGCTCAATTGGTAGAGCAGCGGACTCTTAATCCGTTGGTTCAAGGTTCGAGTCCTTGATGGCCCACCAGAGATTTCAAGGGGTTCGTCGCAAGACGAACCCCTTTTTCGTTGTCTGACAGATGCGGTCCTCTACTCGGCGCAGCCCGCCGCAGGGTTCTTGCACGTCTTGGGGTCGCAGCCCGCCACCTCGACGCCGTCCACCTCCTGCACGGCGACATAGGGACTCAGGAACTTGATGTGCTCTACGTGGCTTGGCAACACCAACCACAGTTCCTTTGGCGTCGATGCGACGATGTTGACCGTGACGCCCTCAGGAATCGCCACGCCTTCCTCAGCCAGCACTTTTGCCGGTTCGGCAAGCAATCGCTTCTTGAACGCCGCGTCGGAAAAGGCCTTTTCGACAATCTCGCACCATTGCTTATCGTTCATCGTCGCCCTCCTGGGTTCGCGCAAATCGAGTCGCCGATATGGCCGCCAACAATCTGCCGGACCGGCCGCTATTTGCTCTTGGGATACTGGCGCAGGCACTCCTGCTCGCACAAGTCGCTACCCCGCCAATACATGTAGCCGCAGTCCTGGCCGGGAGACTGGTAGCTCAGCTGATTGAAGGCCTGGTTGCAGGCCGTGCGGCAGGCCCCGGCCGTGGCCCATTTCTGGGTGATGACGTCTTCAAAGACCTGGCAGATGCTCATGTCCGAATCGCAGGGATCGGCCCCCATGGGCGTGATGCAGTTGCCGTAAAACATCGACGGCGAGGCGGGCTTGGGCGGCACGCAGCCGCCAAGGCTCGCGCACAGCAGGGCAACGGCCAGACAGGCAAGGCAAAAACGCTTCATGGATTCCTCCGGGGTTGCGGTCAATCGTCGTCGCCAAAGCCGTCGTCGTCGCCCGACTGGGGCGGATTGACCTGGACATAGACGGTGGACCCGTCCTGGATCACGGGCTGGTAGTAGGCGTTGCCCACGGCGTAATAGGTCGCGCCGGCGATGGTCACGGCCGCCGCAGCGGCCGGCAGCGCCCACAGCGCCCCGGCGTAGGGGCCGGGACCGGGGACCGGATAGGGAACCGGCACGGGGGCGATGGGGCGCGGCCCGACCCAGGGCGCGGGCGGCGGCGGCCCCACCGGCCCGAAAGCCGGGGCAAAGGGGCCGGGATGCGGCCCGGGCATGGGCGCGGGGCCAAAGCCCGGTGCGGGGCCGGGCATGGGCGGCCGGGGCGCGTCGCCGAAAGCCGGCGGCCCCATGGGATGGGGCGCGCCCATGGCTCCGACCGGGGCCATGGGCGCCATGCCACCGAAGCCGGCCGGCTCGGGCGGATGCATGCCCCCGCCAAAGCCCATGCCGCCTTCGGGCGCGGGCGGACGGAACCCGTCGCCGCCAAAGCCCATGCCGCCCTCAGGGGGATGGAACCCTCCCCCGCCAAAACCACCTTCCGGCGGATGGAACCCGCCGCCGCCAAACCCGCCGCCGCCGAAACCGCCGTGGAAGCCCCCGCCGCCGAAGCCCCGAAAGGCCTGGCCGGCCCCGGGAACGGCGACAACGAGTCCGGCGGCCAGCCCCAAAACGCCAAGAAGGCGGCAAAAGCCGCGCGTGGAAAGATGTGCCATGGCGCGCCTCCGTTACGGCTTGGCGGCCGGGGCCGGCTTGTGGGGGGCCGTAGCGACCCGGGTCGCGTCCTTGGGCGGCGTCCAGGCAAACGTCTTGGCGCTAAAGCCCGAAACCGGCTTCCAGTCGGCGTATTCGACCAGAGTGCGGGGATCGCCGTGCAGCGTCTTGTCGGTGACGGCCAGACGCAAGGGCCAGGGCGTCTTGCCGGCGTCGATCCACAGCTCGAAATCCCGGGTCAACTGGCGAAAGGCCAGATGATGGCAGGGCTTGCCGCCCACCTCGCTTTGGCCCACGTAGACGGCCTCAAGCACGCCGTCCATGATGCTCTTGTAGGGATCGTCGGCCAGGAAATCGACCATGGGGCCGACCAGCCGCAGCTTGGCCAGGGCTTGCCCCAGGGCCTGCTCCAGGCGCGGCGGCACGTCCAGGGCGACGTAGGCCTTGGTCCTGGCGTCGTACAGCGTCAGGTTCGGGCCGTTGACCAGCCACAGGCCGGACACGTCGTCGCCCGCGGCCTCGGCCCGCAGCTTGTCGGGACGCTCGGCCTTGATGGTCGTTTTGTGGAAAAAGGCCACTTTCTGGCCGTTGGGGAACACCCGGTCCACCAGACTGGCCTCGGTGACGGAAAAGGCGTTTAGGCCTTGCAGGTTGGCGACCATGGCCCGAAGGACCGCCTCGGCCTTGGGATCGACGGCCGGGCCGGCCAGGGCCTGACCGGCGGCCAGGAGCAGGGCCAGGGCGGCGAGGATGACGGCGGGAAAGCGTTTGCGCATGGGGGACTCCTTGGGTTTGCCGCCGGCCGGACGTTACGGCCAATGCCGGCGCGGCTGGTTCCGTGACAAAAGCCGGCCGTGTCCCGCCGGATCAGAAGGTGAAGGCCAGACCGATGATGGGACCATTTAAGGTCGCGTCGAATTTGAAGGCGCTTTTGCCGCTGCCCGTGTTGTAGTTGACGCCCACAGCCCGGTAGCCGGCCAACAGCGTGCCGTGCTCCCAGAAGGTGTAGCCCAGAAGCGCCGTGGCATCCCAGGTCAGAGCGGAGCTGACGGAAAAGCCGCCGATGCCGCCGCGAAGGCTCACAAGCCAGGCGTCGGTGAGCCGGAATTCGGTCCGCGCGCCCACGATGGGATCAGCCCAGGTGCGTTGCTCGTAAATGTCGCGCCCACCGCGCGGCCGGTCGCCGTCGAGCTTCAATGCCAGGCTCCAGATGCGCGCCCCGGCCAGCACGTCGAAGGTCATGGAAGAGGTCTGGTTCTGGCCCAGGGGCACGGTCCCGACCCGGTAGAAGGCGGCGACGTCGGTCAAAAACAGGCTGGTCTTGCCGTCCAGGGAAATACGCTTGCCCGAGGCCTGATCGCCCAAAAGCGAATAGTTGATGTCCGTGAAAAGCCCGACCCGGCCCTGGTAGAGCATCTCGATATGGGCCATGGCCCCGATGTTGAGATACTTGGACAGATCGGCAAAGGAGCAATCGACGGTTGTCTGATAGCCTCTGGCCCCGACGGTTCCGGAAAGGCCGGTCAGCCAGGCGTAAGGGATCACGGTCCACTGGAAATCGCCGCGCGTTTGTTGTTGCGGCGTCTGGGCCAGGGCGGCGTTGGAGCTGAGGATCAGAAGAAAAACGATGATGCCGACAAAATGCAACCTGCTGCGCATGAACTGCTCCACCATATTCGTTTGGCCGCGCCCGGCAGCGCCGGCGGCGTTTGACATTTCCCCCGATCTGGAAGGATGGCCCGAGACGATTGCGGCAAATAGTATCTGATATGACGGACGGCGTCTTAGACGAAAACGAACGCGTTGCGTGAAAAACGAATCCAACGCCCAATCCGCCGCCGGTTCCTGCATCCGGCATCCCACGCCCCAGGCCGTGGAACCGGGCAAGCCCTTTCCCCATACATGGCAGACTAAATACCGATGGCCTGATTTTGTCAATGAACCTGCTTTGGGACAGGCTCAGTCCGTATCTCGCGAAACGTCCTCGGCGCTGTTCGCGGACGCGGCCTTGGGGAGCTTGTGGGCGATGACGGCCACGATGGGGCCGCCGGGCTTGTTGATCAGTTCGTAGCGGGCCACGCGCCAGCCGGCAAAGGGCAGCGACCGGCACCAGGCGGCCACGGCCTCGGTTTCCTCGGCCCCGCCGGCATGGCCGCCGTAGCAGGCCAGGGCGATGACGCCGCCCGGGGCCAGGATTTCCCGGCTCGCCTCCAGGGCGGCCAGGGTGGTTTGGGGCCGGGTGGTGCGGGTTTCGTCGCCGCCGGGCAGATAGCCGAGATTGAAGACCACGGCCGTCGCCCGGCCATGGTCAGCTTCCGGCAGGACCTCGGCCAGGCGCTCATGGCCCAGGACATGGAGGCGCACGCGCTCGGCCAGACCGGCGGCGGCCAGGAGCCGTTCGGCCGAGGCGATGGCCTCGGCCTGGACGTCAAAGCCGTGGACCAGGCCCGACGGGCCGACCAGCCGGGCGAGCAAGGCCGTGTCGTGGCCGTTGCCCACGGTGGCGTCCACGGCCAGATCGCCGGGGCGCACGGCCTCGGCCAGGATGTGCTGCAAAAACGTGAGCGAAGCCGTGATCCGAGCCGCCATTGTTCCCTCGTTGCGCACCGGCAACCCGTTGGGGGGTCCGGGGGCCTCAGGCCCCCGGCCGCCGGAGGCTTCTTATCCCCTACTTACCGCAGCACTTTTTATACTTCACCCCGGAACCGCAGGGGCAGGGGTCGTTGCGGCCGGCCGGGGCGCGTTTGGGGGCGGCTTGGGGTTCGGCCGCTTCCAGCTTGCCGTCGAGGTAGTACCAGCGACCGCCTTTTTTGCGAAACCGGGCGTGTTCGCGGATGTCGCCGGCCTGGCCGTCCTTTTCGTAGGAGGCCACGAAGCGCACTTCGCCGCGCTCGTCGTCCGGGCCGCCCTGGGCGGTTTCGAGGATCTCCAGCCCTTTCCAGACCACGTCGGCATTCCAGGCGGCGATGGTCGAGGCGGAAAAGCCGGGCCGTTTGGCCGCGACCAAGCTGGCCCCGAGGTAGGCCATGTCGTTTTTGACAAAAGCGGCGTAGCGCGAGCGCATGAGCGCCTCGGCCGTGGCCGCCTTGGCCGTGCCGGCCAGGATCGGGCCGCAGCAGTCGGCAAAGGGCCGGCCGGAGGTGCAGGGACAGAGTTCGGTATCGGTCATGGGGCATCCTTTGGCGGCGATGGCCGCCGCAGGGCTGTTTCCACAGCCGGGCGGCCGGGTCAATCCCCTATCGGTGGATCGCGCTCTTGCCCGTCAACCGGCCGGCCTTGTCGCCAGCCCCGGCCCTGGGTTAGGGATGGCAGGCCCGGCCGCTTACCGTCCGGGGATACGCCTTGCCGCCCGGGAGACCGCCATGCCTTTCGAACCCGACCGCTGGACCCATATTGCCGTCGACGACGCCGCCGTTTATCTTTTTCCTCAGGGGCCGGACTGGTTCGTGCCCAACCCGGCCGGCCAGGCCGCCATTGAGCGGGCGGCTGCGGGCTGCGCCGGGTCCGTGGACGACGCCCTGTTCCTGGCCCGGCTGCCCGAGGCCGTGGCGACGCCCTACGCCGGCCGCCACGAGGCCCTGACCCTGTCGCGCCTGGGTGAGCTGTGGCTGCACGTCACCGACCGCTGCAACCTGGCCTGCCGCCACTGCCTTTTTTGCTCCGGTCCGGCGGCCGGAGCCGAGCTGCCGACAGCTGTCGCCCTGGCCCGGGTGGCCGAGGCGGCGGCCCTGGGTTGCCGGGTCTTCGCGCTCACCGGCGGCGAACCGTTTTGCCATCCGGGGCTTTCTGACATCGTGGCCGCCGCCCTGGCCGTGCCGGGCAGCCATGTGGCCATCCTCACCAACGGCACGGGCTTTTCCGACCAGTCCGCCCTTGTCGCCTCCTGGCCCCGGGACCGGGTGCATTTCCAGGTGAGCTGCGATGGTCTGGCTCCGCGCCACGACGCCCTGCGCGGAACCGGCGCGTTCGCCCGCCTGGCCGACGATCTGGCCCGGGCCAGGGCCATGGGCTTTGGCGTCACCTTGTCGGCCTGCCCCACCAGGGACAACGTGGCCGACCTGCCGGACCTGGCTGATTTGGCGGCTAACGTCGGCGCGGCCGGACTGCATTTCATGTGGCATTTCGCCGCCGGCCGGGGCCGCGACGATCATCGCCCTGACGACGACGCGCTGTTTGCCGCCGTCACCGAGGCAGCCCGGCGGGCCGAGGCGGCCGGCGTGGCCGTGGACAACCTCACGGCCCTGGCCGGCCAGGTCTTTTCCCCGGCCGGCACCCGCCACGACGGCGCGACGTCGGGCTGGGAATCCGTGGCCATCGGCCCCGACGGCCGGCTCTACCCGAGCCCGGCGCTTATCGGCGAGGCGGCCGTGGCCACGCCCGTCGGCCCCGGCGGGCTGGCCGCGGCCTGGCGGCACAGCCCGGTTTTGGCCGGACTTCGCCGGGTCACCTGCGCCGATTCGGACGACCCCTGGCGATTCGTGCTGGGCGGCCCGGACCCGGACCATGCCTGGCGGCATGACGGCCGTTTTGACGGCGAGGACCCCTATCTGCCCCTGCGCCGCCGTCTGGCCGGCTGGATGATCGCCCGGGAAGCGGCGGGCGTGCCTGATGGCCGGCCGGACCGGCCCGGGCTGCGGCTCAAAATGGGCGAGACCCACGAGAGCTGCCATGCCCACGGCGAGGTGGCCCTGGCCCACGCCAACTGTCTGCTGTCCATGGCCGGCACGACGAGCCTTGGCCACATCAAGGACTTCTACACCGAGGCCGCCGCCGTGGAGAAAGGCGACATCGTCAATCCGGTGCGCTATCCCCTGGAACTGGTGGACCATATCCCGGAATTTTTCCGGGTGCGCGGCTATGGCTGCGGTTCGCCCGTGGCCGACGCCGCCCTGGCCCCGGGCGAGACGGTCATGGACCTCGGCTGCGGGGCCGGGGTGGAATGCCTCATCGCCGCCCGCCAGGTGGGGCCGACCGGCCGGGCCATCGGGGTGGACATGCTGCCGGCCATGCTGGGCCGGGCGGCCAAGGCCGGAGCGGCCACGGCCGAGGTGCTGGGCTACGCCAACGCCGTTTTTCTCCAGGGCTATCTCGAAGCCCTGCCCGTAGCCGACGGGTCGGTCGACTGCATTGTCTCCAACTGCGTGCTCAACCTCTCCACGAAAAAGCGCCGGCTCTACGCCGAGATCCTGCGGGTGCTGGCCCCGGGCGGGCGGCTGGTCTTTTCCGACGTGGCCACCGAAACCCCGGCCCCGGCCGTCATCCGCAACGATCCGACCCTTCGCGGCGAATGCATCTCCGGCACGCTGACCCAGACCGATCTGGTCGCCATCCTCGAAGAAGCCGGATTTGCGGCCGTGCGCATCCTGCGCCGCTTTCCCTACCGGGTGGTGGGCGGCCACGATTTCTATTCCGTCACCGTGGAAGCGAAAAAACCGCTGGCCGCGCCGGCGCGCCGCCGGGTGCTCTACCGGGGGCCATTTCGGGCCGTGGCCCTGGCCTCGGGCGAGCTGCTGCCGGCCGGAGAGGTGCGCGAGGTGGAACTCCATGAGGACGACCCGGCCGGGGCCTTTTTGCTGGTCCTGGACGACCGAGGAAACATCGCCAATCCGGATTTCGACGCCGGCGGCTCCTCATGCTGCTGCGGTCTGGCCCCGAACGAAACCGTGGCCGCACTTTTACAAAAAACGGCCAACCAGCCGGCCTTGGCTCCGTTCAATATCGGCCCGCCCGTTCGGAACAATTCCTAGCCGCCGCGTGCAAAACCGGCCGTTGCACCAACAACGGCCGGCTCCCGACGACGCCTCGCAGTGACAGATCTACACAGTTGCACTGCTTTCCTCGGTCTGGCTCCAACCTCCTGCGGACCATCGCCGTGCGGCAAAATCCTTCACGATTCCCGGGCCGACGCGTGTCCGGCGTGTTGCGCTTTGCAGTCCGTTGCGTTACGCAAACTCCACCCGTGCTTACGGAGTCGCCCATCGGCGTCGGAGGATCGTATGAAATCGTTCCCGGTTGTCTGCTGCGTCATTGTCAATGCCCTGCTCCTGGCCGCCGCCGGCTTTCTGGGCAGCGGACCGGCCGCCATGGCCTTGTTGGCCGCCTCCTTCGCCCTGACCACGATTTTCGTCTTCTGGACCCAAAGCGCGGTCAACGGCGCCTGCGCCCAGATGCAGGACACCTTCGCGGCCATGACTTCCAACGCCTTTACCTGCAGCATCACCGACCATCCCCTGCTTGAAACCGCCGCCCTGCGCGAGGCGCTGATTCCCCACGAGACCGCGCTCAAGGCCCGCCTGTCCCGGGACGAAGCCATGATCGGCAACATCATCACGCCCATGGCCATTGTCGACGAACAGGGCAAGATCAAATGGCTCAACGAATACATGGTGAAGCTGACCGAAAACGACGGCGCGCCGGAAAAACACATCGGCACGTCCTTCTCGCGGTTCTTCTACGGCGACTCCCGCGAAACCGTGGCCGAACACGCCCTGCGCACCCGCCAGAAACAATCCTCCAAGACCGAGTTCGACACCCGCAAGGGCCACCACAAGTTCATCAGCATCTTCTCCGCCCCGGTCGTCGATTTCGACGGCAAGCTCATCGGGGCCTTCGTGTCCGTGGCCGACTTCACCGGCGTCGTGCTCAAGGAACGCACCATCACCGAGCAAAACAACCGCATCGCCAGCGGCGTCAAGGAAGCCACAGCTGTGGCCGAAAGCCTGGCCGAAGCGGCCGAGCAGATGAGCGCCCAGATCGGGCATTCCACCGAAGGCATGGAAGAACAGCGCGCCCGCACCGCCGAAGTAGCCACGGCCATTGAAGAAATGAATTCCACCATCCTCGAAGTGGCCCGCAACGCCGGCGACGCCGCCGCCACCGCCGGCCAAGCCAACTCCATGGCCGCCACCGGCGCGGGACTCGTGGACAAGGTCATCGAGGTCATGGAATCGGTGAGCGAAAAAGCCAACGGCCTCAAATCGGAAATGCGCGGCCTTGGCGAACAGGCCCAGGGCATCGGCCAGATCATGCAGGTCATATCCGACATCGCCGACCAGACCAATCTGCTGGCGCTCAATGCCGCCATCGAGGCGGCCCGGGCCGGCGAGGCCGGACGCGGCTTTGCCGTGGTGGCCGACGAAGTGCGCAAGCTGGCCGAAAAAACCATGACCGCCACCAAGGAAGTCAGCAACTTCATCCGGGCCATCCAGGACAGCGCCAGCCGCAACATGGCCGCCACCGACGAGACCACCCACGTCATCGAAAAGGCCGACGCCCTGGCCCACGACGCCGGCGACGCTCTGCGCCAGATTCTCAACTTCGTCGAGCGCACCTCGGATCAGGTGCGCGGCATCGCCACCGCCGCCGAGCAACAGTCGGCCACCTCCGAAGAGATCAACCGCTCCACCGACCACATCAACACCATCGCCGAATCCACGGCCGGAGCCATGGCCGTGGCCTCCTCGGCCGTCAGCGACCTGGCCCACCTGGCCAGCGACCTCAAGACGTCCATGACCCGGATGCATCTGGAGCAATAATGGCTTTTTCCCCTTCGTTTCCGGTGCGGGCTTGACATTTCGCGGCCCCGGGGCTTACCCCGGGGCCGTTTTTCTTGTGATCGGCAACGGGACCGACCGGATGCAGTGCGCCGGCCCCGCGACAAGGGTGGTCGTCCATGGAACTGTTCGGACTGTCGCTGGCCTTCTATCTTTTGGGGGCCCTGGCCTCCCTGGCCTTCGCCGGCCGGGAAACGGCCAATCGCCTGGGGCCTGCTGGAGCCGTGGCCGGCTCCCTGGTCGGCTTGGCCGGCCTGGCGCTGACCCCGGCCAGCGCCGTTGCCCAGGTCACCCTCCCCTGGGGACTGCCCTTCGGGTCCCTGGCCCTGGGCCTGGACCCGTTAAGCCGCCTCTTCCTCCTGCCGGTCTACGCCGTGGGCGCGGCCGCCGCCGTGGCCGGCGTCCTGGCCTTGGCCGACCGTGACCCCGACCATGCCGGCCCGGACCGGCGCGGACCGCACTGGTTCTTCTTCAATATCCTGCTGGCCGGGCTGGCCCTGGTCATGGCCGCCCGGGACGGGGTGGTGTTCCTCATCGCCTGGGAAGTCATGTCCCTGGCCCCGTTTTTTCTGGGCAGCCTGCATGACGACGAGGTCGAGGTGCGCGAGGCGGCCTGGACCTACCTTGTCTGCGCCCACCTCGGCGCGGCCCTGCTCATCGCCTTTTTCGCCCTGGCCATGGGCCAGGCCGGAGCCACGGGCTTTGCCGCCCTGGCCGAGGCCGCCCGGGCTGGGCACCTGACCATGCCCAGTTTGCTGTTCTTCCTGGCGTTTTTCGGATTCGCCGCCAAGATCGGGCTGGTTCCCTTCCATGTCTGGCTGCCGGCCATCTATCCGGCCGCGCCGGGCCACGTGGCCGCGCTCATGTCCGGCGGCATGATCAACGTGGGCCTCTACGGCTTGTGGCGGGCCCTGGAAATCCTGCCCCCGCCCGCGCCCTGGCAGGGCTGGACCATCGCCGGCCTGGGCCTGGCCAGCGCCCTGCTCGGCATCCTGGCCGCCCTGGGACAGGGCAACCTCAAACGTCTGCTCGCCTATTCCAGCGTGGAAAACATGGGGCTTATCTGCCTGGGCCTGGGGCTCGGGCTGGTCGGCCTGTCCTGCGCCAACCCGGCCATGGCCGCCCTGGGCCTTGGCGGGGCGCTTTTTCACATGCTGTGCCATGCCGGCTTTAAATCCCTGCTCTTTTTGTGCGCTTCCGAGGTGCTCGCCGCCGTGGGCAGCGCCCGCATCGCCCACCTGGGCGGCCTGGCCAAGCGGATGCCGGCCGTGGGGACGCTCTTTCTCCTGGCCGGAGCCGGCATCGCCGGCCTGCCGCCCCTGCCGGGCTTTATCGGCGAGCTGACCTTGGCCCTGGCCATGCTGGCCGGCCTGGATCTCCCGGGGCTGTTGCCGCGTACCGCCTCGGCCGCTTCCCTGGCCGCCCTGGCCGCCGTGGGCGGCTTCGCCCTGGCCGCCTTTGCCAAGGCCGGCGGGCTGGCCTTTCTCGGCGCGCCCCGCACCCCGGCCGCGGCCAAGGCCGAAGCGCCCCCCCGCGCCGCCCTGCTCGCGCCGCTTTTCCTGGCCGCCGGCCTGGTCGCCGCCGCCGCCCTGGCCCCGGCGCTGCTGCGCTTTGTCGGCCAAGCCGTTCTGGCCTTCCCGGGCATGGACCCGGCCCCGGCCCGGGCCGCCCTGGAGCAGGCCGCCATGGCCGCCCGCACCGTGGGCTTTTTCGGGGCCGGCATCATCACCCTGGCCGGGGGGCTCTTGTGGCTGCGCGCCCGGGCCGCGGCCGCCCATGGCCGCCGCCGCGAGCCGACCTGGGGCTGCGGCTACACCGCCCCCACCGCCCGCATGCAGTACGGCGCGGCCTCGTTCGTGGAACCCACCGCCAAGCTCCTGGCCGGCCCCATGGGCCTGACCCGCCGCCTGGACATGGACCAGGGCCTTTTCCCCAAGCGCGCGACCCTTTTCGTCGTCAGCCGCGACGCCGCCCGGGACAAGCTCTTCACGCCGCTGTTCGAAACCGTGGCCCGACTGTGCGACGCCGCCAAGGTGGTGCAGCACGGCAAGGTGCATCTCTACATCCTCTACGTGCTGGCCACCGTCGTGCTCCTCTTGGCCTGGAAGCTCTCATGAACGCCTGGCTCCACATCCTCGCCGCCCTCGTCCTGGCCCCGCTGGTCCCCGGCATCGTCAACCGGGTCAAGGCCCGCCTGTCCGGCCGCGTCGGCAAGCCGCTGCTGCAGACCTATTTCGATCTGGCCAAACTGACACGCAAGGGGCTGGTCGAAAGCCATACGGCCAGCGCCATGCTGGGGGTCGGGCCGGCCGTGTCCCTGGCCGCCATATGCGGCGCGCTGTGCCTGCTGCCCGGGCCGGCCAGTCCCGCCCCGGCCAGCTTTGCCGGCGACTTCATGCTGGCCGCCTATTGCCTGGGGCTGTCGCGCCTGGCCATCATCCTGGCCGCCCTGGACACCGGGTCGAGCTTCGAGGGCATGGGGGCCAGCCGCGAGGCCGCTTTTTCCGCCCTGGCCGAACCCGTGCTGTTCCTGGCCCTGCTCGCCCTGGCCGCCGACGCCCCGTCCCTGTCCCTGTCCGGGATGCTTGGCCAGGGGCTTTCCGGCGCGCTGGCCCCGGAGCGGCTCTTTGTCCCCTTGCTCCTTTTCATCCTGCTTCTCACCGAAAACTGCCGCATCCCGGTGGACGATCCCAACACCCACCTGGAACTCACCATGATCCATGAAGTCATGGTGCTGGACCACTCCGGCCCGGACATGGCCATGATCAGCTACGGCGCGGCCCTCAAACTGTGGTTTTTCGCCGCCGCCGTGACCCTGTCGTTGCTGCCGGTCCAGGCCATGGCCCCCCTGGCCGCCTGGGCCGCCTTCCTGGCCGGCGTCGTGCTGGTCGCCGTGGCCGTGGGGCTGGTCGAATCCTCCATGGCCCGGCTGCGGCTGCTGCGCGTGCCGCGTCTGCTCGGATCGGCCGGGGCCCTGGCCGCCTTGTCCCTGGTGCTTACGGTGTGGAGGTAGCCATGGCCGCGATACAATCCCTGCTCGTCGCATTGGTGGTGGTCAATCTGGCCTATCTGGCCGTCACGCGCCTCAAAACCCTCACCCGCATCACCGCCCTGCAAGGGGTGCTCCTGGCCGCCACGCCCCTGGCCATCGCCGGTCCCCACGGCCACGGGCTCGTTTTGTCCCTGGCCGTGCTGGCCATCAAGGGCATCGGCTTTCCCTGGCTGGTGGCCCGCACCCTGTCGCGCCTGGAAGTCAATCCCGTGGTCGAACCCTACTTCGGCTTCAACATGTCGCTTTTGGCCGGCGTGGGCGGCCTTTTATTCTCCCTGTGGCTGGAGTCGCGCCTGCCGTTTCCGCCCGGGCTTTTCCCGCCGCTGCTCTTCCCGGCGGCGCTGACCTCCATCTTCTCGGGCCTGACCCTGGTGGTGGCCCGGCGCAAGGCGCTCACCCAGGTCATCGGCTATCTGGCCGCCGAAAACGGCATCTTCCTCCTGGGCGTGCCGCTTGCCGCCCAAGGCTCGGTCTGGCTTGAACTGTCCGTGCTCCTGGACGTCTTCGTCGCCGTCTTCGTCATGGGCATAGCCCTTCACCACATCAACAAAACCTTCGAGTCCATCGACGTCGGACGGTTTTGCAGCCTGCGGGACTAACCCATGCTTGCCGCCTTGCCCCTTATCCCCTTGCTGGCCGGCCTCATGGCCCTGGCCCTGCCCGCCGACGGCCCGCGCCGCTGGCTGCTGGTGGTGGTCGGCTGCCTCCATCTCACCCTGGTGGGCACGACATGGGTCCATCCCCCGGCCCCGGCCTACGGCGGCCTGCTCGAACTCGATCCCCTGGGCCAGCTCTTCCTAACCTTGGCCAGCCTGCTGTTTACCGCCGCCGCCTTCTACGCCGTGGGCTACCTGCGCCACGAAGGGGCGGTCCACGAAAAGCGCGACTTCCAGGACGGCGCGACCTTTGTGAACGCCCCGGAACGGGTCTTCAGCCTGTGCCTGTGCCTGTTCCTAGCGGCCATGACCGTGGTCTGCGCCACGCGCAACCTCTCGGTGTTGTGGGTCGGCATCGAGGCCACCACCCTGTCCAGCGCGCCGCTGATCTACTTCCACCGCCACCGCCGCTCCCTGGAAGCCACCTGGAAATACCTCGTCATCTGCTCCGTGGGCATCGCCCTGGCCCTTCTGGGCAACATCCTCGTGTCCGTGGCCTTCTACGATCCGGTGGCCCCGGCGGCCTCCATGGACCTGGCCGAGCTGCTGCCCCTGGCCCCGGGCGCGGCCAAGCCCTGGCTGCGGGCGGCCTTTATCTTCCTGCTGGTCGGCTACGGCTCGAAAATGGGCCTGGCCCCCATGCACAACTGGCTGCCCGACGCCCACAGCCAGTCGCCGTCCCTGGTCTCGGCGCTTTTATCCGGCGCGCTTTTAAACTGCGCCTTCCTGGGCATCCTGCGGGCCGTGCAGATCCTGTCTCCGGCCGGGCTTGGGGCGTTTTGCGGCGAGCTGCTGGTGCTTTTTGGCCTCATCTCCATGGTCACGGCCGCCGTCTTCATCGTGGGCCTTGGCGACTACAAGCGCATGCTGGCCTACTCCAGCGTCGAGCACATGGGCATATTGGCCCTGGGCGTGGGCATCGGCGGCGGCGCGGCCTTCGGGGCCATGCTCCACGCCGTCAACCATTCCCTGACCAAGGGCGCGCTGTTTCTGATTTCCGGCAACATCCTGGCCGTCTACCACACCCGCTCCTGCCACGACGCCCGGGGCGTGTCCCGGGCCCTGCCCATAACCGCCGCCCTGTGGACGGCCGGGTTCCTGGCCATCTGCGGCTCGCCGCCTTTTGGGCTGTTCGTCAGCGAGCTGGCCATCCTGCGAGCCATGTTCGCCGGCGGCCACGGCCTGGCCGCCACCGTCTACGTCGTGGCCCTGGCCGTCATCTTCGTCGGCATGGCCACCTCCGTGTGCCGCATGGTCCAGGGGCCGCTGCCGCCGGCCGTGCGCCATCCCGGCCCCGAGCGCGTCCTGTCCGTGGCCTCGCCCCTGGCCCTTTTGGCCGCCGCCTTGACCCTGGGCCTCTATGTGCCCAAGGGCCTGGCCGACGTCTTGGCCCGGGCGGCCGCCGCCGTCTCCCTGGGAGGATAGCAGGCATGGAATTTCCCCATTGTCAGGCCGTGCCCCTGGCCGGCGCGGCGGTGCTGCCGCCGGTGCTGTTTCGGCGCGAGATCCTGGCCCGGGTGGACGCCGGCTGGCGGATGCTGGCCTTATTTGGCTTGCCCTGTCCGGGGGGCGTCGGGCTGTGCTGCCTGCTTGGCCGCGACGCCGACGGCCGGCTGGCGTTCTTGCGCCAGGTCCCGGCCGAAAGCTATCCGTCGCTGACCCCGGACTGCCCCCAGGCCCATCTGTTCGAGCGCGAAGTCCATGAACAGTGGGGCATCGTCCCCCAAGGCCATCCCTGGCTCAAGCCGGTGCGCTTCACCGGCTGCCCGGCCCGGCCCGAAGAGCCCCGCCCGGCTCCAGGCGTGGCCGACCATTTCCATCTGCGCGGCGAAGAAGCCCACGAGGTGGCCGTGGGGCCGGTCCATGCCGGCATCATCGAACCCGGGCATTTCCGCTTCCAATGCTCCGGCGAGGACGTCTACCACCTGGAGATCAGCCTGGGCTTCCAGCATCGGGGCATCGAGGCCCGGCTTATCGGCGGCCCGGACAAGCGCACCGTCCATTTCATGGAGACCCTGGCCGGCGACACCACCATCGGCCACAGCCTGGCCCACGCCGCTCTCGTGGAGGCGCTGACCGAAACCGCCGTGCCGGCCCGGGGCCGGGCCATCGCCCGCATCGCCCTGGAGCTGGAACGTCTGGCCAACCATACCGGCGACCTCGGGGCCATGGCCGGCGACGTGGGCTACCAGCCCACCATGGCTTACTGCGGCCGCATCCGGGGCGATTTCCTCAATCTCACCGGGCTTGTCTGCGGCAACCGCTTCGGCCGGGGGCTGGTGCGGCCCGGCGGCGTCGCCTTTGACCTCGACAAGCCGATCATCCGGGAACTGCTCTCCCGCCTGGAGCTGACCCGCCGGGCGGCCTTTGGCGCGGCCGAGCTGCTGTTCCTGTCTTCCACCACCCTGGCCCGGTTCGAGGGCACGGGACGGGTCAGCGCCGAAACGGCCCGGGAAATCGGGCTGGTGGGGCCGCCGGCCCGGGCCTGCGGCCTGCCCCGCGACGCCCGCCACGCCTTCCCCCTGCCCGGGGCCGGCCCCAAGGACATCCCCATGCAGCTCCACGACTTCGGCGGCGTCTACGCCCGGGCCTTGGTGCGGCGGCTGGAGATGGAAGCGTCCCTGGATTTCATCCACGACGCCCTCATCGGCCTGCCCGAAGGGCCGGTGCGGCAAACGCCAGCGGGCGTGCTGCCGGGCGGCATGGTGGCCGTGGGCCTGACCGAAGGCTGGCGCGGCGAAATCTGCCACGTGGCCGTCACCGGCGACGACGGCCGGTTTGCCGCCTACAAGGTGGTCGATCCGTCCTTCCACAACTGGTTCGGCCTGGCCGTGGCCCTGCGCGGCCAGCAGATTTCCGATTTTCCCCTGTGCAACAAGAGCTTCAACCTGTCCTATTGCGGACATGATCTCTAGGACTGGCGCCTATGCTCAATATCCTGCTTGAACGCCTGCGGCAGGGAAAGCGCACCGTGGCCTTCCCTGCCGCCATGCCGCCGCTGTCGCCGCGTTTTCGGGGCTTGCCGGTCCTGGCCGATTCGCCCTGCGCCGAGGGCTGCGCCTCCTGCGCCGGGGCCTGCCCCACCGGGGCGCTGGGGGCCGACGAGGACGGCCTCTACCTGGACCTTGGCCGCTGCATCCTGTGCGGAACCTGCGCCGAGCTGTGTCCCGGCCGGCGGGTCAGTTTCTCGCGCGACCATCGCCTCGCCTCCTCCACCCGGGACGGGCTGGTGCTGCGCCCGGGCGGCCGGCTGCCCCATGTCGCGCCCCTGGAGCCGGCCCGGCGCAAGCTTTTCGCCAAATCCCTGCGCCTGCGCCAGGTAAGCGCCGGAGGCTGCAACGCCTGCGAGGCCGACACCAACGTGCTCACCACCATCGTCTTTGACCTCGGGCGCTTTGGCATCGACTTCGTGGCCTCGCCGCGCCACGCCGACGGCGTGGCCGTCACCGGGCCGGTGACGCGCAACATGCTGGAAGCCACATTGGGAACCTTTGCCGCCGTGCCCGATCCCCGGGTGGGTATCGCCATCGGGACCTGCGCCATATCGGGCGGACTTTTCGCCGGCAGCCCCGAGACCACCGGCGGGGCCACGCCCCATCTGCCGGTCGATCTCTACATCCCGGGCTGTCCGCCCCATCCCCTGACCATCCTCGACGGCCTGCTGCGGCTTTTGGGGCAGCAGACGCCGCCGCCGACGGCCTAAGCGGGTCGGCGAGAGTTGCGAAACGGCCCGAAAGGGTGCAAAAGGGAGGATCGGCGCACCCATCCGGTGGACCCGCAACCAACTGCCAAGGAGTCGAAATGCCCACCGCCACGAATTTCACGCTCTTTAGCGGCGGCGCCCAGGGCGCTGAAGCCGAATTCGGAAGACAGGCCGAGCGCTACGGCGTCGCGGAAGTCAATTTCACCTTCGAAGGCCACCGCATCGACCGCACCCGCGGCATCCGCGTGCTGACCAGCGAGGAGCTGGAGAAAAAAGACGTCAGCCTGACCTACGTCTCCAAACTGCTCGGCCGCAAATTCAGCAACGGCCCGCAGATCCGCATGGTGCTGCGCACCATCATGCACCAGATCGACGCGGGGCTTGAGATCTTCGTCGTCGGCACGATCCAGGAAGACGGCACGGTCACCGGCGGCACGGGCTGGGGCGCGGAATTCGCCAAGATCTGCAACAAGCCGCTGCATGTCTTCTGCCAGGAGAAGCAGGCCTGGTTCAGCTGGGAGCATGGGGCCTGGAAAGCCGGCGGCGAGCCGGTCATCACCCACACCCATTTTACCGGCACGGGAACCCGCTTCCCCAACGAGGCCGGTCTGGCCGCCATCGACGGCCTTTTCAAACGTACTTTCGGCTAGCGCCGACCAGACGCCACGCGAAAACGAAAGCCCCGGCGCGCCTTGCACAGGCGCGCCGGGGCTTTATCATTGCGATACGGCGGACTTCCGCCCCCCTCTACCCCTTTTCCCCTTTGGGGGGTCCGGGGGCCTCAGGCCCCCGGCCGCCGGAGGCACTCTTCTCTTTACCTTCCTAACAGTTATCCAAATTTTCCAGTCGCACGTCCGCCATCTCCCGCCCCAGGAAGCGTTGGCCGATTGCCTGGAACCGGTGGGGCATGTCGGTGACGTGGAAGCTGTGGCGCGGCGAGGGGCCGGCGTGGCGCAGGCCTTTTTCGTCGAGGATGGCGGCGGCGCGCCGGGCCACGGCCGTGGCCGAGTCCTGCAGGCGCACGGATGGGCCTACCACGTCGGCCAGAAGCGGGGCCAGCAGCGGATAGTGGGTGCAGCCCAGGATCAGGGTGTCGAGATTTTCGGCGGCCAGGGGGGTCAGGTATTCGGCGGCGATGAGGCGCGTGGCCGGATGGTCGGTGAGGCCTTCCTCGGCCAGGGGGACAAACAGCGGACAGGCCTTGGCCACGGTGTGGACGTCCGGGCCGCCCAGGCGGGCAAGCGCCTGTTCGTAGGCCTGGCTGGCGACGGTTGAGGGGGTGGCGATGATGCCGATGCGCCGGGTGCGGGTGGCGGCCAGGGCGCTGGCCGCTCCGGCGTCGATGACTTCCAGGACCGGCACCGGGGCGATGTTTGTTATGGCCGGCAGGGCCACGGCGGCCATGGTGTTGCAGGCGACGATGAGGAGCTTGACGTTTTTTTCGAGCAAAAACCGGGTGATCTGGGCGGCGTAGCGGGCCACGGTGTCCGGGGATTTGACGCCGTAGGGGACGCGGGCGGTGTCGCCGAAGTAGACGACCGGTTCGTTGGGCAGAAGTTCCATGACGGCCCGGGCCACGGTGAGGCCGCCGACGCCGGAGTCGAAGATGCCGATGGGGGAGTTGTTGTCGTGCACGGGGTGTCGCCCTTGGGGGAATTACGTCCGGGGTATGCCGGGCGCAGGGCGGTTGGAACGCCGACAGGCGGCGGCGTCAAGCCTTTTTTCGCGCCGCTTCGGCCCGCCTGTCCAGGGCGCGCTTCATGGCGTCGAGCATTTCCGCGACCTTGACCGGCTTGGCCAGATGGTCGTCCAGGCCGGCTTGGAGGAAGCGCTCGCGGTCGCCGGCCATGGCGTAAGCGGTCAGGGCGATGATGGGTGTGAGGGGATCGAAACGGCCGTCGGCGTTTTCGCGAATGCGCCGGGTGGCCTCCAGGCCATCCATGACGGGCATTTGGATGTCCATGAGGATGAGGTCCACGGACGGCTGGGCCTGGGGCGTCTGGCCGGCCAGGAAATCCAGGGCTTCCTGGCCGTTGCAGGCGGTGTGTACCGTGAAGCCGAGTTTCACGAGCATACGCTGGGCGGCCATGCGGTTCATGTCGTCGTCTTCCACCACCAATACGACGTGGCCGGAGGCGGTTTCGGCCTGGCTGCCGGTCGGAGCAGGAACCTGGGCTTCGGCCGGAAGCGGGGTGAGGGGAACAACCGCCCGCATGGACGTGCCCTGGCCTTCGACGCTGCACAGGTGGATGCGTCCGCCCATGAGTTCGACCAGTCGTTTGACGATTGCCAGCCCCAGGCCCACGCCGCCCTGGGGGCCGGCGGCGGGATCGGTCTGGACAAAGGGCGAAAAGACGCTGTCGAGCTTATGGCCAGGGATGCCCCGGCCGGTGTCGGCCACGACGAAGACGACCTCGAAGGGCGCGCCTTCCCGGGGAGGGCTGTCGGGGTCGCCGGGGAAAACGGCGACGTGGACGAAGCCGGAGTCGGTGTATTTGACGGCGTTGCCCACGAGATTGAGCAGGATCTGGCGCAGCCGGACGTCGTCGCCCATGACGCGCCGGGGGAGCGCCTGGGCCAGATCGACGCTCAGCGCCAGATTCTTGTTGCGGGCCATGGGACCGAAGACGTCGAGGATGGCTTGGCGAAGTTCTTCGAGTTCGAAGGGGGTCTGTTGCAGGACCAGGGCCCCGGATTCGACCTTGCTGAGGTCGAGGATGTCGCCGAGCAGGCGGCTTAACCGTCCGGCAGCCCGGCCGGCCATGGCGACGTATTCCTGTTGTTCTTCGGTGAGGGCGGTGGTCTCCAGCAGTTGGAGCATCCCCACGACGCCGTTTATGGGCGTGCGCACCTCATGGCTCATGTTGGCCAGGAACTCGCTTTTGGCCCGGCTGCCGGCGTCGGCCATTTCCTTGGCCCGGCGCAGTTCCCGTTCGTGGTGGTGCTGTTCGGTGATGTCGCGGTTGGCGCCCCGGCGTCCGAGGTTTTCGCCGCCAGGGCCGAGGATACGGCCGCAGACATGGGCGATGTGGGCGACGCGGCCATCGGCGCGCAGGATGCGGAAGTGGAGTTCTTCGTGGACGGCCTCCAGGGCCTCCGGGCTGTCAAGATGGGCGTCCCAGGCGGCCCGGTCCTCGGGATGGATGAGGTCGCGCACGGTCAGGGAGCCTGGGCCGAGGAAGGCTTCGGCTGGATGGCCCGAGACGCGGGCGCAGGCCGGCGAGACCCAGCGGCACAGGCCGTCGGGGCCGTCCCAGAATTCCCAGTCATGGGAATTGTCGGCCACGATGCGGAAAATGTGTTCCCGTTCGGCCAGCCGGGCTTCGACCTGCTGGCGGGCATCCTCGGCCTGGCGGCGTTCGGCGGCCCGGGCGGCCAGCAGGTCGGCGGCGCGGCTGAGCGCCTCGCCCACGGCGGCGGTTTCGGCCAGCCCAAAGCGCTGCTGCGGCAGGGGCAGGCCCTGGCCCAGGGCTTCGGCCGCCGGAACGAGGGTGTCGATGGAGCCGGCGATGCGCCGGGCCAGGGCCAGGGCCAGCAAGAACCCGCCCAGGGACAAGGTCAGGACGCCGCCGCCGGTCCACCACAGCCACCCTTGCACCTCGGCCAAGAGCACGCTGCGCGGCACGGCCACGGCCACGCCCCAGCCCGAACCTTCGGCCTGGTCGTAGGCAGCCAGGGCCGGTTCGCCGTCGAGGCGGATGGTCTCGAAGGCGGCAACGTCGTCCCGGGACGTCTCCAGGCCGGCCAACAGTTCGCCGGCCGGCCGGCCGGCCCAGGTTTCGGCCTGGCCGGCCCGGGCGGCCACCACGGCGGCGGCGTCGATGACGGCGGCGGTCCAGCCGGCGGGCAGGCGTTCCGCGGCGAGCAGTTGGTCGAAGCGGGCGACGGGCACGGTCATGGCGAGATCGTAGCCCACGGCCGCCCCCTGCCAGACCGGCATGTCGAGGCTGACGAGGTAGCGGCCGGTGACCGCGCCGCGAAAGAGGTTGCTGATGCCGGGTCGGCCGGTTTCGAACACGCGGCGCACGGTTTCGCGCACGGCCCGCTTGGGCAGGGGCGCGCCTTCGGGCAGGTAGGAATTGAAGACCTGCTGTCCGGAGGCTTCGGCCACGATGATGTCGGAGGCGGGGTATCCGGCCAGCAGGGTTTTTACCTGCCGCCGAAAGACGGGGAAGTCACCGGTCTGCAAGGCCGGAGAGGTGGCCAGGCCTTCGGCGGCGGCCAGCAGGATGGCGAATTCGCGGTCTACGGCCAGGGAGAGGTTTCGGGCGACCTCGACCATGTGGGACTGGATGAGGTTTTTTTTGGCGGTGTAGGCGTAGTGGACGAGGTAGGCGGCGCACAGCCAGACGGGCAAGACGCAGGCGGCGACAAGGCCGGCGAGATGGAGTCGCAGGGAGAGCGGGGTGCTGGTGGGAGCGGTCATGGGCCTATCCTGCTGGCGCGGCGCGGGCGCGGGAGTCTTCTGTTCTCGGAGTATAAGCATGGAAGGCAGCGTCCTGTCCATGCGCGCGTCGGCCTCGACCTGATGAGGGCGTTTCGACGGGTTGTCCGTCGCCTGGGCCAGGGACGCGGGGAAGGCTGCGCGGCGTTTTTGTCCGTCACGGCGGCAGTGCGGCCGGGTTCATCCGGGGAACTGTCGGCCGGGATTGGCCGTGCCGCAAACCGTGCATAATTGCAACACAGTGCAAATGCGCAACATGACTCGCCGAGCAGCTTTCGTCGATTCCTGACAAACACGGAAGGAATTGTGCCGAAATTGATGCGAATTCGCAACATTCACCTGCTATCCACAAGCCCCCCGCTCTAAATCGCCAGGCCAAAAACTCCTCAACAACTTTTAACAATGCAATACCAGCATGTTACGCCTAAAAGCCGAACGCTTGTCCAAAAAGTAGCATGCATCTTGCTGCACACGCCTGCCAAGCTTTGCATGTTGCGATTTTGCACTGCCCCACCCGCCGGAGGCAGGCGTCCGGCACATGCGCCTGGCTCTCGGCCGCACTTCGCCCACGCCACCCCCCCGGCGTCGGCCGCGGCCGGCCCTGGCGGGATCGTCGCGCTTGTCGGGTTGGCGCGACGCATCCCCCGTGCGGCCCGGCTTGTCGTTACAAACCCGACCGTGAACTCCGAAGAACGCCACTGCCGAAAAAGGAGATCATTGATGGAGCCCTGTCTGGCCCCCGCCCTGGCCGAAACCGCCAAGTTTGAAAAACTGTGCGGCATCCTCGACCGCTACGACCGCCACCCCGCCCGGCTCGTGCCCATCCTCCAGGCCCTCCAGGAGGAGTACCGCTACCTGCCCCAGGAAGTGCTGTCCTACGTCGCCACCTCGCTGCGCATCCCCGAAGCCAACGTCTTCGGCGTGGCCACCTTCTACGCCCACTTCGCCCTGGAGCCCAAAGGCAAGTACGTCGTGCGCCTATGCGACGGCACCGCCTGCCACGTCAAACAGTCCATACCCATCCTGGAAGCCCTGCGCGCCCGCCTCGACCTCACCGAGGCCAAGGCCACCACGCCGGATATGCTCTTCACCGTCGAAACCGTGGCCTGCCTCGGCGCTTGCGGCCTGGCTCCGGTCCTGGTCATCAACGAAGACGTCTACGGCCAGATGACCCCCGAACGCGCCGTCGACCTCATCGACGCCATTCGCGCCAAGGAGCTGCAATAATGGAAGGCCCCATCCTCGATCCCCAGCACGCCGCCGCCGCCGAGGCCGCCTCGGGCGGTCGCCGCGTCATCGTCTGCGCCGGCACCGGCTGCGTGGCCAACGGCTCCAAGAAGGTCCTCGACGCCCTGGAAAAACACATGGGCGAAGCCGGCCTCGACGTGGTTCTCGAATTTCGGCCCGAAGGCCATGGCGACGGCGTGCGCGTCTCCCACAGCGGCTGCCAGGGCTTTTGCCAGATGGGACCGCTGGTCACCATCCTGCCCGAGAACATCCTCTATACCAAGGTGACCGCCGACGACGTCGCCGAGATCGTCACCGAGACCCTGGTCGCCGGCAAGGTCGTCGAGCGTCTGCTCTACGTCGAGCCCCGCACCAAGGAAAAGTGCCTGGGCCCCGACCAGATCCCCTTCTACCAGCGCCAGACCCGCACCGTCCTGAAGGAGTGCGGCTTCATCGACCCCGACGACATCCGCGAATACGTGGCCCACGGCGGCTACGCCGCCGCCCGCAAGGCCTTCGCCGACATGGACGCCAAGGGCGTGTGCGACGTCGTCAGCCAGTCGGGCCTGCGCGGACGCGGGGGCGGAGGCTTCCCCACCGGCCGCAAGTGGGAAGCCGCCCGGGTCCAGACCAACCCGAAAAAGTACGTCATCTGCAACGGCGACGAGGGCGATCCCGGCGCGTTCATGGACAGAAGCCTCATGGAAGGCAATCCCCACTGCGTCATCGAAGGCATGATGATCGCTGCCCGGGGCATCGGGGCCGACGAAGGCTACATCTACGTGCGGGCCGAATATCCCCTGGCCGTCAAGCGCATGCGCAAGGCCGTGGCCGACGCCGAAGCCGCCGGCTACCTCGGCGACAACCTTTTCGGCTCGGGCCAGTCCTTCCGCCTGGAAGTCATGGAAGGGGCCGGCGCGTTCGTGTGCGGCGAGGAAACGGCGCTGATCGCCTCCATCGAGGGCCTGCGCGGCATGCCCTCGCCCAAGCCGCCCTTCCCGGCCCAGCAGGGCCTGTGGCGCAAGCCCACCATCATCAACAACGTCGAGACCCTGGCCCAGATTCCCCGCATTATCAGCGAAGGGGCCGCAGCCTACCGTGCGCTCGGCACCGAGACCTCGCCCGGCACCAAGACCTTTGCGCTCACCGGCCACGTCTCCAACACCGGCCTCATTGAAGTGCCCTTCGGCGCGACCCTGCGCGAAGTGGTGCTCAACATCGGCGGCGGCGTCACCGACGACCGGGGCTTTATCGACGAGAAAGGCTTCAAGGCCGTGCAGATCGGCGGCCCGTCCGGCGGCTGCCTGACCCCGGACCTGCTGGACCTGCCGCTGGATTTCGACTCCCTGCGCTCGGTGGGGGCCATGGTCGGTTCCGGCGGTCTGGTGGTCATGAACCAGAAGACCTGCATGGTCAGCGTGGCCCGGTTCTTCATGGAGTTCACCCAGCGCGAGAGCTGCGGCAAGTGCGTGCTGTGCCGTGAAGGCACCAAGCAGCTGCTGGCCCTTCTGGACGACGTCATCGAAGGACGCGGCACGGCCGAAACCCTCTCCCTGCTCGAAACCCTGGGCCACGCCGTCCAGGTCGGCTCCTTGTGCGGCCTGGGCAAGACCGCGCCCAACCCGGTGCTCTCGACGCTCAAGCACTTCCGCAAGGACTACGAAGAGCACGTCTTCGAGAAGCGCTGCAGCGCCGGCCGCTGCAAGGCCCTGGCCATGCCGACCATCAACGCCGCCCGCTGCAAGGGCTGCCGCCTGTGCGTCAAGGCCTGCCCGGCCGGAGCCATCACCGGCGAGAAGAAACAGCCCCACGTCATCGACGAAACCTTGTGCATCAAGTGCGGCGCCTGCGCCACGGCCTGCAAGTTCGGCGCGGTGGAGGGAATCTAGCCATGACCATGGACCAGCAATTCGTCACCGTCGAAGGCCGCGCCATCCCCATCGAGGGCGAGCGCAACCTTCTGGAAATCATCCGCAAGGCCGGCATCGAGCTGCCGACCTTCTGCTACCACTCCGAACTGTCCGTGTACGGGGCCTGCCGCCTGTGCCTGGTGGAAGTGGCCGGACGCGGCGTCCAGGGCGCGTGTTCCACCCCGCCCGAACCGGGCCTGGACATCAAGGTCAACACCCCGCAGCTGCGCGAGATCCGCAAGATCGCCGTGGAACTGCTCCTGGCCAACCATGACCTGAGCTGCCCCAGCTGCTTTAAAAGCGTGGACTGCAAGCTCATGGATGTGGCCCGGCGCGTGGGCGTGACCAGCGTGCGCTTCAAGCCCGTGCAGGAAAAAGCCCCCCTGGACTTCTCTTCGCCGTCCATCATCCGCGATCCCAACAAGTGCGTGCTGTGCGGCGACTGCGTGCGCATGTGCTCGGAAATCCAGGGCATCGGGGCCATCGGCTTTGCCCATCGCGGCCACCAGACCGCCGTGCTGCCGGCCTTTGGCAAGGGCCTGGGCGAAGGCGAGTGCGTGGGCTGCGGCCAGTGCGCCAACGTCTGCCCCACCGGGGCGCTGGTGCCGCGCAGCGAAATGGACGAGGTGCTCACCGCCCTGGCCGATCCCACCAAGACCGTGGTGGCCCAGGTGGCCCCGGCCGTGCGCGTGGGCCTGGGCGAGTGTTTCGCCAGCCCGGCCGGCGATCCGGTCATGGGCCGCATGGTGGCGGCGCTCAAACGCCTGGGCTTCGATGCGGTCTACGACACCACCTTCGCCGCCGACCTCACCGTCATCGAGGAAGGCCAGGAGTTTCTGACCCGCGCCGCCGCCGGCGAGAAGCTGCCCCAGTTCACCTCCTGCTGTCCCGGCTGGGTGCAGTTTGCCGAGCAGTCCTTCCCGGAACTGCTCCCCAATCTGTCCTCCTGCCGCTCGCCCCAGCAGATGTTCGGCTCCCTGGTCAAGGAGATGCTGCCTGAAAAGCAGGGCATCGCCCGCAAGGACCTGATCGTCGTTTCCATCATGCCCTGCACGGCCAAGAAGTTCGAGGCACGCCGGCCGGAATTCGCCGTGGACGGCTCCCCGGACGTGGACTTCGTGCTGACCACCCAGGAGCTGGCCCGGATGATCGACGGGGCCGGCCTGCGCTTCAATAGCCTGGAACCCGAGTCCCTGGACATGCCCTTTGGCTTCGGCACGGGCGCTGGCGTCATCTTCGGCGCGTCGGGCGGCGTCACCGAGGCGGTGCTGCGCTTTGCCGCCGAGAAGATCACCGGCAAGCCCCTGGCTTCGGTCGATTTCGCCGAAGTGCGCGGCGACTCCGGCCTGCGCGAGGCGACGCTGGAAGTAGGCGGCAAGACCCTGCGCCTGGCCATTGTCCATGGCCTGGCCAACGCCCGGGCCGTGGCCGAGCAGGTCGTGGCCGGCAACAGCGAATACGACCTCATCGAGGTCATGGCCTGCCCCGGCGGCTGCATCGGCGGCGCGGGCCAGCCCGTGCCCAAGGATCTGGCCGACCGCAAGCGCCGCACCAAGGACCTCTACCAGTGCGACAAGACCTTCCCGCTGCACAAGGCCCAGGACAACATGTTCGTCACCGAGTGTTACGACAAGTTCCTTGGCGACGTGGGCGGGCACAAGGCCCATTCATTGCTCCACACCCACTACCAGAGCCGCCGTCGCGTCAGCGACGAGACGCTCGTGCTTTTAAGCGGCGATCCGGCCCAGACCAAGGTCCGGGTGCGGGTGTGCCTGGGCACGAGCTGCCACCTTCGCGGCGCTCAGGACATCCTGACCGGGATGCTCAAGCACATCGTGGAAAACGGCCTGGAAAACGCCGTGGACGTGCGGGCGTCGTTCTGCTTCGAGCAGTGCGCCAAGGGCCCCACCGTGGAGATGGACGGCGAAGTGATGACCCACTGCACCCTGGAGAGCGTGCTGGCCGCCCTGGACGCGCACCTGCGCAATCCCCTGCCCCAGCCCACCAAGCCCAGCGCCGGCTGTGGTTGCGGCTGCGGCAAGTAGCTGAAAACGCGAGAGAGAAGATTAAAAAAGGGCCGGCCCGCGAGGGTCGGCCCTTTTTCATGGTCCGCGACAGGTTCGCGTCTTTGGAGCAAGCCTGCCGTCCCACGGTCATACCGGAAGCATCCCCTGACATGGCGGGCGCTTCCCGAGCCACCTCCCAGGGAAGTTTCTAGCAGAGAACAAGGACGAAAGCCGCGACGACGCCGACAACGGCGAGGATCACGCCTCGGCGCGCCTGGGCCGACCCGCTCTTATACATGAAAAATGAGGATATGGCCAAAAACAAGAGCATGACGCCATAGGCGACCCCGGCATAATGAATCAACGAGGCGCTCGGCGACAAGTGGATGGCATTGAACTTCTGGATGATCCAGGGATGCTCCTGGGTCGTGTAGGAAACATGCCCCGTCAATCTGTTATACTCGCCGTAATTGAAGACAATCTTGTCGCCTTCCTGCTTGAGAATTTTCATCTTTCGCAAATGCAAGGCTGACTCGAGATCTTTTTCCGACAAACCCTGGGCGATTGTCGTTTCCACACTATTGGCAAATTGCATAAACCCCTTATCCCTGTAGATAAGGATAATGCCGCTCAGGCAATAGATCAACGTCAGTCCAACAACAAAGAAGCCGATATCGCGGTGCAGGTTTCGCATGACGCGAACCATCGACCGCTTCTCCGAAGAATTGCTCACGATACCTCCACAATCAGGATGCTGTTTGGTATTTCGATGCTCAGGCGATAGCGGTTACAATCCCACCGATGGCATCAAGCCCTCGGCGACAGACCTGCCGCCTCACCTGCCTGCGATCCGGCTGCCATAGCCTGTGCCGTGATGGCCGCGCTCCCTGTTGTCTCCAGCGGTACCCACAACGATCACGCCGCACGTCAGGAGACTGACGAGCGCGATGACCAGAGCTGCCGACCCGCCACGGCAATGATGGCAAAGGGGCTTCCAATTGATGGCGACATGCAGGCAGCACAGAACGATAAAGGCCACGCCAGCCCACTTGTGCATTCCAACGACACCTTGAAATCTGGCGTGAAACAGCAAGCACACGCTCGTCGCCATGACCACCAACCCCATGGAAGCAGTCGCCATGGATATGGCCGCCCGGTTCTTTCCCAAGTTTATCATGATATGCCTCCCTCTGTGGTTTTCTGAAAACGCACAAAAGGTCCTACGCTGACGGGGATGGGGATGTTCGGGGATTCTGTTGAAAAGTATTAAAAAGTATGATCCGGCCACATTTGCGCTGCCGATTGTTTCCAAAAGGCCGTATGTCTTGCCGACGAGGCCGGACATGAAAGACGTGGTGCTCATTATCGACGACGATTTGAAATTGCGAAAAATGCTTGGCGACTATCTGGCGGGATACGGCTACGAAGTCCGGGAACTGCCTGATGGAGGCGAGGCGGCTAAAGCCCTTGAGCAGTTGCGCCCATCGGTTGTGATCCTCGACATCATGATGCCGGGCAAGGACGGCCTCGAGGTGCTCGCCGACATCCGCAGGGCATCGACTGTCCCGGTGATCATGCTCACGGCCAAGGGCGACCCCATGGATCGCGTTGTCGGCCTCGAAATGGGCGCGGACGATTACCTGCCCAAACCGTTCAATCTCCGGGAACTCCTTGCCCGCATCCGGGCCGCCTTGCGTCGCCATGCACCTGAGGCCCCCAACAAGGGCAGGCTGAAAAGCGGCGGCATCTCCCTCGATCTCTCCCTGGAGACGCTGACCATCGGGACGACGCGGTACGAATTGAGCACCGTCGAATTCAACGTCCTGTCCGCGCTCATGCGAAACCCCGACATCCCGCTGTCCCGAGACGCGTTATTGAATCTGGGCTGGGGTGAAGACGCGGTCGTCTCCGACAGGAGTGTCGACGTGCATATCAGCAAGCTGCGGAGCATCTTGAAGCAACACCACGGGCATGAGAAACGCATCAAGACCGTATGGGGCTTCGGCTATAAATTTTCGAGCAAATCCACATGAATCGATTATACTGGAAAATCGTGCTCGTCGAAGGCGTGCTGCTGCTCCTCACCATCTTCGCCGCCATGTGGGTCATGGGTCTCTGGCATCGGGCCGTCGAGTCGCAACACCAACAAGACAAAAACGCGGCCATAGAACTCTTGCGTATCGGCTTGCGAAACGATCTTCCCGAAGAAATTTCCATCGCCAACCTCGAGAACATCGCATCGCATATATTCAAAGGCCATGTCCAAATTGTCGCGTCCAAGGAATCCGATGGCATAACCGGATCTGATGGAATCCTTTTTCGCCAAAACGGCCTGCGCTACAAACTTGTGGTGCCGCATCCTTCTGGTCACAAAGACAATCCACGAGGGTTCGCCTTCCCCGTCTACGAAAAATACGTTGGCTCTCTCCTTTTCATGGCGGCGGCGCTCAGTCTGCTGGCCATTCCCCTTGCCCGTATCGTCACCAAGCCCCTCGGCATCCTGCAACAGGACATGAAACGGTTCGCTGCGGGCGAGCTGTCGCACCGCAGCGCCGTGGCATCAAAAGACGAAGTCGGTGAAGTCGCCAGGGATTTCAACGAGATGGCCGACTCGATTCAACGACTGGTCCGTGTCGGAAAAGAAATGACCGCCCACGTGTCCCACGAACTGCGAAGCCCCTTGACCCGAATCGACATCGCCCGGCAGCTTTTGGAAGACCAAGCCACCGATAAGCAACGGGAGCTGCTGGATTCCATGCGCGAAGAAACAGAGGGCATGGACGCCCTGATCGAGAGAATCCTTCGCCTGTCCCGCCTCGAACTCAATGAGAGCAAACCGGAACCGTTGTCGTTCACGGATATCGTTGGAGAAGCCGTCCGCCGCAACACCTGCCGCGCGGGCGCAAAACGTCTGCACTTGGCCGACAATCTTCCCAAGAACTTCCCGGGTGTCGGCGTCCGGGAAGACCTCGCCTGCCTTGTAGACAACCTGCTGACCAACGCTTTGAAGTTTTCCCCTGCTGACGGCGACATTGCCGTGACGTTGCAGGAGGCATCGGGAACGGTCAGGCTCCGCGTCTCCAACGACGCGCCGCAGCCGGACATCGACCTCATGCGGTTGACCGAGCCATTTCAGAGGGGCCGGGCCTCCGAGTCCGTACCCGGCTCGGGCCTCGGCCTGGCCATCGCCAAGCGAATCGTCGAGAACCACCGGGGAGTCATCGCCGTGTCCTGGCTCGACGGGAAATTTTGCGTCGACATCCGATTGCCGCAGGACGCATGATACGCGTCATCATCACGCCGAGATGCCAGGCGCCTCCGCGGCCATCCGGCAAGGAAGCCCTGAATTCAGACGGTGGCGGCATCACATCCCCCGAGCCCCGCACTATGCCGGACGCTAGGCAGACAAATCCCCACGCCCCCATCTCCATCGCCCTCCTTATCGGTCCATCGCCAGTAGCGGGCTTCCCCTGACCTCGTTCCCCTTCCCGGGAGCCCCGGCCGGGCCCACGCGAGCAGGCCAATTCGTGTCGCCCAAATATTGACATTGATTTTCATTATCGCTAATACCCCGCCATCACCCCGGCGGTCCGCGCCCCGGCCTTCCGCCCGCGCCTGCCGCCCCACCCGGAGGTCGCCATGCTGTCGCAGTCTTCCATTTCGTCCAAAGGCCGTACAACGACCTGGGCCAGCCGCTTCCTCGGCTCCGCCCGGCGCGAACCGGCCGGCGGCGTAAGCCGCGAACAATCCGACTTCGCCGACGCCAAAACCCCGCAACCGTCCGACGCCGCCGGGGCCAAATAACCCCTTGCCGCGTCCCGCCGCCCGACCGCACGGCCCCACGCGCTCCGGCCTCTCCCCCGGGCCGGCGCGACGGACCGGGTCGGCCGCCATGGAGACACCGCCATGACCACCATGCAATTCCCCTTCGGCGACCAGGCCGAATGCATCGAAAAACTGCTCGCCGCCTACCGCTACCGGCCCGTGGTCAACCACCGGGGCCAATGGTACTACGAAACGCGCCTGGCCTGGCGCGGCCGGCTGGTGCTGTGCCGCCTGGGCGTCGCCGACCTGTCGCGACTGCCGGCCGATCTCTACGGCGAAGTCTGGTGCGGCTACTACGACGCAGCCGAGCCCGACGCCATGCTCGACGACGCTGTCCACGCCAACATCTTTGCTTTCGTCAAAAACGTGCACATGGCCGAAGCGGCCTAGAAAAAAGCACGACACCGATCTTTTGGCGAGTTGCGGCCAGACAAGGCCGCACCAAGGCTCAGACGGCGCAGGACAGGGCCAGCGGCAACTCCACGGTAAACGTGGTCCCAACCTCGGAGGTCGTGAAACGGATGTCGCCGTGGTGGTCCTCGACGATGCGCTGGCACACGGCCAGCCCCAGGCCCGTGCCGGATTCCTTGGTGGTGCAGAAGGGATCGAACACCCGGGCGCGCATGGCCTCGGGGATGCCGCCGCCGGTGTCGGCCACGGTCACCCGGGCGCGGTCGCGGACAATCTCCGCCGTCACCGTGAGCGAGCCGCCATGTTCCATGGCCTCGGCCGCGTTTTTGAGCAGATTGAGCAGCACCTGCTTGATGCGAGCCGCGTCGTGGGGCACGGCCTCAAGCCCTTCTCCGAAACCCGTGGTGACCACGATGCCGCGCGACTCCATGGCCCCGGCCATGATGGCCAACGACTCGCGCACCGTGGCCGCCAAATCGCGCGGCTCGATTTGCGGCGGAGCCGGCCGGGTAAAATCGCGCACCTCATTTAAAAGCGTCTCCAGCCGCTTGGCTTCGGATTCGATGATGCCGAGCTTTTCATAATCCGCGCCGTCTTCCGGCACATGCCGCCGCACCTGGTTGGCGAAGCCGCCCATGAGCATGAGCGGATTTTTGATCTCATGGGAAAGCCGCGCCGCCGCCTCGCCGATGGCCGCGAACCGGGCCGAACGAATGAGCTTTTCCTGAGCGCCGAGCAGTTCCCGCCCGGCCTTGTCGCGCTCCTCGCGTAGCCGGCGCGACCAGCGCAGGGCCAGATGCACTGTGGCCACGAACATGGCGAAGACCACCACCTCGAAAAGCCCGACGATGGCCCACTCCCGCACCATCAGCCGGCCAATGAGCCCCTGGACCTCATCCTCGGGCGCGGCCAGGGCCACGGCCCAGCGGTTGCCCGGGTCCTCGGCTCCGCCGAGAGACACCGGGCAAAAGGCCACGAATTTCTTCACCGGCCCGATCTCGCCCCGGTGCCAGCCCGAAACGTACCAGTCCATGCCGCGCTGCCCGGCCATGACCCGTTTATCGATAAGCCAGGTCAGCCGCGACCAGTCGATGGACGGGTCACGCTGTCGGCGCACGTCCAAAGACTCCCGGCCGATGAACTCCGCCTCGTGGTGGTCCAGGAAATAGCCGGCGTCGTCGAGCACCCAGGCGTAGCCGGTCTGGCCCGAGCGCACGTTGTGGGCGTAGCGTTGGGCCACGGCCAGGGCGTCCACGACCAGCACCAGTCCGCCCACGGTCCCGTGCTCGTCGGCCAGGGGCATGGTCATGGCCATGAGCCGCCGCCCGGCCAGAGGGCCAGTCTGGGGCGCATAGACGCGCGTCAGCTTGATCTGCCCCAGCTTCGCCCCGTCGCCAAAGACCTTGGCGCAGGCTTCGGGGCACAGCCCGGCCGTGTCGATCTCCCGGCCGGCGGCGTCGTAAAAGACCGGTGTCGCCGCCCCCGGGGCCAAGACCCCAAGGGCCGCCACGTTCCATTCGGCAAAAATGCTGTAATAAGCCGGAATGGCCAGCCACGGCCGGCCGTCGGAGGCCGTGCGCTCGCGCCACATAAGCGACAGGCTGTCCAGGCAGGTACGCAAAAACGCGAAGTGATCGCCGATGTCCGCGGCGATCTGCTGGGCCAAAATGAGCTGCTGGTGGTTGAACTGGTCCGTGACCACGGCCTCAATGTCCGTCTTGGCCCGATACCCCATGCCGGCGATGGCCAGGGTCAGGGCCACGAACAACAGGCACGCGGCCAGGATGTGCTTGCGGGTCATGGGCCGCCTCCAGCTTTATCCCGCCTACCTGATTTCCTCCGTACCCGCAATCAGTTAGACGCGACGGCCGGCCCGGCCGCCATTTCCGGCCCCCCAACCCCCTTGCGCCCGGGGGCGGGGACGCGCATAAGGCCGCCATGAACATGCAAGCAAACGACGAATTGGAATTGTCCGTCGCCCGCCTGGCCCTTGGCGGCCGGGGTGTGGCGCGTCTCGACGGCATGGTGGTTTTCGTGGACGGCGCGCTGCCCGGCGAGACGGTCATGGCCAAGGTTACCCAGGTGAAAAAAGGCTTTGCCGAGGCCGTGGCCGAGCGCATCATCACCCCCACCCCCGAGGCTGTCGAACCCCGCTGCCCCCATTTCGGGGTCTGCGGCGGCTGCGACTGGCAGCGCCTGGACTACCCGGCCCAACTGTTCTGGAAACGCGAACAGGTGGCCGAAACACTCGCCCGCCTGGGCGGTCTGCCGGACGTGCCCGTGGCCGACACCGTGGCCTCGCCCGAGGTCTACGGCTACCGCAACAAGATGGAGTTTGCCTTTGCCGGCCGACTCCACCTGGGCCTTCGCGAACGCCGCAACCCGGCCCGGGTGCTCGACATCGATACCTGTCCGCTCATGGCCCCCTGGGCGGGCGAAGTCGTAAACGCCGTGCGCGAGCTGTGCCGCGAAACAGGCCTGGCCGCTTACGATCCCCGCACCGGCAAGGGCGTGTGGCGGCATTTGGTGCTGCGCGACTCCCGCCACGACGGTTCGCGCTTGGCCCACATCATCACCGGCCCGTCCCGGGCCGCCGGCGACGCCGTGCATACCCTGGGCAAGACCCTGCTGGCCCGGTTCCCGGAACTGACCGGCTTCGTCCATTCCGTGCGCCGCGCCCCCACCCCCGTGGCCCACGGGGAACGCCAATCCATCGTGCTCGGCCGGGGCCACCTCACCGAGAAAATGGGCCAGGCGACCCTTCGCGTCCTGCCCGACGCCTTTGCCCAGACCAACACCGGCGCGGCCCAAAGCCTCTACGAGATCGTCACCCGCGAGGCCAGCAGCGACCCGGCCGGCACGGCCCTGGACCTCTACTGCGGCTCGGGCGGCCTGGCCCTGAATCTCGCCCCGGCCTTCGCCGAGGTGCGGGGGCTCGATATCGACCCGCGCTCCATCGAAAGCGCCAAGGCCTCGGCCAAGCTCTCCGAAGCCCACAACTGCGTCTTCGAGGCCGCCGACGCGGCCGACGCCCTGGACGATCTGGCCGGCGATCCGCCCACCGTGGTGGTCCTCGACCCGCCCCGGGCCGGAGCCGCGCCCGAGGTCATCGCCGCCATCCTGCGGACAGCGCCGGGGCGTGTGGTCTACGTGTCCTGCAATCCGGCCACCCTGGCCCGGGATCTCAAACGCCTGGCCGAAGCCTACGACGTGACCAGCGTCACCCCCGTGGACCTCTTCCCCCACACGGCCCATATCGAAGCCGTGGCCAGTTTGACGCTGCGGGGGTGAGAGGGAAGGGGGATACCTCCGGCGGCTGGGGGCCTGAGGCCCCCAGATCCCCCACATGGGGAAAAGTAAAAAGTAAAGCGTCCTGGGTTCGTTGGTCGGACCCGGGACGCTTTGGCGTTGATGCGGGGAATTACTGGACGCGGCAGGCCGGACAGTTGGCGGCCAGGGCCTTGCCGCCGTCAACCTGCCCGGCGGCCAGCAGGCAGGCATTGACCGGCGCCTCGTCCAGGGGCGGCGCGGCGGCGGCCAGGCAGGCGTCGCCGCCCGGCAGTGCCGCTTCAGGCAGGCCAAGCCACTGCCGGCCCACGAACCGGGCCACGGCCTCGCCGGCCAGCCGATTGCCGGCCACGTTCCAATGGATCTCCCGGGGCGGATACAGCATGTCGCCCCGGCCGGCGGCGCAGACAAAGGCCGGGGTCAGGTCCAGCACCGCCACCTCCGGCGCGGCCTGCCCCAGCACGGCCCGGGCCATGCGCCCGGCCAGCCAGGGATCGTAGCGCTCGATCTGGCCGCCGGAAAACGCCGCCGCCTCGCGCCACAGCCCCGGGCGCGCCGCCACTTCCGGCGGAGCCAGCACCACGGCCGTGGGGATGCGCCGCTGTCGGCCCAGACGCTCCAGATCGCGCCCCAGCTCGGCCAGGGCCTGCCAGCCCTTGGACAGTTCGCCGCAACGGGCCGCCTCGCCGGCCACGGCGAAATTGGCTGTCTGGCGCAGGTAGCGTTCGGGCGGCAAGGGCGCGTAGAGCGGCGAAAACGGCTCCGGCGCGCCGGTTTCCACGTACGCCCCGGCCAGCACGAAGTCGGCCAAGGCCGTCGTGTAGTCGATCAGGCGCAGGCCGAAACGATGGGGCGGCGCGGTCAGGCGCTTGCGGTCGTTGGCCACGGACACCGGACAGGCACGCAGCACGGCGTTGACCGGCTGGTCCGGGTCGGCCGCGTCCCAGGCCGTTTCCTGGGGATCGTTGCCCAGAAAAACCACCACCATGAGGCCGTCGGCCTCCACCCGGCCGCTCCAGTGGGCCAGGGCCTTGCGGTAATGGGCGAAACTGGAGCCGGGTTCGCCGAAATTGACCAGCCGCGTCCGCGCCCCAGCCTCGGCCAGGGACCGCGAAGCCGCGCCCTGAAGCGTATATTGCGGCTTGACCGTGCCGCAACAGTAGGAATCCCCAAAGGTGAGAATACGAAATTCCCCGGGCGTACGCCTCCGGGGCAACGGTTTGTCGTCGTTGTAATTGAGCGCCGCCAGATCAACAGCCTCGCCTTCTGCGGCCAGGGCCTGGCTATCGCCAAGGGCATCGATCAGACGGCAGACTATTTCGCCGGCAGCAACAAACACGCAGGCCGTAACGGCCAGGATGCAGCAAGCCTTTCGCATGAACCCTCCGAACGCACCGCTTGTCGCGGCATGTTCCCCGGCCATGTCGCACGGGACGTCCCGGAGGTTTCACTTCCCCTGCCGGAGCGACGACGCTATCGTGAACCACTCTCTCAACAGCCCAACAACCCATTGGATAATGCCCATGCCGACGCCCCCTTATCTGCTGCGCCTGCGCCGGGCCGACGACGCCGCCGCTGTGCGCCGTGTCCTTAACGACGTGCTGCCCGACTTCGCCCACGTCTTCCCGGCCGACAAGGCCGCGCCCATCCTCGTCAAGCCCAACGGCAACGCCAACATGAACGCGCTGACCGGCAACACCACCGATCTGCGCCTGCTCGTCGCCCTGCTGGGGCATCTGCGCGACGCCGGCTACACCGACGTCACCGTGGGCGAAGGCACCAACAGCGGCTTTTACCGCAACAAGATCGGGGTCATGGAGCGCCTGCGCATAAACGCCGCCGCCGCCCGCTTCGGCTACGCCGCCATCGACCTCAACCAGGCCGAGGGCCTGCCCGTGCCCTTCGAGAACGGCGTGACCGCCCTGGTCGCCCGGCCGGCCCTGGAAGCCGCCCTGGTCATCAACCTGCCCAAGCTCAAGACCCATTTCGAGGCCGGCATGTCCGTGTGCCTCAAAAATCTCATGGGCTGCCTGGTCGGCCAGGAAAACAAGAAAAAGACCCACCAGAGCCTGGCCGCCAACATCGTGAATTTGAACCTCGCCCTGCGCCCGGCCCTGCACATCGTGGACGCCCTGGTCGCCATGGAAGGCCTTGGCCCCACGCGCGGCACGCCGCTTCGCCTGGACGCCTTAGTCTTCGGCGAAAATCCCTACCTGATCGATCTGGCCTGCGCCCGGCTGGCCGGCTTCCCGGCCGACAAGGTCCGCCCCCTGGCCGAGGCGCGCCGTCGGGGGCTGGCCACCCCGAACATGGACGCTTTCCTGGACGGCCTGGCCCTGCCGCTTTTGGCCGGCAGCCCCCTGGCCCCGCCCGTGGCCGGCCCGCTCGCCACCTTCATCCACCACCCCAAGCGCCAGAAATATTTCCTGGCCATCCGCAACACGCCCTTTTTCACCTGGCTGGCCGGCACGGACTGGTTCGGCGCGTTGCTGTTTAAAACCGGCCTGCGCCAGGACGTCTTTTGCCGCGACGAACTGCGCCTGGACGCGCTGACCCTGGACGCGGCCGCCTGCGACGACTGCGGGGCCTGCCGCCGCTTCTGCCCGGCCGGACTCGACCCCAAGGCCGTGGCCGCCTCCGGCGACCGTTCCCAGTGCCTGGCCTGCCTCTACTGCCTGCTCGTCTGCCCCCGCCGAGCGCTGAGCTTCCACGGCGAACCCGGCTACCTGACCGAGCAACTGCGCCAATACGACGCCCTGGTGCGCGAACTGGACGGGAGGCAGCCGCAGTGGAAGGGGGAAGTGTAAGCAAAGAGGGAAGATGCCTCCGGCGGCTGGGGGCCTGAGGCCCCCAGCCCCCCCCGAATGGGGGAAAAGTTTAAAGGGGTATCGGCGGGGGTGGTTTTCTGGTCGACCGGCAGGCAAGGGGCAGCGGTTCCCTGGCCGGGAACAGCGGCCAAGGGGCTTACCCCTGGGCCGACGCAAAAAACGAGGCCGCCTTCCCGGATCGGGAAGGCGGCCTCGTAACGTTGCGGCGGCGACGCCCTAGGCGCTGCGCAGCTTGACGATGATCTGATCCATGTCGCCGGACAGATCGGCCAGGGCATGGACGGCCTGGGCCGACTCGTGCATGCCGTTGCTGGTGGTTTCCACCACCTCGCTGACTTCGTTCATGGCCCGGTTGATCTCCTCGGCGGCGGCGGACTGCTCTTCGGCGGCGGCGGCGATGCCGGCCACTTCCCGGGCGCTGGCCTCGGCCAGGGCCAGAATCTCGCGCAACACCCCGCCGGACTTGCCGGCCAGCTCCGTGGCCTCGGTCACGGCCTGGGCCGCCTTGTCCACGCTGTGGATGTTGCCGGTCACCGACTGCTGGATGCTGACCACGGCCTGGCCCACTTCCTTGGTGGCGGTCATGGTCTTCTCGGCCAGCTTGCGGACCTCGTCGGCCACCACGGCAAAACCGCGCCCGGCTTCGCCGGCCCGGGCCGCCTCGATGGCGGCGTTAAGGGCGAGCAGGTTGGTCTGGTCGGCGATATCGGAGATGACGGACATGACCCGGCCGATGGCCTGGGTCTGATCGCCAAGGGCGCTCATGGCCGCCTTGAGGTCGGCAGACACCGCGTTGACCCGGTCGATGGAGCGCATGGATTCCGCCACGACCTCCGCGCCGGTGGAGGCCTTGGCCTTGGTGTCGTCGGCGGACTGGGCGGCCCGGGAGGCGTTCTTGGCCACGTCCAGAACCGTGGAGGTCATCTGGGCGATGGCTTCCACGACCTCGCGCAGCCGGTCACGCTGGTGGTCGGCCCCGGTGCGGACCTGCTCCACCTGGGATTCCAGCTGGTTGGAGGCGGCGATGATGCTTTCGATGACCACGCCGAGATTCTCGGCGGCTTCCTGCATGCCCTCGCGCTTGGCGATCTCGGCCATGGCCCGGGCCTTTTCGGCTTCCTCCCGGGCGGTCTCGGCGCACTTGGCCTCTTCGCCGGCCTCGCGGCTCATGGCCTCGGCCTCGGCGATCTTGGCCTTGAGGCTGACGACCATGCGCTCCAGGGTGTTCTTGAGTTCCTCGGTTTCACCGGAATAGCGTCCCTCGGCCACGGCGTCGAAGTCGCCGCGCGACACCTTGCGGGCGAAATCCATCACCCGGCGCAGCGGCGCGGTCATGCCCCGGGCCGTGAAGAACCCGACGACCATGACGATGAGCGCCACCGCCGTGGAAGCGGTCAGGGCCGAAAAAAGGATGGTGCGCTCGGTGGCGTCGATGCTGGCCCGGTCGCGGCCGATAAAGAGCATGCCGGCGATCTTGCCGTCGGCCCCGTGCATGGGCCAGTAGGCGGTGTTGTAGTCCTGGCCGAGGATCTTGTTGACGTTGAGGAACCGCCCGCCCTTTTGGAGCACGGCCGCAAGCACTTGCGGGTTGTCCATCTTGGTGCCGACCGCCCGCTTGCCGTCGCGTTCGATGGTGGTGGCCACCCGGGTGTCGCCGTAAAAGATGGTGCATTCCGTGCCGAGGACCTTTTTAATGTCGTCAACAAAGGCGTTGCTGGAGGACAGGTTGATGCCGGTGGTTACCGAACCGACGATCTTGCCGTCCTGGTAGACGGGATAGCCGGCGCGCAGGGAAAACTTGACGGCCGTGCCCTCTTCCAGGCCAACCGACCCCTGGCCGGCCAGGGCCTTTTGGACATTGAGCTGATTCTTGACGGAATCGCCGGACTGGTCGGAGTGCCCCCGGGCCACCACCTTGCCCTCGGCGTCGGCGATGGTGACGAACTCGATGCGCAGTTCCCGTTGGGCGTCCTTGGCGATCTTGACCAGGGCGGCCTTGTCCTTGGCCACGATGGCGCTGGCCACATCAGGCCTGGTGGCCAGGAGGTAGGTGACGCCCTTGACCTCGCTGCTGGCCTCCTTGAGCATGGCGTTGACGGCGTCGGCCTTGGTGTCGATCTCGTGCTGGCTCATGCGGTTGAGCCCGTCGGACAGGTAATAGTGGACGGTAAGCGAGGTGGCCAGGGTCAGCAGAATCACGGTAAAGAGCAATAGCGCAATGATCTTTCCGGTGAAGGTCAGCCGCATACGCACCTCCTGGGCCGCCCTGGGGTCACCCCCGGGAAACGCCTGTCGTGAAATTTTGCACGAACACTTTCCGAAAAAAAGACAGTTTTTAGTATAGGAAAAATAATCCTCCCTGGAAAGCAAATCCCGCCTGTTTCGGCGAATTTTCCGCCAGAAACAGGCAGCTCGTCCGAATTATCACATGACAAGAACCCGGATGTTCACGGCCGCGCCAGCAATCGGGCCAACAGGAACCCTTGTTTGCCCGACGCCAGCGCCCGAACCTCCAGCCAGCCGCCCGGCACAACCGTCATCACCGACACCCGGTCGCCGTCATGCAGGTCTTCGAGCACGTCGCAGGTCAAACTCGGGCAGGCCAGCAGATTGGCCAGCGGCGCGGACACCGTGTACACGCTGGCCGGATCCACCGGCCCGGACGCCGTCTTGCCGCCCAGGCAGCCGCCAAGCATCACGACCGCCCCCAACAGCCACCCCAAAACCAGCCGCCGCCGCATCGTGTAAGTTGTCGTCGTCATCGTGCTCTTCCTTATTTTTGAGAACAAGAATCATTCCTATTGTCAAAGGAATCCAATTGGACTATTTCTCTCCGCGTTGGCCGCGTTGGCCGCGTTGGCCGCGTTGGCCGCGTTGGCCGCGTTGGCCGCGGCGGACGGGCCGACCAACGCGCCCTGAGCGTCTCTTGGCGGGCGTGACTAGCGTGAGGCCAGCCGTCGCGGCGACCATCCTTCGGCGTCGTCGTGCCCGGCCCGACGGCCGCGAACCGTCGCAACGAAAGTTGTCGCCCCGACCGTGGGGCGAGTTTGGACGAAAGGCCGGGGGCTGGCCGTATCGGGATGTTGCCGGCCAAGGGGCAAGGCCAGACCGAGACAGCCCGGCCAGGGAACAAGATAGAGGGGAGCGCGTGCGGACAGGGCCATGGCCGGCCGGTTGGAGCTAGTTGCCGTCGAAGGTGCGCATCTGTTTTTCGAACGCCCGGCGCGGAGCCTGGGACGGACAGTTGCAGACGGCATAGGCGGCGTCGTAGCGGCTGTCGGCGGTTATGCCGCCGGGGCCGGTGAACACGAGCTTCTCCGGGTCCGGCTGGGAGATGGCGTAGACGCCGGGATTGGTGGCGCAGGCCCCGCAGGTGACGTTCCAGGTGGACACGCCGGTCATCTGCACCTTGGCCACGCAGCAGTCGCCATAAGGATCGACCTTGCCGGTCTTGACGCCGGAATCGGCCCCGGCCGCCGCGGCCAGACCAAGGCTGAGGCAAAGCACGGCAACGAGGCAAAAAGTGTGGCGATGCGGCATGGTTCCTCCCTGGCGCGCGGCCCAAACACGGATATTTTGGGAAATTAGCCGGTCGGGACGCCCTTGTCCAGCCGGCAGCCGGACAGCCCTTTGGCGACGATGGCGCAAACCAGCTTGCCTTTTGTCGCCGACCGGGCCATAACCTGTAAGAGCGGGATTCGGACCCGGTTCCCATCCCCCAAAAAAACAAAGAGGACGTACCCATGCACGATCACGACCACGAAGAATACGACGAGTGCTGCACCGAGATCCCCGAGGCTTCCGTTGGCCAGCCGGTGGTGGACTTTTCCCTGAAAGTCTACGACCCGGAAGAAGGCTTTTTCGGCGAGATGGACATGGAAAAGCTCATGGAAGACGGCAAATGGGTGATCCTGTTCTTCTACCCGGCCGACTTCACCTTCGTGTGCCCCACCGAACTGGCCGATCTGGCCGCCAAGCACGAGGAACTCAAAAAGCTCGGCTTCGAGGTCTTTTCCGTCTCCACGGACACGGAATTCGCCCATCTGGCCTGGCGCAACAGCGAGAGACTGTTGGAAAACGTCAAGTACAAGATGGCCGCCGACCCCACCGGCAAGGTCTCCCGCTACTTCGGCGTCTATGACGAAGAATCGGGACTGGCCCTTCGCGGCACGTTCATCATCAACCCCGACGGCGTGCTGGTCTCCAAGGAGATCAACTTCTACAACGTCGGCCGCAACGCCGACGAGCTGCTGCGCAAGTGCCAGGCCAACGTCTACCTGCGCGAGCACCCGGCCGAAGCCTGCCCGGCCAAGTGGACCCCCGGCGACAAGACCCTGACCCCGTCCGAACAGCTCGTGGGCAAGGTCTACGAGGCCCTGTCCTAGACAGCTCCCTAGGCCTTGAAAACGCCCGAAGCGCCCGGCCCGGCCGGCGCGCTTCGGGTGTTTTTGCGTTTTTGCCGCCTCCCAGCTCCCCCGCGCCGCCGTCAGGCCAGCTTTTCCCGGGCCAGGACCAGCCAGGCCCGGGCCGCCGGCGACAACCGCGCCCCTTTGCGCCAGGACAGCGCCGCCCGCCAGCGCAGATCAGTCTCGTCCACCAGCACCACGCCCAGCGGCTCCAGATTGCGCCCTTCGGTCAACAGGCGCGGCAGCAAGGCCACCCCAAGACCGGCCGCCACCAGGGCAATGATGAAATCCAGCTGGCCGCTGCGGGCCGCCAGGCGCGGCGCAAAGCCCCGCAGGGAACAAGCGTGCTCGATGCGCGTATTGAGGGCGAACCCCTGCTCAAAAAGGATAAACGGATCGTTGGCCAATTCCGCCAGCCGCAGGCGCTCCCGGCCGCGCAGAGGATGGTCGGCGGCCAGCACGGCCATCATGGGATCGTCGCGCACCGGCTGCCAGGAAAAGGCCTCGCCAATGGGCAAAAGCGACACGCCAAGCTCCACTTCGCCGGCCAAGAGCGCCTCCTCCAGCCGGGCGCTGCCCTGCTCCATGAGCTCAATCTCCACATTGGGCCAGCGGCTGCGATACTCGGCGAAAAGCGGCGCGAAAAGCCGGGCGCTGCCGAAAATCGGCAGCCCCAGGCGCAGCCGGCCCGAGAGTAGCCCGCGCAAATCGGCCAGCTCGGCCGCCAGATGCTCGCTCTCGGCCAGCATGGCCAAGGCCCGGGCGTAAACCAGCTCCCCGGCCGCCGTCAGGCGCACGCCGGTCCCCAGCCGCTCCAAAAGCGCCTCGCCGCACTCGGCCTCCAGCTGCCCCACCGCCTTGCTCACCGTGGACTGGGTGGAGAAAAGCGCCCGGGCCGCCTTGGAAAACCCGCCCTGGCGCACCACTTCCACGAACGCTTTCAGATTGCGCAGCTCCATGCCCATTCCAATACGGAATAGTTTTCATTCCGACAATTCATTTCACAAATGGGCCAAGCATACCTATCTGATTTCCAGGCAAGGAGTTGCCGCCATGACACTGGAAACAACAAAAATGAAAAACAATCTGCGAGGCCTCGTCGAGACCACGGCCCAAGGCATCGCCCTGATCGGCCTGTGGTGGATCTGCGACGCGGCCGTGCGCGCGGCCGGGCTGCCCATCCCGGGCGGCGTGGCCGGCATGGCCGTGCTGCTGGCGCTTTTGGCCACCGGCGCGCTGCCCGTGGGCTGCCTGCGTCTGGGAGCCAAGGGGCTTTTAAACCATATGCTGCTCTTTTTCGTCCCGGCGGCGGTGGTGCTGCGGGACCATGCCGAACTGCTGGGGTCCACGGGACTCAAGATCCTGGCCGTTATCGTCGTCGGCATCCTCTCGGTGATGGCCGGCACGGCCCTGGCCGTGGAACTGCACATCCGCCTGAGGTCGCGCCATGTCCGCTAACCATTCCGCCCTGTTCTGGCTGGCGGCCACCCTGGCCGCCTATGTCGTCTCGCGTGTCGCCCGGCACTACGTGCGCGCCTGGTGGACCTCGCCGCTGCTTCTCACCTGCGTGCTGTGCCTGGGGCTGACCATCGTCCTGCACGCCGGCTACAGCGAATACATGCGCGGCGGCCAGTGGTTGCTGCTGCTGCTCGGCCCGGCCACCGTCGCCTTTGCCGTGCCCATCTACGAACACCGCGCACTTATCAAACGCCACTGGCCGACCCTGGCCGTGGGCGTCGCGGTGGGCTGCGGCCTGGCGTTCGGCGGCGGCTGGCTGCTCTCGGGGCTGCTTGGACTGTCCCAGGAAATGCGCCTGTCGCTTCTGCCCCGGTCGTTCACCACGCCCTTTGCCATGGACTTTGCCCGGGAAGTGGGCGGCGCGCCGGATCTGGCCGCCGTGTGCGTCATCGCCACCGGCATCCTGGGTGCGTCGCTGGGCGGCATGCTGCTCAAGGTGCTGCCCCTGCGCACCGCCCTGGCCCGCGGAGCCATGCTCGGCATGGGCGCCCACGGGGCCGGCGTGGCCCGGGCCCTGGAAGCCGGCGAAGAAGAAGGAGCCATCGCCGGCCTGGTCATGATCCTCGCCGGCGTCACCTGCGCCCTCATCGGCCCGGCCATTTCGCTGCTGGAATCGTAGTTTTTTGCCTCCGGCGGCCAGGAGAGGCGCTGCCTCTGCCTTACCCTCTCCGCCGGGGGCCTGAGGCCCCCGGACCCCCCATAGGGGTTTTAGGGGGACGGGTGGTGCCCTGGACGAGAACAGTAATTTTTTCGCCCCCTCCGGCGGCGGCTACCAGACCAGCCGCTGCTCTCCATACAAGAGGCCCTCGAATCCTGGCGGACTTCGAGGGCCTCATCTTTTCTTCATCCTCAACACCGGCCTTTTAACTTCCCGGCCGACAGAGCACCAACCCCGTCGATACCCCCTTTAACCCTTTCCCCATTCGGGGGGTCTGGGGGCCTCAGGCTCCCAGCCGCCGGAGGCCTCTTCATCTTCTCCCCTTCTCCCCCTCACTCCCTAAACAAACCACCCCTGCCAAGCCTCCCACTCCCCAACGCGCGCCGCGAAGGCGGCGTAGCCGGCCGCGCCGGGGTGGTAGCCGTCGCCCACGGCGGCCAGGCTGTCGAGGTAGGCGGACTGCCGGCACAGCGGCCGGCACATGTCGAGGTAGGGCAGTCCCATTTCGGCGCAGCTGCCGGCGAAGACGTCGGAGAGTTCCTCGATGCGCGCCCGGTAGGCGTCGTCGAGGACCGGCGGCGGCCCGACCATGAGCGTCGGGCACAGGGAGCTGGTTTTGCTGACGATCTCGAAAAGGTTGTCCACGGATTCGGCCAGTTCGACCTTGCGCCGGCCGTTTTCGATCTTGGCGTCGTTGACGCCAAAGGACAGCACGACGCGGGCCTCGTCGCGGGGGAGCAGGCGCGGCGGCAGTTCGCGGCCGAGGCGGTTTTTGATGTGGCGGCTGGTTTCTGAGCGCACGCCCAGGTTGTAGAGGGTAAGCGGCAGGCCGGCGGCCGACGAGGCGGCGCACAGCCGGCCGGGCCAGCCCAGGTAGGTTTCGTCGCCGACGCCAACGGTCAGCGAATCACCGACAAAGACGATGCGCATGGCGGCCTCCGTAGGAACGTGCTAATCCCACTCGCCGTGGGGCGGGTTGGCCTTGCCGGTCATGGACGCGATGTCGATGCGCACCACGGCCGTGACGGGCACGACTTCGGGTTTGAAGCCGTCGGCCGGGCCGCCGTGGCGGCGCATGATGACCTTGAGGCCGGCCAGCTTTTCCGCTTCGTCTTCGAGGATCACGGCCGTGCCGAAACCAATGATGGACTTATAATAAGTGGTCCAGTCGCAGGGCCGATCTCCGGTGACGATCTCCACATCGGCGTCGAGTTCAAAGCACACGTTGGGATTGGCCCGCAGGATGTCCATTTTCTTCCCTTTTTTCGAGGAATGAAAATAGATGCGGCCCGGCTCGTAGCCCATGTTGACCGGCACGACATAGGGCCATTGACCGTCGAAGAGCCCAAGGCGGCAGATCCGCGACTGCATGAGCAGTTGTTCGAGGATCGCCTTGTCCTTGATTTCCCGTTCCTTCTTGCGCATCCCGTACTCCTTGCCCGATCCGCGCCGGGCGACGTAGGCATTGTCCGATCAGGCCGAAGCCAGGGCGTCGAGAAACTGGTAGGTCAGGGCCTTGATGGCCGGGAACACTTCGCGTCCGGCGTGCATCTGCTTGGGATGGTGCACGGTTGGTCCGGGAACCGCCACATCGGCGGCGCAGTGTTTGATGAGGTTTTGCATCCCCATCGGCGTGGTTTCCAGATGGTATTGCAGCCCCACGACCTTGTGCTTATAGACAAAGGCCTGATTGGCGCAAGCGGCCGAGGAGGCCGCGTGCACGGCGCCGGGGGGGATGGCGAAGGTGTCGCCGTGCCAGTGGAAGGCGTAGTAGGACTCGGGGAAGCCGGCGAAAACCGGCTCGGCCAGCCCTTCCGGGGTCATGGTCACCTTGAACCAGCCGATTTCCGGGACCGGATTGCGCGACACCGAGCCGCCCAGGACCACCGAGAGGAGCTGCGCGCCCAGGCACACGCCAAGCACCGGCTTGCCCGAGGCCACGCCGGCCTCGATGGCCTTTTTCTCGGCGGCCAGCCACGGATACTGCTTTTCGTCGTATACGCCCATGGGGCCGCCCATGACCACGAGCATGTCGTAGTCGGCGGGCGACGGCGGCGTCTCGTCGGCGTACAGGCTGGTGGAAACGACCTCATGGCCGCGTTCGGCGGCCCACAGGCCGATGGCTCCGACTTCTTCGAAGGGAACATGATAAAATGCGTGCAGACGCATGGGAACCTCCGGTATGACGTTGGGAGCCGCCGGTCAAAACGGCCGGCCGCATGGTGGGTCGCCCTCCCCGGCTTGTCAAGGAGCAAGGCGCGCCGGGCCGGTAACTCCTGAGCGTTTTTTGGTCTTTCCTACTAAATGAGTATAGTATACAAGGTCACCATGCCCGCATTCCCCGGGCGACACCGTCTAACCGGCGAGGCATCAACATGGCCGACAACACCTGGCACGCCCAAACCCTGGCCCTGCACGCCGGGCATGCCCCGGACGCCGACACCCTGTCCCGGGCCGTGCCCATCCACCAAACCACGAGCTATCTGTTCCGCGATCCCGAGCATGCCGCCAACCTCTTTGCCCTGAAAGAAGGCGGCTACATCTACACGCGCCTGGGCAACCCCACCACCGACGTGCTGGAACGCCGGCTGGCCGCCCTGCACGGGGCCAGCGCCTGCGTGTGCACGGCATCGGGCATGGCCGCCATTTTCTACGCCATCGCCGCCATCACCAAGGCCGGCCAGAACATCGTCTCGGGGCTCAATCTCTACGGCGGCACGCACACCCTTTTCGAGCACACCCTCAAGCGTTTCGGCATCGAGGTGCGCTTCGTCGATTCGTCGAACCCGGCCAATTTCGCCGCCGCCATCGACGAGAACACGCGCCTGGTCTACACCGAGACCATCGGCAACCCGCGCTGCAACGTCGACGATCTGCCGGCCATCGCCAAGGTGGCCCATGACCACGGCCTGCCCTTCGTGGTGGACAACACCGTGGCCGCGCCGCCCATATTGAACCCCTTCGAGCTTGGGGCGGACATCGCGGTTTATTCGCTGACTAAAATCATCGGCGGCCACGGCACGGCCATCGGCGGAGCCATTGTCGAGGGCGGCAACTTCGATTGGTCCGTCGGCGGCAAGTTCCCGGAGATCACCGCCCCGGACCCGACCTACCACGGGGCCAATTTCTGGGAGATGCTGTGCTCGCTGGAAGGCGGCACGCCCTGCTCGGCCTTTTGCACCAAGGTACGCACGGGCCTTATGCGCGACATCGGGGCCACGCCTTCGCCCTTTAACAGCTTCCTCATCATCCAGGGGCTGGAGACGTTGCCGCTGCGGGCCAAGGCCCATTGCGCCAACGCCCAGAAAGTGGCGGAATTCCTAGAAAGCCATCCGGCCGTCACTTGGGTCAACTACGCCGGCCTAGCCAGCCACAAGGATCATAGCCGGGCCAAGGCGCTCTTCCCCATCGGCCCCGGCGCGGTCTTCGGCTTTGGCGTCAAGGGCGGCCTGGAGGCCGGGCGCAAGTTCATCGCCTCGGTGAAGCTGTGCTCGCACCTGGCCAACATCCTGGACGCCAAGACCTTGGTCATCCATCCGGCCAGCACCACCCATTCCCAGCTTACGTCGGCCGAACAGCTCGAAGCCGGCGTCACCCCGGACATGGTGCGTATCTCGGTCGGCATCGAGGATGTGGAAGACATCATCGCGGACCTGGATCAGGCGCTTAGGGCTGCCAGCGCTTAGAGAAAGAGAAGACGAAGACTGGGGGAAACGCTTTTAGAAAGCGTTTCCCCCAGACCCCCTTCGAAATGGCTGGGCTACGCCCAACAGGAAGGGGGGCCGGGGGCCTTAGGCCCCCGGTGGGTCCAGGGCAACGCCCTGGCCGCCGGAGGCATTCCCCCTCATTCCTTCTCCACCTCGCATAACAGCCCCCGCAGTTGGTACGAGCCGAAGGCCGGGTCGTAGGGCGGGCCGGCGCTCGTCAGCACGTTGGCGGCGGATTCCAGTTCGCCGAAGTTGCCCGGGCCGCGCTCCGGGAACCACCAGCCGTGGTCCAGGCTGGCCACGCCCTCCATGATGTCCGGCGTCACCCGCGCCCGCATGCGGACCTGCCCGCGCGGGCTTTGCACCCGCACCCAGTCGCCGTCACTGATGCCGCGCACCGCCGCCGTGGCCGGTCCCAGCTCGGCCAGGGGATCGGGACGCCGGGCGCGCAGAGAGGCGATCTGCCGGCCGTCGCTGTGAAAATATTCGCTGCGCCGCGCCCCGGTGGTGAGGATCAGCGGATAGTCGCGAGCCGTCTCGGGCGAGGCTTCCGGGCTTTCCGGCGGCGGCGCGTAGCTGGGCAGCGGATCGTAGCCCAGGCGCGCCAAGCCTTTGGAGAAAAGCTCCACCTTGCGGGTGGGCGTGCGAAAGCCTTTTTCGGCAAAGCGGCGGTAAGTCGGCGGCGGCATGACCATGCCGCCGTTGGCCAGTTCGGCAAAGGTCACGCCGGCCGGACGCAGCCGGGCGTTAAAGATGTCGTGGAGCGGCTCGCCGGCCCCGGGCAGCCCCAGCCGGACGGCCAGATCGTCCAGCATGGCCTCGATCTGGCGGCACTGGCCGGTCTGCGCCAGCTGGCGGTGGGCGAAGACCGCGCGCGGGGCCACCAGCGGCAGTTCGATGACGCCGTCCATCTCGGGCCACATGGCCGCCGGCAGCACGTAATCGGCCAGGGCGGCCGTGGGCGTCAGGAAATGGTCGGCCACGACCAAGAGTTCCAGGGCCTTGAGGCTATTAAGCACCATCCGGGAATCGGCCACCGTGGCCAGGGGGTTGTTGCCGAAAAGCAGCAGCGCCCGCACCGGATACGGCTGTCCCGTGCGCATGGCCCCGAAAAGCGTGGGGATATGGGCCGAAGGCATGAACGCCCGGAAGCCGCCCAAAAGCTTGAAGCGCTCGGCCCCCAGGCGCAGCGCCTGGGCCTCGGGCGGCAAGGCCTGTCGCAGCACGGGATAGGCCCCGATGAGCTCGGTCCCGAACACGTCGCCGCCCGGAATGTCGAGATTGCCGGTCAGCCCCCGCAGCACGGCCACGGCCCGCACGGTTTGCAGGCAGTTGGGGTTCTGCTCCAGGGACACGCCCCAATCAAGGATGGAGGGCTTGTCCAGGGCGTAGCGCCGGGCCGCCTCCAGCATAAGACCGGCGGGCACGCCGGTGCGTTCCTCGGTCCAGGCCGGCGTGCAGTGGGCCACCGCCGCCCGCAGCTCGTCGAACCCCAGGGTCTGGGCCGCGACGAACTCCCGGTCGTACCAGCCTTCCTCGATGATGGCCCGGGCCATGCCCAGAGCCAACGCCGCGTCGGTTCCCGGACGAATGGGCAGCCACAGGTCGCAACGCTGGGCCGTTTCGCTGCGCCTGGGGTCCACGGCGATGCCGCGCGCTCCGGCGGCCAGGGCCTTTTTGACCGGAAAGGCCAGTTCGCCGTCCGGCCCCGAAACCAGCGGATTGTGGCCCCAAAAAAGGATCGTGCGCGGTGGCGTGTCGCCATAATAGTCGCCGACCACGAAGCCGCCGTAGGTGAGATTGGAGACGGTGATGCGCGGAATGAAGCAGTTGGCCAGCCCCGGCTCGTACCAGTTGGGCGTGCCGAAGGTGTTGGCAAACCGGATGACGTGGAAATAGTGCGGCCGGCCCGTGCCCTGCCCCAGGGCCACGCTGTGGGGGCCGGACTCCCGACGAAACGCGTCGAGCCGCCCGGCAATGGCCGCCATCACCTCGTCCCAGGAGACCGGCTCGAAACAGCCCTGCCCGCGCTCTCCCACACGCTTCAGCGGCACGGTCAGCCGGTCGGGATGTGCCATCATGGCCGGCGCGGACAGCCCCTTGACGCACATGTGGCCCAAATTAAACGGCGAACCAGCCCTGGGCCGCACCCGGACAACCCTCCCGCCGTCCACCGTCACCCAAGCCGCGCAGCCGCCATGGCAGCCCCGGCAGATGCTGGGATGATTAGTAGGCATAAGAAAAGAGAAGAGTGCCTCCGGCGGCTGGGGGCCTGAGGCCCCCAGACCCCCCATATGGAGAGAGGGGGAGCATCAGAGCGCCGCGAAGAAGCAGATGACGGCGAGCAGGCCCAGGCCGGTGCGGATGGCGTGGAGCAGGTTCCACTTCTCCAAGAGCGCCCGGGTGGCGGCGTCGGCCGTGTCCGGGTCGGCGGCCGTCAACTGCCGGTTGACCGGCATGATAAAACGGTAGGTGACGACCCAGTTGGCGATGGAAAAAAGCGCGCCCGTGACGAAAAGCGCCTTGCCGGCCCAGTAGGCGGCGAGCAGGCCGAAAAAAAAGCCGCCCACGGCCAGGCTCGCCTGCATCCGGTAGGCGCGCGGATAGCTCGCCTGCCACTGGGCCAGCATCTCGCCGTCGAGCAGCCCGCGCCGGGCCGGGTGTTCCACCAGATTGATGTAGAGGGCCGCGCCGGTAAACGCGGCCATGAGCGCCAGAGCGATAGCGCCGAATTCCATGGGTTACCTCGTTTGGCCGTCCACCTCGGCCAGGGTGTCGATAAGCGCGGCGATGGCGAAATCCTGCTCGGCGTCGGTGAGCGACGGATACATGGGTAGGGAGAAGATCTCCCGGGCCGCTCGCTCGGTGTGGGGCAGGTCGCCTTCCTTGTACCCCAGATGGGCGTAACCCGTCATGGTGTGGATGGGCCAGGGGTAGCTGATGTTGAGGTTGACCTCACGGGACCTCAGGCCAGCCAGGACGGCGTCACGCCCGGGGTGGCGGGCGACGTAGAGATAATAGGCGTGGTCGTTGCCCGGGGCGGTCACCGGCAGGGTCAGGGACGTGCCGGCCAGGGCGGCGTCGTAGCCGGCGGCCAGATCCCGGCGGCGGGTGATGTAGGCCGGCAGATGTTTGAGCTTGCCGCGCAGGATGGCGGCATGGACCTCGTCCAGGCGGCTGTTGAACCCGTGTTCCAGGGCGTAATAGGTCTTTTCCATGCCGTAGAAGCGCAGTTTCTTGAGTTTTGCCGCCACGTCGTCGCGGTCGGTCATGACCAATCCGCCGTCGCCATAAGTTCCGAGGATCTTGGTGGGATAAAAGGAAAAGGCGGCCGCGTCGGCCAGAGCACCGCAGACCCGGCCATGCCGGGCCGCGCCGTGGGACTGAGCGCAGTCCTCGACCACGAACAGCCCGTGGCGCTCGGCCACGGCGGCCACGGCCTCCATGTCCACGCACTGGCCAAAAAGATGCACCGCCACGATGGCCCGGGTGCGCGGCGTCACGGCCGTTTCCAGCCGCGCCGTGTCCATGAGGTAGGTGGCCGGGTCGATGTCGACGAAGCGCGGCACGCCGCCGGCGCTGACGATGGCCGAGACCGTGGGCACGGCCGTGTTGGAGACGGTCAGCACCTCGTCGCCAGGCTCCAGCCCCAGGGCCAGCAAAGCCAGCATGACGGCATTGGTGCCGTTGTCCACGCCCACGCCGTGGGCCGCGCCGCAGTAAGCGGCGAATTCCTGTTCAAAAGCAGCGACATTGGGGCCGAGGATGAGCTTGCCCGAGGCCAGCACCCCTTCCACCGCCGCCATGATCTCGGCCTTTTCTTCCCGATACTCTTCCAAATATCCCCAAACATTGACCGCCATCCCATCACTCCTTTTTCCCCCAATGGGGGGTCCGGGGGCCTCAGGCCCCCGGCCGCCGGAGGCATCTTATTCTTCTTTCTTCCTACTCACTCAACCGTGCCCGAACTCGGGCGTCGGCAATGAGCGCCGCCGCGAGGGCGGGGTCATGGCCGTGGGCCATGGCCGTGAGCGCGCGGGCGAAAAAGCGGGCAAAGGCGTCGGCCGGCGGGATGATTTCCACGGTGCAGCCTGTGGGCGTGTTGCAGGCCAGCTCCAGGGCGGCTCCGGGCGGCGGGGTGAAGACTCGGTCCAGGGAGACGGCCAGATTGGGGCCGAGCACGTCCAGACGGTTGGCGTAGCCGGTGTCGAAGCCGAAGGTTCCGGTGAAACTGCGCCCGCCGGGGTAGGTCATCTGGCAGACAAAGGCGGTGTCGACTTCCGGGCCGCGTGAAAGGATCCGGCAGTCCACGGTGTCCGGCTGGCAGCCGAAAAGGACGCGGCCGGGGCTGGCGGCGTAGGCTCCGAGGTCGGCCAGGGCCCCGCCGCCCAGGGCGGCGAGGTGGCGAAAATTGCCCGGCGGCAGGGGCGGAAAGGAAAAGACGGCGGAAGCGCGCGTGGGGGCCGAGCCGGCGGCGGCAAAGGCGGCCAGAAGGGCCTCGACGCGCGGGTGGTCGGCCCAGACCGTGGCTTCGGCCAGGGTGAGGTACTTTTGGGCGGCCAGTTCGGCGGCGGCCTCGGCCTCGGCCAGGCTCAGGAAGGCCGGCTTGTCCACGACGACGTGGCGGCCCGAGGCGAGGGCGGCCAGGGCCAGGGCGGTGTGGCGGCCGTTTTCGGTGGTGACGTAGACGACCTCGGCCGGGCTGTGGGCCAGGGCGGCCTCGGCGTCATCGCGCCAGATAACGGAAAGCTCGGGCGGCAAAGCCGGCCGGCGGCCGCTGCGGGAGACGATCTCGACCCCGGCCACGCCCAGGGCGGGCAGGTTCGGGGCCACGCGGCGGGCGAAGATGTCGGACGCGCCGAAAACAAGGAGCTTCACGGCAGGGTCTCCAGCAGGCCCAGGCAGGCCATGAGATTTCGGGCCTCGATGTTGACGTGGCCGTGGCGGGCCATGCGCCACAGCTGCCCCAGCGTCATCCAGGCGTAGTGGTCGGGCAGGTCGAGTTTTTGCCCTGGCGGCAACTCCACCACCATGTAGCGGTTCTGGAAATGGTGGAAGCGCCCGCCCTCTTCGGACTGCACGGCGTCGTAGCGCACAATGCCCTTGCCGGGTTCGAGGAAATGGGCCAGCAGCGGCGGGGCGCAGGTCCGGCAGGCCCTGGCGGCCACTTCGGAACAGGCGATGGTCGGCCCTATCTCCATGCCGTCGCGGTTGCCGGGTTCCAGGCTCCCCCGAGCCAGGAAATGGAGCACGCCGCCGTGGCGCTGGCACAAAAAGCCGACCAGCCCCTGGCCGCCGTGGTGAAGCAGGGGCTGGGACCAGCTGGAGGCCTCACGGGTGTGGGCCTTCACGTCCACGCCGATGACGGAAAAATACAGGCCCGTTTCGTGGCGGATTTCCTCGTCGGTCACGATCCAACCACGCAGCCGGTCTAGGTCCAGGCAAGAAACGCGCATGGCGTGGCGAGCCTTGCCGGCCGTGAGCCAGGCCATGAGCTCGTCCATGGTGTGGCGTTCCTTGTCCGAGCGGCAAAAAGACAGATAGACGTCGAGGCCAAAACCGCCCACATCGTGGATCAGGCCGTAATCCGGCCCTTCGTCGGGGTCGGCCAGGGGGATGAGCGACACCACGGTGCGGGCGTCCATGTTGACGATGTTGTCGTGGGCCAGAAGCGCTTTGATCTGCCCCAGGGTGAGCCAGCGGAAATCCTCGTGTTCGGGCACGGGGGCATCCGTGACCACCACCATGTTGCGGTTGCGCTTGCGCAAAAACCGCGCCCCCTGTTCGGGCTGGAGCTGGTCCAGGAGCACCCTGGCCCGGCCGGGCTCGGTGAAATAGTCGAGGTAGCGCGGCGTGGCCCCGGCATGGACCCGGGAATAGTTGCTGTGGGTGGCCTGAACCGTGGGCGAAAGCTGGAGGATGTTGACGTTGCCGGGCTCCATCTTGGCCTGCATGAGAAAATGGAGCACGCCGTCGATTTCCTTGGCGAGCAGGCCCAGGATGCCCACCTCGGGCTGGTTGATGATGGGCTGGTCCCAGGAGGCCACCGGGCCGAAACCGGTTTCCGCCCGCAGGCCCTCGATGGCAAAAAACCGTCCCGAGCGGTGCATAAGCCGCATGGGGTGTGGCGCGTAATGCCACTGGGAAAGGGCGGTCAGCGGGGCGCGGCGCACCTCGAAACGGCTGCGGTCCTTGGCGTCAAACCAGTTGAGGACGGCGGCCACGCTCGGCAGTTCCCCGGCCAGAGCCCGGCTGGAACGCAGAAAGGCCAGACGGACGGCGGCGGTGCTCATGGCTGGGCAACCGCCTCCAGAAAGGCTTCGTAGCTGCGAATGGAACGGCTTATGTCGTAGTGGGTGCTGGCCAGCACCAGGCAGACGGCTCCGGGCGCGATGTCGCGTATGTCGATAAAGACCATGGCCGGGATGAAAAGCCCCTGGGCCGGGTCGGCCAGGCGCACGGACAGACGGTCGCGGCCGTCGGTAAGGTCCAGACGCAGGGAACCGGCCAGGCAGACCACGAGCTGGTCGGTGTCGCGGTGGGCGTGGCCGCCGCGCTCGGCCGTCATGCCGTGCATGTAAAAGACCCGACGGATGGGAAAAGGCACGGTCTGCCCGGCCTCGACCACGGACAGCCAGCCCCGGTCATCGCCCACGGAGGGAATGGCCACAGGACGCACCAGTCCGAGCGGCCCTACCACCGACGCGGCTCCCGGGCCGGGGGACGGCCGCCGCCGTGGACCTCGCGCACCACGAACTGCGGGGCGCGGTTGGCCTCAAGGAGTCCCCGGCCGACGTATTCGCCAAGCAGCCCAAGCATGACGAGCTGGATGCCGGCGAAGATGACCACCGTGACGTAGAGCGTGGTCCAGCCCGTGGGCACATCCAGGCCAAGCAGCTTTTCCAGCAGGCTCCACCCGGCCATGAGCAGCCCAAAGGCGCTGACGCCAAGGCCCAACACAGCGGACAGGCGCAGTGGGGCCACGGAAAAATTGACGAACATGGTCAGCCACAGCCGGATGAGCTTCCACAGGGTGTAGCCCGAACGGCCGGCCCGGCGGGGACAGTGCTCCACGTCGATCTGGGCGATGTTGTCGGTGACCCGCAGGATCAGGCCGTCCACATAGGGAGAGGGGCCGGCGTAGGCGATGATGCGCTCGACCAGGAACCGGGACAGGCACTTGAAGCTGGAGAGATAGAGATGGCGCGGTTTGCCGAGCAGCCAGGTGGCCACCCGGTCGTTGAACGCGCTGCCCCAGTTGCGCAGGGTGCCGTGGCACTTCTCGCGAAAAGCGCCGTAAACCACATCAAAGCCGCCGGCCACGGCGGTTTCCACCAGCCGGGCCGCCTCGTGGGGGGGATTTTGGAAGTCGTCGTCCATGACCACGACATAATCGCCCCCGGCCTGGCACAATCCGGCCATGACCGCACCATGCTCGCCGAAATTGCGGGCCAGGCGCAGATAGGTGACGCGTCCGGGATGGCGGTCGCAGCAGGCCAGGCATTCCCGGTGGCTGCCGTCGCGGCTGCCGTCGTTGACCAGCACCACATCGGTTCCGGGCAGCGGCGGTTGGGCGACCAGGGCGTCCACCAGCCGGCCGATGGATTGTTCGGCGTTGTAGACGGGAATGACGATGGTCAGGGTGGGCGATGCTGCGGCTTGGCTCATAACCCCTTGCCGGCGTTGCGTTGGAAGTTGCCGGAAATGCCCGGGCCGGGCTTGCGGGCCAGGGCGAAAACGGACAGGCCAAAGGGGAAGGCCAGGGCCTTGCCCACAATGGCGGCGTTTTCGAGACGCCGCACGGCAGCCAGGGCGGCGTTGAGCGGTCCGGGCAGCGCGGCCAGGTCGGAAACCGGTTCGCGGCCGGACCGGCGACGCCTGCGGGCCAGCCGCACCAGGGCGGCGGCCGGGAATAAAAGCGTATTGGAATAGGACAAAATGTCCAGGGCAAAACCGGCCCCGGCGAGCATTTCCCGAACCTCGCCAGCCCGGTAGCGCCGCACCACGCCCACGGCCCGGTCGTGCTCGGCGTAAAGCGCCTGAAACGCCACGATATTGAGAACAAGCGCCCCGCCCGGGGCCAGCACACGATACAGCTCGGCCAGGGCCTTGGGCATCTCGCCCGGCGGCACGTTGGCCAGCACGTCCAGGGACAGGGCCACGTCAAAGGCGGCGTTGGCAAAGGGCAGGGTCACGGCCGAGGCCCGGACCAGGGGAAAATCGCCGCGCCCTCGGGCCAGAGACAGGGCCGTGGCCGACAGGTCGAGGCCCACGGGCTGCAAATCGGCGAAAAGCTCCAGCACCTTGCCCGTGCCGCAGCCGGCGTCCAGGACCCGGCCCGGGCCGGACACCAGCCCCCGACAGCGGGCCAGCGCCCGGCGGACCTGATCGTGCAGGCCCAAGTACCACCAGTGCCGTTCCTCGGCCTGGCGCATGGCGGCGTATTCGGCTTCCAACATGATCCCACGCACCTCGCAACGCAAGCGGGGCCGTCTGGGCCGCAACGGCCGGGACGGGAAGACCCAGTCTAGCGGTTTGCCCGGAAAAAATCTATTGCACCAAGGAAGTTCCGCCGCAACGAGGCCCCCATGTCGCCGCGCCATCACCCTTCGCCGCTGTTTTCCGTGATCGTTCCCGTGCTGGACGAGGCGCGCCGCATAAACGGCGTCATCGACAACATTCACGCCGCCGGCTACGGCACGCCGCTGGAAATCGTGGTGGTCGACGGCGATCCGGCCAGCGGAACTATCCGGGCCATCGACCGGGAGGGAGTGACGGGACTGACCGCCCGGCCGGGCCGGGGCAGCCAGCAAAACGCCGGCGCGGCCGTGGCCCGGGGCGAATATCTGCTCTTTCTCCACGCCGACACGCGCCTGCCGGCCGGGGCCTTTGCCGAGGCGGCCCGCCTCCTCGAGACCCAGGCGGAACTGGCCGCCTTTTCCCTGGCCATCCGCTCCGAAAAATGGCTCCTGCGGGCCATTGCCGCCGCCGCCACCTGGCGCTCAAAGCTGTGTTCCCTGCCCTACGGCGACCAGGCCCTGTGCCTGCGGCGCGACCTGTTTACGGCCATGGGCGGCTTTTGCGACATCCCGGTCATGGAGGACGTGGAGCTGGTGCGTTGTCTGCGCCGGGCCGGCGGCCGCGTGGCCGTCTCGCCATTGCGGGTGACCACCTCGGCCCGGCGCTGGCTGGCCGAGGGACCGCTTTTCGCCACGGCCCGCAATCTGGCCCTACTGGCCGGTTACACCCTGGGCGTGGCCCCGGACCGGCTGGCCCGGTTCTACCCGCCCCGGCCCATCCCCCCGGCTCACGGCCCCGGTCCGGCCGGCGGGCGCTGACCCGTGGCGGCCGTATCGCTGCATATCCTGGCCAAGGCCCCGCTGCCCGGGCTGGTCAAGACCCGGCTGGCCGCCGTGTGCGGCGACGAACTGGCCTTGGCGGCCTACCGGGCCATGGCCGGCAACGTCTTTCGCGCCGCCCTGGCCTCGGGCCTGCCGGCCACGGTCCATTTCGCCCCGGGAAACGCCCGGGCGGCCATGGAAACCCTGTGCGGCCCGGGATTTCAGCTTTCGCCCCAAGCCCCGGGCGATCTCGGGGCGCGCATGGCCGCCGCCCTGGCCGGGGCGCTCACGGCCGGCGACGCGGCCGCCCTGCTTATTGGCGCGGACCTGCCCCTTCTCACCCCGGAGCTGCTGGGTAAGGCCGCCAAGGCCCTGGAGGAAAAGCCGGCCGTGCTGGGGCCGGCCGCAGACGGCGGCTACTGGCTCATCGGCTTCACCCGGGAGGGATTTACGCCCGAGGTTTTCGCGGACATGCCCTGGAGCACCGCCGCCGTGGCCGGGCTGACCCGGGCGCGTCTGGCCGCGGCCGGCCGGGACGCGGCCGAGCTGGCGACCCTGCCCGACTGCGACGAGGCGGCCGATCTGGCCCGGCTGGCCGGCCCGCCCTGGCGGCAGGCCCTTGGCGGCACGCCCTTTGGCCAATTTCTGGACGCGGCCCCGGCCGGGCTATTTGACCAAAATCGCGCCAACCGTTAGGGTTGAAGGAAAATACAGGCGAGCCTGGGGCTGGCCGGCACGGCAGGGAGGCGCGGTTGGGGACGCCTGGCGGAGAATTGCGCGCGCGCACGCTTGTCAGCTGCTTTCTGCGCTGCTACCTGATCGGCGCGGCGTTCAACACGCGCGGCCTGCAGCACGTGGGGCTGGCTTACGCCATGGAACCGGGACTGGCCCGGCTCTATCCCGACCCGGCCCAGCGCGACGCCGTGTTCGAGCGCTACCTCAAGCTCTACAACACGCACTTTTTCTGGACCCCCTTGCTCGTGGGGCTTTTCTTGTCCCTGGAGGAGAAGATCGCCCAGGGCCTTGTGCCGGCGGAAATGCTTGACAACGTCAAGACCACGACGGCATTCACCCTCTCCGCCATAGGCGACACGTTTTTTTCGGCCAGCGTCATGGGTCTTTGGGGGCTTTCGGCCGCCTGCCTGGCCGCCGACGGGCGTTACGGACTCTTGGCCGGCCTCACCGCCGTCCTGTTCCTGACTGTCCAGGCCTTCAAGGCGCTGACCTTTCGCGCCGGCTACCGCGAGGGCTTCCAGGTGCTGCGCCGCCTCAAGCGCTGGGATCTGGTCAACCTGGGCCGACGGGTCAAGGTGGCCAACGCCGTGCTGTTGTCGCTTTTCTGGGTGCTGGCCCGGCCCCGGGGCGAGACCGGCTCGCCCTTGGCCGACGCGGCGCTCATCGGCATCCTGGCCGCCTGGGCCGCCACGCGGCCGTCGGTGTCCCGGGAAGCGGCGCTTTTGGCCCTGGCCGCCGGCTGGGTGCTGGCCCGCTCCATGTGGCCGGCCTAGCGCCGGCATAACCGCCAGGCCCGCGCCTGGCCCGCCGCCCCGCAGGCGGCCGAAACGACGGTGGACGATGACCGAGCCGACCCTTGCCGCCCCCTTGTCCGGGGCCGACGACATCCTGGCCGAAGCCGACGGTTTCGTGCTGCGCGTGCGCGTGGCCAACGAACAGGGCCTGCACGCCCGCCCGGCCGCCAAGCTGGCCCAGGAAGCCCAGAAATACGACTGCGACATCCAGGTGCGTCAGGACGGCGGCGCAGCCGTGGACGCCAAGAGCATTCTCGATATCCTCACCATGGCCGCCGGCCAGGGCTGCGAACTGGAACTGCGCGCCGTCGGCCCCGACGCCGCCCTGGCCCTTGGGCGCCTGGGCGAACTTTTCCGCAACCGCTTCCGCTGACGCCGCGACCGGTCCGTAACAGGGACCGGAAAACCCCCAACCCCGCCGCGCCGCGGATCGCCGCCGCGCCAAGGACCAGCCCGACATGGCAACCCTCAAAGGCATCCCCGTCTCGGCCGGCATCTCCATCGGACGGGCCTTTTTCTTAAACCGCTCCGGGGCCGGCCCCCTGCCCCGCCAGACCCTGCCCGAAGCCCTGGTCGGGCCGGAAATGGTCCGCCTGGATCGCGCCATCGAGCAGTTCGCCCAGGAAATCGAACAGGCTCGGGAGCGCATCCCGGCCGACCTGCGCGAACATGCGCTCATTATCGACTCCCACCTCATGATCCTGAAAGACCCCAAACTTTCGGGAGTCGCCAAACGCTACATCCAGACCCTGGGCATCAACGCCGAATGGGCCCTGGACAAGGCCGTGGCCGATCTGGAAAAGGCCTTCGAGGCCCTGGACGACCAGTATTTCCGCGACCGCATCCAGGACGTGCGCACCGTCTCGGGCCGCGTCCAGGCTAGGCTCGCCGGCCAGACCGCCGAGATACGGGCCATCGAGAGCCGGGTGGTGCTCATGGCCCACGACGTCTCCCCGGCCGACACGGCGTCGCTGGAGACCGACAAGATCATGGCCCTGGTCACGGTCCAGGGCGGCAAGACCTCCCACACCGGCATCCTGGCCCGGACGCTTGGCATCCCGGCCGTGGTCGGCGTCACCGAACTCGAACGCGAGGTGCGCGACGGCGACCTCGTGGTGGTGGACGGACTGCGCGGCGTGGTGGTGCTGTCCCCGGCCGAGGAGGAGCTGGCCCGGCTCTCCGACCTCAAGTACCAGTTCGAGGCCTACCAGGCCGGCATCATGCGCGGCTGCCACCTGCCCGGCGAAACCATCGACGGCTACCGGCTCAAGGTCAAAGCCAACATCGAGATGCTTGAGGAAGTGCCCACCGTGGTCAACAACGGCGGCGAGGGCATTGGGCTGTACCGCACCGAATACTCCTACATGAACCGGGCCAAGCTGCCCACGGAAGAAGAACTTTACCAGGAATACCTGGACCTTGCCACGATCATGTCGCCGCGCCGGGTGACCCTTCGCACCCTGGACGCCGGGGCCGACAAGTTCGTCTCCACCCTGGGCAGCCTGGACGAGCGCAACCCGGCCCTGGGGCTGCGGGCCATCCGCCTGTGCATGCACCACCGCGACATCTTCATGACCCAGCTGCGGGCCATGCTGCGGGCGTCGGTTGCCGGCAACATTTCGGTGATGTTCCCCATGATCTCCGGGCTGCGGGAAATCCGGCAGGCCAAGGCCATGCTGGCCGAGGCCCGGGCCCAGCTGCGCCAGGAAGGCCACCGCTTCAACGCCGATCTGCCGGTCGGCATCATGATGGAGCTGCCCTCGGCCGTGATGATCGCCGAAATCCTGGCCCGGGAGGTCGATTTCTTCAGCATCGGCACCAATGACCTCATCCAGTATTCCCTGGGCATCGACCGCACCAACCGGTACGTGTCCCACATGTACCAGCCCCTGCATCCGGCCGTGGTGCGCAGCATCAAGCACGTGGTCGACGCCGCCCACCAGGCCGGCATCGAAGTGAGCCTGTGCGGCGAAATGGCTTCCGACCCCTTTTGCGTGCCCATCCTCATGGGCATGCAGATCGACTGCATCAGCTTGACCCCCCAGGCCATACCGGGCATCAAGCGGATCATTCGCCAGGCCACCATGGACGATTGCAAAAATCTGCTTAAATTGGTTCTGGAAAGCCCGTCCGTGACCCGGACCAACGCCCTGGTCCAGGAAACCATCTTCCGGCAGTTCCCGGACGAGCTGATGTTCTATTCCTCCCTGCTTGACCGGGAGGAATCCCCGGCCCATTGACCGCTCCGGCCGCCCGGCCTACACACGACACGGACGCGGCAGGGCTGGCCGTGATGCGACGCCCGGACCTGTCCGGGCGCGAAACGGCGGCGGCATTGCCTGCCAAAGGACGCCATGGCTGCGAAAGAATCGGGCGAAAAACTTGTCGCCCTCAATAAAAAAGCCCGCCACCTCTACGAATTCCTGGAAAAATACGAGGCCGGCCTGGTGCTCATGGGTTCCGAGGTGAAGTCCCTTCGCCTGGGGCGCATCAGCTTCAAGGACGGCTACGTGAAGTTCCAGGACGGCGAGGCGTTTATGATCGGCGTGCACATCGCGCCCTACGAAAACGCCGGCTACGCCGGCCACGAACCCGAGCGGCCGCGAAAACTCCTGCTCCATGCGGCGGAAATAAACGCCATGCGGGTCAAGGTGGAACAAAAAGGGCTGACCGTGGTCCCGGTGCGGGTGTATTTCAAAAACGGCCGGGCCAAGGTCGAAATCGCCCTGGCGCGCGGCAAGAAGGTCTTCGACCGCCGCGACGACCTCAAGTCCCGGGACCTCGACCGCGACGCCGCCCGGGAGCTGGCGCGACATTAACCGGCCCAGGCCGGATCGGACGAAACCGCTGCAAGGAACATTTTGATGGGTCGATTCCGCCATTTTTTCCTGACGCTGACGGCCATGCTCCTGCTGGCCGCCCAGCCCTGCGCCGCCGCCGACGCCGACGAACGCCTGGAGGCGTTTCTCGACGAGACCGCCGCCCTCTACGGCCCAACCGAAGCCGACGTCGTCAAGAAGCTCGGCTCGCCCCGGGAACGGCAGGCCGTGCCCTTCAGCAATCCCTACGACGCCACGCCCTACGAAATCATCACCCTCACCTACGACGGGCTGGTCGTGTCGCTGTACAGCATGGAAGAAGGCCAGCGGCAGTTTTTCCACCAGATTCGCATCTTCGCCGCGCCCGGCTGCTTCGCCCGGGGCGTGTGCCGGGGCATCCCCCGGGAACGCCTGGCCATTGCCCTCGGGCAGCCCGAGGAAGTCGAGGGCAACGTCTGGCGCTATTCGGACTTAAGCGGCTACAACGAAGTCTCCTTCACCTTCGACGCGGCCGGTCTCGTTGACACCATGACCTGGACCGCCGAGGCCGACTGATCCCATGAGCCCCACCCCGACCCTGCCCGCCGACGTCCGCCGCGCCCTGGAAAACATCTTCCCCGGCGACGCCGCCGTTTTCAGCCCGGAAGAAATGTTCGTCTACGGCGTCGACGCCTCGCGCCGCCACGCCCTGCCCTCGGCCGTGGTGCGCCCCGAAAACCTGGAACAGGTCCGGGCGCTTCTGGCCCTGGCCCAGGAGCATCGCCTGCCCGTGCTGCCGCGCGGCCGGGGCACCAACACCGTGGGCGACTGCACCCCGGTGGCCGGCGGCGTCGTCGTCTCCACGGCGCGCCTTGCCCGCATCCTGGACATCGACGCCGACGACTTCGTGGCCGTGGTCGAACCCGGCGTGGTCACGGCCGATCTCCAGGCCGAGGCGGCCAAAAAGCGCCTCTTCTACGCCCCGGACCCGGCCAGCGTGAAATTTTCCACCATAGGCGGCAACGTGGCCACCTGCGCCGGCGGCATGCGGGCCGTCAAGTACGGCGTCACCCGCGACCACGTGCTGGGGCTCACCGCCGTGCTGCCCGGCGGCGAAGTCGTCCACTGCGGCCGGCGCACCCATAAAAACGTCGTGGGCCTTGACCTTGTCCGCCTCTTTTGCGGCTCCGAGGGGACGCTGGGGGTCATCACCGAGCTGACGGTCAAGCTCCTGCCCCTGCCTGCCGCCACGGCCACCCTGGCCCTGGCCTTTGCCAACGTGGACGCGGCGCTTACCGCCGCCGGCGACGTGTTTCGGGCCGGCATCCTGCCCACCGCCCTGGAATTCATGGCCCGGGAGGCCATGGCCGCCGTGGCCGCCATCAGCCCCGTGCCCTGGCCCGAAACGGCCGGCGCGGCCCTTATCATCCGCCTGGACGGTTCCCCCGAGGCCCTGGCCGCCGATCTGGCCCTGCTCGAAGCCGCCACCAGGCCGGCCGGGCCGGTCTGGAGCCGCCGGGCCGCCACCCCCGAAGACGAGGAAGCCGTCTGGGAGCCGCGCCGGCTGCTCAACCCGGCCTCCTTCAAGGCCGCCCCGGACAAGATCAGCGACGACGTCACCGTGCCGCGCGGCCAGCTTCGGGCCGCCGCCGCCGGTATCCGGTCCGTGGCCGACGAACTGTCCCTCAAGATTCTGCTGTTCGGCCATGTGGGCGACGGCAACCTCCACGTCAACATCATGCACGACGCCGCCAATGCCGACGAGCGCGCCAGGGCGCAGACCGCCCGGGAACGCATCCTGTCCCTGGCCCTGTCCCTGGGCGGCACGCTGTCGGGCGAGCACGGCGTGGGCCTGTCCAAGCTGCCTTTCCTCGACCGCCAGCTTTCCCCCATCGAGCGCGGGCTCATGGCTCGGATCAAGGCCGCCTTCGACCCCTACGGCATCATGAACCCCGGCAAGGCCTACTAGACGTGTCCACGGAACTTTCCCCCGTCCACTGCCTCCACGGCCAGGGCCGCCGCCCGACCTGCATCCTGTGCGGCCGCTGCCTGCCCGTGTGCCCGCTTTTTACGGCCACCGGCCGCGAGGAGCTTTCCCCGCGGGCCAAGTTCTTCCTGGCCAAGGCCCTGGGCGAAGGCCGGGCCGAGCTGTCGGCCAAGGCCGCCGAGATGCTGACCACCGCCTGCCTGTCCTGCGGCCGCTGCGAGGACGCCTGCCCCTTGGGGCTGTGCGGCCCGGATCTGGTGGCCGAAATCCGCGCCGCCCATCCCGGGTTTGCCGGGATGCTGTGGAAGCTGTGGGTCGAACGGGCCGGACTGGCCTGGCCCCTGGCCATGACCCTGGGCAAACTGCTGCCCGGCAACATCCCCATCGCGGCCGTGTCCCGGGCCCGAGACGCCCTGGCCGCCCTGGGCGCGGGCAAGGCCCCGGCCCCCTGGCTGTTCCCCAAGAATTTCGACACGCGCCAGGCCGGCAAAAAGGCCGTCATCTTCGCCGGCTGCGTGGCCGAACATGCCAACCCGCGCTGGAAGGCCGAGGCCGCCCGGCTCCTGGAGGGCCTGGGCGTCGAGGTCCTGCCCGATCCCGGCTTTACCTGCTGCGGCTGCACCCTGGGCCACGCCGGCGCGCCCCAGGCCCAAGCCGCCATGCAGCAGCAGAATATCGACGCCTGGCGTCGGGCCGGCCGGCCGCTCATGGTGGTTTTCTGCGCCACCTGCCGCTGCGGGCTGCGGGCCTATGCCCGCAAGGACCTGGGACTGGCCATGGACGAACTTACGCCGTGGTGCGAAAACCTCGTCTCCCTGGCCGAACTGCTGGGCGACACCACGTTTGAGATCGGCCAAGCCGCGCCCCCGGCCGTGCGCTACCACCGCCCCTGCCACGGAGCCGGCGGCAACCAGGACCTTTCGCTTTTGCGCCGCATCATGGGCGAGCGCCTCGTTTTCCGGGAAAACGAAACCCCCTGCTGCGGTTTCGGGGGCCTGACCAAGCTCACCCATCCCGACCTGTCCGAAGCCGTGGCGCGTGACGCCCTGGCGATCTATGCCCCCAAGCCCGGGGAGCAGATCGTCACCGGCTGCTCGGGCTGCGTCACCCAGCTGCGCGCCGCCGCCCCGGACGGGGTGGGAGTCGGCCACTGGCTGGAAACCATCGGCTAAAAACCTTCACGACCATTTTTCGGGGCCGTTTCCCATCGCCCCGCAGCCATAAAGGAGTCCCTGCCATGCTCAAAGCCATTGCCCACAAGGTCTTCGGGTCGCGCAACGAGCGCTACCTCAAGGGCCTTCGCCCGCTCATCGAGGCCATCAACGCCTTCGAGCCGCAAATCCAGGCCCTATCCGACGACGCCATGCGCGCCCGGGTGGCCGAGCTGCGCCAGGAGGTGGCCGAGGGCCGCCCCCTCGACGACGTGCTGCCCGAAACCTTCGCCATCGTGCGCGAAGCCTCGGTGCGCTCCCTTGGCATGCGCCACTACGACGTCCAGCTCATCGGCGGCATCACCCTGCACCAGGGCAAGATCGCCGAGATGAAGACCGGCGAAGGCAAGACCCTGGTCGCCACCCTGCCCGTGGTCCTAAACGCCCTGTCCGGCAAGGGCGTGCACCTCATCACGGTCAACGACTACCTGGCCAAGCGCGACGCCGCCTGGATGGGCAAGCTCTACGGGTTCCTGGGCCTTAGCGTCGGGGTCATCGTCCACGGCCTCGACGACCAACAGCGCCAGGCCGCCTACGGCGCGGACATCACCTACGGCACCAACAACGAATTCGGTTTCGACTACCTGCGCGACAACATGAAGTTCTACCAGGAACAGCTCGTGCAGCGGCCGCTCAATTTCGCCATCGTCGACGAAGTGGACTCCATCCTCATCGACGAAGCCCGCACCCCGCTTATTATCTCCGGCCAGGCCGAGGATTCCTCCACCCTCTACGCCCGGGTCAACGCGCTTATTCCCATGCTGCGCCGCGAAACCCACTTCACCGTGGACGAAAAGGCCCGCACCGTGCTCCTCACCGACGAGGGCGTGGCCCGCATGGAAGACGTGCTCAAGATCGACAACCTGTTCGATCCGGCCAACATCACCCTGCAGCACCATGTGCTCCAGGCCCTGAAAGCCCACCACATTTTCCAGCGCGACGTGGACTATGTCGTCAAGGACGGCCAGGTCATCATCGTCGACGAGTTCACCGGCCGTCTCATGCCCGGCCGGCGCTACTCCGACGGCCTGCACCAAGCCCTGGAAGCCAAGGAACTCGTGCAGGTGGAGGCCGAGAACCAGACCCTGGCCACCATCACCTTCCAGAACTACTTCCGCATGTACAAAAAGCTCTCGGGCATGACCGGCACAGCCGACACCGAGGCCGTGGAATTCCGCGAGATCTACGGGCTGGAAGTCATCTCCATCCCCACCAACAAGCCCATGGTCCGCAAGGACTTCCCGGATCTGGTCTACAAGACCCAGCGGGAGAAGTTCGAGGCCATCGCCGCCGACGTCAAGGACCTGCACAAGCGCGGCCAGCCGGTGCTGGTCGGCACGGTCTCCATCGAGAAATCCGAGCTGCTCTCGGACATGCTCAAAAAGACCGGCGTGCCCCACGACGTCCTCAATGCCAAGAACCACGAGAAGGAAGCCGAGATCGTGGCCCTGGCCGGCCATGCCGGCAAGGTCACCATCGCCACCAACATGGCCGGCCGCGGCACGGACATCGTGCTCGGCCCCGGCGTCACCGACCTTGGCGGCCTGCACATCCTGGGCACCGAACGCCACGAATCCCGGCGCATCGACAACCAGCTGCGCGGCCGTTCCGGCCGCCAGGGCGATCCCGGCTCCTCGCGCTTCTACCTGGCCCTGGACGACGACCTCATGCGCCTTTTCGGCTCCGACCGCTTAAAAGGCCTCATGGACAAGCTCGGCATGGAAGACGGCGAGCCCATCGAGAACCGCATGGTCTCCCGGGCCATCGAAAACGCCCAGAAGCGCGTGGAAGCTCACAACTTCGAAATCCGCAAGCAGCTGCTGGACTACGACAACGTCATGAACCAGCAGCGCGAGGTCATCTACAGCCGCCGCCGCGAACTCATGGGCTCCGACGAACCGGAAACCTTCGTCCAGGAGCATATCGAAGAGATCGTGGACGAAATCTTCGCGCCCTTTGCCGCGCTCAAGGGCGAACCCGATCCCGAGCTGCTGGAAGTAGCCGCCGCCCAGATCGAGGACATTCTCGACTACAAGATCGAGCTGGCCGATGGCGGCGAGGCCGAAAAGCAGGCTGTCCTCGAAGCCGTGACCGGCCGCCAGCGCGAGCTGGCCGAGACCGCCGGGGCGCACTACAAAGAAGTGGCCCGCTACTTCCTCCTCGACAGCCTGGACCGCCACTGGAAGGAGCATCTGCTCTCCATGGACCACCTGCGCGACGGCATCGGGCTGCGCGGTTACGGCCAGAAAGACCCCAAGCAGGAGTACAAGCGCGAAGGCTTCGAGCTCTTCCAGCAGCTCATCTACAACATGCGCGACGCCGCCATCCGGGCGCTGTCGCGGGTGCGCATCCGGGCCGAAGTCCAGGAGCAGGAATTCCAGCACAAGGACGAGACCGCCAACGTGCAGTATTCCGGCCCGGCCGAGTCGGCCGAAGACGCCAAGAAAGAGCCCAAGCGCCGCGAAGCCCCCAAGGTCGGGCGCAACGATCCCTGCCCCTGCGGCTCCGGGAAAAAATACAAGAAGTGCCACGGCGCGAAATAACGCGTCGCAACCAGGGGGGCGGGCCGCTGCGGCGGGTCGCCCCCCTTGCCCGCCCGGCCGGTTTTTTCTACACCAAGGGAAACCACGCCCCAGGCGTCATTCCCAGACACCTCCGGCAGGGCCGTCCCCGCCTGCCGACGAATCGGCGTGCCCGCGCACGCCCCTGACGGTAAACCATGTTCGCGATTATCGGCATAGTGGTGGTTATCGCCTGCGTCTTCGGCGGATTTATGCTCGAAGGCGGCCATATGGGCGTGCTGTGGCAGCCCATCGAGCTGCTCATCATCGGCGGCGCGGCCCTGGGGTCGTTTTTCATCGCCTCGCCCAAGTCCATCGCCATAGGCACCTTCAAACACGTCATGCACGTGTTTACCGGCAAGGAACCGTCGGCCGGCGACTACCAGGACCTGCTCACCCTGCTGTTCGAGCTCATCAACATCGCCCGCCGCGACGGCATCGTCGCCCTGGAGCCCCACGTCTCCAAGCCCGAACAGTCCGCCACGCTGAACAAATACCCGGCCATCGCCAAAAACAAGCAGCTGGCCCACTTCATCTGCGACAACATCAAGTGCCTGCTCTCCGAAGGCATCGACGCCCACCGCTACGACGACCTCATGCGCACCGACATCGCCACCATGCACCACCACGCCATGATCGCCCCGGGCGCCGTCACCAAGGTGGCCGACTCCCTGCCCGGCCTTGGCATCGTGGCCGCCGTGCTCGGCATCGTGCTCACCATGGGCAAGATCAACGAGCCGCCCGAAGTACTCGGCCACAGCATCGGCGCGGCCCTGGTCGGCACGTTTCTGGGCATCCTCATGAGCTACGGCTTCGTCGGCCCCATGGCCAACAACCTGGAATACCAGGCCAAGGCCCAGCAGCACATGCTGCACGTGGTCAAGGAAGTGCTGGCCGCCTTCAACTCCGGCTTCTCGCCGCTACTCTCGGTGGAAATGGGCCGCCGGGCCATCCCCGAGGACGTGCGGCCGAGCATGGACGACATGGAAGGGGCGCTTCGTGGGAAAAAATGACGGCAAAACCGTCATCATCTACCGCGAGTCCGACGGAGACCACGGCGGCCACCACGGCGGCTCCTGGAAGGTGGCCTACGCCGACTTCGTGACGGCCATGATGGCCTTTTTCCTGCTCCTGTGGCTGGTCGTTTCCCTCAAGCCCCAGACCAAGCAGGAACTCTCCCTGGTCTTCCAGGATAAAAACGTGCCCTCCAAGGAAAAGACCCAGAACCTCGAAAAGGTGCCCACCTTCATCAGCCCCGACGCCATCAAGGGCAGCCCGGAATTCAAGCTCTCCCAGGAAAACAAGCTCAAGTACGAAATCGCCATCCTCATCAAGGAACTCATCACCTCCGACCAGAACGTCAAAAACAACTCGGGCGTGAGCAACGATTCCTCCGGCGTTCTCATGCAGGTCAACAACTCCGTCATGTTCAAGCCCGGTTCGGCCGAGATCACCCCGGCCGCCGCCAAGATCATGGACGGCGTGGCCAAAATCCTGCGCGATTTCAAAATCAACCTCACCGTGCGCGGCCACGCCGACGACGACGAAGGCTCCGGCCCCTACCCCTCCAAATGGGAACTCTCGGCCGCCCGGGCCGCCGCCGCCGTGCGCTACCTGTCCGAAAAAGCCGGCATCCCCTCCACCCGCCTGCGCGCCGTGGGGCTGGCCGACAGCCAACCGCTGGTGCCGCCCACCTCGGCCGAAAACAAATCCCGCAACCGGCGCATCGAGTTCTTCTACACCAGCCCCGACATGCGTCCATCTGAACGCTCCCAGGACGGACCCTAGCCGCCAGCGCTCCCGCGCCCCCGCCCGTCCACCACAGCCCATGAAGGGGGTCCGGCGGGCGGTCGGCCCCCGGCGGGTGCGGGCAGAGCCTGCTCTTCTGCCTTTTCCCTGTTTTTCCCCACGTTACGGCGCGGCTGCCGACAAAATCGAGGCCACGGTGTCGGGGTGGCGGACGATGGCGGTATGCGGACAAATATCCATGGCCCGGGCGGCGAGGTCGGCGCGGTCAGTGACGAGGATGGCCCGCAGGTTGGGCGTATGGGCGGCCAGGGCGGCCAGCAGGGCCACGCCGGGCGAGCCGGCGGCGCAGACGAGGTGCGGGCCGGTGGCCAGGTCGAGGTCCAGGGCCTGATTGATGTTGCGCAGGCCTTCGGCCGGGGAGAAGTCGTTCCAGAGGTCGCGGTTGGCCGAGGTGGGGGTGATGGTGACGTCGCAGCCGTCGTCATCGACGCGGAAGTGTTGGCGCTGGGGGTCGATGGCGTCCACGGCGTCGTGGATGTGCTCAAGCAGGGTAAGCGAGTCGTCTTCGTCGATGGAGCGGACGGCGTCCTGCCGGGCGATGCTGATTTCGCCCTGGCGCAGTTGCAAACCCGAGCCGATCCAGACAAAGGGGAGCCGGTCCGAGGAAGCCATGAGGCTTGTTAGGCGCTCGGCCATGGCCTGGTTGAGGTCGTGTTTTTCCTGGGACAAGGCGGCCTGGCCCTGGTTGCCGGCAACGGTTTGCCACTGTCGGCCCAGCGACCCGGCGTAGGCGAAGGTCTGGGGCGGCAGGGAGGCCCGGCCGAGCAGGCTTGCCAGGGGCGCGTCGGACCACAGCACGGGATGACGGCTTCGGGCCATGGCGAAGCGGCCGGCGGCCACGGCGTTCCAGGCCGGCTGGAAGCTGGTGGCCAGCCGGTGTCCGGCCGGGCGGAACAGGGCGTCGGCGTCGCAGATGAGCGTGTTGAAGGTTTCGCCGGCAATGGCTTTGAGCCCCCGCCGCACGGCGTCGCCGAGGCCAGGACGGCGTTTGCCCAGGCGTTTTCGCAGGGCTTCGCGGCCGTCTTCCAGGTAGAGCGCGTCGTTTTCGAGTTGTTCGATTTCCAGGCCGAGGTCCAGGCGCAGGCTGGCGTCTTCGCTGTGGCTCAGGGCGGCGACGTGGTCGCGGCCGGCGCAACGGCGCAGATCGGCGGCCAGGCGGGCGATTGCGGCCATGGCCTCGGGCGGCACGGGCCGGCCGGCCAGAATGGCGGCGGCGGCGGCGCGGCGGGCGCTGGCGGCACGGTCAAGGAGCTGCGTAAGATCTTCAAGGCTGGCCGGGGGGCCGCCGGGCGTCGGGGGTATCGGCATGGCCGCATCACAGCCGAAAACCGGCTCCTTGGCAAAGGAAATATCGGGCCGGCCCGGGTCTGGCCGGTTGCCTCGTGGCGGGCCTTGGGCTAGACAGGACGATGCCGCTTCGGGCGGCGGCGAGCCAAGGAGGAAGGGGACATGCGGCTTTTGACGCGTTCGGATTTCGATGGACTCATTTGCGCGGTGTTGCTCAAGGAAGCCGGCGTCATGGACGAGTGGGTGTTCGTGCACCCGAAAGACGTCCAGGACGGCAAGGTGGAATGCGGGCCAAACGACATTCTGGCCAACGTGCCCTACGCCCCGGGCTGCGGGCTGTGGTTCGACCACCACACCAGCGAGGCCGACCGGCTGGGCGACATCGAATTCACCGGCGTGTCCAAGCCCCTGCCGAGCTGCGCCCGGGTCATCTGGGAGTACTACGGCGGCCATGACCGCTTCCCGGCCCGTTTCGACGAGATGCTGGCCTACGTCGACCGCTGCGACAGCGGCGATTTGCGCCCCGAGGAAGTGGCCAAGCCCTCCGGCTGGATACTTTTAAGCTTCCTCATGGACCCGCGCACCGGCCTTGGCCGGTACCGCGACTACCGCATCAGCAATTACCAGCTCATGATGCATCTGGTGGAGCTGTGCCGCACCCAGCCCGTGGAGGCCATTCTGGCCGATCCCGACGTGGCCGAGCGGGTTACGCGCTATTTCGAGCAGGAGGAGCAGTTCGCTGGCATGCTGCGGGAGCGTTCCAGGCTGATCGGCAAGGTGCTGCTCATTGACCTGCGCGAGCAGGAAGAAATTTTTACCGGCAACCGCTTCACGGCCTACGCCCTGTTCCCCGACGCCGAGGTCAGCGTCCAGGTCATCTGGGGCAAGGCCAAGCAGAACGTGGTGCTCACCGTCGGCAAGTCGATTTTCGACCGCACCAACCCCGTGGACATCGGCCGGTTGATGCTGTCCTACGGCGGCGGCGGCCACCGCAACGTCGGCACCTGCCAAGTGCCCGAAGGACAGGCCGAGCGGATCATCAGCGACGTGATCGCGGTGCTAAACGGCGACGTCGCCATGGAAGCCTAGAGCCGCGCCCCTTGAAACTACGAGCGTATTTTTAAGAATAAGTACTAACTTAGTGCGCTGCCTGCGAAACACCATCGGCGCTTTTCGTGGACGCGACAGGAACGCACAACGCCCTTAGCCAACACGGCGGCGGGCCGGGGCATCCGGCCCGCCGCTTTCGCCTCGCCGCTTTTTTTCCAAGGATTGCCCGTGACCGACGCCAAAGCGCCCCCCGCGCCCCCAGTTCCTGAAGACCTGCTCGCCTCTTACCATTTCGAGCTGCCCGACGCCCTGATCGCCGATCGGCCGTGCGAAGTGCGCGACGCCTGCCGCCTCATGGTCCTTGACCGGGCCGCCGGGAGCCTGGACCACCGGGTGTTTACCGACCTGCCCGACCTGCTGCCCGAGGGCGCGCTGCTCGTCGTCAACAACACCAAGGTCGCCCCGGTGCGGCTTCTCGGCAAACGCCCCACCGGCGGCGCGGCCGAATTCCTGCTTTTGACGCCCGTGGCGCTGCTTAAACCCGAAACCGACCCGGCCACCGGCTGGACCAGCGCCCCGGCCGCTGGCTTGCTGCGCGTCTCCCGGCCGCCAAGGCCCGGGGACCGCATCGACTTCGCGCCCGATCTGGCCGTCACCGCCGTCTCGCGCGGGGCCTTCGGGCATACCGAGGTGACGCTGTCCTGGCGTGGCGCGCTACCCGAGATACTCACGCGCATAGGCCATGTGCCCCTGCCCCCCTACATCCGCCGGGCCGACGACGCGGCCGACCGGGAAACCTACCAGACCGTCTACGCCCGCGACGACAAGCTCGGCAGCGCCGCCGCGCCAACCGCCGGCCTGCACTTCACCGAGGAACTCCTGGCGCGCCTGGCCGGGCGCGGCTTTAGGCTCACCGCCGTCACCTGCCACGTCGGCCTGGGCACCTTCTCGCCCGTTCGCGTGGAGGACCTGCGCGACCACGCCATGCACCAGGAATGGATCGAGGTGTCGCCCGAGGCGGCCTCGGCCGTGTCCCGGGCCAAAGCTGAGGGCCGGCCGGTCATCGCCGTGGGCACCACCGCCGCCCGGACCCTGGAGGGTGCTGTGCGCGAGGCCGGGGCTTTCGGAGCCTTCGCCGGCTTCACCGACATCTTCATCCGCCCGGGCCACCGCTTCGCCGTGGTGGACGGCATGGTCACGAATTTCCATTTGCCTGGATCATCGCTGGTGATTATGCTGGCCGCCCTGGCCGGAAGAGAGTCCATCCTGGCTGCCTACGGGCAGGCCGTCGCTTCCGGCTACCGCTTTTTTTCCTACGGCGACGCCATGTTGGTCCTGTAGCCGTCTGGCGTCTCCCCACCGTCTGGAACATTCGGGCCGGGGCGCGCTCCTGTGTTGGCGCGCGCCGATCCCTTGCCCGCCAAGGAGAAACAGATGTCGCGGATTGTCATCGACGAGCAGCGCTGCAAGGGCTGTCTGCTTTGCGTCGAGGCCTGCCCCAAGTCCATCATCGTGGCCTCCTCGCGCTTCAACGCCAAGGGCTACAAGGTCGCGGAACTGCCCGAGGCCTCGATGGACAAATGCACGGGCTGCGCCTCCTGCGCCCAGATGTGCCCGGACGTGGCCATCACCGTTTGGCGCACGGCCAAAAGCAAAGCCAAGGAGAACGACTGATGTCGGCCAAACGCATCTTCATCAAGGGCAATGAAGCCATCGCCCATGGCGCCCTGGACGCCGGCTGCCGTTGCTACTTCGGCTATCCCATCACCCCCCAAAACGACATCCCGGAAATGCTGTCCTCGGCCATGCCGGCCGCCGGCGGCGAGTTTGTCCAGGCCGAGTCGGAAGTGGCCTCGGCCAATATGCTGCTTGGCGCGGCCGCCTGCGGCGTGCGGGCCATGACCACCTCGTCGAGCCCCGGCGTTTCGCTCATGCAGGAAGCCATCTCCTACATGGCCGGCTCCGACCTGCCCGGCGTGGTCGTCAACATGAATAGAGGCGGCCCGGGCCTTGGCGACATCGGCCCGTCCCAGGGCGACTACTTCCAGTCGGTCAAGGGCGGCGGCCACGGCGACTACCGCACCCTGGTCCTGGCTCCCGGCTCCTGCCAGGAGTGCTACGACCTGACTTTCGAGGCCTTCGAGCTGGCGTTTAAGTACCGCAATCCCGTGCTCATCCTCGGCGACGCCATCGTTGGCCAGATGAAGGAGCCCGTGGCCCGGCGCGAGGCCCTGCCCATCGACTCGGCCGAGGGCGCGGACTGGAAGCTCACCGGACGCGGACAGCGCGCCCCGCGCATCCTCAAGTCGCTTTTCCTCGAAGACGGGGCCCTGGCCGGCCAGAACATCCGCCTGCGTGACAAGTACGCCGCCATGACGGCCGAAGTGCGCTACGAAGCCTTCGAGACCGCCGACGCCGAACTCGTCGTGGTGGCCTACGGCTCCATCGGCCGCATCGTCAAATCCACGGTGCGCGCCCTGCGCGCCGAGGGACTCAAGGTGGGCCTGCTGCGCCCCATTACGCTTTTCCCCTTCCCCGAGGCCGCCCTTCGCGACCTGGCCGGACAGGGCAAGCGGTTTCTTACCATTGAGCACAACCTCGGCCAGATGGTCGACGACGTGCGTCTGGCCGTGCGCGGCCTGGCCGATTCCGAATTCTTCGGTTTCCTGCCCGGCAACATGCCCACGCCCGAAGACTTCGACGCGCCCGTGCGCGCCGCTGTGAAGGGGGCCTAACATGTCGGAACAGCTTGTTTTCACGCGCCCGGAAGTGCTGGCCGACGTGGCCACCCACTACTGCCCCGGCTGCCAGCACGGCGTCGTCCACCGCATCGTGGCCGAATGCCTGGAAGAATACGGCCTGGTGGAAAAAACCATCGCCGTCAGCTCCATTGGCTGCTCGGTCTTTCTCTACAACTATATCCTGGTCGACACCGTCGAGGCTCCCCATGGCCGCGCCCCGGCCGTGGCCACCGGCGTCAAGCGCGCCCGCACCGACGCCTTCGTCTTCGCCTACCAGGGCGACGGCGACCTGGCCTCCATCGGCATGGCCGAGATCATGCACGCCGCCAACCGGGGCGAGCGCATCTCCGTCATCTTCGTCAACAACACCGTCTACGGCATGACCGGCGGCCAGATGGCTCCCACCACCATGGTGGGCCAAAAAACCACCACCTGCCCCGGCGGACGGTGCCTGGAGCGCGAAGGCGGCCCCATCCACATGTCCGAGATCATCGCGACCTTGGGCGGCGTGGCCTACTGCGCCCGCACCGCCGTCAACACGATCAAAAACATCGCCCAGACCAAGCGCGCCATCCGCCGCGCCTTCGAGACCCAGATCAAGGGCGAAGGCTTCGGCTTCGTCGAGGTCCTGGCCACCTGCCCCACCAACTGGCGCATGTCGTCGGTTGCCGCCAACGAGCGCGTGGGCAAGGAAATGATCCCCGAATTCCCGCTCGGCGTCTTCAAGGACGCGGCCAAGGAGGAATAGCCGTGAGCCTCTACCAGGACGTGATCATCGCCGGCTTCGGCGGCCAGGGCGTCATGCTCATCGGCAACTTGCTCGCCTACGCCGGCATGGAACATGGCTTAAATGTCACCTACATCCCGGTCTACGGACCGGAAATGCGCGGCGGCACGGCCAACTGCACCGTCGTCGTCTCCGACGACGCCATCGGTTCGCCCATCATCAGAAGCCCCAAAAGCCTCATCATCATGAACCGGCCGTCCCTGGACAAGTTCCAGCCCCAGCTCGTGGACGGCGGCGTGCTCGTCGTCAACTCCTCGCTGGTGGACCCGGCCCTGGCCGACGCCTCGCGCGTGCGCCTGGTCCCTGTGGCCTGCAACGAGATCGCCGATGGCCTGGGCAATACCCGCATGGCCAACATGGTGGCCCTTGGCGCGTTTATCGAAGCCACCGGCGTGCTGCCGCTGTCCGTGGTCGAGGAAAGCCTCTCCCACGTCATCGCCAAGCACTACAGCCACCTCATCCCCAAAAACGCCGAAGCCCTGCGCGCCGGGGCCGAAGCGGCCAAGGGGTAAGAAGAAGAGAAGATGCCTCCGGCGGCCGGGAGGGGCTAAGCCCCTCCCGGACCCTCCCTGAAAGGGGGTTTAAGGAGGCTTTACGGCGTCGCCTTCGATGTGGTGGAGAGGCGAACGTCGTTTGTTCTCTGAAGAGGTAGCCGCGAGAATAGTTCTCGGGCCAGAGGCCCGAAGCGACGCTTGAGTGGTTCCCTGATTGTCTTTCTGCCGCAGGCAAGGGCACGAATATGCAGCTTTTTGGCATCATCGGCCATCCCCTGGGCCATACGCTCAGCCCCCTGGTGCACAACTGGGGGTTTTCGCGCTACGGCCTGGACGCCCGCTACGAAGCTTGGCCGACCCCGCCCGAGGACCTGCCGGCCTTCATGGAGCGCCTGCGCCAAACGCCCATCGCCGGGGCCAGCGTCACCATCCCCCACAAAACGGCGGTCATGGCCTTCGTGGACGAGGTCACGGACCTCGGCCAGGCGGCGGGCGCGGTCAATACGCTCTATTGGCGCGACGGCCGGCTCGTGGGCGACAACACCGACGTCGAGGGCTTCTGCCGGCCCCTGGTCATGCGCGGCATCGCGCCCCGGCGCGCCCTGGTGCTCGGAGCCGGCGGCGCGGCCCGGGCAGCCGTGCTCGGGCTCACGCGCCTGGACTCCGGCGTGGTCGGCGTCACGGCCCGGCGGTTCGAACAAGCCCAGGCCCTGGCCCGGGAATTCGGCGTCCTGGCCGTGCCCTGGGACGAGCGCGGCGCGTTTGGCGCGGATTTTTTGACCAACGCCACGCCCATGGGCATGGCCGGCCGGTTCGAGGGCGTGTCACCCTACCCGGCCCAGGCGCTTGCGCCCGGCGTGGTGGCCTTCGATCTGGTCTACAACCCGTACGAAACGCGGCTGGCGGCCGACGCGGCAGCGGCCGGCGGCACCGTCGTGCCGGGACTGGAAATGTTTCTCTATCAGGCCCTGGAGCAGTTTCGCCTCTGGACCGGCCGGCTGTTGCCCGACGACGAGCTGCGCTCCCTGCTGCTCAAGACGCTCTACGGTCAGGCCGTGCCCCGGACGTGACCGGCGTCGCCAGACGGCGCGCCGGTTTCACCAAAGCCGCCCCTGTGTCGCGACGGGAAGCGAAAAGATTTCCATGGAACAGATTGTAGAGGCTCTGGCCGCCCTTGACGCCAAAACCATGATCCTCATGGCGGCGGTGCTCTATTTTTCGCTGACCATGGTGATGTTCTACACCTATTTTTTTCGCAAGACCTATCCCGGCTTTGCCTCCCTGGCCCTGGGCCAGCTGTTCTGGAGCCTGGGCGTCTACCTGGTTTTTTACCGGGTTCTCGGCGACCATCTGTCCCTGGCCCTCAGCAACGGCCTGCTGTTTTTGCAGGCGGTCTGCTGGCACCACGGCATCGCCATGTACGGCGGCATCACGCCGCTGCGGCCAAGGCTTCTGACCAACGTCGCCTTGGCCGTGCTGGCCGAACTGGCCATCCTCTATTACGTCTACGTGGATTTCAACACCTGCCGCCGGGTGGTCATTTTTTCGGCGTTTAGCGCCCTGCTCTACAGCCGCATCGCCCTGGAGCCGTATCTGGTGCGACGCTGGAAGACCTATTCCATGCAGGGCATTTATTCGGCGATTTTCCTCTCCGTCGCCGTGGCCTTTGCCGTGCGCGCCGTCCAGGCCGTAAACGCGACGGATTGCCAGGTCGGTGGCCCGGATGCCATCGTCAAGCTGCTGTTGCTTGCCAGCATGTGGATTTTTGCCTTTTTGACCTTTTGCGTGTTGTCCATGACCTCAAGCCGGGTCGAGGCGGAGCTGCGGGAAGCCCGCGACGCCTTGCGGCAGCAGGCCCAAACCGACGCCCTGACCGGGTTGTCCAACCGCCGCCATTTTCTGGAACAGGCCCAGGCCGTGCTGGAGGACCTTGAGGCTCACGGCGGCCGGGCCAGCCTGATCATGCTGGACCTCGACCATTTCAAGCGGATCAACGACGTCCACGGCCATCAGGCCGGCGATCTGGCCTTGCAGGAGGCGGCGCGGCATCTGCGGGCGGCCTTGCGAGACGGCGACGTCATCGGCCGTCTGGGCGGCGAGGAGTTCGGCGTGCTGCTGCCAGGGCTGGAAGCCGGCGAGGCTTTGGCCGTGGCCCGGCAGTTGCGCCGGGCCGTGGCCGCCTCCCGGCCCGGCGGGCTACGCGTCACGGCCAGCTTCGGACTGGCCGACGGGGCGCTGCGGTTGGACAGCCTGCTGGCGCAGGCCGACGAATACCTGTATGCCGCCAAGGAGGCGGGACGCGACCGCATCGCCTGGTCTGGGGGGCTGGTCGCGGACAACGAGAGCGGGGAGGCTTTGGCATGATGGACACTCTGCGCGCGCTGGTGCGCTTTTTCGAATCCGTGGGCCAGGTGGCGGCGGTGGCGCTTTTGGTCGCCATCGTCGTTGGCGTGGCGGTTTTTGCCTGGCTCGGCGCGGTCAGCCGCAAGATGCCGCCGCTGGTGTCGCCCACGGGCGGCCCGCTTCGGGCCGACGGGCAAAATCCCAACTGGGTCTCGACCACTGCCCGCAAAAACGATCCCCTCCACTACATCGCCCCGCGCCCCTGCGCCGATAATCCCCTCCCGGCCCTGGTGGAAATCCTGCGCCAGCAGTCCGGGGTGACCCTGGTGGATGTCGCCGAACGCTACGTCCACGCCACGGCCAAGTCATCGCGTTTCGGCTTCGTGGACGATGTGGAGCTGCTCTACGACCCGGCCGCCGGCCTGCTCCAGGCCCGCAGCGCCTCGCGGGTGGGCAAAAGCGACCTTGGCGTCAACCGTCGACGGTTGGAGCAGCTTTTCAAGGACGCCGGCCTGTAACCAGTCGCCGTTTCAACGCAAAAGGGGCGCGACCGTCATGGTCGCGCCCCTTTTGGCGTCTTTGGCCGGGAAGTTCAGCCCTGGTCGAACGCGTCGAGGATGGTAAAAAACCGGGCCACGTCCGTGGCGTCGTTGTAGAAATGGGGCGACAGGCGGATGCGGCCGCCGCGCGGCGAGCAGGCCACGCCCCGGGCGTCGAGATGGGCGAAAAGCCCGGCCGGATCGGGATGCTCAAAGGACACGATGCCCGAATGCTGGCCCCCCGTACGCGGCGAGACAACCTTGTGGTCCCGCTCGGCCAGCCCCTCGGCCAGGGAGTGCGTGACGCCGAAAATGTTCTTCGCCACGGTCTCCATACCGACCTCTTCCAACAGTGACAGCGCCTCACCGTAGGCGGCGATGGCCGCGATGTCCTGGGTGCCCGGCTCGAACCGGCCGGCCCCGTCCTTGAGCACGAAGGCTTCGGAGAGCTGCTCCGCGTCGCGCACGCTGCGCCAGCCGGCAAGCGTCGTGGCCAGGGCCGCGTCAGCCTCGGGCGAAACGTAAAAAATGCCCAACCCCATGGGGCCGAACTGCCATTTGTGGCAGCCGGCGGCCACGAAATCGACCCCCAGCGCCGTCGCGTCAAAGGGCATGGCCCCCAGACTCTGGATGGCATCCAGACAGCACAGCGCCCCGGCCTCGTGGCACAGCCGCACGAAATCCGCCGTGGGCAGGGCCGCGCCGGTCAGCCAGTCGACCGTGGAAGCCACGGCCAGCCGGCAGCCCGGCACAAGCTTTGCCGCCGCGTCCATGTCCAGAATGCCGTCGTGCTTGGGCAACTCGACGAGTTCCACGCCAAGCCGCACCAGATTGTCGAAGGGGAAACGCACCGAGGGAAAATCCGGCCAGGCCACGGCCACCTTGTCGCCGGGCTTCCAGGCAAGGCCGGCCGCCACCAGCGACAGGCCGCAGGAGGTGTTGCCGGTAAAGGCCACGCGCTTAGGTTCGGTCCCGAGCAGCCAGGCCGCCCGGTCCCTGGCCTCGTCCACCAGCCCCATCCAGCGCATGTAGTCCTTGGACGCCCGCCGCCAACGCTCGGCGTAAATCTCGTCGCCGGCCAGACAGGCCCGGCGGGGCAAGGGCGAGATGGCCGCGTGGTTAAAAAACACCGTGTCCGCCGTCACCGCGAACTCGTCGCGCCAGTTGGGGGGGTGGTTGTCGTTCATGAGGAGAAGTTGCCTCCGGCGGCCGGGAGGGGGTTACCCCCTCCCGGACCCTCCCTTATAGGGGGTTACGGGGTGGGTGCGGTTGAATGTCGTGGCGTCAAGCGCCGACGGATTCGGGCACGAGGCGGTCGCGGCGGCGTAGTTCCGGGAAAAGGCGCATCCACATGAGCGCCAGGGCCACCGCCCCGACGCCGCCGAAAATGACGGCCGGCACAGCCCCGACGAGAGCCGCCAGCAGGCCGGACTCGAAATCGCCGAGCTGATTGGACGCGCCGATAAACACCGCGTTGACGGCGCTGACCCGCCCGCGCAGGGAGTCCGGGGTGTCGATCTGAATGAGCGTCGAGCGGATGACCACGCTCACCATGTCCCCGGCCCCCAGGACCGTCAAGGCGGCCAGGGATAGCGGAAACGACCGCGACAGCCCGAAGACCAGGGTGGACAGCCCGAAAACGATCACCGCACCGAACATGGCCGGCCCGGCATGGCGGGTCAAGGGAAAGCGCGTGAGACAAAGCGACATGGCCAGGGCCCCCAGGCTTGGCGCGGCCCGAAGCGCGCCAAGGCCCCCCGGGCCAACAGCCAGAATGTCGCTGGCGAACACCGGCAACAACCCCACCGCGCCGCCCAGCAGCACCGAAAAAAGGTCCAGGGAGATGGCCCCGAAAATGACCGGCCGGCTTTTGATGTAGCGCAGCCCGTCCAGGGCCGAGCGCCAAAGCCCCTCGGCCTGTGGCGGCCGCCTGGCCGGCTTGGCCGGAATGGACAGCACGGCCAGGGCCGCGCCGACGTAAAAGACCGCGCCCAGGCCGTAGACCACGCCCGGTCCCAGGGCAAAAAGGAAACCGCCCGCCGCCGGCCCCAGGATCATGGCCGTCTTCCAGACCGAGCCGCTCCAGGCCAGCATCCTGGGCAAGGCCTCCAGGGGCACCAGCGAAGGCAGCAAGGCCTGCAGCGAAGGCGTCTCAAAGGCCCGGGCCGCGCCAATAAGCCCCACGCAGGCGAACATGCCGCCAAGGCCGAGAAAGCCGCCGGCCGTCTCGGCCAGAAGCGTGAGCAGGGCCACGGCCTCGATGAGCTGGCACACCCCGGCGATGCGGCGGCGGTCCACCCGGTCGGCCACCTGCCCCACCACCAGGGTCAGCAGGAATTGGGGCAAAAATTCGGTCAGCCCCACCAGTCCCAGCATGAAGGCGCTGCCGGTCATGGCGTAGACCTGCCAGCCCACGGCCACGGCGGTCATGTGGTAGGCAAAGCCCGAGGCGCTGCGGGCGGTCCAGAACCGGGTGAATGACGGATTGCCGAAAATTTCCGAAGCCATGGGAAGTCCTCGCGGGGTGATGCAGCCACAGGCGGCCGGGCCGCCTGCGCAACCGGCAACGCCGGCGCGCCCCTCCTACGCCTTCGCCGCCCCGGCGTCGAGGGGGACGGCCGGCCCGGCCTCGGCCAGCCCCAGGACGACGTCGTAAAGGGCCAGGTAGAAAAAGGCGTAGCGCGAGACAAAGGACGTGAGGTCGTAGTCCACCAGGCCGTGGATGGCGACCTCGGCCGTAAAGGCGGTCAGCACGGCGAAAAACATGACCAGGACGAAATCGGCGCTGGCCGGTCCGGCCGGATCGGGCGCGGTCGGCGGCCGGGCCAGGCGGGCATGGTAGGCCATGGCGATGGGGAACGAACGCCGGATGAGAATGAAACCCAAAAAAAACAACAGGAAGATGCCGGCCAGTCCCATGTCGTAGTAGAAGGCGAGGTAGACGTTGTGCACCTCGAAGACCTTGATCCGGTACATGAAGCCGCCCGTGCCCAGGCCGCCGAGGATGGTCCCGCCGCTTTCGCCCACACGCTTAAATCCCTCGCGCCAGATTTTAAAGCGCGTCGAGATGCCTGTGGCGTCGGAGTCGCTGGAGGAGGAGGACTTCTTTTTGCTGAACAGCAACTCGCCCGTGTAGCCGAACCCCACGAGCATCCGGTCGATGTAGCCGGGGGTGGTGACGAGCATCCCGACGATGACCATGACGACAAACAGCGTGGTCTTGCGCAGAAACAGGCGTCGGGTGGCCGGCAGGGCCAAAATGAGCAGCACGGCCGCGCCGCAAAAGCCGAGCAGCGCGCCCCGGCTGGCCGGCAGCAGCATCATGCAGAAAAAAAACATGGCCCCCAGCCCCCAGCCCGCGCGCCGAGCCCTGGTCCGGGCCAGCACGGCGTAGCCGGCGGCGATGATGCTGGCCACGCTCAAAAACCCGGCGCTCTGGTTCCAGGATTCGATGCCGCCGGCCCGGGTGGTGTAGAAATAGATCTCGAACACGAGCCGGAGACTGCGATCCAGGGGCACGTGCAGGACATATTCCCACTCCAGGGCCCCGAGCACGCCGGCGGCGGTCATGACGGCGCTGGCGAACAGGGTCTTAAAGAGGATATCCAGGCGGCGCGGCGTGTCGACCAAAACCATGACGGTCCAGTAAAGGAGTAGGTTCGTGGTCAGTCGCGCGATGTTGGCTAGTCCCCAGGCCGTGTGGGGCGTCCACAGGAGGCTGGCCGCCTCGGCCACGAAAACCAGCAGCAGCACGGGCAGAAAGGCCGAACGCGGCCGTAGCGACAGTCGGCCCTGGCCGGCCCGGACAAGCATCCCCAGAAACGTGAACACCAGCGGCAAGACGTAGGGATACAGGTGCAGTTGCAGGGTGTTGACGACCAGGGTGTAGATATTGGGCGAGGCCAGGATGAGGCAAAAGGCGGTGGCGCACAGGCCGAAAAAGGGGCTGGCCAGGCAGGCTATAAAAAGCGCGAGGGTCCCGGCTCCGGCCAGGACCGACCACCAGGGCAGGCCCGAGGCGGCCAGGACCACGGCGGCCAGCCCCCCGCCGGCCAGGACGGCGGCGACGGCGGCGGCGTATCGGGACGCGGCCGGGGCGCTCGGGGCGAGGTGGTCGTTCAAGGGCTAGCCGGTCTCGCCGGTTCGGGCCGGAAACGCCGGGATGGCCTGCTTGCGGGCAACAGCGTGCATGGGGAAATCATTACCGAAAACAGCCGGCCTTGTCCCGCGTCGCATCAGGAGCCGCCGGCCGACGCCCCGGAGGCCGAAGAGCAGTCGGCCGGGCACACGCCGCGTGAGCGCTCGAAATCGTCGCACACCCCGTCGCCGCATTTGCCGGCCGCACCGGGAGGCGGACCGCCCGGGCCGCCCGGAGAACCGCCGGGCGAACCGGACGAAACCCGCAGCGTCGGCGAGGCCGGCTTGATGCCGGACGAGGCCGGAGCCGCCGGGCTGGACGACGAGCCGGATGCCGGGCCGCAGTCCTGGGGGCACACGCCGCGAGCACGCTCGAAATCGTCGCACACCCCGTCGCCGCACTTGCCGGCCGCGCCAGGGGGCGGGGCACCGGCCGGGCTGGCGCTCGAAACCGGCGGCGTCGCGCCGACCGGAGCCGTCGGGCTGGACGATGCGCCGCAATCGGCCGGACACACGCCGCGCGAACGCTCGAAGTCGTCGCACACCCCGTCGCCGCATTTGCCGGCCGCCCCAGGAGACGGGCCGCCGGCCGGGCTGCCGCTTGAAACCGGCGGCGTTGCCCCTGCCGGACCGGCGGGAGCGGACGCCCCGCAATCGGCCGGACACACGCCGCGCGCCCGTTCGAAATCGTCGCACACCCCGTCGCCGCACTTGCCGGCCGTGCCCGGAGGCGGGCCGCCGGCCGGACCAGCGGCCGGACCAGCAGCCGGGCCAGGCGCGCCAGGGGGCGGCGTCTGGCCGCCGGGACGGCAGGCGGCGTACTCGTCCTCGCTGACCCGGCCGTCGCGGTCGGCGTCGCAGGCAAGATCGGTGCGGCAGTAATTGATCAGCGCCAGTTCGGTGAGCCGGCAGCCGGCCGGCGCGCTGGCCCCGGCGTCGCAGCCGTTTCGGCGGCGCAGTTCCGTGATGGTGTCGCAGGGGCCGCGCCCGGGCGCGGGCTTCCAGGCTTCGATGGCCTTTACCGCCGACAGGGCGTGGGCCGTGCGCCAGGTGGGCAGCCAGGCATTGGCCGTGTCCGGGTCGAGCAGGTCCACGGCGTAGCCCATGACGCCACCCAGGCTTTTGACGCCGCAGCCGATGGCCAGCAGGTAGTTGATCTGCTCCTTGCTCTCCCCGGCCCCGGGGGCCCGGCCCGGCTCGTGGCCGTTCTCGGCAGCCACCCAGGCCAGCTTGCCGGCGGCCACGATCCGCTCCACGGAGCGCAGGATCAGGTCGAGCTGGTCGTTTTCAAAAAACAGCGGCTGGCCGAAACGCGGATTGGGATTGAAAAAGATCCCGTCGATGTCCGGATGCGCCCTGGCCGAGGCCCTGGCCCGGGCGTTGAGGAACAGCACGTGTTTTTTGTCCAATGTCTTGAAGAGCCGGCCGAAATAGTCGGTCTCGTCGTCCCTGGCCCAGGTGCGGAAAGCGTGGAAATCCATGCCCTTGGGCGTAAGCCACCGGGCCGGGTCGCCGTCGCGGTCGTTGGCCGCATCGGGAAACGGCCGGCGGGAAAACAGGGCCGGATCGCGCACCAGCTCAGCCGGAGGCGGCACGCGAAAATCGGTGAGCGATACCTTGGGATCGCCCCAGGCCTGGCGCAGGCCGGCGTCGGTCCCGTAGCGGGCCGTCAGCCAGGAGCGGAAGCGGGCCGTGAAATCCGGAGAATAGTCGGTGAACATCATGGGCCGGCGGCCCAGGCCCGGCCCGCCGCCCGGGGCGTCCACCACGATGTAGTTGGGGCCGTAGCCGTCCTCGCCGGTGGGGCCAAGGCCGAAGGCCCAGCCGACCAGGGCCGGATGGGTCCGGTAGCGCCCGACCAGGGCCTCGATAAACGCCCCGAAATCGCGTCGGGCCTCCGGGCTGCCCATGCTCGGGTTGGCGTAGGCCGTGCCGTAGGCGTCGGTCTCGCAAGACCGACAGGCCGAGTGTTCCTGATAGCCCGCTCCCTGGGGAAAGCCCTGTTCGGCCAGCCACCAGCCGGGCACGAAATGGTTGGCCGAGGTCTTAAGCACCACCTGGGCCTTGCGCCTGGCCGCGTAGTCCATGACGGCGTCCAGGGGGGCGAAGTCGTAGCGGGCCGCTTGCAGCGTGGCCGGCCGGGCCGGGGAGCGGTCGATATCGCTCCACCAGACGCTGGCCATGACCAGGCGCACGCCCTGGGCCAGGGCCGTGTCCACGGCCCGCTTCATGGCCTCGACCCAGCGAGGGTCGCCGTATTCAGGCTGGCCGGGCATGGGGTTGCCCCGGCCGGGATAGTAATAGATCTCGACAAAGCCCGAGGTGGCCGGTTTGCCGTCGACAAGCAGGATGGGCCGGCCGCCCTCGCGGCCAACGGCGCTTGGGGCGGCCAGGGCGCGGCCTGGGCCGGCCAGGGAAGCGGTCAGGATCAGGCAGGACAGCAAAGCAGTCAGGCGGGCGCGGATCATGGGCAGCTCCTGGGGCCGACGGCCCCGGCCGGACTCAGACGGCTGCGAAAGCCAGGGCCGCGCCCGCTCCGGTCTGGCCGGCCACGGCCGAAGCCTGGGGCGTAGGGTCGGCGACAAGGAGGTTGCCGCCAACCAGACTTTTCCCGACAAAGCCTTCGAAATCATACGCATACCGGGTGGCCCGAAAGACATTGTTGGCATAGCCCAGGCCCACGGCCTCGGCCGACGCCCCTTGTCGCAACAAGCCCTGGTCAGTGTCCGGGTTGACGTAATTCCAGACCGTTTGCCCGGCCGGCGTGATTTCCAGCAAGTTGCCGGTCGCGCCAAGGGTCACCAGGGTGTCGCCGTTCTCCAGACGCTGGGCTCCGGAGACGTAGGCCGAATAAAAGCCGGGCACGTCGCCGTCGGGATAGCTCCAGACCACCTCGGGTTCGGCAAAGGACCCGTCGAAATTTCGGCGATACGTGCCGTCCTCGTCCACGGGCAGGACCAGTTCCTGGACGTGGGAATACTCGCCATACGGGCTTTGCCAGCCGTTGTTGAAGACCAGCACATTGCCGGCTCCGGGCAGCCCGTCTTCGATCCACAAAGCGTCGTGCTGACCGTAAAGGGTCTGGTCGGCGGCCGCGCCGGCGTCATAGGTCTGGGGATTGCCGAAGCGGTAGAGGAGATCGCCGCCGTGGCCGGCCTTGCCGCCGGTTGTGCCGGCCGCCTCGGCCGTGGTCGTGCCGTGGTCGATGATCCAGACCTCGCTTTGGGTGTGGACGCTCAACATGATCTGGTCGGTTTCGGCATTGTAATCGATGCCGTTGATGTGGGTCCAGTCGGAATCGACCTTGCCGGTTTCCCTCACCAGGGCGCCGATGGAATTGAGGTTGATGCGCTCGGGGTGGCTTGACACCTGGCCATAATCGGGCAGGGCCGGGTTTTCGTCCTGCACGAGATGGTCCCAGGCGTGCCACTCCCAGACGACCTGGCCCGAATTCGGTCCGGTTTTCTGGACCTCGACGACGTAATCGACCAGCAGGCCCTTGGTCGGGATGAACGCCGGGGAACGGCCGGCCAGATAGGCTTCCTGAGGGCTTTTGTATTCCCAGGCCACCAGCAACAAATTGCCGTTTGGCATGACACAGAAATCGTGGTGCTGGCTGTAGTCCTCGCCGATGTACTTATAACTCCACACGAGGTTGCCTTCCCAGTCGAACTCCTCGATAAGGCCGCCGGCCGGGGCGTTCATGATGCCGACGTGGGCGTTGCGGTAGGCGACAGCGGAGCGCACGAGGTCGCCGTTGTCCAGGAGATACGCCGCTCCAGCGCCGACACGGTCGCTGGTCCAAGAGTTGACGACCTGGCCGGCGTTGTCGAGAAGCCAGGTGTCGTGGCCAAATAACGTCGAAACCAGAGTCAAGCCGGGCTGGGCGGCGACGTCGGCCGCAAAAAGGCCAAGGGTTTGTTCCTGGGCATTGCCGTTAGTCATGGACGCTTCCTGGGTCTGGCAGGCGAAGCAATGCCCGACCGGCCAACGACGCCTGGGGCAGGCCGATAGAGCCTCACCTTTCCTGATGTTGCGCCAGGATGAGTACGAACATCCCCTCTCCCGACTCTCCGGTGGTAGACGCAAGCCATGGGCGCGTCAAGACGGCCGCCTCCGGTTGCCACTGGCAACCGCTGCCGCCGTCATTGACAAATGGCCTGCAGCGTGGTCTATATTATCACCGTTTTCTCTGGAGAATGAACAATAGACTTGTTTGCCAGCACGGAAAGAGGTCTGCCACCTTGCTTGCTTCCTTATTCAAGCCACGCCGTCGCGTTGTTCCCCCTGGGGATGCTCCTATGCCAACCAGCGTCTTACCGAAGCCACCCCTGACTCGGGCCTATACGTTAAAGGTCTCCAAGATTCCGGATTACTTCGGGGTATTGCTTGGAAATCCGATTCCGGAGGTCTTCGACACGGCGTTTCTGGCCAAGTCCGGCTTCCGCTACGCCATTGACCGGACTTTCATCGACATCCTTGCGGGGCTGGGGTTTCTCACTGAAGCCGGCCAGCCAACTCGCCGCTATGCCGATTTCCACGGCCGTCGCCTGTCCGGGACCGTGTTGCGCCAGGGGTTGGCCGACGCTTATGCCGGCCTGCTGGCCGAACTGCCCAACGCCGCCGTCTGCCCCGAACGCGAAATCATGGAGACCGTGTCCCGGTATTTCCAAGGGGAAATCAACGACATGGCGGCCTGCGGCATCGCCGCCACCTTCCTGGCCCTGACGCGTTACGCAGCCAGCCTCGACAACGGTGCGGCCAGCGCCGACGCGGCGCAACAACCGGCCGTCACGCCCGATTCGGCGTCCAGGCCGGCCTCGTCGCCTCCCGGCGCAAACGGCCCAGCGACGGCGTCCAAACCTGCGGCCGCGCCACACTCCGGAGCCGCACCGGCTGCCGCACCTGAGTTGACCGCCGCGCCCACATCCGTGGCGGCGGGCCAGCCCGAGGCGACGCCCAAGCCGGAGGCCGCGTCCGGGTCCGTGGCGGCGGGCAGCCCTGCTGTTGCCGTTGCGCCCGTGGCCGCTCCGGAACCGGTTGCCCAGGAACAGGCCGCGTCACTCCAGGCCGCGCCTGCGCCTAAGGCCGGCGCCCATCCCGAGGCTTTCGCCCCAACCACCGCCGAGGCCACATCCGCCCCCGTCGCTCCCGCGCCGGAACCGGTTGCCCCGACCGCCTCCGTAGCGGCATCGCTTGCCGCCGCGCCGGCGTCCGCCGTCACCAAAGCGCCGACTCCGGCCAAGGACATGGAAACGGCGGCCAGGCCGGACGCAGCCCCAGGCATCGTCATCGAGGCCTTCCCATCGGAAGCCCGGGGTTCGAGCCCGGCCGCGCCCAAGCACCCCACAATCCACATCACCCTGCCGGCCAGCACCGACGAGGCGGTCTACGACGCCATTTTCGCCAGTTTGAAGCGCCATCTGCTGTCGCCGGGCGAAAATGCCTAGTGGAGCATCCCTTACAAAAACACGATAGTTTTTATAAAATTCAGGGGTTTCAGCATGCTGCTTCCGAAATGCCTATGCGCTTTTCGTGGACGCGCCACGAAAGCGTTACCCCGTCAGCAACGCCGCCCAAACGGCGTGTTGGCTGCCTGACATACCCCCAAAAAACATACGCCGTCCCTTGCCGAAGAATGCGGCAAGGGACGGCGCGTTCTCTCTTCTATTCCATCAATCGCGGAAAAGGCCGGCCGTTACTTTGGCAGCGCCTTCCACTCCTCGATCACTTTCTTGCAGGCCGGGCTGGCCTTGTCGAGATTTTCCGGTTTGGCTACGCAACCGCGCCGGCCGCCGCCGCCTTTTTGCACATCGGCACAGGGGCCGCCCGGGGCAATGAGCGCCGCGCATTCTTTTTCAAACAGTGCCCGGTTGGCGGTGTCGGCAGCTTCATCAGCAGCAAAGGCCGTGGCGCTCACCAGCGACAGCGCCAGTACAAACAGCAAGCATCGCATTCTCTTTCCTCCTGACTTTGTTGGAGTTCGGAAAAAGCCAGCAAACTTACGCGATCATCTGTTGAAAAGAACCTCCGCTTGAGATATCCTAAAAGGCTTTTCAGCAAGTTCAAAAAATCACAAAGTTCGCGTCTTGTCCAGTAAAAAGTTGCTTCCCAAAACGATTCTGCCAGGTTCTCTGCAAAAAAGCCTGCGGCGGCCTTCCTGCCCGGTGCTCCGCCTATTACGGCAAAGCCCCCAAGAGGTCGTCTGAGCCGGAAAAACTACCGGCCAAGAAACCCGGGCAACCGGGGGCCAAGGGGCCGCGCCGGTTCAGTCCCGGTCGATCGCCACAGCCGTTGGCCGCCCGCCGGAGGCCCAGCTGCGTCGCCGCAGCGCCACGGCAGCCTCACCGCAGCATCAGCGCAAACACGCCCCAGCCCAGGTATTCGCGCGTGTACGTGGCGTAACGTACGGGTTCCGAGGTCAGCTTGGCCCGAACCTCCCCGGCCAGCTCGTCGTCGGGATGGGCCTGGAGCCAGCGGTGCATGGTGAGCCATTTGGCCGCCTCGTAGCGGTCCCAGCCGTCCTGGTCGGCCAGGACCATCTCCACGACGTCGCAGCCCAGGCGGCCATAAGACGCGACAAGCTCCGGGAGGGCGAGAAAGTCGGCGACCGCGCCGGCCAGACAGCCTTTGGCAACGTCTTCGGTCGGCGGCAATTGCCGCCAGTAGGGTTCGCCGATGAGGATGATCCCGCCCTCACCCAGGCTTCGGGCCAAGAGCTCGACCGTGCCGGCAACGCCGCCGCCAATCCACGTCGCGCCGACGCAGGCGGCCACATGCACCTTCTCATCGGCGACATAGCCGGCGGCGTCGCCGTGGACAAACCGGACGCGGTCGGCCACGCCGAGCTCCACGGCCCGGCTTCTCGCCTGCTCGGTGAACAAGGAACTCATGTCCACGCCGACGCCGCGTATGCCGTGATCGCGGGCCCAAGTGCACAGCATCTCCCCCGACCCGCTGCCGAGATCGAGGATGCGCGTCCCGGGTTCCAGACGCAACGCCTGGCCCAGCACCGCGAACTTGTCGGGCGTGAACGGATTGTGGATGCGATGCGCGCTTTCCGTGATGGTGAAAATCCGCGGAATGTCCATTGGGGATAAGCTCCTTCGTGGGATGAAGGCATCCAAAACGCGCCGGTTGGGCGACCATGTCCTTCATCGTTATGATTGGAACAGCTTTGGAGCAAATCATCAAGGCAACCAAAAAGGGACTACCGACCGAGTCGGCAGTCCCCAAAATCGTGGTGCCCGAGGCCGGAATCGAACCGGCACGTCCCGAAGAACAAGGGATTTTAAGTCTCAAAAATCGCTCAATTTTAACCGTAGATTACCAAGAATACTCAAATAATATCAGACAGATGACTGCTCACGACTTTTCATGAAAATGCACGTTTTTCCAGACCGAGTGGAGCAAAATTGGACCAAATTGGAGCAACTTTTTTTGCTCCACTGACGAGAAATGTGCTTTTATCGAGCTTGGCGGAATGTTCATCCAGTCCCGGGGAGAACTCGCGGCTGGCCGGCAAGCGCTCTCCGGAGTGTGCACTGCGACGCCGTTCCCTTTCTGCAGGAGGATGAAAAAGGAGGACGCCAAGAAGCATCAGCAGGAAGGGCGCCCCTGATTTTCCCGAAGGATCGTGAGCGCGTCAGGCACGGCGTCCAGCACCTTCAACAGGTTGGTCACGGCCCGACTGGTCAGGGCATCCCCCTTCTCATACTTGGTGAACGCTTTCGGGCCGCCGCCGATGAGGTCGCCGGCCGCCGCCTGGGTCAGCCCGAGCTTTTTGCGGATGCGCTTGACCTGCGGGCCGTCCAACAGCCCCTCGCACCTCGCCTTCATGGCGTTTAGTGCTCGGTCGGAGACCTTCATGTCCGCACGGGTATAGAGACCTTCCCCGCATTTCGGGCAATACCATCCGGGCATGGCGACAGTCATCGTCTGTCCCTTGTAGGAAAATTCCACCGGCCTCACGTCACGAACCATTTCGATTCCGTCTTCGTGGCACATGGGATGTGTTTCCACGCTATTTCTCCTTGAAAGAGAGCAGGTCAAAGGCCGAAATCCTTCCAGCCATAAATTTCACGTACAAAATCCCGGCGGATGTCGGCACATGATACACATCCTGCCAGGCCGCGTTGTCCGCGTAGGCGGTCATGGATTTGTAAAAGTGCCTGCGGTTCATGCTCTCAATGACCACCATCATGCCATCATAATCGAAGCCGAGGCGTTGGGCTGCCTGGGCGGCGGTTCTCGTCACGGCGACTTCGCCCCTTCTCGCCGCATCCTGGAAAGAGCCCAGGTCATACGTCGGCTTTCGCTTTTCCATGAGGAAAAGTTACCATAAAGGTACTTTTTGTCAAGGCCATCGGCCTCGGCCCGGGCAGGGGCATTGTCGCCGCAGCCCCCCTCCTCCCCGTCGGCAGGCATCCTAACGAGCGAGAATAGATCTAACTTATTAAAAACAATGGAAAATAAAATTTAAAATTTTTTCCACACCTCGCTATCTATCTGAAATATTTAACTTTCTAAAAACGGCTTATACGGCAATCCCCTTCAACTATACCATGCAATGACATTCAGTGACAAAACTACACTCTACGTTGACATACAGTGACATAACTGCATTTCAGTCAACTTGCCACTATTTTAAAAATCGTGTTTATGCCTGCGTGCTCACAATTTGCACAGATACCGAGGAGTACTCATGGTCAAAAAAATGTTTTACTACATCGAAGACATGTCCATCATTCTTGGAAAAACTCCAGCATCAATCCACGGTCATCTCGCCCGAAAGCAGTTCGACGCTGTGCCGCCGCCTATAAAGTTGGGTCGCCGCCTCGCCTGGAATCCAGCCGTGGTCGAAAAATGGGTCCAGGAAAAGACCGATCGAGCCGACGGAAAAGCGAATCCCCAACGCACCCTCACAACGCCCCCCACTAAACGGCGCGGACGTCCGCGAAAATCGGAACGGAAAAATGGGGATGAGCAATGAGCAGCGCAATCCGGGGGCTGCCCCGGGCTCAGCTGCAGATCGGTGCCACAACCGACGATCCTGATGACCTTGCCCTCAAGGAATGGCCTCGATTCTCGTTTGACGCCTGCCCAGGCATCCTGGGCGAGTTCGTGCGACTGGCGACACGCGACAGCGAAGCCGATCCGGCGGCGGTCTGCATCACCGCGTTGGTGCGCTTCGGGGCGGAGGTTTACGGCTACGCGCCCAACCGAGGCCCACACCTCTATGTGGGCGAAACCATCCACCCACCGCGACTCTTCGCCGTCATCTGCGGCAATTCCAGCAAGGCCCGCAAAGGGACCTCCCGGCATCCCGTGACAAAGCTCTTTGAGCGGAAACACTGCCTGCCCATCGACCTGAAGACATGGGGCGTCCCTTTGCCCGCCAGGGAGAGCGGCGGCCCGCTCTCCACGGGGGAAGGCCTGGCCCACCATGTGCGAGACGAAAGCGACGAGGAGCGGGAACGAAGGCAGCGACAGAACCCCGCCGAACCGGTCCGCGAAAAGGGAGACAAAAGGCTCGTCATCATGGACGAAGAGTTAGCAAGCGCCTTTGCTTGCTTCAAACGGGAAGGCAACACACTCTCCATGGGCATCCGTTGTTTCTGGGACTCCGGCGACTATGCCCCCCTGACCAAAAACAATCCCATCCTGGTACGCGGCGCGCATATCAGCATCATCGCCCACATTACCATGCAGGAACTCGCCGTGTGTTTGGGCGAGGTGCAGGCAGTGAATGGCTTCGGCAACCGGTTCCTTTGGATATGCGCCCGGCGATCGAAACTGGTGGCCTTGCCTTCACGGATGCCGGACGCAGAGCTTGCGCCCTTGCAGCGCGAGCTTTGGCGGCGCGTGGGGCAAGCGCAGCAACGTGGGGTCATGACCATGACGGCGAATACCTTGGAGCTCTGGAGACACGTCTACCCAGAGCTCTCCCAGGAGCACACAGGCTTGGCCGGAAGTATAATCAATAGAGCAGAGGCCCAAACCCTGCGTTTGTCGCTTCTCTACGCGCTCTTGGATGCACAGGGGGAGATCGAGGAGCCCCACCTGCAGGCGGCCCTTGCCATGTGGCGCTACGCCCAGGACTCGGCGCTGTACATCTTCGGGGATCGGGCGACAGATCCGCTTGAGGATAAAATCCTGGAGGCGCTCAAGACCGGTCCGCTCACAGCGACCGAACTGAGCTCAGCCCTCAGTAGGCATGTCCCCCGCGACCGCCTCAAACCCCTGCTGCAGCAACTCGAAGCACAACAGCGCATTACCATCACCAAGGTCAAAAACGCGGGCCGTCCCCGGATCATCCTGGCCTTGCGCGAATTAAGCGAAAAAAGCGAACAAAGGAGGATCGGTGCATGAGGCTTTTTGCGCTTCTTTCGCTTTTTTCGCCATGGGTATGTTTCTCCGCAGAATCTGCGCTCATTGGTGGTATGCCGCATAGCCAGCCTACCCGTTGTGGGCACGCGCTGACGCGGTGCCCCCTGCCGGGGCTGGCGGGTGGGCTGCGCCCCCCCTCGACCCCTGCCAAAGACATCAAGACAGGTGACGCCATGAAAGAAAACGCCCCAAACCGCACAGCCTGGATCAAGCTTCGCGTCACCCCGGCTGAGAAGGAAGCGATCATGGCCAAGGCGAAAGCCCAGGGGCAGACCGTGACGGATTTCATCCGCCAACGAGCCTTGGATTATCGTCTGCGCAAAACGCCCTTGGAAAAGGAGCACGTGCGCCAGCTCGCCCGAGTGGGAGCGCTCTTGAACCAGTTGGCTCGGTGGGCCAACACGTACAAAAGCCGCGCGGAGACCATACGTGTATTGGCAGCCCTTTTAAGCTTCGAGAGGGCACTCAAGCGAGACGCTGCCCCAGATGACCGTGACCGGCAAGAAACCTCTCTTCCCCTGGAGTCAAAACCCTCCGTGGAGACGCCATGTATATGAAGGTCTTCCCGCACGGCCAAGGGACCGGGGATGGGCCGACGCGCTACCTGGTGCTGCCGGACTACCCGGGCCGGGACAACCATCCCCCCGAGGTGCTGCGTGGCGATCCTGAGCAGACCCGAGAGCTGATCGACTCCCTGGACACCAAATGGAAGTTCACGGCCGGGGTTCTTTCCTGGCATCCGGACGAGGTCGTGACGCCCAAGCAGGAAACACGCGTCATGGACGACTTCGAGGCCGTGGCCTTTGCCGGCCTGGAGCCGGACCAGCGCAATATCCTCTGGGTGAGGCATCACCATGCTGGGCACCATGAGCTCCATTTCGTCATACCACGCGTGGAGCTCTCAAGCGGCAAGGCGTTCAATCCCTGTCCGCCCGGCTGGCAAAAACACTTCGACGTGTTCCGGGACCTGCACAATCACCGCGAAGGTTGGGCCAGGCCGGACGATCCGGCCAGAGCCCGACTGCGCACGCCGGAACACGCGGACCTGCACAAAGCCCGTCTGCTCCGATGGGGCACAAGGCCCGGCAAGGACGAACGCGCGGAGGCCAAGGACGCCGTCCACGCCTTCCTGCTCATGAAGATCGAAGAGGGACAGGTCACCAACCGTTCAGAGCTCCTTGCGGCGCTTCAGGAGGCAGACCTGGAAATCAACAGGGCGGGCAAGGACTACATCACCGTCAAAGACCCAGCCAGCGGCGAAAAGCTTCGCCTCAAAGGGGGAATCTATGTCGAGCACTGGCAACTCACTGGCCTCCCTGGCCTCCCTGGCCGAGCGCATGCGGGCCAAGACAGAGCAGGACCGGCAGAGGTTCGAAGCCCTGACCCGGCAGCAATTCGACGCCTTGAGCGAGAGCTTGCGGCAGTCATCGACCGCCGCGCTGCGTACAACCGAAGCCGTTATCCAGGACAGCTCGCGCAGGACAGTCAACGCCCCTTCAGCTAGGGGGACTGTCCGGGCCTCGCTGTTCTTGGTTTCGGGCAAGAGGACGTATCGACCTCGGATATTGACATTCTTCCAGAACAGGCTGGCGATTTCTTCCCGGCGCATGGCGGTTTCCAGGGCGAAGAGGATGACCGGCCTGAACCTGGGCGAAGCGGCAGCCAGCAATCGCTCTTCCTCGCCATCTTCCAGGCGTCGGTCGCGGCCTTTGGCGGGCCTTGGCTTGGCGGCCAGCTCCACAGGGTTTTGCAGGCTTTCCATGCCCCAATCCGAGCGGGCGTAGTTGAAGAGCTTGGAGAGCAGGGCGAAATCCAGGCGTATGGTGTTGCCGCTCCCCCCTTCACCTTCGCGTTCGCGGCGGAAGTCGGCAATGTCCCGGGCGCGGATGGTGGCCATGATCCGATGGGCGAGGGTCCGCTTCTGGAGGAACCTGGCCCGGTCGGTTTCCCGCTTGGCATGCTTCAGGCGCGGGATATACTCCTCAATGTAGCGCTCAAGGCACTCGCTCAGTGTATATTGCTCGGCCTCCTTGGCGGACACGAAGAGGCTCTTGTTCATGGTCGTTTCAATGTCCTTGGCCCATGCTTCAGCTTCCACCTTGGTGTCAAAGGTCTTGCACGTCGTGGGATAGCCCCGCTTGCGAATCCGGGCTTCCCACTGCGCTGCACCGCGTTTTCGGATAGTCGCCATGCTGCCTCCTCAAAAAGTCGAATCTCAGCCGATCCCCAGGTAGCCAAGGATGCCCTGGAGGGAATTGACGACATGCCCATTCTCGCCCTGGAGCGAGGCGGCCTTTCGATCAAGCCATAGGGCGTGAAGCCCGAGATCGCGGGGAGCCTGATAGTCGTTTTGCAACGAATCACCGACCATGAGGAGTTCCTCTGGGGCACAGCCGAGCCTTTCCCAGGCATACCGGTAGATGGGGACCTCTGGCTTGCGCGCGCCGACCTCGTAGGAAAAGGCGCGAACATCCGGTTCAAAGGGCAGAAGCTCAAGACATGACGCGCCATAGGGCTGAGCGAGGTTGGAGACTACCGCGATTTTGACGCCATGCTCCCGGAGCGTCTCCAGCGTTTGCGCCACCTCGGGGAAAAGGCACACGGAGTCCGTTTCCTTGGCCACTTGCGCTTCCAGGAGAGCGGTTTCCTCCCTGGACAAACCGGCTTCCCCGGCGAATTCCGCCAAGGAAACATCCCGCGTCATGATGGCTTGATAGCAATCGACCGCCCCTTTCTCCCATCGCTTCATAATCGAACGGTAAGGGAGCCGGGGGGATTCGATGTGACACAAGGTGCCGAAAGCGTCGAAAAGCACGCCTTTGATGTGCCGTGGCTCCATGCTCGTCTCCCGGGCACCAACCCTGGGTAAACGGGGTTTTCCAGACGCGAATCCCTGAACCATTTCCTGGAGCGAGTGGAGCAAAAAATCAAGACAACGGAAAATGGGTTACTGACTGTGTCAGTAACCCATTGAAATTTTTGGTGCCCGAGGCCGGAATCGAACCGGCACGTCCCGAAGAACAAGGGATTTTAAGTCCCTTTTTTGCCGTTTCACGGGGTTTCACTCGCCCTCCCTAGAAATTGAAAAAACCTTGACCTGACGGTGACAAAGCTCTATTTCTCTTTCACTGGTTTTCATCAGAGTCCACCCCCCTTCAGCTTAAAAGTGGGGAGAGAGTGGGGAGAGGATGTCGCCAGGGATTTTCAAAAAGGGGTTCCAGCGCATGGCCGTCACCTGGATAAAGACCAACTTCCCCGGTGTCCGTTACTATGAACACGCCGCCCGCAAGCATGGCGTCCAGCGGGACCGATATTTTGCCATCCGTTTCCAGACCGAAGGCAAACGCCGCGAAGAGGGACTTGGATGGGCAAGTGAAGGCTGGACAGCGGCCAAGGCAGCCCAAACCCTGGCAGACCTCAAGAAAGCCGCCACGACGGGAGAAGGCCCGGCCACCCTGGCCGAGAAGCGTGAACTGGCCGAGGCCCGGCGCAAGGCCGAACAGACCGCCATGGAGCGTGATGCCCGGCAAGGCGTGATCTTCGATGCCTTTTGGCAAGATGACTACGTGATTGCCCTCCGCAACCGGGTCAAGCCCGAGTCATATCAAAAGGAAGAGGCTCACTTCAAATTCTGGCTGTCCCCTACCCTCGGCAAACTGCCCTTGCGCGAAATCACCGAAGCCGACCTTGAGCGCGTCCAGGACAAGATCAGGGCCGCCGGCCTGTCCGACCGATCCCACGAGTACATCATGGGCACGTTCCGCCGCGTCTGGAAGCACGCCTTCAAGCGCAAGATCGTGGCCGTGGAGTGCCCCGTGGGCAAGCTGGACATCCCCAAGCCCGTCAACACCCGGCTCCGCGTCCTGACCCCGGAAGAGATTCAAGCTCTTCTGGCGGAACTGGCGACCGTGGACCAGACTGCCCACGATCTGACCGTCTTTGCGCTGCTCACTGGTTGCCGGGCCTCCGAGGCGTTCAAGCTGCGATGGGAAAACGTGGACTTCGTGCGCGAGGCCGCCCTTTTCCCCGAGACGAAGAACCGCGAACCCCGCGAAGTCTTCCTTGCCGCCGACGTGCTGGATATGCTGAAGCGCCGAGGCCCCGGCCGCCCTGGCGAGTACGTCTTCACCAAGCGCGACGGCACGCCCTACGACGCCGCCCCGTCCTCTTTCAAGACGGCCCTGGAACGCCTCGGTTTCAACGAAGGGCGTGCTCTGCGTGACCGGGCCACGTTCCACAATCTTCGGCACTCTGCCGCCACCTACGCGGCCAGACGCGGCGTCCCGGTCAAGGACATGCAGACCATTTTCGGCTGGAAGACCCCGAGCATGGTTTTCCGCTACGCCAAGGGCAGCGAGGATGTGCAGCGCCGGGCCATGAAGGGACTTGCCAGCGCGTTCATGGAAGACAAGGGCGGGAAGGTGGTTCCGTTCCCGGCCGAGAAGGTGTCGGGCGAATAATCGGGCAGGACCCAAACCATGGACCAATCCGACCTCTTGCGCGTCATCTATCTGGTGCTTCTCCTGGCGGCCATCGTCGCCATGCGCTGGTGGCCGGGACTGAATCACCGGAAGTTCGATTGGTGGCTGTTCAAGGGCGAAGATAAGCGAGATAAATAAGCAATTTCACCATGCTGGGCAGACAGAAAGAGCAGTATGGCCGTATTGCCCACAGAAGGCCTCCTGGCGCGTTTTTGTCCACAGGGTGACCGAACTATGGGCCGAGGCCCAAAAGCCCGCCAGCGGGCAGCGTGTAGCGTCGGATTTGATTGAGAGGCCGCCGAATGGCGGCGGCACAGATAAAAAACGGCCAAGCCGTGGGAACGCGATTCCCACAGCCCGGCCTAACCCTTCAGACCCCAGGAGGTCCGAAATGGCTGACCAAGTCTTAAACCCGATCCATCCCGTCTGCCAACCCGTATTCGACCGCGTCACCGACCTGACCGCGACCGTGCAGATCCTGCGCCTCTTGGCCGAAACGGATGACGAGCAGGACGCCCACCGTGCCGCCAGATATCTCGGGGCCGCTGTCGCCATGGCCGCCGAGGACATCAGCGCCATGACCCGCCAGGAGGCCGCCAATGTCTAGCGCCATCACCCTCGACGCCGATCAGGCCCGGAAGCTTCGCCGCAAGCTCGACAGCGCCATGTACCGAGTAGACGCCGCCCAGCGGGCCATCATGGGCCTTGGGGCGCTGCTGAAAACGGCCTTGCCCGATCCTACCGGCGACGGGTTGCGGGTGCTCCTCGACCTGTTGGCCGACGATCTGGACGGGGCTGAGCACCAGCTGGATCTCGTTTTCGAGGGCGTCGGCGGCCAGCATACCGAAGAAGGCTACCGCCTCAGTTAAGCCAGGACCGCACCTACGACATGAACGCCAGGGGGCGGTGCCGGCCATGCGGTCGGTGCCGCCCTTTTTCGTTGCGCGTTGCGCAAGCCAACAAAAAACTTTCCCCCGACGGGCGGCTGACCAGTACCATTCGCAGGCGTTTGGGTGCTAGGTTCTCCAGGCCACCCACGTGAAGGGCTGTGCGACCAAGGAGAAACACAAATGAATCCCGATAGCTCCGACGATTTCTTTGCGACTGCCCGCCGTGAATGGCCACCGGTATTCGGCGTGGCCGCGCTCCGAGAACTTGCGCCAGGGATCATCGCACCGGGCTCGGTGCACAACGCAATCTCGCTGGGCATCGGACCGCCCAACCGCAAGGTCAACTCCCGCGTCATTTTGGAGCGCGACAGCTTTCTGTCGTGGCTGCTCAACCGCCCGCGCGTCAGCAAGCGCGGCGGCAAGAACGCTGGCGAGTAATCGTGAACGCTCAAAAGATGGACGCCGCCTATTGCCCCCGCCCAGGCGGCGTCCATCGAAGCAGTCAGTTTCGCCGCCGATAGCCGAACACCGCCCCGCCGTCTCCTCCACACCGACCGTCCGCAGCTTCCAAGTCAAGTCCCTGCTACTCTTACGCCCCATCGGCAAACTCTTGCTCAGCTGAAAATTTCCGCAACACGAGAAATATCTCTCGCGCTGCGGGCCGTCTCTGTTCACGAATTACCCATTTGAAATGAAAGGGAAACTGAAGGCCGGAAGAGGCGACAAGCGGCGTGAAGGCGGAACTAAAACGCCGATAAATAACGATTTTTCACGGCAGTTGACTCTTTGGCTGTCTCGTCGGATTACTCGGGCCAGAGGAGGAGAAAACGATGCGGAACGAGATCAATGTGCGGTTGGCACAGGCAAAGGCGCACCCGATAAAGCAGCTTTTACGGAAGAGCGGTGTGCCACAATACCAGTTTGCTCTGGCGCTTGGCTGGTCGGAAACAAAGACTTGGAGAAAGCTTGCTGGATACCTGCCGTTCACGGCTGAGGAAGAGCAACGCGCATATCGTTTAATTTCTGGTGATGTGTCCAGAGCAGCAGAGACAAATGACCGCAACGTCCAAAAGTACGGCGATGTTTGCCAGGACCAACAGATCCACGCCGACCGCGTGGCCAGCTAAATGAAAAAGCCCCCGGTCGCACATACCGGGGGCTTCAAAAATGGGGCGGGTACAACCACCAGACGCAAGGTGAATGTACCTGCTCCAAGACACAGAGTCAAGGAGCAAAACATGTTGAATTGTGAATCCAGCCAGGACGTTACAGAAATCGAAATCACAACAGCGAGCACATGCCGAGAGTGGAACTGGACTCGGCGTATGAAGATGAGACCCGATCAACTCGGCAAGGTCTTAACCACAAGCAAGGTCGGCACCAAGGATGGCGACTGCTTCATCTTAGGCACTCTGTCAGGGTCTAAACGAACCGCTGCCAACATCGAGATGATGTATTGCGCCGGAAAGGACTTCGACAGTGGCGACCGCTTCGCCGATGGAGTCGCTGCTGCCGAAAGAGTTGGTGCCCAATGCTGGGTCTACACCACCCACTCGAACAAAAAGACAGAAACCGAAGTAAACCTTGAGGCCTGGGATAAGTTCCTTAAGTCCCGTCCTGGCGCTACAGTGTCCGAATTCCTCCGCGAGCATCACGGCCTGCGCCCTTGGGTCGTTGAAGGCGCGGAGTTCATCGGGGATGAAATCGCCGCGCCTGATGGACGCCGCACCCGGATTGCCCGGCACCAGCCATGCGAAAAATTCCGGCTGGTGTGGCCGCTGGCCAAGCCTTGGCGTCGGTCTGACTACAGCACCCTGGCCGAGGCGAAGGCGTCTTGGAAAGCCATCCACGCAGGGCTGACCCAGGCGCTGGGACTCGAGGATGACCCCACCGGCTGGGAACTGGCGCGCCTTTTTTACCCCCCGCGCCGGCCGGCAGAGGACTCGCCTTTCGAGTGCCGCGGGCTACCCGGGCCGGGTCTCGACGTGGCCAGCCTGCCTGTCGTGGAAGTGAAGGTGGAAACCGAGGTCGAACCGGAGTTCACCCCGAGCGGCGAGGCGTCGGACTACCAGCGGGCCGAGGCCCAGCGGATCTTGACGCTCGCCTGCGCCAGGATCGCGGAAAGCGCCCCCGGCCAGCAGCACAGTACCCGACTCCGCGAAGCGCGACTGGTCGGCGGCTACCTCTGGGCACTCGATCCCAACGAGGCCGTGGAGGCGCTGCAATCAGCGGTCATCGAGAGCGGTGCCGGGGATGTCGATGCCGCCATGCGGACCGTCAAGGACGGTCTGCGCTACGGACAGGCCAAGCTCCTGCCCATCGAAGACGAACTTTCCCCTGCGGAGCGCCACGCCGCCGCCATCGAGGCCTTCAAGGAAATCCTCGAGCAGATCGAAGCCGAGGGGGCCAAGGAAACCGGGCCTGACGATTCCTTGGTGAAACTGACCAAGGACAGGCTCCGCGCCGGGCGCTTTCTGGACGCCGCCCCACCACCGCTGAAATTCATCGTCGACGGTGTCCCCGAGAACGCCGTAGCCATCCTGGGCGGTCCGGAAGCCAGCCTGAAAACGGCCTTTGCCGTCAGTCTCGGCCTCGCCGTGGCGACAGGGCTACCGCTCACGAAGGGCATCCTCGAACCCATGACCCAAGGCCCGGTGCTTTTCATCGTGGCCGAAGACTCCGAGGCAGTAGTTCACAACAAGCTGCACGCCCTTTTCGAGGCTCAGCGGGCTGCCACTGTTGGCTTCGATGACGACCCGGCCCTGTCGGGCTGGCCGGAATATGAGAGGCGCTTTCGCGAAGACGTTTACGTCATGACCCGAGCTGATGTTGGCGGGCCGATCCACCTGGGCCTTCCCGAGAAAAACGACGTGCTCAAGGCCACGCCGCTTTTCGACCAGATATTGCGGGTGTCCAAGAGCATCGAAGGCCTGAAGCTGGTCGTGATCGACACGAGAAGCCGGGCTTGGCCTGGGGAGGAAAACTCGAACACCTTGGCCGCTCAGGTGATTTCCCAGGCCGAGCGCATCTGCGACGCCACCGGGGCGGCTGTCGTCCTGATACACCACGTTTCCAAGGCAGCCCTCCCTAGCCCGAACAGAAGAAGCGACAACAAGGACTCGTGGAAAGCGGCCCTGGACACTGCTGCTTTGCGCGGAGGAGTCGCCTTGGTGAACAACTCCCGGGGCGGCATCATGATGGCAAAGGTGCCGGCGGCCGTGGCCAAACGCCTGGGTCACGCCGGGGATCAGCCCCTGGCCTGCCTGCGGGTCGACAAAAACAGCTACGGCGTCGAGGGCTGGGAGGTCTTCATGGCCAGGACCGAGGGCGGCGGTGTGCGACACTTCCAACCGGCCAAAGGTGGGGCCGATCCGGGTGCTGTCGAGCAGGCCATAAATGTTGTGGTGGATGACATCCGGCAGTGCCAGCAGGAAGGCCGCCGTTTTACCAGCCGCGAACTCAAGCGCGACCGCGCGGCTATTTACAAAGAAAAACTCGGAAAGGCGACCCAGGCCGTTATTCAGTCCGCTCTCGCTGAGGCCATCCATCGAGGCCTGCTTGTCGAGGAAGCCGGCGTCGGTGGCAATGGACACAAGACAAAATATCTCACGGCGGTGGAGGTGACCGCCTGATGAAACTGCGCGCGGACACCTCATGCGAGGTGCTTCAGCGCCAAAACAGCGCCAGAGTTAGTAGCGCCACTCTGGCGCTGTTTTTAAAATTGGCGCTGTATCTTCAGTTATTTCGGAATGTTACGAAGCGCCAGAAATTTAGCGCCAAAAAAGGGCCTGGCGCTAAAAAGTTCAATGATTTCAGTCAGCGCGCAGCGCCAAAAATTCTCCCCTACGGGGAAGCCCCTTCGGCTGGCGCTGCTCGCGCCGCGCGGCCTTCGCTCCCTGGGTCGGTCCCAACGGGGAAATGTTTCTAGGGATCTTCTTGAACCGAGGGCTGACCAGACTGAGGCCGCCCGCAAAACGCCAAGGAGGGCAAAATGCCGACCACAATCCTGCAAGCCAACGTCATCGAGCGTGCGCTCAACGAAGCCGCCCGGCCATTCTTCTCCCATACGAGCCGGGACATCGACCCAACGAAATTCAAAAAGTCGGATGTCCCACATTGGGAGGGAGGCGCTATCAGTTGGGAAGAACTGGTCGAGATCGAACCGGATCTGCGCTGGATGCTTCAAGCCATCAAATTGATCCGCCGCCCCAAAGCACCGGCGTCATTTTGTGCCAACAGAATTTGGTACTGTTGTTTCAAGCCCCGGCTGTTGCAGCTTGTCGGCCACTCCTGCCGCCGCAAGAACTCGGCCCTGCGCTCCAGCGCGGCATACGACACCGCCTACCAAAAGCTCTACAACGCCTTGCCCGACTGCCGGAATTGCGGGTGTTGACATGGATAAGAAGGCGAAAGAAATCCAAGTCATCATGTCTTATCGCAACGCCGCCCTGATGAAAGCCGGTGTTAAAGATATTTTCTGCGGGGAATGCATCTATTTCCGGAATGGTGGTGATCAATACGGCGGTTGTGTCCGCAGACCTCCAGATCGTGAAGGCTGGCCGACTGTAAGGCGTTCTGATCGTTGTGGCGAATGGGAGCAGAAAATCTACACAGACTGCCCGTGTACGGATGATTACTACCAGAGATACGAGCAGACCGAGTTAACTGCTGAAGACTTGTAGGCCAAAGGAGGTTCTGTATGGCTGCCAAGACCAAGAATAAGCCCGCCGTGCCTGGATTCGACGGCCCGAGGAAGACCGCGCTGGAATCCATCCGCCTGCATTGCGTCCAGTGCCAGGGCGGATCGTTTGCCCTGGTCGCGGATTGCTCGTCCAAGGATTGCCTGTTTTACCCGTACCGGTCAGGATCAATCGAACCGGGCGCGTCCAGGCGGTTGCTCAAGGTCATCAGGAGCTATTGCGACACATGCGCCCCGGGCGGGAATGTGGCCGGCTGCACGGCGGGCCGGTGCTATTTGGACTTGTCGGCGTGCCCGATTTGGCCTTTCCGGTCTGGCCGGTCCCCGTACTACTCCGCCGAGGTCCGGGAGCAACGACGGGCGCGGGCTATTTCCCTCTTCGGCAACACCACACAGGAGGGCGATAGCGCCCCGAATTTCAACGAAAACACCCCGACCCATACTTCGTAGCCAGCCGGTCGCCATAGGCTGATAAAAAAGGAGCTATTGGCATGGCGTCAGAAGAGGCCGAAAAATACTTTCTAAAACAAACAGTTTGCCAAACTAAGTATTTTCGGTTTCGGCCCGGTCTCATTGCGGCCAGGACGGCATTGACGGCGATAATTATCTCCTCTGGTCGTTACTTATCGCCAAGTAGCGATATTTATCTCTCCTCCCCACAGTGGCCTAAACGCTTGGGACTCTTTGAGAAGATAATATCTTTGCGGGTGAGATAAATAACTTTTGGACCGGCGGCAAAGTTGAGAAATCTCGACTTTCGAGGATCATTCGCGTCATGCGCCTTAAGCCTGTTTTCTGTTCCGCTGCTCCCCAAACCCCAGACACTATCTATCTGGCCACCCGGCGCTCTGCGAACTCTTCCGCCCACTCAAGTGCTTCTTCGCGGGTGATCGGGTCGCCTGACGAACAGACCTTGGTGAAGCTGGAAAAGGTCTTGGGCGAGAGTTCTTCCATCTTGTCGCCCACCATGAGGAACAACTTAAACGCCTTCCTGTCGAAAGCGAAAGCCTTGTCGGCCCACTCCAAGTATTCAATTGCCATGATCGCACCTCCTTCCAGGGCTGTGTCTGGACGCCGCCCGGCACTGCAAGCGCCCGGAATTACTCAAAGCTAACGAATCGTTAGGTTTGGAAGTGCCGCCTCGCGGGCGCTCCTTGGCTTCAGCGAGGTGGTATTCCAGCGCCCTGGCTGCGACCATGCTCCGCTGCGCCTCCTGGCGTCATTATTTATCTTTCCTCCCCACAGTGGCCTAACGGCCTGGGACAATTTGAGAAGATAATTTCTTTGCGGGGTGAGATAAATAACTTTTAGCCCGGCGGCAAAGTTCAGAATCGTGAACTTTCGAGGATCAGCCACGTCCTCGCCTACAGGACTCCAGATCCACGTCCAGATATTCCCCGATCAACGCCAGCATGTCGTGCCAGGACGGCACGTCCATGCCGCGTTGCCGCAGTTCCCGGGCGTGATCCTCGAGGCCGGCTTTCCGCAAGGCGACGACGGCAGCAAGGTGCAGGTCGTACATGCTGGCGAACTGGCCGATGTGGATGGAGAAGATGGGCTTAGTCATGGTCGGAACCATCTCCTACGGGCCATGATGGCCAAGCCGATCAGCATGACGATGCCCTGGCAGAGGTAGGCAAGTGCCCGGCGCATCAATGCCATTGGGTCCGGTCGAGCAGGCCGCGCCGGCTGAGCTCACCTTCCTTGTGCCGGTCAAAGCGGAAGTCGCCATGGACGCTGCCGGGCCTGTGTTTGGCCTTCATGACGAAGATCGCCGCCGCGGCCAGGACAGCCCCCGCCAGGGCGGCAGCGATAATCCATTCCATGGTCTACTCAACCTTCCCGAAGATCGCTTCGACCAGGATGTCGGCTTCAACTTCGCGGTAAATGGCGTCGATGGCTTCGTCTGGGAAGTAGTCGAGGCCAGCCTCCCATTGCTCCCGGCTCAGACCGGACTTGGCCCAAGGGCGTTTTGCTTCGTACTGCTTGCGCGTCATGCGAAGCCTTGCCCAGGGCTTCTCTTTCTTCAACTGCTCGAACATGGCGACGCAGTATCACTGCGGCCTGTTGCGTTCAAGCCCTGTCTTTCGTAGGCAAGGCCATAGCCACGATGTTCGACCCGTTATCCTGGTTGGCGTCAAAGGGCGCAGTCGCCACCCTGGATGACGCCGGGGAAGTCCGGCTCTTGTTCGAACAGTACATGCCCAGGCCGATGCGGGAGCGGATCAGGCGCGTGGTCACGCCCTACATGGCCCTGCTCAAACTTCAGCTGGACGTGCCGCCGGGGACGCGGCCGAGGACCGTGCAGCAATTGGTGGCGGCTGGGCGGCTGAAGCTCGTGGCCGGGCAGTATCGGTTGGGGTGAGGTGGAGCCCGGTTTTCGATCACGGCCTGCGGCTTGCGTCCACAGCGGTGGTGCGGCCTCTCCGCGTGCGCTCTTCATTTAATAAACCGGAGGGCGCGGTGGTGGCGGCGGCCCCATGGGCACACACTCCCCAAATCGCCAAGCCATGTACGGCGGGCAAAGGGGCGGCACACGAGGGTCATTCGGCCAGCACCCACGCGGCCCCTCCCAGTGGTAACCCATCGGGCAAGGCGGCGGACCTCCCGGCCCAGGGCCATAGCCAGGACCGGGAAAAGGTTGCGCAAGCCCTAAGCCCGTCGAGGTACATACGAACGCTACCGACGCCAGGATCATCATGAAGACACTGCGCGGCATGAGCGAACCCCTTGCTGGTTAAGATGGTGACGCTACCCTATGAGCACTTCCACAAAAGCCATGATGTGCCGAACAGAGTCCTCGTCTGTTGTGGCGGACATCAACCTCGAATTTAACTCCATAGCGTTCGAATAATCGCCAGAGGCAAGTAATGCGTCCAGGGCATCGGACGCCAATTGATTCACCTTAGTTCCGTCAGCGGCGCGCACAACGGGTTTTTCCATGCTTGCGACGGTATCATATTGTCGAGGAGTCGCAAGGATGAGTTTGGATTTTGCCTGGGCCTCGGCCCTATCAATGCCACTTCGTCCGGTCGATGAGGCCGCGCTTGCCCAACTCACTTTCCTTGTAGCCGTCGGAGTCGAAACGCCCAGCCACCGGCGGCGACCTCCTGCGCTTGGCTCGAAGGATCGTGACGGTCACAGCCGCGCCGATGACGATGCCGGCGATGATGACGCCAAGGGTGAAGAGGTCCATGCGGCTATCCTCGAATGGTGATGTCCAGATCAACGTACTCGGCCACCAGCAGGGCCAAGGACCGCCAGCACGTCACACCGTGGCCCCGGCGCAGCAGTTCCCGCGCCTGGGTGTTTTGCCCTGCCCGGCGAAGGACGGCGGCGGCAGCCAGGAGAAAGCGCCGTTCGCGTTGGTCGGCATGAAGGCGAATCGCCAGGACGGGTTTGGTCATGCTCCACGATAACAGGCCCGCGCTGTCCTCGCCACCGTGGGGAAGCAAAATCACGACAGGCGCAGAGGCTTGTGACGTGGCTTAAGTCTACGAGTCACGAGAAAGGCACTGCCCGATCATTTTATCTTTGATTGAGATGTGGGTCACAAGCCACGAGGACAACCAATTGAGAATTTCAATATCAAGGGCTGACGTATCTTCTCGCGCTTTTATGGCAAGGGCGTCGAGGGTCGCGACAAACTTCTCATGCTCGTGCTTATGGTCATTGTAGTGAGGGAAGTTGTGCTTTCGCATCAGTACTTCCTCTTCATCAAAGTGAAACAAAGTATATTTGTATAGGTCAAGGAGCAAGAGCTTCAAATTTGCCTTGTCCCCACTGCCTAGGGCGATGTCGTAAAGTTTGGTTGTCAATTCGAAAAGCCGTTTATGTTGTGTGTCGATCAGATCGTGGCCGATGCAAAGATCGTTGTCCCATTGGATGACCGACATAAATTCTCCACTGCTTTGCGCGTTGCGCTATTCGGATGGCAATCTCCATTCAATATAGCACGAGAGAGCTTTTGGCGTCCATGGCCTGGAAGCGGTAGAAGCGGGGGCGCGGGCCTCGACTCGTTGTCCCCCACGGAGGAGTAGGTTTTGATAAGTGGGGAGAGAGTGGGGAGAAAACAACCTCCCAAAAAACAAAAGGTCGCGTCCGGCCGTCTTCAACCGTCGCAACCTCTTGGTTTTATTGGTGCCCGAGGCCGGAATCGAACCGGCACGTCCCGAAGAACAAGGGATTTTAAGTCCCTGGCGTCTACCAGTTCCGCCACTCGGGCACTGAAACCCGTTTCTTGCCCCGAATCCCGCGCCGCGTCAATTCCGACGCCACGCCGCCCACGACAATCACCCGACCACGGCCTTCCCGGCCGTTCGCCCAAGGCCAAAGCCTCGCCGCACGCAACAACCGCAGACCAGCAGGACATTGCCCGCCGCTGCTTGGCAGACCCCTCTCGCGCGTAGCCAGCCGGCCCCTTTCCTGCTACACCTCCCCACCATGTCGCAGCCACGCAAACGCACGGTCGTCCTCGGTCTCGACGGGCTTCCCCGCACCCTGGCCCAAAGCCTGGCCGCCACCGGCCGGCTGCCCAACCTCGCCCGCCTGCTCGCCATCGACGCGGCAAGCATCGAGGCCGAACTGCCCGAACTCTCGCCCGTCAACTGGACGAGCTTTTTGACCGCCGCCAATCCCGGCCGCCACGGCGTCTATGGCTTTGTCGGCATCGACCCGGCCAGCTATCGCCTGGGGCCCGTGGACGCCTCAACCATTGCCGCGCCCACTCTCATGACCCGCGCCACCCAGGCCGGACTGGTCGCCAAGCTGGTCAACATCCCCTGCGCCGCGCCGGTTTCGCCGCTGCGCGGGGCCATCATCGCCGGCTTTCCCGAGATCGACCTCGGCCGGGCCGTGTATCCGCCGGAGCTGGCGCAAAATCTGAAACTGGCCGGCTACCGCATCGAGGCCGACACCACCAAGGGCGCGGCCGATTTCGATACACTTGCCCGGGAACTGCGGACCACCCTGGCCTCGCGCCGGGCCGCCCTGGAAATGCTCTGGACCGGCGGCGACTTCGATCTGTTCATGATCGTCTTGACCGAAACCGACCGGCTGTTCCATTTCTTCTTCCCGGCCGTGGCCCGGCCCGAGCATCGCCTTCACGGCCCGGCCCTGGATCTCCTGGCCGACTGGGACAAGGTGATCGGGCTGGTTCTGGACCGCTACGAAGCCCTGCCCGAACCCAAGCGTTTTTTCGCCCTGGCCGACCACGGCTTCACTGAACTCGAAACCGAGTTCGACCTCAACGTCTGGCTGGCCGGCAAGGGGCTTTTGCGCCTCGAACCCGGGGCCACCGGCGAATACGACGCCCGCATCGTGCCCCACCACACCGCCGCCTTCGCCCTGGACCCGGGGCGGGTCTATATCAATATCAAAGAGCGCTTCGCCCGGGGCGTTTTCCACGAACACGTGGCCGAAAAGCTGGCCGAGGACCTGCGCGGCGAACTGCTGGCCATCGTCCACGACGGCCGTCCATTGATGGAAGCCGTGCGCCTGCGCGGCGAGATCTACGCCGGCCCGCAAGTCCGCCGCGCCCCGGACGTCGTGTGCGTGCCCCGGCCGGGCGTCAGCCTCACGGCCAAATTCAACCGCGCCGAGCTGACCGGGCACTACGGCCGGTTTGGCTGCCACAGCCCGCACGACGCGCTGTGGTGCGACTCCGAAGGCTCCCGCCCGCAGCGCACCTCCGACGCCGGGGCCGTGGTCGCCGCTTCCCTCGGTCTGCCCCTGAACGATCTTGAGGCAATGAGGCCCATTTAACCACCCGGCCGCACATCCTCTCTTCCCGAAGTCAAATGGACCGCATGCATGCAATTTGAGCGAAAAATAACCCTCGTCAATTTTAAAAATGCTTTCCTCATTTTTGTCTTGGCATACTTAACGATTCACACGTTATCTTTCATGGTCAACAGGTGGCAATGCAACGATTTCAATCACTACTACACATCAAGCCTCATGCTGAGCCAGGGCGTAAACCCATATGTGACACCGCTGAAACCCCTTATGGATCTCCTCAAGATGTACCACGACAGCGGTATCCCCTACGCCACGAATCCACCCCCCCTCATCTATTTGTTCATGCCCTTTGCACAATACGACCCATTGGCGGCGTTCAATTTATGGTCTACCCTACAACTCCTTTGTTTCGCGGCAAACCTGTACCTCGTAAGAAAAATCATCAACAACAAGTATTTCAATTCGATATTTCTGGAATTCACATGTCTCTTCGCCGCCTCCTTCCCTGTTTTCCTGCACTTCATCTCTGCGCAAGTTCAATTCCTCATTCTGCTTTTCATTTATCTGGCCTACCTTCTCTTTACGCAAAAAAAATACGCTCTCACGTTTCTTTTGCTCGCCACGGCGGGAGCGATAAAAATCTATCCGCTTTTCCTTGCCCCATGGTTCCTGCTCCGCGCCCAGTGCACGCTCTCTCGAAAAGCTCTCCATGCCCTCCTGATGGTTTCGTGGATCGCCTTTTTAGGCTACCTGACTGACCTTAATTTGTGGCGTGATTTTTTTCAATTTTCCACGCCGATCATCAAAAACTACATCATCGGCAAGGGCTGGAACTACGGCATCCCTTCATTCATTGGACATCTTGGCGTTTTTTTTGAATTCAACAAACTATTCAACTCCAACATCGACAAATTGACCACCACGGCAGATGTATTTGGCATATTAGCTCTCGCACTTTGCTTTATTTACATTTTGCGAAATAAACTTTCTCTCGTCACAGAATTTTCACTTGTTTTAATTTTTATGCTCTTGGCAACACCGAGCTGTTGGGCGCATTACGTCGTCGCCGCGATGCTTCCCATCGCTGTCATCATCACAAACATTCACCGCAACGGATCTTTTTCGCAAAAATGCGCACTAGGCCTCGCCCTGTTTTTCCTACTCATCGATGTCAGCGTATATGCGACAAAAAGCAGCATGATCGCCTACTTCACCTGCCTTCACATGCCTCTCTTTTCAATGCTCGCATTAGCCTATCTTCTCATAAGAACAGATTCGCCTGCGTTGCATGACACTGATTGTCCTCACATGCCCTCTTTCGCTAAGGCATGCGCACCCTAAACAAACTGATCACCACCTGTTGCAGGGATCTGGAAATCGGCATGCGCCGACCTCCCCCGGACATACCGCGACCAGCGCCCTAACGCGACAGCCACATAGCCACATGGCCAGCCTGCTCCGCGACACACGATCAGCGGCCAAACAGCCGCCGCAGGCGGGAACCTCGTACCCCAACAACGAAAATCATGGACTGCACAAACGAACTGAACCCCGCCCAGCTTGAGGCCGTCAGCACCACCGAAGGGCCGGTCCTGGTCATCGCCGGCGCCGGCAGCGGCAAGACCCGCACCATTGTCTACCGTCTGGCCCATCTGGTGCTCAAGGGCGTGGAGCCGGCCTCCATCCTGCTTTTGACCTTTACCCGCAAGGCCGCCCAGGAGATGCTGACCCGGGCCGGGCTGCTCTTGGCCCTTGGGGCCCAAGGCATCTCGGGCGTGGCCGGCGGCACCTTCCACGCCTTTGCCTTTGCCGCGCTGCGCCGCTACAGCGAGGCCGCCGGTTTTCCCGGCGGCTTCACCTGCCTCGACGCCGCCGACTGCGAGGACATCCTCGGCCAGTGCAAGGACCGGCTGGGCCTGGGCAAGGGCGACCGGTCGTTTCCCCGCAAATCGGCCATCCTGGGCCTGCTCTCCAAGGCCCGCAACAAGGAGTTGGAAGTCGGCGACGTCATCGCCCGGGAAGCCTTTCACCTGCTGCCCTACGCCGAGGCCATCACGAGCCTTGGACAGGCCTACGGCGCGTTCAAGGCCGAGCACAATCTCCTCGACTACGACGACCTGCTCTTCACCCTGGAGCGGCTCCTGGCCGACCCCGCCGGCCCCGGCGCGCTCATTCGCGCCCGTCACAGCCATGTCATGGTCGATGAGTATCAGGACACCAACAAGGTCCAGGCCAGGCTTACGCGCCTTCTTGCCCCGGAAGGCGGCAACGTCATGGCCGTGGGCGACGATGCCCAATCCATCTACGCCTTTCGCGGCGCGTCGGTGGACAACATCCTGGATTTCCCGAGCCTGTTCCCGGGCACCAAGCTCATCAAGCTGGAACGCAACTACCGCTCCACCCAGCCCATTTTGAATCTCACCAACGCCGTGCTGGCCGGAGCCGGACGCAAGTTCGAAAAACATCTCTTCACCACCCGCGAGGACGGCCCCCAGCCCCAGTGCATGCGGCCCTTTTCCGACCTCACCCAGGCGTCCATGGTGGCGGCCAAGGTCAAGGAACTCTCGGCCACCTTCCCGCTGCATGAGATCGCCGTGCTGTTTAGGGCCGGCTACCAGTCCTACGCCCTGGAAGTGGAGCTCGGCAAAGCCGGCATCCCCTTCCAGAAGTACGGCGGCCAGAAATTCTCCGAAGCCGCTCACATCAAGGACGTGCTGGCCTACCTGCGTCTGGCCCGCAACACGGCCGACTTTCCGGCCTGGTCCCGGGTGCTGGCCTTCGTGCCGGGCATCGGCCCCAAAACGGCCACCAGGATCTTCGAGGCCATCCGGGCCGGCGACCGGGCGATGCTCGGCAAGATGGCGGCCAAATCGGGCGAATTCAAGGCGCTGATCGAATTTCTCGACGCCCTGCGCGCCCTGCCGCCCTCGCCCCAGGAGCTGCTCTCCAAGGTCATTGAGGCCTATGCCCCGCTTTTGACCGAAAGATACCCCGACGACTATCCGCGCCGCCAGGCCGGCCTAGACCAGCTCGAACAGATCGCCGCCGCCTACGCCGACCTCGACGCCTTCCTGGCCGACCTTGTCCTGGAAAACCCGGACGAGGACCGCAAAAAGGCCCGCGAAGGCCATCTGGTGCTGTCCACGGTCCACTCCTCCAAGGGCCTGGAATGGTCGGCCGTGCTCATTATCGATCTGGTGGACGAACGTTTCCCCTCGCGCCACGCCCTGTCCCGGGCCGAGGACCTGGAAGAGGAACGCCGGCTGCTCTACGTGGCCTGCACCCGCGCCCGGGACTATCTCGGGCTTTTTTCCCCGGAGACGCTTTACCAGCGCCAGGGAGGCGGCTGCGCCCCAGCCATGCCGAGCATTTTTCTGCGCGAACTGCCCCAGGGCTTGCTGGCCGAGCGCCGCGAACGCCTGGGGGGCTCCGGCGCGGCCAGCTTTGCCTGCCCCGCGCCCACGGCCGCCAGTTCCTCCGCCCAATCCTTCACGCGCCAGCCCATGCGCCGGGCCACCTCGGCCCCGCTCTCGGCCCGGCTGCCGGCCCGGGAGGACGCCCCGGCCCCGCGCCCGGCCCCGGACCCGTCGACGCTGGGCTATTGCCGCCACAAGATTTTCGGGCGCGGCAAGGTCATCGGCGTCCTGGACGACGGCAAATACCGGGTCAATTTTCCCAATTTCGGCCCCAAGGTGATCCTGGCCGCCTTTTTGGAAATGGAGGGCGCCGCCTCCCCCGAGGCCTGACCGTCCGCGTAGTGTCGCGTCCGCGAAAAGCGTATAGGATATTTTGTAGTCAACGAGCTAAAACCATTTTTTTCTTAAAAAATACTCTCGTATTTTTTAAGGAACGCGACACTAGCCCCCGGAGTCGCCGTGCGCATCCGCTGGAAGCTCTTCTGGCTGCTGGCCGCCCTGTCGCTGGTCCCGTTGATCGTCCTTCGCGTCAACAGCCAGCTGGCCTTGTCGCGTCTGGCCGAACGCCTGTCGAGCCGGGTCGGGGCGCATCTGGTGGCCGAGGCCAAGACGCGCCTGGGCCGCACCGTGGAAGACCACGCCCGGCTGCTGGCCGCCCGCCGCCAGACCCTGGCCCTGGCCGCGGCCCTCCAGGCCGACGCCGTGGCCCAGGCCCTGGCCGCGCCGCCGGACAAGACCCTGGACCCTCACAAACAGGCCGTCATCACCACCGCCCTGCCGGCCATGCCCATGAACATGGGCATGGGCCGCGCCGACCACCCCGACCACGAAGGCTTTGTCGAAACGCCGGGCTATTACCGTGTCGATCTCGAAGGCCGCCGCCTGCCCCTGCCCATCGATCCCGGCCGGGTGCTCCTGCGTCTGCCGCCCGAAGCCAGCGCCGAAGCCCTCCCGCCGGACGCCGCCGCCCTGGCCGGCCTCGCCCGGCCGCTTAAGCGCATTGCCGCCCTGGTCGGCCCCCTGGCCCATTTTCAGGACACTATCCTGGCCGACGGCACGGTGGCCGTCTATCCGGCCGTGCCGGGCTGGCCCCGGCGGGCCAGTCCGTTAAGCGCCCCCTGGTATCAGGCCGCCATCGCCGCCGACGCGCCGGTCTGGGGGCAGCCCCAGGGCGAACCCGGCACCGGACGCGTGTCCGTGGTGGTGGCCGCCCCGGTGCGTCGCCCGGACGGCGGCGTCATCGGGGCCACGGCCATCTTCACCCCGCTGTCCGACCTGCTCGCCTCGGTCAGCAGCCCCGGCCACATTGCCCCGGACATCGAAAGCCTGCTCGTCGTGGCCGCGCCGGACGACAAGGGCGCGCCGCGCCTTCTGGTCGAGGCCGGCGAGGTGGTGCGCGCCGCCCGGGGCGGCCACGGCTGGCAGGCCTTTGTCCACCCCGCGCCCCTGGCCTCGCCGGACGAAGCCACCCTGGCCGTCATGGCCCTGGACGTGGCCGCCGGAACCTCCGGCGTGGTCCGCCTGCCCTACAACGGCCGCGAGGTTTTGGCCGCCTACGCCAAAACCGGCGAAAACGAAGCCCTGCTGCAGCTCGCCCCGGTGGACGACGTCCTGGCCGAGGCCGCGGCCGTGGCCGGCGACGTGGACACGAGCATCCGCCGCCTCTACATCATAGGCTCGTTTATCGCCGGCGCGGTCATGCTCGGCCTGGCCTTCGTCTCCCTGGCCGCCTCCCGGGTCGTCACCCGGCCCATCCTCGTGCTCACGGACATGGCCCGCCGCCTGGCCGCCCGCGACTTCACCGCCCGGGTTCCGGTCAAAGGTCACGATGAGATCGCCGAACTCGGCCGGGTCTTCAACGAGCTCGCCCCCACCCTCGACGCCCACGTGCGCCTGTGCGAATCCGTGGCCCTGGCCAGCGAGATCCAGCGCAGCCTGCTGCCCGGCCAGCCACCGGACATCGACGGCCTGGCCCTGGGGGCCGCCTGCCGCTACTGCGACGCCACGGGCGGCGACTATTACGACATCCTGCCCTTCGACGGTCCCAAAGCCGGCCTCGTCGGCCTGGCCGTGGGCGACGTCACCGGCCATGGCCTGGAAGCCGCCCTGCTCATGACCACCGCCCGGGCGCTGCTGCGGCCGCGCGCCGCCGCCCCGGGCACACCCGGCGAGATACTGACCGACGTCAACCGAGAGCTGGCCCGCGACACCATGGGCACCGGCCGCTTCATGACGCTCTTTTACCTGGAGATCGACCCGGCCGGCCGTCGCGCCGCCTTTGCCCGTGCCGGCCACGACCCGGCCCTGGTCCACGATCCGGCCACCGGCCAGACCTCGGAACTGTCCTGCAAGGGCCTGATCCTCGGGGCCATGGACGACGCCGTCTACGCCACCGGGCATATCGCCGACCTCGCCCCGGGCACGATCATCCTCATCGGCTCCGACGGCCTCTGGGAAGCCCGCAACGCCGAAGACGAGATGTTCGGCAAGGATCGCACCCGGGCCGTGCTGGCGAAATCCGCCCCCTTCGGCCCCCAGGCCGTCTGCCAGGCCCTCATGGACGCCCTCGACGCCTTCCGGGGCGAAACGCCGCTGGCCGACGACGTCACCCTGCTGGCTGCGGCCCTGAACTCCAAAACCCCAACCTGACCAAGGAAACCGCCATGCTCGTCAACGAAAACGACGCCAAGTTCAAGTTCTGTCCGCTGCTTAAAACCCACGACGACAAGATGAAATTCTGCCAGGGGAGCATGTGCATGATGTGGCGGACCACGGGCGGCGAGTCCGGCTACTGCGGCCTGGCCGGACACCCCGCGGCCGCCGCCGCGTTCGCGTCCTGAGCCATTAACGAAGCGCTGGCGTCGATAATCGCCCCCGGCTGTTGACGCCGAAGGCGTTTCTGGTAGGCTTCGGGGCCGGCTTTCGCCGAGCTCTGACCGCTTTATCGGGATATACCATGCTGCGCGCGCTCATCATCGACGACGACCCCGTGACCAAACGCTTCCTGGCGGAAATCCTTGCCCCGTTCGCGGCCTGCGAACTGGCCGCCAACGGCCGTGAAGGCCTCGACGCCTTCGCCCAGGCCCTTCGCGCCGGCACGCCCTACGACGTCATCTTCATCGACGTCATGATGCCGGCCATGGACGGACACCAGGCCCTGGAAGCCATGCGCCACCTGGAACACGAGCAGCACGTCGGCCCGGCCGACGCCGCCAAGGTCATCATGGTCTCCGCCGCCGACGACTCCAGAAACGTCTACCGGGCCTTCTTCCAAGGCCAGGCCCTGTCGTTTCTCCCCAAACCCTTCACCAGCGACGCCGTCCTGGCCGAACTGCGCAAGTTCGACATCATCGACCAGCCCGCCCTCCAAAGGAGCACCGCATGAGCCAGAACCCGGAAAAACGCTTCACGCCCCAGGAATTGGCCGCCTTCGACGGAACCGACGGCAAACCCACCTACCTCGCCTACAACGGCGTGGTCTACGACGTCTCCGCCAGCCGCCTGTGGAAAGCCGGCAAACACATGAACCGCCACCACGCCGGCGGCGACATGGGCCTCGAACTCTCCCAGGCCCCCCACAGCCCCGACGTGCTGGAACGCTTCCCCCGGGTCGGCCTCCTCGACGCCCCGGCCCTTAAGCCCGAGTCCGCCGCCGACCGCGTGCCGCCCTGGCTGGCCAAGTGCATGAAGCGCTTCCCCATGCTCAAGCGCCACCCCCACCCCATGACCGTCCACTTCCCCATCGCCTTTTGCACCGCCGCCCCCCTGTGCCTGCTGCTGGCGCTTATCACCGGCAAACAAGCCTTCGCCGCCGCCCTGCCCGTGCTGCTCGGCCTGGGCCTGGTCTTCACGCCCGTGGCCATCGTCACTGGCCTGTTCACCTGGTGGCTCAACTACGCCAGCGCCCGGGTAACCCCCATCATGATCAAACTCGCCGCCACGCCCGTGCTGTTCCTGGCCCTGCTGTGGACGTTTATTGAAAGCGTCAAGACCCCCGACATCATGGCCGAAGCCGGCAGCCACATCGGCTTCGTGCTGGTCGTGCTGGCGCTTTTGCCCATCGTCTCCGTCATCGGCTGGTTCGGCGCGGCTTTGACCTTCCCGCCCCACGACGATTAGTTAGGAAGTAGTAGAAGAGGAAGAAGAAAAAGAAGAAGATGCCTCCGGCGGCCGGGAGGCTCAGCCCCCCGGACCCCCGACATGGGGATGGTCGGTTGGTTGGTTCGGCGGACGGCACGCCAGCGAAGCGGCCGGATCGGCGCGATCAAAGCCTCGCGCCGATCCGGCCGCTTCGCCATGTCTTGCGCTTGATCAACAGGAGGGGACCGATATGCCCCTCTCGGCGGTCTTTCGCCAAAAGGGGTCTGCTCTCAGGCCTCTAGTGCAACCGGCCTGCCCCTTGCCGCGCCCATTCGGGGTTTCCAAAGGGGGTCACCCCCTTTGGCCGCCGGAAGCATTCTTCGCCTTCCACCCCCCTCATAACCCACCATCACTCCAAAGGAAACGTTACGCAAAACGTCGTTCCCTGGCCGGGTTCGGAGGCGAAGCGGATGTCGCCTTTGTGTTTCTGGACGATGGACAGAGCGATGGCCAGGCCTTGGCCGCCGCCTTTGCCGACGTCGCGGGTGGTGAAGAAGGGGTCGAAGATCTTGTCTTGGAGTTCGGCCGGGATGCCTTTGCCGGTGTCGGCTACGGTGATGGCGATGGCTTGGCCTTGGCGGCGGCTGACGATGTCGATGCGGCCGTTGGCATCGGGCTTGGGTTCGATGGCCTGGGCGGCGTTTATTAGCAGGCACAGCAGGAGCTGGTTGAAGTCGCCGGGCACGCAGGGCAGCGGCGGCAGGTCGTTAGCCAGGTCCGTGCACATGGTGATGGGGTATTCCTGGGCGCTTTTGGCGACTTCGACGGTGGCCCGGATGGCTTCGTTGACGTCGATGGCCCGGCGGCCGACGGATTCGGTCTGGGCGAAGCGTTTGATGGAGCGCACGAAAGCGGCCACGCGCTCGGCCCCGTGGCGGCTTTCGGCCAGGGCCTGGGGCAGCTCGGCCAGCAGCATTTCCAGGTCGTTGTCGCGGCGGAAGGCGTCGATGGCGGCCTTGGCCGCGTCCAGGCCGGGGCCGGCTTCAGCCTGGGCCAGGGCGGTTTCGTATTTGTCAAGCAGCGTCAGGACGTGGGCCAGGCCGTTTTGGGCGAAGTCGAGGTTGCCGGCCAGGTATTGCAGGGGGGTGTTGATTTCGTGGGCCACGCCGCCGGCGAGCTGACCGATGGCTTCCAGGCGTTTGGCCGTGGCGAGCTGGAGTTCGAGCTGGCGCAGCCGGGTGACGTCGGTAAAGACCTCAAGGGACCCCTGGTAGTCGCCGTCCGGCCCGACCAGGGGCGAGGGCGAGGCCATGATGACCACGGAGCGGCCGTCGGGCCGGCGCAGGCGCAACTCGTAGGGATCGGCCTGCCCCTGGGCCCGGGCGGCCAGGGATTCCATGAAGCGGCCGTGGTCTTCGGGGCGCAGGAAGGCGAATAATGGCTGGCTGATGACCGCGTCCATGGGCCGGCCAAGGAGGTCGCACAGGGTCTGGTTGGCGAAATCGACCCGGCCTTCGGGGGACAGCACGGCCACGCCCTGGTGCATGGCTTCCACCAGGGAGCGGTAGAGTTCCTCGCTACGGGCCAGGGCGTTCTCGGTGGCCCGGCGCTCGGTGACGTCACGGCAAAGGACCACCTTGCCGGCGAATTTGCCGGACACGTCGCGCAGGGTTTCGGCCACGACGCTGTAGTGGCGGTCCGCTTGGTCGATTTCCACGACGATCTCGACGGGCAGGCGGCTTGCCACCTGCCCGACCGGCGCGTCCAGGGCCGGGGCCAGCCAGGGAAGCAGCTCGGTCAGGGGCCGGCCGAGCAGTTCGGGGCAGGCGTCTTCGCCCTGGGGCGAGAAGCCGCCGTAATAGAGCGCGCCGCAGGCGGACTCCCGGCCGAGCAGGGCCAGGGCCAGGGCATTGGCGTTATCCAGCGCCCCGTCCGCGTCGAGGAGGAACAGGGCGTGGGGCACGGTCTCGAAGACGGTGAGGTATTTGTTCTTCTCGTTGGCCAGGGCGCGGTTTTCCCGGGCCAGGGCGTCGTGAAGGCCTTTTTCCGAGAGTTCCTCCCAGCGCAGGACAAAGGCGTATTCCATGCGCTCGAAGCAGGCGGCGACAAAGGATCGAGCCTGGGCCAGGCCCTCGCCCAGGACGTCGGCCCGGGCGTCCAGGAGTTCCAGATAGGCCTGCCGGTAATATTTGAGCAGCCCCCAGAACATGGCCAGGGAGATGCCGCGCTGGCGGTGCAGGGCGGCCTCGCGCACGGCAAAGGCGGTGACGGGATCGTCGGGATTGGAGGCGTCAGCCGGGTAGTCGGCCAGACGACAAGGGTCGCCGGCCAGAGCAGCGGCCACGGCGGCGGACAGTCCGGCCACGGACACGCGCCAGGCTTCGACCAGGGTGGAGGTGTAGGCCGTGTAGCCCTGGGCCTTGGCATGGACCAGGACGCGCTCCATGAGCCAAGGTTCTTCCCGGGCGAGCAACGGGGGCAACAGTTCGGTCCAGGCGGCGGATTCGGGCGGCATGGGCGCTCCCGGAACAGCGGGCAAGGGTTTGACCTTGCGACACTCTTGCTGAAACGCCCAGGTTCGTCAATCGCCGAACCGCATGGGTCAGCGCGTCAGCAGATGGAGCACCAGCATGGCCAGGACCAGGGCGGGGTAGGCGCTGGCCCGGTTGAAAAGCGATGCTGCCTGGGCGTCGTCGAGGCTGGCGGCCAGGGAGACGGCCGGCGGCAGCATGAGCCAGGCCCCGCCCAGGACGGCGGCCAGCACTAGCGGCGCGGACACGGCCAGGGGGGAAAGGGCCAGAAGCGGCGCGGAAACAATCAGGCTGATCCCGAGCATGACCACGGCCAGCCGGCTGGCCCGGCGGCCGCCCAGGACCACGGGCACGGTGCGCGCGCCAAAGATGGCGTCGCGCCGGGCGTCGTGCCAGTCGGCCGGGATGTTCTGGCCGCCGATCTCCCAGGCAAACACCCAGGCGCACAGGCCGGCCAGGAACCAGGGCGACGGCTCCGGGACCACGGCGTAGGCGGCGGCCAGGGGGCCAAGGGACTTGACCACGCCGTTAATAAGCGCCCGCAGGTGGGTGACGGTCAAAAGCAGGCAATAGGCGGTTTCGAGCAGGCAGCCGACGATCAAAAGGACGGCACAGACCGGATTGAGGGCATAGGCCCCGGCAAAGGCGACCACGGCCCAGCAGACGAACCAGACAACGGCCCCGGGCAGGGACAGGCAGCCCCGGGCCAGGGGATGGCGGATAAAGGCCGCGTCGAGGTAGTTGACGCGCTCGTCCTCGCCGCTGCCTTCGAGCTGGAGCTTGTCGGAGCGGTAGTCCACGATGTCGTTTAGGGCATAGACGGCGGTGTAGCCGGCAAAGACCGTGACGATGCCCAGGATGACCACGGAGACGGGCGGCAGCCCGCCCCGGCACAGCAGGGCGGCGCAAAACGGGCCGGCCAGGTCGAGCAGGCCGTGGGGCGTGCGCGACAGGGCCAGATAGACGGTAAGGGCCAGCCCCCGGTGCTCGGGGGCGGGGCAGACAGGGGCGTTCAAGCGGCTAGGCCTCTTCCCCGGGCACGGCCTTGCCGCGAAAAACCCGGTATTGGTAGGCGTTGTAGAAAAGGACCACGGGCATGAGCCCGCCAATGACATAGAGCATGACCCGCAGCATGTCGTCGGGCGCGGCGGCCGAGGCGGCGGTGACGGCCGGCGGCACGATAAGCGGGAACAGGTTCAGGCCAAAGGCCAAAAAGACAAAGGCCAGCATGGCGGCGCAGTACATGAGCGGGCGATGCTCCCAGCCCTTGCCCAGGGCCCGGAAATACAGCGCCGCGTTGAGCACGGCCACGACCAGCAGCAGCACGAAAAGCGGCGACAGCCCGCCCTGCCCCGGCCGGCCGACCAGATGGCCCAGAGAGCCGTCCAGGGCAATGTAGCCGACAAGCAAGACCAGGCAGGCCACGGCGGCCGAGCCGAAACGGATACCCCACAACCGGGCCGCGTCCTGAAGCTCGCCCTCGGTCTTGAGCACCAGCCAGGCGGCGGCGAACATGGGATAGAGGCAAAGCAGCGTCACAGCCACCAGGATGGGGAACGGGGCCAGCCAGTCCAGGGGGCCGCCCAGGTAGCGCAGGCCGTCAAAGGGCATGCCCTGGAGGATGGCCCCCAGGAGCAGGCCGTGGGCCACGGTGACGGCCACGCTGCCCCAGCCGAAGACCTGGCTCCAGAACCGGGGATCGTCGGTTTCCGGGCGGTACTCGATGCCCATGCCCCGGGTCATGAGCGCAAAAAGCAGAAACCCGGCCGGCAGATAGAGCGCGGCCAGCACCGTGCCGTAGACCAGGGGAAACGCGCCGAAAAGCACGCCCCCGAGCATGACCAGCCAGGTCTGGTTGGCGTGCCACACCCCTTCCACGGTTTCGATCATGACGCTGCGGCGCGGTTCGTTTTGCTCCACCAGACACAGGATGCCGACCCCGAGGTCGAAGCCGTCGGTGAAGACGTAGAGCCACAGGAGCAAGGCCAGTATCCAGTACCAGACGTCGGCGAGGGTCACGGGTGCCTCCATCGGCGCGGACGGCGCGGTTTAAAATCGCAAATACGGCAACAAAGCCGGCAATTTAGCCAACAGCCGGCTTCGGCCGGTGGGCCGGGGGCGGCAGCTCGTCCAAGTCCGGTCCCCGGCGCAGGCGTTTGCCCATGAAATGGATGAAAAGCCCGAAGAGCAGGGTGTAGGCGACGCAAAATCCGGCCAAGGAGAGCCCGACCTCGCCGGCCGACAAGGCCGAATGGCCGTTTTCGGTGCGGATGAGTCCATAGGCCAGCCAGGGCTGGCGGCCGACCTCCCGGGTGACCCAGCCCATGATCACGGCCACGTAGGCCCCAGGGGCCATAAGCGCCCATGACAGGAAGAGCAGCCGGTTTTGCCCGGCCCGTTCCACGGTGAGCCGGCCCCCGCGCCACAAGAGGATCGTCCAGGCCATGACCGCGATCATGGCCGTGCCCACGCCCACCATCAGCCGGAAGGAGTAAAACGGCAGCACGATGGGCGGCCGGTCCTGCTTGGGAAAATCCTTGAGCCCGGGCACAATGCCGGTGGGGTCGTGGGTGATGAGCAGGCTTAGGACATCGGGAATGGAAATGGCGAACACGTTGCGTTCGGCCTCGGGATCGGGCCAGGCGATGACGTGCCAGGCCGCGCCGGTCCCGGGTTTGTTGGTGTCCCAGTGGGATTCGATGGCCGCCACCTTGGCCGGCTGGATGCGGCCGATCTCCTGGCCGTTTAAGTCCCCGACCAGGGCTTGCAGCGGCGCGAGCACCACGGCGGCCAGAGCCGCGAACTTGAACGACCGCAGGAAAAAGGCGGTATGGCGGCCCCAAAGGACGTAGACGCCCGAGACTGCGCCCACGACAAAAGCCGTCAGCTCCAGGCAGGCCAGATACATGTGGGAAAAGGCCAGGGGCAGGTCCGGAGAGAAGATGGCGGCCAGGTAATCGGTGACCACGAACACGCCATTTGCGATATGGCCCCCGGACGGGGTCTGCATCCAGGAGTTGGCCACCAGAATCCAGAAGGCCGACAGCGAGGCGGCGAAGCAGACCATGATGGTGGCGAAAAAGTGCATCCTGGGGCCGACGCGCTTCCAGCCGAAAAGCATGATGTAGAGGAAGGCCGATTCCAGCATGAAGGCCATGGTGCCTTCAAACCCCAGCACCTGGCCGAAGAAGTTGCCGACCGTGGCGGAAAACGGCCCCCAGTTGGTGCCGAACTGGAATTCCAGCGGGATGCCCGAGACCACGCCCACGGCAAAATTGACGGCAAAAAGCCCGGACCAGAACCGGAACTGGCGGTAATAGGCCAGATCGCGGGTCCGCAGCCACAGGCCTTCCAGCACGACGAGATAGACGGCCAGACCGATGGTGAGCGGTGGGAACAGGATATGGAAGGCCGTGGTCAGGGCGAACTGCACCCGCGAAAGCAACAGCGCATCGGCGAGAAAATCCATGGCGGCTCCCAGGCCCGGCCAGGGCCATCACTTTAAAAATACACAGGTATTTTTAAGAACACTTCCCGCATTGCCCAAGTCGCCCGAAACGGCCCTTGCCGCCAACGGCCGCTCCCGAAGCCCCAGCCCTCAGGGCCGGCCGGTCTTTATGGCCACGCCCAGAATGAACAGACACGACTCATGGTAGCCCGGCAACAGGGTCAGGCCTTCCCGGGCCATGACGGCGCGAAATTCCGGGCCGTGGAACCGGTCTTCCCGGGGATGGGCCAGCATGACCCGGAACAGCGGATTGGCGTAGAGCGGCGGATAGATTTCCTCGAAATAGAACGCCCCGCCCGGCCGCAGCACCCGGGCCACCTCGGCCAGCCCCCGCCGCCAGTCGGGCAGGTGGTGGATGATGCCGAAATTGACCACCGCGTCAAAGGCCCCGTCGGCGTAGGGCAGCTTTTCGGCGTCGCCCAGGACAAACAGCCGCTTGTCCCAGTCCGGCCCCTTGCGCCGGCCGGCCGCCACCTTGACCATGGCCGGATCCACGTCCAGGCCGTGGTACAGGGACGGGGCGAAGCGTCTGGCGAAGATGGCCGCACCGCCGCCATCGCCGCAGCCGATCTCCAGGACCTTGGCCCCAGGCGGGATCGGATGGGTGGCGCGAAAAAAGCCCACCTCGCGCCATTGGGCGATCTTGCGGACAAAACTGCGACAGTAGAAACGCTCGGGCCAGTTGACTTCCATGACTTCCCCTCGGCTGCCGCTGCGGGCACTGTTCCATGTTGCACCAGACAGCCGGGGGCGCTGTCAAGGAAAATCTCTATTGCCGGCTAGAGCTTGCGTCCGCTGAACACCCGGGCCAGACCGCCGGTGAGGTCCGTTACGCGCCTTTCGGCAAACCCGGCCTCGCCCATCTGGGCCAGGAAGTCGTTGTCCGCCGGGAAGGCGTCCACGGACTCGACCAGATAGCTGTAGGCGTAGTCGGTGCGGGACAGGAAATTGCCCACCGGCGGCAGGATGCGGTCGAAATAGAAGCGGTAGAGCGCCTTGCCGAGCTCGAAACGCGGCATCCCGAACTCCATGACGTGCAGCTGTCCGCCCGGGCGCAGCACCCGGTGGAACTCGCGCATGACCGCCACCCGCTCGGCGATGTTGCGGATGCCGAAAGCCATGGTCACGGCGTCGACGCAGGCGTCGGTGAGCGGCACGTCGCGGCAGTCGGCAACGCCCAGGTGGTAGCCTGCGACCTGGGCCTTGGCCGCCTTGGCCCGGGCCACGTCCAGCATGGCCGGGGAGAAATCCAGGCCGATGACCGTCAGGCCCGGCCGGCGGCGGCGGATGGCCAGGGCCACCTCGCCGGTGCCGGTGGCCGCGTCGAGGACGGTCCCCTGGCGCGGCTCGATCATGGACACGAAGCACCGTCGCCACCAGATGTCGATGCCCAGGGACAGGGCGCTGTTTTGCATATCGTAGGAAAAGGCGATGTCCTCGAACATCCGCTTGACGGCGGTGTCGCGCATGGCTGGCTCCTTGATCCTGAGGCTTGCCGTGCAGCGCAACGACAGCCAGGAGGTGTTCTCTACAGCAACGTCGGATTGTTTCTTGTCGTATCGGTTTGGCTGGCCAAGGGGAATCGGCCTTAATGGCCATCCCCGGCCGGCCGGACCAGCCGCAAGGTTTGCCACGCCCCGCCCCGGCAACGCAACCACAAGACCACGGCCATGACCGCCGCGTAAAAGGCGAACACGCCCCAAAGGCCCACCACGCCGAAGGAAAAGGCCGTTACCGCCAGCCAGGCCGGGGCCACCAGTGCAAAGGCCGACACCAGGGCGGCGGCCACCATGAGATAGCGGGTGTCGCCGGCCCCGCGCAGCACGCCAAAGGCGGCGTGGATGACCACGTCGCAAAACCCCAGCACGACAACCCAGGCGAAAAGCGGCCGGCAATAGGCCAGGGCCGCGCCAAAGGAGGCGTCGGCTTCGTTGGGGCTAAATATCAGGGCCAGCTGGTCCGGGAAGCCCAGGAACACGGCGGCCATGATGACCATGTAGATGGCCATGATCCGCACAGCGCTGCCGGCGGCCCGCACGGCCTCGGCCGGTTTCCCCGCGCCCATGGATTGGCCCACGATGACGGCCAGGCCCTGGGACAGGCCGATGAGCGGCAAAAAGGCCGGGGTGTTGGCCGACAGCACGATGCTCGTGGCCGTCAGCTCCGCCTTGCCGATGCGCCCGGCCAGGGCAATGAACACCGTGGCCGCGAACACGTCCAGAAACACCTGCGCCCCGCCCGGCATGCCCAGGCGCACCAGACGGGCAAAAAGCGGCCGGTCAAAGGCCCGGCCCCGAAACACGCCGTACAGGCCGTCGTTGCGGCGGGTGAAGATGAGCAGGCCGTACGCGCCGGCCATGGCCGCCCAGGCCGTGACCGTGGCCAGGGCCGAGCCGGCCACGCCCAGGGACGGCAGGCCCCAGTTGCCGAAAATGAGCAGGTAGTTGAGCGGGATGTTGAGGATGGCCCCGCCGATGTTGACGCACATGACCACCCGGGTCAGCCCCCGGCCGCTGAAAAAGGCGGCCAGGGCGGCTTCCAGCACCATGAAGCCGGCCCCGAGCATGAGCACGCGGTAATAGGTCTCCTCCAGAGAGCGCACCTCGGCCGGATGGCCCATGGCGGCGAAAATCGGCCCGGCGGCCAGGGCCAGCAGGATCAGCGGCGCAAACGACGCCAAGGCGAACCACACGCCCTGCCAGACCACCCGGCCGACCTTGTCGGTCTGGCCGGCCCCGACGTGCTGGGCCACCAGCACTCCGGCGTAGCCGGCCGTGCCCAGGAAAAAAGAGGTGAGCAGAAAAAAGGTGGCGCCGGCCGGCAGCGAGGCGGCCAGGGCGTCCTGGGAATACCAGCCAAGGAAGATGCGATCGGTCAGGTGCATGGCCGTGATGGAACCCATGCCGGCCAGAAGGGGCAAACCGATGCGCAAAACGTGGGCGATGCCGCCCGGGCCATGCCAGCGTTGCATGAGACGTCTCCGCTGGTCTCCGACGATAGGAGGCCGGGTATTGCAGCCGGGGGGAATCCCCGGGCTTGGCGAGGGTGCGGGTTGTGGCAAAGTTTTTGCTTGGCGTCAAGACGCCGGCCCGACGTCCGGCGCCAAAACGAGGAGCCGCCCATGTCAGCCGCAACCCCAGCCGCCGTGGATATTCTGGACGCCCTGCTTCGGGCCGACGCCGACACGCCCTACCCCGGCGAACAGGACCTGGCCCGGCTCATCCGCCGCGCCGCCGCCCCCCTGCCGCGCACGCCGGCCGCCCCCACGCCCCCGCCCCTGGCCGCCGTCCCGGCCCAGCCCAAGCCGGCCGCGCCCCGCGCCCGCAAGCGCAAGGCCACCCACTATCTGGCCCCAAAGCTCGCCGACCGCCTGGACGCCGCCGCCCACGAACTGGCCACCCTGGCCGGCCAAGACGGGCAAGCGCCCCGCCGCATCGCCAAGTCCGCCGTGGTCGAGGCCGCCCTGGCCCTGGCCCTGGCCGATTTCGAAGCCCATGCCGCCGCCTCGCCCCTGGCCGGCCGGCTGCTCCAAAGGACGTAACCCATGGAGGCCGCCATGCTCGCCATCTGCCCGTTTTGCCGCGCCAGACACGAAATCGCCGAAGCCGAGGCGACCTCCGGCACGACCTGCTCCCACTGCCACCGCCGCTTTGCCGTGCGCCGCAAGGAACCGGCCCTGACCGGGGCTGACGTCGGGACATCGCTTTTACGCATCGAGCGCCCCCATGGCTTGTTCGAGCGTCCGGGGGTGGTGGAACGCCGGCTGACCGCCGTGCCCCGGCCGGCCCCCGCGCCCCAGCCCGCCCAGGCCGCATCCCTGGCGGCCCTGGCCCAGCCGTCCACCGACCTGCCGGACAACCGGCCGTTCCAGACGGCCCAGCCCGCTCGGGCCGCCGTCCTGGCCGCCGTGCCCGCCGTCGCCCCGGCCCCCCAGGCCTCCGACGACGAAGCCGCTTTTCCCATCCTGGCCGAACCCGACGCCGCCGCCGAGGAAGCCGCCGCCGCCGCGCTCTCGGCCATCAAAAGCCAACTGGCCGCCGAACCCGCGCCCTTGACACTGCCCGAACCGGGGACCGGCCGCGCCCGGCGCATCGGCGTCATGCTTAGCAAGGGCGGCGTGGGCAAGACCACCACCGCCGTCAATCTGGCCGCCGGCCTGGCAGCCCTTGGCAAACGCACGCTCCTCATCGACGCCGACACCCAAGGCCAGTGCGCCTACGCCCTGGGCGTCACGCCCGGCAAGGGACTGGCCGAATACGTGGACGGCTCGGTGAGCGCCGAGGACGCCCTGACGCCGGTGCGCGACAACCTCTGGCTGCTGGCCGGCGGCAAGGGCCTGGCCGGCCTCAAACGGCTTATCAGCCGCAAGGATTTCGGCGGCGAGCGCACCCTGGACGACGCCCTGTCCGGCCTTGACGACCGCTTCGACGTCATCGTGGTGGACAGCGCCCCGGGCTGGGACGCGCTCACCGTCAACGTGCTCTTCTACGTGCGCGAGCTGCTCGTGCCCGTGGCCCTGGAAGCCATGTCGCTGCAAGGATTTTCGGAATTTCTGCGCAGCTTCGCCGCCGTGTCGCGCTACCGGCCGCAGCTGGCCCTGCGCTACGTCGTGCCGACCTTCCTCGACAAGCGCGTGCGCGGACCGGCCGCCCTGGCCGAGGAACTGGCCGCCCTCTACCCCGACCGGATCTGCCCGGCCGTGCGCTACAACGCCAAGCTGTCCGAAGCGCCGGCCGAAGGCCGCACCATCTTCGAATACGCCCCGCGCTCGCCCGGCGCCAAGGACTACCAGACCCTGGCCGAACGCGTCGCGGCTGATGGGTGAGGGGTAATGAGGATAACAGGAAGAGAAGATTGAAGATGCCTTGTATGTTTCCCCATCGAGGTTAGCTTGATGGGGTCAAGGGGACGATAGGTCGAAATTGCCTTGAGTTTTAAGCTCGAGCCGGAGCCATGATCGTCGTCCCCTTCTTCCATGAAGCCCGAACCGTTGCTTGGGCTAAGAGCCCGTATCACAAGGCTGGGTACTGGAGGAATGTACATGGCTGCTGACTGTTTCATCGGAATTGATGTCTCTAAGGAAACTCTTGATGTCCACACGCTTCCTGACGGAAATGACTTTCAATTTGTTAACGACCCCGATGGTATAAAAGCTATCTGCAGGAAATTTTCAAAATTTCGTCCAAAGCTTATTATCATCGAGGCGACTGGCGGCCTTCAAATTCCTGTTGCCACGGCATTGAGTCTCAAGAAATTCCCCGTTGTAGTCATCAATCCCCGCCAGGCTCGGGATTTTGCGCGAGCTAAAGGACGGCTGGCTAAAACAGACAAGATTGACGCTGAGATTCTTGCTCTTTTTGGCAAGCAGATGGAGCCTGAAGTACGCCCTCTGAAGGACGAGCAAGCGCAAGAAATGAGTTCGCTAATGTCCAGGCGCAACCAACTCATTCGAATGCTTGTCATGGAAAAAAATCGTTTTACTCGTGCTTATGGCTCGGTAAGAGCAGATATAGAGAAGAATATTGACTGGCTTGAGGAACGATTGTCTGAGATCGACACGCATCTTGGCACAGTAGTACGAGCGAGTCCGATTTGGCGTGAGCGAGACAATTTGCTCCGGAGCGTCCCTGGAGTCGGAGATGTCCTATCAAGGTCGCTCCTTTCCAATCTGCCTGAGCTTGGAACGTTGAATCGTCGGGAGATCGCTGCTCTTGTTGGGGTTGCCCCTTTGAATTGTGACAGCGGAAAGCGTCGAGGAAAACGTCGTGTATGGGGAGGTCGAAGTGATGTTCGATCTGTATTATATATGGCTGTCTTGTCAGCTAAAAAATACAATCCCGTCATACGTGATTTTTACAATCGCCTCAAGGAAGCCGGCAAACCACATAAAGTCGCCGCAGTTGCTTCGATGCGAAAGTTGATAACGATTTTGAATGCAATGGTGCGATCCGGGCAACCGTGGGGACAGTACGCACACGCGGCGTAGATCCCTGATTATCGGTTGACTCAGAACACCGTTGCTCCGGCGGCCGGGAGGGGCTAAGCCCCTCCCGGACCCTCCCTGACAGGGGGTAAAGGGGGCTGGAGTTGCCGAGTTGGGGGGGTGGCAAAGGGGACAAGAAAACCAGTTGATGGGCCTAGCCGCCTGGCCGCCAGGCCGGGAGCGACGCTCCCAAGGGCCTCGGGCGGCCTTGAAGCGCAATGCGACGCCCGCCAGACGCCGCAAAACAAAAAAGTTTCAAAAATAGTTGCGCGCCCCGAAAATGCCGGACGGCCGCCCCACGAAACGTGGAATGCGGCCGTCCGGTTCGCTTTTTTGGCGAAGGAAGTAAAAAGTGTGGTTCTCTGACGCGTTGCGCGCTGGCCGACCTGCCCTACTCCACGGCTCGTGGACTGGGGTCGGCCGGGGCGGCGCTGGCCAGGGTGGGGTCGGGGCCGGGAGCAGGCGCGGCGGCGGCCGGAGCCGGGGTCGCCTTGGCCTTGGCCATCAGCACGGCATGGTTGCGCAGCACCGAAGCCAACACATTGACCGAAAGCCTGTTGGCGGCGATGCGCGGAATGGCCGTGACCTTGGTGGTGGCCGAAACCGGACTGTCGCCGGTGACGAACAGATATTCGTAGCCGGCCTCGCGCAGGGCCCGGGTGTAGGATTCGCTGACCGCGCCGTACGGATAGGCGAAATACTTGGTGTCAAAACCCAACACCTGGCGGAACCGCTCGCGGCTTTTGCGCACGTCCTCGCGGGCGAACTCCTCGCTCTTGGCCAGCTTGGGCGAATGGCTAAACGAGTGGTCGGCGAAAACGACCTTGGGATAGGCCCGTAACTTGTCGATGTCCGCCTGGGACAGCGTGACCTTGCAATACGGATTGGCCGTGTAGGCCATGGGCAGAAACACGACAAAGGGCAGATTGCGGCGCTTTAAGACCTCGAAGGCGGCCATGACCGTGGCCCAGCCGTCGTCAATGGCGATGACCACCGCGCCGTCCGGGGGATTTTTCCCGGCCGCGATGGTGGCGACCAGTTCATCGACGCCGATGACCTTGTTGCCGTTTTTTTCCAGGAAATCCAGCTGGGCCTCAAAGGCCGGCAGCGAGATGGACATGGAGGAGCGCACGCCGAAACTGTGGTAGACGAGAATGGTGGCGGCCCGGGCCGGCAAGGCGTCGAGAAAAAGGCCGATGACCGCAAAAACGGCGCAGCACAAGGCTTTGGCGCGCATAGGCACCCCCGATCAGACGGCCCGGCGGACGCGCAATCCGCCGACCCCACGCCGGCGGCGCGAGGCGGGGCCGCATTATGGTTTGGTCGTACCAGAGCCGGACGCGTCACGCAAACGTCTTGCCGCGTCCATGATCGTGTTCACGTAAACCTGGCTGTGGTTGTAGCCGTAAAACACCTTGCGCATGGCCTCCTCGGACATGGGTTCCCGCCAGCCCATGGCCCGCAGGATGTTGCCCAGGCTGGCCACGGCGTCGTCGGGATCAAAGAGATCAGCCTTGCCGTCGCCGTTGCCGTCCACGGCGTACTTGAGGGCATTGGACGGCATGAACTGGCAGATGCCGATGGCCCCGTAGATGGACCCGGGGATGGACAGCGGATCAATGCCCTGGGCGTCGGCGTAGCGCAACAGCGCCCGCAGCTCGCCGTAGGCCCATTCGCCTTTCTCCGTGGCCTTGGCCTTGATCCAGGCCAGGCGGTCCGGGGCCGGCTTTTCGTAGGCAAAAGCCCGGGGCAAGCGCGAGACGTCCTCGCCGGCAACCAGGCTGGCCAGATTGACCACCGCCACCTCGTCGCCGAGATAGCGCCCCACCCGCGTCTCCACGGCCAACAGCGCCACCATGTACTCTTCGGGCACGCCGAACCGCTCCCGGGCCCGGGCCAGGGCGGCCCGGTTGCGCTGGTAGAATTCCCGGGCCTCGGCCAGCCGCTCGGGCGTGAGCACGATGTCGTGGACCTCGGCCTTGGGAAACTGGGGGAAGGCCAGGTCGGCCGGGGCGTGCTTGGGCGAGGCGCTCAGTTCGGCCAGGAGCGTTTCCGTGGCCGTGCCGAGCTGGGGCAGGCCCTCGGCGGCCTGATAGGCCTTGATGGACCAGCGGGTCATGCGGTCGAGCTTGCCGTCGGCCGGCCCGGGATACCAGCCCAGGGCGGCAAGGCGCGTCTGGATGTCGGCCACAAGCCGCAGGCCGTACTTGCGCATGTACAGGGCCGTCAGCTTGTCGGACATGGCCTTGGGAGAAAAGGCCATCTCGGCCCGGGAAAACAGCCGGCGGACTTTCGCCTCGGGCAGACCATCGGCGGCCAGACGGGAAACCAGCGCCTCAAAGGCCGGGTCCACGGTGGAGGCGGCCACCGCCCCGCCAAGGGCCAGCGCCGCCGCTCCCAGGCCCACGGCCAGGGCCAGCCAGGCGAGATATCGCCCCATCGCCGGTTTCGTCATGGCCACCGCGCCTCAGGCCAGCCGGGGCCGGGCCAAACCGGCCGTCAGACGAGAAAGCGCCGCCACCACCAGCAGCGAAAAGAGCAGCCGTCCGACAAAGGTGCCCCACATGGTGGCCCCGATGAGGTACATTAAAAGCGTGTCCTCAATGATGGCGTGGGACAGGCTCATGAGGCTGATGGCCGGAAACACGTCGCGCCGGTCCACCTTGCCCTTGTGGACGTCGTGCATGATGAGCCCGCCGCCGTAGGCCAGGCCCATGACCAGGCCGATGACCGTGATGGTGGCCGCGCCGCCGCCGATGCCCATGAGCTTTAAAAAGGGCATGAGCGCCGCCTCGAAAAGGCGGGTGACGCCCAGGGCGTCAAGGGCCCGCATGAGCCCGACCAGACAGGCGATGACCACGTAGATCATGCCGAGGTTTTTGACTTCGCCAACGGCCCAGGTGACGAGGCTGCCATCATCGGCGGCCGGGGTGAAAAGCAGCGGCGCGGGGGCGGTGAAAAGCCCAAAGGCGCTGAAAACGGCGTTGAGGAGCATGCCGCAGGCCATGGCGCAGACAAGGCGCAGCCCGGCCTGCCCCCAGAAGCCCACGCCGCAGCGCTTGGCGATGGCCCCCTCGACAAAGAGGTTGTGGGCGATGAGCATCATGGTGGCGATGACCGTGGCCTGGGCGATGGTCAGCGGCGACATGTCCGGCACCAGGGCGGCGTGGACGGCCAGGGCGGCGTAAAGATTGTTGGCAATGGCCGTGGCCCAGGTCAGCCCGCATTCCGGCGGCAGCCCGACCAGGCTCATCAGCGGAGCCAGCGGCTTGGCCAGATAGGTGATCCAGCCGAGTTCCTTGAGGATTTTGACGCCTATCAGGATCGGCACCATGACCTTGAACAGGTCCAGGCAGATCTTGGCGGCGTCAAGGGCAATGGTGCGCGCGGCGCGCGGCAGGGAGGAAAGCGCGATGTCCATGAAGCAAACGTCCTGCTGCAGCTCGTGTCGTCTCCCCGAAAAGGCCTTTCGCGGACAACACGCTCAAATTATAAATTTTCCTGAAAAAATACTCGCGTACATCCAGGGCGCGACCTTAGGGCAGCACCTTGCCGCCCCGGGCCATGTCGACGTAGGCGGCGTAAGCGGCCTCGGTCATGATGCCCGAGCCGACGTAGACGGCGTGCCAATCTTCGGTGGAAAGGCTCGTGCCTTCCATGGCCGTCTGGAGCTGGATGTCGTAGACCATGATGGTGAGGTAGTCCCGGGCGGCCTGATTGCCGGCCTTGGCCTGGGCCAGGGCGACTTCGGTGGTGGCGGCGGCGTTGTGGCCGGCGGCCCAGGGCGCGACGTAGACGGTCCGGGCCAGCCGGACGTAGTCGTCACGGGTTTCGGCCCGGGGAGCCTTGGCCTTGGCTCCGGCCACGGCGGCGCGCACCATGGACACGTTGTCGACGTTCAAAGGCATGGCTGCCGAAGCCTTGGCCATGTCTTCGGCCTTGCCCTGGCCGAAGCCGGCGCAACCGCCAAGGGACAGGGAAAGGATGAGCATAAGGGCGGCAAACACCGAGTGGGCCTTCATTCTCGCCTCCGAATGTGAAGGCCGAGACAAAACCATGTTCCGGTCCGTTTGTCCATGGCGGCGGCCCGCCGCAGCGGGCCGCCGCCGGGGCTGCGCCTATTTTTTTGAGAACGTGTCGTAGGCTTCGAGGATGCGCGACGAATAGACGAAGGCCGCGCCGGTGTTGAGGGTGATGGCCACGGCCAGGGCTTCGAGGAGTTCCTCGCGGGACGCGCCGGCCTCGGCGGCGGCCTTGGCGTGCACGGCGATGCAGGTGTCGCAGCGGGTCGTGGCGGCCACGGCCAGACTGATGAGCTCACGCGTCTTGAGGTCCAAAGCGCCATGGGCGCTGCCGGCGCCGTCCAGGGCTTTATATCCGTCCATGATGCCGGGATTGCCCTTGGCCAGCGCGCCAAGCGCCTTGACGGCCTCGCCCAGGGATTCCTGCCAATTCACAACCATTACAGCCTCCTGAAGTTTGCCGCCGAGGCGGCGTTGCCGGCGGCGCGGACCCCTCCGCTACCGGATGCTTCCTTGGTGGCCGAGTTCGGGCCGCCGGTCAAGGGCGCGGCGGCGGCGCGCACTCTCCCTGGGGCGAGGCGCTTTGTCTGGCAGGATGCAAGCCGCCGCGCGGTTGTCGCCTTGGGCGCTACCGCGCGCCGCGCCGGGCCAGGACCTTCTCCACGTAGGCCTGGGTCTCGGGAATGTCCGGCACGGTTCCGCCCTTTTTGACCCGCCCGGGGCCGGCGTTGTAGGCGGCCAGGGCCAGGCGTACGTCGCCGTAGGCGTCCATCAGGGCGCGCATGTAGCGGATGCCGGCTTCCAGGTTGTTCGCGCCGTCAAAGGCGTCGGCCAGCCCCAGATCGCGCCCGGTCCCGGGCATGATCTGCATGAGTCCGGCCGCGCCCTTAGGCGACACGGCGCGCACGGCAAAGCCCGACTCCACCTCCACCATGGCCCGCACCAGCTCGGGGTCCAGGCCGTGGCGGCGGCAGTAGTAACGGATGAACGGATAGATCTTGGACTGGTCCGTGCCGGCCGGCAGGCGCATGTAGTCAAAGGGCTGAAACTTGTCGTCGAGCTTGCGGTTGCTCAGGTGGATCGCACCCTTGGCGTCGCGATACTGATAGATGGCGTCGCCGGCCCGGGCCTGGCCGGACAGACAGCACAGCAGCAGCAACGCGGCAAACAGGACTGGCATGGGCCGATTGTGCGCACTCTGGCGGCGTTTGGCAACCCGCGTCAGCGCCGGAAGTCCAGGGAAAAATCGTAGACCGCCACCGTCTGGACCGCGCCGCCCGTGCCTTCGGTCCAGCCGAATCGAATGACGTCCAGGCCGGTGTTGTATCGGCCGGCAAGGGTCGTGGTGTGGTCCAGAAGCGGCGATTCGGCGGCATAATCGGCGGTGACGTCGTCTCGGCCGGAAGCCTTGGGATCGACCCACACCTTGACGCGGTACGTGCCGCTGGCCGCGCCCTCGCCAGTGCGATGCAGCTCCAGGCGCAGGGCATGGGCTTCGCCATCCTCCAGCCAGTTGGGGCCGGAAGCGGCCTTGGCCTTGGCGACGTAGCCGGTCGAGCCCGCGGTCGGGTTATCGCCGACACCGTGGGCATTGTCGTCGTAGCTGGCGTTTCGCCCAAAATCGTCGCCCCAGTAGACCACGGCGACATGGTTTTCGTTTCCAGCATCATGGCGGTTGCCGGTTTCGGTCTCTTTGCCATTCCCCTTGTTGGGGTAGGTGTCCACCTCGACGGCCAGTTTTGGCGGGGCAATGCCTGTGCCCGAGGGGCCGGGTCCGGCGTAGCCGAGCAGTTCGCCCAAGGACCCTGAAGCCGGGCCGCCGGAAGCTGTCGCCGCATTGTTGCCGGCGGATATGACGGCAAAGGTGTAGCCGTCAGCGCAGGACGTGGAATCGACGGAACCGTCATAGCAGGAAAATGTGAAGCGGAAAAAGGCGCGCAGCCCTTTGCCCAAGGTGCAAGCGCCGTCCCTGCAAGCGCCGCTTTGGCAAGGGGTCGCCGAACAGGCGCCGTAATCGCCGCCATACCAGATGGCGCCGTTGGTGTCGGTGGCATTGCCCCCCAGCCGCACCCAGCCGCCGGCATAGCGATTGGCGTTGGCGGTCCACAGCGTGGCCCACTCCGCTTCAGACCAGCCGCTTTGGGCGTCGGGCATGTCCTTGTCAAAGACCAGGACGGCGTATTTGGAATTGGCGGTTTTGCCGAAAACCGGCAGAATGAAGTCTTTGATGTCGTCGTCGAAGGTGATGGGCTTGGTGGATTGGCGTTTGGCGGTCAGGCGGCAATTGGCGTTATCGGCAGTGCGTCCCAGGCTGGTGACAGTGTAAAAGCCCTGGGCGTCTGGCCCGGACTGGGCAAGGGTAAACGTGCCGCCGGTTAAGGAGTAGGTGCCTGTTTTCCCGGCTGACCAGAAATTCAGGCCGGACAGCGCAAGGTAATAGGCGCGAATGTCTTGAACGCCGGCAAGGGAGGTGGAAAGCGTGCTGGAATAGAACTTGGCGACGGAGGCAGACAGGGCGGCGAGGAGCGTTATGGCGAGGATGACATAAAGAAGGGAGCCGCCGGTTTCAGGATACTGACCAGCACGTGTCCGAAAAATATGTCCAGGGGCTTGAAACGCCAAGCTGCATCACCCCAGGCGGCTTGGCTCACCAGATCACAAATACGACAGGAAAGCCGCCTTATTTCCGATGCAGCACTCTACATAATTTATCGTATTTCGCAATATAATACATTTGCCGCTACATAGAATAGCCTATCTCATCAATATACACACCTCTATTTATCTAAAAGACATACTTATGTTTCGAAATTCTATTTGCTGGGCAGCCACGCCCGACCCGCTAGTAAAGCCCCAGAGAAAGTTTGAAAAAGCCGTTGCTTCGCTTGTGGTGAACGTCATACTGTCAGAGACCGTCACACCGGTCAGATTTTGCGATGATGCTATATTGGCATAACTGAAATCCGTTTTAGTATCGCTTAGCGTTCCTGTATGATTTGCCGTGGTTGTTCCATAGACTTCATTGACGCAGCTTGTATTCAAGTCATTGCCTTTACACGTGCCGACAAAGCTTTTGATCGTGGCCGTCGCGCCGGACTTAAGCACGTCCATTCTTAAAAAATACGTCCGCCCGACGACGAAATCGTCGATGTATTGCATCTGGCTGTTGGGACTATTCGGCGCGTTGTCCTCTGACCCATGTCTTACATCTGTATAGCGTTTGACGTTACCCTTGAAGCCGTCCCCCGGGCCGGGGCATGTCTTCCGCAGATAGGCGGTGTCGTCCCCCCAATACATGATGCCCACGTGGTGTTTTTTGGAACCATAGGTCAAATCGTTCATAAAAGCATTATCGTCAGTGCAACTGGCTTTCTTCGCCGAGGGGTTCCACTTGCTGTCGTCCGACTTGTTTGTATAGGTATCTATTTCAACGGCAAACTTTGGAGGATTCAAACCCTTAGCATAACCGCTCTTGTCAACATATTCGAGTATCGTTGAAGCAAATCCGCCATCGTTGGAATTATAGACGCGAGAATCCCCGGCATATCCCAGCAAGCCGCCTTCCGCAGAGTCGCCTCCTGACGACAAATAATTATTCTGAGAGCCATTTAAAATAGCTACAGTGAAACCATCGCCAACAGTCGTCAAAAATTTAAACGTCAAGAACATGCGTATTCCCTTGCCAAATGAACTGACGCCATCAACGCTGTAGCCGGTATTGGTGCCGGCAAACCACACATTCCCGAAACCGTAATAATAGTCTTTTCCGACAACAATATTTCGAGTGATGATGTCGCCCGTATCCGTCCCTGTGGGATAGGTGCGCTTGTCATCAGCAGCATAGGCGGCATAATTGGGCCGATTGGAAGGGTTGACGAAGTTATAGCTGCCAAGATTCGGAGGAGTTTCTGGAGGTGTCGGCGGCACCCAGGAATAGGTCTTTGTGGTTTTCAAAATACAATTTGTCTGCTTTGAAGAACCTGAAGTGAGCATAATCCCGCGAGATTGAATATTATAATCTGTCCCACTACCCTTTGTTATTGCCAGTTCAAATTGCTGCCCGGCATTAATAGTGTATGTCCCGTTAAGACTTAACAAATTCCAACCTGAAGCTTCGGGATCATTCATTGCCGACGTTATTCTTGCGGCCACATAGTTTATCCCGGAAATAGCGGCGTAATAGGCATCATCAATCCTATTCTCCTGAACTTCCGTCCCTGTTCCGGCCCCTTGCAACCGTGACATTGCCGCGCCAATGACGCTCATCACGACAATCGCGCCGATCACCACGAACAGCACACTGCCGCGAAGCTTGACGTCGCGACCAAGCGGACCTTTGCGAAAAACCATGCCTCCCTCCTCGATACCTACAGGTTCTTGAGGGTGAATTGAGAACTTAACATCTGCGACTTGGAACCAACCGTGATCGTCAGCTTCGTCGTGACATAGCTGAGGTTGGCAACGCCAGTAGCTGAATCATCCTTCTGCATTAAGAAGGCCGAAACATTTTCGCACAAAGGGACGCTATTCAAGCTCAATATTTTGGTCGAAGAATCGTAGGAGACGACATTATCCACTCCGGCCGAGCCATCCAGCGAGGTAAATTTATAGGGTGTCGAGTAGGCCGTAGCTGCGCTGGTATCCAGCACAAACGGCTTGGCCGTCGCTGTCGTGTCGATGGTCGTCACCTCGGTAAAGAGGCGATTCATGGCGATTTGCCCTTGCTGGATCGCCACATCAACGTCTTTGATGGACGAATAGAGTCGGATGAATCGAACATACCCAACAGACGCAAACGCGCCGAGGATGCCCAGGATCACAAGGACGCAGATGATTTCAACAAGGGAAAATCCGTGATTATTTTTCATGATCTTACAGTGCCAGAGGTGAAAAGCATGGACAAAGTTTCTCCTGTACCGGAATTTTTTAGCGTTAGAAGATAATAATTCCCACTTGTCAGCGTCGTATCCACAGTGAATGTTGTCCCGGAAATCGTGCAAAACCCAGTCTTCGTAGAATCAATGACAAACCCCGTCGTCAAATCATTCGCTTGGACGGCGTTCTTAAAATCTGCAAATTTTTGCGTTGAGTCTGCCTGCCACCGAGCAATGGCTTTCTCCATAGTTGACTGCAACGTCACTTCATTGCTCAAATTCTGCAAGGCCGTCGCATTCCCCTTGATCGCGCCGGAGAGCATCGGCCCGGCCAGGGACGCGAGCAGTCCGGCCAGGACCAGGGCAATGACAATCTCAATAAGCGTAAAACCGTCCTTGGCTCGACGCATGGACAACCTCATTGGGCAAAGCCCGTTTTGGCGTATATCGTCATGGATTTTCCGGTATCGCCGGTGAACGTCACGGTCACGTTAGTGCCCAGAACCGCCAAAGGGGCGGTCTTCAAGTACTCCGTGCCGGCCGAAGTGTTCGAACCGCCGGACGCGGCCAGACGACCGCGATAGTCGAAAATGATCTCGCTTTTGCCGCCATTGCTGACGGCGTTGCTCACCGACATGGTCACGCCGCTGGCCAAAACCCGCGTGTTCGCGCCCACGCCCGGCAGGATCGGATTCGTTTTGAGATCGGGATTGTTGGTGAAAAGCGAGTAGGAAAGGCCGTCAGCGGCGATGCTGAGGCCCCAGGTGGAGATGTCGCCCATGGCGCGCTGCTGGGCATAGCGCAGGCTGGCCTTGAAAACGTCAGCCTCGGTGGCGGCCGTGATGTTGTTCGTCGAGTATTTGCTGATGGCGACGGCGGATAAGATGCCAAGCAGCAGCAAAACGACAATAATTTCGATCAGGGTGAACCCACGCTGGTTCGCGGACCGACTCCTTCGAGCCGGCCGTTTCAGGCCAACGCTTTGACAAATCATGCTTTCTCCGCCATGCTGCAAGATGCCTCGGACAACAATTCCAGCAAACTTAACTGAGCTATAACCATTTCCGGGTCCTATGCAAATTGAAAAGAATCCGCTCTGGCGGGCCGGGAAACACCCGCTCCTCTGGGGCTGCCTGCTGCTGACCGCCGTCACCGTCCTCAACAACTGGCCCATGGCCTCCTTCGGCTTCGCCTGGGACGACCACGGCTATGTGATCCGCAACTATGCCATACAAGATCCCGTCTCGCTCAAAACCATCCTGTGGTGCCTGACCGCCTTTGCCGAAGCCAACTGGCACCCCATGACCTGGCTGGCGCTGCACCTGCAATTCCAGTTTTTCGGCCTCAATCCCGGCGGCTACCACGTCACCAATCTGCTCCTGCACATCGCCAACACGCTGCTGCTCTACGCCCTGCTCTACCGCACCACCCGCGCCGTGGGCAAAAGCCTGTTCGTGGCCGCGCTTTTTTCCGTACATCCCCTGCACATCGAATCCGTTGCCTGGATTTCCGAAATAAAAGACGTGCTGAGCACCTTCTTCTTTCTGCTCACGCTTCATGCCTACGCCAGTTACGCCCGTCGCCCGGAGCTGTGGCGCTATGGCCTTGTCGGCCTGCTGCTGGCCCTGGGTCTCGCCTCCAAGCCCATGCTGGTCACCGCGCCGTTCGTCATGCTGCTGCTCGACTACTGGCCCCTTGGCCGCTGGACCGGCGGCCCGGAGGCGGCTTTCCCGGGCGCGGCCGGCCCGCGCTTCCCGAACCGCCGGCTTATCCTGGAGAAACTGCCGTTTTTCGCCATGGTCGCCGTGGTCTGCGTCCTGACCTTCCTGGCCCAACGAGAAGGGGGGGCGGTGGTGCATCTGGGCGCCATCTCCCTTGCCCTGCGCCTGGGCAACGTGGCCAATTCCTACGTCCTGTATCTCTGGCGGATGCTGTGGCCGTGGCCACTGTCCTTTTTCTACCCCTACACCCCGGTGCCGCCCTGGCGCATCGTCCTGTGCTTGTGCGGCCTGGTCGCCCTGAGCCTTGTGGCCTGGCGCAACAGACGCCGCGCCCCCTATGTCCTGTGCGGCTGGCTCTGGTATCTTGGAACCCTGGTCCCGGTCATCGGCCTCGTGCAGGTCGGCTCCCAGGCCATGGCCGACCGCTATACCTACATCCCTTCCATAGGCGTGTTCGTCGCCGCGGCCTGGCTCCTGGACGCCCTGCGCACGCGTCTGCGCGTCAGCGTCCTGTTGCCGGCGGCGCTGGCCGGCGCGACCATTTTCATGGCCATGTCCGCCAGCCTGGATTATTTGCTCAAATGGATCAATGAAGAAGAACTGTACCAGCACGGATTGAACATTTATCCCGATAATGCCATCGCGCTCAACAATTACGGCATTTATCTCGTCGAGAGGCAAAAAAACGACAGGGCGTTGCAACACTTCAAAAAGGAAATGGAAATCAACCCCCAGGCCGCGCGGGGCCTGATCAATCTGGGCAGCCTGGCCTTATTGGAAAGAAAATACCCCGAAGCGCTCCAGCATCTGGTCGCAGCCCTGCGAGTAAACCCCAAAAACGGGATGATCTATTACTTATTGGGGCAAGTTTTTTTAAAGATTCATGACTATACCGTGGCGGAAGCGCTTTTCCGCCACGCCTTGCACTCCAAACAAAGCGTCTCGCGAGCCGCGGCGGCCTTGGCCGATCTCTATGTCACGCAGGGACGCCATGACGAGGCCCTGGACGTCGCCGCAGCCTTCCTGCCGAATCTCTACGACAAAGACCCGCCAAAAGCCCTGCTCCTGTGGAACGCCAGCCGGGCGCACCGGCTCAAGGGCGACACTGCAAAGGCGCGAGAAGTCGCCGCCGAGGCGCTCAGGCTTCAACCCGTCTTTCCCAACGCCTCTCGGGAGCTGGCGCTCCTGGCCCTTGGCGACGGAGCACTGGACGCTGCCGTCAGCCTGCTCAAGGAGTCGCACCAACAAACGCCCTGGGAACCCGAAAACTGGGCCTTGCTCGGCCAGCTTTACCTCCGCCAGGGAAAATACAGCCGGGCTTACGAGCAATTTCGCCGCGCCCTGACCCGCAGCCAGGAACTGCACGCCACAACGGAAACCGAGATCCACCTGGCCCTGGCCGCCCTGCTGCAACGCTTCGGCCGTCCGGACATCGCCGCCCTCCACGTCGCCCGGGCCCACGATCTGCGCATCCTGTGCAGCCCGAAGGACGCTCCGGCATTTCGCAGCCGCTTGGAAGAAGCCGCCCCGGCGGTTTCCCCGCCCATCCAGGGCTCGCCCCAGTAAGCGCCCGGGCCAAGCCGCCCCAGGAGCCGCCGCCCCGGGCAAGTCCCACCGCCCGGACCCCAAGACCGGGCTGGAGAGCCAGGTGCGCGGGCTGCCCCCGGCGTCGGGAGCCTGTTGGCCGCCAAGGTCCATCCGACGTTCCGGGCATTCAAAACAAGGATGCCCCGCGCAAACACCGTTGCGCGGGGCATCCGACGCGTCGCATCTATTCCAGAGTGAACTTGTAGGTCATGATCGATGCCGAACCGGACACGTTGCTCCACCAAGCCGCCGGACCGGTCCCGGTGACCGCGCCAGTAACATAGGCCGTCACCACGCCACCGGTGGCATTATAGGAACCAATGAAATCCGTCACGTTTCCAGACCGTGAGTTGGAAAAGTTGCTGGCGTTGCTGCCCGGGTTTGACATCATGAAGGAATGATAGTCGTTGGTGGCCATGGTCACGACGGCCGGCAGCGCGCCCATGGCGGTTTTGATCTGCGCCTGTTTCTGCAGATCGTTATATTTGGGGATGGCCACGGCGGCCAGGATGCCGAGAATGACCAGCACGGCGATGATTTCAATAAGCGTGAAGCCCTGTTCGCCGTGCCGCAATGTCCTTGCCTTTTCCATCTGTCTCCTCCTGTTGTTTCGCCTTGCGGCGCTTTCAGCCAAGCACAAACCATGCCCAGTTCCGATTCGTCAGCCAATGGCCAGCATTCGAAACGATCCAGGCCCGGAAAATCGTTGTCGGGCCTATCTTCCACGGTCCTATACTCCAAAAAATGATGCCTTGCCCTACAAAATTTGAAGGCCGGCAGTCCCTCAGCCGCCCTGGCCGCGGAAAGGCCCGACAGCGATGCCAAGCTTTTTGACCCGATGCCACAGGCTGCGCTCTTTAATCCCCAAAAGCGCCGCCGCCCTGGACTGGACGCCGCCAGTACGCGACAAGGCCGCTTCAATGAGCGTTCGTTCATAGGCGGCCAGACGACTGTCCAGGTCCGCCGCCTCGTCGCCAGCCGTGGCCTCGGCCGGCCCCTGGCCGGAAAGCCCTGGCAAATGGCGCGGCGCGATTTCGTCCCCGCCGGCCAGCACCGTGGCTCGTTCCAGCACGTTTTTGAGTTCCCGCACATTGCCAGGCCAGTCGTGGGCCAACAGCCGCTGCAGGGCCTCGACGGAAAGCCGCGCGCCAGGGCGAAAACCTTCCAGAAAACGGCCGGCCAGGAGGGGAATGTCCTCCCGGCGGTCCCGAAGCGGCGGCAGGCGCACCGGGAAAACGTTCAGGCGATGATAAAGATCTTCCCGAAACCGTCCCTGGCGGATCATTTCCGGCAGGTCGCGGTGGGTGGCCGCCACCACCCGGACGTCCAGGCGCAAGGGCTTGCCGCCACCCACCCGCTCGAACTGGCGCGATTCAATGGCGCGCAAAATCTTGGCCTGGGTTTCCGGCGGCATATCGCCGATCTCGTCAAGAAACAGCGTCCCTTGGGCGGCTTTTTCGAATTTGCCGATCTTGCGCGCCACCGCACCGGTAAAGGCGCCCCGCTCATGGCCGAAAAGCTCGCTTTCCAGCAATCCCTCGGGAATGGCCGCGCAGTTGACCGCCACGAACGGCCCCTTGGCCCGGCCGCTTTTTTCGTGAAGGCTTAAGGCCGCCAACTCCTTGCCGACGCCGGATTCACCCAGCAGCAGCACCGTGGCATCCGTGGCCGCAACCTTGAGCAGCTGCGAGAAAACCGCCCGCATGGCCCGGCTCTCGCCCACCATGTTCGGGAAAAGCGCCCGGGCGTCCATGGCGCTTAAAAGCTCCACAACCTGGTCGAAAACCCCCTCAAGCCGGTCCAGCTCGTCACGCGAACGCGCCGCCGGAGCCGGCGTCTGGGCCAGGACGTCTATCTGGCGGGTTGAATGCAAAAACCGCCGGATGGGCCGGCGCACCCACAGGAGCAGCCCGGTGGCCGCCAGATAGACCGCGCCGCCGGACAGGAGACTGAGGATTTCGGCATGTCGCCACCAGAAAAGCCCCGGCCACAAGGAACCGGCCGTCAGGATGGGCAAAGCGGCCACCCCGCCCAGGATGCCGGGCACCAAAATGAGCAGGCTGCCCCCGACAAGGGGCGAATCCCTTTTGCGCGGAGAGTCCTGTTCCATGGGCTTTGGCGCGGCCACCGGCCCCTCACATCTTGGTTTGCGCCTGGGTCAGATCCCACATGGGCATGAAGATGGCCAGGGCGAAAAACCCGACCACGCCGGCCAGTCCCACGATGAGCACCGGCCCCAGGGCGTCGGACAGGCGCTTGACGGCAAAAGCCACCTCGGCGTCGTAGTGCTCGCTTATGGCCGAAAGCATTTCGTCAAGGTTGCCGGATTCCTCGCCCACGGCCACCATGGTCACCACCATGGGCGTAAAATATTTGGCCCGGGACAACGGCCCGGCCAAGCCCTGGCCGGACTTGATCATCTCCTGGATGCGGCGGAATTCCTTGGCAATGGCCGCGTTGCCGATGGTGCCGACCAGGATGTCGATGGTGGTCAGCACCGGCACGCCGCTGGCCTGCAGGATGGAAAAAATGGCGGCGAACCGCGACATGGCCGCCTTGCGCAACAGCATCCCGACGATGGGGATGTGCAGAAAAAAGGCGTCCCGGGTCACCTTACCGTTTTCCGTGCGAAACCACAAATAAAGCACAATCAAGACACTCAGAAAAATGCTAAGCGTGATGTACCAATATTCTCCGACAACGGTGTGCATCTGCATGGCCATGCGGGTTGGCCAGGGCAACTCGATCTTGGCGTTGGCGAAGATACCGGCAAAGGTCGGTACCACGAACTTGAGCAGAAAGAAAAACGCGCCGACCAGCGCGATGACGACCGTGATGGGATATTGCAGGGCGGACTTGATGTCCGTGCGTACCTGATGTTCGTGGGAAATAATGTAGGTCAGCCGCTCCAGCACCGCCGGCAGCGCGCCGGCCGATTCGCCGGCCCGCACCATGCTGATGTAGAGTTCGTTAAAAACGCCCTTCTGGGCGGCCATGGCCGCCGAGATCGACGAACCCTTTTTCACCTGATCCGACATGCGGGAACATACCCGACGCAGCTTGGGGTTTTCCGACTGCTGCTCCAGCACCCGCAGGATCTCGAGCATGGACAGGCCGGCCCCGAGCATGGTGCGCAGCTGTTTGGTGAAAAGGATCATCTCCTGGGCGCTGATGCGCGTCAGCGCGTCTTCCAAGGACTCGCCAAAGCCGCCGCTCGCCGCCGCCGCCACGCCCTTGCGCACGGCCACGGGGATGTAGCCCATGCCCAGAAGCCGGGTACGCACCGCGTCGGCAGTCTCGGCCTCAAGGACGCCCTTGATCGGATTGCCGGCCTCGTTGATGGCTTCGTAGGCGAATTGCGGCACCGTCGTCTCCTCAAGTCCCGGGCGCTGTCCGATCCGGCTTGAAAGCCCGGGACGGCTGGCGGTATTTCTTTTTGTGCGACAAATGCACGCCGGCCGTCAAGACGGGATTACCGGGCCCGTTCAAGCAACAAGCCTGGCCCACGGACGCGGACCACCATCGCGGCATGGCGAGCTTCCTCGGCAAGACAGTGCGAGGTGGCGGCAGCACTAGACGAGCACGGCCGAAGAGGCTTCCTCGAAAGTGGTCTTGCCTTCCAGTATCTTCAAGCGCGCGTCGTCCTGCAAAAGCTTGAGCCGTCCCGAATCCGCCGCGAAACGGGTAATCTCCCGGGAAGTGGCCCGGCGCGCCACCATTTCCTGGATTTCCTCGTCCATGACCAGGATCTCGAACAGTCCAAGACGCCCCCTGAAGCCCGAGTCGCCGCACATGAAACAGCCCCGGCCGCGCATGAAGACCGAACCGGCCGTGTCCTCAAGGTTCCAGAAACGCAGCACTTCCGGGCGCGGGGTATAGGGTTCGGCACAGTTGGGGCACACCCGGCGCACCAGACGCTGGGCGATGGAGACCATGAGGGTGGAGGAAACGAGAAACGGCTCGATGCCCATGTCCATGAGCCGCATGACCGCGCCGGCGGCGTCGTTGGTGTGGACAGTGGAGAGCACCTTGTGGCCGGTGAGCGCGGCCTGGGTGGCGATGGCTGCCGTTTCGGCGTCGCGGATTTCGCCCACAAGCACCACGTCCGGGTCCTGGCGCAGGGTGGAGCGCAGGGCGCTGGCGAAGGTCATGCCGGCCTTGCGGTTGAGCTGCACCTGGCGCACGCCTTCCATGCGGTATTCGACCGGGTCTTCCAGGGTGATGATGTTGATGTCGGGCCGGCTTATTTCGCGAAGCAAGGCAAAAAGCGTGGTGGACTTGCCCGAGCCGGTGGGGCCGGTGGACAGGAACATGCCGTAGGGCTTGTCCACGACCAGCTTGATCTTGGCCAGGTCGTCGGCGGAAAGACCGAGGTCGTGCAGGAAAAGCCCGCCGCCGCTCATGTCGAGCAGGCGCAACACGAGGTTTTCGCCATAGATGGTCGGCAGCGTGGAGACGCGGATGTTGATCTCCTTGCGGTCGATGGCCACGGAGAACCGGCCGTCCTGCGGGATGCGGCTGACGGCGATGTCGAGGTTGCCCAGGATTTTGATACGCGAAATGATGGGCAGGATCATGGGCTTGGGCGGCGAGGGCACGGCCTTGAGCTTGCCGTCGATGCGCATGCGAATCTGCACCTGGTCGCGCTCGGGGCTGATGTGCACGTCGCTAGCTCCTTCGCGCACGGCCTGGGACAGCAGCGAATTGACAAAGCGCACCACCGGCGCTTCCCCGGCCCGGTCCTCCAGGGAACTGAGCTGCATTTCGTCGCTGACCGCGACCGAGGGCGTTTCCTCGCCGTCGCGCATGGATTCGATGCTGTCGAGCACGCCCTCGCTGCCAAGGCCCATGCCGTAGACGGCGCTGGTCAGGTAGCCAAGCTCGCGCTCGGTGCAGATCACCGGCTCGATCTCGCAGTTTTTGTAGATCTCGATGTCTTCAATGGTGGTGATGTCCAAGGGATCGGGCATGGCCACGCGGATGAGGTTGCCGGCCTTGGACAGGGGCACGAGCTTGGAGCGCAGGGCCATCTCGGCCGGCAAGAGTTCGGCGAGGTCGGAGGTGACCGGGTAGCGCTCGGGCGTGTACTTGGCCAGCCCCATCTGGCGGCTGATGAGATCGACGATGTCGGCTTCCTTGACGGTGCCCTCGCGCACGAGCTGTTGCCCCAGACGCAGGCCGCTGCGTTTGCCGGCGGCCAAAGCCTGGCGCAACTGGTCCTCGGTGACAAGCCCGGCGGCAACGAGCATCTCGCCCAGGCGCAAACGTCTTCTTGGCTCCATGATCCGTGTATCCGTATGGTTATGGGCGCGATTAGGGCCGGGCGGCCTCGGAGACGACCATGCGCTGCTTGGTGTCCTGGCTGCCGCCGGCCGGTCCGGCCATCTTGGGGCCGCCCCGTAACCCCGGCCAGGGGCCGAGGTCCGTGAAGGCCACGGCGTCCGGGCCGTAACCGGAGACGATGGAGGCCCGGGAAGCCAGTTCGCGCGGCAGTTCGGCCAGGGCGGCCTCGGCCGAGGCCCGGTCGCCAAACAGGGAGCCGAGCACGATGTCGTAGCGCAGCCCGGTTGCCGGAGCATAGGTGCAATACAGGGAAAGGTTCATGTCGGCCCCGGCATGGCGGCCAAGATAGGCAAAGCCCTCGTCGAGGCTGGCCACGGCGGCCACCTTGACCAGACATTGCCCCGCTTCCAGGGGAGCGGCCGGAATGGCCGGGAAAACCAGGGTGTCGCCGGCGCGCACCCGGTCGAAATTGACCCCCGGATTGGCCTTGGCCAGCCTGGCCATGACGGCCCGGCCGCCGTTGCCGTAAAGCCGCGCGGCCTGGCGGGTGACGGCCCAGCCCGAACGGACCACGGACTGGCCCAGGGTCTCGGGCGCGGCAGGGGCGACGGCGCTGGTCTTGACCGCGGCGGCCGTGGCCGGCGCGGCGGTTTCCAGGGCCACGGCGCGGCCGATGCGTGTGGTCTCGGCCGCGGCCGGCTCGGCCGGCAGGGCGGCGGCGGACAAGGCCAGGGACGCGCCAAGCCCTTCCAACGCCGTCGGATTGGCCGGCGGCGCATGGACCACCGAAGCGGCCCGGGGAGCCAAGGGGGCGCTCACGGCCGGCACGGCCGCGACGTCGGCGGCCGGACTGGCCGGACTCTCGGGACGGGCCGGAACCTGAGGCTCGGTGGAAACGACGCCGGCCAGTTCGGGCGCGTAGAGGGCCTGGGCCTGCGGGGCCGAAGGCGAGGACGGGGCGGCAGGCGGCGTCGGCGCGGCCAACAGGGCGTCCAGGCGGCTTACGGCATCCTGGGCCAAGCGGGACAGATCGGGCAAAGCGGGCAAGCCAGGCAGGCCAGGAGCAGCCAGGGACAACACCAGGACCAGGCCGGCGCAGGCCGCGCCGGCGACAGCCAGGCGGGGCGCTCGGGGCCATCGGGGCAGCCGGGACAGCAGGGATCGACCGCCGGCCGCCTCGCGCTCGGCCCGGCCCACCAGCCACCAGCTGACCCGGGCTTTGCCGAAGCCCACGGCTAAAAGCATGGACAGATGGCACAACCGCACGATCTTGCGCGGATGCCCGCCGGTACGGCGATGGATGCGGCGCAGGGCAGCCGGAGTGAACACGCCGGGCGTTTCCCCATCGGGAGCGCAACGAGCCAGGCGCGTCTCGATCATGCGCGCCGTCTCGGCGCGGTTCAAGCATTCCAGGCGGTAGCGGTAATTGACCCGATCATCGAGGTTGGGCCGGGCGGCAAGGGTCTCCTCAAATTCGGACTGGGCGAAGATGACGATCTGCAGAAGCTTATGCGTGGCCGTCTCGAAGTTGAGCAGTTCGCGCAACAGCTCCAGGCAGTCGGGGGTGATCTTTTGGCCTTCGTCGATAATTAGGGCCACGGTGCGCCCCTGCTCGCCGCTGCGCCGGGCCAGCTCGGCCTTGACCACTTCCTTGAGTATCATGGGATCGCGCCACATGGACGCGGCGTCGAGGCCGAAAAGCGTGAGGATCGAAAGCAGCAAGTCGGTGGTGGAGGCACAGGCCGGATCGTCCAGGAGATAGGCCTCGATGTCGCCGTCGGCCCCAAGGACACGCGTCAGTTCCCTGGCCAGGGTGGTCTTGCCCGCGCCCACGGCCCCGAGCACCACATTAAGCCCCCGGCGAAGCCGCACGCCGATCTCCATGTGCTGCAGGCACTCCAGATGCGTCCGTGACCGGTAGAGCATGTCGGGATCGGGGGAATTGGAAAAAGGTTCCCGCGTCAGTCCCATCGCCAGATAGTAGCTCATGGCCTTCTCCTCTCGTCTGCCGTCGCGGCCGCGACCGGCTTCTTGGCCGGGCCGGGGCATATTCCCGACGCGGCGTCTCCCTGTTGTCGCCTACTGGGTCAAAGACCCGATTTTATCCGTCTCGGCCGCGTCGGAAGGCCGGATCATGGCCACGGCCGGCGGCGGGGATATGGGCTTTTCCTTGAGGATGGTCGGCGTCACGAAGATGTAGATCTCTTCGCGTTTGATGCTCGACGCCTTGGTCTTAAACGCCCAGCCCAGGCCCGGAATGTCGCTGAGGTAGGGCACGCCGGCCTCGTTGTCGCCGACGGTGTCGCGGGTCAGCCCAGAGATGACGATGGTGTCGCCGTCCTCGACCACGAGGTTGGACTGGGTTTCGCGCTTGTAGATAAACGGGTTGCCCTGGACGGTGTTGGTGGTGTCCACTTGGTCGTCTTTCACCACGATCTTCATGCGTAGATTGGAGTTGTCCACCACGTGGGGCAGCATTTCGAGCTTGAGGGTGGCGTGGGCGAACTGGACGTTGGTGCCGTTTTGCGAGGTGGAGACGTAGGGCACGTCCATGCCGTTTTCCACGAAAGCGGAGTGGTTCTCCATGGTGGTGATGGTGGGGCTGGAGAGGATCTTCACCTTGTTGGACTCGGCCAGGGCGGTGAGCTGGGCTTCCAGCACGTTGCCGGCGATGTTGCCGAACAGGAAGTTGACGCCGGCCCCGGCCGCGCCCAGGCCCGAGGCGCTGGTCAAAGCGGAGGACAGCGCCGGGAAGTTGAGGCCAAAGCCCTGGCCCGAGGTGCCGCCGGCAAAGGCCGGCGAGGCTGTCGAGGCCAGGGTCGAGGAGCCCGAGGTGCTGTTGGACGAGGTACCGGTATTGGCGGCCAGCATGCTGGCGGCCAGGGCCGAGGCGGCGCTGGCCGCCAGGTTGGATACCGAACTGTCCGACGGGGACGAGGTGGAGGAGGTGGTGGTGGTGACCGTGCCGTCGGCGTTGACCGTGGTGGTGGTGGTGCTGTTGTTGGCGGTATTGGCAGCCAACGTGTTGTTCAGGGTGGTGCTGTTGTTGCCGCTAAGCGACGAATTGGTGGACGTGTTGCTGCCCACGGTGTTGCCGGAAGTGTTGCCGGTATTAAGCGTCGTGGTCGAGGTGCCGGTCTGGGCCGGAGAGATGCGCAGGTTGGAATTTTTGAGCAGCCCGCCCCACTGCACGCCGAGCTGGCGGCCGGTCTCGCGGTCGGTCTGGACGATAAACGCCTTGAGCTTGACCTGGGGACGGGGTTTGTCGAGTTCCTCAATAAGCGCCACCAGCCGTTCAGCGTCGTTGGGTGGCCCTTGGACGATGATGGAGTTGCTGTGCTGGTCGGGCACTACCGAGCAGTTGAGCTGACCGGGATTGCGCGCCCCGCTTTGCCCCTGGATGTTCATGGCGTCGCTGGTGGCGCTGGTGGGGGTGATGTCGCGCACGGTCTCGCCGGGCTTGGCCTGGTTGGCCTGGCCCTGGCCGCCGGCCAGTCCAGACTGGGCGGACCCGCCGCACATGGCCGACAGGGTGGCGTAGATCTTGGGCAGCTCGGCGAAGTTGATCTCCACCCGGGCCATGACGAAGGGCTCCAGCTCCTTGGCCTTGGTCTTTTCGGCCAGAAGTTTGTTGTGAGCTTCCTTGAGCTTGTTTTGCTGCTCCATGTCGGCCAGGGTCATGACGCGGATGATGTCGCCTTCCACGGCGTAGGCCAGGCCGTTGGCCGTAAGGATACTCGTGAAGGTCTCGTCCCAGGGGGCGTCGACCACGTTGACGTTGATACGCAGGGCCTTGTCGCCGCCGGCCGCGCCCGGGATGGACGAGGACAGCACCACGTTCTGGTTGGCCGCCCGGGCCATGGCCCGCACAACGGCCACCAGATCGGTGTCGTACATGCGCAGCGTCACCTTCTGCTTGGGCAGGGCCTTGACCGGCTTGGGCGCTTCCTTCTCGGGCTTGTCAGCCTTGATGGTCGCCTTGGAGAACTCCACCTTGCGCGGCCTGGCCACCGGGGAATAGCCCTCGGACTTGTTGGCCATGGTCTCCCAATGCTCGATGAAGGTATCTTTCTGGGGCTTTTTGACGCAGCCCACGGCCATGATCAGGATCATCCCCGCCGCCGTCGCCGCGAAGCCGCCCGGCCGTCTTTTGTTGCCCGTCACTTGCATGGTCTTCTCCCGTCCCGGCTTGCGCCGGTTCATCGCCCCAGGGCGTCCTGCCCGTCGTAGGGAATATCCAGACGTTGGCCGTTGGCCAGGCTTTCCAGCGTCACCTTGTCCGGGGACACGGCCAGCACCTTGTAGCCGCCGCCCTCCAGGGTGTCGCCGGCCTGGTATTCGTAGCCGTCGATGACGGCCAGCCGCCCCGAGCCCAACTCCACATAGCCCGTGAACCGGGGCACCACCGTCGGCCGGCCCGTCCCGCCCCGGGCTTCCAGGGGTTTGTCGTACAGGACGGCCACGCGCCACGGCTTGTCCAAGGCGGCCATCAGCGCCGTCTCGACGCCGCCAGGCGCAGCCTGGCGGACCAGGGCCTGGGCCGCTTCCCGGGCCTGGGCGGCGGCCTGGGTCTGGGCGGCGGCCTGGGCCTGCACTTGGCCCCCGGGCTGCGGCGCAACCGCCGGACCGGTGTCCAGCAACAGGTAGACCGCGGCAACCACGGCAACCACGCCGGTCACGGCCAATATGATCTTTTCCCGCCGGGTCATGCCCCGCTCTCCTTATGTCCGGGCCGGCCTAACGAACGGCCAGCCAGCACTTCAGGGTAAATTCGCGGCCTTCACGGCCATACATGGTCGCGGCCGACTCCACCTTGACCACGGGGCCGAAGCCGCCGAGGTCCAGCATGAACCGGCGGGCGGCCTCGGGCGTGCCAAGAAACGCCAGCCGCACGGCCAACAAACCCTCGCGGGTCACCGAGGCGGCGTCCGGGGAGACGGCCGACAGACGCAGGCCATGCGGTTTGGCCAGTGCATCGAAAATCGTGGTGAGCCGCTCCACATCGGCCAGCGGGAGCTTGTCCCGTCCGCCCACCGGCCCCACCTCGCGCACCTTGGCCTGGGTTTCGCCCAGGGCCTTGGCTACGGGTTCGAGCTGGCTGCGATCGTTGAGGGTTTCACGCATGGCGGCCGTGCGAACGGTCAACTGTTCGATCTCGCGGTATTCCGGCAGCAGGAAGACCGCCAGAAATCCCAGGGCCACGGCCGCGCCCACGGCCAGGGTGAGCAGGGTCCGAGGCGGCAGGGCGCCTCGCATTTCGGCCAGGGTCATGGTTTGCTCTCCGTGAGATTGGCCGCCAGCACAAACCGCAAGCCCGTGGCCCCGCCTTCCAGACCCTCCAGTTCGCTGCGCTTGACGGAAATTTCCTCCAACAGGGGCGAACCTTCCAGGGCGACCACGTAGCTGGCCAGCATGGAGTCGAACAACCGGGCGTCGCCAATGGCCACGCCCTCGATGATGAGCCTGGACACCGGGGCATTGGGGTCCTTACCGTCCTTGAGGTTCTTGGCGGCCTGGGCGGCGGCCTGGGCGGCGGCCTGGTCCAGGGGCTTGTCGGGCGGCCCGCACTCGGTGGTCATGGAGCCGATGCGCACGCCGTCTGGAGCCAGGGCCAGGGCTTCCTCCCATATCCCGACAATGCGGTTGCGGGAGGCGTAGCGCTGCATGGCCTCGATCTTGGTCCGCAGTTCCTCGGACTTGCGGGCCAGAGCAGCCGCGTCCAGGGAAGCGCCGTAGCCCGCCAGACGCTGGTTCAGGGCGTCGCGTTCCCTTTCCAGGGTTTGGCGCTTGGCCATGGCGGAAAACGACAACAAGGCCATGCCGGCCAGGACCGCCGCCAGTCCCACCAACGCCCCTTGTTCGAGCAGACGCGAAGCGCGTTTGGCGGCGCGCTCCTTGTAGGTGACGAAAGCGCTTGGCGTGTGGCCTTCGTCGGACAGAGCCAGTCCCAGGGCCTGGCTGAAAAGCGCACCCGGCAGCCGTCCGCCAATGGCCGTTCCCGCCGGCAGGGGGCGGCCGGCCAGGGGGTCCAGGGATTCGCAGGGCAATCCCACATGTTCCTGGATGAAATCCAAAAACAGCCGGCTGCCGCCCAGGGGGCCGGACACCGTCAGCCGGGTGACCTGATCCTGCCCCAGGGATTCGCGGTAGTGCTTCAGCGTCATTTCCACCTGCCGCACCAGGCGCGAGGCCACCGGGCGCAGCATGTCCATGACGTCGTCGAGTTCCAGCCCGTAGCCGGGGTGGCAGTCGTCCACGGACAGGCAGCCGTAAACCACGGAGTCAAGCAGTTCGCGGGCGTGGTCGGCTTCCAGCGGCCGGACGGTCTCGCCGGTTGACGGCTGCGGCGACGGGCCTTGCGGCTCCGGTTCGGGCGTAACCGGACTGGCCGGAGCGTCGAGGTCCAGGACGAGGCCAGCCTCGGCGGAGCCGGACAGGGCGTCGAGATCGAGTACCACTTCCTCGCGCGGCCCGGCGGCCCCGGGCGCTCCCGCCGGAGCCTTGGCCGGCTGGGCCGGGGCGGCCAGGCCCCGGGATTCCAGGGCGTCGTAGACAGCCTGTTCCATGCCCGACATGGAGGTCTTGATGACCCGCACGAACATGATGTCGCCGTTGCTGACAATCTCCAGGCGTGACCAGTTGCGGCCCACATGCAGGTTGGCCGTGGCCCCTTCGGTCGGGCCGTCCACGATGCGGCGGCGATAGAGATTCTGATGGGCGAAGGGTTCCAGGGTCAGACCGGCCAGGGGGAAGCCGGCCTGAGCGAAATCGTTTTGCAGGAGGCTTATGGCCTCGCGCGGCGTGGTATAGGCCATGGCCCCCAGCCGAACGGCCCCTTTTTCCGTGATCTCGCCCCGCCGTTCAAAATCGAAGATCACGTCGGCTTCGTCAAAGCCCATGTCCTTTTTGGCGGTCCAGTACACGGCGTTGTCCACCTGACGGGACGGCACTTTGGGAATGGTCAGGAACTGGATGTTGGACCGGGCGCTTTGGGCGGCCGCCCAGACCTTAGGCATCTGGCCGGGCAGGCACAGGCCGGACAGGGCGCGCCCCAGCAGGGCGGCGAATTCCGGCTGTCCCGGCTCCACGCCCTGGGGCACGGGCACGGCTTCCAGGCCCAAGACCTCGAAGTCGGCGTCCTGGCCGCGCACGGCCACGCACACGAGTTCCGTGGCCGAGATGTCCACGCCCACATGACAGATGCGCCCGCCAGGCAGCAGGGAGCGCCAGTTGAAGCCCCGTCGTTTTTTGGGGGTCCCCGCCGCCGTCTCCGAGACCATGCCGGCCGAAGCGGCCACGACCGCCAGATCGGCGGCGGCCACGGGAGCGGATTCGGCCATGGGGCCGGACGCATTGTCGGCGTCGTCCGCCTGGGGCGGCTCCTCAGCGTTGGCTGTGTCGCTCGGGGCTAAAGCGCCGGGCCCGTCGGCCGTCTCGGACGTCGCGGCCGTATCCGACGGGGCGGCGGCCACCGGGGCCGGAGTGAAAAACATGGTCGGCGCGGCGTCGAGGTCCAAAACGAGTTCCGGCAGGCCCCCGCCCGGGACAGCGGTCTCGGCTTGTGAGGTGGACCCAGCGGCCGGGGCCGGCGCGGCGTCGCGACCCAAAACAAGCTCGGGCTGGGCCTCGGCCGGGACGGATGGCGCATCTGGGATCTCGGCCAAGCCAAACGGGGCTGGTGCGGCGTCGAGATCCAACACGAGTTCGGGCAGGGCCTGGGCCAACCCCCCGGGCGCGACAGCGGCTTCGGTCGCGTCGGCCGGGGTCGCCTCGACAGCCAGATCAATGACGGGTTCCGGCAGGCCCTCGGCCAACACCCCGGGCGCGACAGCGGCTTCGGTCGCGTCAGCCGGGGTCGCCACATCGTCGAGATCCAAAACGAGTTCGGGCAGGGCCTCGGCCAACACCCCGGGCGCGCCAGCGGCTTCGGTCGCGTCGGCCGGGGTCGCCTCGACAGCCAGATCAATGACGGGTTCCGGCTGCAGTTCAGCCGGGCCGGCTGCCGGCATCGCCGGGTCAAATTCCGCCCCGTCGGCCGGCTTGGCCGGAGGAATTTCGCCGAACCCCGGCCAGCTCACGCCGCCCTGGTAAGAGGCGGTGGCAAGCCCCGCGCCGTACGGATCGTACACGAGTTGCGGATTGGCGTCGGCGGCGGCATCAAGCTGCGAATTCGTTGCCGGCGCTGTCGGCGCTGTCGGCGTCACAACCGCTTCTTCGACGACCGGGGTGGCGGCCAGGCCGGTCGGCGCGACAGGATCAGGCTGGGCCACCGCCGCCGTGGACGGGCCAATCGTCGGCCGACGCACCGCCTCCCCCGCGTTGGACGCAGCAGGAGCCGCCGTCCCGGCTGCTCCCGAGGACTTGCGGATGAGCTCCAGCAAACGCTGGCTCGGCGTAATTTTGTCTTCCTTGCCCACCGACTCTCTCCCGTCTTTGCCGCGTTCGCCGACCGACGCTAGCCCTGAAGCCGCGTCATGCGCACCACTTCGTCGTGACAAATGCGCCAACCCCGGCCCACCTTGGCCCCACGAAGCTCGTGGCCCTTGAGGAGCTTACGCACCGTCTGGTCGCTGCATTTGAGCAACCTGGCCACTTCCTGGACCGTGTAGGTTTCCTTCACTTCCATCTTGCGCTCGTGCATCCCGCATCGCTCCTTGTCGCTACTTAACGATAGATACGATGCCGTCCGGGCCAAAAAAAAACCGTCCGTCTTCCCAAGCGCTCCCAACCGGAAGCCTGCGGCGGTTCACTTTCTCACCCATGGGCCAGCCTCGTTTCATTTCGTTAAACTCCAGACGACCCTTCCCGCCGCCCGTTTTTCCCCCAACCGGGCCGCTGGCGGCGTTTCGCCCGGCCTTTGGGAGATCCCATGCCGGGCATTCTTCAAGACCCGTGCCCAAACCGAGGGCTGTCAAGGCAATTCCAAAGCTGCCCCCTTCCGTGGTAGGCTCGGCCATCCGTCCGTCCAAGGAGAGGCCATGGCCCAGCTCGACGCTTTTTTTAAGATGCTCAAGGATACCGGAGCTTCGGACCTGCACCTCTCCAGCGGCTGCCAGCCCATGCTGCGCCTCAATGGCCGGCTGGAACGCATCAAGTACAAGGTGCTGGAAAACGAGGAATTAAAGACCCTGCTCTACGAGATCGCGCCCCAGCGGCTGTTGGCCGTTTTCGAGGAAACCGGCGACCTGGACTTCGCCTACGCCGCCCCGGGGCTGGGCCGGCTTCGCTGCAACTACTTTCGCCAGGAACGCGGCGTGGCCGCCGCCTTCCGGGCCATCCCGGAAACCGTGCCGACACTGGCCGACCTCGGTCTGCCGGACATCCTGGGCGAGCTGGCCATGCGCCCCAAGGGACTGGTGCTGGTCACCGGCCCCACCGGCTCGGGCAAGTCCACGACCCTGGCCGCCATGATCCGCCACGCCCTCGAAGCCCGGCGCGACCACATCATCACCGTGGAAGACCCCATCGAATTCCTCCACGCCTCGGCCGGGTGCCTGATTAACCAGCGCGAGGTGGGCCGCGACACCCGCTCCTTTGCCGCCGCCCTGCGCGGGGCGCTGCGCGAAGACCCGGACATCATCCTGGTCGGCGAAATGCGCGACCTCGAAACCATCGAGCTGGCCCTGGAAGCGGCCGAGACCGGCCATCTGGTGCTGTCCACCCTGCACACCGTCTCGGCCGCCAAGACCATCGACCGGGTCATCGACGTCTTCCCCGGTGACCGGCAGGCGCAGATCCGCTCGGCCCTGTCGGAATCGCTGACCGCCGTCATCTCCCAAACGCTGCTGCGCCGGGCCGACGCCCCGGGCCGGGTCATGGCCATGGAGCTGCTTCTGGCCAACACCGCCGTGCGCAACCTCATCCGCGAAAACAAGATCTTCCAGATCAACTCCGTGCTGGAGACGGCCAAGGCCCAGGGGATGCGCACCCTGGACGACTCGCTCCTGGAACTCTTGGCCGCCGGACGCATCGAACCGGCCGACGCCCTGCGAAACGCCGTCAACAAGACCCGGTTCGAAGGCCTTGTCCCGGCCCCGGCCGCTTCGGCCTAGCGTTGCGCCAGGCCACAAAATGCGGCAGTGTTCCTCAGGAAAAATGACCGGTTGCGGCGCGCCCCGGCCCGGCGCGAAACCTTCTTAAGGACAGGAATCCAGGCAAACCGTGGAGCACGCCCTTCTCGACGCCCTCGTCGGCCAGGCCCTTGCCGCCGCGCCCCGGGCCTCGGACCTGCTCTTCCCCCCGGCCGGCCCGGCCGGGGCGCTGGTGGACGGCGCGTTTACCCCCCTGCCGGGCCTTGGCGCGCCGACCTCGCCGCCAACCACCGACGCCCTGGCCCGGGAGCTGCTCGGGCAGAACGCCCGTCTGGCTGCCGACCTCACGCGCCTTGGCAGTTGCGACGTGTCCTACCGCCATTCCTCGGGCTGGCGCTTTCGGGCCAACATCCACCGGGCCGGACAAGGCCTTGGGCTGGTCCTGCGACGCCTGCCGGCCGCGCCCGCGCCCCTGGCCGCCTTGACGCTGCCCCCGGCGGCGGCCCGGCTGACCGAACTGGCCGAGGGGCTGGTCCTGGTGGTCGGGGCCACGGGGTCGGGCAAATCCACCACCCTGGCCGCCCTGGCCGCCGCCATCCTGGCCGCCCGGCCCGTGCACGTCGTCACCCTGGAAGACCCCATCGAATGCCTGCTGCCGCCCGGACGCGGCATCGTCACCCAGCGCGAGCGCGGCACGGATTTCCCGGATTTCGCCGAAGGCCTGCGGGCCGCCCTACGCCAAGCGCCCCATGTCATCGTCCTGGGCGAGGCCCGGGACCGCGACACCCTGGACGCGGCGCTCACCGCCGCCGAAACCGGCCATCTGGTACTGGCCACGCTGCATACCGCCGACTGCGCCGGAGCCGTGGAGCGTGTGCTGGCCTGCTTCGGTCCGGCCGAGGAAAAGCTCGCCCGCAACCGGCTGGCCGGTTCCCTCAAGGCCGTGCTGGCCCAGCGCCTGCTGCCGCGCCTGGGCGGAGGCCGGGCCGTTTCGGCCGAACTGCTCGTCACCACCCTGCGCCTGCGCGAACGCATCGCCTCGGGCGAGGCGACAAGCCTTGGCGTCGCCGACATCATCGAACAGGGCGCGCCCTACGGCATGGTGGGCTTCGACGCCTCCACGGCCGCGCTTTTCGCCGCCGGCCTTATCACCGAGGAAACCGCCCTGGCCCGGGCCTCGGACCGGGCCGCCCTGGCCCGGGGCCTGGACGCGGTCAAGGCCGCCCGGGGACAGGCCGTCTCCACCATCACCGGCCTGCGCCTGGAGGGCGAGTGACCAGGCCGGGCGGCCCCCTGGCCGCCCTCGCCAGCGCCCGCCGCCCGCCCCGCCTCGGGAGCCGCACGCCGTACCGGCGTGCGGCAGTGCCCTTCTCCTTTTTCGCCAGCGACAAGGGCGCGTGACCATGGACCGCATCACAGCACTCCTCGTCCATCCCGATCCGGCCGTGCGCACGGCCCTTCGGACCGAGCTTTGCCGAGTCGACTTCATCCGGGTGCTGGGCGAGGCGGCCGACGCCTACGAGGCGTCCGAGCTGTTGCGCGCCATCCCCTACGGCCTGCTCTTTTGCGGCGTGGACCTTGGTGGGGAAATGGGCGGCTTCGAGCTGGCCGAGGCCCTGGCCGCCGCCAAGCGCCAGCCCGGGCTGGTTTTCATCGCCGCCGACGAAACGCGCGCCTTTCGCGCCTTTGAACTCGGCGCGGCCGACTATCTGCTGTGGCCGTTCACCCCCCAGCGTTTCGCCCAGACCCTGGACCGGCTGGCCCGGTTCCGCCCGGCCTTCCGCGAGGCCCCGCCGCCGGAATGGCGGGCCGCCGCCGCGCCGCGTCCGGGCCAGGACGACGACGGCGACGACGAGGCCGGCGGCGAGGAAACCGTGCGCCTGCCCCTGGAAGAGGACGAGGAGGACCGGTTCCTGTCGGCCCTGCGCCAGGCCTGGGACCCGCGCCACGAACGGGCCGTGGACATCGAAAAGCTGCCCATCACCCTGGACGGCCGCACCATCCTTTTGCCCTACACCCAGATCCTTTTTATCGAGGCCTACGAGGACTATTCCTTCGTCCATACCGCCAGCCAGAAGATGCTGACCTCGTATCGCCTCAAAAACCTTGAAGAACGCTTGCGGCCCCACCGCTTTTTCCGGGTCCACCGCAAATACCTCGTCAATCTCGACCAGGTGACCGAGATCGCCACCCTGCCCGGCGGCAACTTCATGCTGCGCACCGCCGGCAAAACCCGCATCGAGCTGCCCATCGGCCGCCGCCGCATCGGCGAGCTCAAGCAGATCCTCGGTCTGTGAGGGACGACATGCCCGCCAAACAAGGAACGCCGATGCCGCCGACGACCGGAACCCTGGACGCCCTGCTCGTGGAACAACGGGTGTTTCGCCCGGCCCCGGCCACGGTCATCGAAGCCAATATCAAACCCCACGACCTGGCCGAGGCCTACGCCCTGGCCGGCGCGGACCATCTGGCCTTCTGGGAAAAGGCGGCCCTGGAGCTGGAATGGCGGCGCAAGTGGGACGCCGTGCTGGACGATTCGCGTCCGCCCTTTTACCGCTGGTTTCCCGGGGCCCAGGGCAACATCGCCCACAACGCCCTGGATCGGCATGTCCATGCCTGGACGAAAAACAAGCTGGCGCTCATCTGGGAGGGCGAGGCCGGGGATTGCCGCAAATTCACCTATTTCGAGCTGTACCGCGAAGTGAACCGGCTGGCCGGGGCGCTGCGGGGCCTGGGCGTCGGGCGCGGCGACCGGGTGTGCCTGTACATGCCGCCCATCCCCGAAACGGTTATCGCCATGCTGGCCGCGGCCAAGATCGGCGCGCCCCACGTGTTCGTTTTCGCCGGCTATTCGGCCAAGGCCCTGCGCGAACGCGTAAACGACAGCCGGGCCAAGGTCGTCATTACGGCCGACGGCTTCTACCGGGGCGGCCGCATGATCGACCTCAAGGCCGTGGTGGACGAGGCCCTGCCGGGCGTGCGGCCCGAGGCGGCCGAGTCCGTGGTGGTGGTGCGCCGCACCGGCCACGACATCGACATGCAGGAGCCGCGCGACCTCTACTACCACGACCTCTTGCGCCAGGAATCGCCCGAGGCCCCCACCGAAGTCATGGAGGCCGACGAGCCGCTCTTTTGGCTCCACACCTCCGGCTCCACCGGCAAGCCCAAGGCGGTCATCCACGGCCACGCCGGCTACATGGTCGGCGCCCACCACACCTTCCGCACGGTCTTTGACGTCAAGCCGACCGACATCCATTTCTGCACCGCCGATCCCGGCTGGATCACCGGCCACACCTACGGCGTCTACGGCCCACTGCTCACCGGGGCCACGGTCATCCTCTATGAAGGCCATCCGCTCTATCCCCAGGCCGACCGGCTGCCGAGCATCATCGAGCGCTACGGGGCCACCATTTTTTACGCCACGCCGACGCTCATCCGCATGCTCATGCGCTACGGGCCGCAGTATCCCAAGAAGCGCGACCTCTCGACCCTGCGACTGCTCGGCAGCGTCGGCGAACCCCTTGGCCCCGAGGCCTGGATGTGGCTGTACAAGCATTTCGGCGGTTCCAAGTGTCCGCTGCTGGACACCTGGTGGCAGACCGAAACCGGCATGGCCATGATCGCGCCCATGCCGATCTCGGTGCTCAAGCCCGGGTCGGTGGGCAAGGCGCTGCCCGGCATCGAGGCCGAGGTGGTGGACGAGGCTGGCGCGCCCGTGGAGCCGGGCCAGGGCGGCTATCTGGTCATCAAAAAACCCTGGCCGGCCATGTGCCTGGGGCTGGAGGGCGATCCGGCCGGCTACCGCGCCGCCTACTGGGAGCGCATCCCTGGGATGTATTTCGCCGGGGACGTGGCCCGGCGCGACGAGGACGGCTATTTCTGGATTCAGGGCCGGGCCGACGAGGTGCTCAACATCGCCGGCCACCGGGTGGGCACGGCCGAGGTGGAAGCGGCGCTGACGGCCCACCGTTTCGTGGCCGAAGCGGCGGTCATCGGGCTGCCCGACAAGATCAAGGGCGAGGTGGCCAAGGCGTTTGTCGTGCCCGACCCGGGCTGGATCGCCGCGTTCCCCGACGCCGACGCCTTTGACGCCGAACTGCGGGCCCATGTGCGGCGCGAGCTGGGACCCATCGTCGTCATGCGGGCGGTGGAGTTGCGGGATACGTTGCCCAAGACGACCAGCGGGAAGATTTTAAGAAGGCAGTTGCGGAAGGAGGAGTTGAGGGAGGGGTAATCAAAGTTTTTTCGTACTATTTTCGAATACACCTTGAAGAACAGATCGCCGGCAAAAGGTACTTTACGGACAAACGCTGATTATTTCTTTAAATTCACCACCCACAAACACCCCAACAACCACAGCCCTAGGCTTATATTTTAATACAAAAGACTTTAAACTCTGATCAACCATTTTACGCCAACTAAAGCTGCTCGCCTCATAAATGACTTCAGAAGGCACTAATAAAATTACTGCAAAATCATCAACCACACCACCTGTGGCAGCTGAATACCTAGACAGCCAATAACCATCAACAACCTTTTTGAACCAGTTTTTCTCAGCCGAAACATCCTTAATAACAAGCCCCAAACGAGCGTTACCCGTCACTCCAATAAAGTCAAAACAATCAACCCCTCCTAAACAATACTCACAGTTAAATTTATACACAACAAAATCCAAAATCTTTCCTAAATTTTTGACATTGCCTTCTACAATTCCATAATAATTACCGGACGAACTACTACTGGCCGCAGACTCTCTGCGAGCAACGCCTTCAAGATGCTCCATAAAAGTCTTATAGCTATCAGCAACATTTTTGTCTTCAAGCACATCAAAACACACATTAACATGGCGAGGCTCATCGCCCAGCAGATCACTACCTCCACTAGCTAGTTCCTTAACCTGATCGATTGTCTCTTTTGTCACCTCTGTCGCTCTTAAATATCTTTCTGCATACTCCAAAAACTGATCAGAGCTATACATCCAAAAAACATCAACCTTTCCAATCCGAAAAATTTCCTCTACTAGCAACGGGTGAGGTCCTAGGGTCTTCCCTTCAACCTTAAACCACCAATCCTCTTTTCGGTCTCCTGTAACAAAAACAACTTTTTTATTTCCACTATTCAACACATGATCAATGACCTGCTTCCAGATAATAAAATCGCCGTACTTCTGAGGATATACGACTCCTCCCCAAAATACGGAACCATCCTTTTTGCTATCTCGGAAACCCGGAGGAATTGAGTTTACGTATCTCTCATCAGCACCAACCAACATTTTATCCAATTTATCTTGATTTTCAACAGCCGAACCAATCCTGCCCTCAAATAAATCGTATATTTTATTTGCAATGTCATCATCAAGACTAACCAAAGGTACTTTTTTATATACCAACTCAACAGCTTCAGACAAACTCAAATGAGAATCCCTCACAGCTTTCAGACGTTCTTGAACATCTTCAAGCCCTACAGCCCTCTTCTCGAGCTCTATGCTCTCAACTTCATCGCTTAACTCTTTTGCAGTATTCTGTATCTTATCAAGCAAAGACTTTATATTCTTTTCAGATTGCAATACTCTTTTAAATCTATTCTGTTGGAACTCCAATCCGACGAAAAATGGAATCCATATTCTATCCTGTATTTTTCTTAATACAGATTCAAAAACATCGCGGACAGCATCAGGATAACTATACATATCAAGAAGGACATTGGTATCAAAGACAAACAACCCGTCTTTCCATAATGATTCAAAGTCTTCCTCAGACGGCAAATAGTACCCAGGGAACATTTTTTTCATAATTTTCAATCCTCGATATTTTTCTTTCCACTAATACAATAAACCTTTACACGTCAACGAATATACACTTCACTCGCCCCTCCCAAACGCCCAGACAACCCCATTAATACCATGAAATACAAGGACTTCATTGGCGAATTCGAATATGACGCCGAAGCCAAGTTCTTCCACGGCCGCGTGGTCAACATCCGCGACACCGTGACCTTCGAAGGCGCGTCGGCCAGTGAACTCGAACAGGCGCTCACCGATTCCGTGGAGGATTATCTAGAATTTTGCCGCGACCTCGGCCGCGAACCGGACAAGCCGTTTTCCGGCAAATTCAATTAGACCCCGCCGGCCCTCACTCCACCTCCACCCCATGCTCCCGCAGCCAATCCGCGAATCCGGCTTCGTCGAGTTCGCCGGCGGCCAGGGACAGCACCGCCGCCACCACCTCGGCTTCGGTGGCCGTCAATTCCCAGCCGTTGATCTCTAAAAACACGAAGGCGGTCAAAAATCCGGTGCGCTTGTTGCCGTCGATAAAGGGATGGTTGCGGATAAGCCCAAACGCGTAGGCCGCCGCCAGGGCGCAGGCGTCCGGCGCGCCGTAGCCGGCCAGATGCCGGGGGCGGGCCAGGGCCGAGGACAGCAACCCCCGGTCGCGCACGCCCGCGCCGCCGCCGTGGGCGGCCAGCTGCTCGCCGTGCACGGCCACCACCACCGCCTCGGACACCCACTTCCAGTCCGTCACTTGGCCAGCTCCCGCAGCGCGTTGCGATAGCGCGCCATGCCCTTGCGCGCCGCCGCCATCTGTTCCTCGAAAGCCGGATCGTAGGGCGTGACCGCATAGCCCTCGGGCGTCTCGGTCAGATACACGCTGTCGCCCTTTTGCACCTTCAGCCGGGCCACCGCTTCCTTGGGCAGGATGATCCCGGTGGAATTGCCGATCTGCGTCACCGTCGCGCGCATGGTCCCCTCCTTGACGAGTATGAACAAATGTTAGAACGGCGGCACACCCCGGTCAAGTATCGCCCCGCCCCACGCCAAAAAAGCCGCGACCGGCCCCGCCTTCCCCGTGCCCAGGGAGCGCGGAACCGCTCGCGGCTCCAAAATTCACCCCACCCTTGGCGGGGTCCGGGGGGATCATCCCCCCGGCGGGGTTCGGGGCAGCGCCCCGATTATCCTCGTCGTTCTCCCTCTCCCCCTACGGCGACGACGACGTGCCGCGATAGGTCGGGGACTTCTCGATGAGGTCGGCCAGCAGCAGCACCATGGACAGGTCGCGCTTGTTGTCCGCCGTCACGGCCGAGAGCACGTAATCCTTGAGCGACGCGCCCGTGGCCGGCAAATCCTCGCCGCCGCCCTGGCGGGACGTGTGCACGGATTCCATAAACGACAACAGCAGATACGGCCAGACGTCGTCATAGTAGAGATGGTAGTCGAGTATCTCCTTGATCTTCATGATCGCGTAAACAATGTTGTCCGTCTCGCGGTAGTCCCGTGTCCAGAGGTCCCGGTCGCTGATGTGCGGTCGCTTGGGAGACAACGCGGTGTCGAGCGTTTCCCGATGCGGCCGGACTACTTGGCGACGGGGTTCGAATTGCAGTATTCGAGCCATACGCCTCCCTCCCTGGGGCGATGTCGTCCGGCGTTCCTGCCGGACCCTCGCGTGGTAACCTCCTTTTCGGCCGGTCTCGGAATTCCTTTAGCGTCTCCACGGATAGTTTGTTCCAATCGCATCCTCGCAAACTTATTAAAAGAAACAATTTCACCGCCCGCTTTTCCTTGAGTATGGCATACGCTTCAACCCCTTATCCCGGAGGATGCCATGAGCGACGCGGCCCACAAGGCCATGTGGGAAAAACTCGACCTCGACATCGAGGCCCACGACGGATTGCTGGCGGTTTTGGGCAAATTCTATGGCGACATCTACCTGTCCCAGGAAGGACGCCTCAAGGGCGCTGAATACCTCGATTTCGTCCTGTCCGAAGTCCATGGGCTGCGCATCAAGGAAATCCAGGACGCCAAGGCCGCCGGCAAGAAAGTTGTCGGCACGTTTTGCGTGTTCGTGCCCGAGGAGCTGACCCTGGCCGCCGGCGCGGTCCAGGTCGGGCTGTGCGCCGGGGCCAAGGCCGGCACGGAGCTGGCCGAAACGCTCGTGCCGCGCGGCACCTGCGACCTCATCAAATCCTTTGTCGGCTTCAAGCTGGCCCGGCTGTGCCCCTACACCGAATCCTGCGACCTCATCGTGGGCGAGACCACCTGCGACGGCAAGAAAAAGGCCTACGAGGCGTTTTCCCAGCTCGCCAACATGCACATCATGGAAGTGCCCCAGTGCAAGGCCCCGTGCGATATGACGCTATTTCGCTCGGAACTCGTGCGCTACAAGGAGGCGCTGGAGACGCTCACCGGCAACGCCATCACCGCCGCCGCCCTGGCCGAGGCCACCAAGGTCGTCAACGCCAAGCGCCGGGCCTTGCAGCGCCTCTCCGCCCTGCGCGCCGCCGATCCGGCCCCCATTTCCGGCCGCGACGCCCTGCTGATCAACCAGATAAGCTTCTACGACGATCCGGTGCGGTTCACGGCCAAGATCAACGAACTGTGCGACGAGATCGAGGCCCGGGTCGCCGCCGGCCAGGGCGTGGCCCCCAAAAAGACGCCGCGCCTGCTGCTGGCCGGCTGTCCAATGGCCGTGCCCAACTGGAAGCTGCCCTATCTCATCGAAAGCTCGGGCGCGGTCATCGTGGGCGAGGAGTCCTGCATCGGCGAGCGCAACACCCGCGACCTCACCGACGAGACCCCGGCCGACCTGGACGGCATGCTCGACGCCCTGGCCGCGCGCTACATGCAAATAGACTGCGCCTGTTTTACCCCCAACGACGAGCGCCTGGACAACATCGCCGCCCTGGCCAAGCGCCTAAACGCCGACGGCGTCGTCCACTACGGCCTGCTCTTCTGCCAGCCCTACGCCCACGAGGCCATGAAGGTGGGCAAGGCCATGACGGCCGCCGGCATCCCCTATCTGGCCATCGAGACGGACTACGGCATGGAAGACGCCGGCCAGCTCAAGACCCGGGTCGAGGCTTTCGTGGAGACCCTGGCGTGAGCGAGGTCGCGGGCCTGGACGTCGGCTCGCGGGCCATCAAACTGGTGGTGCGGCGGGAGGGGGAAACCATCCTCTCCCGCCGCCTGCCCACCACCTTCGACCCTGCCGGCCAGCTGCGGCAACTCTTTGCGGACGGTGTGCCCAAGCGTCTGGCCGTCACCGGCTACGGCCGGGAGCTGGCCCGGGAGCTGTACCCAACGGCCCGCGCCGTCACCGAGATCAAGGCCCACGCGCTGGGGGGCGCAAGCCTTTTTCCCCAGGCCGCGACCCTGCTCGACATCGGCGGCCAGGACACCAAGGCCATCGCGCTTCTGCCCGGCGGCCGGGTCGGCCGCTTCGAAATGAACGACCGCTGCGCCGCCGGCACGGGCAAGTTCCTGGAGTACGTGGCCACGGCCTTTGGCCTGTCGGTTGCCGCCTTTGCCGCCCTGGCCCTTACCGGCGACGATCCGCCGCTGATCAGTTCCATGTGCACGGTCTTTGCCGAGACCGAGGCCACCACCCTCATGGCCCGGGGCGTGTCCCAGGCCAACATCGCCCTTGGGCTGCACAAGGCCGTGGCCGGCCGCACCCTGGCCATGCTCGGCCGGGTGGGGCTGACCCCGCCCGTGGTCTTTGTCGGCGGCGTGGCCCAAAATCCCTGCCTCGTGCGGCTGGTGGCCGAGGCCGTGGGCTTTGATGTGCTCGTGCCCGAAGCCCCGGACATGACCGGCGCTTTGGGCGCGGCCCTGTGGCTGGCCGCCGAGACGCCTTAAGCGGCGTTGCCTTTCCTGGTCGCTTCGCCCCCCTCCGGGGGCTCTCTCCAAACGCCCTTGTCCAGCGCCCCCAAAAAGCGCATGTTTCCCTTCGCTGGCGACACGCAACGAACCTGCCTGTTCCTCTCTCCCGCGCGCGTGCTTCGGACGCGGCCTGGAGGGACTGACGCCGGTCGGACCAGGTAGTTTCCATGAACAATAATTTATAATTTGTAACTTGTTTTCTGACCAGCCTCGGCGTAGCCGTTTTCACGTGAACTTCCGGCACGCCACCGGAAGCCTGGGGCGCGACGATGGCTGTTTGCTCGAACCCCTTTGTTTGATTGGAGGAAGGAAATCATGAAGACGATGAAAAGCCTAGCCCTGGCCGCCGCCCTGCTCATGGGCGCGACGACCCTGGCCCATGCCGCCACGGAAGTGAAGATGACCGGCGACGCCCGCGTCTACGGCAACTTCTTCGAGGGCCGCAACTTCACCGGCTGGAACAAGACCGGCACCAAGACCGAGGACAACTTCGAAATCTGGGAGCGCTTCCGCCTGCGCTCGGACTTCATCGCCAACGAAGGCGTGAAGTTCCGTCTGGGCATCAAGGTGGAAGACACCTGGGGCCACGGCACCTTTACCGCCGCCAACCCCGAAACCGCCGTTCAGGTCGATCTGGCCTACCTGCAGTTCAAGTACCCGGGCACCGACATCGAAATCACCGCCGGTCTCCAGGACGTGAACCTGCCGCAGTCCAGCATGTTCTACATGAGCCCGGTGTGGTCCGACAAAATGGCCGCCCTGACCATCAAGGCGCCGCTTATTGAAAACACCCTGTCGGTGCTGACCGGTTTTGGCCGCCTCATCGACACCAACCGCACCTACGACACCACCACCACCCAGGTGGCCGACGAGCTCGACGCCTACTTCCTGGCCCTGCCCGTCACCATCGAAGGCTTCAAGGCCACGCCTTGGGGCATGGTTTCGGTGGCCGGCCGCAACACCGACTACGCCTACAAGGACACCACCGACGTGGCCGAGTGGGGCAACAACTTCAACAACACCCTGATGTCGGCCGCCAGCGCCGCCAACCGGACCAGCGCCACGGGCCTGGGCCGTTGGAAGAACGACCAGAACCCCTACTACTGGGTCGGCGGCGCGTTTGAAGTGACCGCCCTGGATCCGGTCAAGTTCTACGCCGACGTGATCTACGGGGCCGGCGCCGCCGGCGACACCAAGGCCGCCAAGCGCGAAGGCTGGATGGTCGACGCCGGCGCGGAATACACCGGCTTCGACATGGTCACGCCCCAGGTGTTCGCCTTCTGGTCCACGGGCGAAGACAAGTCCACGAGCAACGGTTCCGAGCGCATGCCCTACATGCGGTCCTACTGGGGTCCGGGCAACAGCTTCCTGTTCGACAACAGCCAGGAGCTGGGCAAGGGTTCCAACATGTACGTGTCGCCCGTGGGCAACTACGGCATCGGCGCGTCGCTCAACAAGATGACCTTCATCGAGAACCTGACCCACCGCCTGACCTTCGTCTACCTGCGCGGCAACAACTCGGCCCGGGCCATCCGTTACGCCCGGACCTACCTCAGCAACAGCTACTTCTCCATGGGCCACGACCTGACCACCAACGAGTACCTCATGGGCCTGAACTTCGACACGAAGTACATGATCTATGAAAACCTCGCCGCGGTCCTGGAAACCGGCTGGGCCCACGGCCAGTTCCAGGAAAGCGTCTGGGGCCACCGCATGGTGAGCCAGGCCGACAGCCTCGGCAACAACGCCTGGAAAGTGGCCTTCGGCCTGACCTACAAGTTCTAGCGGACGATAAGCCATCGGCGCGCAAGGGGGGAGTCTTCGGGCTCCCCCCTTTTGCTTGGCAGGCTCCCAGGGCTGCGCGCGGCAACAAAAAAGGCGGCCCGGCCCAAGCCGAACCGCCCTTGGCGGGCCAAGGCCTCACGGCCGGGCAGCTATTCGAACTCGATTTCCAGGTTGTCCTCGCAGAAATCAAACTTGGTGGCCTTGGCCTCGGAACCGTCGGCGTACACCACCTTGATCCACTGTTCGCAATCCTGGTTGTTGGTGTGCTTGGCCCAGACCAGCTTGGCGGTGCGCCCGGGCTCGATCATCGTGCCGATGTCAAACGATCCCCAGCTGCCGCCGGCTTCGCGCACGAGCACCTTGGTGATGCCGACATCGGACTTGTTGTGGACCTTAAACGAGTAGTCGCCTGCCACGGCGCTGCCGGCTTGGGAGAAGACGGCCAAAGCCGCGACGCCGAGCACAACGAAGAACGCCTGTTTCCACCATGCAACCATGCCGACTCCTTTTCCTGTTGCTTTGCCAAGACGCTTCGCGGCAGACGAAACGCCCAAAACCACACTACATCAATAGTGAATATTGGGCATTCCCTGGCTCACGTCAAGACGTGATGGCAAAGCAACATCGCGCCTTTCCTGACAGTTGCGAAATGTTGCATCGCAAAACAATGGCGAGTTCGCTACAATTTTTCAAAGCAACTACACAAGCGCCTGTAAGCCGTTGCGCCCCAGCGCGACCTCTCGCACTCCTTTGCACGCCAGTGCGGCCCTTTTACGCCCCAGCGAGACCACTGGCGACCCCTTCGCCCTCGCCGGCGTCGCCAGTTGCGGCAGACGCCGCGTCGTCGGCGTCCTGGCCGGCTCTCCGATCTCAATGCGCCACGTACAGCCGCCGCTTGCGCCCCTCGCGCCACTTGCCGCCATTTGACGGCACTTCGGCCACTTGCGGCCACTTGCGGTTGACGCCGCGCCGTCGGCGTCGCACACTGCCCCCCGGCGGCAGCCGCCTGCCAGCCACCGCCGCAACAGCAACGCAAAGGAGGCCGTCATGGCCAAACAGATCGTCGTCGCCGAAGGCTCCTCGCCGCCCATCGGCCCCTATTCCCTGGGCGTGTGGGCCGGGGATCTCCTTTTTGTGTCCGGCCAGACCCCCATCGACCCGGCCACCGGAACCGTGGCCTCGGACAACGTCGTCGAGCAGGCCCACCAGACCATCAAAAACGTGCGCGCCATCCTCGAAGCCGCCGGGCTGACTCTGGACAACGTGGTCAAGGCCACGGTCTTCATCAAGAACATGAACGACTTCGCCGCCATAAACGACGTCTACGCCAGCTATTTCCAAAAACCCTACCCGGCCCGTTCCTGCGTGGAAGTGGCCCGGCTGCCCCGGGACGTGCTGGTGGAGATCGAGGTGGTGGCCTCGCGCTAAGCCTTGACTTTGCGGGCCTGCCCGTGGATTTTTAAAGTTTGCGTGCATTCGCGGGGAGGTTTGATGAACGAGCCTAAAAACGCCGAGACCGGCGGCAAGCGGTTCCGGGCGGCCCGCATCTTTTCGGTGCCTGACGACGTCAAATTTTTAGACACCCTGGAGCTGACGCGACTGTCGGAAGCCTTCTCGGCCTGGACCGCCCGGGCCGGACGGCCCGACGTGGCCGTGTCGCGCAACCGGGTGCGCCTGATTTTTCTCATGCTGCGCCACACCGGGGCGCGCCTGGGCGAGGTGCTGGCCATAAACGACCGCACCGACGTCAACCTGGAGAGCCTGTCGGTGATGCTGGGCGGCGGCGAGGACGGCCCGGGCCGCGAGGTCCAGATTCCGGCCGAACTAGGCGAGGCCCTGGCCGCCGTTTTTGACAACCCGGCCTACGCCGGCCTGCGCGGCACGCTGTTTCGCCTGGACCAGGGCCATGTGCGCCGCAAGTTCTACGAGCGGGCCGAGGAATGCGGCTTCACCAAGGAGCTCGTCAATCCGAGCACCATCCGCCGGTCGCGGGCCGTGGAGCTCTTGCGCGACGACGTGCCACTGCCCGTGGTCCAACGCATCCTGGGGCATTCCACGGCCGACCTCACGGCCGCCTTTCTCCATCTGCCCGAGGACCAGCGGCGCAAGGTCGAACGGCAGGTGCTCACCCGGGAAACCCGGCGCACCAGCGCCCGAAACGCCTTCTTCGGCCGGGTGGCCCACATCCAGCGCGGCGACATCCAGTCCATCGTCACCGTCGAGAGCCTGGGCGGCCATGCCGTCAATTCCATCATCACCAACGAAAGCCTTAAAAACCTCGGCATCACCGAAGGCAGCTTCGTCACGGCCGAGATCAAGGCCCCGTGGGTGGTGCTGGAGGCCTGCACGGACATGCCCCGATCCACGGCCGGCAACCGGTTCCAGGGCGAGGTGGAGCTTTTGCGCCTGGGCGAGCTGACCAGCGAAGCCATCGTGGCCCTGTCCGACGGCACGCGCCTGTGCGCCGTGGTCACCACCCAAAGCGCCCGGGATCTGGAACTGCACGAAGGGCAAAAAGTCTGGGCCCTTTTCACCGCTTTTGCCGTGGTGCTCCACATGGAGTAAGACGGCATGAAAACACGCCGGCAGCAGTGTTTTCACACGACAACGCCACGGCGGCGGGATATGCCTCGCATAGGTTTGGTTCGCGTCGGAGCATGGGTTAAGCTGGCCCCGGCCAAGGGCCGCGCCCGGGAGGGGAAGCCATGAAGACGAGCATCGTGTGCCTGGACGGCTCCCAGCCGTCGTTTCGCGCCCTGGATCGGGCCCTGGACCGGGTCGGCTGTGTGCCCATGGACATCCTGGCCGTGTGCGTGGTGGAAGCGCTGTCGTTTTTCGACTGCGACGCCACGGACTGCGAAACCGCCTTTGCCGCCCACCTGCGCGAACCCAAGGCCATCCTGGCCGAGGCCGAGGAAATCGCCCGGCTGCGCGGGGTGACCATCCGCACCCGCTGGGCGCCGGGCCGGCCGGCCGAGACCGTGGCCCGCATCGCCCGCGAGGAAGGAGCCGACGCCATCTACCTCGGCTCCCGGGGCAAGGACGACGTGGAAAACCTGCTCCTGGGCAGCGTGTCCATGCGCCTGGTCCAGATTGCCCCATGCACGGTGGTGGTGGTGCGCTAAGGTCGCGCACGAAAAGCCCACGGGCTTTTCGCGGGCAACAGCCGCGATTCCGTATCTTCCAAGACGCGCCAGGCCCGGCGGATCAAAAGCCCAGCCGCAGCCCCAGGGACAGGCCGTAGCTTGAGCGCGTGCCGCCGGCCGTGCCGTCGAACCGGGCCGCCACGGCCGCGCCGCCCGCGCCCCAAAGCCTGAGCCCGGCCCCGAACCGGGCCTGATCCCGGTCCACGGTCCCGCCCGAGGCGGCAAAGGGCGCGTCCGGCGCGCCGGCCAGGGCCGCCGTCACCGATGGGGCCGGATCGCCGTATTCGTGCTTCCAGCCACCGAAAACCTCCGGCGTCAGCCGCCAGGCCCCGAATGCAAACGTCTTCTCCAGACGCAGCCCGGCTACCGAGGTCAGCGACAGGCTGGTGTCGGCGGCCACCAGCAGGTTGGCCGCGCCGGCCCCGCTCTCCGTGACCGCATCCCGGTGCAGGGACACGAGCTGGCCGACGGCAAAAGGTTCGGCGGCAAAGCCGTTGCCAAAATCGAAGCGCCGCGCCGCCCGGACAAATCCCAGCCATTCGCCCATGGTCCCCGTGCTCTCGGCCACACTGTCCCAGACCGGCCGGCTGTTGCGCGCCGTGTGCCAGCCGTAGGCGGCCAGGGCATCCAAAGTCCAGGGGCCGGCGTCCACGGCGGCATAGGCCCCGGCCCGCCAGACCTGATCGTCGCCGCGGCCCCGGCCGGTGAAATAGTCGGCCCCGGTCCAGGCGTAGCCGCCCACAAGCCCCAGACGCAGCCCGGGCAGCGCCCGAATCCCCAGCCCGCCCATGGCCCCGGCCAAATTGCTGGCATAGCCCGGGGCGTCGCCGCTGGAAACGCCCTGCCCTTGGCCGCCGTAGAGCGTAGCAAACGCTTCCAGCGGCCCCTCGGCCGTTGTGTCGTCCAACCCCAGGCCGTCGTCTGCCGGGGCGGCCCCGGGCACAGCGGCGCGCCAGGGCTCGGCCAGGGCGGCCGGCTGCCCGGACACGGCCAGCCGGCCCAGGGCCTCCAGATCGCCCAAGCCCGCGCCATGGCCGTAAAATCCGGGCGCGGCCAGACCTGCCGCGCCGCTGCCCCCCCGCAACCCGGCCAGGCGTTCAGCAAAGGCGGCGGTAAAGGCCGACGCGCCGTCCACGGCCAAGGCCATGGACCGGGTCTGGGGGCCGGGCAACAGCCGCGAGCCTGCCCCGGCCGCGTCCGGGCTGTGGTCGAGAAACCCGATAAGCCCTTCCATACCCGGCCGGACCGTGGCGGCGGCGGCGTCCAGGGCCGCGCCCAGGGACGGGCTGGTGAGGCTTCGCGCATACCAGCCCGGGTCGCGCCAACCCGTGACCGAAAGACCGGCAGCGTCCGTGGCAGCGGTGAAACGCACCATGGGCAGGTTGCTCGTTACCGTCAGGCCGCTGTCGGCCAAGTTGACCAAACCGCCCGAAACAATGGCGTAGCGCTGGCCGGTGGCCACATAGCCTGACGGGTCAAAGGTCAGGGCCAGGGAGGTCTGCGGCCCAAGGCTCACGGACTCGACATTTTGCACCGGCGGGGCCGAGGTCCCCTGGGGAGCCAGGGCAAAGGCCAGGCTGGACGGGCCAGTGGCGACCAAACTGTCCTGGCCGCCGCCGAGGTCCACCCGGCCGGACACCGTCCCCCCGCGCAGTTCCAGCCGGTCGGCTCCGTCGCCGGTGACCACAGCCGCCTGGCCGCCGGTGATCGTGCCGGAGTTGACGACGACCGTGTCGCCGGCCAGGGCCATGACCGCCGTGCCCGGCGAATCGATATTGCCGGCATTATAGAGCGTGTTGGTGCGGCCGTAGGGTTCGGCCAGGGAGCCGGGCGCCGCCTCGCGTCCCAGAAACAGCACGGCCACGTCGGCCGTGCCGTCAAGACCGTACTTGGCCGCCGTGGTCCCGGTGATGGTTCCGGCGTTGGACACGGTGTAGCCCGGCGAGGAGATAAGCAGCCCCTGGCCGCCGGAGACCGTGGCCCCGGCCTCGATGACGACGCTGTCGCCGCGCGGCTGGAACTGCCGGCCGGCCCACAGGGTGTCGAGAGCGCCGGTGACCCGGAAATCGCCTGAGCCGCTGCCACTGGTGTAGAGGTAGGACCCCAGGGAATAGACGGCGTAGACCGTCCAGCGCGAGCCGCCAGGGACGATGAATTCCGACAGCCCCCGGATGTCGGCCAGGGTCGGTCCCAGGCCCCAGCGGTAGGTGTAGCCGAGCTGGGTCCAGGGGAAGTTGCTCGATCCGTAGGCGGCGGCCTCCCAGGAGTGGTAGTAGGCCACGAAATTCCCGTAGGCCGCGTCGGACATGCCGGCCGGTCGGACAAAGGCGGCGGCGCTGCCCAGGGACGTGGGCTGGCCGGCCACAGACGGGTCCTTGGTCGGCCGCTGGATGGTGTTGACGTCGGGGCTGACGAGCAGCTCCACCACGGCGTCGTTGCTGTTTGTTTGCGACATGCCAAGGACGCGGGAGGTTTCGAGCTTGACGTCGGCAAAGGTCACGCCCTGGCTGGTCAGATACGACTTGAGTTCGCCGCCCACGGTCACCCAGGAAGCGCTGGAAGCGGGCTGGCCGTACACGGTCATGGACAGGCCGGGATAGGCGCTGGTGTAATAGGAGGATTTGGTGAAGGTGGCGGCCACCACCTTGCCGTCCACATAGGCGTTGCCGTCGCCCGAACCCGGGCCGGCGATGACCTTCAAGTTGGAGACGCTCCAGGGGCCGGGGTCGGCGGCATGGGCCTTGGCTTCGCGCACGGCCGCGTCGTAGGCGGCGGCGCTGTCGTCGGCCCGGGCCGGGCGGCCAAGGGCGGCCAGACACAGGAGCAAGACCAGGACCGTAACGGGGCGCAACACGGTTCGCGGCGTTGTCATGGGCCACTCCTTGCCATTTCGAGGGGATACCGATGGCGATAGGGCAAGGGCAGCCCGGGGTCAAGGCGAGGGGCGCCGCCGGGGGCAAGCCTTGCCCGCTTGCCCTCGCCGGCCGTGCCGCTGTCCCGTCCGACGCGAAAACGCCCGCCCCGGAAGCTCCGGAGCGGGCGTCTGGCTTGTCGGGACCTGACGAATTAGAAGCGATCCTGGACGCCCATGGGGTCCTTGAACTCCTGGTCGGCGGGCGCGCCGAGCTTCTTGGCGCCGCGGCCTTCCAGGTACTTGGCCAGTTCAAGATCGACCTTGATGGGCACGTCCACGCCGGCCTTGGTCAGCACCTGGCGCAGGTAGGCCTCGGCCTTGACGGCAAAGGCCACGGAGTCGCCAAGCACGCGCAGGGCTTCGGTGGGGTTGTGGAAGCCCATGGAGTTTTCCGCGCCGATGTACAGCGACCGGTAGAAGGCTTCCTCGTAGAAGTCCTTGGCCTGGTCGTAAAGGGCCTGATCGATGGCCTTGCCCTGCTCCTTGGCCTTGTGCACGGCCTCGAAGAGCTTGGCCGTGGTGGCCGTGGCGTTGCCGGCCCGGATCTGCAGCGAGGCGGTGCGGTCCTGGATGGTGATGACCTGCTGCTTGAGCCAGTCCGGGCTTTCGGTGTGGCACTGGATGCAGGCCTTCATGTCGTTTTTGAGCGGGCTGGTCACCCGGTGGTCGGACACCTTGCGCACGCCCACCTTGGTGTAGGGCATGTGGCAGTCGGCACAGGCCGCGCCGGCCTTCCAGTGCACGCTGTTGTTGGAATAGAATTCAAACTCGGGATGGCGCATGAAGGCCATCTTGAAGCCGGTGACGGTCTGCTTCCATTCCTTGACCGAGTCGTCGCTCTTGATCTTCTTGATGACGTCCTCGACGGTGATGGCGCCCCACTTGCCGTACTGCCAGGGGAAGAACACGCCCACGGACTGCATTTCCTTGTCCTTGGGGATGTTGTACGTCACGTGGCACTGAGCGCAAACCACGGAGCGCATTTCCTGGCGGGTGAGCTTTTTCCAGTCCACGCCCATGCCTTCCAAGGCCGGCGTCAGGCTGAAGCCGCGCGAGACGGTGAGCGACATGTCCTTGTTATTGTGGCAGTCGATACAAGCCACGCCCAGGGTGCGGAACTGCTCGGGAATCTTGTTGAGCACGTCCTTGAAGGGCAGCTTGTAGTAATCGACGCCCATTTCCTTGACCAGAAGCGGCGCATAGGGGCTTTTGCAGGTCAGGCAGACGCCGCCGGCCTTGAGCCGGGTCGAGTCGATTTCCAGCTGGTCGCGCACCATGTAGGCATGGCCGCGCGGCTCGTTGTATTCCACGCCGAAACCCCAGCCGTTAAAGAGCAAGGCCATGTAGGGAAACTCGGCCAGTTTGTCGTAGGTGATGCGATCGGCGTCAAAACCGCGTTTGTATTTGCTCTTGCCGGCAGGGGTGGGCTGCTCGGTCATCTTCCAAGTTTCGTACTCTTCCGGATAGGCTTTGCCCCATACGGCCGGATCGATCTCGCCGTCGGGGATGACCACGGTCTTGACCGGCTCGGGCTTGGGCGGCGAGCAGGCGTAGGGGACGAAGAGAAAGGCGGCCAGCGCCGCGCCCATGGCCAATTTGTACAACAGTTTGCCCCGCATATGCGCTTCCCTCTTTTTGGTGGACTCGGTTGTTGTTGGCATTGTCCCGGCAAGGGATAGGCGTCTTGCCGCGACGGTCCGCCGTCATGCCGTATTCGCCTGCGCCGTTTGAACGCGCGCTTAGCGCGTAAACGGCACGCCCACATGCCGGTGCATGGTCCGGCGGTGGCAGTCCCAGCACCAGCGCTTCTGGTCGATCATTTCCACGGCCGTTTCGTGGCAGCGGATGCAGTTGGCCTGCACCACTTCCTTGCCGTGGGCCGAGATCCGGATGTCGTCGGGCACCCGGCCGGAATGGAAGACGACCACGTCCTTCATTCCGTCGATGCTTTTCCACAGATAGTGGCTGGCCGTGTTGTCGTTGGGCAGATGGCAGTCCACGCAACGGATGCGTTTGTGCGCTCCGTGGTGGAACCAGGCCTCGTACTGCGACTCCATGACGTGGCAGGAAGCGCAAAAGTCGGGCGTTTCGGACTTGGCCAAGAGCCCCGGCGGGCCAAGGGCCAGGAACAGTCCCACGCCAACGACCACAAGCCCCGCCACGACAAGGAGCCGCACGCCCCCTTTGCCGGCATGTCCCATGGTCCCCTCTCCTGATAAAAGGTTTGGGATACCCTACCGCGACCAGGGGATTATGACAATGCGAAGGGTGCAAAAACATGGAACATTCATAAAACTAATCGAAGCCATCAGGAAGCCGGCATGGCGGCAAAAACGTCGGGCCGGGCGAGCGGCGCGGGAAGGCGAGGGATTGCGGGCGAGCAAGTGTGCGGGGCAGGAGACGGACTCACGAAAAACGGCAAATAGCGGGGAAGACGACGCCAATGACGGGACTGGGGCCGGCCATCAGGCGGCAGGAGCCTGGGAAATACAACAGGGACGTGCGCCCCGTTACCTCGTTGGGGGGGGCTGGGGGCCTCAGGCCCCCAGCGGAGAGGTCCAGGAGAGGCAGAGCCTCTCCTGGCCGCCGGAGGCATCTTCCCTTCTTACATCCGCTCAACATCCCCGCCAAGGCCTTTGCAGCCACGGCAGCGGGCCATGAGGGTTTCGGCCAGCCAGATGCCGATAAAGACGCCCACGGCGTTGGCCACGGCGTCCATCATGCTGGAGGCCCGGCCGGGCACGAAGGACTGGCCCCATTCGAGGAGAGCGCCCAGGGGAATCATCAGGTAGGCGGCGTTTCGGGCCGTCCCGCCCCGGGCGAAGGCGAAAAGGGGCAAGAAGCCGAGCCAGCCGTAGCCGATGAGGTGGTAGACCTTGTCGGCGTTCCAGAATTTGACCGGCAGTTCGATGGCCGGCAGCAGGGAGAGGTAGCACACCGAGGCCACGGAAAAAAGCCACACGGCCATGGCGGTGCGCTGAAAAGCCTTGGATTCGAGCATGGAGACCCCTTGCCGGCGGCGGTAAATGGAGGCGAGCCGGTCCGGCGACGGGGGGAAATTACTGCGGGGGCGGGGAAATAGCCAGCCCAATAGCAAGGCCCGTCATGCCCCGTCCCCATGGGGCGTGGCCGACAAAGCTGGCGCATCCAACCGCCTGACCATTTCATGCCAGGACATACCGCCGTGATCCGAGGCCGATGGTTTGTCGTATTGGAATCCGAATTTCGCGTAGAGACCCACGTGGCGTTCCTTGCACATGAGATGAATGGTCGCCTTGCCCATCCGCGCCATGCGCTCCACAAATTCCTCCATCATCAGCCTCGCGTATCCCCTGCCCTGCATGGCGGGATCGATCACCACCGACAGGATCACCACGTTAGGCGCGTCCGGATCGTGGCCGACGAGTTCCTTGAACGCCTCGTCGGACATGACCACTTTCCGGGCGCAGCCGCTGTTGATGAAGCCGGCGACCTGTCCGTCGATCTCCATGACGACAAAGCCCTCAGGGTAGAGGTCGATGCGCAGGGCGATCTTTTCCAGGGTGGCGGCTTCCGCCCCTTCGTAAGCGGATTGCTCTATCTCGTGGCAGCGCGCCGCATCACGGCTATCAGCTGCGCGAAAACAAGGCTTTCTGGACATCTTCCTCTCGCGTCTCAAGAATGCTCGGCCGCCCCAAACGTTGAAAAACGCCCAGGCCGTTGCGGCGGTGCAATTGCAAACGGGGCGCGTCGCCGCGCCCCGTTCGTTTGCCGTTGGGTCGAAGAAAAAACCTAGCGCCCGGCCATGTCGCGCAGCCGGCGAATGCGGTCCTCGGTGGGCGGGTGGGTGGAAAAAAGCGAAGCCATGGACATGCCGGCAAAGGGATTGACGATGAACATGTTTTCCGTGGCCGGATTGGCGTTCATGGGAATCTGGCGGGAATAGGCGTCGAGCTTGCCCAGGGCCCCGGCCAGGGCCAGGGGCGTGCCGGAGAGCTGCGCGCCGGTGGCGTCGGCCAGGTATTCCCGGGAGCGGGAAATGGCCATCTGAATAAGCGAGGCCGCGATGGGGGCCAAGATCGCCATGAGCAGGCTGCCGACCACCCCGGAGCCGCCGCCTTCTTCATCATCACTGCTGCGGCCAAGGCCAAAAATAGCGCCCCATTGCAGCATGTTGGCCATCATGACGATGGCCCCACCGAGCACGGCGGCGATGGACTGCACGAGGATGTCGCGGTTTTTGATGTGGCCCAGCTCATGGGCGATGACGCCGCGCAGCTCCTCGGGCGAGAGCAGGCGCAGGATGCCTTCGGTGACGGCCACCACGCCGTGGGCGGGATCGCGGCCCGTGGCAAAGGCGTTGGGGGCCTCCTGGGCGATGATCATCACCCGGGGCTTGGGGATGCCGCCGTTTCGGGCCAGCTCCTCGACCATGGCGTGCAGACCCGGGGCGTCGGCCGGGGACAGTTCGCGCGCGCCGTACATGGCCAGCACGATCTTGTCGGAAAACCAGTAGCTGCCGACGTTCATGACCAGGGCCATGCCAAAGGCGATGACCAGGCCGGTGCGGCCTCCCATGGCCTGGCCGACGATGAGAATGAGCGCGGTAAGCAGTCCAAGCAGCAAGGCGGTCTTGATCTGGCTCGTCATGATGCGGCGATCCTCCAAGGATAAAAATAAGACCTCGCCCGGTCCGTCGGGGCCAGGCGAGGTCGCTAGTGGTCTTGTTCGTATATTGCCGAAACCAGTTTCCCAATCGTCGCGGCATCGGATTTTTTCGGCTATTGCGGCCGATCCGTGCCCGAAGCACCCGGCGGGAAGGCGGTTCCCCCCGCCCGGCGGGATCCGGAGAGAACCTCCGGTCCCCGACTTCGCGGCGAGTCATCTCGCCGGGAGTGGGTTCATGATGGTTTGGCGCGACGCTCGCGCAAATCTTCTTTGCGTGTTTCCGAAATTCCAGGACCTTTTCCCCAATGCGGCGGCCTCCTCCCCCGAGGGGGCTACCTGCCGCTGGCGGGGTCACGTAGCGATCGGGCAAATCCTTTCGCTTTCCGGCCCTCAGGCAGCCGGGCCGACAGGGCGACTCCATTCGCCGGATATGTTCACTTCTGGCCCATCGGAGTCAACCTCCATCTTGCGCTTTCGCGCGTTGTCACGTTCTTGTCATTCCCGGGAAGCCAGCGGGGTCTGTGCGGCCATTCTCGTCCGCCGCGACGCCGACTATCCATCAACGCAATCGGAGCTGTCCTTTGCATTCTGGCGGTCCGGTTTGCTGCCCGTTCCCGCCTTCCTACTGGGGCGACTCGACTCGCCGGGTATGGGATACGGCATTCGTGACGGGGCTTCCTCCTGCTAGGGATTGACCTCTTTCGAGGTTGCCGTTGATCATACAGTTAAGCCTTCCGTCGCCGTTGTAAAGTGAATTTTTGATGAAATCGTCACCCGGGGATCATTTCCCCACAAACTGACCCGTTGCCCGTCCGCGCCCGTCAGATCGGCCGGCAGGACCACCTGGGCCGCCTTGCGCCGCCAAGGTCCCGGGATGGTGAGAAAAAGCCGCGTGCCCTCGGTCCGGCCGGCGACCTCCACGACCTCCCCCCGGCGGTCGCGCACCAGCGCCTGACAGGTCCCGGCGGCCAGGGGCCGGGAACAGTGGACCACCAGCCGGCCGGCCTCGAAAGACAGATCCACGGGCCGGGGGGCCTCGTCATAGCCCGGGGCCGGGTTGGCCGGCATACAGAAGACAAAAGGCGGACACGGGGCCGGCGCGCCGGCCGGCTGGGCCGCGCCGGCCACGGCCAGGGCCGGGCTTTGCCAGTCGTAGTCCCCGGCCCAGTCGGTCCCGGCGGCAAGGCGCACGGGCACGGCCGGCAGGGACGGCCCGGAAAGCCGCAGATCGCCGGCAAAGGGGGCGCGAAAATGCAGCGCAGGCTCCACGCGGCCGTCCGCCTCGAACCCGGCCGGAGCGAACCCCGCCGGCCAGGGACGGTTGGTCAGGTCGCCGTCAAAGACGATACGGTCGCCGGCCGGATCGTCCAGAAACTCGGACGAAGCCACGAACGACGGCCCGGGTTCGGCCAGCGGCGGCACGCAGCCGAAACTTTCGGGATCGGCGGTCAGGGGCGACGGGGCGCACGGGTCGGGGCACGAGGCCGGAAACGGGCACGGCGGGTCGGGATCGTAACCGCGAAGATCGGCCGGGGTGCAAAAGAGCACCACGTTGTCGACATGGCGCAGGTTCCTGGTGCGGCCTTCCTTGATGAGGTTGGCCCGCAGGAAATAGGTGTTAAACGCGGCCAGCACCGGCCGGTCCGGCATCCCGCCCTCGACGTCGTACTTGTAGACCGCGCCGCCGGTGTTGTCGCCCTCGGGCAGGCCCGGCTTGTCGTTGAAATAGCCGGTGTTGCCGCAGTAGTACCAGAAGCCGCCGGCCACGTTGTCCATGGAAAACCAGGCGTGGGCATTGACGATGCGGTTTCCCCGGACATACCAGTTGACGGCCGTGCGTTCGGGTTCCACCGGATTGTCGCGCAGCCGATGGAAGCGGTTGCCGGTGATCTCCACATTGTGGTTGAGCCGGTTGCCCTTGCTGGCGCTGGCCTTGAGACGCAGGCCGTTGAAGGCTGTGCACAGGGTGTTCTCGCGAAAAACCAGGCTCCCGGAGATGTCCACCGAGCCGAAAAAGCCGCCGTTGTAGTAGTAATAGCCGGTCTCGTCCTCGCGTTTGACCGCTTCCCAGGTGATGTCGCGCCACAGCGCCCCGGTGGGGTCCTGCCGCCAGCGGCAGCCTTCGATAAGGATGTGGTGGCTGCGCTCGCCCCGGGCAAAGACCACGTAGCGGCCGTCGAAAACCCGGACGTTGCGCACGGTAACGTAGCGGCTGTGTTCCATGAACAGAAAACACGGCCAGCAGCCGGCCACGTCGAAGTTCTCGAACACCACCCACTGGCTGTCAAAGAGCTTGAAAAAGGCGAACTGGTCGGCCGTGGGCAACCGGGCGTCGGCGATTTCGGCCTTGCCCTCGCCGTAAAAAGCCGTGGTCGGTCCAAAGCCCCGGATGGTCAGCGGCGCATCCTCGCTGCCGGCAAAGCCCCGTATTTCCACCGGGAAGGCCTCGCCCAGGGCCCGATTGCCCGGGTCGATCCGGGTGGGCGGAAAAAAAGCTCCGGGCAACAGCTGCACCACATCCCCGGGCCGGGCCGCGGCCACGGCGTCAGCCAGGGTCAGGGTGTCGCGCAGCTCACCGTCGTAGAAACGCCGGTCGCCCCGGCAGGTGGCGTAGATGGTGGTCATGGGGCACTCCTTGGATTGTCCATATAGGCAAACAAATGACACGTTCCCGCCCAACCGACAAGCCCCTTGCCCGACCGCGACACGTTACGACAAGCCCCGCGTTGACAAGGCCGGAAGCATCAGCAAACTTTCCCCGAACATCCCGCGCCCGGCCGCGCCCAAGGAGTTCGCCATGACCAAGCCCCTGCCCCATGTCGTCGTCACCCGGGCCATTCCCGAGGCCGGGCTGGCCCTTTTGCGCGAGCGCGCCACCGTCTGGGTCAACCCCGAGGACCGGCCCTTGACCCGCGACGAACTGCTGGCCCAGGCCAAGGACGCCGACGGCGTCATCGGGCTTTTGACCGACCGCATCGACGCCGGCTTTTTCGACGCCTGCCCCAAGCTTCGGGGCTACGCCAACTACGCCGTGGGCTACGACAACATCGACGTGCCCGAGGCCACCCGCCGGGGCCTGCCCGTGTCCAACACCCCGGACGTGCTGACCCAGGCCACGGCCGAGCTGGCCTTTGCCCTGATCCTGGCCACGGCCCGCCACATCGTGGCCTCGGACGCGGTGCTGCGTTCGGGCCAGTGGTCGGGCTGGGGGCCGCTGCAATTCATCGGCACGCAGCTGGCCGGCAAGACCCTTGGCATTTACGGCCCGGGGCGCATCGGTCTGGCCGTGGCCCGGTTGTCGCGCGGGTTTGACATGAAGATCATCACCTGCGGCGGGCGCAAACCCAACCCGGCGCTGGTGGCCGAATTCGGGGCCGCCTCCCTGCCCTTCGAGGCGTTTCTGGCTGCCGCCGACGTCGTGAGCATCACCGCGCCCCTGACCGACACCACCCGCCACGCCTTCAATGCCGCCGCTTTTGCCCGCATGAAGCCCACCGCCCTCCTGGTCAACACCGGACGCGGCCCCATCATCGACGAGGCCGCCCTGGTCGTGGCCCTGCGGGAAGGCCGCATCGCCGGGGCGGGCCTGGACGTCTACGAATTCGAACCGCGCCTGGCCGAAGGGCTGGCCGCGCTGCCAAACGTCGTCATCACGCCGCATATCGGCTCGGCAACCACGGAAGCCCGCGAGGGCATGGCCGTGCTGGCCGCCCAAAATCTCATCGCCATGCTGGAAGGAACCACGCCGCCCACCTGCCTCAACCCCGAAGTTCTGGCCCGGCCTTGACAATTTTCGCTAATCGGGAGCATCCCCCAAGGCTGTCCGGGCCGTTTCGGCCGGACACCAAGGAGCCGCCATGCGTCTGCGCGAACTGATGCGAACCAACCTCTCCCGGGCACGCCGCGACACCCCCTTTGGCGACCTGGTCGCCGCCCATCGCCGTCGCGATTCCCGGCTCGTGTATGTTGTGGACGAAGCCGACCGGCTGCTTGGCGTGGTCAGCTGCTACGACCTGCTGCGGGCCGCTCTGCCCTTTTACGTGGATTCGGGGTTGGCCCGGGCCCTGCCCGAGGACGCCGCCGTGCTGCGCGACGGCTTTGCCGCCGCCTGCCGCGACAAGACCGCCGGCGACGTCATGACCGCCGAGGTCGTCACCGTGTCCCCGGACGACACGGTGTTCGCTGCCGAGGCCTATTTCGCCGAAGGCCGCCACAACGTCCTGCCCGTGGTCGACGCGATGGGCCGGGTGGTGGGCGAAGTCACCCGGCGCACCATTCTCGTGGTCCTGGCCGGTTCCTGCGGCCTGTAGCATCCCGGAGGCCCGCCCATGTTCTGGATCGCCACCGCCATCTTCGTCGGCGCGTATGCCGTCATCGTCTCGGAAAAGATCAACAAGACCAAGGTGGCGCTTTTCGGCGCGGCGCTCACCCTGGCGACCAAGGTGCTCACCCAGCACGACGCCCTCCACGACGCCGACCTCGGCGTCGACTGGAACGTCATTTTCCTGCTCATCTCCATGATGATCATGGTCAACATCATGACCAAGACGGGCGTGTTCCAGTATGTGGCCGTGCGCGCCGCCAAAATCGCCCGGGGCGAGCCCTTTGCCATCATGGCCATCCTGGCCGTGGTCACGGCCCTGGCCTCGGCTTTCCTCGACAACGTCACCACCGTGCTGCTCCTGGCCCCGGTGACGCTGCTGGTGGCCAAGGAATTGGAAATCGACCCCGTGCCCTTTCTCATCACCGAGGCCCTGGCCTCCAACATCGGCGGCACGGCCACGCTCATTGGCGACCCGCCCAACATCATGATCGCCTCCAAGGCCGGCCTGGACTTCATGGACTTCATCGTCCACCTCACCCCGGCCATCATCATCGTCATGGCCGCCTGGATGTTCGTCTGGAAACTTGTCTTCGGCCAACGCCTGCATGTGGGCGCGGCCCAGAAAGCCCGCATCCTGGCCATGGACGAGGGCGCGCTCATTCGTGACCCGGCCCTTCTCAAGAAATCCGGCCTGATCCTTGGGCTGACCATCTTGGGCTTCACCCTCCACGGCTTTCTCGGCTTCGAGCCGGCCACCATCGCCCTGCTCGGGGCCTCGACGTTGCTGCTCATTTCCGGCGAGGACCCGCAAAAGGTCTTCGAGGACGTGGAGTGGCCCACCATTTTCTTCTTCATTGGCCTTTTCATCATCATCGGCGGCACGGTGAAAGCCGGGCTCATCGAGGTGTTTTCCCAGAAGGTCATTGCGCTCACCCACCCCACCAAGGACTCCATGTTTGTGCTGTCCATGGTCATGGTCTGGTTTTCCGGCATCGCCTCGGCCATCGTGGACAATATCCCGTTTGTGGCCACCATGAATCCGCTTCTGGCCGAGCTGGCCGAGAAGGTCCTCGGCCCGGAAACAGGCCTCACCGGTCCGGCGCTTTACACCCACCCCACCATGCTGCCGGTCTGGTGGGCCCTGGCCCTGGGAGCTTGCCTTGGCGGCAACGGCACGGCCATCGGGGCCTCGGCCAACGTCATCGTGGTCGGGCTGTCGGAAAAGGCCGGCCACAAGATCACCTTCGCCCGCTTCCTCAAGTACGGCGCGCCGGTGACGCTGGGGACCATCGCCATCTCCATGGGCTACATCTACTTGCGCTACTACGTCCTTGGCTGGTAGCCGGCAGGCCATGAACAACGCCATGCGGCCCCCCGGCCGTTTTTTGGCCGGGCTGGCCCTGTGCGCCCTGGCCGTCCTGGCCTTCTGGGACGTGCCGCGAAGCGGCCCCACGGCCAGCGACGACCTGACCTACGAGCGTGCCGTGCTCGACGGCCGCATCGGGGTATTCAGCGCCGAACTAGCCGCCGGCTCGGGCCGATTCCACCACTATCTCCACGTGGGCCTGACGAGCCTTGCCTACCGCATGGACAGCCCGGCCCTGCGCCGGTCCGTGGCCCTGGCCGGGTTCCTGGGCGTCATCATTGCCCTGGCCGCCCTGGCCGCCCGGCTGTCGCGCCGCCCGGAGCTGGGCCTTCTCGTCGCGACTTTGGCCCTTGGCCTGTATCAGGACAACTGGCACCACAACATCCTGACGGCCTATCCCTTGGTCTTTGATTCCGGGATGCTCTGCCTGCTTTTGGCCGGCTACGCCCTGGCCCGCCGGGCCGAGACCGGCCGGACGGGCTGGCTCGTGGTGGCCAACCTCGCTCTTTTTCTGGCTTTTTGCCATTTCGAGGCCTTTGTCGCCTACGTCCCGATCCTGGCCGGCCTGGTCTGGCTGACCGCCCGGGGCGGCGCGCGGGAGCGCTTGCGCGCCATGCTCCCGGCCTTTGCCGTGCTGCCGGCCTACGCCGCCGTCTACCTCGGCTACCGCCTGGCCCACCCCAGTCAGTACGCCGGCAACGCCCTGGACCTCACCAGCCCGGCGGCCATCCTCAAGACGGCCTGGGCCTACAGCCGCCCGGCCCTGCCCCTGGGCGGATTTGCCTTCAACCTCGAATACGTCAACCGCTTCCCGCAGTTTGCCAAGGCCTATGTCCTGTCCTTTGGCCAGTACCTGTCGGAGCTGGCCGCCAACCTGTCCCTGCTCGCCCCGGCCTGGGTGGCCCTGGGCCTTTTGGCCGGCGGGCTGACCTATCATTGCCTGGACCGGGCCGTCCGGGCGCGCGTGCCCTGGCTCACCTGGCTTCTGTGCGCCTTTGCCGTGGTCTGCCCCAATGCGCTCATTGCCCTGTCGCCCAAATATCAGGAACCGGCCGCCTCGGGTCTGGCCTGGTACGTCACCACCACCTTTTCCTTTTACGCCGTGGCCGTGCTCCTGGCCCTTGGCGGCTTGGCCCTGGCCGGGCGTTTGCCAGCCGGGCCAAGGCGCGTTCTGGCCGCCGGGCTAGGGCTGGTCGTCGGGCTTGCCGCCCTGGTTAACGCCTCGGTCAACGCCTCAGTGCGCGACTCCAAGATCGCGGCCGGCGCGCGCTGGCGGGTGGCCGCCCTGGCCTGCCAAAGCCGGCTCATCGCCGGCCTGCCCGAGGGCGCGCGCCTTGTCGCCCCGGACCTGTTTACCGCCGTCAACACCGAACTGGTCGGCCCGGACTACTGGCCGGCCTATTTCCGCGCCCACGCCGGCCGGGGGCTGACCGTGGCATCGGGGCTGGGCGGGGCCGACCCGGAACAAACGCCCGTCTATGTGCTGCGCCGCCTGTCCGGCCTGCTGGACCGGGATACGGCCCTGGTTCTGGCCCGGGTGACCGGCCTGGGTCCAGCCCCGGCCGATCCGTACGCCGCCGCCCCGGACGCGCCCGCCCTCCTGGCCGGCCAGGCCGTGGTGGCTATGGACGCGGCCAACCGCTTTTATGACCTCGTCTTCCGCGACGCCTCGGGCTGGCGGATCGCGCCGCTTACGGTCGGCGGCGGCCCGTTCTCACGCACCGACATCAAAGGCGACGGCCTTTTGCCGGCCTCCATGGCCAGACTTGCGGCCCATAGCCTCGCCACGGGCGAGGCCGCGCCGGTGGTCCTGCGGTTTGGCCCGGGATTTTCCGCGCCCGAGCGGTCCGTCACCGGCGACGTGGTCTGGGCCGGCGACACGGCCGAACTGGCCCTGGTCAACAACACGTCGGCCGTGTTCCGTGTGACGCTCGCCGCCACAGCGGCGGCCCCCGCGCCGGTCACGGTGGCCTTGGGCGGCGCGCTTATGCCAGACGGCGCGACCATTGAGTGCTCCGCCCTGGTCACGCCCCTGTCTTTGTCCCTTACCTTGCCGCCGGGCCGCCACGTGCTGATCCTTCGCGCCCTGCCGCCGACCGGAGCTAAAAAACGTTTGGGCCTCATCGACGCCCGATGCGTCCCGCAAGCTCCCGCGCCCTGACTCCATTATTGCTGGATCAGTTTCCTGCCGTTCCACCAAAGCGTGATCGGCCGCCACCAGAGAAAGAAAATACCTCATCCAAAACAGCATGTTAATTTTAGCATTCGCCTTGGCACGGCCTATGCTTTGTTTTGGGGCAAGAGATGCACAGGAACCCAAAACAACTTTACATACCAGGAGACACGCCATGTTGACCGCCATCACCCAGTTCATCCGTGACGAAGAAGGCGCCACCGCGGTGGAATACGGCCTCATGGCCGCCCTGATCGCCGCCGTCATCATCACCGCCGTCACCTCCATCGGCACCAACCTCACCACCACCTTCAACACCGTCGCCACCTCGCTGGGCAGCTAAATTTCACCCGCTTCGCGAAGCCAAAGGGCCGTCCTCGCCAGGAGGACGGCCCTTTGCGTTTGCCGGCCTCGCCGGCCGCTGCGCCCCTGCGCCCGCGACTCCATTTCTGCTGGAACGGCGCGCCAGAAATCCACGAGCCCTGGCCCAAACCATCGCATCAAGAATATTAAATTCATAAATCCAGTATGTTAAGTTCTCGATGAAGTTTGGCACGCCCCCTGCTTTAGGAAAGGCACGAGACGCACACGAACCCAAAGCAACTTTACATACCAAGGAGACACGCCATGCTGACCGCCATCACCCAGTTCATCCGTGACGAAGAAGGTGCCACCGCGGTGGAATACGGCCTCATGGCCGCCCTGATCGCCGCCGTCATCATCACCGCCGTCACCTCCATCGGCACCAACCTCACCACCACCTTCAACACCGTCGCCACCTCGCTGGGCAGCTAAATTTCACCCGCTTCGCGAAGCCAAAGGGCCGTCCTCGCCAGGAGGACGGCCCTTTGCGTTTGGCGGCCTCGCCGGCCGCTGCGCCCCTGCGCCCGCGACTCCATTTCTGCTGGAACGGCGCGCCAGAAATCCACGAGCCCTGGCCCAAGCCATCGCCTCAAGAATATTAAGTCCATAAATCCAGCATGTTAAGTTCTCGATGAAGTTTGGCACGCCCCCTGCTTTAGGAAAGGCACGAGACGCACACGAACCCAAAACAACTTTACATACCAGGAGACACGCCATGTTGACCGCCATCACCCAGTTCATCCGTGACGAAGAAGGCGCCACCGCGGTGGAATACGGCCTCATGGCCGCCCTGATCGCCGCCGTCATCATCACCGCCGTCACCTCCATCGGCACCAACCTCACCACCACCTTCAACACCGTCGCCACCTCGCTGGGCAGCTAAATTTCGCCCGCTTTGCGAAGCCAAAGGGCCGTCCTCGCCAGGAGGACGGCCCTTTGCGTTTGCCGGCCTCGCCGGCTGCTACGCCCCTGCGCCCGCGACTCCATTTCTGCTGGAACGGCGCGCCAGAAATCCACGAGCCCTGGCCCAAGCCATCGCCTCAAGAATATTAAATCCATAAATCCAGTATGTTAAGTTCTCGATGAAGTTTGGCATGCCCCCTGCTTTAGGAAAGGCACGAGACGCACACGAACCCAAAGCAACTTTACATACCAGGAGACACGCCATGCTGACCGCCATCACCCAGTTCATCCGTGACGAAGAAGGCGCCACCGCGGTGGAATACGGCCTCATGGCCGCCCTGATCGCCGCCGTCATCATCACCGCCGTCACCTCCATCGGCACCAACCTCACCACCACCTTCAACACCGTCGCCACCTCGCTGGGCAGCTAAATTTCGCCCGCTTTGCGAAGCCAAAGGGCCGTCCTCGCCAGGAGGACGGCCCTTTGCGTTTGCCGGCCTCGCCCGCCGCTGCGCCCCTGCGCCCGCGACTCCATTTCTGCTGGAACGGCGCGCCAGAAATCCACGAGCCCTGGCCCAAGCCATCGCCTCAAGAATATTAAATCCATAAATCCAGTATGTTAAGTTCTCGATGAAGTTTGGCACGCCCCCTGCTTTAGGAAAGGCACGAGACGCACACGAACCCAAAGCAACTTTACATACCAAGGAGACACGCCATGCTGACCGCCATCACCCAGTTCATCCGTGACGAAGAAGGCGCCACCGCGGTGGAATACGGCCTCATGGCCGCCCTGATCGCCGCCGTCATCATCACCGCCGTCACCTCCATCGGCACCAACCTCACCACCACCTTCAACACCGTCGCCACCTCGCTGGGCAGCTAAATTTCACCCGCTTCGCGAAGCCAAAGGGGCGTCCTCGCCACGAGGGCGCCCCTTTTCGTTTGCCCCCCGCGCCACATTTTGGCATCCCGAAAGGACAGGAGACCGCCCCATGGACGTCAACACCCACAAAAGCGTCGACCCCGGCCTGTGCGGCCAGCCCGAAACCCTGGGCGAGGGCCTGGCCCGGGTGGCCTTCACCGCCCTGCCGGCCATGGCCGCCGACGACCGGGGGCTGGTCCACGGCGGCTTCGTCTTCGGCCTGGCCGACTACGCCGCCATGCTGGCCGTAAACGACCCCAACGTGGTCCTTGGCGCGGCCGAGGTCCGCTTCACCGCCCCGGTGGTGGTCGGCGAAACGCTTATGGCCGAAGCCCGGCTCACCGATACCGCCGGCAAAAAACGCCTCGTCACCGTCACCGTGCGCCGGGGCGAAGACGCCGTCTTCACCGGAACCTTCACCTGCTTCGTGCCGGAAAAGCACGTCCTTGACCGCTGAGGCCGCGCCATACCGTCCGCGCTGTCGCCGCCCGCCCCGAACGGGCCGGCCCCGGCCAGGACGTCAGCCAGGAGGAACGCCATGAGCTTTGTGCTGCAAAAGCCGTCCCCGGCCGCCGAACAACCCCGCTTCGACTGCATCTTCTGCAACCGCCCGGCCCTGGTCTCCTCCGAGGCCGGACGGGCCGACCAGGCCCGCATCGTGGAGGTCTTTTGCCGCCACTGCGGCTCCCGAAAAACCATGGCCACGCGCCTCAGCGCCGACGGCGCCCGCTGGGAACCGGCCGACTGAACGGTGCCGTCGCCTTCGCCTCGGCCGTCATGTTTTTTTTCGCCGGAAAAGCCCGCGCCCCCTGCCCAAACGTCCGGCCCTGTGCTATGGCTGGCCCTAACCGCCAACCACTGCCAAGGAGGGACCCCATGAAACGCGCCTTGCTCAAGCTCGCTGTGCTCTTGACCATGCTGGCCCTGGCCGGGACGGCCCATGCCTGGAAAAAACCGCCGTTTAAAAACGTCGATAAAAACGGCGACGGCGTCATCATCTTCGAGGAGATCGTGGTCTTCAACTCCGGCCTGACCATGGAAGTCTTCGCCGTCATCGACCTCAACAAGGACGGCAAGATCGATCCGGCCGAATACGCCGCCATGGGCGGCAAGACGGCCAAGGGCAAGGCGGCCAAGCCCTGGTGGCGCTGCTCGTCCAAGGAAGGCTCCCTGCTCTACAAGCAGGGCACGGACCTGCTCCTGGCCGGCAAGAACGCCGAGGCCGCCACGGTCCTGCGCCAGGCCCTGACCACGCCCCTTTGCGTGGATTATTTGAGCTACGCCTACTACAACCTCGGCGTCGCCTGCATGCGCCTTGGCGACGCCCCCTGCGCCAAGGCCAATCTGGAAAAGGCCCGAGCGCTCAACGTCAACAACACCGTGCCCGAGAACAACTTCGGCCTGGACGGCTGGCCCCGCAAGCCCGGCGTGGTCGGCAAGTAATCCCTGTGCCCCTCGCGGCGGCCCGGGGCTCGCTCCCCGGACCGCCGCGACAAGGCCAGCGCCGGGCCGCGATGGAGGCGACCCGCCGCCACGAACTCCCCCGCCCCGTTTCCCCCCGCAGCCGGGCGACTCGTCACGCCGCCCGCGTCGCCTCTTGACAGTTCCTGGCCGCGTGGTCATCCAAAAGAGCGAGCGGCGCCAGCGCCGCGCGCTCCGGAGGACTCCTTGGGCAACGTGCTCATCATCGACGACGATCAGACCATCCGCGACGCCCTGGCCCGGGTCGTGGACCGCCTGGGCCATACCCCCACCCTGGCTTCCACCCTGGCCGAAGGCCTGCTGCGGGCCGGCAAGGACGACGTGGATGTGGTCTTTCTCGACGTGCGCATGCCCGACGGCAACGGCCTCGACGCCATCGCCGACATCCGCCGCTCGCCCTCCCACCCCGAAGTCATCGTCATCACCGGCTGGGGCGACCCCGACGGGGCCGAGCGCGCCATGCGCCAAGGGGCCTGGGAGTACATCGAAAAGCCCCCCACCGTAAAAACCATGACCGCGCCCCTGGTCAGCGCCATGGAACACCGGCGCGGCCGGGCCAGCTCCACCACCGTCTTCCGCTTTCCCGGCATCCTCGGCGGCAACCCCGCCCGCACCGCCTGTCTGGAACAAGCCGCCCGGGCCGCCGGCAGCGACGTCAACGTGCTTTTGACCGGGGCCACCGGTTCCGGCAAGGAGCTCTTCGCCCGGGCCATCCACGACAACAGCCCGCGCCACGCCGCCCCCTTCGTGGTGGTGGACTGCGCCGCCCTGCCGGCCACCATCGTCGAAAGCGTGCTTTTTGGATCGGAAAAAGGCGTCTACACCGGCGCGGACCGCCGCCGCGAGGGCGTACTGCTGCGCGCCCACGGCGGGACGCTGTTTCTCGACGAGGTGGGGGAGATGCCGCTGTCGGTGCAAAAGGCCTTTTTGCGCGTGCTCCAGGAACGCCGGGTACGACCGGTCGGTGCGCTGGAAGAGGTCCCCTGCCGCTTCCGATTGGTGGCCGCCACCAACCAGGATCTGGAATCCCTGGCCAGGCAGGGGCTTTTCCGCGAAGATTTGCTCTTTCGCCTCCAGGGCGTGGGCATCGAGCTGCCGCCCCTGGCCGGACACCCGGACGACATCCTGGAGCTGGCCGCCCACTTCGCCGCCGAAGCCGCCAAGCGCCAGGAGCTGACGCCCAAACCGCTGTCGGACGACTTTTCCCGGGCACTGCTGGCCTACCCCTGGCCCGGCAACATCCGGGAGCTCAAAAACACCCTGGAAGGTTGCCTGGCCCTGGCCCAGGCCGACGACGCCCTGCTCCCCATCCACCTGCCCCTGCACATCCGGGTCCTGGCCGCCCGCAACCGGGTCATCGGCCGGGCCGCCGACGCCCCGCCCCCGCCGGCCGAGCCGACCCTGACCGATCTGCCCGCCGCCACGGCCCTGCCCACCTTCCGTGACTACCGCGACGGCCGCGAGGCCCGCTACCTGCGCGAACTGGCCGCCCGCCACGGCGGCGACATCGGCCGGATGCTCGACGTCTCGGGTCTGTCGCGCTCACGCCTCTACGCCCTGCTCAAAAAGTACGGCATCCCGGCCGCCCGGGCCTGAGCCGCTTTTTTCGCCAAGGCTAAAGACCGCCCCCCCGGCCTCCGATGAGTCGTAAAAGGGAAAAAGCCCCAGTCGGCAAGGACGCTGGCCGGGAGCCTCCCCAGGCGGCGGGGCAGCGTGAAGTATCTCATCATCTTCATCGTCATCATCGGTATCGTGACCTACATCTTCCTTGGCGCGCCAAGCCCCAAGGAAGAGGACGCTCACGTGGCCGACCGCCGCGAACAGGTCTGGGAACGCATCGCCTACCTGGAGCACCGACGCCGCGACATGCTTGCCGAGGCCCGCACCAACCAGATGGCCACCGGCCCCTCCCGCAGCCGCCTGACCTCGCGCGGGGCCTACTACGCCGGCTACCGCGACGGCTTCAACCAAGGTTACTACGAAGGCAGCTTCCTCTCCGCCAACCGCAAGCCTGACCCGCTATTTTTCAAGGTGCCGAATCCGTAGGGGAAAAAGAGGGAAGATGCCTCCGGCGGCCGGGGGCCTGAGGCCCCCGGCCCCCCCGCATGGGGAAAGGTGTACAGGGGTTTCGGCGAGGATTGGCGCTTTTCGTGGGTGCGGCTCTAGCCGCCCAGGCGCGCCTTGAGGCGGTCGGCCACCGTGGTCACGGCCAGCACATACAACTCGCTGTGATTATACGCGTAGACCACCTTGTCGCGCTGCTCGCCCGTCATGCCCGGGACCCAGCCGTGGCCGCGCAGATAGCTGGCCACGCTGACAATGGCGTCGGCCGGGGTAAAAAGGTCCAGCACCCCATCATTGTCGCCGTCAACGCCAAATCGCAAGGCATTGGAAGGCATGAACTGGCAGATGCCGATGGCCCCGTAGATCGACCCCGGGATGGCTCCCGGCCCCTGCCCCTTGGCCTTGGCGTAGCGCAAAAGCGCCGCAAGCTCCCGAAAACCCCACTCCGACCGGTCCTTAGCCGCCCAGTCGGCATAGGCCGAACGCTCAGCGTCGCCGCGCAGGGTTTTCATATAGGGCGCGATCTGCCCCAGCCCCGAAGCCCGGGCCAGACTGGCCAGGACGCTCAGCGCGTCCTGGTCGCCGAGATACGTGCCAAGCTTGGTCTCCACCATGAGAAAGGCGCAGATCAGTTCCGGCGGCGGCCCGAACTCCCGCTGGGCCCGGTCAAAGGCCCCCCGGTTCTCCCGGATGTAGCGCACCCCGGCCTCGATGCTGGCCGGCGTCAGGAACTGGCGGTAATTGCTGGCTTCCAGGGTCTTCTTGGTGGGCGCGGGACGCGGCTCGAACTGCTTGCGCACCATGGCATCGACCTTGCGGGCCATGATCGAGGGTTCGTAGTCCACCCCGGCCCCGGCGAACACCTTTTCCACCCAGGCCCGGTCCAGACCGTCAGCGGCCAGACGGTCCATAAGCGGCTGCCAGCCGGCATCCACCCCGCCGTGGGCCGCCGCCAGCCAACCCGACACCAACACCAGCGCCAACACAAAAGCGTATCGTTTCATGGCCTTCTCCCTGTCGGACCCTAGCGCCGGCCCGCCCCGCAGGCAACCGGTTCCGGCTCGCCACGCCCTATGGCAACAAAATTGCAATGTCCCCTAGGCCGGCGGCAAAACACCGCCGGCAAGGAGGCGGCATGAAACCATCCACCGCCGCCATGGCGAGCCTCGTCGTCGCCCTCGCCCTGGCGTTCGTCCCTCTGTCGGCCATGGCCGGCACACCCTTCGACGTGACCATCTCCAGCGCCGACTGGGGCAAATCCGTGGCCGTGCGCTACCATCACGGCCTGTTCGGCTGGATCGACGCCGGCCGGGTGGAATTCCACCACGACGGCCGCACCGTCATCGCGCCGCGCGGCGGCCAGCCAAGCGTTACCGACAACCTCGCCGACAGCCTCGCCCGCTACGCCGCCGACCGCCTGGGCAACCCGGCCCTTGGCCGCCAGCTCGCCCAGGTCATCGAACGGGAAGTGGGAAAATGACGTCCGGTCAGCGTCCCACCAGCGGCCACCGCTCGGGCGGCAGATACGGCCCGGCCTTCTTCGGGCACTCCCGCGCCCGCAGCTCCCGGACCGCCGGCTTGCCGGCCGCGTCGAACCCGTAGACGGCGTAACTGCCGCAGTCGCCGACCCCCCGGGCCTTGGTCAGCACGGTGAGCGTCTTGTCCGCGTCATGGAACTGCAGATCGCCCACCAGGGAGTCGTCTTCGCGCCGGATGACCCGGCCGCCGTCGGCGTCGGCCGTGGGAAACCGCAACAGCCTGGCCGGTCCGTCGCCCGGGCCGGTCTCCATGGCCGCATAGACGCCCTGGTAGGCGGCCTGATCGCACTGGACGAGGAACAGGGTCCGGCCGTCGCCCAGGGCATGGCGCTCCACCCCGGTATCCCGAAGGGGCAGGCCCGGGCCACCCTGGGCAGCGGCGAAGGTTTCCCGGAAGGAGTCCTCGCAGTCCTTGGGCCAGTGGAGCCGTGCCTGCAAGGCCGCCCGCTCGTCCCACAGCGCCTTGGCCGCCCCGGAAGCGGCCGCTGTCAGCGCCGCCCGGCGCTCGGTCAGCCGCTGTCCCAGACAGGCGGCGTCGGGGCAGGCGTTTCGGATCGCCAGCCAAGCCCGCTGGCCAGCCCGCACCGCCGCCGGGTCGGGGCTGGCGGCCACGGCTGCGGCAAAGGCCTCGGCCACGGCCGCGTCGGCCGCCAGCAACTGGGGATCGGCGCAAATGGTTTTTTCCACGGCCGTTTGGGCCTTGGCGCAGTCGATGCCCCCGGCCCGGGCCGGACCGGAGGCCAGCGCCAGGCACAACAAAAACAACGCTGTCCCACGCCGCATTACTTGGCCTCCCGGACGTAGCGGGCGATGCCGATGCCCTTGGAAGCCCCGACGTCGTGGCTGTAGACAAGCTCCAGGGAGCCGTCGGGCAACAGCTTGCCCGTAAAGCTTCCTTCATCCTCCAAAATGTGGATGGTGGAACCGTCGTAGCCGATGACGCCCATGACAGTTTCCTTGTGGTGCGGGCTCGACTTGACGCCGACAAAACGCCGGCCTTCCTGGCGCTCGATGTGCAGGACAAACTGGCTGGAAACGAAATGCGGCCCGGAATCGTTTTTGGGGAAATGGCGACTGCCGGTGGTGATGCCTTCATGGGCCACGCTTTTCCAGGTCCCGACCAGATCCGGGACGGCCTGGGCCTGGGCGGCTGCGGCGGCGAGCAGGACGACGACCAAAACGGTGGCCAGGGGCAGGAGGCGAATGCGCATGGCGAGCTCCTTGTTGCGATCGGCCGGCCGAGGATTGCCGGCGGCCTGGATGTTCTCCTCTATGCGACGCGCCGGGCACGCCGGTCAACAAGGTTCGCGCGATCGAGGTGAACGTGGGTTTACGTGCCGCCGGGAACCTGCTAGACGGTGCGCCTCACGCGATTTTCCCGCGTCACCCGTTGCCAGGATCAACCGGTTTGAAAACTGACAAACTCCTTGTTGCGCTGTTGGCCGGCTGCCTGCTCAGCATGTCCGGCATCGCCTTCTATTACAAGTTGGGCTGGGACCGCATGGACGCCCAGATGCGCGAGATCGCCTCGGACGTGGACCTCGTCAACGCCACCATGCAGGACCTTGGCGGCCTCTACCGCCGCACCCGCATCGCCATCATCCAGGCCCAACTGCGCTCCCAGGGCCTGCCGCTCATCGTCGTCTTCGGTGACAGCATCGTGGAACAACTCTACTGCCCGGCCCTGGCCGGCCGCAACGTCTTAAACGCCGGAATTTCCGGGGCGCGGGTGCTCGAATCCCAGCCCTTCCTGGAAAGCGTCCTGGCCGCCGCGCCCGGACCGCTGGTCATCGTGGCCATGGGCGTCAACGACGCCTTTGGCACGGCCGGAACCACACCCGAACAGTTCGAGGCCGGCTACGAAACCCTGTGCAAGACCGTCCTGGCCGACAACCGCCGGCTGGTCCTGGTCAATCTGCCGCCCATCGAGTCGGACAAGCCCGAAGCCCAGCGTTTCGACGCGTCCAAGATCGCCCGCTACAACGCCATCGTGGCCGCTGTGGCCGGCCGTCTCGACGTTCCCCTGGCGGACATCAACGCCATGCTCGCCGAGCGCCGCAAGACTTCCGGCCAGTCCCAGACCGTGGACGGCGTGCATTTGAACCCGGCTGCCGCCGCCGCCTGGCGCGACGCCGTCTACACCGTCGCCCTGCGCGCCCTGACCCGCCCCGATTCCTAGGGTCGCGTCCGTACAATATCCGCCCGAATTTTAAAGCAAAACCCACGTCCGTGGTCCACGAAACGCCATCGGCGCTTTTCGGGGACGCGGCCCTCGACTGCCGGTCCTCGCCAGTCGGGGCAGGCTCCCGCCCGCCCCGTCCGCTGTCCCACGCCTTGACAAGATGCCCGTCGGGCCGGACATTGGCCAAACCGGGAGGACTGCATGAACCAGCCCCAGCCCGGCCCGGCCCTCCCCGGGCCGGCTTTTGCGCTTCGTCTCGACCCGGCCGGGCGCGTCAAAGCCGCCGATCCGGCGGCTCTCAGTCTCTTGGGCGACTGCCTGGGCGCGCCGCCGCCCCTGCCCTGCCCTGCTCCGGGAACCAGCCTGGACTGGACCGGAGCCGGCGGCGTCTGGCGGCTGTGGACCGAGGCCGCCCCGGACGGGAGCCTTGTCCTGCGCGGGCTTGACGTGGCCGATCTGGCCGCCGCCGCCGTCGCCGGGCAGACGCGGCAGCGCCAGTTCGCCGACATCATCGACGGGGCCACCGAAGGCGTGGCCGTGGCCGCTGGCGGCCGGCTGGTCTACGTCAACCCGTTCATGGAGCGCCTGACCGGCTACGACGCCGCCACCTTGCGCTCCAAGCCCTTTGTGGATTTCCTGCACCCCGACGACCGCCGCACGGTCCTTGGCATCCACCTGCGCCGTCTGGCCGGCGGGCAAGCGCCCCAGGGCCACGCCTTTCGCATCGTCACGGCCGACGGCGGCCTGCGCCACGTCAACGCCGCCTCGGCCTGGATGGAATGGGAAGGCCGGCCGGCCACGGTGAGCTTTCTGGCCGACATTTCCGAGCTCAAGGCGGCCGAGCAGGCCCTGGCCGAGCATGTCCACAGCCAGGAGGAAGTCATTGCCGCCCGCACGGCCAGCCTGCGCGAATCCAACGACCGTCTGGCCGCAGAAGCGGCCCGCCACGAGCGCACCGCCCAAAAGCTCAAGACCGCCCGCACCAAGCTGGCCCGGGCCCTGCGGGCCAAGTCCGTGTTCCTGGCCAACGTCAGCCACGAAATCCGCACGCCCTTAAACGTCATCCTGGGCATGGCCGACCTGGCCTTGCGCCCGGACAGCGGCGGCCAGGCCGATCTGACCCGCTGCCTGGAAATGATCCGCGAGGCCGGAACGTCCCTGCGCGGTATCCTGGGCGACCTCCTCGACCTGTCCCGGGTGGAGTCGGGCCGGCTGGAACTCGACGCCGCGCCCTTTTCCCCCCGGCAGGTGCTGGAAGCGACCCTGGCCGCCCACCGCCACGTGGCCCAGCGCCAGGGGCTTGCGCTTACCGGCGCAACCGCCGCCGACGTGCCCGAGCACGTCATCGGCGACGCCGGCCGGCTGGCCCAGGTGCTGGGCAATCTCGTCGGCAACGCGCTCAAATTCACTTCCGTCGGCGGCGTCAGCCTGCGCCTGACCCTGGCCCGGCCTGGACGGCGCGCCCCGGATGGCCGGGTGAACCTGCGCTTTGCCGTGCGCGACACCGGCATCGGCATCCCCGAGGACAAGCAGAAAACCATTTTCGAGAGCTTCAGCCAGGCCGACGAGACCATCGGCCGGCGTTACGGCGGCACGGGGCTGGGGCTGGCCATCTGCCGCCGGCTGGCCGCGCTCATGGGCGGCCGGCTGCGTCTGGCCTCGGCCGTGGGCGAGGGCAGCGAATTCGTTTTGACCGCCCGCTTCCCCCTGGCCCCGGGGCCGGCCGAACCGGCCGGCCCCGCCAGACTCGCGCTGCCGCCCCTGGACATCCTGCTGGCCGAGGACGCCGATCTGGCCGCCGAGATGATCCAGGCCTTCCTGGTTCCCAAGGGGCACAATGTCATCCGGGTGGTCAACGGCGAGGAAGCCCTGGCCGCCCTGGCCCTTCGCCGCTTCGACGTGGTGCTTATGGACATCCAGATGCCGGTGATGGACGGCTTGACCGCCACCCGGCGCATCCGGTCCGGGGAGCTTGTCGGAATCCCCCGGGACATCCCCATCCTGGCGCTCACCGCCTACGGGGCCGTGCGCGACCGCGAGCGCATCCTTGGCAGCGGCGCGAGCGGTTATCTGGCCAAGCCCGTCAATTTCGACCAGCTCCTCGACGCCCTGGCCGCCAGCCAGTCCCTGGCCCCGGACAGGTCGCCCCTGGTCGAAGCCGGACCGGCGGCGACGACGGCCGATGTGGCCGAACGGCGCGACGACACGCCGGCCGCCAAGCCCCGTTCCGGGCGCTCCCGGACCAAGGCCGGGTCGGCGGCCGCCTCTTCCCGAAGCAAGGCTGCGTCGGCCCAGGCCGACGCCCAGACCAACAACGCGGCCGAGCCGGCCTTCGACGCCGGCCGCGACGAAGCCCTGGCCAATCTCGGCGGCGACGAGGCGCTTTACGACCGGCTGATTGCGGTATTCCTGCGCGACACGCCCGGCGACCAGGCGCGGCTGGCGGCGGCCCTGGACGCGTCGGACGCCGCCGGGACGGCGCTTTTGGCCCATTCCCTCAAGGGCAATGCCGGGGTGGTGGGAGCGACCACGGCGGTCGCCCGGGCCAGGGAGCTCGAACACGCCGCCCGGGCAGGGGAAACGGCCCGTTTCGCCGCCTGCCGCCAGGCCCTGGACGAGGCCCTGGACGCCGCCCTGGCCGGCTTCGCCGCCAAAGGGCACCAGCCGGCCGCGCCATAGGATGATTCCAGCGCCAAGTCGCAACAGCCGCCTCAACCATAAAGGGGTCTAGGCGGTCGGCTCTCGGACGTCGGAGCAACGCGACTTCCCACGAATGCTATGCTGGTCTCTTTGGCTACCCAGGTCACTGGAAAATAAAATACCCCCCGAAAACCCCTTCCACATTTTCTCCATATGGGGGGTCTGGGGGCCTCAGGCCCCCAGCCGCCGGAGGCATCTTTTCTGTACCCGCCTTAGCGGGCGAACTGGGGCATGGCTTTGTTGAGTTCGTAGAGCAGGGTGGTCAGCCGCACAAGATAGGTCTCGTAGAGCTTTTGCACGTCGGAAGAGGCGGGAACGTCGTATTCCTGATTGCGGGTGGTCAGGAGATAGACCATATTGTTGAGGAACGTGACGATATTTTTCGTGCGGTTGACGACATAGGCGTTGATGTCGCTTTCCTTGGAATTGCCGAGCTTGAGATAGATGTAGAGCATGTCCACCAGATTGTTGAGGCTGGTGGTGGCTTTCTGGTAGGTGTCGAAGAGAAAACGCAGCTTTTTGTATTCCGGGCTATCCTTGCTCTTTTCGTGGACCGGCAGCAGGGCCACGATCTGGCTTTCGGCCGGCCGGGCGTCCTCGTAGTACTTGATGAGGTCGTCGAGCATGGCCACCAGCACGGCCTCGTCCAGGGTGACGGCGGTCGATGGCGGCGTATGCTCCTCGGCCAGGGCGGAAACGGGCGCGGCGGCCAAGCAGGCCACAAACAGCAGGCTGCCCAGCAGCACGGCGAAAACGCGGGAACAAACGCGCATGGGGCGCCTCGCTTGGGGGTGCGGACCGGGCGTGGGCATCAGGGCTTTTTCTTGTCGCAGGCGGCGCACGGGGCTTCCTGGCCGCCGCTGCGGGCCACCCGGCGCAGCACGTCCTCGAACTCGGACAGCGGAGCCGCGCCGCGCACGGACACGCCGTTTATGACGAAGGTGGGCGTGGCGTCGAAACCGAAGACCCGGGCCTCGGCCGTGTCGTCCTCGATGCGCTTGGCCAGTTCGGGGCGTTTGAGGTCGCGCTTGAGCTGGTTCACGTTGGCCCCGAGCTTGATGGCCAGGGCGTAGACCACGGGTTCGCCGCCCTGCTCCACCTCGGCCTGGGCGGCAAAGACGGCGTCGTGGAAGGCGAAGGCGAGCTGGGGATTCTGGGCGGCCAGGGCCTCGTAGACCAGGGCGACCTGCTTGGCCAGTTCGTCGGTGGCGTAGTGCTTAAAAAGCACGCGCACGGAATCGGGATGGCGGGAGGCGAATTCCTTCAGCGTCGTAGCTCCCTTGGCGCAGTAGGGGCACAGGAAGTCGGAATAGACCACCACGGTGGTGGCGGCGTCGGCCGGGCCGCGCATGGCCCGGGCCGGATCGATGGCCGGAGACAGCGGCTTTTGGAGTTCGGCGTCCTGCCGGGCCTGGCGCTGGCCGGTCTGGTAGTCCTGCTGGCCCTCGACGACGAGGGCGAACAGTTCGGCTTTGCGCTCGCCCAGGGCGTCGAGCACGATTTCCGGGTGTTCCTTGATGGCTTCCTTGACGCCGTCCCGGGACGGGGACGGCGCGCAAGCCACCAAAAGCAGCAAGGGCAGCAAGGCCAAAACGGTGCGCGAAACCATGGGAAACGTCCTTTGCCTGGAGATGTCCACGACGTGCAAGCCTACCCTGGGCTGGTGGAAATGCAACAAAAATTTCCGAAATGCAAGGCAAACGCAGTGAAAGCATTGCCTTTTTAAAAAGTCGGGATATGGTGAAAGCGATTCCCCGTCGTGGGGCATCGCCGGGAGCACATCCAAGGAGGATCGCATGAAACGCATCGGCATATTGATTTGCGCTTTGGTGCTGGGGCTTTGCGCCCTGGCTTACGCCGCCGGCGACGCGGCCAAGGGCGCCGAGCTGGCCAAGGGCTGCGCCTGCCACAAAAGCAAGGGCGATCTTGACGGCCTGGACGTGGCCGCGCTGACCGCCAAAATGCAGGCCTTCAAAGAGGGCCAGGGCGAAAATAAGGCCATGGTCGCCATCATGAAAAAGCAATCCGACGAGAACATCGCCGATCTGGCCGCCTATTACGCCTCCCTGCCCAAAAAATAACCACCTTGCCCGTTGCCGTGAAAAAGGCCATGGAAGCCCTTTCCATGGCCTTTTTCACGAGGTTTCCCCACCATGCGCAAATGCCTTTCCCTGGCCGCACGCTTCGGCCTGGCCGCCGCCTGTCTGACCTATGCCCTGTGGGGTATCGATTTTCACCGGCTTGGGCAGGCGCTGGCCGGTTTTCCCGTCTGGGCCATGCTGCTCTACGCCGTGACGGTTCTGGCCAGTGCGCTGGCCCCGGGGCTGCGTCTGCGTTTTCTGGTTGGCGACCGGATCAGCTCCGTCGCCGGCGTACGGGCCTGCCTGCTGGGGCTTGGCGTCAACAACGTGCTGCCGGCGCGCCTGGGCGAAATGGCCAAGGCGGCTTACCTGTGCCGCGAGGCCGGGCTGTCCCTGGGGCAGTCCCTGGAAGCGGTCTTTTGGGAGCGGTTTTTTGACCTGTCGGCCCTGCTCGCCCTGGGCGTCGCCGTGGCCGCGATGCTCGGCCAGGGCGTGCTGCTCTACCCGTTGCTGGCCATCGTCGGCGGCGGCTGGGCTTTTCTGGCCCTGCTGCGGCTGCGTCCGGCGGCGGCCCATGCCTGCCTGCGCCTGGTCCCTGGCGAACGGCTCAAGCTGTTCGCCGGAGAGATGCTGACCCTGTTTGAAGGCCGGTTGCGGGCCGGCTTCCTGCTGCGTCTGGCGGCCTGGACGGCGCTTTGCTGGACCGGCTTCATCCTGACCTTCGCCGTAGGGCTGACCAGCATCGGCGGCCGGCCGGCCGATCCGACCATGATCCTCACGGTGTTCGCCGTCGTCACCCTGGGCTTTGCCCTGCCGGCCGCTCCGGGCGGCATGGGGGTCTATGAAGCCTCGGCCGTGCTGGCCCTGGGCTGGTTCGGCGTGGACCGGGATCAGGCCTTTGCCCTGGGGCTCACCCTGCACATGCTGCAATATATCCCGGTGACCCTGGCCGGCATGTGGGTGCTGGCTGCAAGCGGCCTGTCCCTGGCCGATCTGCGCCGACGGGCCGAGACACCGGGGCTGTGATCAGCCGAGCTTTTCGCGGTGGCGGTCGAGATGCCAGTAATAGAGAATGTCGGCCAGCTCCGGAATGACGTGGCCTTCCACAGGCTGCCAACGGATCTTGCCGACCTTGGCGTCAAGGCTGCCGTTGGCCAGAAATTGCAAGCCGAACTGGCGATCGCCGCCGCAGCCCGAGGCCGCGACGTGGCAGACCTTGGCCACCATCCAAAAATCGCCGGCAACGTCCGCCCGGGGTTCATCCAGCTCCAAACGCACCACCAGCCGGTCGCCCTTGACGGCCTCGATGCCGCGCGGTCCGGCCAGGGCAGGGCTCACGGCCAACCCTAGGCCGCCGGCCGAGAGGTTGATCAGCCTCGCCTGGCCATTTCGAAAATCCGCTGACCGCAGGGCCGGATAATCCAAAGAAAACCCCGCCGCCTTGTCGTAGCGCCAGAAAAAGGCCTCGCGCAGCCTGTCCACATCAGGCTCCAGGCGCAGGCTCTTGCGGCGCTGGCCGAAAACCAGGCGCTCGGGTTCGGCCAGCCGCAGCCGGGCCAATCCGGCAGGACTGGCCGCTGCCGCCTTGATACGGCTGTCGAAGGTGTAAAACGTCTCCTCCAGCGTCTGGCGCTTGATGACCACCCGGAAATAGCCTTTCACGTCGAGGCCGACCCAGTGCGAACCGGCGGCGGCCTTGCCGATGCTCTCCAGCAGGATGCCGCGGTTGGTGGCTTCCAGGATGGCGCAATCGAGGTTTTTCAGCCCGACCACGTTTTCGGGCAGCGACAAATGGCAGCGCGAACGCTGGGCCAAAGCCTCTTCCAACAGGCGGCGGGGGGTGGCGGGAGACGTCATTGGGCGTACTGCTTCATTGCCCAGGCCCGCAACGCCCCGGATAAGGCGCACACGGACGCGGATTCGTTTGCCGTGGGCTCACGGCGTTGAGCCACTCTGTCTTATTTGAAAATGAAAATCAATACCACGGAAGCTTTGTTCCCGGAGAAGGCCATGAAAAACGGGGAGCTGCCCGGCCGGGGGACTTTTCAATCGGCTCGGGCCGTGCTACCAGCTGCCCCGTGTTGGATTTTGCCCAGGGGATGGATGTATGCGCATAAAGAGGGGAGCAATGGTGTCGTTTTGGTTTCGCGCGACCGTCATTTCGGCGGCGCTCGTGTTGTGCGCCACCGGGGCGCTGGCCAAGACCGTCTTTTTGGGCGGCAGCCAGACGGCCGGCTGGAAGCACATGGGCATGTTTAAGGATGTGGTCAACAAGGGTGCGGTGAGCAACACCACGGCCAAGATTTTAAAGACCTTGGGGCCGGTAGTAGCTCAGAAGCCGGAAAAGGTCTTCATTTTGGAAGGCATAAACGAGCTGTATAGCCCCAATGCCGCCATCCTGGCCCGTTACCGCGAGATTTTGCTTCGCATCAACAAGGGTTCGCCCAAGACCATGATTTTCGTGCAAAGCGTGCTGCCGGTGGTGAACCGCCAGGACCTTTCCAACGACAAGATCATGGAATTAAACGCCGGCCTCAAGACGCTTTGCGGCGAGATGCAAAACTGCGTCTACATCGATCTTTACAGCCATTTCGCGGAGGGCGGCGCGTTGCGGGAATCCCTGACCACTGACGGCGTGCACCTGCGCCCCGACGGCTACAAGCTGTGGCAGGCGCTTATCGAGAAGTACGTGACCCAGCCCAACGACCAGCTCACCCGGCCCGAGACCGTGGCCGGCCTGAGCCAGCCGGCGGCGACAAGCGCCAACTGACACAACGGCCGCCTGGCGGCCTGTTCGCGCCAAGCGACGATCAAGCCCCTGCCTGGGCAGGTTTTTTTGTTTTGAATGGACACTGGCCCTGGTCTATCCCCGCAGGGCTGGCCCGCTCCAGCCTTCAAGACAACGAAACAAAATGCAGCTCATCCAAGCGTGCGATTATGCGAGGAGTCGAAGTCACCCTAGCCGCAAGCTAACCAAACTTGACATTCGCCTCGCTAGCGAACTTTTGGAAAACACGCTGTCTCAACCCGTTGTGTCTCACGCATTCGCGATTTCCCTTTCTTTGTCTCACTTCTACCCTAATTCGAGACAATCCTCTCGTTGCGTTTCACCAATATGACTATAAAAAACTTCCCTACCCTCAGCGAGGTTCAGATGTAAGGCTCCCTTAAAATAAGACCCCCGAGAAGTTGAGATTTCTGTCAAACCCACCAGGCCGTCGCATGAGCCTTTGCGTCTCCACCACGCCGGGGCTGTCCTTGCTCCCGCATCCACAACTCCACGAGGCGTACCATGATCAGGATGAATTCCGCCGTCCGGGCCTGAAACTAGTCGCCATCACCTTGGCCTTCTCTCCCATTGCCTGCGTCTACCCCAAACCCGGCCCAGTGCCACGCAACACGACATGCCCACATCCAATCGCTTTTCCGTCAACCTCGCGGCCCTGGCCCTGGGAGTCGCTGTGCTGGCGGCCCTGGTCCTGCGCTTTTACCACCTGGACAGCTGCCCACTGTGGTGGGACGAAGTCCTTGTCCCGCTCAACGCCCAATATGGAGTTGCCTACGTCATCGAACGCGCTTTGCGCTGCGACTTCCATCCGCCCTATTTCACGCTGCTGGGAACCCTCTTCCTCGGCCTGGGCACAAGCGAGCTGGCTCTTCGCCTGATCCCGGCCCTGTGCGGTGTGGGTCTCGTAGCTTATGTCGGCCGGTCCTTCGCGCCCTTGTTTGGCCAGGGACCAAGTCTGGTGGCCGCCTCTTTGCTGGCCGTTAGCGCCATGAACCTGTTCGTCTCCCGCAGCGTGCGCCCCTATGCCTTGATCGTGCTCTTTTCCTGCATGGCCTTTGGCTTTTTTCTGCGCTACCTCAAAGGGGGGGGGCACCGCGACGGTCTCGCCCTGCTGGCCTGCAACCTGGCCTTTGTGTTGTTCCATTTTTCCGGGTTGATCATCCTTTTTGCCCAGCTGTGCGTCTTTCTGTTCTGGCGGCTGGCCTACGACAGACGGACGGCCCGGCTTGAATGGATCACGGCGACAGCCTTTTGCGCCCTGGTCGCAGGCTTGCTGGCCCCCTTCTTCCTGGCCCATGTCGCAGGCTTTGCCGCACCGGCCCAGGCCACGATGGCTGCCACTTTTCTGGAATGCCTGAAAAACATCGCCAACGGCCTCGCCTCGGCCACGATGATCCCCAAAGATCTGTCCTTTAATTCCAGCGTTACCCTAAACAGCCTCCTCATCGTTTGCATCGTTGTCGGCATTCTCCGTTCATACCGGATCGACAGACGCCTCACCCTCGCCTGCCTCATCTATATTGCTACGCCTATCGTTGTCCTGACCCTCAAACGCTACGCTTCCTACTTCAATCCTTGGCACGTTTTGTTTCTAAGCCCCGTCCTGCTGCTTTTCGCGGCTACGGGTATCTGTGCCCTCCTGGAAAAGGCGACCAAAAGCCCACTCGTGGGCCCTGTGGTCGCCATCGTGATCGCCCTGGCTGGGACCGTGTATTTTTTCACGGCCAACAGCGTGATCTTTTCAAAGCAATACCATTATACTGCAAGTTATCAGCCTTTGGCCCAGGCCGCCGGACGCTACATTGATCCCAAGGCCGTCACGGTCTTTTCCGACGGCTCCCTGGCGGACTGCATCGGCTGGTACACCAAGCAATACGCCGTCCCCGATCCATTTACGCATTCTCCCGATCTGGCCGCCAACGCGCCTGTTGACGTGACCTTTGTCAGTTTCGGCGACTTTGCCCATTTCGGGGCCACCGAACAGGAATTTCTCCAACTTTTTGGGCCACCCACCTCGGTTGCCACCATCCCGATCACCCCGTTGCAGCCCTTGACCCGCTATAGCTTCCACTATCCGCACAGCTCGCTGCCGACCCTGGCCGATCTACCGACCACCCGCACCCTGACAAGCGCCCCCAGGGATCTATTCAGCCATGCCAGCCGACTGCACAATGTGACCCTGTACCAGTACTTTGAAAAAGGGGTCCGAGTACTTGATCCCGCCCGGCCGGGCATCGTGGAATACGAGTTTGCCTGCCCCGATGCCCAAATGGCGCCGTCCCTGCTGGCCGGCAGCCTGTCGTACCGCAACACAGCCGTTGGCGGCCGCCTAACCGCCACCTACTCCTTTGACGATGAGCCCCTGACCCCTTTTTTTGTGAGTGCCGGACCGGATGGGTCCACCCGCAAAAGTTTCCTTCTTGTCAGGAAAGCTCCCTACAGCCGCCTGCGGCTTCGCCTGCAACTGGACAATCCCAGGCCGCCAGCCGGCATGACCGGCCCCTCAATGGACAGCCTGCAGTGGACCGACCTAACCCTGTACGCCAATAACATCGCCACGGAGCGATTCATTTCGAGCAGCCTAGTCATCGATACAACGCTGGGGGCAATTGAACACGAAGGGACGACGGCCTACCGGTGGGCCTCTGGTCCGACCACCCGCTTCCAGTTTGCCCTTTCGGCCCCTGAAACCATCACCATCGAGGCGGCCTGCAACAATCCTATCCCGGGACAGGGCATCAATTATTTCCTCAACGGCGCGCCCATTGCGTCGGTTAAGGATCTGCCGGTCCAGCCCTGGCTTGGCGAATTCACGGAACAGACCATCACGGCCAGGGGACAGGCCGGGGAGAATCTGCTGGAATTGCGTTTTGAGAAGTGGAATCAGCAACCGAACGACCCGCAGGCGACCTTTGCCCCGAAGGACGGACGCCCCCTGGCCGCGGCCTGCACACTACTGCGCATCAACCGGCAACAGCCGCCGGATTTGACAGAGCAGCGGTGACGCAATGGTGACACAACACGCCTAAAGCACAAAACAAAGCGGGTTATCGTCCGGTCTTTCCGGTGCGATAACCCGTTGTTTTTCTTATGGTGCCGAAGGGGAGACTCGAACTCCCACTCCCTTGCGGGAACTAGACCCTGAACCTAGCGTGTCTACCAATTCCACCACTTCGGCGCGGTGCAGAAGAAAGCTTTTACGGACCTCGGCCCGTCTTGGCAAGCAAAAAATGCGGCCCGCGAAATTTTTTTTCAAAAAGCCGTCCGCCGGCCTTCCACTGCCCTGTCCGGTTGAAGGCCGACGCCTTTTACGGTAGCAACTTGCTCCATACGGGCCACGCTTCGCCACTTCGCGCCCGCCGGACCACCTGCCATGATTGTCGTCAACCGCGTCGAGGACATCCACGAAGCCCTGCACGGCGTTTGCCTCACCATAGGCAATTTCGACGGCGTGCACATGGGCCACGCCAAGCTGTTGCAGCGCACCCGCGAACGGGCCGTCGCCGCCGGCCTCGTCAGCGTCGCGCTCACCTTCGACCCCCACCCGCGCCGGGTGCTCATGGGCAACGCCGCCCCGCCGGCCATCACCCTGCTGGAGCACAAGCTCGAATGCATCGGGCAAAGCGGCGTCCAGGTCTGCGTCGTGCTGCCCTTCACCCGCGAACTGGCCGCCCGCGAACCGGAAGATTTCGTCGGCCAAGTGCTGGTCGGCGGCCTGTGCCTCAAACACCTCGTCATCGGCTACGACTACGCCTTCGGCAAGGGCCGACGCGGCAACTTCGAGATGCTCTCGACCATGGGCCAGAAATACGGCTTCGGCGTCGAACGCCTGGACCCGGTCATCATAAACGGCGCCGTGGTCTCCTCCACCCGCATCCGCGACATGGTCCAGGCCGGCAACGTCTGGGACGCCCGGCCGCTGCTGGGCCGCTTCCATCAGGTACGGGGACTGGTCGTCCACGGCCAGAAGCGCGGCCGCAAGCTGGGCTTTCCCACGGCCAACGTGGGCGTGCGCGACGAACTCGTGCCGCTGTCGGGCGTCTACGCCGTCTGGGTCGAGGTGGACGGCATCCTCCGCCCAGGTGTGGCCAACATCGGCAAGAACCCCACCTTCGGCGACTTCGACCTGTCCGTGGAAGCCCATATCCTCGATTTCAAGGGCAAGATCTACGACCAGCCCATCCGGGTGCATTTCGTCCAGCGCATCCGCTCCGAAAAGAAATTTTCCGGCCCCGAGGAGCTCATCACGCGCATCCGCGAGGACATCGGCCTGGCCCGCATGATCCTGGCCGCGCCCGACGCCCGGCCCTGACCGCCATGGACGCGCCCCAGGCCCCAGCCTCCAGCCGCCCGACCTTTTTCCGCCGCCCCCGCGCCCTGTGGCGACTTTTAGCCCGGCGCTACACCCACATCGCGCTCATGCGCTGGCTGGTCCTGGGCGTGGTCGCCGGCCTGGGTTCCGGAACCCTGGCCATCGCCTTCCACGCCGGCCTCGAAGGCCTGTCCCATCTGCTCCAGGTGCATCTGGCCGGGCTCACCCTGCCCCATCCCTCGGGCGAGAAACTCCTCAGCGGCCTACCCGGCCCCTACCGGCCCTGGCTCATCCCGGTCTTCACCACGGCCGTGGGCCTGGTGACGGGACTGCTTGTCACCCGCTTTATCCCCAAGTCCCTGGAAGGCGTCACCGACGGCACCGACGCCATGATCAAGGCCTTCCATACCCAGGGCGGCGTTATCCGGCCGGCCGTGCCGGCGCTCAAAAGCGGCACCGCCATCCTGACCATCGCCGCCGGCGGCGCGGCCGGCCAGGAAGGCCCCATCTCCCAGCTCGGAGCCGGCTTCGGCTCGCTTTTGGCCCAAAAGCTCGGCCTGACCGCCCGCCAACGCCGCATCCTGCTCCTGGCCGGCGCGGCCGGGGGCCTGGGGGCCATCTTCCGCGCGCCGCTGGGCGGGGCCATCACCGCCGTGGAAGTGCTCTACTGCGAGGATTTCGAGGCCGAGGCCCTGCTGCCGGCCGTGGTCTCGTCCGTGGTGGCCTACACCCTTTTTGCCTTCGTCTTCGGCGGCCGGGCCATTCTCGCCACCCCGAACTACAATTTCACCAACGCTTTCGAGCTGCCCTTCTACCTGGCCCTGGCCGTGGCCGCGTCCCTGGCGGCCAGGCTTTTTATCCGGGTCTTTTTCGCCGTCAAGTTCAAGGTCTTCGGCCCCATCGCCAAGCGCTTCGGCCCGACTATCGCCATGATGGCCGGGGGCATGGGCATGGGGCTTTTGGGCTGGCGGTTCCCGGAACTGTGCGGCGGCGGCTACGGCTGGCTGGAGCTGGCCGCCGGCGGCAAGCTCGACATGCTCTTTTTGCTCGGGCTTTTTGGCGGCAAGTTCCTCGCCACGGCCCTGACCATCGGCTCGGGCTTAAGCGGCGGCATGTTCGCGCCGGCGCTGTTTCTGGGCGGAACCGTCGGCGGCGTGGTCGGCCAGGCCGGGCACATGTGGCGGCCCGACATCGTGACCCAGCCCGGCGGCTACGTCCTGGTCGGCATGGCCACCTTTTTCGCCGGCGTGGCCCACGCCCCCATCGGCCCGCTGATCATGGTCTGCGAGATCTCCCTGGGCTATGGCTTGCTCGCCCCGCTTATGCTCTGCTCGGCCGTGGCCTTGGTCCTGTGCGACGACATCCATCTCTACGAAAATCAGGTGGACAACAAATTCGCCTCCCCGGCCCACGCCGCCGACGCCACCACCAACATCCTCGAAACCCTGCCCGTGTCCTCGGTCTTCACCCCGGGCCGAACCGTCGTTTTGGAGGAATGCGTGACGCTTCGGGCCATCACCGACGTCATCGCCGCCACCCGGAACTTCGTTTTTCCAGTGCAAAACGAGCGCGGCGTCCTCACTGGCCTGCTTGACGTCCACGACGCCCGCGGCGTGCTGTTCGAGCCGAGCCTGCGCGATCTTGTCGTGGCCCGCGACCTCATGCGCTCCCCCACCGTGGTCCATCCCGACACATCGCTCTACGACGCCCTCATGCTCTTTGTGGAGACCGACCTCGGCCAACTGCCCGTAGTCGCGCCGGACAAGCCCGACACGGTGTTGGGGCTGCTGGATCGCCGCCACGTCTTTACCGCCTATTCGAGCACTCTGGCCGCCATCAAGGCCGAAGCCTGAGTTCGCCGCGCCCCGTTTGATCGGCCCGGCCTTGGCCGACGCGCCCCGGAAACGAGCCGGACCGCCACCGGCCGCCAGCCGCGCCCCTTGCCCCCGACGCGCATCCGGCCTATGCACGGGGGCGATTCCAAAACCGATTCCCGGAGCGGCCATGCGCATACGGACCAAGTTGCTGTGCTTCCTGCTGGCGGTGGTCATCATCCCCCTTTGCGCCCTGGGGCTGTATTCCTGGTCCCGAACCAGCGAACTGGGCCGCGAGCTGGCCCGGGGCGCGGCCAAGGCCCTGGAAGCCAACGCCGCCGGAGAGCTGGTCCAGACCGCCGAAATGTTTGGCGAGCACTGCGCCGCCACTCTGGATCTGCTGGAAACCTCCCTGGCGCTCACCGTCGACGCCGCCAAGCAGCTCCTCGACGTGCAAAGCCCCACCTCCCCGCCGCGGCTTATGCCCATGGACAGCGATTTCGACGCCGGGACCGTCACCGACGCCGTCCTAACCCCCATCGGCGGGTCCGACGTCAACGCCAGTTACGACCACATGGTCTTCCATCTCGCCCCGGGGCTGACCAGGCAGGCCGCCCTGCCGGAAATGCGGGCCATGTCCGGCCTGACCCCCTTTTACCGCACGCTTTTCGCCAACCACAAAAGCCTCATGCAATTCGGCTATGTGGGCCTGGCCTCGGGCCTGCACTGCGCCTATCCCGGCCACGGCGGCTATCCCGTGGACTACGACCCCAGGCGTCGGCCGTGGTACCAAAACGCCGCGGCCAAGCCCGGCGTCACCTGGGACATCATGACCGACGCCGCGACCCGGCAGGTCGTGGCTTCCATGGCTCTGGCCCTGCGCACGGACAGCGGCCGGGTGCTTGGCGTGGCCGGGCTGGACATCCCCATGGCCCGGCTGTTTCTCCAAAGCGACCTGTCCCGGGCCTGGAGCGACAAGATACGGTCCATGGTCGTTTCCCTGGGGACGCAAGGGGCGGCGGGCAAACCGGACCTGATCATCGTGGCCTGCCGCGACTATGCCCAGAAAAGCCGGGACTGGACCGCGCCGGTGGAACTGGAGCGCATCGAATCCCCGGACACGGCCATCCTGGCCGAAGTGACCCATGAACTCGCCGCCGGACGTAGCGGCGTGCGTCGGCTGACCTACCGGGGCGAGGACACCCTGCTCGCCTTTGCCCCGGTCGCCAAAAAACGGCTGGCCGTGGTGCTGGCCGCCCCGCGCGAGGTGGTGGTGGCCAGCGCCCGCCAAGCCGAGGCCCGGGTCATGGCCTCGGCTTCCGGCCTGGCCGGCCAGATCGGCCTGTTCCTGGCCGGCGCGGTGGCCTTGGTGGCCTTGCTGGCCGTGGCCGCCTCCAAAACCGTCACCAGACCGGTGCGCGAGCTGGCCGAGGCGGCCCGCAAGCTGGCCTCGGGCGACTTCTCGGCCCGGGTCACGCCCTACGGCCGTGACGAGCTGGCCGAGATGGCCGCCTCGTTTAACGACATGGCCCCCCAGCTCGTCGAGCGCATGAAGCTCAAAAACGACATGGCGCTGGCCATGGAAGTGCAGCAGCATCTGCTCCCCGGGCGGCCGCCGGCCATGGAGGGCATGGATATCGCGGCGCTGAGCCTCTACTGCGACGAAACCGGCGGGGATTATTTCGATTTTCTGGAATTCGCCCAGGACGACGCCAGCCATGCCGACATCGTCATCGGCGACGTCACCGGGCACGGCGTGTCGGCGGCCCTGTTCATGGCCACGGGGAGGGCGCTGTTGCGCGGCCGGGCCGTGGGCCAGCCCGGGCCGGGCGCGCTTTTGACCGAGGTCAACGACCTGCTGTGCCAGGACACCCATCTGACGGGGCGCTTTATTACGCTCTTTTTCCTGCGCCTGGACCGCGGCGCCAAGGAGATGGTCTGGTGCCGGGCCGGCCACGATCCCGGGATGCTCTACGATCCGGCCGCCGACGCCTTTGGGCTGCTGCAGGGATCGGGCATTCCCCTGGGGGCCGTGCCGGACTGGAGCTACGAGGAGATGCGCCGGCCGTGGCTGACGCCGGGGCAGGTGCTGGTGCTTTTCACCGACGGCATCCACGAGGCCCGAAACCCCTCCGACGGCATGTACGGCAAGGAGCGCATGGAAGCGGTGATCCGCCGCGAGGCGGCCGGCCCGGCCTCGGCCATCGTCAACGCCCTGGTGGCCGATCTCAAGGAGTTCAAGGCCGGCCTGCCGCTCGAAGACGACGTGACCCTGGTGGTCATCAAGGCCACGGACGAGGGAAAGGCGGGGTAGCGAGGTGTCCCTGAAAAAATACGACTGTATTTTTTAAGAAAAATGAACGATTTCAGTTTGCCAGCGACAAACGTCCCATGCCCTTTTCGCGGACGCGACAAGAGCAAGGGGGGAGCGGCGATCAAGGAAAAAGCGCGCGCAGATCCCGCGCGCCGTGGAGCACCCGGACGACCTCGATGCCGCCCTCGGTTTCCCGGTAAAGAACCAGATAGCGTCCGGCTAGGCCGTAACGCAGCTGCGGGGCGATGTCCGGCCGGGCCGGACCGGCCTTGGGATGGGCCGCCAGGAAAAGGCATTTTCCGTGGATGTCGCGCAGCACGGCCGTGGCGGCGTCCTGGTCTTCGTCGGCGATGTAGCCCCAGATGGCGAGCAGATCGTCTTCGGCCGCCCGTGTGAAACAGAGCCCGGGCACGTCCGCTCAGCCGTTTTTCCGGGAAGCGTCCAGACGGCTGCGGGCCTCGGACATGAGCGCCTCGAAACCCTCAAAACGGCCCGGCCCGCTGGCCAGGCCCGCTTCCCAGGCGTGTCGCACCGCAAGGACGGCGTCTTCCAGCCCGGCCCGCCGGTCCCGCCAGTCGCGAAGGGCGTCGGAAACCACCTCGCTGGCCGAGGCGTATGCGCCGCTGGCCACGGCCCGACGCACCATGTCGGCCATTTCGGGCGGCAAGGCGATGTCGATCTTTTCCATGGCTGGCATAGGCGCTCCGGCGGATGGTTTTGCCCCTACCATAAGACCGTGACCCGCCGCGGGCAAGTCCCAGCGAATCGCCCCCCTACTCCCCGGCCGCGTCCCCAGCCGCCGCCTCGGCCGCCGCTTCTGCCGCCGCTTGCGCCTCCTCGGCCTGACGCAGGACCTCCTCGGCCAACTCCAGCACTTCCTTGCCGTGCACGATCTCCACGATGCGCCGCATGGCCTCGGTGGGGTTGGGATGCTGGAACACGTTGCGCCCGATGCAGGCCCCGGCCGCGCCGGCTCCCATGGCCGCTTCCACCATGGCCGCGAAGCTCTTGAAATCCGCCCGCGACGGGCCGCCCGTCACCAGCACCCGGGACGACGAGGCGGCCACCGCCCGGCCGAAGCTGCGGGCGTCGCCGGAATACGGCACCCCGGTGACGTCGGCCCCAAGCTCGGCCCCAAGCCGGATGCAATGGTTGATAAGGCTCGGGTCCATCTCGTTGACCACCCGCTCGCCCTTGGGGGCGATAAGGGCCAGCACCGGCGTGCCGAAGCCGTGCGCCTCGTCCACGATGGCCCCGAGGTCGGCCAGCATCCGGTCCTCGAATTCGTTGGCGATGTTGACCTGCACCGCCACCATGTCCGCGCCCAGGCGCAGGGCCTCGGCCGTGGAACACATGAGGCTTCGGGCATAGGGCGGCTGGCAATGCCGCGTGCCGCCGGAAAGCTGGAGCACGGCCGAGACGTCCACCGGAATCTCGTGCAGGTAGGCCCGCAGCGCCCCCTTGTTGAGCATGATGCCCTGCACCGGAAACCGCGACACCATCTCCAAAAGGCTCGTCAGTTCCTCCAGCCCCGAGAGCATCCCTTCCGAGACGCCATGGTCCAAGGGAGCCACCACGGCCTTGCCGGTGTGGGGATGGAAAAGCCGCGCCAGTTTGCGATCATTGCCGTGCATTGATCCTCCAGAAAAAGACTTATCGGTCGGACCACAAGGCCCGGGAACCCTTCTTAGTCAAAAATCCCAGCGGCAGCCCGCGCCAGTACAGTCCCGGCCGGGCCGGCAGATCGCCGGCCGGCAGGCTCTGGCCGGCGAGCAGCGCCTCGATACGGGAAAGCGCTTCCTCGTTCAAGCCCGGCCCGCCGCGTCCCATAAGCAGCCGCGCCCGTCCATGGGGCCGAAACACCCTGGAGCGAAACGAACCCACGGCAAAGCCCTGGTAGCGAAAGCCGGCCGGCAGCCAGGCCGCCCCGGCATGGAGAAAAAAGGCCTTGTCGCCAAAAGACCGCACCACCCCGGGCGGCAAGCCCGAAGGCTCGCAGCCGGCGGCCGCAATCGCCGCACGCGGCACGGGCTCGCCCGGAAACACCCCGTCGTCGGGATCGTGCGCCTCGCCGCCGACCTTCTCGAAGAGCGCCAGGTAAAAGCCCTGGGCGGCGCTGGCCGCGCTGTCCACCCGAAGCACCCCGGACACGTCGCCCCGATGCGGAGCCTCGAACACGAACCCGGCCGGCGCGGCCAGGGGAATCTGGCGCAGGGGCAGCTCGTCCAGGGCAAAGCGCGTCTGGTCCTCGTTTTCGGCCACGTTGGTGGTGCAGGTGGAATAGAGCACCCGCCCGCCCGGGGCCAGAAGCGCGGCGGCCGTGGCCAAAAGCTTGCGCTGCAGCGCCACCAGGGGCGCGACCTTGTCCCCGGCCCAAATCTTGGCTGCCTGCGGATTCTTGTCCAGGGTGCCCCAGCCGCTGCACGGCGGATCGAGCAAAATATGGGTAAACGAGCCGGCCGGCAGTTGGGGCGAAAGATCGGCGAACGAGCAGGTGGCTGTGTTGGCGAGGCTTTCCCGAAACAGCGTCTGGCGCAACGTGGCCAGCCGGTCGGGCGAGGGTTCGTTGCCCAGCACAAAGCCCGTCGGCCCCACGAGCTGGGCCAGAAAACCCGTCTTGCCGCCCGGCGCGGCGCACATGTCCAGCACCCGCGCCCCGGCCGGTGGATCAAGCAGCAGCGGCGGCAGCATGGACGAACGGTCCTGGATGTGGATGTAGCCAAAGCGCGCCGCCAGCGACGCGCCCAGGGCCGTGGGTTCGGCCGTCACGCGCCGGCACCACGGCGAAAACGGCTCCGCCTCGGCCACATGCCCCGTGGCCCCCAGAAAAGCCTCCACGAGGTCCCGCTCGCCAGCCTCGCACACCAGTCGGAAACTGCGTCCCGATCCCTTTGCCGTATCCGTGTCGCAAACCGCCATGCCCACACCCTATCGTGCCGGCAACGCCTTGAAAAGCCCCGGCTCCGCGCCTCCCCCCGGGACGACGCCGGGCCGGGCCAGCCGCGAAACGCCCTTGCCAAACGGCCAAGCCCTGCATAGGTTCTGGCCCATCCCGAACAGCACATAAGGAGCCGTCATGGATCTGGTCATGCAACTTGTCGACATGGTTCTCCACGTCGACAAGTATTTAAACGCCCTCGCCGCCGACTACGGCACGTGGACCTACTTCATTTTATTCATGATCGTCTTTTGCGAAACAGGCCTTGTCGTTACGCCGTTTTTGCCCGGCGATTCCCTGCTCTTCGCCACCGGGGCCTTGTGCGCCGGCGGGGTGCTCAATCCGCACCTGATATGCATCCTGCTCGTGTCCGCCGCGTTTATCGGCGACAATCTCAATTACTGGATCGGCCGCCGCGTCGGCCCGGCCGTGTTCGAGCGTGAAAAGACCCGCTTTTTCAAGAAAGAATACCTGCTGCGCGCCCACGCCTTCTACGAGAAGCACGGCGGCAAGACCATCATCCTGGCCCGGTTCGTGCCCATCGTGCGCACGTTTTCCCCCTTCGTGGCCGGCATCGCCCGCATGAGCTATCCGCAGTTTTTGGTCTACAGCATCGGCGGCGCGGTGATCTGGGTCACCTTTTTCGTCTACACCGGCTTTTTCTTCGGCAACATGCCGTTTATCAAGCGCAATTTCAGCATCGTCGTGCTGGCCATCATCGTCATCTCGGTGCTGCCCGGCGTGATCGAATACCTGCGCCACAAAAAAGCCGCCGCCGCCGTCGCCGGCAAATAAGCCGGGCGACAGGGCGCCAGGGCGCTGCCCTGGACCCGCCGGGCCCTGCCCGGACACGCCGGGGGGATAATCCCCCCGGACCCCCTGGCTGTCCGTGGCGGGGGGGAGAGCCACAAGCGGGCGGAAAAGGTGAAGGGCGCAAGAGAAAAGGCCGATCCGGCCAGAAAGACAAACGCCCCGTCCGGCAATGCCGAACGGGGCGTTTGTCGCCCCTGGACCCGGGCGTGCCCGGTCCATGAACATGGCAGGACGTAAGCCGCGCCCTCCGTCCCCGGACAGTATGCGCGGCCGGCCTTCCTGCCGCCTGGCGGCCGGCCCCCCTCGAAAAATAGGTCCTCGCGCCGCCGTTCTGGCGGATGCGACTGTGGCTTGTTGCAAACGAACGCCTGTGTTTTGCACAGGCCCCGGGCACTGGCAAGACAAAACCCGGCCCCGTCTGCCCAAACCATGCAAAAGGCCGCCCGAAGGCGGCCTTGGTCGTTGTCGGCGACAGCTTACAAAATCGGCAGATACCGCTCGATCTCCCACTCCGTGACCTGGGTGCGGTAGGCGTCCCACTCGGCCTTCTTGTTCTCCACCAGCGCGGCGTGGAGATGGTCGCCCAGCACCTCGCGCATGAGTTCGCTTTTCTCCAGATTGTCCACGGCCTCGCGCAGGCTGCCCGGCAGCGAGGTCACGCCCTTTTCCTCCATCTCCTCGTCAGTCATCTTGAAGATGTTCTCCTCGATGGGGTCGGAGAGCGTGTAGCCTTCCTCGATGCCCTTAAGGCCCGCCCCGAGCATGGCGGCGAAGGACAGGTAGAGGTTGCAGGCCGGGTCCGGGCTGCGCAGCTCGATGCGCGTGGCCGATTCCTTGCCGGGCTTGTACATGGGCACCCGCACCAGGGCCGAGCGGTTGCGCCGGGCCCAGGCGATGTAGACCGGGGCTTCGTAGCCCGGCACCAGCCGCTTGTAGGAATTGACCCACTGGTTGGTGATGAGCGTGAATTCCGGGGCGTGGCGCAAAAGGCCGGCGATAAATCCCTTGGCCTCGCCGGACAGATGGTAGGGGTCGGAGGCGTCGTAAAAGGCGTTCTTGGCTCCCCGGAAAAGCGACTGGTGGCAGTGCATGCCCGAGCCGTTTTCGCCGAAAAGGGGCTTGGGCATGAACGTGGCGTAACAGCCGTGCTTGCGGGCCACTTCCTTGACCACCACCCGGTAGGTCTGGGCGTAGTCGGCCATGATCAGGCCTTCCTGATAGCGCAGGTCGATCTCGTGCTGGCTCGGGGCGACCTCGTGGTGGCTGTATTCCACGGCCACGCCCATGGATTCCAGGGCGAAGTTGATGTCGCGGCGCACGTCGTTGGCCAGATCGCGCGGCGGCGCGTCAAAGTAGCCACCGTGGTCGAGGATCTTGGGCTCGGTGGAGTTGGCGAAAAGGAAGAACTCCAACTCCGGGCCGACGTAATAGGTGTAGCCCAGGTCGGCAGCCTTTTTGAGCATCCGCTTGAGCACGTAGCGCGAGTCGGCCGCAAACGGCGTGCCGTCGGGGTTTTTCACGTCGCAAAAAAGCCGGGCCACCGGTCGGTCGGACGGACGCCAGGCCACCAACTGAAAGGTGGCCGGGTCCGGGAAGGCCACCATGTCCGATTCCTGGATCTTGGTGAAACCGGTGATGGACGAGCCGTCGAAGCCCATGCCCTCTTCAAAGGCGTTTTCCAGCTCCCGGGGCGTAATCTGGAAGCTTTTGAGCACCCCCAGCACGTCAATGAACCAGAACTGGATGAAGGAAACGTTGTAATCCTTGACGGCGCGCAGCACGTCGTCGGCGTTTTTGCAGTTGAAAACCGCCATCGGCCTGTCCTCCGTTTGCGGGTTGCGAAGCAGGCGGCCTCAACCGAGGCCGTTTGTAAACGTCTGTCTGAAAATACCGCCGCCCTTCCAAAGGACGCGCGCCACGGGCGCGGACAACCCGCCAAGGCGGGCGCGACCGGGGCGGGAAAGTCTCCTATTCTGGCCGAGTTGGCCCGCCAAATCAAGGGACGGACGGCCCACGAGACCGCAAACACGGCGATGCATTGCCGGTTGGCCCCGGCCTGACCGCGTCGCTACAGCCCCTTGCGCTCAATGAACCGCAAAATAGCCGCGAAGGCGACGATAAGGATGGCGATGACCAGCCAGTGGTTGACGCCAAGGACGCCGGCCAAGGTGATCTTGCCGTAGTCGCCCCAGGTGTAGACCGTGGGCAGCAGCCCGTCGTAGGCCCGGGCGAAGATGCCCGCGCCCACGAGCATGCCGGCGATGGCGGCCAGGGCATCAAGCCGCCCTTCGCCCACGGCCCCCAGCGACGTGCCCGGGCAGTAGCCGACCAGCCCCCAGCCCAGGCCGAAAATAAGCCCGCCAAGGGCGTTGGCCCCGACCACGGTGGCCTTGAGCGACAGCTTCACCAGCCCGAGATCGTTTAAGAGGTAAATCCCCACCATGGCCACCATGATGTGGGAGAGCATAAACTTGACGATGGTCATGTCCTTAAGCCGCAGCGCCCCGAGCTGCACGTCGTAGCGCAGCACCTGCCCCCGTTGCAGGAGGAAACCGAAAAGGACGCCGGTCACGAGTCCGAAAACGAGCTCCATGTCATTTCCCCCGATAGAGCAGCCGGGCCATGAGGATGCCCCCGGCGAAAAAGCCCGCCCCGGCCAGATAGCCCGAGACGGCGAGCTGCGACATGCCCGACAGCCCATGCCCGCTGGGGCAGCCGTCGGCCAGCCGCGCCCCGAACATGGCCACGGCCCCACCGACGAAGGCGGCCAAGGCCCGCAGCCCGATCCCGTCGCCAAACCGCGCCCGCCAGGTGTCCGGCACGAGCTGCACCTTGAAATCGCCGCTGGCCTTGGCCGCGACAAACGCGCCCAGGGCGATGCCCAGCACGAACAGAAACTGCCAGTCGATAATGGGCTTTTCCTTGATATAATACGCCAGCGTCGTCACCACATCCGGGGCGTAGAGCCGTTCGGCCAGGCCCGCGCCGCGAACGAAGGTGGTGGACGCGCCCAGATATTTGCCGGCGACCCACACCGACCCCACCGACACCAGCCCCGAAAGCGCCCCGGCCAGATACGGGCTCCAGCCTTTTGCCTGTCGCGCCATGTTCGTCCTCCTGCCGCAAAACCCATTTGCGTCATAGCAGCAGTAGCGCCTTGGCACGGATGCGTAAAGGGAACAGGCGCATTTTCTTGCATCCCGCGACGCAACGGGGCAGAACCCCGGCCATGACGCACGCACCATATCCCGACCCGTCGCAGGACGTTTTCCGCCATCTGGTCGAGCGCCTCGCCCAGACCGGCCTGCCCCACGTCGTCCACGTCCACGCTCCCACCCGCACCGTGGCCGAAGCCGAGGCCAATCTTGACTTTGACACTTCCCGCATCGTGAAAACCATCGCCTTTGCCCTGCGCAGCGGCGGGCTGGTCCTGGCCGCCCTTCGCGGCACGCGCCGGGTGGCCTATCCGGCCCTGGCCGGCCTGCTTGGCGTAGGGAGAAGGGATCTGGCGGCGCTGTCGCCCGAGGAAGTCATGACCCGCCTTGGCGTCGCGCCGGGCAGCGTGTCGCCGCTGCTGGCCGAAGGACGGGGGAAGCTCTTGGTGGATGCGGACGTGCTGACGATCACGCCCACGCTCTATTGCGGGTTGGGGCGGTCGGACAGGACGCTCGAAATCGCGCCTAAGGATCTGGTCGCGGCGGCGGGAGGGACGGGGGAGGCGATAGTTCGCGTGGGGATGATTTCAAAAGCGTAATAACAAGAAAGAATGGAGAACACCTTGCGCGTTTCCCTATTGTTGCATAGCATCAAAAAGCAAAAAGCAAAAAGCATCCAATATCGCCGTTAAAGAGGAATATCTATGAACCTGACAGACCAGGATTTGGCTGTTCAGTTAAAGATTACGCGGCAAGATATCCGCAGGCGCAAAGAGCTTCTGGGGTTTACGGAAGAAGACGCCCAAACCCTGGCTGAATTAAAACTAGATATAGGCCTTATTGTGTCTTCAATTGTTGATGAGTTCTATGACGATCAAGTCACCAAACCCGAGATCGAAAGGACAATTGGAGACTCCGGCACGCTCGGGCGATTGAAACACCACATGTCGAACTACATTTTAGACATGTTTTCTGGAACTTACGACGACGTATACGTTCTCTCACGCCTCAGAATAGGCTTGGTCCACGACCGCATCGGCGTTCCGCCGATGCTCTACATCTCTTCCATTCGTACGCTCTTTCAAATATTACGAGAACGATTGACCAGCAAGCTTTCCGCAAACAAGCAGTGCAGCACTTGTCACGGCATCTTGGGGGCTCTTGAAAAAATCATCCTTTTCGACCTGACCCTGGTCATGGACACCTATATTCATGCTCTTGTCAAGCAAGTCACCAACAGCAAGATCGAGCTGGAGAACTACGCTAAAAGCCTTGAAGAAGAGGTGTCTTCGAGAACAAAGGAACTCATTGAATTCGCGCGAACGGACGCATTGACACAACTCAACAACAGAAGAGCGTTCTTTGATGCATTGAGAAGAGAAGTAGCCCGATCACTTCGACACAAAGAAGAGTTCGTCCTGGCCTATATCGACCTTGACAATTTCAAGCAGGCCAATGATACGCTTGGACATCAGGAAGGCGATAGGATTTTGATTTGCATGGCCGAGGCCGTGCGTGAGTCCTTGCGGGCCGAAGACCTTGGCGCACGAATTGGCGGCGATGAATTTGCTGTCATCATCGCTAATGTCGATCTTGCCAAAGCAAAGGAGGTCATTGAAAGGCTGACGAAAAGGTTCGACACAAACAAAGGAAACTCCCCCGTCACGATGAGCGTCGGCCTCGCTCGCTTCAACTTAGAATACCCCCAGCTTCCTGACGCATTGATGAAGGAAGCCGACGTTGCCATGTATAATGCAAAGAAACACAAAGGCAACAGTATCGCAACCTTTGGCCAGTCGTAGTCTCTCCTTTTGTTTCTTCATCCTTCCAATGCCTTCAGCCCCTCCTGACCATGGCGAGGGGCTCCGCGACGTGCGACAAACCAGCCTTTTCTGACCGCCTCTCGACAAGCAGTTCCGCCAGGACACTGACCGCGATTTCTTCCGGCGTCCCGGCTTCTCTCCATGGGCGAATGAGCGAACGACAGCGAACGATACCGGCGACGGCAAACGGACGCTCGAAATCGCGCTCAGGGATTTGCTCGCGGCGGAGGAGGGAGGAACGGCAGGAGCGCCTTCCAGATAAAAGACCGTGAAATCACCTGCTGAAATGCTTGTCAACGTGGCGCAAGAATCGCGCAATCATGACTTCCGCCGTCGCTTTGGGGCGCTCAAAGCAATGCAGCATCCCATGAACCAGAAAAATCGCCGGCAAGGGTATTGTCCGGGTCTTTATCGCCTCAAGCCCGTCGAAGGAGGCCGCCGCGCTGCCGAAGTCGTGGGACAGCCTGATCCTTTCGATAAGGTGGTCCTTCTGGAAAACCTGCCCGCAATGTTCCGGGTCGGAACTGACGCCATACTGCCGGCAAATAAACGGTCGACAGGGATATATGGCACAGGTGTCGCCAAGCAGGAACGGACAGGCCAACCCGAGCGACCAGTACCGTTTTTGCGCACCAACAACCAGCGCCCTGTCTTCAAACGCATTCACATGCGAATGCAACAGATCGCGCAACAAGCCGGCTTCTTCAAGGCGCTTCAAGCTACCCTCAAAGGTCGACTGTATCCGCTGCTGCTCTTCCTGACGCAGCAGGCCAACGATATGCGTCAGCAACAGCGCTTCATGAACGGACACCGTGATCAGCTGATGACAGCAGCTGACGCAGCCCTTGCCGCATCGGACCGGTTTTCCTTTCTGCTCGCTTTCTTCGAAATTGACGCCGAGGATATTGGTGTAAATCTCATAGACTTCAGGCAACACATCCACGAACGTCACATCGCCGTCAGGCGGAGACAGGACGCAGGAAAAGGACCGCTTTGCATCCAATCCTATTGAAACGTCGAGAAGTTGGCCATTGGCAACAATATCGATCTTCATGAGGGGGTCCTGAAAAGCGCTCTTGCCTGACGCGGCTGGTGCTTCCCGGCCAAAACGCGCGGCATCCCAACCGCGCCGGGCGCACTGTCGCCGGGCGCGACAGACAAGCCGCAACCATGCCGCAGTCTGCCGCTTCGCTGTAGTGGTCTACCCCGGGAGCCACCACGTCGCAAGGGCGGACGGCTGTCCAGGCGCAAAGCCCGGCTGCCGACGCCTACCCCCGCCGCGCCGCCCGGCAGGCGATCAGCTCGGCCACGATGCTGACCGCGATTTCCTCCGGCGTCTCGGCCTCGATCTCCAGGCCAATGGGCGAATGGCAGCGGGCGATGTCGACGGCGGTGAAACCCTCGGCGCGAAGCCGTTCGTAAACCGAATCCCGCTTGCCCACGCTGCCGATCATGCCGATGTAGCCGGCCCGCGTCCGCAGCGCCAAGGCCAGGGCGTCCTTGTCCTGGGCGTGGCCGCGCGTGACGATGACCACCGAGGCGCTCTCTTCAAAGGGGCGGCCCGCGAAACAGTCGGCCAACTCCTTGTAAGCCATGGTCTCCCGGGCGTCGGGGAAACGCTCGGGGTTGGCGAATTCCGGGCGGTCGTCGAAGACCGTGACGCCAAAGCCCACCAGGGCCGCCATGTGGCAGGTCGGACGCGACACATGGCCGCCGCCGAAAATATAGAGCGGATCGCGGGCCAGGGCCGGCTCCAGCACCCACGGTACTCCGGCCGCCTCGAAACAGATGGGCGCGGCGATGCCCCGGCCTTGCTTGCGGGCGGCTTCCAGCACCTCGGGCGGTACAGCGTCACCAAGAACGCCGTCCGGCGCGATGAGCGCCCGGCCGCTGGCCCCGTCGCCGATGCGGGCCACGATGAGGCAGCCGCGCCCGGCGGCCAGATGGCCGGCCAGGGCGGCGAACAGCGCCTTGGTGGCGTCGTCGGGGTCGATGCGCTCGATAAACACCCGCATCCGGCCGCCGCAGATGAGATCGGCCCCGGCCGAGGCCTGGCCGGTCATGTCGATGCCCAGAAGCCGCGACGGACCGGCGGAGAGCGTTTCCTTGGCGGCGGCGATGGCCATGCCCTCGCCCAGGCCGCCGCCCACGGTGCCGGCGATGGAGCCGTCGGCAAAGACCAGCATCTTGGAGCCGGCCGTGCGCGGCGTGGAGCCTTCGTTGGTGACGATGGTGACGGCGGCCAGGGCCTCGCCCCGGGACAAACGGTCGTTTATGCCGGCAATCAGTTCGATCATGCCCTGCCCTTTCCCTTGTCGGGGGTGACGACGGCAAAGCCGTCGGAAGTTTTTTCGATGCGTCCAAGGATCGGCCCCAGCCGCCGCAGCGGACTGCCGCACGGGCACGGCCCGGGCAGCATGGCCGCCGCGTCGCCGGTGCGGTAACGCACCAGCGGCACGCCGCGCGGTGTCAGGGTGGTGAAGGCCACCTCCCCCACCTGTCCCTCGGCCAGGGCGACGTCGGAGCGAGGATCAAGCACCTCGAAATAGAGCTGCGCCTCGCGCAGATGGTAGCCGACCCCGGCCAGACATTCCATGCCGCCGCCGTAGGCCATTTCCGTGGCGCTGTAATAGTCGAAGACGCGGCAGCCAAACCGAGCCGCCGTGCGCTCGCGAAGCTCCGGCGAAAGGAAATCCGAGGCGTAGACCACCGAGCGCAGCGTCTCCCGGGCGGCCTGCATGGCGGCGAGGTCCTCCAGGGCGGCGCGGAGCTGGGACGGCGCGGCAATGAGGCTGGCCGGCCGATGGGCGTTTAAAGCCTCGGCCAGCCGCGACGGGTTGCCCGTCGGGTCGCCGAACACCGGCAATGCCCCGAGCCGGCGCATCCCCCGGCCGATGAGGTCGCCCACGCTGTCGGGCTTGTCGGCCGGAAACAGGATCAGCACCCTCTCGCCGGGATTGAGCGTCACGGCCATGACCACCTGGAAACACGCAAGCGTTTCGGCGAGGTCGACGTCGGTCAGGCCCATGCGCTTGGGCGGACCGGTGGTGCCCGAGGTGGCCACGGTGACCATGCGGGCGACCGCGTCCTGGGGCACGGCCAGGAAACGCGGAAACTGGGCGGCCAGATCGGCCGGCGTGGTGGTCGCAAGCCCGGCGAAGGCCTCGAAGCTCTCGGGAAACCCGGGCGGCAGCTGGGCCAGCCGGTCGCGGTAAAACGGGGCCTTGCGAGCGTGGTCCAGGGCGCGGCCCAGGGCGGAAAGCTGCCAGTCGACCAGCCGGGCCGGGTCCGGGGTGTCGCCGTCCTGGCCGATGGCCGTGGCGATCCAGGCGTCAAAGGGGCTTACGCGCATGGTTTTGGGCGATACAGCGCCGTCCCGTCGGCGGCGGTCAGATTGTAGAGGCAAAAGGGAATGAGCCGGCCGTCCGGCACGGCCACATGGATGCAGCAGCCGCGCGCCCGCTCCAGGTCCAGGGTCCAGGCGTCCATGAAGGCCATGGCCGAGACGCTCAGTTTGGGCCGGCTGGCGGCGGTGGCCAGGAAACGGTCGAAATCGTCGCAGATGGCGGCCGGCTCGGGCGCGGCCTTGGCCGGCCCCCACTGGCGGGCGACAAAGGCCATGGACTGGCGCGCCCCGTCCTCGGCCGGGATGGCAGCCGCCCCCGTGTCGCAGCAGTTCCCGCCGCCGGATACGGCCAGCCGACCGTCCGGGCCCACGAAGAAGGAGGCGGAAAAAGAGCACAGGGAATGCTCGCAGCACGGGGCATGGAAATCGTCGGCGCGCAGTTCTCCGCCGGTTTGCGCCTCCAGGGCGGCCAGGAGTTCGGGCAGGGTCAAGCGCGGGGCGCTGGCCCCGTCGCCGGGATAGCGGCCAAAGCAGGCGGCCGGCTGGAAATGCACCCCCCGCACGCCCGGGGCGAGCTTTGCCGCCAGCCGCACCAGTTCGCCGACCTCGGCCACGTTGACGCCCGGGACCAAGGTCGCCACCAGCACCAGGCCAAGCCTGGCGGCGGCGCAAGCCTCCATGGCCGCGCGCTTCTCCCGGGCCAGGGGCCGGCCGCGAAGGGCCGTATGGACTGCGTCGGACACGCCGTCACATTGCAAAAAGACCGAATCCAGGCCGGCCGCCGCCAGGCGCGGGGCCAGGGCGGCGTCTGCGGCCAGGGCCAAGCCGTTGGTATTGAGCTGGACAAAGGGAAACCCGGCGGCTTTGGCGGCGGCCACGATGTCCGGCAGATCGGCGCGCATGGTCGGTTCGCCGCCCGATATTTGCAGATTGGCCGGTCCGGCCTGCTGGCGGGCCTGGACGAGGCGCGCCGCGATGTCGGCCAGGCTTGGATCGGGCGCGCTGGCGCTGCCGGCGTCGGCAAAGCAGACCGGGCAGCCGAGGTTGCAGCGGCCGGTCACTTCCAGGACCACGGTGCAGGTGCGCTGGTGGTGCTCCGGGCACAGGCCGCAGACGTAGGGACAGCCCGGCCCCGGGGCCGTGCCAAGAGGTTCGGTCCCGGGCTTGGGGATTTTCGGCCGATCCCAGCCTTGGGGCCCCGGCGGGCCGTGCCAGTAGCGCGTACGGAACAGGCCGTGCTTCGGGCAGGTCCGCACCAGCCAGCCGTCGTCGCCGTCCTGTTCGCGATATGCCGGCAACCGGGCCAGACACACCGGACAAACGCTCTCGGTCGCCGTCATCATATACCGTATTCCTTCCAGCCGGACGACGCTCTCCCGCCGCCCGCACCAGCCCCCGTTAAAAGTCTTTGGAAGGGGGCCCGGGGGAAACCTTTCTCCAGAAAGGTTTCCCCCGCTCTTCCTCTTCGTCCTAATCACGCCCTTCGGACGGGTCGAGGCCGTAGGCCACGAGCAGTTCGAGCATCTTGTTCCAGGCGTCGGCCATGAGTCCGCCGCAGCGGGTGGGGTCGGGCTTGCCGTCGCTTAAAATGGCAGCGCAGGTGATGGCCCCGTAGTCGTCCAGGGCGCGCTGGCTGAACCAGTCGACGAAATCCGACACCAGGGCGTCGCCTTGTTCGAAGGGCGTTTCCTCGTCGCGGCCCTTGCCGGTGTAGAGTCCCAGGGCCAGGCAGCCGCCGGTCATGATGCCGCAGGCCCCGCCCGTGCCGCCCATGCCGTGGCACAGGCCCATGGCGGCGCGGACGAGTTCCGGGTTTTCGCGGCCCTGGGCGGCCAGGGCCAGGAGAATGAGGATCTGGCTGCAGCAGTAGCCCTTGTGGGCCAGGGGCAGGATTTCGAGCAGCGTGGGATTCATGGTCACGCCTCCTTGCGGCAAATCCACAGGCCGTAGCCCAGACGCGGTTTTTGGCCGTCTCCCGCGCAGCCCGGCTCCCGGCCGGTCAGCACGGCCATGACCTCCCGGGCGGAACCGAGTTCGAGGACAAGACGGCAGGAAAGATCAATGAGGTGGCGGGTGTGGTCCTCGAAGACCACGGCAGGCAGCCCATGCCGGGCAAAGCGCGATTCGGCCACTTCCCGGGGCAGGGCCCCGGCGGCGCAGCCCGCGCCCGCGCCCCCGCTGCCGGGCGACCCGGCCCGCAGATAGAGATCGGAGACGACGAGATAGCCGCCCGGGACAAGGACCCGGGCGATCTCCTCCAGGGCGGCCTCGGGCCGGGCCAGGGCCGAGAGCACACATTCGCCAAAAACGCCTTCAAAGACGGTCGAGGCAAAGGGCAACCAGCAGGCTTCGGCCCGAAGCGCCCGGCCCGGGACGCGGCCCGCCGCCTCGGCGGCGAGCAACGCCGAGATGTCGCAGCCAACGGCCCGGAAGCCGGCGGCGCTCAGGCGGGCCAGGGTGGCCCCGGCCCCGCAGCCGCAGTCCAGGAGCCTTGCGCCGGCGGCAAAGGGCAGCAAGTCCAGGGCGCGGTCGGTGAGCGCCAGCCCGCCCGGACGGATGGCCCCGCCCGTGGCCCGGCGCACGTCGGCGCGTTCGTAGGGCTTTTCGCCCGGCCGGCCGCCCCCGAGGCCGGGGCCGGCCGGCGGCGCAAAGGGCGCGGGGCCGGTCAGGGGCGCGGCGAAGGGCACTACTTGTCCTCCAGAAGCTGCTCCACCTCGAACATCTTGCCCACGGCCAGATGCTCGGGCACCAGCGACAGCCCGCACTTGGGGCAGGTCATGAGCGTGATGGTGAACCCGCCTTGCAGATAGGTGACGCCAACCGGCGCGGGGGCCAGCTTCTCGCCGCAGGCGGCGCAGCTCCAGTCGCCGGACTCGGGCAGATAGGTGGGGGTGTCGTTCATGGCGCTTACGCCTCCTGCCGGTCCACGCCGGTGACGTTCATGCGGTGGCTGTAGCCGGCGTGTATGTGGGCCACGCCGTCAAGCATTTCGTAGAGCGCCCAGTAGGTGACCCGCGCCCCGGCCAGTCCGGCCAGATGGCGGCCGGTTGCCGCGTCGGTGAACTTGCGGCCCGTGGCCTCGGCGTAGGCCACGACCCGGGCCAAGTCGGTGTCCAGCACGTGGCGGGCCTCCAGCACAGCCCGCACGGCGTCGGGGATGACGAGCCGCACGGCCGGCGGCGTGTCGGGCGGGGCCGGCTCGTTCCAGAAGGTTTCCAGCACGGCCCGCTTGAGCCGGACCCGGGCCTCGTGGCGGTAGGAAAAGCCGGGATCGGGCCGGGCCGGATCGGCGGCCTTGCTCGGGAAAAGTAGGTCCAACAGATGGAAGGTCCGCTTGCCGGCCCCGGCCAGCCGGTCGCGGCACATGGAGCAGGTGGCCACGAAATCGCGCGGGCTTTCGGCCACGCGCCGGGCGATGGTGGCGGCGGCCAGTTCCGGGTGGGCGTTGGCTTGCAGGCCGCCAAAGCCGCAGCAGGAGGCCAGCTTGCCCGAGGCGGGCAGCTCCTCGACGGCGACGCCGCGCTTGGCGAGAATCTCGCGCACGGCGGCCAGCCCGGCGGCGTCGTGGCGGCCGGTGCAGGCGTCGTGGATGGCCACTGGCGCGTCGGGAAGCTGGCCGGCGGGCGCGGGCAGCCCGGCTTCGTCCAGGAGCACGCGCCACAGGGAGACCACGGGAATGTCGGGGGCCAGGCGGGCGAAAGTGGCCTGGCAAGAGGAACAAGCGGCGATGACGCGCGGTTTGCCCAAGGCTTCCCAGTCAGCCTGGAAGGCGGTCATGGCCGCCTCGGCCAGATCCTGCCGGCCGGCCCAGAAGGCCGGCGCGCCGCAGCAGGCCAGGCCCAGCCCTACGCCGCCGGCCAGGCCGGCGCGCAGGTGGGCGTAGACGGCCGGCACGGAGGCGGCCGGATCGCCGCCAAGCTGGCAGCCCGGGAAAAAGAGGTGGGAGCAGGTCGTCTCGCCCGGCGCGGCCCGCATCAGGCGGAAGGCGTCGGACAGGGAAAAGGCCATATCCTCCAGGGCGAACTCATGGGCCCAAAGCGGCATCTTGCCGCGCGATACCATGTCGCGCCGGGCCGAAAGGATGAGGTCGGGCATGGAAAAGCCCGACGGGCACAGCTCCTCGCACTGGCCGCACAGGGTGCAGGAATTGATCATCTGGTTGTACGACCGCGCGCCCTGGACGATGGAAAGATTATTATAGATCTGGCGGGCGTAGACGCGGGGATAGCCTTTGTAGCGGGCGAGGTACGTGCAGGCCTTGACGCACTCCAGGCACTGGCAGTCCAGGCAGCGGGCGGCCTCGGCCTTGGCCTCGTCCGGGGTGAAGCCGGCGGCGGCATCGGCCGCAGCCACGGCCGGCAAAGGGATGACGCCGGTGGTGTTGGTGAAAAGGCGCGTGGGACAAGCCCCTTCGCGCTCGCGGGAGGCGGTGACGGACACGCCGGCCAGATGCCGGTCCAGGGACACGGCGGCCCGGCGGCCGTCGCCGGCCAGGGAAATGACGGAGAGCGGCTCTCCGGGCGCGGCGAAACCGCCGCAAAAAACGCCCTCTCGCCCGGCCAGGGCCAGGGTGAGAGAATCGACGTCGTCCCTGGCCAGACCAAGAGCCGGGACGGACAGGGCCTCGACATAGACGCCGTCGTTGTCGGCGCAAAGCTGGTCAAGGAGCGCCGCATCCAGGGTCGTGCCCGGACGAAACGTCACGTTCATGCGGCCCATGATTTCGATCTCGGCGGCCAGGGCAGCCGGCGGGAGGATCTCGGGCGAAAGCGCCCGCAGATGCCCGCCCGGGGCGTCGCCCGGGAAATACATGTCCACGGCGTAGCCCTTCTTGCCCAGGTCCCAGGCCACGGTCAGGGCGCTGACGTCGCCGCCCATGACGGCCGCGCGCTTGCCCTTGCCGGGCATGGACAGGGGCTTGGCGGCCGGGCCGGTGGCCTGCAGGACGGCGCGCTCCAGCGACCCCATGGCCAGAGCCGCGTCAATGGGCAGGCGCACGCAACGGGTCTGGCAGAGGTGGTCGCAGACGCGGCCAAGGACGGTTGGCAGGGGCAGGGTGCGGTCCAGGGTCTTGCGGGCCCCGGAGAAATCACCGGAGCGGACCTGGGCCATGAACTTGCGGACGTCGACATGGAGGGGACAGGCGGCCTGGCAGGCGGGCTGCTCCTCCTGGATGCAACGGTACTCGATATCGCGCAGACCCTGCTGATCCATGAAGACCTTCCCTGTTTGCAAGACGGGGCGAACGCCTGGCGTCCGCCCCGTCCGGTTACGACATGAACTTCAAAGTTGCTTGAAACGATCTTACTTGCCAAGAGCCTTGAGGCCGGCCAGCACCTTCTCGGGGTAGGCCGGCAGGTGGCGGATGCGCACGCCGCAGGCGTTGTAGATGGCGTTGATGATGGCCGGGTGCGGGCCGCACAGGGGCACTTCGCCCACGCCCGAGTTGCCGAACGGGCCGTGCTCACGCGGCGATTCGACGTAGATCAGCTCCATGGCGTCGGGGATGTCCTTGGCGTAAGGCACGCCCGCGCCGGCCAGGGAGGAGTGCTTCTTGATGTCCTCGAAGTCCTCGGTGAGGGCCAGGCCGATGCCCTGGGCCAGGCCGCCCCAGTTCTGGCCGTCGACGGTCTGGCGGTTGTTTATCGTGCCGATGTCCTCGACCAGGACCATCTTGTCGACCTGGGTCTTGCCGGTGGCCAGTTCCACGGTCACTTCGGCCAGGAACACGCCGTACATGTAGCAGCAGAAGGGCGAACCGAGGCCGTTGGCGTCGCAGTCCTTGGCCGGGGCGGTCCAGGTGCCGTTGTAGCGGGTCTTGAGGCCTTCCTTGACCATTTCGTCGTAGGTGCGGAACGTGCCGTCGGCCTTCTTCATGGCGGCCACGAGCTGCTCGCAGCCGTTCTTGATGGCCTGGCCGACCACGACGTTGGAGCGCGAGCCGCCGGCCGGGCCGGAGTTGGGGCACTTGCTCGTGTCGTTGAGCACCAGCTTGATCTTGCAGGCCGGGATGCCCAGGGGCTTCAAAGCCTCGTGGGCGAAGCCGACGGTGCCGGCGTCGGAACCCTGGCCGTGATCCTGCCAGGTGTTGTAGATGGTCACTGAACCATCGGCATTGAGCTCGGCGTCGGCGCCGGCGGAGTCCGGACCGTCAAGGCCGGAGCCGTAGATGCCAATCGCCACGCCAACGCCCTTTTTATGGGTGGCGGTGGAGTTCTTTTTGGCGTTGGCCAGGGCTTCCTTGTACTTGGGACGCAGGATGTCGATCATCTCCGGCAGGGTCCAGGAATCGGGCACCTGGTCGGTGGGGGTGGTGTCGCCCGGGCGATACACGTTCACATACCGGAATTCCAGGGGATCCATGCCGAGCTTCTCGGCCATTTCGTCCATGAGGCACTCGGAGGGGAACATGATTTCCGGCGAGCCGTAGCCGCGGAAAGCCGAACCCCAGCCGTGGTTGGTGGCCACGCAGTAGCCCTTGGCGCGCATGTTGGGGATGCCGTAGCCGGCCATCCAGTACTGGGAGCCGCGCAGGGTGAGCAGGTCGCCGAACTCGGAATAGGGGCCGTGGTCCACGATCCATTCCATTTCGGAAGCCACGATCTTCTTGGTGGCCTTGTCCACGGCGATCTTGCCCTTGGTCCAGAACGGGGAGCGCTTGCCGGTGTAGTACTGCTGCTGGGCGTAGTTGTAGCGCAGGTGCACCGGACGGCCGGTGACCATGGCGGCGACGCCGACCAGGGCTTCCATGGTCGGGCTGAACTTGTAGCCGAAGGTGCCGCCGGTGGGGTTCTGCACGAGAACGAGGTTCTCGGGCTCGACGCCCAGGCCCGGGGCGATCATGTACAGGTGCAGGTACAGGCCGATGGACTTGGAGTGGATGACCAGCTTGCCCTCTTCGTTGGTGTAGGCGAAACCGACGTCGGGCTCGATGGGCAGGTGGGGCTGGCGCTGGGTGTAGTAGTCGCCGCCCATGACTTCGTACTTGGCCGGATCGGCGAAGAACGGGGCCACTTCCGCGCCCTTGGCGTGGTTCTGCTCGTAGTAGGTGTTGGGGGTGCCGGGGTGGATTTCGATGGCGTCGTCGGCCATGGCCGCCGGGGCGCTCATGTAGGCCGGCAGGACTTCCAGGTCGACCTTCACCTTCTCGGCGGCGGCGCGGGCATTGGCCTCGGAGTCGGCCGCGACCAGCGCGATGGCGTCGCCGTACTGGAACACCTTGGTGTCGCACAGGATGGGACGATCCCAGCCGTCACCCTTGTTGGTGGGGAAGGTGATGAGGCCGGTGATGCGGTTTTTGCCCTTGACGTCCTTGGCCGTGATGACGCTGTGCACGCCCGGCATCTTGAGGGCTTCGGCTGTGTCCACGCCCTTGACGTTGGCATGGGAAACGCGGGCTTCGACAATGGCCAGATGCAGCGTGCCCGGGGGCAGCATGTTCTTCTGGTCGTCGCCGAACAGCCACTGGCCGGTGACCTTGGCCACGCCGGTGGGCCGCGGGGCGCGCGAACCGAACACGTTGCCGTCGGCCGGCATGTTGTGGTTGATGCAAAGGGTCATTTCGCCGCGCAGCACCTTGGCGGCGTCCATGACGGCGTCGACGAGCGGGATGTAGCCGGTGCAGCGGCAGACGTTTCTGTGCTTCTGGAACCAATCGCGCACCTGTTCGCGGGTGGGCTTGGGATTGCCGTCCAAAAGGCCCTTGGCGGACATGATGAAACCGGGGGTGCAAAAGCCGCACTGGGCCGCGCCGTGGACGACCCAGGCGGTCTGCAGCGGGTGCAGGTTGGCCGGGGTGCCGATGCCTTCGATGGTGGTCACGTTGGCGTAGTCGGCGACGCGGCGGATCTTGGTGATGCAGGCGCGGGTGACCTTGCCGTCGATGATGACCGAGCAGGCGCCGCACTGGCCCTGGGCGCAGCCCACCTTGGTGCCGACCATGTGCAGCTGGTTGCGCAGCACGTCGGACAGGAAGGCCTCCGGGTCGGCGATGATTTTACGCTCGATCCCGTTCACGATAAGAATTTTTTCCTGCATGTCGTCTCGCTCCGTTTCGGTTGGAGGTTTGTCGCGTTGCCGATGCCGCGCCCGGAACCGATTCCCGTCCGCGCGGCCTTTGATCCTTGGCCAGGCCCTATCCCTTGCCGAAACCGCAGGCGGGATAGCGGCATTCGGGACACATGGCGCAAAGGCCGCCGTGCCCCAGTTCCACGATGTCGTCCCGGGTCAGGTATTCGCCGGCCACCAGGCGCGGCACGGTCAGATCGAAGATGCTGGCCTTGTGGTACATGACGCAGCCCGGCAGCCCGACCACGGGGATCTCGCCGACGTAGGCCAGCATGAACATGGCCCCGGGAAAGGTCGGCGATCCGTAGGTCACGACCTCGCCGCCGGCCGCCCGGATGGACGACGGGGTGAGATCGTCGGGGTCCACGGACATGCCGCCGGTGACGGCGATCATGTCGGCCCCTTCGTCGATGAGGCGGGCGATGGCCCGCACGGTCATGTCCTGATCGTCGGGGACGAAGATCTGGCGCGTGACGGCGCAGGATAATGCCTCGAACTTGCGGCGCAGGATGGGTCCGAAGGCGTCCTTGATGCGGCCGTGGTAGACCTCGCCGCCGGTGGTCACCACGCCGACCTTAAGCGGCCGGAAGGGACGCACCCGCACCACCGGGCCGTACGCGGCGCACACGGCCTCCACGGCCTCGATCTTGGCCTCGTCCACCACCAGCGGCACCACCCGCGTGCCGGCCAGCATCTGGCCCGGGGTCACCACGACGTTGCCGTGCAGGGTGGCGATGGTCACTTCCTCAATGCCATTGAGGCGGCGCAGGATGCCGGCGTCGATGGACAGCAGGCCGGCGTGGGCGGCCAGCAGATTGATGCGGCCCTCGCAGGGGGCGGACAGCACGATGCCTTCGCCGGCGATGGCCCGGGCCATGCGCTCGGCGGCGTCGTCCTCGTGGATGAAGCCATCGGCCAGATCCCAGACGTAGAGGTGTTCCTTGCCGAGCTTGAGCAAGGTATCGATGTCGCCGTCCTCGATGACGTGGCCCTTGCGGAAGGCCGGCCCCTTGCCCTCGCCCGGCACGATGCGGGTGATGTCGTGGCAAAGGACCATGCCCGAGGCCTGATGGACGGGGATGGAACGCATGGGGGCGTTTCGGTGCCGGAGGACTTCTTGGCTCACCTGCATGGCGCGTCTTCTTCCCTTGCGGTTGGTTGTTGGTTGGCCGGACCTTGTCCGGCGACTGCCGGCTTTCCGACCGGCCACAGCCTCTGTCTCGGGCCTGCATCCCCGGATACGGCCGGGAATCTGTTGTATTAAACTTAACACGATGCAATCATGAACAAGGAATCACCTGCACAAACGCCTTCTTGAAGCCTAACTTTCTCTGTTAATTTGAACATAGCACGCTTTTATTCTATGTTTTTCACAACACAATACATTCACTCACACTGAAACAGCAATTTACAGGCCAATGCTACGACACCATTGCACACGGCCATTCATGAATATTTTGCCGTGTAGCGTAACAAAGCACGACAGACATGGTGACCCTGCGTGACCGTCGCATCTTCCGGCCAGTCTTGACATAGGACATGCAACACCCTGAAAACAAAAGCTCTTTTCAAACGAGGGACAAATGGGTCAATTTGGCCCGGCGAATGGGTCAAAAAGCGACAGCCGCCGAAGAACTCGGCGACCCTCGCCGCAAGAACGGCAAGAAGCCACGGGGAATTGTCGAATGCGGTGCGTTCCAGGACCGGCAGGGACTGTCGAAGCAGTGAAAAATCCTTCCCGCACTAGGCGGTGAAGGTCTTAGACGGACAACGAGGCGGCCTGGAGGAAAGGCCGATGAGGGAATCAGAGCCGGCGGCGCGGGACCGCGCTCCGGGACAGGGCCGGTTTACCGGCGTGGCGGCACGGACCGGGACCAGCCCGGCCGAGTGTCGCGTCCACGAAAAGCGCCTAGGGCATTGCGTGGACAACAGCCTAAAACCATGTGTTTTTCCTAAAAAATACTCTCGTATTTTTTAAGAGACGCGACACGAGCGGTCGTGGCGATACGAACCGGCCCGATCAGGCTCCACGGGCAGCCGGCGGCGGACGATCCAGAAAAGCGCCACAACGGCCACGGCCCCCAGGGTGTCGGCCAGCATGTCCTTCTGGGCGTCCCAGACGTCGCCCTGGCTGCCCAGGAACTCAATGCCGGCCTGACCGCCCTCGGCGGCGGCGTACCACCATTCGATGATCTCGTAGGCGCAGGCCACGGCCATGATCATGGTGAGGCCAAACACGGCGATGACCGCCGGATGGGCCAGCCGCCTGCGCCAGAGGAATTCGGCTAGGGGAAAGGCGTAAAAACCCACGGTGAAATGGGCCATGCGGTCGAAGTGGTTGCGCGAAAAGCCGAACAGGTCGGTGACAAAGCCAAAGGGGACATTGGCGAAGGTGTAATGCCCGCCGATGGTGTGGAGAACGAGCCAGACCGACATGAGCGCGTAGGCCAGGTTGGAAAACCGGAAGCGCCGGGCTGTGGCCACGAGCAGCAGGAAGACGACCATGATGGGGATGACCTCGGCCCACCAGACCTCCCGGGAGACCGGGGACAGGCCAAGCAACACGAAAAACACCGCGAACGCCGCCGCCAGGGCCTCGGGAAACCAGCGCGCCATGACATTCCTCCTGAGTGGGCCAGCCCGGACAGTCGGGCCGTGGCCTAAAAGGCCTACCCCAGCCAGGGCCTGGCGGCAACGGGCGCGGAACTTTGGGGGCCGTGTCGCGGCCACGAAAATGCGCATGGAGCCTTTCACGGCCAACAGACTAAAACCATGATCTTTTCATACACAATGCTCTCGTATGTTTTTCAGGGACGCGACGCCAGCGGCGGCGTGCGCGCTGGCGACGGCAACGCCGGCCACGCGGCAGGGTTCCCCGAGACGCCGTCCGAAGCCGACAGTTGACATAGTTCTTTTTTGATATACCAAAAGAGGATGAACGGACATGACGTCATCGAACGGCTCAAAGCCGCCGGCTGGCGTCTCGACCGCATCAAGGGAAGCCATCACGTCATGCTCAAGGATGGCCGGGCGGTCCCGGTGCCGGTTCACGGCGCAAAAGACCTGGGGGCCGGCCTGCTGGCCGCCATCGCCCGCCAGACCGGCGTTACGCTCAAATAGGAGAAGCCATGGAAATCCGCTACCCTGCCCGTCTCGAACCCCAGGAAGGGGGCGGCTATTTCGTAAGTTTTCCCGACTTCGCCGACACCTTCACCGAAGGGGACAGCGAGGAAGAGGCTCTCTATTACGCCTCGGAAGTGCTGACCGCTATGCTCGAAACCAAGATCGCCCACGATCTGCCCATCGCCGCGCCCTCCCCGGCAGGCCCCGGTGAACGCCTCATCGCCCCCGACGCCAAGACCCAGGCCGCCCTGCTCGTGCGCTTCGCCCGGGGGCCGCGTGCCCTGGCCGATCTGGCCCGCGCCCTGGGCACGTCCTGGCCGGCCGCCAAGCGGCTGGAAGATCCGGGGCACTGGCCGTCGCTCAAAAGCCTGGAACGGGCTGCGGCGGCTCTGGGCCAGCGGTTGGTGTTGTCCTTCGAGGAAACAAAAACCGGCCGCGACCACACACGGTGATCGCGGCCGGCAGGTCCGGCACGCCAGGGGGGCTTGGCGCGCCGGCGTTGTAAACTACAGCACTTCCGGCTGAAATCCCGCCGCCGTCAGCGCGGCCACCACTGACCGGCCATGCTCGCGGTCCCGGGCCTCGAAGGCGATTTCCAGGCTCGCCTCCTTGGCCGGCAGGGCGAGCAGCGTGCGGTGGTGCTGGATCTCCATGATGTTGGCCCCGCTGTCGCGCAAGACCGCCGTCACCTGGGCCAACGTGCCGGGACGGTCGGAGATGGGCAGGCGGATGGTCACCACCCGGCCTTCCCGAATCAGCTCGCGCATGATGACCGAGGCCAGAAGCCGGGGGTCGATGTTGCCGCCGGAAAGGACCAGCCCAACCTTCTTGCCGGCGAAACGGCCGGGATATTCCAGCAGCGCGGCCAGGGGCGAAGCGCCGGCCCCTTCGGCCACGGTCTTTTCGATGAAGAGAAAGAGCGCCACGGCCTGCTCCAGGCGCGGCTCGTCCACGGTCAAGACCGCGTCCACCCGGGCCTTGACCACCTCGGTGGTGAGCGCGCCCGGATACTTGACGGCAATGCCCTCGGCGATGGTGTTGCCCGTGCCCTCGGGGGGCTCGCCGCGCATGGCGCACAGCATGGACGGATAGCAGGCGGCCTGGACGCCCACGACCTCGATGTCCGGGCGCACGCCCTTGGCCGCCGTGGCCACGCCGGAAATAAGCCCGCCGCCGCCGATGGGCGTGACCATGACGTCGAGGTCGGGCACGGCGTCCAGCATTTCCAGGGCAACCGTGCCCTGGCCGGCCATGACCATGGGATCGTCAAAGGGATGGACAAAGGTCAGGCCGCGCTCGGCCGTAATGCGCTTGGCCGCCTCGGTGGCCTCGGCCAGGGTTTCGCCGGCCAGCACGACTTCCGCGCCGTGGGCGCGGGTATGCTCCACCTTCACCGACGGGGTGTGGGCCGGCATGACGATGACGGCCGGGATGCCCAGGTTCTTGGCGTGGTAGGCCACGCCCTGGGCATGGTTGCCGGCGGACATGGCCGACACGCCACGCGAGCGTTCGGTTTCGGAGAGCGTCAGCAGCTTGTTGAGCGCGCCGCGTTCCTTGAAGGAGGCGGTGAACTGATGGTTTTCGAATTTGACCCAGACAGCGGCCCCGGTCATGGCCGAAAGCACCTGGGACTGCAAAAAGGGCGTCGGAGCCAGCCGGGGCGACAGGCGCTCCCGTGCGGCCAGGACATCGGCGAGTTCGATCATAGGGCTTCTACCTGATGCAAAACACAACGGCCGTCATGTCTTGCGTCTGTCTAAACAGAGCAGCGTGGAAGGGCTTGCGCCGGTTCCACATGGAAAATGGAATCGGCCCTTACCCTTCCCCGCCGGCGGGGGCTGCGTCCTCGAACCGGCCGCGCTTGCGGTTCTTGCGCACGGCCCCGGCCGGGAACACCCGGCCGCTCATGGCGATGTAGACGCCGGGGGGGCTGGACCAGACCGCGCCCACGGCGCAGCCCACATTGAACGGCGCGTCGGAGGCGGCGAACCGGGCCGGGCTCATGGCCCCGGTCAGGACGATGGTCTTGCCCGGGATATCGGCCAAAAACTCGGCCGTGCGGGTCATGGTGTCGGTGCCGTGGGTGATGAGCACGTGGCCGGCCGCGTCGGCCAGGATGCGTCCGCGCAGGACGGCGCGCTCCTCGTCGGTGACGTAGAGGCTGTCCTTGCGGGCGATCTCGGTGACGCTCCAGGTGAAGTCCACCCCGGCCTGGGTCAGGATGGCCCCGACTTGCGGATCGCCCACGGAGTAGTCGGACAGGTCGTCGAAATAGACCTTGTCGATGGTTCCGCCCATGGAATAGACGGCAAGTTTCACATGTTTCCCCATTGCAAACTGTTTCCCCAGGTGGGGTTTCCAAAGGGGCTCAGCCCCTTTGGCCGCCGGAGGCCTCTTCCTCTTCTCAATCCACCGAAAACGCCGTGTTTTTAAACCCCTACTATCCACCCAAATAGGCTTCGCGGACGCGGTCGTCGGCGATGAGCGCTTCGCCGGTGCCGGAGAGCGTGATGGTGCCGACTTCGAGGACGTAGGCCTGGTGGGCGACCTTGAGGGCCGCATAGGCGTTTTGTTCCACAAGCAGCACGGTCATGCCCTTGGCGTTGATCATGCGGATGATGTCGAAGACTTCCTTGACGATAAGCGGGGCCAGGCCAAGGCTTGGCTCGTCGAGCATGACGAGCTGCGGCGCGGCCATGAGCGCGCGGCCCACGGCCAGCATCTGCTGTTCGCCGCCGGAGAGCGTGCCGCCTTTCTGGTTGCGGCGTTCGGACAGGCGCGGAAAGAGTTCGAAGACCCAGTCGATGTCCTTGGCGATGCCGGCCTCGTCGGAGCGGCTGTAGGCTCCCAGGCGCAGGTTTTCCAGCACGGTCAGGTGGGCGAAGATGCGCCGTCCCTCGGGGGACATGACGATGCCGGACTTGACGATGTCCACGGGATTCTTGGTGGAGATGTCCGTGCCGTTCCAGGAGATGCGGCCGCGCTTGTTTTTGACCAGCCCCGAGATGGCCCGAAGCGTACTCGACTTGCCCGCGCCGTTGGCGCCAATGAGCGTCACGATGGAGCCCTTGGGCACGTCGAGGGAGACGCCCTTTAAGGCATGGATGCCGCCGTAGTGGACGTGGAGATCGCGGATCTCAAGCATGGAGTCCCCCTTCCTCGCCGAGGTAGGCCAGGATCACCTTGGGATCGCGGCGGATGGCCTCGGGAGCGCCCTCGGCGATGGTGACGCCGTAATCGAGCACCCAGATGTGTTCGCAGATGCCCATGACAACTTTCATGTCGTGTTCGATGAGCAGGATGGTCAGGTCGAAGTCCTGGCGGATGGTGCGCACGAAACCCATGAGGTCTTCGGATTCCTGGGGGTTCATGCCGGCGGCGGGTTCGTCCAGGAGCAGAAACGACGGCTCGGTGGCCAGAGCTCGGGCGATTTCCAGGCGTCTTTGCGCGCCGTAGGCCAGGCTGGAGGCCTTTTCGTCGGCCAGATCGGCCAGTCCCACGGCGGCCAGCAGCTCCAGACAATGGGCGCGCATGGACTTGTCCTCGCGCAGGTAGCCCGGGGTGAAGAGCACGGCGTCGATCCAGCTGGTCTTCTGGCGCAGATGGCGGCCGATCATGACGTTTTCGAGCACGGTCTCATTGCCGAACAGCCGGATGTTCTGGAAGGTGCGGGCGATGCCGGCCTTGCAGACCTTGTGCGGCGGCAGCCCGGTGACCTCCTGGCCGTTAAAGACGATGGAACCCATGGTCGGCTTGTAAAAGCCGGTGATCATGTTGAAGCAGGTGGTCTTGCCCGCGCCGTTGGGGCCAATAAGCCCGGCGATGGTTCCCCGGCGCACGGCCAGGGACAGGTCCGTCACCGCGGCCAAACCGCCAAAGCGCATGGTCACGTCGTTTGTGGCTAAAATCACGTCGCCGGACATCACGCCCTCCCCCGGGAAAACACTTTGGACAGGGATTGCCAGTGCAGTTCGCGCATACCCATGAGTCCCTCGCGCCGGAAGAGGATGATCATGATGAGCGCCAGGGAAAACACGACCATGCGCATCCCCGGCACGCCGGGCAGCTCGTAGCCGAAGATATCCACCGGATTTTCCACCACCCGCAGCCATTCAAGCAGCACGGTGATGCCGATGCCGGCCATGACCGTGCCGCTCAGGGAACCAAGGCCGCCGGCCACCACGATCATGAGGATGTTAAAGGTGAGGGTAAAAAGGAACATCTTGGGGTCGATGGTGGTGAGCAGGCTGGCCAGGAGCGCGCCGCCGATGCCGGCGAAAAACGCGCCCACGGTAAACGACAACAGTTTGTAGCGGAAGACGTTGACGCCCATGGCCCGGGCGGCGGCTTCGTCGTCGCGGATGGCCTTGAGCACGTTGCCGGTGTTGCTTTTGAGCAGCCGCACGATGACGTAGAGGGTGACCAGGCACCAGCCGAAGTTCCACCACAGGTTGGCGTAGTCGGGAATGCCCTTGAACCCCAGCGCCCCGTTGGTCAGGCGGGGGAAGTTGTTGGCCAGCACGCGGATGATTTCGGCAAAGCCCAGGGTGGCGATGCCGAGGTAGTCGTCGCCCAGGCGCAGCAGCGGAAAGCCGACCAGCGCGCCGATGGCGGCGGCCACGAGTCCGCCGGCCAGGACGGCGACCAAAAACGGGGCGTGGGCGTTTTGCACCCAGTCATAGGCCGGTTCCAGCAGAAAGAGCATGTCTTTCTGGTCCGGGGTCATGATCAGGATGGAGCAGATATAGGCTCCGATGGCCATGAACCCGGCGTGGCCGAGGCTGAAAAGCCCGGTGAAGCCGTAGATGAGGTTGAGCGACAGGGCCAGGATGATGTTGATGGCGATGAGGTTTAAGATCTGGATCTTGTAGCCGTCGAAATTGCCTTCGGCCAGCCACAGAAATCCGCCCAGGGCCAGCACGGCCACAAGATTGAGGATGATGGTTTGTCCGCGTCGCATCAGACTTTATCCTCCAGACGTTCGCCCAAAAGGCCTGTCGGCTTGAACATCAGGACGGCGATGAGCAGCACAAAGGCGAACGCGTCCCGGTAGCCGGCCAGATCGGGGAAGAAGGCCACGGTCATGATCTCGATGAATCCCAGGGCCAGACCGCCGATGACGGCGCCCTGGATGGAGCCGATGCCGCCGAAGACGGCGGCGATGAAGGCCTTGAATCCGGGGATGGTGCCCATGATGGGCTGGAGCTGGGGATAGCGCAGGGCCCACATGATGCCGCTGGCGGCGGCCAGGGCCGAGCCGATGCCAAAGGTCAGGGCGATGATGCGGTTGACCGGCACGCCCATGAGGTAGCTCGTCTCAATGTCCTTGCTGATGGCCCGCATGCCAAGGCCGGCCTTGGTGCGGTAGACGATCCAGATAAGCCCGAGCATGAGCGCCAGGGACAGTAGCGGCACGAAAAGCGTCAGCGGCAGCACCCGCACCCCGCCCATGATGATGGGGTTTTCCAGCCACTGGGGCCGGTAGACCTCGCGGGGGATGGCCTGGAAAAAGACGATGGCCACGTTTTGGAGGAAAAAGGATACGCCGATGGAGCTGATGAGTGCCGAAATTCGGGGAGCGTCGCGCAGCGGCCGGTAGGCCACCTGATCGACCACGATGCCAAGCGTCGCGGTGACGACGATGGCGATGACCATGGCCACGGGCCAGGGGAGGTTGGCCAGGGTGATGCCCCAGAAAACGAAATACGCCCCGAGCATGAACATTTCGCTGTGGGCGAAATTGATCAGGCGCAGGATGCCGTAGACCATCGTGTAGCCGATGGCGACCAGGGCGTAGAGACTGCCCAGGGTCAGGCTGTTGAGCATGTGCTGGATGAACGTCGCCGAGTTCATGCGGGGGTCCTTGCCTGCGGTTTCGCCACCCGGTCGGTTTGGCGGGACGGCCCCTTTTTGGGGCCGCCCCGCCGCGGGCGAAACGCGTCGTACGGTTTAGAGTTCGGGGGTGATTTCGCCTTCGTAGATCTTCTTGCCGTCCTTGATCACCACGAGGCCCACGGGTTTTTCGGCGTCGTGGGTTTCGTTGATGGTGGTGGCGCCGGTGACGCCCTGGAATCCCTTGGTGGCGGCCAGGGCCTTGGCGATGGACTCGGGGTCGGCCTTGCCGGCGCGGGTGATGGCGTCGAGGATGATCATGTAGGCGTCGTAGCCCAGGGCGGCATTCACGTTGAGTTCCTTGCCGGGATACTGGGCCTTCCAGGCGGCGGTGAACTTCTTGGCCATCTCGGTCATGTTCTTCATGGACGGATCATAGGGGAAGGTGGTGTGGACGAACCCTTCCACGGCGGCGCCGCCGATGTCGGTGATCTTGGGGTTGTCCATGGCGTCGCCGCCCATGATCTTGAAGGTGGCGCCGAGTTCCTTGGCCTGCTTCATGATGATGGCGCCTTCGGCGAAGTAGGAGGGGATAAACAGGACGTCGGGCTTCTCGGAAATGATCTTGGTCAGCTGGGCGGTGAAGTCCTGGTCGCCGGACTGGTAGTTGAGCGTGGCCACGACCTGGCCGCCGAGCTTGGTGAAGGACTTGCTGAAGAACTTGGACAGGCCCACGGAGTAGTCGCTGGCCAGGTCGACGAGCATGGCGGCCTTTTTCAGGCCCAGGGTCTTATAAGCATAGGTGGCCGCGCCGGCGCCCTGGTAGGGGTCGATGAAGCACACGCGGAAGATGTACTTCTTGCCCTGGGTGACCAGCGGGTTGGTGCAGCTTGTGCCGACCTGGGGGATGCCGGCCTTTTCGGAGACTTCGCCGCCGGCCATGGCCAGGGAGGAGCCGTAGGTGCCGATGATGGCCTGGACTTTTTCCTTTTCGATCAGGCGCTTGACGGCGTTGGCCGCTTCGACCTTGTCGGACTTGTTGTCCACGACGAACAGTTCGACTTTTTTGCCCAGGACGGTGGGGTTTTCCTTGGCGGCGAGCTGCACGCCCTCAAGCTCCAGCTGTCCGCCAAAGGCGTTCTGGCCGGTCAGGGGCAAAAAGACGCCGATCTTGACGGTGTCGTCGGCGGCCAGGGCCGCGTTGGCGAAACCGAGCACCAAAGCCAGGCACAAAAGAAGCATTTTGCGCATGAGAAGTCCTCCACGTTGCGGTTTTCGCCGGCGGCCGATGCGGCCCGGCGGTTACAGCGAGACCACGGCCGATATTTTCTTGGCCAACTCCACCAGATAGCCGGCGAAGAGGCGTTCCAACTCCTGCATGGAATAGGTGGCGGTGGACGAGTCGAAGCTGACCGCGCCGACCACCTCTCCGGTGCGCAGGGAAAACAGCGGCGCGCCGATGGCGATGAGGCCCGGCAGCGATTCCTCGTTATTCTTGGCGTAGCCCAGTTCCCGGGCCTCGGCCAGCTCGGCTTCGAGCACGGCTTTGTCGGTGATGGTGCGGTCGGTCTTGGCGGTAAGCTGCAAGCGCGACATGATGCCGGCCAGGGCGCGCGGTTCCATGAAGGCCATGGCGGCCTTGCCGGCGGCCAGATAGTGCAGGGACGAAGCGTAGCTGAACGACCGGAAGACCCGGGTGTCGGCCGAGTCACGGCGATAGACAAGATAGACGGCGTCCCGGGAGAGCAGGGCCACGTCGATGTGGATGCCGTGGCGGGCGGCGGCTTCGTCCACAAAGGGGCGCAGGCCGCGCACCAGCTCGCTGGTCTCGATCATGGACTGGGCCAGGGCCAGGGTGCGCACGCCCAGGCGGTACAGGCCCGAGCGGGGATCGCGGGCCAGATAGTCCTGTTCGCAGTAGGTGGTGACGTAACGGTGGGCGGAAGTTTTGCTGATGCCGACGCGGGCGGCGATTTCGCTTAAGGTGAAGCCGGCGTCCTCGACGCCGAACAGGTCGAGGATAGCCAGCCCCTTGGCCAGGGATTCGGATATATTGGCCTTTCCCGACACGAAATCGGCTCCATTTGGCTTAAAATGCGAACCATCGTTCCGCCAGCCGGAACACCCGGCCCGCTGAGCAATACACGGCGGCCGCCCGGCTGTCAAAGGGGAAGACGGGGCCGGCGCAGATTTTTCGGCGTAATTTTAACTTTTTTGGCAATCGTTCGGCGACGACACGAGTTAGCGCGGCAACAGGCTTGACTTTCGTTCTGGAGACGCTACCCCTGGACACTGGGAGCATGGCCGCCGGGCATTTTTGTCCGACCAACAGGCCGCCCGAGGCAGTCCTACGACTCCGGAGAACCCCATGGACCACGACAAAGACGCCCTCCCCCCGCCCGCCTTGACCCGGGACGACGTGTTCCTGGCCCGCTGCCATGGGGTCATCAAGATGGCAGTACGGTTTTTGGCCGTGCTCATGACCTTCGTCATCTGCTGGGGCACCCTGGACGTGGTCTGGGTGATGTACCGGCGCATGGCCGCAAATCCGTACTTCCTGCTCGACATCAGCGACATTTTGGCGACCTTCGGGGCGTTTCTGGCAGTGCTCATTGCCATCGAGATTTTCGAGAACATTGTGATGTATCTGCGCATGGAGTTCATCCAGGTGCGCCTCGTGCTGGCCACGGCCCTGATGGCGGCGGCGCGCAAGGTCATCGTGCTGGATTTCCAGGAGACGGACCCGCAGTTCGTCTGGGCCATCGCGGCGGTGATCCTGGCGCTGGGGGTGGTTTACTGGCTGCTGTCCGCCAAGAAGGCGGCCGCGCCGGCCCCGGGCAATCCGGCCGGAGCGCCCTGAGCCGCCTTCCGCAAAAAAGCGCGGCGGGGAAACCTCCCCGCCGCGCGCGAAAATCCCTCTGCCGAACTGGCGTCGCGATCAGCCCAAATACGCCTTGGTCACCCGCTCATCGGCCGCCAACTCGGCCGACGGCCCTTCCAGCACGATGCCGCCCGACTCCACCACGTAGGTGCGGGCCGCCGCCCGCATGGCCAGACGGGCGTTTTGCTCCACGAGCAGGATCGTCGTGCCCATGGCCCCAAGCCCGGCGATGATCTCGAAAATTTCGGAAACCAGCAGCGGCGCGAGTCCCAGGCTCGGTTCGTCAAGGAGCAACAAGCGCGGCCGGCTCATGAGCGCCCGGGCGATGGCCAGCATTTGCTGCTCGCCGCCGGACAGCGTTCCGGCCGACTGGTTGCGCCGCTCGGACAGCCTGGGGAACAGTTCGTACATGCGGGCCATGTCCTTGGCGATTTCCGCCCGGTCCTTACGCACGTAGGCCCCAAGCTCCAGGTTGTCGCCGACGCTCTGCTTGGCCAGCACCTGCCGGCCCTCCGGGGAATGGGCCATGCCCAGGCGAACCAGCGCCTCGGGCGGCAGGGCGGTCACGTCGCGGCCGTCGAAGCGCACCACGCCGGAACGCGGCGCGACGAGCTTGGAGATGGCGCGCAAAATGGACGTCTTGCCCGCGCCGTTGGCCCCAATGAGCGTGACGATCTCGCCCTGCTCCACGGACAACGACACGTCGCGCACGGCCGAGACGGCCCCGTAATTGACGCAAAGCGCCTCGACCTCAAGCAGCGCCATGGGCGTCCCCTCCGAGATAGGCTTCGATGACGCCCGGGTCGCGCTGCACGTCCTCGGGCGCGCCCACGGCGATGGTCTGGCCGAAATTGAGCACCATCACCCGGTCGCACAGCCCCATGACCATGGGCACGTTGTGTTCGATCAAAAGCACCGTGAGGTCGAAGCGTTCCTTGATGTCGCGGATGAAATCGGCCAGCCCGAGCTTTTCCGAAGGATTGAGGCCGGCAGCCGGCTCGTCGAGGAGCAACAGCTTGGGCGAAAGCGCCAGGGCCCGGGCGATCTCCAGCCGGCGGCGGTCGCCGTAGGGCAGCGAGGCGGCCAAGTTATCGGCCCGGTCCTCCAGGCCGACCAGGCGCAGCAGACCGTAAGCCTCTTCGGTGACGGCCTCGTCCTCGCGGCGGCTGCCCGGGGTGAAGCACAGGCCGGAGAGCAACCCGTGGCGGGCCTGGACCCGGCCGGCCACGCGCACGTTGTCCATAAGGGTCAAGCCGCCAAACAGGCGGATGTTCTGAAAGGTGCGGGCCAGCCCCAGCCGGGCGATGGCCTCGGGCTTGGCCCGGGTCACGTCGTGGCCGTCAAAGACCACCGTGCCGGAATCGGCCCGGGTCATGCCGGTGAGCAGATTGAAAAAGGTGGTCTTGCCCGCGCCGTTGGGGCCGATAAGCCCCATGATCTCGCCGGGGCGCACCTCGATGGACACGTCGCACACGGCCATAAGCCCGCCGAAGCGGCGGCGCAGATCGGTGGCTTGTAACAGCGCGCTCATGCCGCCCCTCCCCGGCCGGACAGCCGCGACCGCAAGGCGGCAAGGCCCCCCATGATGCCCTGGGGCAGATAGACGCAGGCGGCCACCAGCACCACGCCGTTTAGGATCATGCGCGAGTCCTTCAGCGGCCGCAACAGCTCCGGCAGGCTGACCAGCAGCGCCGCGCCGCACAGCGGCCCCCAGATGGAGCGCGAACCGCCGATGAGCACGTAGGCCAGACAGGTGACCGAGGCGTCGAAGGTGCCCTGCCGGGCGTTCCAGGTATTGAGGAACGGCGCGGACATGGCTCCGGTGACGCCGGCCAGGGCGCAGCCCAGGACAAAGGCCGTGACCTTGTTGCCGGTGGTGGCCACGCCCATGGCCCCGGCGGCCAGCTCGTCCTCGCGCACGGCGAAAAAGGCCAGGCCCCGGCCCATGTTCCCAATGCGCCAGACCAGAAACAGGGCAAAAAGGAACAGCGGTCCGAAAAACCAGATGTAATCCAGGCGCGATTCGAAAGCCTGGGGGATGCCGAAGAGGCCGACCGCGCCGCCGGCGATGGGCATGTTGAGCACGGCCACGTTGACCACCTGGACAAAGGCCACGGTGGCCAGGGCCAGATAGATGCCGCGCAGGCGCAGGGCCGGATAGCCCACGGCGATGCCCAGGATCACGGACAGGATAAGCGCCCCGAGCCACTCCAGGGGGAACATCCAAAAGCCCAGGGCCTCGCGCAGCGGAGCCAGGGCCGGATGGGTGCCCATGATGGCGGCCACGTAGCCGCCCAGGGAATAAAACCCGATGCTGGCCAGGGACAGCTGGCCGGCCATGAGCGGGAAATAGATGCTCAGTCCCAAAAGCGCCTGCTGCACGATGGTGACGATGAGAAACCCGTAGTTTTCAAAAAAGCCCGACATGATTACACCTTCTGCTCCAGACGGCCGCCGAGCAGGCCTTGGGGCCGAATCAGCAGGATGGCGAACAACAGCACAAAGGCCACGGCCTCTTTGTAGGAACTCATGTCCGAGGGCAAAAAGGCCTCGCCCAGGCCAATGACCAGCCCGCCAAGCACCGCGCCGGGAATGCTGCCAAGGCCGCCGAGCACGATGACCGCCAGGCCTTTTAAGCCGTAGGACACGCCGAAATACGGCCCGGCCACGCCAAAGGAGACGCCAATCAGCGTGCCGGACAGCCCGCCAAGCAGGCCGGAGATGAAAAAGGTGCCCAGGATGAAGCGGTTGACGCTGATGCCAAGCAGGCTGGCTGTGTCGGCGTTCTCGGCCGTGGCCCGCAGGGCCTTGCCGCCGCGGGTGCGGCCGATGAACCAGCCCAGGCCGGCCAGCATGACGAGGCTTGCGCCAAAAAGGATGATCTGGATGGTGCGCACGGCCACGGGCTTGCCGCCGATCTTGAAGATGACGGCCATGGGCAGGTCGCCGAAGATGTCGGCGGGGAAGGAATAGATCTCCGCGCCGACGAGATACTGGATCAGGTTGACGACAATAAGGGCCACGCCCAGGCTGCTGACCAGGGCCAGGAGCGGATCGGCCCCGCGCTTGCGCAGGGGCTTAAAGGCCAGCCGCTCCACGGCCATGCCGGCCAGACCCGACAGCAGCGCGCCGAGAATCAGCGCCGGCACGAAGGGCAGGGTCACGGGCATGGTCCAGTCGGCCAAAAGGCCGTTTATGCCGAAATGGCCCACGGCCAGGGCGTAGGTGAGGTACGCGCCCAGGGTAAAGACCGCGCCATGGGCGAAATTGATGATGCCGAGGATGGAGAAGACCAGGGTGTAGCCCAGGGCGAAGACGGCGTAGACCGACCCGATGCTCAGGCCGTTGAGGAGACTTTGCAGGAGCCAGGCGAAATCCATGGGAACGCTTTTTTAGCGGCCGGGACGCCCATGCATGGGCGTCCCGGCCGCAGCCGTGATGGGACGGTTGCTATTCGGAGACGAGCACGAACGCGCCGGTCTTGCCGTCGGGATTCATGACGATCTTGGAGACGTAGAAGTCCTTTTGCTGCACCTCGCCGGAGGGGGCCATGCTGATCTCGCCCATGGGCGTCAGGTACGTGCCGGTGCGCAGGGACTTATTCAGGGCGGCGCGCAGGTCGGCCAGCTCGAAGTCGGCGATCTTCTTGCCGGTCTCTTTTTCGATCTTGGCCAGGGCCTCGACCACCACCTGGACGGCGGCGTAGGCCTGGGCCGAGAACTGGGCCGGGCCCTTCTTGTAGGCGGCCTCGAAGGCGGCGGCGAAGTCCTTGTTGACCGGGTTTTTGTCCACCGCGCCGGGGCTGTAGGCCTGGGCCACCAGCACGTCGTTGCACAGCGCGCCGCACACCGGGAACATGTTGGGCGAATTGAGCCCGTTGCCGCCGACGATGAGGCCCTTGTAGCCGAGCTGGCGCAATTGTTTGACGAGGTTGCCGGAATCGGCGGCCAAGCCCGAGATGACGACCAGATCGGCATTGGCTCCGAGCACGGCCGTGACCTGGGTGGTGAAGTCGGTGTCGGTGGTCTGGAACTTCTGGACGGTGACGGTTTCCAGGCCGAGTTCCTTGATGGCGTCCTGGAAGGTCGTGGTCTCGGAAGAGGAGAAGGCGTCGTTTTGGGCGTAGAGCACGGCCACCCGCTTGAGGTCGGGCTTGATCTTCATGGCCTGCTTGAGGGAGTTGGGCGCGACCTGGGTCATGGGGGCGGAGATGCGGCCGACGAACTCGCCGATCTCGGGAATGCCCTTGGCGGTGTTGGAGGGGCCGACCACCGGGGTCTTGGCCCGGTCGGCGATGGGGTTGGCGGCGAAAGCCTGCTGGGAGAGCGTGGGTCCGATGATGGCCACGACCTTGTCGCGGTTGAGCAGGTTCTGGAAGGCGTTGACGGCCCCGGCTTCGTCGCCGGCGGTGTCCTGGAAGACCAGGGCGATTTTCGTGCCGTTCACGCCGCCGGCGGCGTTCAGGCGTTCCTCGGCGAGCTTGGCGCCGTTGACCTGCTCCTGGCCGAAAAGCGCCACGTTGCTGGTCTGGGCCACGGCGATGCCGATGGGGATGGGAGCGGCGACCTTGTCGGCCAGGGCCGGCTGGGCGGCGCACAGGACCAGGGCCAGGGCGATGACGATACGCTTCATGGAGCCTCCGGGCGGGGGAAAGTTGGCGGCACGATGCCGATCACGTCAATGGTGAAAAATGTCTCTTGGGCAATGGCGGCGGCCGTGTCAAGTGCCGCGCGGCGAAAAGCGGCGTGGGAGGCCGATTTTCGCCCAGCGGCGGCGGGGTTGCCTTGTTTTTCCGGGAGTGCTTTCCACAATAACGTCAAGGCCCCATCACCAGGGCGCAAAAAAGGGGCGACGTCGCCGTCGCCCCTGCCGCCTGTGCCGCCCAAGTCTCCCGATCGTGTCGCATTCGGGAAATGCCGGGACGTGAGTCCTTGCGGCAACAGGCTGTTGTTATTGTCTTTACCTGCAACACAACAGATATGTGTTGTGCGGACGCCGCGCTAAAAGTCTTTTTTCAAAAACCTGGGCAGGATGTTTTTGACGGCGGCCAAAGCCATCTTGCGGCGCAGCTTGCCGAGCTGTTCCTGGAGCGGAATCTGCTTGGGGCAGACGTCCTCGCAGGCTAAAAGGCCCATGCAGCCGAAGATGCCTTCGTCGGTGCCCACGATGTCGAAATACGCTTTCTCGGTGCGCTCATCGCGCGGGTCGAGAATGAAGCGGGCGAGCCGGTTTAAGGCCACCGCGCCGAGGAAGTCCTCGCGCATGAGCGCCGTGCCGCAGGCCGCCACGCAGCAGCCGCATTCGATGCAGCGGTCAAGCTCGTAGATCTGCTCGGCCAGGGCGTTGTCCATGCGCTCTTCCTTGGCGGCGGGATCGAAGACCTTGTCGGTGTGCACCCAGGATTCGACCTTCTGGTACATGCCGCGAAACCAGGTCCCGGTATCCACGGACAGGTCGCCCACCAGCTTGAAGACGGGCAAGGGCATGAGCGTGATGTCCTCGGGCATGTCCTTGGTCTTGGTGTGGCAGGCCAGACCCGGGCGGCCGTTAATGACCATGGCGCAAGCGCCGCAGATGCCGGCCCGGCAGCAGAAGTCGAACATCAGGGTCGGGTCGATCTCCTCGCGAATCTTGTTGAGCGCGATGAAAAGCGTCATGCGCTCGGTTTCGGGCAGGGTAAACGTGTCCATATGCGGCGAGGAGGCCGGATCGGACGGGTTGTACCGGAATATATTGAACGTCAGCGTTCTTGCCATCTTGTTCTCCTTCTCATTGACGCGCAACGACGCCGTCACGCCACCAAGTCTTTAACCCATGCCGGGGGTCCGGGGGCCTGAGGCCCCCGGCGGAGAGGTCCAGGAGAGGTAGCGCCTCTCCTGGCCGCCGGAGGCACATCCCTACTCGTCGCGGGCAATGATCTTGCCGCCGCCGTAGCCGCGGTCGCCGGGGGGCAGTTCGAAGGTCTGGGTGGCGGCCTCGTAATTGAGCGTCGGCAGATCGGCTCCCTCGGCCCAGGTGGCCAGGGTGCGGGTCAGCCAGTCGCGGTCGTTGCGCTCGGGGTAGTCCTCGCGGGTGTGCGCGCCGCGCGATTCGGTGCGCTTAAGCGCCCCGTAGGCCACGCACAGGGCGAGCTTGACCATGCCTTGGATTTTGAGCGCCATGGTCAGCTCGGGATTGGCTCCCTTGCCGTTTGAGCGCAGGCCCACGCGGCGGGCGCGGCCGAGAATCTCCTGGAGATCGGCCACGCAGGTTTCCAGGTCCTTGCCGTTACGGAAGATGCCGGCTCCCTTCATGATGGCGTCGTGCATGGCGTTTTTGACGGCGTAGGGATTTTCGCGGCCGTTTGCGCAATTAATGAGATCGTCGATGCGGGCCTGCTGGGCGGCCATGGCGTCGCGCACCGAGGCGGTCTTGATGACGGTCTCGGCGCCTTTGAGGAATTCGACGATTTTCGCGCCGACGATCATGCCGGCGACCACGGTTTCGGCCAGGGAATTGCCGCCCAGGCGGTTGAAGCCGTGCATATCCCAGCAGGCGGCCTCGCCGGCCGAGAACAGGCCCTTTAAGCCGTAGGCCGCGCCGTCTTTATTGGTGCGCACGCCGCCCATGGAATAGTGCTGGGTGGGGCGCACGGGGATGAGCTGGTGGACGGGGTCCACGCCCAAAAACGATTGGCAGATCTCGTCGACCTCGCGCAGCTTGGTGCGGATGTGGTGCTCGCCCAGGTGGCGGATGTCGAGCCAGAGGTGGTCGCCGTAGGGGGAGGGCACGCCCAGGCCCTTGCGCATGTGCTCGGTCATGCGGCGGCTGACCACGTCGCGGGAGGCCAGCTCGGCCTTTTCCGGTTCGTAGTCCGGCATGAACCGGTACTCGTTTTTGTCGAGCAGCGTGCCGCCGTCGCCGCGACAGCCTTCGGTGACGAGGATGTCTGTCGGCACGATGCCGGTGGGGTGGAACTGCACGGCTTCCATGTTGCCCAGGGGCACGACGCCGGTGTCCAGGGCGGCGATGAGGCCGCCGCCGTCGCAGATGACGGCGTTGGTGGACTCGCGGTAGATGCGGCCGAAACCGCCGGTGGCGATGAGCGTGGCCTTGGCCAGGTAGGCGGTCAACTCGCCGGTTTTCAGGCAGCGGGCCACGGCCCCCATGCAGGTTTCGCCGTCGTGGATAAGCCCGATGACCTCGACCTTGTCGATGACCGTGACGCCAACCTGGGCGGCCCGGTTGTCCAGGGTGAAAAGGACGCAATGCCCGGTGCCGTCGGAGGTGTAGCAGGTGCGCCACTTGGCGGTGCCGCCGAAGTTGCGCGAGTGGATCAGCCCCTCGTTTTCGGGCTTTTCAAAGGCGGTAAAGGGCTTGCCGCCCTTGTAATAGGTCTGTTCGCCGGGCACCACGCGGTTCCAGGGCACGCCCCAGAAGGCCATCTGGCGCATGGCGATGGGGGCGTTGTCGCAAAATAGCCGGGCCACTTCCTGGTCACAGCCCCAGTCGGAGCCTTTGACGGTGTCGGCGAAATGGACGTCCGGGCAGTCGCCCTCGCCCATGGCCGAGTTGCCCAAAGCCGCCTGCATGCCGCCCTGAGCGGCCGAGGAGTGGGAACGCCGGGCCGGCACGATGGACAGGCAGATGGCGGAAAAACCGTTCTCGGCGGCCTCAATGGCCACCCGTTCGCCGGCCAGGCCCGCGCCGACCGACAGCACGTCGGATTGGATGATCCTCATGGCGTTGCGTCCTTATTTGAGCGGCAGGAAGTAGTAACGAAGCAGGGTGAGAAGGCCAATGCCGATAAAGATCATGGTCATGGCGTTCTCCTTTTTTTTCAGGGAGAAACGGCCGGAGCGGTCGAGAAAGCCCCACTTGACCAGGATGCGGTAGAAGCCCACGCCGACATGGAGTTCGACCATGGGCAACAGGATCAGGTAGAAGACGAACCAGAAGCCGGACTGGATGCGGGCGGCGGATTTCTCGGCCGAGATGGGCAGGTCGTTAAGAACCACCCACAAATGGATGCCGCCCATGATGAGGATGCCCATGGCCGTGGTCGCCTGGACCACCCACAGCCAGGTGTCGGTGTGGCGCAGGCGTTTGGCGTTGGAGAGCATCACCCGCTGCTGGCTGGTGGCAAAGGGAATCTTGCGGGCGGCCAGGACGAAGTGGACCAGAAAGGCGAGGAAAATAAGCGGTCCGCCGACCTGGGCCATGTAGGTGACCTCAAAAAACCAGGCCAGGGCGTTCATGACCTTGGGGCTTATGAGCACGCTGGAAACCAGCATGAGGTGGCACCACATAAAAAGCACCAGGGCGGCTCCGGTGAGCATCTGCACCCAGTCGAGCCAGGCCGCGAGTTTCCCGACCGGCAGCCCGGCGTGGGTTGCCGTGGATGGTACGGACATTTCCTTTCTCCCGTTTTAGCGTTGCTGCTCGTTTTCGACCACGGACAGCGCCGGTTCGGCCGAGGCCAGAAGCGGCGCGGCGTCCTCGTCGTCGCACAGGCCGCCGGACAAGGCCGCCTCCAGGCGGGCCACGTCCAGGGCCTTTTCCCATTTGGCGACCACCAGGGTGGCCACGCCGTTGCCGATGAGGTTGGTGATGGCGCGGGCTTCGGACATGAAGCGGTCCACGCCAAGAAGCAGGGTGAGCGAGGCCACGGGGATGGTCCCCATGGTTTGCAGGGTGGCGGCCAGGGTAATGAACCCGCCGCCGGTGACGGCGGCCGCGCCCTTGGAGGTCAGAAGCAGGATGCCCAGCAGCGAGAGCTGGTGGCCAAGATCGAGAGGCGTGCCCGTGGCCTGGGCCAGAAACACGGCGGCCATGGTCAGGTAGATGCAGGTGCCGTCGAGATTAAACGAATAGCCCATGGGCAGGCACAGCCCGACCACGGACTTGTCCGCCCCGGCCCGCTCGAGCTTGCGCATCATGCGCGGCAAGGCCGCCTCGGACGAGGACGTGCCCAGCACGAGCAGGATCTCGTCGCGGATGTAGGCCAGGTAGCGCAGCAGCGAAAACCCGGCCAGCCGGCAGACGAGGCCAAGGACCACGAAGATAAACAGCGCACAGGTCACATAGACGCCCAGCATCAGGTAAAACAGCCGGGCCAAGGCGTCGTGGCCCTGGGAGGCGACCACGTAGGCCATGGCTCCGAAGGCCCCCAGGGGGGCGAAGTACATGATGTAGTGGACGACCTTGAAAAGCCCCTGGCCGAACTCGTCAATGACGCCGACGAGGCGCTTGGTCTTTTCCCCCAGGCTGGCCAGGCCGACGCCGAAGAGGATGGAGAAAAAAAGCACCTGCAGGATGTCGCCCTTGGCAAAGGCGTCCACCGCCGAATGGGGCACGATGTTGAGCATGAACTCGGTGGTGGAGAGCTTTCTGGCCTTGCCGGCGAACTCCTCCACCTTGGCCGTCTCGGCCTGGTTGGCCTGCATCCGGGCGGCGTAGTCGTCCATGCCGGCCCCGGGCTGCAGCAGATTGACCACGACCAGGCCAATGGCCAGGGCGCACAAGGTCATGGCCCAGAAGTAGAGCATGCACTTGAGGCCAACGCGGCCGACTTTCCCCATGTCGCCCATCTTGGCGATGCCGGTGACCACGGTGCAGAAGATGATGGGCGCGATGATCATCTTCACCATGCGAATAAAGGCCGTGCCAAAGGGCTGCATCTCCATGGCCAGGCCCTTGGTGGCCGGGACCAGCCCCAGGACGATGCCGGCCACGATGCCGGCCACCACCCAGAAGTAGAGGGAAGCGTAGAGGGGTTTGGGGCCGCCCGGACAGACGCCGCCGGCCGATACGGCCCCCGGGCTAGCCAAGGGCGGCCTCCAGGTCGGGCACGGCGTAGAGGTCGCCGCCCACGCAGTCGTTAATGACCAGCACCGGGAAATTTTCCACGGTCAACTCCCGCACGGCCTCGGGGCCGAGGTCTTCGTAGGCGATGACCTTGGCGTCCTTGATGCGCAGGCCGAGAAGCGCCCCGGCCCCGCCGGTGGCCCCGAAATAGACGGCCATCTCGGTTTCCATGGCCTCGCGCACGGGCGCGGCGCGCATCCCCTTGCCGATCATGCCCTTGAGGCCGAGCTTGAGCAGGCGCGGGGCATAGGAATCCATGCGATAGGAGGTGGTGGGGCCGGCCGAACCGATGGGACGGCCGGGACGGGCCGGCGAGGGGCCGACGTAGTAGATGACCGCGCCCTGCAGCGGAAACGGCGGATTTTCGCCCGCGTCCAGGGCGTCCACGATGCGTTTGTGGGCGGCGTCGCGGCCGGTGTAGATGACGCCGGTCAAGTAGACGACGTCGCCGGCCCGCAGCTTGGACACGTCGGCGTCGGTGAGCGGCGTGGTCAGGTGATGTTCGGCCATCAGAGCGTGACCTCCTTATGCCGGGCGCTGTGGCACTGGATGTTGACGGCCAGGGGCAGGCTGGCCAGATGGCAGGGAGCGAGCTTGACCTTGACGCCAAGGCAGGTCGTGCCCCCGCCCAGGCCCATGGGGCCGATGCCCAGGCGGTTGATGGAGGCCAGCAGATCGGCCTCCATGGCCGCGACCTCGGGATCGGCATGGACGTCGTCCAGCTCGCGCATGAGGGCTTTTTTGGAATTGATGGCGGCAAGCTCGAAGTTGCCGCCGATGCCGACGCCCACGATGATGGGCGGGCAGGGATTGGACCCGGATTCGGCCACCCGGCGGATGACGAACTCGCGCACGCCTTTCCAGCCCTGGGCCGGGGCCAGCATCATGACCCGGGACATGTTCTCCGAACCGCCGCCCTTGGCCATCATGGTGATTTTGAGCCTGTCGCCGGGCACGAGATCGAAATGGACGATGGCCGGCGAGTTGTCGCCGACGTTTTTGCGGCTAAACGGGTCGCAGGTGGACTTGCGCAAAAAGCCGTCCTGATAGCCCCTGACCATGCCTTCGTTGATGGCTTCCCGCAGGCCGCCGCCGGCCAGGCGCACGTCCTCGCCGACTTCCACGAAAAAGACGCCCAGGCCGCAGTCCTGGCACAGGGGCAGTCCGGTTTCCTTGGCCAGGGCGGCGTTTTCTTCCAACTGGTTGAACACTTCCCGGGCGGCCGCCGAGGATTCGGCGGCCTTGGCCCGGGCAAAGGCGGCGAGCACGTCCGCTGGCAGGAACCGGTTGGCCTCCATGCACAGGGCGGCCACGGCCTCCACCACGGTTTTCTTGTCGATAGTACGCATGGCGTTGTTCCAATCTCCCGCGATTACATGAAGATCTTGACCAGGGTGTAGCTCATGAGGGTACCGCAGCCGACGCCGATGGCCCCGGGAATGATGAAGCTGTGATTTAAGATGTACTTGCCGATGCGGGTCGTGCCGGAGCGGTCGAAGTTGATGCAGGCCAGATCGCTCGGGTAGGTCGGCAGGATGAAGTAGCCGTAGCACATGGGCAAAAAGGCCAGCAGGATCTTGGGTTCCAGGCCCAGGGACAAGCCCAGGGGCACCACGGCGGCCAGGGCGGCGGCCTGGCTGTTGACCAGCTTGGACACGACCACCAGCACGATGGCGTAGGTCCAGGGGTAGGCCACCACCACGGCGGACAGGCTGGCCTTCAAAGTCTCGTAATGGGCCTCAAAGAAGCTGTCGGTCATCCAGGCCACGCCGAAGACCGAGAAGATGGCCACCATGCCGGCCTTGAAGACCGCGCTGTTGGCGATGGTCTGCTGCTTGACCTTGCAGAAGATGAGGATGAACGCGCCGGCCATGAGCATGACCATCTGGATGACCAGGTTCATGGACAGGGGCTTGAGCTTGCCCGGCACGCCAAAGGAGGGACGCAGTTCGCTGAAAGCGCCAAGCACCACCACGGCGGCGATGGCGGCGAAGAAGAACCACACGGCCCGGTAGGATTCCTTGGAAAAGACCTTGTCGAGCAGGGTCGCGCCGCCGTCGTAGATGTAGGCCTTCTGTTCGGGATCGGCCAGCTTAGCCTGGAATTCCGGGTCCTTGTCCAGATCCTTGCCCCGGCGCATGCTCCACAGGCCGGCGCACAGCACGCCGAAGAAGGTGGCCGGGATGGAGACGGACAGGAGATCGACGATGCTGATGGCCTTGCCGATGCCATGGGCCTGGGCCAGCATGGAGACCATGGACACGGCGGCCACGGACACCGGCGAAGCGCACACGCCGATCTGGGCCGAGACCGAGGCCACGGCCATGGGACGCTCGGGACGGATGCCCTTGTTGATGGCGATGTCGTAGATGATGGGGAACATGGTGTAGGCCACGTGTCCGGTGCCGCACATGACGGTGAGCGACCAGGTGGTGATGGGGGCCAGGAGCGTGATGTGTTCGGGGTGCTTGCGCAGGACGCGCTCGGCGGCGCGCATGAGGACGTCGAGGCCGCCGGCGGTCTGCAGGGTGGCGGCGCAGCCGATGACGGCCAGGATGGTGAGCATGACGTCGATGGGCGGCTTGCCGGGCTGGACGCCGAAGACGAAGCACAAAACGAACAGGCCGATGCCGCTTATCAGGCCCAGGCCCATGCCGCCGTAGCGGGTGCCGAGCAGCAGGCACAGCAAGATGACGCAAAGTTGCATGGTCAACATGACGATCTCTCCTTTCCTCGGTTGCAATATTCGCGGCGCGGCCTGTCGGCCCGCGTCAGCCCGGATGCGGCCGTCCCCTGCCCCGGCCCGTCGGGAAGCGGCGAAGCGGTTTCCCGCCAGCGACGGCGGCCCTTCCCTCGGGGCCGCCGCCGCCGGCGGACCGGCCGGAGGGGTACTGGCAAGGCTGCCATAGCAGGGACGATGCCAGGACGAGGAAGCGGCGCTAACCACGCGCCGCTTATGAGAAATTCGTCACAATCAAAGAAAAGACGCCGGGGCCGGCCATAACCCAGGTTATGGCCGGCCCCGGCGCGATCTCACGAAATCGTTTTATTCTAACATCTTACAAAAGTCATAACATCCTGCGTTCGATCATTCCCAAAGTTATAGTTGCCCGCTTTCCCCGCTGGCCGGGCCTGCGGCCCCAAAACGAGAACCCCTTTTTTTCCGGCCAGCCCCGCCGTCTCCCTGCCCAGCCGACATCCCCGGCCGCCGGAGCCTCGCGGTTCCCGCCAAGCATCATTCACGGCCTCTTTGGCTCCCCAACCGACAGAGTGCCAAGCCCCGCCCAGAACCCCTTAAAACCTTTCCCCATATGGGGGTTCCGGGGGCCTCAGGCCCCCGGCCGCCGGAGGCATGCTTTCTCTTCTCCGCTATTCTCCCCGCTTCTCCGTTCGCCCTCCCCCTACTCGCCGCCTTCGGCGTCTCGGCGGGCTTTGAGGCGTTTGGACAGGGCGGGCTGGGAGACGCCCAGAAGCCGGGCGGCCAGGGTCTGGTTGCCGCCGGCCCGGGCCAGGGCTTCGTCCACGAGGAGCTCGGCGGCCTCGGCAAAGGTGGGCAGGCGGTCGCAGCCGGCGAACAGGTTGGCCGGGGGGGCCTCGCGGCAGGCGTCGCAGCGACCGACGGCGGCCTGGATGCCGTCCAGGGCCAGGGCGGGGCCGGTGGTCAGGCTCACGGCGTCGTAGAGCATGGCCCGCAGTTCGCGGATGTTGCCGGGAAAGGCGTAACCGGCCAGGCAGCCCGGAAGTTCCCGGGGCATGGCCGGCACGGGCTTGCCCATGGCGGCGGCGGCCTCGGCCAGGAAATGGCGGGCCAGGGGTTCGATGTCCTCGCGGCGTTCGCGCAAGGGGGGAATGCGGGTCTGGTGGGTGCGCAGGCGGAAATAGAGGTCGCGCCGGAAGCGGCCGGCCGCTTCCTCGACGGCCAGGTCGCGGTGGGTGGCCACCACCACCCGGGCCTGAAGGCGCTTGGGCAGATCGCTGCCCAGGGCGAAATACTCGCCTTCCTGGAGCAAGCGCAGGAGCTTGACCTGGGAGGCGATGGACAAGTCGCCGATTTCGTCGAGGAAAAGCGTCCCTCCGGCCGCTTCCTCGATCATGCCTTTGCGGGCGGCCTCGGCCCCGGTGTAGGCCCCACGCACGTGGCCGAACAGGGTGTCGGCAAAAACCGTATCGTCCAGGCCGGCCACGTTGACCGCGACCAGGGGGCCGGTACGGCCGCTCAGGCCGTGGACGGCCCGGACCACGTTTTCCTTGCCCACGCCGGATTCGCCGGTGACGAGCAGGGGCTGGCTGCTTTTCGCCACGGCCTCGATGTAGGCAAAGACCTGGAACATGGCCCGGGAGCGGGTGACGATGCCGGCGAAGGCCTCGGGGCGCGACAGGGTTCCGGCGGCCAGGCTGTCGGAGACGGCCCGGTTTTCGTCGCGCATTTCGATCATGCGGATGGCCCGCAGCACACCGCTGACGATGCGGTCTTCCTCGTCGGTCTTGACGTAGTAGTCAAAGGCCCCGAGCTTCATGCAGCGCACGGCGGTGTCGAGCTGGTTGACGCCGCTGACGATAATGACGGCCACTTCCGGGTGCTCCTCGCCGATGCGGGCCAGCAGCTCCTCGCCGGACAGGCCTGGCATGGTCAGGTCGAGCAGGGCCAGGCGGATGCCGCCTTTTTGCAGCAGCGGCAGCACGTCGCGGCTGTCCTGGCACAAAAAGAGGTTGGTGACGCCGGCCGAGGACTCCAGCGTCAGGGACAAAGAGCGCAGCCAGGCCGGCTCGTCGTCCACGAGCAGAATACCGAAGGCGGGAAAGGGGGTGTCGCTCACGCGGCGTGCTCCATGTTGGCCACGGGAAAGGCGACCACGGCCGTGGTTCCCCGGCCCGGGACGGAGTGGAAGGACAGGGTCGCGCCGTATTCCTTGAGGATGCCGGCGGAGACGGACAGGCCAAGGCCGGTGCCGCCGGTCTCGCGCTTGGTGGTGAAAAAGGGGTCGGTGAGGTGGGGCAGGTGTTCGGGGGCGATGCCCGTGCCCTCGTCGCGCACGGCCAGCACCACCTGGTTTTTTTCCACGTCGTGGACGACTTCCAGGACAATGGCCCGGTCGCGGTCGGGCAGGGCCTGGCAGGCGTTGAGCACAAGGTTGACCACGACCTGCTCGATGCGCTGGGCATGGCCCCAGACCAGGGGCAGGTCGGGTTCGTAGACGGCGGTAAAGCGGTCGGTGGCCTTGCGGATGGCGGCGTCAAGCAGGCGCACGGCCATGCGGGCGGCGTCGGCCAGATCAATGAGCGACCGGGCCGAGCCTTCTTCGCGGCGGGCAAAGTCCTTGAGGTCGTTGACGATGCGTTTGATGCGCTGGGCTCCTTCCTGCATTTCCTCCAGAAGGCGCGGCAGTTCGTTTCGCATGCGCGAAAAGGGGATGCCGCCCAGGAGAAAATCGCCTTCCTCCTCGTAGCGGCGGGCCAGCAGCCGCACGGCGTCGGCCTGGGCCTTGCGCAGGATGGGGATATTGAGAAGAATCAAACCATTGGGATTATTGATCTCATGGGCCACGCCGGAGACGAGGATGCCCAGGGCGGCCATCTTGTCGGCCTGGACGAGCTGGCGCTGGTTGCGGGAGAGTTCGTCCAGGGCCTGGGACAGGGAGGCGGTGCGCTGGGCCACTTGCCGGCGCAGAAAATGCGTCCAGAGCATGGAGCCGCCCAAAAGCGCCAAAAGCGGCAGGCCCACGGCCCCGGCGTAGCGGGCCACGGTGGTCCAGGGCAGGGGCCGGTCCTCCAGGACGCCGAGCCATTTGTTGTAGAGCGCCTCGTACTGGCCGGTGCCGCGCAGGATGGCCAGGCCTTCGCTGAAGCGGGCGAGCAGGGCCTCGTTGCCCTTTTTCACGGCGAAGCCGTAGCGCAGGGTGGCCACGGAGCGGGCCACCACCTCGATGTTGTCGAGCTTGTTGTCGCGGATGATGTAGTTGCCGGGCAGCATGGCCACCACGGCGAAATCGCCGACCCCGGAGGCCAGAAGGCGCAGGCCGTCGGCCGGGGTGTCGGTGAGGATGAGGTCCTGCTCGTAACCCCTGGCGGCCAGTTGGTCGTGCATATAGCCGCGACGGTGGATAATGACTTTTTTTCCGGCCAGATCGTCGAGGCTGCGGGCCAGGCGTTCGCCTTTACGGGCAAAGATGGCGTGGTTGACCACGGCGCTTGGCGGCGCGAAGTCCACCTCTTCGGCGGCGCGCTCCTCGGAGAAACTCATGCCTTCAAGGATGTCCACCTCGCCGTCCAGCAGCGCCTGGCGCATCTCGGCCCAGGAACCCAGGCGAAACTCCACGCGCATCCCCATGACCTCGCCGATGGCCCGGGCGAGGTCCACGTTGAAGCCGGCCGGCTGGCCGTTCTTGTCGAGGTATTCGTAGGGGGGATAGTCGCGGTCGCCGCCGACCACCACCGGCCGGGTGACGCCGGGCACGAATTCGGCGCCATGCCCCACGGCCGCGGCGGCCAGCGAAGCCGCCACGCACAGGACGGCCACGACGGCGCGCAGGCCGGCAAGGCGGGGCATGGCGAAAAGGACGGTTCCTGGCGGACGCACGGGGAAACGGTACGGAAAAAGCGCCGCCCTGCCAAGCCGGGGCGGCCCGGTCAAGGCGACCCCGCTGCGCTCGGCCGACGCCGCGGGCCATCTCCCGCGACGGTCGGGGCCGGCGCGCCGCCGCTTTGCAGCGCGGCAAACCGGTCAAAGGAGGAAAATCAGACGTTTCTGGCCCGGCCGGCGGCCAGGGCGTCTTCCATGGCCCGCAGCAGTTCGTCGCGAAACACGGGCTTGGGCACATAGGCGTCCATGCCGGCGGTCAGGAAGGCCTCCCGGTCGCCGGCCATGGCGAAGGCGGTCAGGGCCACCACGGGCAGGCCGGCCACGACGGCGTAACGGGGGTCGTCGCGCATGACCCGAACGGCCTGGACGCCGTCGAGGCCGGGCATCTGGATATCCATGAGCACGAGGTCAAAGGGTTGTCGGAGCAGGGCCTCCAGGGCCTGGACGCCGTCGACGGCCTCGGCCACGGCATGGCCTTCCTTTTCCAGCAGCCGGCGCACGGCCAGCCGGGTGATGCGGTCGTCCTCGGCCACAAGCACCCGCAAACCGCCTGGCGCGGCCGGAGCGGCCACGGGGGCGGCGGCCTGCCCGGCCGGCTCGCACACGTTAAAGGAGCAGCAGAAAAAGATGGTCGTGCCCCGTCCCACCTCGCTGTCCACGGCGATGTTCCCGCCCATGAGTTCGACCAGGCTTTTGCAGATGGAAAGCCCCAGCCCCGCGCCCTGGGCATTGCGGCTGTAGCCCCGGCTGCCCTGGACAAAGGGTTCGAACAGGCGGGTGAGATCGGCGTCGGCGATGCCGCAGCCGGTGTCGGCCACGGAGAAAAGCGCCCGCGTCTCGCCCTCCCGACGCGGCGGCAGGGGATAGGCCTCCACGGCCACCGACCCTTTGGCGGTGAATTTGAGCGCATTGCCCACGAGGTTGGCCAGCACCTGCTGGAACCGGGCGGCGTCGCCGGCCACCCGGGCCGGCAAGGCCGCATCGACGTAGACGCGCAATTCCACGCCGGCCTGGCGGGCGGAAGGCCGAAACAGCTCCACAGCCTCGGTCACGGCCCGGGCCAGTTCGAAGGACTCGCACAAAATGGCCATTTTGCCGGCCTCCACCCTGGACAGATCCAGGATGTCGGCCAAAAGGCGGGTGAGCCGCCGGCTCGACTGGATGGCCAGGTCGGCGTACTCGCCCTGCTCGGCGGTCAGCGGCGTGTCGCGCAGGAGCTGGAGCATCCCCAGGACGCCGTTTAGGGGCGTGCGGATCTCGTGGCTCATGTTGGCCAGGAATTCCGATTTGGTCTGATTGGCGGCCTGGGCCTCGTTGCGTGCGGCGGTGAGGGTGCGCTCCATCTCGATGCGGGCCGTGACGTCCTCGCGGATGAGGATGCCGCCGGCCAGGGAGCCGTCGTCGCGCAAAAACGGCACGCCGCGCAGGTTGACGTAGCCGGAGTGGCCGCCCGTGAATTCGGGAAAATGCACGGCCTCCAGATCGACCTCGCGCCCCTCCAGCAGCGGGGCCAGCTTTCCGGCGATGCCGGCCCGCACGATGCCCGGCAGGTCGGTGAGCCGCCGACCCAGGAAATAGTCGCGGTCCCGCCGGCCGGCGGCAAAGGTGTCCAGATGCCGCCGGTTGACGAAGATGATGCGGCCGGCCGCGTCAAAGGCCATGATGGAGACCGGGGCCAGCTCGGCCAAAAGCCGGTAACGGCCTTCGCTTTCGCGAAGCCGGGCCTCGGCCTTTTTGCGCTCGGTGATCTCCGAGGCCATGGTGGCCACGCCAAGCAGCCGGCCGTCCTCGGCGTAGACCGGAAATTTCTTGGTCAAAAAGGTGCGAACGCCGCCCCCTTCGCCGCGCATTTCCTCCTCGCTGGTCAGGGTGCGGCCCCGGGGCAGATTCAGGGCGCGGCGGTCGTTTTCCACATACCGGGCGATCTGCTCGGGAGCGGACAAGCCCTCGAAGGCTTCGGGGTCGGTCTTGCCGACGACGTCTTCCAGAGGGCGGCCGGTGAGATTCTGGTAGGCCCGGTTGACCATGACGTAGCGCAGGTCCCGGTCCTTGAAGACCACCACGTGCTCGGCGTTTTGCACCAGCTCGTAGAAGACCGACCGGGCGTCGTCGCGGCGGCGGCGCTCGGTGACGTCGGCGGCGAAACCGAGGACGCGCTCCCCGTCCAGGCGCACGGCCGAAACCGACCACCAGCGTTTGGCCCCGTCGCGCCGCCGGCCCGAAACCTCGGCAATGCGGGCTCCTTCCTTGAAATCGGCCAGGTAGGTGGCCACGGCCTGCCAGCTGTCCTGGTCCAGGACCTCGCCGATGGTCAGACCAAGCAGGGTTTCCCGGTCATAGCCGGTCAGACGGCAGGCCTTGGGATTGACGTCGAGAAACCGGCCAGCGGCGTTGACGATGAAGATGGCGGCCGGGGCGTTTTCCACCACACCCTGGTAGCGCGCCTGGCTCTCGCCAAGGGCGGCCAGGGCCTGCTTGCGCGAGGCCAGGGCGACCAGCAAGGCCACGATGATCCCGGCCATGACCCCGGCCAAAGCCAGGGAGGCCCACAGGGCGGCCATTTGGGGGAAAACGCCCCCCAGTCCGTCAACCATGTTCAGGCTCTGGAGGGAAACGTCGGCCAGGGCTTTCCCGGGGTCCAGCAGCACAACCAAAGCCAGAACCCAGGCCGACGGCAACGGGAACCCGACAACCGGCAACCAGGGAGGATTTCTCATAATGCCGTGATACGGCTCCCCTCCCCTGGCGTCAACGGGTTCCTGGCCCGCCCTGACCAAGGCCCATGGCCCGGATGACGGCAAATTCCCGGTCGGTCACCGGCGTCACGGACAGGCGCGAACCCTTGCGCAGCACTTCCATACCGGCCAGCTCGGGCACGCCGCGCAGGGCGGCCAGGGGCACGGGAGCGGGAAATTTGGCCACAAAGCGCACGTCCACCATGTCCCACAGCGGCTTGTCCGGGCTGGCCCGGGGATCGAAATGGCCCGAGTCCGGGTCCTGGGCGGTGGCGTCGGGATAGGCCTCCCGGGCCACCTCGGCCAGCCCGACCACGCCCGGGTCGGTGACGCTGTGGTAAAAAAGCAGGCCGTCGCCCAGGCGCATGGCCCGCAGGAAGTTGCGGGCCTGAAAATTGCGCACCCCGTCCCAGCCCGTGGTCCGGTCCGGGGCGGCGGCCAGGTCGTCGATGGAAAAACAGCCCGGTTCGGACTTGATCAGCCAGTAGGCCACGGCCGCCTCCCTGTTTGGCCGCAGGGCCTCAGCCCAACCGGCTCATCTCGACCTTGCACTGGTCGTCCCATTCCAGGCAGTCGGCCTCGGCGATGGCGTCGAACTCGCCCAGGCAGCGCTGGCATTTCTCCTTGACCGACACCGACCCGGCCGTGACGTCGGCCGACGAGGCCGTGGCCGTGACGGCCTGGCCGCAGTGGGGGCAGACAGCTGCAAACGACGCGGTTTTCGCGCTCATGGCAATACTCCTCGATCCGGCCTCGGCCGGGTTGCCCGCCCCCGGCCGGGGGCGTGAATCCAAATGATAAGACAGCTTGGGGCAAAAAGCCATGGCCGCGCCCAGCCGCGGCAGCCACGGCCCGCATTGCCGGAGTCCGGCTCCAGGGCACGTCTGCCCGGCCGGCCCCATGACCGCCGCCGGCGACGGATCGCCCGGCCGGTCAGCCTTCTCCGCCGCCGCTTCGGGCCACGTAGAAGGCGAAGTCCTCCTTGAGCTGGCGGATGAGCGTCTCGCGCTTTTTACCCACCACGTCCGGCGGCAGCCCTTCCAGCATGGCCCGGTGGTAGTCCACCAGGGCCTGGTAGGTGTCGAGGAGTTCCTCGTGAAAAGTCGGCTTGTCCGGGGTGATGCCCCGGTTGGAAACCAGCCGGCAATCCAGGGCCTCGGCCAGGCAGCGCAGCGGGGCCGTGGAATCGCAAGCCTGCATCAGCGGCAGCAGCAGCAGCTCCACGCCGAGCTTGGCCCGGGCGTCGCCTGGATCAAGCTCCCGCATGAGGGTTGAATAAGGCTTTCCCACCGCATCGGCGATGTCCTTGACGGGCCTGTCGCTGTTGCGGACCATGTCCAGAATCACGCTGCGAATATCCGACGGCATTATAAAGCGCCTCTTAGATTATAACACCCTTGCATCTAACTCCGCATCGCCTGATAGCATGAACAAGCGGTAAATTGTCAAGAATGCCATGCGGATTGCCCGCACCGTCCCAGCCGGCCATGTGCCGGCCGGTTGCGGCGGCTTTATGCCCAAAACAAGGAGGTGTCTTCACCCGCGCCCAACCGCCGCCACCACGGCGCTTTTTCCATGCGACGCAACACCACGGCCATGCACCAAGGAGATTGTTGATGATCGACACCATGCGAAAAGTCGGCCTGCCCCTGGGTCCAGCCCTGTTCCTGCTCGTGTGCCTCATCCCGCCCCATGACGGCCTGTCCCAGCAGGCCGTTTATTGCGCGGCGGTCACCGCGCTGATGGCCACCTGGTGGATCACCGAAGCCATTCCCATTCCGGCCGCCTCCATGATCCCCATCGTGCTGTTCCCGTTTTTGCAGATCATGCCCAGCGCCAAAGCCACCCTGCCCTACGCCAACCATCTCATTTATCTTTTCATGGGCGGCTTTTTCATCGCCGTGTGCATGGAACGCTGGAACCTCCACTACCGCATCGCCATGCACACCATCCGGCTCGTGGGCACAAGCCCCTCGCGCATCGTGCTCGGCTTCATGGTGGCGGCCGGCTTTTTGTCCATGTGGGTGTCCAACACCGCCACCACGGTCATGATGATGCCCATCGGCCTGGCCATCATCAAGGCCTGCGCCGACATCACCGGCGACCATGACCTCAGGCACAATCCCTTTGCCGTCAGCCTCATGCTGGCCCTGGCTTACGCCGCCTCCATCGGCGGCCTGGGCACCATCATCGGCACCCCGCCCAACACCATCATGGTGGCCCAGATCGACAAGCTCTACGGCCAGACCATCAGCTTTCTCGACTGGATGAAAGTGGGCGTGCCCCTGGCCGCCACCTTCCTTATCATCACCTGGCTGCTGCTGACCAAGGTGCTCTTCCCGGTCAAGGGCGACATCCTCCAGGGCAAGGGCGCGCAGCTCATCCAGGCCGAGCTTGCCAAGCTCGGGGCCATGAAAAAGGAAGAAAAGCTCATCGTGGCCGTCTTTGCCGTGGTGGCGACCTTGTGGATCCTCATGGGCCTGGTCAAATGGCCCATCTTCAAGGGCGTGTCCGACGCCTCGGTGGCCATCGCCGGCGCGCTGCTCCTGTTCGTCATCCCCTCGGACCTCAACAAGGGCGTGTTCCTGTTGGACTGGAAGACGGCGGTCAAGATTCCCTGGGACGTGATCCTGCTTTTTGGCGGCGGTCTGTGCCTGGCCGACGGCTTCCAGGACACCGGGCTGACCAAGTACATCGCCGGGCTCTTGGTCGATCTCGAAGGCATGCAGCTCATCTGGATCATTGCCTGCATCGTGGCGCTCAACATCTTCCTCACGGAAGTGACCTCCAACACCGCCGTGGCCACGCTCATGATCCCGGTCATGGGAGCCATCGCCGTGGGCATGAAGATCAACCCCTTCGGCCCCATCGTGGCCGCCTGCATCGCCTGCTCCTACGCCTTCATGCTGCCCGTGGCCACGCCGCCAAACGCCGTGGTCTTCGGTTCCGGCGCGGTGACCATCCGCCAGATGGCCCGCACCGGCCTGTGGCTCAACATCCTCGGCATCATCCAGATCACCCTGGTGGTCTATTTCCTGATGCCCTGGGTCTGGGGCATCGATCTGACGGTGCTGCCCGACTGGGCCATTCCCAAGAAGTAACCCGGTCAACCGGTTCCCGCCGCCCGGTGCGGCGGCGGAAACCGGCCTCGACCCGTGAGGGCCGGCCCGGCCCTGGGAGCCACGCCATGGGCGCAGCCCTGTACCTGTCGTTTATCCTGCTCATCTTCTGCCTGGCCCGGGCCGCCCGTTCGAGCCTGGAGAAGGACCCGGCCGCCATTGCCCCCGAGGAGCTGCCCGAATCGGCCTGGCGCGCCCTGCGCCGCAGCGCCCAGGGCATCACGGTGACCGAGGCCTGGGTGAGCATGAACGGCGAGGCCGGCCTGCGCTACCGGGTGCGTGGCGTCATGCCGGGCGGCGGCCGGGTGGAGCTCGACATCCACCACGACGGCACGGCCTATCGCCGCGACGGGCCGCCGCCCCTGCCCCGCGCCGCCGGCCGTACTTGACGCCCGGCCCCGCCGTGGTCCACTTAAGGAAGCCGCCTGCCGCGCTGGGGCCGGCCTCCCCCGGCCCGCCCCTTTCCGCCCGGCGCGGCGCATTCCAACCGGAGCCGCCCGACCATGGACAAACGCCTTCCCTGGCCCGACTATTTCATGCGCATCGCCTATCTGGTGGCCGAACGCAGCACCTGCCTGCGCCGCAAGGTCGGGGCCGTGGCCGTGCGCGACCGCCGCATCCTGGCCACGGGCTACAACGGCTCCCCGACCGGAACCGCCCACTGCCTGGACATCGGCTGCCTGCGCGAAAAGCTCGGCATCCCCTCGGGCGAACGCCATGAGCTGTGCCGGGGCCTGCACGCCGAACAAAACGTCATCATCCAGTGCGCCCTGCACGGCGTGCCCATCGCCGGGGCGGACATCTACTGCACCACCCAGCCCTGCCTGATCTGCACCAAGATGCTCATCAACAGCCAAGTCAACCACATCTATTTCTCCCAGGGCTATCCCGATCCGCTCTCGGCCGAGATGATCGCCGAGGCCGGCATCGGCTTTGACGTGCTGGAGGGCGACCATGGCTCCTGACAACGACGCGGTGTTCATGGCCCGGGCCTTGGAGTTGGCCGAGCGCGGCCGGGGATTCGTCACGCCAAACCCCCGCGTGGGCGCGGTGCTTGTGCGCGACGGCGCCATTGTGGCCGAAGGCTGGCACAAGGTGTTCGGCGGCCCCCACGCCGAGGTGGAATGCCTGCGCGAGGCCGAGGAACGGGGCATCGATCCGGCCGGGGCCACGATGTACGTGACCCTGGAGCCGTGCAACCATTTCGGCAAGACCCCGCCGTGTTCGCGCACGGTGCTGGAGGCGGGCGTTTCCCGGGTGGTCATCGGCTGCCTGGACCCCAATCCCGTGGCCGGCGGCGGGGCCGAGACCCTGCGCCAGGGGGGCGTGGCCGTGGACGTCGGCATCCTTGGGCAGGAGTGCCGCGACGCCGTGGCCGATTTCGTGGTCTACAAGACCATGGGCCGGCCCTATGTGACCCTCAAGCTGGCCATGACCCTGGACGGGCGCATCGCCGCCCGCACCGGGGATTCGGCCTGGGTGAGCGGCCCGGAGTCGCGCCGCCGGGTGCACCGGATGCGGGCCGCGTCCCAGGCGGTGATGGTCGGCGGCGGCACCTTCCGCGCCGACGACCCGCGCCTGACCCATCGTCTGGAGGTGGTGGACCCGCTTTCGGGCAATCCCCAGCCCCTGGCCGTGGTGGTCACGCGCTCGCTGCCCCCGGCCGACGCCCGGTTCGCCCTGGTGCGGGAACGCTCCCCGTCCCTGGTCTTTTTGACCAGCGAAGCCGAGGCGCGCGCGGCGGCCGGGTTGGCCCTGGCCAAACGCGGCGTCCGGGTCTACGGCCTGCCGCTGCGCGACGAGGGCGAACTGGATTTGTTGCCGGGACTGACCCGTCTTCGCGACGAAGCCCGGGTGTTTCGGCTCCTGTGCGAAGGCGGCGGCGGTCTGGCCGGCCAGCTCGTGGCCCAGGGGTTGGCCGACGAACTGGCGCTCTTCTACGCGCCCAAGGTGCTGGCCGACGCCGAAGCCGTGCCGGGCTTTTCGGGCCGCATCATCCCGCGCATGGCCGACGCGGCCGGCTTCCGCTTCTGCGGCCTGCGGCAGGTGGGCGAGGATATTTTGGTCACGGCCCGGCCGGCGGCCGAGCCTTCCGCCTAACTGGCCGTCTGCCCCTGGTATTCCATGACCGCCTCCAGATCGATGGTCAGGGTCGGCCCCTTGTCCGTCTCGGCGTAGCGCGGCGAGCCGTAGGGGTCGTACTCGTAGGGCGCGATCAGGCCGTTGAATATTTCGCGCAGGGCCCGCGCGCCGATACGGGTGTTCTTGGCCGCCGCGTCGGCGATGGCCGTTATCGCCTGGTCCGTGACGAGCAGCCGAATGCCCATGTGGCGGAAATATTCCAGGCACAGGCGCAGGGGCGAATTGGGCGAACCGATGAGAATCTGGCGCAGTTCCTCGCGCCCGAGTTCCTCCAGCATGGCCACCGCGCCGAACCGGGCGATGAACTGCGGCATCATGCCGAAGGCGAACATGTCGGCCAGACGCAGGTATTCCCGCAGCCGAAACCGGGTCACGGTGCGCACGTTCATGGTGCCGTCGGGTCGGCGCTCCACTTCCGAGACTTCCTTGAGCCGCCGGTCGTCACGCCGGTTGACGATGCAGTTATAGACTTGATCGTAGAGTTCCTCAAAGGCCCCGCCGCAGATAAACAACAGCTTGCCGGTCTCCAGGGGAATCTCCCGGGTGATCTCCTGGCCGTCTTCCAGCACCGTGGCCCGGTAGAGAAACTCCTCGCCTTCCAGGAGCGTCAAGAGCGCGTATTGGGTGGTGATGCCCTCGACATTGGGCTTGCCCGACACCCGGGCCGAGATTTTGTCCACTTCGTCCACGCACACCGTGGCGTTTTCCAGATAATCCTTGAGCTGCGCGGCGGTCATGGCCCCGCCGAAGGTCACCCTGGCCCGGGCTTCGAGTTTTTTGAAAAGCCGGGTGGTGCGGTCCTCGCCCTCGATCTCGGGGGACAGGGTGTTGGCGTTGATGATGAGCATGAGCCGGAAGCGGTCCAGCTCGGGATGGGCTTCGTAAAAGGCGGCCACGGCCTGCATGAGGGTGGTCTTGCCCGTGCCGGAGTTGCCGATTAAAAGCACGTTGGGGGCCGGCAGGCCATGGATGTGCTTGTACAGCGACACGCTGATGCGGCGCAGAAGTTCCTGCTGGCCGAGCACCCGGGCGGCGAGGAAGGCGTTTATTTCCGTGGGCAGTATCCGGTTTTCCATGGGCACGTCCTTGGGCGATTTCTCATTGCTTACCGCGTCCCCCGACCCCGGACAAGCCGTACTGCCGCCGGCTGCCGGAGCGACGCGTTTCCTGCCAGTCGCCATGCCGGCTCCGTTGGTTTCCCAACCGGCCAGAAAACCAAGCCACGCCGCCTCCCTAAAACCCTTTTCTCCATGCGGGGCGGCTGGGGGCCTCAGGCCCCCAGCCGCCGGAGGCAGCTTTTTCGATAGCTTGGTTTTTGCGGCGGCATCTGCTACCGATGCGTTCGCGACGGCAAACCACCGCCGCCACACGCCATGACGCCGACACTCAATATCGCCGACCTCTCCCTGGCCATTTTGTGGCTCTTTTTCGCCGTGCGCGGCTATATGCGCGGCCTGGTCAAGGAGGCCGGCTCCCTGGCCGCCATCGTCACGGCCTTTTATCTGGCCGGGGCCTACCACAAGCAGCTCGCCCCCAACCTCACCGAGTACATTTCCGGCAACTACGCCGGCACGGCCGCGTATCTGCTCATTTTCACGGTGACGCTTTTGGGCGTGTGGTTCGTGGCCCTGGCCATCTCGGGCATCGTGAAAATCACCATGACCCAGTGGGCCGACCGGTTTTTTGGCGGCGGCTTCGGCCTGGTCAAGGGCGTGATACTGACGGCCGTGCTGCTGTTTCTCCTGCGATTGGCCGCGCCGGACCCGGATTTCCTCAAAGGCTCGATGCTCGTGCCGGTGCTGGACAAGATGAGCACCAAGCTCGTCAATTACATCCCGCCCGACATCAATGAAAAGCTGCGCAAATTCAGCAAGAAAGAACTGCCCGATCCCATAAACGCGGCCCTGGAGAAAAAAGCGGCAGCCGCCGCGGCGGCGGCTGCCGCCGCCATCGGCGACAAGAAACCGGCCGAAGCCGACAAAAAGCCGGCCGAGCCGGAGAAGAAAGCCGAACCGGCCAAGAAGCCCGAAACCAAACCTGAGGCCAAACCCGAGGCCAAATCGGCCGAGCCGCCCAAAAAGGCCGAGCCGGCCAAACCGGAAGCCGACAAAAAACCGGCCGCCCCGGCCCCCAAACCCGAGGCCAAGCCGGCCGAGCCGGCCAAGCCCGAGGCCAACGCCAAGCCGGCGGCCCCATCCCCCAAGGTTGAGGGCAAACCGACCGAGCCAGCCAAGAAACCTGAAGTCAAGCCAGCTGAACCGGCCAAGAAAACCGAGCCGGGCAAGCCTGAATCCAGCCTCAAGCCGGCCTCGCCTGCGCTCAAGGTCGAGATGCGGTCAACCCAGGCCGCCACGCCGGGCCAGACCCCGGCCAAAAATACCGAGACCGCCAAGGCCCTGGGCAACGCCTCCCCGCCGGCCGCTGCCGCCGACAAAACGGCCCCCGCGGCCAAACCCCGGCCCGCCGCCCCAGACAAAGCCCTCCAGGCGGCCGCTACGGACAAGCCCTCATGACCGAACAAGATACCCGGAAAAACGCCGCCGCCCTGGCCGGCCTCCAAGACGTGATCGACGCCCTGCTCGGCCCGGACGGCTGCCCCTGGGACAAAGCGCAGACGCCGGAAACGCTGTGCGACTACATCATCGAGGAATCCTTCGAACTGGTGGACTGCATCCGCTCGGGCGACGTGGTGGGCGTTGGCGAGGAACTGGGCGACGTGCTGTTTTTGCTGCTGTTTGTGGCCACCCTCCACGAACGGCGCGGCGATTTCGATCTGGCCCAGGCCTTTGACGGGGCCGCCGCCAAGATGATCCGCCGCCATCCCCATGTGTTCGCCGACTGCGACATCAAGGACCGCGAGGAACTTTTGCGCAACTGGGAGCGCATCAAACGGGCCGAGAAAGCCGAGAAAACCGGCCTTTACGCCAGCCTGCCCAAGGGCCTGCCGCCGTTACTCAAGGCCTACCGCGTCCATTCCAAGGCGGCCCGGGCCGGGTTCACCTGGGAGTCCGACGAAGCCATGGCCCAGGCGCTTGCCGCCGAGCGGGCCGAGTTCGAGGCGGCCGTAGCCGCCGGTGACCAGACGGCCATGGAAGAGGAATTCGGCGATTACCTTTTTTCGCTCACCGAATACGGCCGCCGTCTGGGCCTCAAGGCCAACGCCTGCCTGGACGGAGCGGTTTCCAAGTTCCTTGCCCGCTACAAATCCATGGAGAAGCTGGCCGCCGCCCGGGGGCTGGACCTCGACAAGCTGGACATGACCGCCAAGAACGCCCTGTGGGACGAGGTGAAGATCAGTTCCTAGCGGCGCGCCCCTTTAAAAATACTTGATATTTTAAAGAAAATTTGTGGCCTTGCACTTGCTGGCCGTGGGGTGGCCCGGGGCATGGTTCCCGGCAGGCCTCACGGCCGGACGCGAACCGGCCCCTGAAGAGCGCCGCGACAGTTGCAAGCGCCCCCCTGACCGCCTACAAGTGAAGGATGCTGGTCCATCCCGCCCGCGTCCGACCACTTGCCGAAAAACCCCGCCGCGCCGGGCCGGTCGTCTATTGGATGAGCCGCGACCAGCGGGCCGAAGACAACTGGGCCCTGCTCGCCGCCGCCGATCTGGCCCGGGAAACCGGCGCGCCGCTCCATGTCGCCTTTGCCCTGGCCCCGGGATACCCGGGGGCCAGCCTTCGCCACTACGACTTCATGCTGCGCGGCCTGGCCGAAACCGAGGCCGCGCTCCGGGCGCGCGGCGTGCCCTTTCATCTGCTCCTGGGCGATCCGGCCGCCGTGGCGCCGGAGTTCCTGCGAGCGATTGCAGCCGGAGCCTGCGTCACCGATTTCGACCCCATGCGCGTCAAGACCCTATGGAAACGCGCCGTGGCCGAGGCTTTCGCCGGCCCACTCCTCGAAGTCGACGCCCACAACGTCGTGCCCTGCGTCGTGGCCTCGCCGCGCCGGGAATACGCCGCCGCCACCTTTCGCCCGAAAATCCACAAGCGGCTCCAGGAATTCCTGGAACCCTTCCCCGAGCTGCCGGCCTTTCCCGACGTCGCCCTGGTCGCCACGCCGCCCGTGGACTGGGGCGCGGCCCGGGCCAGCCTCTCCGTGGACGCCTTCCCCGGCCCGGTCCCGGACATCGTCCCCGGCCCGGCTGCGGCCCGGGCCGCCCTGGACGCGTTTACGGCCGAGCGCCTGCCCGGCTACGCCGCGCGCCGCAACGACCCCAACGCCGGGGCCGTCTCGGGCCTGTCGCCCTATTTCCACTTCGGCCAGCTTGCCCCCCAGCGCGCCGCCCTGGAGGTGCTGGCCGCCCGGGCAGGCCACGTTGCCGACGCGGACGCCTATCTCGAAGAACTCCTCGTGCGCCGCGAGCTGTCCGACAATTACTGCCATTATACGCCAAACTACGACCGCTACGACGCCCTGCCCGACTGGGCGCGCAAAACCCTGGACGCCCATGCCGGCGACGAACGGGAGCACCGCTACACGCCGGCCCAGTTCGAGGCCGCCGCCAGCCATGAAGCCCTGTGGAACGCCGCCCAGCGCGAGCTGGTCGCCACGGGCCGCATCCACGGCTACATGCGCATGTACTGGGCCAAGAAAATCCTGGAATGGTCGCCCTCGCCGCGCCAGGCCCTGGACACGGCCCTGTCCCTCAACGACCGCTATGCCCTGGACGGGCGCGACCCAAACGGCGTGGTCGGGGTGTTGTGGTCCGTGGGCGGCCTCCACGACCGGCCCTGGGCCACGCGGCCGGTTTACGGCCAGATCCGCTACATGAACGAACGGGGCTGTCGCCGCAAATTCGACGCTAACGCCTACATCGCCCGCCATTCGTAAGGAAGCATCATGTCCGGACGTACGCGCAAACTGCTCCTGGCCGCCCTGGCCGTGGCCCTGGTCGCCGCCTTTTTCGGCCTGGGGCTGCACAAGCATCTCACCCTGGAAGCGCTCAAGGCCTCCCGGCAGGCCCTCACCGACGCCCGGGCCGCCGCGCCCCTGGGCTTTGCCGTCGGCTATTTCCTGCTCTACGTGCTGGTGGCCGCCCTGAGCCTGCCCGGGGCCACGGTGCTGACCCTGGGCGGCGCGGCCGTCTTCGGCTTCTGGACGACGCTTGTCCTGGTCTCCTTTGCCAGCACCATCGGCGCGACCCTGGCCTGCGCCCTGTCGCGCACGCTCTTTCGCGAGGCCGTCACCAAACGCCTGGGGCCACGGTTGGCCGCCGTGGACGCGGGACTGGCCCGGGAAGGGGCTTTTTACCTGTTCACCCTGCGGCTGGTGCCCCTTTTTCCCTTTTTCGTGGTCAACGCCGTCATGGGACTCACGGCCGTGCCCTTGTCCACCTTCTACCTCGTCTCCCAGATCGGCATGCTTCCGGGCACGGCGGTCTACGTCAACGCCGGAACCCGGCTCGGCGAGCTGACCTCGCTGTCGGGCATCGTCTCGCCCGGGCTTCTCGTGTCCTTTGCTCTGCTTGGCGTCTTTCCCCTGGCCGCCCGGCGCGCCGTGGACGTCGTGCGGCGAAAACGCGTCGGAAAAAGCACGCAACCGGCCCCATCCGGGCCAAACCACCCGTAAGGAGTCACGCCATGAACATCGCGATGGTCGGCCTTGGACGCATGGGCCTCAACATGGCCAGACGGCTGGCCCGGGGCGGCGTCGCCGTGACCGCCTATAACCGCACCGTGCAAAAAGCCCATGACTTTGCCGCCGAGGAAGGCGGGGCCGCCCGGGCCGTGGATTCCATCCCCGATCTCGTGGCCGCCCTGCCCGCGCCGCGCCTCGTCTGGCTCATGCTGCCGGCCGGCGCGGCCACCGACGAGCACATCGACGAGCTTTTGCCCCTGCTCTCCCCGGGCGACATCCTGGTGGACGGGGGCAACACCTTTTTCCGCGACGACCTGCGCCGCCACGAAGCCGCCGCCAAACATGGCGTCCGCTACTGCGACGCCGGCGTGTCCGGCGGTATCTGGGGACTGGCCGAGGGCTACTGCATCATGATCGGGGCCGAACCCGACGTGGCCGCCGTGCTCAAACCCTACCTGGACGTGCTGACCGGCCCGGGTGGCAACCTGCACACCGGCCCGGTGGGTTCCGGGCATTACGTCAAGATGGTCCACAACGGCATCGAGTACGGCATGATGCAGGCCTATGCCGAGGGTTTCGAGATCCTGGCCGCCTCGCAGTTCGGGGAAAAGCTCGATTTCACGGCCATCTGCGACCTGTGGAACCATGGCTCGGTGGTGCGCTCGTGGCTGCTCGAACTGGCCCAGCGCGCCTTTGCCGCCGACCCGCGCCTGGAGTCCCTGGAAGCCTACGTGGACGACTCCGGCGAGGGCCGCTGGACCGTCAACCAGGCCGTGGAAAACGCCGTGTCCGCCCCGGTCATCACCGCCTCGCTTTTCGAGCGCTTCCGCTCCCGCCAGCCCAACGCCTTCCAGGATCGGGTGCTGGCTGCTCTGCGCAACCAGTTCGGCGGCCACGCCGTCAAAAGGAAGGACGGCCATGACTAGCGACCGCGACGCGGTCCAGGCCGAGGTGGTCCTGGGCCGCACCACCTCCACCCCCTCGGCCGACGCCTGCCGCTTCGACGCGGTGGACGCGCCCTTCACCCTGGTCATCTTCGGGGCCACCGGCGACCTCACTGCCCGGATGCTCCTGCCGGCCCTGACCGCCCTTACCACCGGCGGCCATCTGCCCGACAACTTCGCCGTGGTCGGGGCCAGCCGCACGGAGCTGACCGAAGAAGCCTTCCGGGAACGCATGCGCGAGGCCGCCAAGGAATTCGGCGACTGCGACAACGACGCCTGGGCCGCCATGGCCTCGCGGTTTACCTACAAGCAGGTCCATTACGACGATCCGGCCTCATTCACGGCCCTGGCCGGCTTCCTCGACGACCTGGCCAAGGAACGCAACCTCGGTCCCAACCGCATCTTCTATCTGGCCGTACCGCCCACGGTCTACGAGGACATCGCCGTCAACCTGGCCGGGGCCGGCCTGGCCGAGGAAACCGGCGGCTATGCCCGGCTGGTCATCGAAAAGCCCTTTGGCCGCGACCTGGAAACGGCCAGGGTGCTGGAAAAAGCCCTGCACACCCGGTTCGCCGAGCATCAGATATTCCGCATCGACCACTATCTGGCCAAGGAAACCGTGCAGAACATCCTCATGCTGCGGTTCGCCAACGCCATCTTCGAGCCGCTGTGGAACCGGCGCTACGTCAACTACGTGAGCATCCTGGCCGCCGAATCCATCGGCGTCGGCCACCGGGCCTCCTACTACGACCACTTCGGCGTGCTGCGCGACATGTTCCAAAACCACATGATGCAGCTGCTGTCGCTGTGCGCCATCGAGGCTCCGTCGCTGTTCGAAGCCGATCTGGTGCGCGACGAAAAGACCAAGGTGTTCCGGGCGCTGCGGCCGTTTAGCGACAAGGACGTGGCCGAGCACTGCATCCTGGGCCAATACGCCTCGGGCATGGTGGACGGCAAACGCGCCCCGTCCTACCTCGACGAGGAAGGCGTGCCCGGCGACTCCACCACCCCGACCTTTGCCGCCATGCGCGTCTATCTCGACAACTGGCGCTGGCAGGGCGTGCCCTTCTACCTCATCTCGGGCAAGCGCCTCCCGGCAAAACGCACGGAAATCGCCGTGCAGTTCAAGCCTGTGCCCTTTTCCATGTTCCGGGGCATTTTTGGCGACCATATCGAGGCCAACCGGCTCATCCTGCGCATCCAGCCCGACGAGCAGGTCAGCCTGACCTTCCAGGCCAAGGCCCCCGGCCCCATGTGCCTGCGCTCGGTGACCATGAACTTCAACTACTACCAGGGCTACACCGGCGCGGCGCTGACCGCCTACGCCAAGGTGCTGCTCGACTGCATGCTCGGCGACCAGACGCTCTTCTGGCGGCAAGACGGGGTGGAACTGTGCTGGAAGTTCCTGACCCCCTTGCTGGAAAAGCCCTCGGCCGAGCGCCTGTTCCTCTACAAATCCGGCACCTGGGGACCCCAGGAGGCCGGCCGGTTCTTCTCGGCCCACGGACTTGTGCCATGACCCCCCGGGTGCGCCGCTTCACCGACGTCGCCGCCCTGACCGAGGCGGCCTTCGCCTTCGTGGCCGAGCGGGCCATGGAGGCGGTGGCCGCCCGGGGCCGGTTCTCCCTGGCCCTGTCCGGCGGCGGCACGCCGTTGCCGCTGTACGCCGCCCTGGCCGCCCGGGGACTCGGCATCGCCTGGAACGACGCGCTCATGTTTTTCGGCGACGAGCGCCTCGTCCCCTGGGACGATCCCGAAAACACCTTTGGCGCGGTGCGTCGCGTGCTCTTTGACAAGATCACCGCGCCGGCCGCCAATATCCGGCCCATGCCCGTGCAGCTCACACCCCCCGAAGCGGCGGGGGCCGCCTACGAGGCCGAGGTGCGCGCCGCTCTCGGCCGGCCGGGCGAGGCTGTGCCCCGCTTCGACCTGATCCTGCTCGGCATGGGACCCGACGGGCATACCGCTTCGCTCTTTCCGGGCAGCCCCGTCCTTGGCGAAACCAAACGGCTGGTGGCCGCCGCGCCGCCGCCGACCACGGCCAAGCCGGCCGTGGCCCGCCTGACGTTCACCCTGCCGCTTCTCAACGCCGCCCGACGTGTGGCCTTCCTGGTCACGGCCAAGGGCAAGGAAACGCCCCTGGACAAAGCCCTTGCCGGCCCGGACCCGACCGTGCCGGCCTCGCTGGTGCAGCCGGAAAACGGCGTCGATTGGTTCGTGGCCGAGGGATAGCGCCGCGTCCCTCAAAAGAGTCGAGAATATTGTTCGAATAATACGCACAGCGGGTTTCTAGCCGACGAATCGCTCTCGGCGCTTCTCGTGGACGCGACACAAAGCCGCCAGCCCGGACCGCGGCCCCCGGTCCGGGCTGGCTTTGACGACGGAGCCGGGCCGACCCTGTTTTTCCATGGAGTTCAGAACGCCATGAGAAAATATTTCATCGACAACCTGCGCTGGATGAGCGTGCTCCTGGTCATCCCCTACCATGTGTTTCTGTGCTACAATACCTTCGGCTACGAATACTACGTCTACGCGATGCCCGTGCAAGTGTTCTCGGTTTTCGATCTGCTGTGCGCGCCCTGGTTCATGCCCCTGCTGTTTTTCGTCTCCGGCATCAGCACGACCTACGCCTTGGGAAAACGGACCAATCGCCAATACCTGGCAGAGCGCCTGGGAAAACTCCTCATTCCCTTTTTGGCAGGAGCCATTCTGCTGACGCCGCTCATGGCCTACTATGCCAGAAAGCATTACGAGGGCTATGCCGGCGGCGTATGGGAAAACTACATCCTGTTTTTCCGCCACTGGACCACCGGGTCCAAGGGTGTTCCGCCCTATGAAGTGGGACAGATGTGGTTTCTGCTCTACCTGTTCGCCATATCCCTGGCGGCGCTGCCCATCCTGAAGCTGGCCCGGGAAGGTTGCGGCCGTCTGCGCCTGGAACTGTGGCCGCTGTGGGCCATAGCCTTGCTGTTCGTCCCCCTGGGCTGCGTCTGGGACCTGATGCCCGGCCCCCCGCAAAGCCTGGCCGGCTGCTTTGCCCTGTTCCTGCTCGGCGGCTTGTTCTTCCACACGGACGCGCTCCAGGAGAAACTGGCCCGCCAGGCCTGGCGGCTGTCCTTCCCCTTCGCCGCGCTCCTGCTGGCCGGGGTCGCCCTGACCGGCCGCCTGGGTCCGGGCTGGTGGTCCCCGTACCTGCAGGCCCTGGTCATGTGGATGGGCATATTGGCGCTGATGGGCCTGGGCAGACGGTATGTAAACTTCACCAATCCGGTCACGCGGTATCTGTCGGCCTCGTCCTTTGCCCTGTACATCTTCCACCAGGCCTGGCTGGTGATGATCGCCTTTTACGCCATCAGGTCCATCGCCTCCCCCTGGCTCCAGGCCCCCACGATCCTGGGCCTTTGCCTGGCCTGCAGCCTGGTCAGCTACGAAGCCTGCCGCCGCCTGGCGCTGACGCGCTTCCTGTTCGGCATCAAGCGGTGACGGGAGAGGCGGTTCGGGGAAGAGAAGAATGCCTCCGGCGGCCGGGGGCCTGAGGCCCCCGGACCCCCCAATTGGGGAAAGGGGGTGGGGGCTTTGGATGTTCGTTCGCGCTTCGCGAAACCACGCTTTTTGGGGGCGCTTCGTGCTGCAGGCTCTGCCTGCAGCACGAAGCGCCCCCATTTAGGGAGGGTCCGGGAGGGGGTTACCCCCTTCCGGCCGCCGGAGCAACGGTGTTCTGAGTCAACCGATAATCAGGGATCTACGCCGCGTGTGCGTACTGTCCCCACGGTTGCCCGGATCGCACCATTGCATTCAAAATCGTTATCAACTTTCGCATCGAAGCAACTGCGGCGACTTTATGTGGTTTGCCGGCTTCCTTGAGGCGATTGTAAAAATCACGTATGACGGGATTGTATTTTTTAGCTGACAAGACAGCCATATATAATACAGATCGAACATCACTTCGACCTCCCCATACACGACGTTTTCCTCGACGCTTTCCGCTGTCACAATTCAAAGGGGCAACCCCAACAAGAGCAGCGATCTCCCGACGATTCAACGTTCCAAGCTCAGGCAGATTGGAAAGGAGCGACCTTGATAGGACATCTCCGACTCCAGGGACGCTCCGGAGCAAATTGTCTCGCTCACGCCAAATCGGACTCGCTCGTACTACTGTGCCAAGATGCGTGTCGATCTCAGACAATCGTTCCTCAAGCCAGTCAATATTCTTCTCTATATCTGCTCTTACCGAGCCATAAGCACGAGTAAAACGATTTTTTTCCATGACAAGCATTCGAATGAGTTGGTTGCGCCTGGACATTAGCGAACTCATTTCTTGCGCTTGCTCGTCCTTCAGAGGGCGTACTTCAGGCTCCATCTGCTTGCCAAAAAGAGCAAGAATCTCAGCGTCAATCTTGTCTGTTTTAGCCAGCCGTCCTTTAGCTCGCGCAAAATCCCGAGCCTGGCGGGGATTGATGACTACAACGGGGAATTTCTTGAGACTCAATGCCGTGGCAACAGGAATTTGAAGGCCGCCAGTCGCCTCGATGATAATAAGCTTTGGACGAAATTTTGAAAATTTCCTGCAGATAGCTTTTATACCATCGGGGTCGTTAACAAATTGAAAGTCATTTCCGTCAGGAAGCGTGTGGACAGCAAGAGTTTCCTTAGAGACATCAATTCCGATGAAACAGTCAGCAGCCATGTACATTCCTCCAGTACCCAGCCTTGTGATACGGGCTCTTAGCCCAAGCAACGGTTCGGGCTTCATGGAAGAAGGGGACGACGATCATGGCTCCGGCTCGAGCTTAAAACTCAAGGCAATTTCGACCTATCGTCCCCTTGACCCCATCAAGCTAACCTCGATGGGGAAACATACAAGGCCTCTTTCTTTTCCCTCGCCCCTGTTACCCGAAGTACGTTGAAGCCGCGCCGTCCATGTAGCTGTAGAAAAAATCGCCGGAGGAGGCGGAGCTTTGAATCTGCTTGAGGTAGGCGGCGTAGCCGTTGGTGCGCACCAGCGAGGCCGACTGACTTGAGGTCATGGACGCCAGATCCGAGCTGGTCTTGGACAGGGCGGTGAAGGCTTCGGTCAGGGTCGGCACGTCGGTGAACAGCTTTTCGATGGCGGCCTTGTCCGGGTGGTCGCCGGAGACCGTCACCTTTCCGTCGGCCCCCTGGGTCAGGGTGATGGGGCGGCTGACGTCGATGTCCAGTTCCTCGAACTTGGCGGCCAGGGTCTTGGTGAACTGGGTCTGCAGCGCCTCGGTTTGCAGCTTGGCCTGGAGCACGGGGCTGATATAGGCGCTGTCGAGATTGAGATTTTGCGTGGCGGATTGGCCGGTTGTCGATGCCTTGGCGCTTGTGGCCGTGGTCGTGCCGGCGGTTTTGGCCTGGCCGTCGCTTAAGCCTGACCGGATGGTCAGCTGTCCGCTGAGCTTGTCGTAAGTGGTGTTGATGTCCATGGCACGCTCCCGGGGGACTGTTCCCCAGGGAGTTCATGCAAGGACGATGCCCGGCAAGGCTTGCCGATTTCGCCCCCCGTCGGCGAACACCCCCTCTCGCCGGACGCGCCCCGTAGGCCGGCCAACCCGCCTCCCCCCCAGCCGCGCCCGGCGAACAGGCAGGCACAGCGCGCGGCGACACCTTCACGAAACCGCCGCCGCAATGCCGTGCTCTTGCCTTCTTGTTCGCCGATCCAACGACAGCCGACGCAAGCGCAATATGAAAAGTCGTTCATCTTCAACCGCCACCGTAACCACCCCATATCCTTCTGCGCCTCAAGCGGTGAGGACAACCGGCACGTCGCCGGCTCGTCAGCGATCACACAACATACGCAAGAGGACAGTATTATGCAGTTGTTTAACGACATGCGCGTGGGCAAGAAGCTCCTTCTTTCCTTCCTTGCCATGGCCTGTCTTACTGTCGTCGTCGGCCAGATCGGCTTTCAAAGCATGAGAGACATCAACAGTCTTGCTGAGTCCATGTATGCAAAAGAACTGCTTGGCCTGTCCGCTATCAAGGAAGCGGGTATTGCGCTTGGGCACATCGACAGAGCTTCAAAAAATATGCTCTTGGCCGACTCCCAGGAAGCGAGAGAGATATATATCAAACGAATAGACCAATACAAAATCGATTTCCTCAAAAACTACAACGAGGCACTGCCCTTGTTTTGGACCGAAGTTGGCAAGCAAAGCCTCAAGCGCCTCGACGACCTGTGGCGGACCTACAACATCTCGCTTGCCAAACTTATTGCACTCAACAAAAGCGAAGCCCCTGCCGCGCACCGGGAATCCACGGTGCTGTCCATGGGACAGTTGGCCGAAGAAACCGACGCCATAAACGAGGCCATCAACACCTCAAGCGCCCTCAAGGATGCCAACGCGCACAAATTCGCCCAACAAATCCAAGACACCTATACCACCAACCGCGACTACCTCCTTGGCATCACCCTCACAAGCATCCTCCTCGGCATCGGCCTTGGCCTGGTCATCGCCCGATCCATCAGCAAACCGCTCAACCAGACCATGCAGTTCGCCCAGGAAGTGACCAAGGGCAATCTGGACGCTTCCTGTCCGGTGCACCGGCGCGACGAAATCGGCCAACTGGCCGAAGCGCTGCGCGACATGCTCGTCAGGCTCAAGGACAAGATCGACGAGGCGTTTGAGCAGTCCGAGCGGGCCGCGAAGGAATCCGAGCGGGCCGGGCAGGCCATGCAGGAGGCGCTGGAGGCCAAGAAGCTCGCCGAAACAGCCAAGACCGAGGGCATGCTCCAGGCGGCCGGCCAGCTCGAAGCCATAGTCGAGGTCCTCCATACGGCTTCCGAGGACCTTTCCACCCAGGTTGACCAGTCGAGCAACGGCGCAAGGGAACAGGCCCAGCGCATCGGCGAGACCGCGACCTCCATGGAACAGATGAACGCCTCGGTCCTGGAAGTCGCCCAAAACGCCTCCAGCGCCGCCGCCACTGCCGACCAGACCAAGGCGAAAGCCGCCCAAGGGGCCGACGTCGTCGGCCAGGTCGTGGCCGCCATTGCCCAGGTCCAGGCCCAATCCCAGGAAATGATGCACGACATCAGCAGCCTGGGTACCCAGGCGGAAGGCATTGGCCAGATCATCAACGTCATCTCGGACATCGCCGACCAGACCAACCTGCTGGCCCTTAACGCCGCCATCGAGGCCGCCCGGGCCGGCGAAGCCGGGCGCGGCTTTGCCGTGGTCGCCGACGAGGTCAGAAAACTCGCGGAAAAGACCATGACCGCCACCAAGGAAGTGGGCCAGGCCGTCCGGGGGATTCAGGAAGGAACGCGTAAAAACATCGACAACGTGGAACGCTCCGGCAAAACCATCGGCAAAGCCACCCAACTGGCCACCTTGTCCGGTGAGGCCCTGCGCCAGATCGTGACGTTGGCCGACACCACCACCGACCAGGTCCGTTCCATCGCCACGGCCTCGGAGGAACAATCCTCGGCCAGCGAGGAAATCAATCGCAGCCTGGAAGACGTCAACCGCGTCTCCCTGGAAACGTCCGAGACCATGCGCCACTCGACCCTGGCCGTCAGCAATCTGGCCAGCCAAGCCCAGGCCCTCAAGGATTTGATCGAAGCCATGAAGTCCGAAGAGACGGCCGTCCCGGCCGGACGCCAGGCCCTGCCGATGCTGGGGCAGCCCAAGGCCGAACGCTACAGGCAATAACGGACGCCCCGGCCGTCACGCCGCCAATTGCCGCAACCCTCTGGGGCCGCCCGACGCGCGGCCCCAGAGCCACAGCCCCGACCAGGCCGATTTCCCCCCGCCTCACCGCCCCGTCGGGCAGAGAAATTCCAGGGGATCAATACCGTGGCGGGCCGGATCCACCACCTCGATAATCGGCGATTTCCCGGCGGCGTCGGGCTTGGCCTCGATCTTGCGAGGTTTCAGGCGGGCCATGGCCGGATCAAAGGTCAGGAGCAGCTCCGGGAAAAGCGGCCGGCCGGGATTGGACTTGCTGACAAAGGCATGGTGACCGCTGGCCAAGCGCACGAAGCTGCCCACGGGGTAGGGGCCCATGAACTTGATGAAGCGTTCGACGAGTCCGGGCGGATAGTCGCGCTCCCGCATCCCATACAGCACGCCCAGGGCCTTGGTGGGCAGGATGCCGTCCTTGTAGGCCCGCCTGGACGTCAGGGCGTCGAACACGTCGGCCACGCCGATGATGCGGCCGTAAGGGTGCACGTCCTCGCCGGCCAGGCCGTGGGGGTAGCCCGTGCCGCCCCACTTCTCGTGGTGCTCGGCCACGCCGCGCAGCACCGCCTCGGGCAGCCCCCGGCCCTCAAGAATCTGGCGGCCGTAGCCTGGATGGTTTTTGACCTGCTCGAATTCCCCGGGCGAGAGCCGGGCCGGCTTGTTGAGGATGGCGTCGGGCACGCCGGTCTTGCCGATGTCGTGAAAAAGCCCGGCCAGCCCCAGGTCGCGCAGCCCCAGGGTGTCGAGGCCAAGGGCCGTGCCGAAGGCCACGGACAGCGCGGCCACGTTGACCCCGTGAGTGAAGGTGTAGGCGTCGTGTCGGCGCAGCTTGCACAGGGCGACAAGGGCGTCGGGATTGCGCACGGCGCTGGCGATGACGTCGTCGACGAGGCTCGTCGGCTCGTCCATGTCCAGTTCGCCGCCGGCCTTAACCGTCTCCAACACGTTGCGGGCGATGCACAGGCAGTCCTGGTAGACGGCCGTGGCCGCCACAAGCTCCTCTTCCAGGGGCACGGCCGGCTCGGCCGGACGGTCGGTCTCCCTGGCCAGCAGCTCGGCCAGGGTCGGCTCGGCCGACCGCCCCTGGGCATAGGTCCCGCGCTCGGTGTCGATGAAGGCTTCGGTGTAGCCGGCTTCGGCGATCTCGCGCACGGCGGCCAAACTCTTGATTTCGCCTTCTTGACCAAAAAGATAGGGATGTTCCAACCAGGACAGGCCGGAATCGACGACAAACATGCCGGGCGAAAGCTCGGCGACGGATATTTTCCGCAGCATGACCGTCCACTACAGGCAACGCGCGGTGGCGAAGACATTCGCCGTGCTGCTTTACGCCGCTGCCAGTGCTAAAAATGCCGTTAATACACAGAGAGCAAAAGATTGGCCGATACTTATCCTTAATACGCCCCCAATAAAGCGACCAACCCCTATAGACTATACTGCTCCTACAGGCCATTTCACTTGAGATGCCAGACGCCGCCCGCAAACGAACTTCGCCGACAATTCCAATATAGTCATGCAATAAACATTTGCAAAAGACAAGTCTCTCAAAAGAGCAGTCGAAGGGGAAAGGCCGCCCCGCCGAGAGGACGACGGGGCGGAGGAAGGATCGGAACCCGGGTTGGCCTATTGGGCCGGAGCCGGGATGGTCAACGTCTTGCCGAGCTGCAGCTGATCGGCGTTTTTCATGCCGTTGGCCTCCATGATGGCCTGGGCCGAAACGCCGTACTTCTTGGCCAGGCGCGTGAGGGTATCGCCGCGCGCCACGGTGTGGGTCGCGCCGCCGGCTGCGACCGGCTTATCTGCACCAACGGCCGGCTTGGTCGCCGTGGAAGCCGGCTTTTCCGCTGCGGGGGCTGGCTTGGCCGCTGCAGGGGCAGTCGGCGCGGGAGCCGGAGCCGGGGCAGGCGGTTCGGCGACCACGGTTTCCACGACTTCGGTGACCGGCGCGGCCGGAGCCGGGATGGCAGCCGCCGGCGCCGGTTCGGCGGCCTTGGCTGGCGCAGGAGCCGTCGGCTCGGCCGGTTTGGCCGCCGGGGCCTCGGCCGGTTTGGCTGCCGGGGCAGCCGGAACGGCGGCGGCGTCAAGCTTCTTGCCGGCCGTCCGGGCGTCGCGGAAACGGCCGTATTCCCGGTCGCTGAGCGTCCCGTTGCCGTCGGCGTCGGCGGCCAGGAACTCCTCGACAGTGAGATCCGGGAAGATGACGATCAGCTCCTCGAAGATGACCCGGCCGTCTTTGTTGTAATCCACTTTGGGGAATCCCGTGGGGTCTTCCTTGCTGCAGCCGGCCAGGGCAAGCCCGGCCGCCAGAACCATTGTCGTGGCAATGCGCGACTTCATGCCGCCTCCGTGTGTTTCGCCCCCGCCCAGGCCTTGACCACAACCAGCGTCACGTCGTCGCGGCTGGGTTCTCCCTGGCGGAAGGCTTCCAGATCGGCCAGCGCCTCGCGGGCGACGCCGGCCGCGTCCAGGGACGCGGCCCGGCGCAGGGCATGGCGCAAACGGGTTTTGCCGTACATCTCCCCGTGCGCGTCCCTGGCCTCCCATATGCCGTCGGTGCCAAGGGCCAGCACGGCCCCGGGCGGCAGGCCCTTGACCAGATTCTCTTCATAACGCCAGTCGGCGTCGATGCCCAGGGGGATACCCCGGCCGCCGAGTTCCTGGAACTCGTCCGTGGCCGGATCGTAGAGCAGAGCCGGATCGTGGCCGGCCCGCACATAGCGCAACTGCCCGGTTTCCGGGCACAGTTCCAGCAGAAAAAGAGTTATAAACCGCCCCGAAACGCCCATGTCCTCGGCCAGCAAGCGGTTGACGTCGCCGACGATGGCGGCCGGGCCGCCCGGGGACAGCAGGCGTGAACGTAAAAAGGCCCGCACGCTGGCCATGAGCAGGGCGGCCTGGATGCCATGGCCGGTGACGTCGCCCACGGCCACCAGAAAATGCCGCTCCCCATGTTCGCCCGGGCGCATGAGGTAGTCGTAATAATCGCCGCCGGTGGCGTCGCAGGGCCGGCTCACCCCGGCCACGTCAAAGCCGGTCAAAGTCGGCGCGCCCTTGGGCCAAAAGCCCTGCTGGACGCTGGCCGCCACCTCCATGTCAAAATCCATGCGCTGTTTGGCCAGGGCCTCGCCGTGTAGCCGGGCGTTGACGATGGCTACGGCGGCCTGAGCGGCCAGCAGGGAAAAGGTCTCCAGGTCGTCGGCGCAAAACTCTCCGCCGCCGGCTTTGTTGATGCACTGCACCACGCCGATGACCCGTTCGCGGTACGTCAGCGGCACGCACAGCATGGAGCGGGTGCGATAACCGGTCTGACGGTCCACCTCGCGGTTGAAACGCGGATCGGCGTAAGCGTCGGCCAAGAGCACGGGCTCGCCGGACGCAGCCACCCATCCGGCCACGCCCTGGCCCGGAGCCAGGCGGAAACCGGACTTGAGCGGCATACAAGCCGGCCCCTGGGCCACGGTGAAGACCAGCTCGCCCTGGCCGGGGCCGGGCGTGTCGTCCACCAGCAGCAGGCTGGCCGCCTCGGCACAAAGGGCTTGGCGCGAGGTGGTCATGATGCGCTCAAGCACCTCGGAAAGGTCCAGGGATTCAGCCACAAGCCGCGACAGGGCAAAACACCTCCGCAACCCATCGATCTTGCGCGATAAGCTGACCGCGTCCCCGGCCTCGGCGGGCTTGGCGTCCGTCGGCGTCATGGCCCCATGCTACAACAAATCGCCGCGAGGGCAAACCCGCGCGGCGAGAGGTTGCGATGCAAGCCGCTTCCCGGGGGAAACTAGACGGACGGGCTGTCCAACAACGCTATGGCCGTGGTCTTCTCGTCCTGGAACCGCGACAGGACGGCTTCACGGATACGCTTGTTGTGGCGGAAAAACTTTTGGCCCCGGACGCGGTAAACCTCTTCGATGACCGCCTTGTCAAAATCCTGACCCGGCGGCAGGGCTTCGGCTTTTTCGATGGCCTGGGTGAAGATGCGCTCGGCTCCACCCGGACCGTGCTGCACGGCTGTGCTCCACAAGACCTCGCGCAGAGCGTAGGAGCGCTTGGTGACGTCCACGCCCGTGGTCAGCACGATGGACTTGGCGGCCGGTGAGTAGTTGTTGGAGCGGATGAACTCGTGCTGCAAGGCCTCGAAGCGCCTGGGGTCCGAGGCGGCCACGGCCTTCCAGGCCGCCGGCATCCGCCCGGCCCGACCGCCGGTGTCGGCCGGGCCGGCCGCGCGCAACTTGCCCGCGATGTCCGGGGCCTTGTCGTCGAGGAAGCGCAGGAAATAGTCCATGGTCCCGGTCTTGGAAGCGATCTGGTACTGGCCGTAGGACGTGCCGCCCCGGCTGTCGTAGCCGATATAGTCAATCTCGGAATTGGATTCGTACTGGGCGGACAGCCGGCCAGCCTTATGCTCCAGGGTCGAGGGCAGCACCTTGCGGGAGACGGCGGCCGTCTCCTTGGCCTGTTCCACCCGGGTCGTCTCGGCCAGGATGTTTTCCGCGCCGGCCACGGCCAGGAGAAGCTCTTCCTCGCGCTTGGTGAAGCCGCCCCGGCCCGATGCCTGGTTGACCCGGCCCAAATGGCCGAGGTCGTCGGGATGGCGGGCCGAGGCGCTGACAGCCATGCGCACGGCCGACTTGTCCACGGCCCGACGGATGCTTGATCCATCGGCCTCGACCGAGGCGGCGGCCGCCGCCCCCGGAGCCGACGTCTGCCCAGTGGCCGCCTGTTCCATGGCCATGCGCGACAGCGTGGCCAGGGCGCTGCCCTGGAAACTGGCCATGCCCTGACTCAACCCCGGACTGAGGCCCGGACTCTTGCCCTGGTTCATGCCCTGCTCCATGGCCGTCAAAGCCTTGGCGTCGGTCTGGTAGCCAAGCATGGACAGAGCCGCGTCCTTGCCCGTGCCTTCGCCCGAGGACAGCATCTCCAGGCCGGTGATCATATTTTCCTTGGGAATCGACAGCTTGCTGTTCTTGCCGACTTCCCCGTTGATCCCGTAGCCGCTTTGCAGCATATTCTGGAAAAGTTTGGGATCAAGCCTGGCCTTGCCCGATCCCGGCGTGCTTGCAGCCGCTTTCTTCAGGAAATCCTGAGCGGTAGTGTTGGTTGTCGCTATGGCCATGGCGCTATCCCGTGGTTCGATCAATCCGTTGACGCGATCGGGTTGTTGCAACCCTTGTGCCGACGAACCGGAGCCTTCGTGGAAAACAGCCATCGTTTCTTTCGCAACGCCCCCTGCCGGTATTTCCCCTGCCACCCCGGGGCCGATCCCGAGGCATTCAACTGCCTGTTCTGTTTTTGTCCGCTGTATTTCCTGGAGAACTGCGGCGGCGACCATCAGATGATCAAAGGGATAAAGGACTGCACGCCCTGCCTGCGGCCCCACCGGCCCGAGGGCTATGACGAGATTCTGTCGCGGTTGCGCGAGGAGGCGGCGGCACGGCGGGAGGGGACTTTACCTGAAGACTAATTTCACTCACACACGAACAAAGGGAGGCACAATGGCAATTGTTCGAAATCTTGAACCAATATCTCTTGAAAAGGACACGAACCACACTGAAGTCAATGCGACTTTCACCGTGGTCTCAAATGCCAAAGAGAAGTTTTTACAGATCGACACATATGGATCACCAAACCGCCAAATCCATGGCAAAAAAAGTCAATCCATACGATTCTCTACAGCTGCCATCTCGCAATTAAAAGAAATTATTGCAACTCATTTCGACTAGCTCTCTCAGATATTCAAAGCTTTCTCAAAACCCCTACACTGGCATCAACAAAAAAAGGGAGGCCCCTAAGGGCCTCCCCGTCAATCGACCGGAGTAGATTTTTCTACCACTTGTCGGTGGCAAAGGCGTCGGAACCGAAGCCGAAGTCGGCAGCGGGCTCGCCGCCCACAACCGGTTCGCCGGTGCCGCCGGAAGCGCCGCCGTCAGCCGCGGCAGCGCCGCCGCCGGAAACGGTGACCACGCCGTGCTTCTTGACGTCCTCGATCATCTTGAGCAGCTCGTCGACCTTGCCGATGTACTCGACAACCTTGGCCTCGGAAGCCACGATGACCTTCTCGCCGGCGTCCTTGGCGGACTCTTCAAGGCGCTTGGCCTTGTCTTCGGCGGCCTTCATGCGGACTTCGACGTCCTTCAAGATGGCGGTCTTTTCGGCCAGTTCCGCTTCGACCTTGGCGAGCTTGGCGGCCTGCTCGTCGATGGTCTTCTTGGAATCGGTCAGCTTGGCGAAAATCGCGTTGACCTCGGCCACGACATCCGGGGGCAGCACGGCCACGGAGACGTTCTGGGCGGTGGCGCCCAGCTCGCCCGAGCTCATCCGGACGAGTTCCGGATGCTGCTCGTAGATCCAGGCCTTGGCGAGGGCGGCGGCGAACGGCGCCAGCTCGGCGTCGATTTCCATGCCGGTCATGAAACCGACCATCTCGGCCACGCCCTTCTTGTTGCCTTCTTTGTCGACGCCCTTGAGATACGACACGAACGCATTCATGGGGAACACTTTGCGCGCTTCAGCCATGGTACCCTCCTAAATTAGACCAAGAAAGTTTTTTCTTCTTCACGTTTGAGGGGGAGACGCCCAGCCTGATGGGCGTACACCAACGCCGTGGTTCTGTAGACCAAGTGCCCGAGCTTGGACCAGGGCAGATAGGCGAACAGCATGAACACCGAAATCAGATGCAGGTAGTAGGTCGGATAAGCCAGGGAGGGCACACCAGCCAGGCGGAAGATTTCCGCCCCAAGGCCGGTAAGGCCCACGGCCCAGATGACGCCGAGCAGGTACCAGTCGTAGTAGGACGACGTGGACTTGGCCGGGTCGACATTGATCCGACGCCGGGTCAGCATGACCAAGCCGTAGACCAGGGCCACGGCGCCGACGTTGGCAAGAATCTTCACCGGACTCCACAGCGGCATGGGGGTGTGCCCCAACGGCGCGATGAAGGTGATGATCTTGCCGCCCCAGTGGGAAACGGCCACGACGCCGGTGACGATGGCCAGGGCCACGAAACCGTAGAACAGCGACAGGTGGCCCTTGTACCGCTCGGTATTGTCGTTGCCACACTCGTTGAACTTGGAGTGGGTGCCGATCTCGTCCACGATGACGGCCTTGAGCGATTCGATCAGGGTCGGCTTCTTGGCCTTGGTCCCGATCTGCAAGGTCGTGGGCGTGGACTTTTCAAAGCTCTTCCACAACTTCGTCACGCCCTTGTAGAACGTGAAGGCCACGAAAGCCGAGACCAGCATGAAGATGGGGTCGATGGTGTAATCGCCGGGGTAGAGCTTGCCGAAGACGATCTCGCCCTGGGGCAGCTTGAACCCGGTGGTGATGAGCCAAATGAGCATGAACAGCACGGCCGGGATGGCGATGAGCTTGGGCAAATGCTTGGGCGAGCTCATCCATTTGCCGATGATGGTCGGCGTGACCAGATCCCGGTAGGTGATGTTGCGGATGGCCGAGACGAGGTCGCCGGGACGCGCGCCCCGGGGGCACAGGTCGGAACAGGTCTGGCAGTTATGGCACAGCCAGATGTCGATGTCGCCCTCGAAACGGTCCTTGAGTCCCCACTGCGCCCAGACCATTTCCTTGCGGGGAAAGGGGGTCTCGGGCGGAGCCAGAGGGCAGGCCACGCTGCAGGTGGCGCACTGGTAGCACTTCTTGACGGCTTCGCCACCGGCCGCCTGCACGTCCTTGACGAACTGCAGATCGGGCTTGATACGCTGCTCGTTTGCCATGGAGCCTTCCCTCCTAATAGCCTTTGAACGGGTTCGGCCCGATCTTGAGGACCATGTCCATGAACTGGTCGATCATGTCGGGAATCTTGTCATATTCGTCGATGGCCACCTGATACTGCTCGACGCGCTCAGGTTCGACGCCCAGACGCTTGAGCGACTCGGCGATGTTTTCCTTGCGGCGGTTGCAGATCTCGGAACCCTTGACGAAGTGACACTGGTAGTCGTCGCCATACTTGCAGCCAAGCATCATGACGCCGTCAACACCCTTGCTCATGGCGTCGGCAACCCAGATGGCGTTGACCGAACCCAGGCAGCGCACCGGGATGATGCGCACGTAGGGGCTCCACTTCTTGCCGCGAAGAGCCGCCATGTCCAGAGCCGGATAGGCGTCGTTTTCGCAGGCCAGGATGAAGACGCGCGGTCCGCCGTCTTCGATTTTCGGCGGGATCTCGCATTCGCGGATCTGGGAGCCGATCATGTCGACGTTGTAGTTGTCAAAGGAGATAACGCGTTCCGGACAAGCGCCCATGCAGGTACCGCAGCGGCGGCAACGCGTGGGATTGGGCTTGGGCGTTCCCTTTTCGTCGTCGTCCAGGGCGCCGAACGGACATTCCTCGGTGCAGCGTTTGCACTGGGTGCAGCGCACGAAGTTGAACACCGGGTAGGACAGGTCGCCCGAACGGGGATGGACGGCCACGCCCCGGCTGGCGGATTCGATGCACTGAATGGCCTTGAGGGCCGCGCCGGCCGCGTCTTCCTTGGCCTGGGCCATGGTCATGGGCTGGCGCACGCAGCCGGCGGCGTAAACGCCGGTGCGGCGGGTCTCGTAGGGGAAGCAGATGTAGTTCGAATCGGCAAAGCCGTCGAAGAGCTGCAGATCCGGGAAGGCCGGCCCCTGGCGATAGAGCAGGTTGATGGTCGGATCCAGGGCCGTGGCCGGCACGATGCCGGTGGGCACGACAACAAGATCGGCGGCCAGGGAGATGTCGCCGCCAAGGAGCGTGTCCTTGGCCGAGACCACCAGACTGATGCCTTCCTCGGCAACGCCGGTAACGGTGCCCTTGGTGAGCATGACGCCGGGGTTATCCTGGGCGGCGCGGTAGTAGCGCTCGTTGATGCCGGGGACCATCATGTTGTCATAGATGATCATGGCCACGGCGTCGTCGAGCTTTTCGCGCACGTAGTTGGCCTGCTTGAGCGCCACGAGGCTGGTGAGCTCCGAGGAGTAGGCCAGGTGCTTGGGGGTCTTGATGGGACTAAAGACCGGTCCGGCTTCCTCGCCTTCCTTGGCCTCGGCGGGCTTGGCGGCTTCGGCCGGGGCTTCCTCGACGACAGCGGCCGGCTTGGCTTCCAGGGCCTTGGTCACGTCCACGATGAAGGCCACGGTCTTGGGGGCCTTGCCGTCGGAGGGCCGCTTGATGGAGCCGGCCTTGACCATGGCTTCGAACTCGGCCGAGGTCACGACGTTCTTGAGCGTGCCGTAGCCGTAGGGGGCCAGGGCCTCGCCGTCCATGGGCTGCCAGCCGGCGGCCAGGACCACGGAGCCGATGGGCAGGGTCTCTTCCTTGCCGCCGCTTGCCAGGGTGGCCTCGTAGAGGCCCGGCGCGCCGGCCAGGAGCTTGAGCGACGTGGACAGCTTGACCGTGATCTTGCTGTTGCCGGCAACCAGGCCGATGAGGCGGTCGATGCCGGTGTCGGTAGCTTCAAGGTAGGGATAGGCCAGGGGGAAGGTCTTGTAGAGGTTGGCCGCCTTGCCGCCCAGGGCCGCTTCCTTTTCCACGAGGACCACGGAGTAGCCGGCGCCGGCCGCGGCCAGGGCGGCGTTGATGCCGGTCCAGCCGCCGCCGAGCACCAGGATGGTCTTGTTGGTCTCGGGGATCTCGGGGTTGGGCTTGGCCATCTTCTGGAGCTTGACCACGCCCATGCGCAGGTAATCCTGCACCATGGAGGTCAGCTCGCGGGGCACGGGCTGCCCGGCCACTGGGGCCGAACCGTCCGGGTTTTTATAGGACAGGGTCACGAACTCGCGCAGGTTGACCCGGTCAACGATGACCTTGTCGCCGAAGTCGAAGACTTCCCAGTCCACGCGGGGCGAGGTGCCGGCCAGCATGACCGCGTCGATCTCGCCGCCCTCGATGTCGGCCTTGATCATAGCCACGCCGTCGGGGCTGGACAGACGCTTGTGCGACTTGACGATGGGGCAGGCCCCAGCGCATTTTGCCTTGACGAACGCGACCAACTCCTCGGCGGACAGAAGCGGGGCGACGCTGGATTCGTCGATATACACACCGATTTTTTCGGCCATCGCCGCTACCTCCCTCGCACCGAAGCGATTGCTTTCATGGCCGCGCCGGTGGCCGACTGGGCCGACTTCATGACGTCAAGGGGCGTGGCGGCGCAACCGGCGGCAAAAATGCCCTTCTCCTCGCCGCCCACGATAAATCCCATCTCATCGACGGGAACGTCCACAGGCAGGCGTTCGCCGGCGATGCTCGGCTGCATGCCCGTGGCCAGGACGACCAGTTCGAACCGGTTGTCGGACTTGATGCCGGTGACGGCGTCTTCCACGGTGAGGATGACGTCGCCGGTGCCGGCGTCCTCGGCCACGGCGGCCACTTTGCCCTTGACCGCGTTGATGCGGTCATCATCCAGGATGCGCTTGGCGAAGTTGTCGTAACGGCCGGGGGTGCGCAGATCGATGTAGTAGATGGTCACGCGCGCATCGGGGAAGGCTTCCCGGACGTAGGCGGCCTGCTTGAGCGACGCCATGCAGCAGATGTAGGAACAGTAGTTGAGGTGGTTCTCGTCGCGGGAACCGGCGCACTGGACGAAAGCCACGCTGCGCGGGGCCTTGCCGTCCGAGGGACGCACGATGTTGCCGCAGGTCGGGCCGTTGGGGGAGGCCAACCGCTCCAATTGCATGTTGGTCACGCAGTTGGCGATCTCGCCCGCGCCGAGGTTGGTCAGGCGGGTGACGTCGTAGGGCTTCCAGCCGGTGGCGTAGACGATGCTGCCGACCTTGAGGACGATTTCCTTGGGAGCGTCGTCGAGATTGATGACATCGGAGCCGGACAGGACTTCCAGGTCTTCCTTGGTGCAGCGTTCCTTGTCCAGAACGTAGCGGTTGGGGAAGGCAAAGGGGACGTCCATGTACAGGGCCTTGCGGTCGCCCAGGCCGAGTTCGAAATCGCTTTTGACGTCCTTGGACAGCTTTTTCGCGGCATCCGAGAGATCGACGCTGCCGGGCTCGACGAAGCGGGGCTTGATTTTCACCGTGACTTCGTAGTCACCGGCCTTGCCCGTGACCTTGGTCACTTCGGCGAGGGTGAAAAACTTGACGTTTTTATTGTTCTTGATGCGCTGGAACTGAATTTCCAGCCCGCAGGACGGGGGGCACAGCTTGGGGAAATATTTGTTGAGCTGCATCACCCGGCCGCCGAGAAAGGGGTTTTTCTCGACGATGTAGACTTCGTGGCCGACCTCCGCGGCTTCCAGCGCGGCGGTGATGCCGCTGAAGCCGCCGCCGACGACCAGTATCGCGTTGCTCGACATCGCAACCTCCCGGCAATGGTTAAGGCCAGCAAGAAAACGGCCTGATCCGCGAGGATAGACCGCCCCCGCCGTAGGCGTACAAGCACGGTCCATCCGCCCGGGTAAGACCGTTAAAAAGCGGCCGCCGGGCTAACCCGGCGGCCGCTCTGGTCATTCCTACTGAGCGTCGGGAATGATCTGGTAGTAGGTCTTCTTGAAGACCTTGGTTTCCTTGGTGGCCGGATCGTACTTCGAGTTGACGAAGCACTTCCATTTGGAGTCGTCCAGGCCCAGGAAGTCGCCGCGGTAGTAGAAGCCCGGGTAACGGGTCTCTTCGCGGAACATGATGTGGGTCATGTGCAGGCGGACGGTCCACAGGCGGTGGTACTGTTCCCAGCAGCGCATAAGCTCGTGCAGGTCGCGGGCGGCCAGCTTCTTGCTGTCCTCTTCCAGGTACTGCAGCAGCTGGAAGCCGGTGTCGAGCAGGGTCTTGGAGGTCGTGTACAGGGTGGCGCAGCCTCCGCCGTACTCGTCCGTGCACTTGACCAGGCGCATCATGAAGTTATGCGGGCTGATGAAGTTCGGGTTGACAATCGGGTCGGTGGAGACGCCGACGTTGTCCTTGAAGGTGTGCCAGGGCTGGTAGATCTCTTTGGCCAGCTCGGCGGCGGTGACGGACAGGGTGGGCTTGAAGTCCTTGTGGTCGACAACCCAACGGACCATCTGCTTGCCGCAGATACGGCCTTCAGCGTGGGAGCCGGAGGAGAACTTGTGGCCGGAGGCGCCGACGCCGTCAGCGCAGGTCCACAGGCCGTTGACCGTGGTCATGCGGTTGTAGACTTTGCCGTTGTCGGCCTTGATCTTGTACTCTTCGGGAACCCAGGCTTCGTCCGGGCCGGAGACCCAGATGCCGCAGCAGCCGGAGTGGGAGCCGAGCAGGTACGGCTCGGTCGGCATGATCTCGGAGCCCTTCTTCTCGGGCTCGGTGTCGGTGCAGGCCCACAGGTTGGCCTGGCCGACGCACATGTCGAGGAAGTCTTCCCAAGCTTCGGACTCGAGGTGCTTCTGCTGCTCAGCGTTCAGGTTGGCGAAGGTGGCCTGGAGGGCGCCGGCGGTGTCCATGTAGATGGGGCCGCGGCCTTCGCGCATTTCGCGCAGCATCATGTGGTTACGCAGGCAGGTCGGGATGATGTGACCCTTGGCGTAGCCGCGATCCTCGTAGGGCTTCAGCATGGCGCGGTTGGTGACGCAGTAGTCTTCGCCCTTGGCGTTGGTGGCTTTGGCCTTGAAGAGCAGGAACCAAGCGCCGACCGGGCCGTAACCGTCCTTGAAGCGGGCGGGGACGAAGCGGTTTTCCATCATGGTCATCTCAGCGCCGACCTGAGCGCACATGGTGTAGGTGGAGCCGGAGTTCCACACGGGGTACCAAGCGCGGCCCATGCCTTCACCAGTGGAGCGGGGACGGTACACGTTGACCGCGCCGCCGCAGGCCACCAGGATGGCGTTGGCCTTGAAGACATAGACTTTGTTTTCGCGGGTGGAGAAGCCGACAGCACCGGCGATGCGGTTGGGCTGCTTGGCGTCCAGGAGCAGCTTCACGATGAAGATGCGCTCCAGGTAGCGGTCCTGGCCCAGGGCATTCTTGGCAGCTTCGGCCACGATGCACTTGTAGGACTCACCGTTGATCATGATCTGCCAACGGCCGGAGCGGACGGGGTCGGCGCCGGTGCGCAGGGAGACGCCGGCGGCCTTGGACTGGGCGCCGTCGAGGTTGTGACCGTGGGCGTCCTTGGTCCAGCAGGGCAGGCCCCACTCTTCGAACAGGTGAACGGAATCGTCGACGTGACGGCCAAGGTCGAAGATCAGGTCTTCGCGAACCAGGCCCATCAGGTCGGTGCGGACCATGCGGACGTAGTCGTCAGCATCGTTCTTGCCGAGGTAGGTGTTGATGGCGGACAGGCCCTGGGCAACGGCGCCGGAGCGCTCGAGCGAGGCCTTGTCCAGCAGCATCATGCTGATGCCACCGACTTTGTCGGCCCAGCGAACGGCTTCGAAAGCCGCGCCGCAGCAGCCCATGCCGCCGCCGACAAAGAGGATGTCGACATCTTTTTCAATCAGTTCCGGCTCGGCAAGGGCAACGCCTTTGGGCTCGTCCTTCACGGGAATGGTCGGCATAATATATGTCCTCCGTAGGGTGGATGGCTATTCAGTTGGCGAAACGGACTACTTGCAGAAGCCGTCCAACCAGCACTGCACGGTGTCGGCGCCGGTGACGTCGAACTTCTTGCCAAGGGCTTCCTTGGGGGCGACCAGAGCGGTCTCGGTGAAAAGCAGTTCGCTTTCCAGATCGCCCGGCTCCGGCTTGCCTTCGAAGGGCTTGATCGAACCTTCGGGGGTGGTGCGGATGGGGAACTTGAAGCGCTTGATGTTGCCGTTGCGGAACTTCACGGTCCACATGATGGAGTCGGCGGAACGCATGGGGATCGAGGTGCCGCCCATGGGAGCGAAGTCAGCGTAGGGGCGAGCGGAGATAGCGCCCTGGGGGCAGATCTTCACGCAAGAGTAGCATTCCCAGCAAGCGGAAGGCTCCTGATTGAAGGCCTTCATTTCCTGAGGATCCAGAATCATCAGGTCATTGGGGCAAATGTACATGCACGCGGTCTTCTCACCGCCTTTGCATCCGTCACACTTGCTCGGATCCACAAAGGTAGGCATAAGTAGTCCTCCAAACGTTTAGTTGTTGTACACCCAGCGCCCAATCCATTAAAGAGCTGAACGCCTGGACGCCTGGGACATCCGCGCGCCGTCGCCATGTGGCGCATTGTGCGCCTGGCTCCGGCTTGCCCTCATGCGTCGGCGTCGCTTGGTGCCGACGTTCTATGCAACCGCCGGGCTTGGGGATTTTTGTCATCCCCACCGCCTCTCGACAACAAAACCCCGGAATCGCTTCCGTTTGTGAACTGCCTGCGGTTAGCTTGTGATCGGTTTAACAAGCGCCGCAACCCCAGTCAAGGGTAATGTTCTTTTTTTCACGTCCGTCCAAAAGCGCCGACAAATCGGCCCCGAAGACCCCGACGGGACCCCGGTCACGGACGATGCACGGAAGTGGTTGCACCGTCCAAGCTAGCAGACACCACCCACCCCCGCAAGACCTTTTCCCGGTTTTCCCCGGTACCTCATCACAACCCCCCGCCTCTTGTGACTTTTTAAACAAAACCCGTTTTCCCACCAAAACCATGGACATTCCAGCCGAAGCACCACCCCCGGACAAGTTCATGCAACAACAATCTTTCGGTCGATGCGCGGCTGCATCCGTGACACGCGCCAGCCCCGACGACTCCGCCGTCGGCCGTGCCACGCCAAGAGGCCTCCCGCCTCCCGCCTCCCGCGACAACGCCGGCAAACCGACTCTGGCCGAAGAAGCGATCAACTAGGTCAAAGCCCGCCGGCGCCCTCCAATGCCTGTCCAGGCTGCAGGGGGAACTTTCCGGCGGGCGTCAGAAGGTGAGTTCGAATTTATTGAAATTAACGGCTAACGGGCGGGAGTCTTCCGGAATATAGCGGACAACTCGACCATTCCAGTCATCATAGACGAAACGCACGACATTGCCAGACTTCTTGGCAGGCAGGGCATATTGCCTGTAGATCGCATCGTTTTTTCTCAGGCGGAACGTCTCAAGGAGGAGATCGTTAAAATAGACAGACACCGTCTGGCCGTCGGCCACGGGAAAGAACTGAAAGACGAGGTTGCAGTTTGTCGCTTTTGGCAGAGAGAAGAGTATTTCGGACTTCTCGCCCAAGCCCCAGCGCCAAGCGCTCGAAGCATTATTTTCGGGGGGCTCGAAGCCGATCAGAATCATATTCCGTGGCGTGTCTTTGATAAAATCGTAATCCACCATGGCAGCGCTTTGGGAGAGATGCTTGCTCTCTAACAATGCCTTGCCAGTCAGAAGCACAGCTACAATCGCCAGGGCACAGACCGCGGCTGCGGCCAGGCCCTTGGCGGAGGGAAAGCGGCGATTGGTCCCTGCCACCACCCGTCCTCGCCACGTTTCGACCCTGCGCTCAACGGCGAGATACAGCAACAAAGAAAGGGCCAGCGTGACGAGGACGCCGGGGAGTTCATAGCCCACTTGGGTGTACTGCGTAATGGCGTAGAGTACGAGAATATGGCTAATGTAAATTGGGTAGGACAGTTCACCGACAAAACGATCAAGGCGGCTGTTTTTGGTCAGGAGAAACAGCGAAGGGATGGCCAGGGCCAGGGCCGCGTAGCGCGTCAGGTCCGGAATATTCCAGTCAAAGGCAAGAAAAAGCGGAGCCAGAGCCAGCACGGCGACGACGTGGAACGTCCTGCCCTTGTCAAGGATTCGGTAGCGAGCGTAGAGTTTGTACGCCAGCGCACCACAACCAAAAAAGGCGATCTCAAAAGGAAAAAAGCGGTAGGTGAACGCGTTGGCCTCGACTCCCCATGCGGGGAGGGCGACGAAGCGCAACAGGCAACTCCCCAGGATGACCCCCAAAATAACTATTGACGAACCTGCGACGAACAAGGGTGCGACAAGATAGAAGGCCAATTCGAGGCCAAGCGTCCAGGCTTGGGGCACAAGCATGTAGCCGCCCAAAGAACTGTTGGACAGGCGATTGAGATAATCAAAGACCAGCCCCCCGTTCTCGGACACATGGAAAAAGCCGAGGACATCTTGACCGAAGATAAACACGTTGGCCAGGGCGTAGTAGACGATAGACAGGTCGTCGAGTCTGGTCAGGGTATTGGCCCAGCCAGCGAGGGGCCACTGCACTGAGCCGATGATCGCCCACGTAACGCAGCCATAAACCAGAGTCAGCAACAAAACCGCAAGGTAGAGAGGGAATATACGTAGATAACGACTCTTAATGAATACATAATAAGGCTTTCCATTGTACTTCGTGGAAAGCACCATGGCCATATAGAATCCTGACACAACGTAAAATGAACGCACTGCCAGGGTCGTATTGAGCCCTGGCAGTCCGAACGAGTGGTCACTATGGCCGATGACTACGGAAAGAGCAAGTATTATTCGCAAAAATCCCATTCAATTACAAGGACCCTTTGGCCTAGAGAGCTTCTTAATAAATAAACACGTTGGGTTGATACAGCCAGCATCTCATGGCGTCAACTGACAAATATTGCCCGAGTCTCGGCATGGGGACCCAGTCGCCAGGGTTCATCTCTCCCCCAAGTTCCACACCTTGCCATGCCTTGGTTATTGACCTTAACCACTCTCGGCCTTCCGGCCCAGATGCGTCAAGCAAGCCTGTCGCGCCCCCCATTTTACCGAAAACGAAAAAACCCTTGACAATCTCCCGCCGCCCCACGTACCCGTATTGCCCATGCAGACCCTCCACACCCCCACCACCGGCTTTTACTTTTGGTACTGGTTTAGCCACGCCCGTGGTCTGGGGGGGGTGCGGTCGAACTAGGTCAACCGCAAACGAGCCTCTCCAGGGCCGCGGGCATTACGCCGGCGGCCCTTTTTTATTACCAGTCGCCGGCGGCCTCGGCCGGTTGGGCCAAACGCAAGGAGATACGCCATGCTGCTTGGGAAAGCCGTCCGCCTCGAACGCATTTTCAATCGCAACACCCACCGCGCCATCATCGTCCCCATGGACCACGGCGTCACCGTCGGCCCCATCTCGGGACTCATCGACATGCGCGACGCCGTCAACCAGGTCGCCGAAGGCGGGGCCAACGCCGTGCTCATGCACAAGGGCCTGCCCCGCTGCTCCCATCGCGGACGCGGCCGCGACGTCGGACTGATCATCCACCTGTCCGCGTCCACCAGCCTGTCGCCCTTCCCCAACGCCAAGACCCTGGTCGGCACCGTCGAGGACGCCATCAAGCTCGGGGCCGACGCCGTGTCCCTGCACATCAACCTCGGCGACGAGACCGAACGCGACATGCTGGCCCACCTCGGCGAAACCACCTCCCGGGCCGCCGACTGGGGGATGCCGGTGCTGGCCATGGTTTACGCCCGAGGCCCCAAGGTCAAAAACGAGTACGACGTGGACGTGGTGGCCCACTGCGCCCGGGTCGGCACCGAACTCGGCGCGGACGTGGTCAAGGTGCCCTACACCGGCGACATCGAATCCTTCTCCAAGGTCACCGACGCCTGCTGCATCCCCGTCGTCATCGCCGGCGGCCCCAAGATGGACAACGACCGCGACCTGCTGCAGATGGCCCACGACTCGGTCCAGGCCGGCGGCTCGGGCCTGTCCATTGGCCGCAACATCTTCCAGCACGCCCAGCCCGCCCGCATCGTCCAGGCCCTGCACGGCATCGTCCACCTCGACTGGGAAGTCGATCAGGCCCTCGAACTCCTCAAGGATTAAATCATGACCAAAGAAATATGGCTCAAGGTCGTTCCCTTCGACAAAAACGTCATCACCCTCGGCCTGGAATCCGGCGTGGACGGATTCGTGGTCGAAGCGGCCGACGCCGACAAGGTGCTGGCCCTGGGCCGCACCCAGGTGATGACGCCGGATCAGTTCGAACTGATCCCCATCTGCTGCAAAGATGACGAGGGAACGGCCATCGATTCCTTGAAGGCCTGTCGTCCGGTCTTCCTGGCCCAGGGCTGGGAGATCATCCCGGTGGAAAACATCCTGGCCTGCACCGAGGGCCTGGGGCTTGAGTGCGAAAGCCTGGACCGGGCGCGACTGGCCGCCGGAGTCCTGGAGCGCGGCGCGGACAAGCTGCTCATCACCCCCGAAGCCGTGTGCGACCTCAAGACCATCGTCAATGAACTCAAGCTCTCCCAGGGAACCATGGAACTCGTGCCGGCCACCATCACCAAGATCGAACACGCCGGCCTTGGCCACCGGGTCTGTGTGGACACCACGAGCATCTTAAAAACCGGCGAAGGGATGCTTGTGGGCAACAGCTCGGCCTTCACCTTCCTGGTCAACGCCGAAACCGAGTCCAATCCCTACGTCGCCGCCCGCCCCTTCCGCATCAACGCCGGCGCGGTCCACGCCTATTGCCAGATGCCCGGGGACAAGACCCGCTACCTCGAAGAGCTGGCCTCGGGCTCGGAAGTGCTCATCGTCTCCCACAAGGGCGCCACCAAGACCGCCGTGGTCGGCCGGATCAAGACCGAAATCCGGCCCATGCTGCTCATCACTGCGGAAGTCGGCGGCAAGGAAGGCAAGGTGTTCCTGCAAAACGCCGAAACCATCCGGCTGGTCACCCCCGAGGGCAAGCCCGTCAGCGTGGTGGCCCTTAAGGAAGGCGACACGGTGCTCGTTTCCACCGACGTGGCCGGCCGCCACTTCGGCATGCGCATCGCCGAAGAGATCAAGGAAGGATGACATGAACCCGGACACGACCCAGCCTGCCGTCGCCCCGGGTTCCCTGGAGGAGGCGCTGCTCGAAATTCGCCACGGCATCGACGCCGTGGACGACGAGATCGTGGCCCTGCTCAACAAACGCGCCGCCCTGAGCCTGGAGGTCGGGCGGCGCAAGGACGGCCGGGCCAGCGCCATCTTCAAGCCCTTCCGCGAACAGGAAGTGCTGGCCCGCCTCACCGCCGCCAATCCCGGACCGCTGCCCAACAACCATCTTATCGCCGTCTACCGCGAAATCCTGTCCTCCTCGCGCCGTCTCCAGCGCCCCGAACGGGTGGCCTACCTCGGCCCCGAAGGCACCTTTTCCCACTTCGCCGCCATGGCCGCCCTGGGCCATTCCCCGGATTTCCTGCCCCAGACCACCATCGGCGACGTGTTCGCCGCCGTGGCCGGCAAGCAGGCCGACCTGGGCGTCGTGCCGCTGGAAAATTCCCTCCAAGGCACCATCGGCCAGAGCCTGGACAACTTCCAGCGCTACAACGTCTTTATCCAGGCCGAGATCACCTGCCGGGTCAGCCACGCCCTGCTCTCCACGGCAACGAGCCTGGACGCCGTGGAAATCGTCTACTCGCACCCCCAGCCCCTGGCCCAGTGCGCCGGCTGGCTCAAGACCCATCTGCCCCGGGCCAAGGTCATCCCCACCGACTCCACCGCCGCCGCCGCCGCGCGACTGGCCGGAGAGCCGAACGCCGCCGCCATCGGCCACCTGCGCCTGGCCGCCATGCACCACCTTAATGTGCTGGCCAGCCCCATCGAGGACCTGCCCGACAACTGGACGCGGTTTTTCATCATCGGCCCCGAGGACACCAAACAGCAGACCCGGGACAAGACCTCGCTGCTTTTCACCGTGCCCAACAAGCCCGGCTCCCTGCATCAGGTGCTGGCCCATCTGGCCGGCGAGGGCATCAACCTGACCAAGCTCGAATCGCGGCCCATCCGGGGCGAAAAGTGGCAGTACTTCTTTTTCGCCGACCTGCAATGCGACCTCACCCGCGAGGAATACAAGAAGCTCCTGGCCACCCTGACCGAAAACACCCACAGCCTGCGCATCCTCGGCTGCTACCCGGCCGGTCCCCAGGTGGACCTGGCCGAAGGCGCGACGGACAAGGCGGAGTGAGAGGAAAAGAAGAAATCCGGGGGGGATCATCCCCCCCGGACCCCCTGGATGGAAAATTTATGGAGGGGTTCATGCGCAAGGACGCATTCGCCGGAAGCAACATCGACAGGTTTATGCTATAGGCGAACAGCATCACGGGATTCCAAAGGGCGGCAGCCCTTTGGCCGCCGGAGGCTTTTTCCCTACCCCTTTTGCATACCCCAACGAGGACCCTATGCCGATCATCACCGCGCCGCCTTCCAAGTCCGTGTCCCACCGGGCCGTCATCGCCGCCAGCCTGGCCGCCGGCACCAGCCGCCTCACGGGGTTGCTCGATAGCCAGGACATTTCCCGCACCCGGGACTGCATGATCGCCATGGGCGCGGCCATGCATCCCCAAAGCGACGGCTCCGTGGTCGTCTCCGGCACCGCCGGCCGGCCCCTGGGCGGCGAAGACGAAGAAGAACATTCCGTCGCCCTCGACGTCGGCGAATCCGGCACCACCTGCCGCCTGCTCGTGGCCGTGGCCGCCGCCGGACGCGGCCATTTCCTGGTGCGCGGCCACGGCCGGATGCACGACCGCCCCATCGGCGAACTCGTCAACGCCCTGCTGCCCCTTGGCCCGGAATGCCTGTACCTCGAAAAATCCGGCTGCCCGCCCCTGGCCGTCGTCACCCAAGGGCTTGCCGGCGGAACCACCTCCATATCCTTGGAAGACAGCTCCCAGTACCTCTCCGGGCTGCTGCTGGCCGCACCCATGGCCGCCGGGCCGCTGACCATCGAGATCACCGGCAAAAAAACCGTATCCTGGCCCTACGTCGCCATCACCCTGTCCGCCCTGGCCGATTTCGGCGTGCCGTTCACCGTCCAGACCCGCCAAGGCGACGCCTGGGTCGAGGCCGACTGGCGCGCCATCACCGACGTCGTGCCCGGCCAGATCCGCTTCGCCATGCAGCCCGCCCGCTACAGGCCGCGCGAGTACGCCGTGGAAGCCGACTGGTCCAGCGCCTCCTACTTCCTGGCCGCCGGAGCCGTGGGACCGGCCCCGGTCACCGTGGCCGGCCTGCGCCAGGATTCGCTCCAAGGCGACCGGGCCATCCGCGACATCCTCGCCCGCATGGGCGCGCGCATCGAGGAAACGGCCGAGGGACTCACCGTCTTCCCGTCCGAACTGCACGGCCAGGAACTCGACATGGGCCGCTGCCCCGACCTCGTGCCCACCGTGGCTGCCGCCGCCTGCTTCGCCTCGGGCGAGACCATCATCAAAAACGTCGCCCACCTGCGCCTCAAGGAGTCCGACCGCATCGAGGCCGTGGCCGAAAACTGCACCCAGGCCGGAGCCGTGGTCACCACCCTGCCCGACGGCCTGCGCATCAAACCCAAAGCCCTGCGCACCGACCAGCGCGTGGAATTCTCTGCCTTCGACGACCACCGCTTAGCCATGTCCGCCGCCATCTTCGAACTGGCCGGCATCGACGTGGTCATCGACAACCCCGGCTGCGTCGCCAAATCGTTCCCCACCTTCTGGGACAAATGGGAAGCCATACGCGAAGCGATGCAGGACGAAGAGTAGACGAAGCGGGAAGAGAGAAGAGGCAAGAGCGGGCTCTGCCCGCACCCGCCGGGGGGCTGAGCCCCCCGGACCCCTCACATGGAGAGGGCTTCGGTGCTGCTGCCTGTTGCGCCGCGGACGGCGCAACAGGCAGCAGCACCGAAGCAGAAAATAAATTTCAGGAAGTACAGCATATTATGCCCAACACGAACAGCAACAAACCATCCACCCAACCCCAGGAAAAAGTTTTTGGGGAAGGAGGGGGTCCGGGGGAGGAAACCCCTTTTTTCAAAAAGGGGTTTCCTCCCCCGGGCGCGCCGCGCGCCATTTCCACTATCGCCCTGGTCGGGGCGCGGGGGGGCATGGGCCAGCTTGTCGCGGCCAAATGCCGGGCGGCGGGCGTGGCTGTTCGGGAGCTTGACCGGCCGCTGACGCCTGACGGCATCGCGGCGGCGTTGGCCGGGGCGGACATGGTGCTGGTTTCGGTGCCGGTCTACGCCACGGCCGAGGTGACGGCCAGGCTCGCGCCGCATCTGGCCGCGCCGCAGATTCTGGCCGACGTCGGGTCGGTGAAGACGCTGCCTATCGCCGCCATGGTCGAAGGGTACGGCGGGCCGGTGGTGGGCACGCATCCGCTTTTTGGCCCGGCTCCGGCCCAGGATGACGGGCTGCGGGTGGCGGTCATGGACGGCCGGCCCGGGCAGGACGTCTGGGCGACGGAGCTTGTGGCCGACTGGTGCCGCCGCATCGGCTTTGCCCCCTTCCCGTCCACGGCCAAGGAGCACGACAAGGCGGCGGCCTATGTCCAGGGCCTCAATTTCGTCACCACCGTGGCCTATCTTGCCGCCCAGGCGGCCGGCGGCGAGGTGCGCAAGTACTTAACGCCCTCCTTCGAGCGGCGGCTGGCGGCGGCGGAAAAGCTCATCACCAAGGACGCGGCCCTTTTCACGGCGCTTTTCGAGGCCAATCCGCACAGCCATGAGGCCGTGCGAAACTACCGGAATTTCCTCAATATCGCCGCAGGCGGCGACATCGACCTGCTGGTTCGCCGGGCCGAGGCCTGGTGGACCGAGAAGACGGAAAAAAAGGACAACCCATGAGTGCGATCAAGCTCCGCCAGGAAGGGACGTGGCTGCCGGCCGACGTCCAGACGCCCATCAGCCTATTCCTCGGGCTTGTGGGCGAACGGCCCGGAATCCTTCTCGAAAGCGCCGAAGTCGACGGCCGCCTGGGCCGTTACAGCCTCATCGCCTGGGATTTCCGCCTGCGCATCCGTTTGAAGGACGGCAAGCTCGACGTCAACGCCCGGGACCAGCGGCTGGCCGGCCTGGAAAAGCATTCCGGCCGGGGCATGATGGAGGGACTTCGGGCCGTCTTGGCCGACCTCAACATCTTGGCCCCCGAGGGTTTTGACGACGTGCCGCCCATCACCCGCTCCCTGGTGGGCTACTTCGGCTACGGCGTGGCCGGGGTGTTCGAACCCAAGCTGGCCAAGGTGTTGCCGCCCGATGAGGCCGAGTTTTGTCTGGTGCTGCCCGGCCGGGTGGTGCTTTTCGACCACGTCAAGCACCGCTGCCTGCATCTGTCCCTGGACGAGGGCAAGAAGGCCAAGATCGAGCACGCCAACATCTTCGCGCCCATGAATCGGCCGGTGCTGGGCAAGGTGGTCAACACCCCGGACGCCGAGGGCTACATGGACGCGGTGGCCCAGTGCAAGGAGATGATCCGGGCCGGCGAGTGCATCCAGACCGTGCTTTCGACGCGCTTTGCCGCGCCGTTTTCCGGCGACCCGTTTGTGGTCTACCGGCGGCTGCGGCAGGTGAACCCTTCGCCCTACATGTTTTTCATGCGCCTGCCGCGCGTGACGCTGCTGGGGTCGTCGCCGGAGCTGCTCATCCGCTGCCGCGACGGCGAGCTGACCACCTGCCCCATCGCCGGCACCCGCCACCGCAGCGCCGATCCCGTCGAGGACGACCGTCTGGCCGAGGAACTGCTGGCCGATCCCAAGGAACGCGCCGAGCATGTCATGCTGGTGGACCTTGGCCGCAACGACCTTGGCCGCATGGCCGAAAAGGGCACGGTGAAGGTCGAGAAGTTCATGGCCGTGGAGCGGTTTTCCCACGTCATGCACATCGTCTCCTACGTCACGGCCAAGCTCAAAAAGGGCCTCGACGCCCTGGACGTGCTGCAATGCGCCTTCCCGGCCGGCACGCTTTCGGGCGCGCCCAAGGTGCGGGCCATGGAGATGATCGCGGACCTCGAAAACCGGCTGCCGCGCGGCCCCTACGCCGGCTGCATCGGCTGGATCGGCCTGGACGAAGGCCGCGTCAACCTCGACACGGGCATCACCATCCGCAGCATGTGGATACGCGACGGCATGGCCTCGTGGCAGGCCGGCGCCGGCATCGTCTACGACTCGGACCCGGCTTCGGAATGGAAGGAGTGTCAAAACAAGGCCCGGGTCATCGCCGAAGTGCTGGCCGCCAAGGAGGAAGGCGATGTTTTTACTTATTGATAACTTCGACTCGTTCACCTTCAACGTGGTGCAGGCCTTCCAGCAGTGCGGCCACGATCCGTTGGTGCTCAAAAACGACGACCCCAAGATTCTGGAGCTGGCCGCCTCGGGCAAGCTGGAGAAGGTCTGCATCTCCCCCGGCCCGAGCAACCCCACCAACGCCGGGCTGTGCCTGCAATTTCTGGAGCTGTTGCCGGCCACGACCCCGGTGTTCGGCGTCTGCCTGGGCCATCAGATTCTGGGCCATTTCGCCGGCGCGCCGGTCGTCGTCGCCGACCGCATCATGCACGGCAAGACCTCCGACGTGTACCACCGCGAAACCGGGCTTTTCGAGGGCCTGCCCAACCCCATGGAGTGCTGCCGCTACCATTCGCTTTTGGTGCTGGCCTCCAAGGCTCCGGACAAGCTCGAAATCACGGCCTGGACCGAACAAAACGAAGTCATGGGGATGCGGTATCGGGATAGACCGTGGGTCGGCGTACAGTTTCACCCGGAGTCGGTGTTTACACCCGACGGCATGAAGCTGATCGGCAATTTCCCGGATAAGATTCTGTAAGGACGGCCAGACGTGAACACCATCCCCGCCCTCATCGACAAGGCCGAGGCCAGCCTTCGCGCCGCGCGGCTGCTTGGCAGCGAGGGCTACCTCGATTTCGCCGTGGGTCGCCTCCACGCCGTCATGCGCTACGTGGCCGAGGCCTTCCTCATCCGCCACGGCTACCCCGTGGCCGATGCCGCCAACATCCCCTCGGCCTTTGCCCTGCACCTGACCGCCACCGGCTACCTGCCCGAAACCTTCAACCGATTCCTCACCGAAGCCGCCCGGCTGCGCGACCGGGCCGAAAACGAAACCGATACCGGCATAACCGCCGAAGACGTGTCCGAACAGATCGAACGGGCCAAGGCCTTCCTCTACCTCGCCCGGGAAGAACTCGCCGACACGCCCAAATCACCCCCGCACGCCGCCGCATAAGGAGTCCCACCGTGGAAAAACACGTTGAATGCCTCGAACTGCTCGCCATCGGCAAGAACCTGCCCCCCGATCTCGCCACTTACGCCTTCCGGGCCATGTACACCGGCGAAATGCCCGCCTCGTGCGTGGGCGCCTTCCTCATGGGCCTCAAGACCAAGGGCGAGGCCGCCGTGGAAATCGCCGCCGGCGTCACCACCGCCCTGGAACAGGCCCGGCTGGTCGAAGGCCTCACCGGCCCGCGCATCGACACCTGCGGCACCGGCGGCGACAACACTTGCTCGTTTAACTGCTCCACCGCCGTGGCGCTGTACCTCGCCGCCATGGGCCACAAGGTCGTCAAACACGGCAACCGCGCCGTGTCCAGCGCCTGCGGCAGCGCCGACGCCGTGGAATCCCTGGGCTTCCCCCTGGTCGTCGAACCCGACGCCGTGGCCGCCGAACTGGATAAGCACAATTTCGTGTTCCTCTTCGCCCCCAACTACCATCCGGCCTTCAAGCGCATCGGCCCCATCCGCAAGGAACTCGGCGCGCGCACGCTGTTCAACCTCATGGGGCCGCTTTTGAACCCCGCCCGGCCCACGCACCAGATTCTCGGCGTACCCACCTCGCGCCACGTGCCGCTCATGGCCGAGGTGCTGGCGCTCACCGGCCTGTCGCGCGGCGTGGTCGTCCACGGAGCCGGCGGCTTTGACGAGCTGACCCCGTTCGGCCCGGCCGACGTGTGTTGGGTGAAAGACGGCTGGCTCAAAAAGGAGCGCATCGACCCGGCCACCCTGGGCGTGTCCGAAAGCAAACTCGGCGACGTGGTGGTCTCGGGCCGCGACGAGGCCGTGGCCGTGCTGCAGGGCGTGCTCTCCGGCAAAGGCCCCCAAGCCATGCTCGACATGGTGGCCTTAAACCTCGGCTGCGCCCTGCATCTGCTCGAAGACGGCCTGACCCTGCGCCAGGGCGTGGACAAGGCCAAGGACGCCATCGCCCAGGGCGCGGCGGCCGCGTTTTTCAAGGACGTGTTCCATGCTTGAGAAGTTTCGGGCCGCCAAGGCGGCCGAAGTGCGCCGACTGGTCGGCCTTGAGGCGGCCCAGCAGCTGCCCGAGCCCTACAAGGGCAAACGGCCGTCGTTTTCCGACGCGCTCATCGCCAAGGCTCCCATGGCCGTCATCGCCGAGTACAAGCGGGCGTCGCCTTCCATGGGCGACATCAACCTCGGCCTTGGCCCCCACGACGTGGCCGCCATGTACGCCGCCTCGGGAGCCGCCGCCATCTCGGTCTTGACCGAGGAGACCTACTTCAAGGGGTCCCTGGACTACCTCGAAACCATGAGCCGTTGCGGTCTGCCACTTCTGCGCAAGGACTTCCTGCTCCATCCCTTGCAGGTGGTGCAGACGGCGGCCACCAAGGCCTCGGCCTTGCTGCTCATCGTGCGGATGCTCACCGATGTGGAATTAAACGAAATGCTGCGCCTGACCTACGACGCGGGCCTGGAAGCCGTGGTCGAGGTCTTTGACGAGCGCGACCTGGAACGCGCCGAAGCCGCCGGCGCGCACATCATCCAGGTCAACAACCGCGACCTGGATACGCTCAAAACCGACTTCGCCGTGGCCACCCGGCTGGCCGCCTACAAACGCCCCGGCCGGCTGTGGATCGCCGCCAGCGGCATCAAGACCCGGGCCGACGTGGAGGCCATGCAGGCCCTCGGCTTCGACGCCGTGCTGGTCGGCACCTCCATCATGGCCGAGGCCGACCCCGGCGCGGCCCTGGCCCGGCTGGCCGGGAGCGCGGCATGAGCGCGCCCCTGGCCAAGGTCTGCGGCATGACCCGGGCCGAAGACGTCGTCGGCTGCGCCGAGGCCGGAGCCGACCTGCTCGGCTTCATCTTCGCCGCCAAAAGCCCGCGCCGCCTGACCCCGGCCCAGGCGGCGGCCCTGCCGCGCGTCGCGGCCAAACGCGTGGGCGTTTTCGTGGAGCAAACCCTCGAAGAAGTGCTCAGCATCATGGCCGAGGCAGAACTCGATCTGGCCCAGCTCCACGGCGGCCAGGACCCGGAGTTCTGCCGGGCCGTGGGGCCGCACCGGGTCATCCGGGCCTTCTGGCCCCAGAAGCACCCGACCATAGGCAGCCTCGCCGCCGAGATGGCCGCCTTTGACGGCGCGGTCCGCTACGCGCTGCTTGACGCCGGCACCTCGGGCGGCGGCCACGGCACATCCCTGGATTTCAGCGCCCTGGCCGAACTCGCCCCGCCCATGCCGTGGCTTTTGGCCGGGGGCCTGGGGCCGGACAACGTGGCCGAAGCGCTGCGCATCGCCAAGCCCCACGGCGTGGACCTCAACTCCGGCGTGGAATCCTCGCCGGGCCTCAAAGACCTCCAAAAAGTCCGGAGGTCCCTTTGGTCCGTGAAGGGCGTGTAGTTTTTTAATCGGGGCGCTGCCCCGAGCCCCGCTGGGGGCCTGAGGCCCCCAGACCCCCCACTTGGGGGTGCGGCGTTCACCGCCGCCGACGTCGGAAATTTGCGCGCACCCATGCGCCACCCATGAAAAGTTTTTGGGAAGGGGTCCGGGGAAACCTTTTTTGCAAAAAAGGTTTCCCCGGCCGCCGGAGGCATCCTACTCATGACCATGCATAAAAAAGGCTACTACGGCGACTTTGGCGGGCAGTTCGTGCCGGAGCTGCTCATGCCGCCGCTGTTGGAACTGGAAGAGGCCATGCGCACCATCGTGCCCAGCGAGCCGTTCAAGAAGGAGCTCAATGCGCTGCTGGCCGATTACGTGGGCCGGCCGTCGCCGCTGTATCGCTGTCCCAACCTGTCCAAGGAACTGGGCTTTGATTTGTGGCTCAAGCGCGAGGATTTGAACCACACCGGCGCGCACAAGATCAACAACACCATGGGCCAGGGGCTTTTGACCAAGTACATGGGCAAGACGGCGCTTTTGGCCGAGACCGGGGCCGGCCAGCACGGCGTGGCCACGGCCACGGCCGCCGCCATGTTGGGCCTGGACTGCATCGTCTATATGGGAGCCGAGGACGTGGTGCGCCAGGCGCACAACGTCAAGCGCATGAAGCTGCTGGGGGCCGAGGTCGTGCCCATCGAGTCCGGCACCAAGACCCTCAAGGACGCCATCAACGCGGCCCTGCGCTATTGGATCGCCGAGCAGGCCACGACGCATTACTGTTTCGGCACGGCCGCCGGACCGCATCCGTTTCCCCTGCTCGTGCGCGAGTTCCAGGCCGTCATTTCCCTGGAAGCCCGCGCCCAGTGCCTGGACAAGATGGGCCGGCTGCCGGACTACGTGGTGGCCTGCGTGGGCGGCGGCTCCAACGCCATCGGCATGTTCCACCATTTCGTGCCCGACGAAACGGTCAAGCTCATCGGCGTCGAGGCCGGCGGCACGGGCGAGCCGGGCTGCTACCACAGCGCGCCCATAAGCCTTGGCACGCCCGGGGTGCTCCACGGCATGCGCACCATGCTGCTGCAAACCAGCGAAGGCCAGATCGAACCGTCCCATTCCGTGTCGGCCGGCCTGGATTATCCCGGCGTCGGCCCGGAGCACGCCCACTACGGGGCCAGCGGCCGGGTGCGCTACGACATCGCCGTGGACGATCAGGCCCTGGCCGCCTTCGAGGCGCTGTGCCGCCGCGAGGGCATCATCCCGGCCCTGGAGAGCTGCCATGCCGTGGCCTGGGTCCTCAATCACGCCGCCGAGATACCCAAAGGTTCCCAAGTCGTCGTCTGTTTGTCGGGACGCGGCGACAAGGACCTCGGCATCATCGAGGCCCACGAAGCCAAGCTTGGAGGCGCGAAATGAGCCAGTCCATCCTGACCACCCGCATCATGGAAGCCCTGGCCGCCGGGCGCAAGGCGCTCATCCCCTTCCTGCCCGGCGGTTTCCCGGACAAGGAGCGCTTTTTCGACGAACTGGCCGCCCTGGACGCCGGCGGGGCCGACATCATCGAGATCGGCGTGCCCTTCTCCGACCCCGTGGCCGATGGGCCGGTGGTGGAGCAGGCCAGCCTGGATTGCCTGCTCAACGGCACCTGTTTGTCGTGGCTTTTTTACGAGTTGGGCAAGCGCAAGGGCCAGTACCGGGCCGGGCTTGTGCTCATGGGCTACTACAACCCGTTTTTGCAGTACGGCCTGGAGCAGTTGGCCGCCGACGCGGCCGACGCCGGGGTGTCGGGCTTTATTGTCCCGGACGTGCCCCTTGAGGAGTCCGGCCCGCTGCGCGAGGCCCTGGACAAGCACGGCCTGGACCTCATCCCCCTGGTGGGGCTCAACACCTCCGAGGAGCGGCTGGCCGCCTACGCCCAAAACGCCCGGGGCTACGTCTACTTCGTGTCCGTGCTGGGCACCACCGGCATGCGGGAATCGCTGCCCACCGAGGTCAAGGAACGCCTGACCGCCGTGCGCCGCATTTTCAACGTCCCGGTGGCGCTCGGGTTCGGCATCAAATCCCCCGAGCAGCTCTACGCCTTTGGCGACCTCGTGGACGGCGTGGTCTTTGGGTCGGCGCTCATCGCCCACATCAAGGCCGGCGGCACGGCCGCCGAGTTCATGGCCCGCTGGCGCGGCTGACCGCATCTGATACGGGCGACCGCCTGCCGCCGCCGCGACCTGTCCATGGGACGGAAGCGGCGCGGCAAGCGGTCAAAGGCTCCCGGCCGGCCATGCGACCCGGCCGGGCAGCTCCCCTGTCGCGGGAAGCCGCCATGGACACCCTTTCCTACCCTGCCTATCTGCTGGCCCTCACCGCCGGCATGCTCACCCCCGGCCCGGCCATGCTCCAAGCCCTGAGCCTGGGCCTGCGCCACGGCGCGCGGCCCGTGGCCGCCGCCGCCCTGGGCAACGTCTGCGCCACCCTCGCCCAGGTGGCGGCCGTGCTGGCCGGCCTGGCCTTCCTGGCCCGGGAACCGCTGCTCCTGCGCCTTATCTCCCTGGCCGGCGCGGCCTATCTCGGTTGGCTGGGGCTGTGTCTGTGGCGCGCCCCGGCCAGGCTTGCCCTGCCCGAGGCCTCCCGGGCCAGCCTCACCGGCCTTTTTGCCCAGGGGCTGGGCGTGGCCGCTTGCAACCCCAAGGCCTGGGGATTTCTGGCCGCCATGCTGCCGCGTTTCGCCGCCTCGGGCGCGGTTGACGCCGCCACCCTGGCCCTGACCGCCGGCCCGGTGTGCCTGCTGGGATTCGGCGGCATGATGGCCTACGCCCGTTTCGGGGCCTGGCTGGCCAGCCGGCTGGCCTCGCCGGCCGCCCTGCGCCGGGTTTTTCGGATCATGGCCGTGGTCATCTGGGCCTGCGCCGGCTTTTTCGCCGCCGCCCGATTCCCCTGAAACCGGGTTTGCGATATGAATACAGCCATGCCCCAATGCGCCAAAATCCTCTTTGTCGACGACGAGGGCGCGGTGCTTGATTCCCTGCGCCGCAACCTCGGCCGCTGTTATGACATGGAGACCGCTGTCGGGCCGGAAGAAGGCCTGCGCCGGCTGGAAACGGCCGGCCCGTTCGCCGTCATCGTCTCCGATCTGCGCATGCCCGGCATGGACGGCGTGGCCTTTTTGGCCAAGGCCCGGGAACTCGCCCCCGAGGCCGTGCCGCTCATGCTCACCGGCCACGGCGACCTCGACGCGGCCATGGCCGCCGTCAACGAAGGCCGCATCTTCCGGTTTTTGACCAAGCCCTGCCCGCCCGACATCCTGGCCCGCTCCCTGGACGCCGCCCTGGCCCAGTACCGGCTGGCCGCCGCCGACCGGGAACTGCTGCGCGTCACCCTGGAAAACGCCCGCCTCAAGGAGGACGTGGAGCGCATCCTGCGCCACGACCTCAAGACGCCCCTGACCACCATCGTCAGCCTGCCCCAGGTCATGGCCGAGGACGAAAACCTGACCAGCGACCAGCGCGAGATGCTTTCGCTCATCGAGGACGCCGGCTACACCATCCTCGGCATGGTCAACCTGTCGGCGGCGCTGTATAAAATGGAGCGTGGCCAGTACCAGCTGGAGCCGGCCGAGGTCGATCTAGTGCCCATGCTGCGCAAGCTCTTCGCCAGCCACGCCGACACGGCCAGACGCCGGGAACTCGCCCTGACCCTAAGCCTCGACGGCCGGCCCGACAGCCCCGAAGCCGCCTGCCTCGTGCGCGGCGAATCACTCCTGTGCTGTTCCATGCTGGCCAACCTCATGGCCAACGCCATGGAAGCCTCGCCCCAGGGCGGGACGGTGTCGGTGGAACTGCGTCGGGAAGGGGAAACGGTGCGCGTCGCCATCGCCAATCAGGGCGAGGTGCCGCAGAGCATTCGGGATCGGTTTTTCGAGAAGTACGTCACGGCCGGCAAACCCAAGGGGACCGGACTTGGGGCCTATTCGGCCCGGCGCGTGGCCCTGGCCCACGGCGGAGACATCGTCATGGAAACGGGCGGGGGCGAAACGACCCTTACCGTATCCCTGCCCGCAGCCTGACCAGGCTCGGGCAGCGGTCGCACACGGCGTGGAGCTTTTTGGCCAGGGTGTCCGGGGAAAACGGTTTGACCACGTAGTCCGTGACCCCGGCCTGGGCGGCCGTGACCACATGGTCGGCATGGGCCTCGGCCGTCACCATGATGACCGGCAACTGCCCGTGGCGCTCGCTTTTGCGGATGCGCTCCAGAAGCGACAGCCCGGACAGGCGGGGCATGTTCCAGTCGAGCAGCACCAGATCGATGCGCCCGGTGTTGATGATGCCCCAGGCCTCGTCCCCGTCTTCGGCGAACTGGACGTTTTTGAGTCCCAACTGGCGCAGGATGAAGGCAATGGTCTTGCGCATGGGTGCTGGTCGTCCACGATGAGGATGCTCATGGCGGGAGGCAGGCGTACGGCGGCATGTTCCTGCGGCGTCATGGAGCCACCCTACGACGCCGGCCGCCAAAAAGCCACGCCCGGCCAAGCCGTTTGGCGCAAAATCAGTCGCAGCGGTGGCGGCTGCAAGCCCCTTCGCGGGTGAAGACCACGGACTCGGCGATGTTGGTGCACTGGTCGCACACGCGCTTTAAGCCATGGGCGATGAAACAGACCTGCACCGCCCGCTCCACCGGCCGGGCCGCGTCGCGCATGAGCTCGGCCATCTCCTTGAGAATGGTGACGTTGAGCTCCAGAATCTCGTCGGATTCCTCGCACAACCGCCGGGCCATGGTCAGGTCGAGATTGGTGAAGCAGTCGGCGGTATGGGCCAGGAAGTCCCGGGTGGCCTCGGCCAGCTCCACGAGCTTGGGCGGCGGGGCTTGCGGGGCCAGCTCCATGAGAATAAGCCCGCGCTCGGCGATGTTGACGGCCTGGTCGCCGATGCGTTCGATGTCGCCGGCGCAGCGCATGCAGCCGACGATGGCCCGCAGATCGCCGGCCACGGGCTGGTGCAGGGCCAGTATCCGCAGCACCTCGGCGTCCAGCGAGCATTCCAGGGCGTCGATGGCGGCGTCGCCGGAAATGACCGCGTCGGCCAGGGCCGGGTCGCGCTCGAACACCGAGCGCACGGCCGTGTCCACGGCCGCCTGGGCCAAGCGGAAGGCGGTCAGGGTTTCGGTCTTCAGGCGCTGCAAATCGGCTTCGATGAGGCGTTCCACGATTCCCCCGGGGCTGGTCTGGTTATATGCCGAATGCAAACCGTAACCGGCGGCGTCAGGCCTGACAAGGGGCGCGCCAAAATGTCACATTGGCCGGCCGGCCCGCCCTCAAAACATACGAAAGCCTTTTTTAAAAAAAATCATTGGGCTACCCCATTGCCCCCGGCAACTCCATAGGCACGTATCGTGGACGCGACACGAGGGGCCCTCCCGCCGGCCCGGCCTTGACGGGGCCGGCCGAAAAGCCCACACCCGCCCAAAAATGCATAGGGACGTCGTTATGCCTTTCCCCGCCGCCGGCGCGCCGGTTTTGACCCTGGTCACCGTCTGCATCGCCCAGTTCATGGCCCCGTTCATGCTGACCGCCGTGGGCGTGGCCCTGCCGTCGCTGGGCCGCGATCTCGGGGCCTCGGCCATGCAGCTGGGGCTTATCGAACAGCTTTATGTCGTGTCCCTGGCCATGGCCATGCTGGCCTTTGGCCGCCTGGGCGACATCGTAGGCCAGCGCAAGGTGCTGCTCCCGGGCCTGGCCCTATTCACCGGGCTGACCTGCTCCCTGGGCTTTGCCGGCTCGGTGGAGATGGTGCTCGTGCAGCGGTTTTTCCAGGGCCTGGGCGCGGCCATGGTGCTGTCCGGGTCCCTGGCCATGGTGGCGGCGGCCTATCCGCCGGAGATTCGCGGCCGCAAGATCGGGCTGGTTTCGGCCTGCACCTATGCCGGGCTGTCCGTGGGACCGGTCATCGGCGGCTGGGTCGCCGGCCATTTCGGCTGGCGCTACGTGTTTCTCATGTCCGTGCCCCTGGGGCTTTGCGCCACGGCCATGTGCCTGTTCGGGGTGCGCCAGGGTAAAGCCGCCGCCTCGGGCGAGGGCATGGACTGGCCGGGTGCTATGGCCTACGCGGCAAGCGTGGGCCTTATCATGCTCGGCGCGGCCCACGCCCGGGAGCTGCCTCTGGGACCGGCCATGATCGGCGGCGGACTCATCGGGCTGGCCTGTTTCCTGCGCCTGCAGGCCAACACACCCTGTCCGCTGCTGGACGTGTCGCTTTTACGCCAAAACCGGTTTTTCACCCTGAGCTGTCTGGCGGCCCTGGGCAACTACGCCGCCACGTTTGGCATCACCTTTCTCATGAGCCTGTATCTGCAATACGCCAAGGGGTTGCCGCCCCGTCTGGCCGGGCTGGCGCTTTTGTGCCAGCCGGTCATGCAGGTCATCGCCTCGCCCGTGGCCGGCCGGCTGGCCGAGCGGTTCGCTCCGGCCAAGCTGGCCACCGTCGGCATGCTCGTCAGTTCGGCCGGACTGCTCGCCTGCGCCGCCGGCATCGGCCAGGACACGCCGCTGTGGCTGCTCGGCCTGGAACTGGCCGTCATCGGCACGGGATTCGGGCTTTTCATCACGCCCAATTCCACGGCCATCATGGGCAGCGTGCAAAAGCGCCAGTTCGGCCTGGCCTCGGGCATGGTGGCCAGCATGCGCACGCTCGGCATGGCCGTGTCCATGACCAGCGTGACGCTCATTTTCGCCCTGCTCATGGGCGAAGCGGCCATCGGCCCGGACACGCTGCCGGCCTTTCTGACCAGCATGCGCATCGGGCTGACCGCCTTTGCCGCCTATTCCTGCCTGGGGGTCATCCTGTCGTTTCTGCGGGGGAAAACGCGCTGACGGCGTGGGGAAACCCGGCCCTAATGCAGCACCGGGAAAGCGGCGGTAAGTCCCGTGATGATGAACTGGATGCCCAGGGCCAGGGTAATCAGCCCAAAAATCTTGGTGAAGATGTCCATGCCGGTGCGGCCAAGAAACCGCACGATGGCCGGCGAATAATAAAACGCCAGATAGTTGACCACGCTCATGACGCAGATGGCTCCGCCGATGCGCAAAAGCCCGGCCATGGTGTGGGCGGATTCGGCGAACAGCACGATGGTCGAAATGGTGCCGGCCCCGGTGGTCAGGGGTATGGCGATGGGCACCACGGCCATGGGGATCATCCGCGACACGCTCACCGGCGGGAGTCCGTCGGCCTCGTCGCAGCTGCTTTTGAGCATGGACAGGCCGCTGGAGACCAAAAGCAGCCCGCCGGCGATGCGAAAGGCGGCGATGGAGATGCCGAAAAAGTCGAGCACCGCCGCGCCGATGAAAAGGGATATGGCCATGGTGGCCAGCGAACTGGCCGTGGCCACGCCGCACAGCCGATGCTGCACCGGGGTCTGCGCCCCCCGGCACAGGTTCATGAACAGCGGCAAGGCCGGGATGTTGTTGGCCACGGCGAAAAGGCCGAGCAGATAATGCTGGAAGGTCATGTCCAAGAAGCACTCTCTCTATGCGTTACAGTATTCTTGAATCACTCTCTTTACTATCTTCTTAAACACCGACACCACCTTGTAAACATCATATCTTTCAGTTCTAAATATCGAACCACTCCTGTGATGACTAATTTCATTCCTCAGCCTTGTAAAAACAGTTTCACGCTTATTGCATCCATGCGGAGAGATCAAGACTTCAACACCAGGACAAACAGAAGCAATTAATCTATCGACACCACCCTGCGACTCACCTTTGACAAGAGAACATAGTATATTATACAACAACATAAACTTTGTTATCTCATCAGACGAATCTAACGCAGCTCTATACATTGCGCTATAAGCCGCAAACAAAGGTCTGTCAGCACCTCCAAACAAACAAGAATCTCCAACATACACAGCTCTACACATATCTCTGTCAATTGAAATATTTATTGTCGGGACAACTACCCCGACTGTATTGTCTCCAGAAAAATCACCCCCGCAGAATTCAAAATCTGAAATACGTATTTCGAATTCAAAAAACAATACGTCGATAATTTTTTTGCAAAAATCTTCACAAACCACCTGAGCCTTTCTGGCGTAATTTCTATCCTCACAACAAAAAAAAGCATCAACATGCAAAATTCCTTCTCGACAATAAATTTTATAAGAAAAACCCAATCCATCTTCAGGACGATGCAGACAATCTTTAATCGCTAAGCTTGGAGCAACTGCTTTAAAATAAAGAGTATACTCATACATTCAATTCCTCCGTGAAGTGCGGAGGGAAAAACTCCATCTCCCTCCGCACTCCCAACTATTTGTAGTAGATCTTGATCTCGTTGGTGCCGGGCATGTCGTTGCCGGGCGTGGGGCGGCCGGCGGTGATGACCACCGGTTCGCCCTTCTCGAAATCCGGACACTCGTTCACGAAGTTCTCCACCTGCTCCATGTAGCCGCAATCGGCGCAGTCGAGCAGTCGGGGCTTTACGCCCCAGGCGAAGTTGAGAAACCGCATGACGCGGGGATCGGGCGTCATGGCGTAGATGTTCTGGCGCGGCCGGCGGGTGGAGGTCAGGCGCGCGTTGGCCCCGCTCACCGTGTGGCACAGGATGGCCTTGCTCTCCAGGTTGTCGGCCATGAGGCAGGCCGAGTAGGCCACGAACTTGCGCGGGTTTTTCTCCCGCTTGGGGGCGTAGGGCGAGGCGATGCGCTCCAGATAGTATTCCAGGGCGTTCTGGGAGATTTCCTGCATCACCTTGACCGTGTCCACCACATGGTCGCCCACGGCCGTCTCTTCCGAAAGCATGACGCAGTCCGCGCCGTCCAAAATGGCGTTGGCCACGTCGGTGCACTCGGCCCGGGTCGGGATGGGGTTTTTGACCATGGAAAGGAGCATCTGGGTGGCCACGATGACCGGCCGCTGGGCATGGCGGCAGGCCCGGATGATCTTTTTCTGGATGATGGGCAGCTCGGACATGGGGCATTCCAGGCCCAGGTCGCCGCGCGCCACCATCACCGCGTCGGTGACGGCCAGGATGGCGTCGAGGTTGTCCACGGCGTTTTGCCGCTCAAGCTTCGACACCACCGGCACCCACACCCCGTGGCGCTTGATCTCTTCCTTGGTCTGGATGACATCCTCAGCATTTTGCACAAAAGAGATGGCCACGGCGTCCACGCCGACGTCGAGGCCCTCGTGGAGGTCCTTGATGTCCTTTTTGGTCAGCGCCGGCAGGGGATGGTGCTTGCCCGGAAAAGCGATGCCCTTGTTGGACGAGAGCAGGCCGGCGTTCTGGGCCTCGATCTCATAGAGCCGGTCGGCCTTGATCTCCCGGGTGACGTGGAACTGGAGCAGCCCGTCGCTCAGGTTGACCGGCATGCCCACCCGCAGGCCGGCCAGAAGCGGCGGCACGTCCAGGGAGACGAACACGCGCTCGTCGCGGTCCGGGTCCGGGCGCTCGTCGGGCAAGCCCAGGAGCAGGGCCTCGCCCTTGGCCACGGTGCGCGGCGAACCCGCCACCTCGCCGATGCGGGTCTTGGGGCCGCACAGGTCGGCCATGGCCGTCAGCGGCACGCCGAGTTCGCTTTCGATGGCCCGGATGGTTTTGATGATGGGCGCGAAATAGGCCGCGTCGGCATGGGAGAAGTTGAGGCGGAAAATGCGCACGCCATGGCGGGCCATCTCCAGCATGACATCCGGGGACAGCGACGCGGGGCCGAGCGTGGCCACGATCTTGGTCAGCATGGTTTGCCTCCGTTTAAGGGGCCGCATCCGCCCGGGGTCGCCGGGAAAAAGCGGATGCAAGCCGGACGGGTTTGGGGTAAGACTACCCCCGGCTGGTTGCCGTTTTGCGTCATAGGCTTCTGTAATAGGGAGCGGGACGCAGGACAAGGCCCAATGCCGCGCACTCAAGGAGGAATTCGTCCCATGGCCAGCGAATCCGACAAGACCGGGGGCTGCTGCGGGCAGCGCTCCGGCCAGGAACCGTGCATGCCGCCGGTCTCCTTTATCACCTTCATTTTGTCCCTGGCCCAGTCGGCCATGGTGCTCATGGGCGAAGCCCCGGACCCGGAATCCGGCCGCACCCTGAGCAATCTGCCCGAGGCCAAGCACACCATCGACATCCTGGCCATGCTCGACTGCAAGACGCGCGGCAACCTGACGAGCGAGGAAAAAGAAGTGCTCGGCAGCCTCTTGTGCGATCTGCGCATGCTCTACGTCAAAAAGCAGTAACGAGGAAACCGCCATGCAGACCATCCCCGTGGGACTTGTCGGCGTCACCGGCTACACCGGCATGGAACTGGCCCGCATCCTGGCCGTCCACCCGTCCCTGACCCTGACGCGCGCCACCTCCCGGGCCGAGGCCGGAAAGCCGCTCAAAGCCATCTACCCGTTCCTGGAAGGCTTCCCGGCCGGCGAGGTGGCCATCACCGCCCCCGACGCCGCCGATCTGGCCGCCTCCTGCCGGCTCGTCTTCCTGGCCGTCCCCCACGGCGCGGCCATGGACTACGCCGCCGAACTGCTGGCCGCCGGCCTGAAAGTCGTTGATCTTTCGGCCGATTTCCGCCTGCTGGACGCCGGCATCTACGCCGCCTGGTACGGCCTGGACCACCGCCACCCGACGCTTTTGCCCGAGGCGGTCTACGGCCTGCCCGAACTTTACGGCGAGCAGTTGCATACAGCCAAGCTCACGGCCAACCCGGGCTGCTACCCGACCTCGGTCATCCTGGGTCTGGCTCCGGCGCTGCAAAACGGTCTGGTCGCCACCGACGACATCGTCTGCGACAGCAAATCCGGCGCGTCCGGGGCCGGACGCAAGGCCGCCGCGCCCATGCTTTTCTGCGAGGTCCACGACTCGTTTCGGGCCTACAATCTGGGCAAGCACCGCCACACCCCGGAGATCGAGCAGGAGCTGTCCAAGCTTTGCGGCGCGGCCATCACCGTGTCGTTTAATCCGCACCTGCTGCCCATCGACCGGGGCATCCTCTCGACGATCTACACCAAGCTCGCCGCGCCCATGAGCGTGGAAGAGGTCCGGGAGCTGTACGCCAAACACTACGCCAACGCCCCCTGGGTGCGCGTGCTGCCGGTCGGCAAGCTGCCCGAGACGCGCTTCGTTCGCGGCACGATGTTTTGCGACATCGGGCTGGTGGTTGATCCGCGCACGGGCCGGCTCATCGTCGTCTCGGCCATCGACAACCTCTGCCGGGGCGCGTCGGGCCAGGCGGTGGCCTGCGCCAACCTCATGTCCGGCCTGCCGGTCAATGCCGGGCTTAATCTCGCGCCCATGATGCCGTAAAGGCGGGGCGGCAACCGCTTCCAAAACCGCGGTTGCCGCCCCACACCCCTGCCTTTTCCCCAAACCTGCAATGGTTGCCACGGCGGAGGTCTGCCATGACCATGGACAACGTGCGCCGGCTCTACGAGCGCTTCGAGACCGACAAGGAGCTGCGTAAGAAGCTCTACATGGCCGAAGGCAAGGACGCCCGCGAGGCGGCCCTGCGCGAGGCCGGGCTTTTTTTCACCGACGCCGAGTTCGACGAGATGATTGATCCGCTCCACGTCAAATGCCAGACCGTGGAAGAGGCCGAGCGGTTTTTCGAATTCCGCAACTGGTGGGACATGCTTCGGAGAAGTTAGACCATGGACGAACAACAAGTCCCCCTGTCCCAGTGCGCCGTGTGCCCTTACGACTGGTCCGAGCGCTGGTGCCGGGCGGCCAAGGGCAAGGCCCCGGCCGACTGCCCGTCGCTTCGGCTGCGCGATCTGGCCGGCGCGTCGGTGGCCTGCATGACCGAAGGGGCCTGCGCCGCCTTCGCCAAGCAGGCCTCTCTCCAGGAAGCGGCCTGCTACGCCGGAGGCGAAGATGGCTACGCCGCCGTGCGGGCGATAAAGCCCCGCATCGTGGAGATCGTGGAATTCGCCCGGCGCATGGGCTACCAACGGCTCGGGCTGGCCTTTTGCATCGGCCTACGTTTCGAGGCCAAGGTGGTCCACGAGATCCTCACGACCAATGGCTTTGCCGTGGCCTCGGTGGGCTGCAAGGCCGGCGGCAAGGCCAAGGCGCTTTTGGGCATCGGCCCGGCCGAGCAGGTCGATCCCACCGCCGCCCACGAAACCATGTGCAACCCGGTGTTCCAGGCCTTGGCCCTCAACGAGGCCCGCACCGACTTCAACGTGCTGCTCGGCCTATGCGTTGGCCACGATTCGCTCTTTTTCAAGCACGCCGAGGCCATGGGCACGGTGCTGGCCGTCAAGGACCGGGTGTTTGGCCACAATCCCCTGGCCGCGATCTACCAATACGACACCTACTATCGGTATCTCAAGAATCCCTTGCCCGATTGAAGTTCCCCTGCCAAAGCGCTCTCGTAGCCCACACAACAAGCAGGCCTGAAAGAAGCAACTGTTGTCCTTGCGCTTCGTCTTCGTGAGCTTCAAGGACACGAAACGCAGCGGAGCATGTCGTGACCAACCTGTTTTGGACCAGCGAAACCTCGGTCATGCTGCTTCTCGGCCTGCCGACCGTAGCCTACCTGGTCATCGCCTATTGGCGCAACGCGCCGCCCATCCAGAACCTGTCGGAAACCATCGCCAACTTCAATCTCTTCAACTCCCTCTACTCCATCTTCCTGAGCATGGCCCTGGTCACCCTGCTCGTCAATTTCAACAACGTCCAGGACGACACGCGCCGGGAATCGGAAGCCATGGTCTCCATGGCCCGACTGCTCAACGGCCTGGACGACGCCGCCGGGGCCAAGCGGGCCCTGGTCGATTACGCGACGGCCGTGGTCCGCTACGATCTGCCGGCCATGGCCCAAGGGGAAATGTCGCCCGAGGCCCACGCCGCCATCGACGGGCTCTGGAACCAGGCCTACAAGCTGCAACCCACGACCAAAGCCCAGGAATCCCTCACCCGCCTTTTGCTGCAAGACCTCGCCGACATCACCAAATGCCGCCTGACCCGCCGCATCAAGGCCAAGGAAAACCTGCACCCCATGATCTTCGGGCTCATCGTGGCCGGCTATTACGTCATGCTCATCAAGACCTGGCTCACCCGCGTGGGCAACCGCAAGACCCAGCTCGTCTTCGAGCTGCCCATGTTCGCCATGATCATCCTGGTCATCACGGTCATTGAGGACCTCAACACGCCGTTCGTGGGCATTGTGAACATCGACACGTCGTTTTTCGACTACGCCCTCAAACGCGTCAGCGAACTGGCCGGGCTGCCAAGGCCATAAGGCCACGCCGCCTGACGGCCGACAGCCGGCCGGCCCGGGCGATTTCCCCGAACCGGCCGGCGCTTCAATCAACCCGGGCCGCGAATCCCTGGGCGGCGTGGCCGGCCACGATGGCCTCGGCCAGCCGGTCCAGGGCGGCATACGTCTCCGGGGTGGGCAGGCCCTTGCACAGGACCGGCTCCAGCACCTCGGCCTTAATGTTGGGCACCATGCCGGCCAGGACCTCCACCGTGCGCCCGCCCCAGCCATACGAGCCGATGATGGACAGGAACTTGGCCTTGGGCCGCAGGGCGTTGGCCAAAAAGGCGGCATGGGCGGCCAGGGGATGCGGCCCGGCCAGGACCGTGGGCGCGCCGACCACGATGGTTCCGGCATCCAAAAGGGCCATAGCCAGCTTGCCGACGTCGGCCACGGCCAGATTGAACAGTTCCACCGCCGTCCCCCGGGCGACCAAGGCGGCCGTCAGATGCTCGACCATGCGCCGGGTGCTGCCGTGCATGGACACGAAGGGCAAGGCGACCAGATTGGCCGGCGCAGCCGTGGCCCACTGCCGGGTGGCGGCCACGATCCAGTCGGGCTTGTCGTAGACCTGGCCGTGGCTGGGGGCGATCATGGCCATGGGCAGGCCGGCCAGCTTGTCCAGGTTCTTTTCGATCATGGGCCGAAACGGGGCCATGATCTCGGCGAAGTAGCGTTTGGCCGCCTCGCGCACCCGGCACGGGTCGGTGACGAACAGCTCCGAGGCGGCGATGTGGGAACCAAAGAAGTCGCAGCTAAAAAGGATGCGGTCCTCGGCCAGGTAGCTGGCCATGGTCTCGGGCCAGTGCACCCAAGGCAGATGCAGGAAGGTCAACGTCTTGCCGCCAAGCTCCAGCCGGTCCCCGTCTGCCACGGCCTCCACCCGGTCCTCGGGGAGTCGCAGCAGATCATGGAGCATGGCCTTGCCCTTGGCCGTGGCCATCACCCTGGCTTCGGGATAGCGCTCAAGGAGCAAGCCGATGGCCCCGGAATGGTCCTGCTCCGCGTGCTGGCTGATGATGTAGTCCAGGCGCGGCACGTCGGCCAACTGGGCTAAAAGCGTATCGGTCATGGCCGGTTCCACGGCGTCGAGAAGGGCCGTCTTGTCCGTGCCCTGCACGAGATAGGCGTTATACGAGGTGCCGTCGGGCAGGGGCACGAGGTCGTCGAAAAGCCGCCGGTCCCAGTCCACCGCGCCAAGCCAATAAACGCCCGGGGCCATCAGTTTTTTTTGCATGACTTGCTCCTTGTCGTTTCTCGGCCGCGCACGGCCCGGCCGGTGAAAGCTCTGGGGCCGCAACAACACGATTGCGCCCTGCATCCATCGCGTCTTGTCCGTTTCCCCACGGCTAGGCCTCCTGGGTGCAACAGCCGCCCAGCCGCCCTTGGCCGGCCATTGCTGGCGAAAGCGGAAAAGGTTTTGGAAGGAAGCTAGCACGCAGGCCGACTTGTTCACAAGGAAAAGCAACAGAAGGCGGATGTCGGCGACGATGCCCGACGCGTCACCGACGACCGGGGCCGACCGGCGGCGGCCGGCCAGGGTGGCACGGCAGGCCGTCCCCCTTGCGCCATGGCCGAAAACTCCACGCGCCGCTTGGCCGCCCCTGGGACGGCGAACGCAAAAAAGCCCCAGTCGCGGCCAGCGACAGGGGCTTGGTAAAAACGCGGACCCGAAGGCCGGTCGGCTATTCTTCCTCGATGCCGTTGCGGTCGTCCACCACGCGCTTGGTCTTGCCGAAGGTGCGCGGCAGCGTGCCCGGAGCCATGATCTCCACCCAGCCGCGCACGAAGAGGTGCTTGCGCATTTCGATGGAAATGGCCTCGGACAGGTTCTGGTCCAGCTCGGGCCCGGTGCCGGGCTTGCGCTCCACCTTGACCACCATCTGGTCGCGGCCGTCGCGGCGCAGCAGGCGAATCTGGAACTCGCTGTCCACGTCCTTGAAATGCTCCAGCACGCTGGCGATCTGGCCGGGGTAGATGTTGACCCCGCGAAACACGAACATGTCGTCGGAACGGCCGAGAATCCGGTCGTGGCGCGGCATGGACAGGCCGCACGGGCACGGCTCGGGCAACTGGCGGGTGAGGTCGCGGGTGCGGTAGCGAATCAGCGGCGCGGCTTCCTTGCACAGCGAAGTGACCACCATCTCGCCCACCTCGCCCGGGGCCACCGGGGTGAGCGTCACCGGATCAAGGACTTCCAGGATGAACTTGTCGGCCCAATAATGGATGCCCTGGTGGGCCGTGCATTCCAGGCCCGCGCCGGGACCGTAAAGCTCGGTCATGCCGGTGATGTCGAAGCTCTCCTCGATGCCCAGCCACTTCTCGAAGCGCCGCCGCATCTTGTCGGTGTGGGTCTCGGCCCCGAAAATCACCTTTTTGAGCTTCACGCGCTTGCGCAGGTCGCGCTTGTGGACCTCCTCGGCCAAAAGCAGGGCCATGGAGGCGGTGGAGCACAGGCAGGTGGAGCCCATGTCTTCCAGAAGCTGCAAGTGGATTTCCATGTTGCCCGGCCCCACCGGCAGGGCCATGGCCCCGAAATGTTCGCAGCCCAGCTGAAAGCCGGCCCCGGCCGTCCACAGGCCGTAGCCCACGGCGATCTGCACCCGGTCCAGGGTGGTCAGGCCGGCCAGCTCGTAGCAGCGGGCGAACATCTCCTTCCAGGTATCGATGTCGCGCTGGGTATAGGCCAGGATCTTGCGCTTGCCGGTGGTGCCGGACGAGGCGTGGATGCGCACCACCTCGGTCTCGGGCACGGACAGAAGCGGCAGGGGATAGCCCTGGCGCAGGTCCTCGACGGAGGTCAGCGGCAGGCTGGTCAGGTCGTCCAGGGTCAGGTTCTGGCCGGGTTCGTAGCCGGCCTCGGCCAGGCGTTCCCGGTAGACCGGGCTGCCGGCAAAGGCATGGCGGCAGGTCCAGTTGAGGCCGGAGGCCTGAATGTCGGCGATGGCTTCGGCGGAAAGATCGGGCAAAAAACGGTATGCAGACATGGACGGCTCCGAGTGGGCGGGATCGGTGGGGGCTTTTATCCGAAAACCGCGATAAAGAAAACGCCCACCACCATCACCGCTGCGCCGGGCAGACGGTGGGCCAGGTCGGGCTCGCGAAAAACCGCCGCGCCAAGGAGCACGCCGAAAATGATGCTCAGGCGTTTGACGGCAATAACGTAGGACACCTGCGTAAGCGGCAGGGCGTGCATCTGGCAGAAAAGGCCCACGGCTTCCAGAAAGCCGGCCGTGAGGATGGCCCAGGGAAAGCCCGGCAGGGCGGCCAGGGAATGCTTGAGGGTTCGGCCCAGAAACGGCAGCAGCCCCAGGGCCGTAGCCGTGTAGACGCTGGCTCCCCACAGGGCCGGGGACGAGGCTTGCAGCCCCAATTTGTCGATGTTGGCCCCGATGCTCCAAACCACGGCCACGGCCAGCATCAGCCGCGAACCGGCGTTGGTGAAAAGCGCCCGCACCGGGCCGAGCAGCCCGTGGCGGCGCTCCCGGAGATTAAGGACGTAAGCCCCGACAACCACCAGGGCGATGCCCACAAGTCCGCCTGGACGCGGAAACTCCCCAAGGGTTATGGGAGAGGTGATGAGCAAAAAAAGCGGCGTGAAGGCCAGCATGGGCAGGGTCAGCGACAAATCGCCGCGCGACAGGGCCAGGCCGTAAAGCCAGTAGGTCAGGCCGCCAAGCGCCCCGCCAAGGGCTAAAAGCGGCCAAAAGGACGGGGCCAGAACGACCTCGGCCGTGGGCGCGGCAAAAAGCCACAGGAACATGGCCGCGCCGGCGCTGTAGAGAAACATGGCCAGGGTCGGATCGGTCCGGCCCATGGCGGCTTTGAGGAAGGTGTCCTTGACCGCCTGGGTGGCGGCAGTGGTGAGGGAAAGCCAGAACCAGTGCATATTGCCCAATTGCCAACATAACGGATGTTATGTTTGAAAATATGTAAACGCATCCGTGGATATGGCTGGTTCCGGCTGCACTATGGCAGCGTAACCGAAACACGGCCCGCCGTGCCTGAATAGCCCGGCCGCGCGGGCCGCGTGCCGGGCACGGTACAGAGGCCGGCGGGCAAGGGCAAGGAACTTCGGCCGCCGGGCGGATGCCCGGTTGCCAAAGGAGAACGGCATGGAGTGGGGGCAGGTGTTTCCGCTGGCCCCGGCGGCGCTCAAGACCGGCTGGTTGACGGCGCTGTTCGGGGGCATGTTGGTGCTGTGGGTGGGACTGTTCTTTTTCATCACCCACATGATCCAGGGCGCGGCCTCGGCGCGCATCGCCGTTTCCGGCGGCGTGCTTTCGGCCAAGGGCGGCTTCTACGGCCGCGACATCGCACTTGCCGACGTGGACGCGGCCGGCGCGTATCGCCTGGACCTCAGCCAGGGCGGCCCCAAGGGCCTCAAATGGCGCACCAACGGCGTGGGCCTGCCGGGGCTGGCCGCCGGCTGGTACCGGCTGACCGGCGGCGAAAAGGCCCTGGTCTTCGTCACGGACAAGGCCCGGGCCGTCTACGTGCCCACGCGCCTGGGCTACGCCCTGGTGGCCAGCCCGGCCGACCCGGACGGGTTTCTCAACGCCCTGCGCCGGGCGGCCGACGACGCCGCCAAGGACGCCGACGCGCCCCGGGCGTCGGACGCCCCGCCGCCGGCGGCCGGCCCGGCGACGTGAGGCGGAGGGGATGCCTCCGGCGGCCGGGGGCCTGAGGCCCCCGGACCCCCCGCATGGAGGAAAAGTTCAAGGGGTTTTGGCGACAGCGGCGGCCAACAGGTCGGCCGTTTCGATAAGCCCCCGCTCCCGGCCGCGTCGGCTCCCCCTCCCCCAGGGCCACGGGCACCATGAGCCAGCCATGGCGGCAATCCCCATAGAGCGCGTCAAAGGATGGATAGCGCGCGAGAAACGTCAGATAGTCGGCCACGGCGGCCAGACAGGTGGGCGTATCGGGCATGGGGCCTCGTAAGAAGAACCGGCTTCCCGCCGTGCCATGGGGGCTTACGAAAGTCCACTAGAGACGAGGCGACGCAAGGACGGCGACCAACCGTTGCTGTCGCCGACCAGTTGCAGCAGCCGGCCGACCGAACGGCAGCCTGCCGCTCTGCGACTATTGCCATGACAACTATACACTTTTGGAATTGCCTATTTTGCGACCAACCTCTTGCACTGGTCCATAAATTCTATATTATTAAAATAGTCTAAAAGTGACTGCCGGCCATAGGCGAACAGCTCCCGAGCCGACACATGGTCTGCACGAGACTGAAAAGCCGTAAACGTTCCTTGCTGTTTGGCGTAAACCTGCCGGCGTGACGCACAAAACCCAAGGACAAACGCCCTGGAGACAATTACGATGAAAGTTCTGCTGTCCGCCGCTGCCTTGCTGTCCGTGCTTTGCGCCGCCACTTTGGCCTTCGCCGGTTCCGACGACGCCAAATGGGTGGCGAAATGCATCTCGGACAACAAGGATGCCAAGGTCTCCATTGAAGTCGTCACCAAGTACTGCACCTGCATGAACAACAAGATGGACGACAACGAAACGCTGTCCATCACCGCCTGGGAAAAGACGCATCCGACCGAACAGGCCGCCTGCGACAAGGAATCGGGCTGGACGAAATAGGTTTTCGCGCGTGCGGGACAACCACGTGCCCGCCCCCAAAACAAACGACCGGAACCTGTGGGGGGTTCCGGTCGCCGTCGTGGGGTTGGAGGGTTTTGGAGGTTGTGTGGGATGCGATGTATGGCTTGCCGGACCATGCGTCGTCCGGTTTGCTTGTGCTTTCGTATCGGGCCGGGCCGCCTGCGCCAGACGCCACTGGACAGGCGACCGCCCGGCTCCGGGTTGCCCCGTCGCGTTGGAATTATTTCTAGATCAATTGAGATTAAGAATCAAGATCAAAAATTAGCCTTTGTTAACGAAATCCCGAGGGCAACAAATATCCCGCTCGAACTGACGGTTGCCATACGCTCCGCACAGGCCGCAAGAGTCGAAAAACGGAACACCGTCCAGCGTCCTCAAAACCGCAACCCGCTTTTTGAGAACCCAAACAGGAAGGGCTGCCCCTGGCGCGGAAGGCTCGAAACGGCAAGCCCTGAGGTGACGCTACCGGCCGCGACGACGCAGGCAGGCCGCCCCCAGGCCCAGGTTGGCCAGCAGGCTCAAGCCCAAAGCCACGTCGCGCCAGTTCGGCCCGATGCCGGCCGTGGAAGCGGCCTGGGCGGGCATGGCTGCAAGGGCGGACGCAGTCATCGTGGCCGCGCCGGACTGTTGCGGCGCCCCGGGCTGGCCGGGTTGGCCTGTAACATCCCCAACCCCGCCGGCCGTCTGACTGAAAACGCCGGGGTTCGTTCCGGCAGCTTTCGCCCCGCCGGATGAGCCAAGCGCGGACGTCGCGCCAACCGCGACCTCCCGCTCGGCCCGATGGCCCTGGCCGTCACTGGCGGCCACGCGCCACACGCCGCTGCCCGACGGCAGGAAGGCGAACCCTCCCTTGCCGTCGGTGCGGGCGCTTTGGTGGACGGTCCCGTCCGGGGCCGTCACCTGGACCTGGGCAAAGGCCATGGCTTCCCCGTCGGCGTAGAGGAAGACCATGGCCCGGGCCGCGCCCGGGTCCAGCTCGCGCGAGCCGACGCCGTGGGCCATTGCCCCGGCCGGGTGCCAGACAGCTGCGACAAGGCACAGCGCCGTAAGCGCGAGGGGGAGGCGGAACATCGTTACTTCACAAAAAAGGTCAGGGTGGAACGCAGCACTTCCTGATCCGCCGAACCGTCGGCCGGCACGGCCTTGGCTTCCGTGCGCACCAGCCACAAGCCGGCATGGGTCAGGCGAACCTTGGCCACGCCGCTGTCGTCGGTTTCGGTGTAATAGGCGTAGGTGTTGGGATTTTTGGTAAACCCGTCATAGGTAGCCAGCACCGTGGCCGGCATGGGCTGGCCGTCCAACAGCACCTTGACCGGCAGATCCTCGCCCACCTTGGCCTTGGCCGGATCGGTCAGGGGCACGAGCTCCAGGCGCGCGCCGACCAGGGCGTCGAAGCCGGCCGTCTCGCCGCCCACGGCCACGAGTCCCTTGGCGAACTTCTCGTAGCGGTTGCTCTTGGTCGCGCCGGGCAGCTCCTTTTTGGTCCCCTTTTTCATGCCCTCCGGGGTCAGGCTCCAAAACTGGGGCAGCCGGTGGACATAGACGATGCCCGTGCCGGGCTTGGAGAAGACCGCTTGGCCGTCATAGGTTAAGCCCTTGTCGTTGGCCTTAAGGGCCAGGGCCACCTCGGCCAGCTTGCCGCCTTCGAACACAAAGGCCTTGACGTCGGGCGCGGCTTCCAACTCCTCGCTTTCAATAAACACGTGGGCCGAATGGACGCCAAAGGGCAGGGCCTTGCCCGGCGCGGCCGCTTCGGCCCCGGGTTTGACCACGGTCTCATGGGCCAGGGCCGGCCCGGCCGCCAGCAACGCTCCAGCCAGGAACAACGTCAGGCCTTTGATCAGGCTGTGCATGGAACTCCCCCTCTCAAGTGCTTTTGAAGAAATTTCATATGCGATCATTCGTCTTAAATATTTTTTCGTAACACGTGTCAACAACGTTTTCCCTCTCCACCCGCACTCCAGACGATCCTTGGCCCCGCCCCGAAACCCGGTTAGGATGGCCCAAAGGAGGCGCTCATGCCGCATACCTCGCCCATCCAGCCCATCTTCGCCCCGGACGCCATCGAGGCAGCCTCCCTGGCCATCATCGACAGCGAGGTTCCCGAACCGCGTCCCTACGACGGCCCGCGCTGGGACGTCGTGCGCCGGCTCATCCACACCACTGCCGACTTCGAGCTGCTTGATCTGGTCCGCTTTTCCGAAGGCTCGGTCCGGGAGGGCATCCGGGCCATCGAGGCCGGGGCCACCATTGTCACGGACACCGAAATGGCCCGCTGCGCCATACCGCCCCGGCGGCTGGCCCCCTTTGGCTGCGCCGTGCGCTGCTTCATGAACGACCCGGAGGTGGCGGCCGCGGCCAAGGCCGCCGGTTCCACCCGGGCCGCCCTGGCCGTGGATTTCGCCCTGGACCTGCCCGGACCGCTTATTTTCGTCATCGGCAACGCCCCCACCGCCCTGCTGCGGCTTTTATCCCGCATCGACGGCGGCGCGTCCGCCCCGGCCCTGGTGGTCGGGATGCCGGTGGGGTTTGTCAACGCCGCCCAGTCCAAGGCCCTGCTCATGACCCGGGCCGACCTGGCCTGGATCGCCATCGCCGGCCGCAAAGGCGGCTCGGCCCTGGCCGGAGCGACCATAAACGCCCTGGCCATCCTGGCCGGAGCCAAGACGGCTTAGCACCGCGATGCCGCAGATCGGATTCGCTTGAGGCGGGAAACGGGCCTGCGGCGCGACGGAAAACCGCAGGCATTCAAACAACCGGGGTTACGACCATGTCCCGGGTTCTGCGGCCCCGGGCCGTGACGGCCGGCCGCCATGAAAAAGGGCCGGACCAACAATTGTTGGTCCGGCCCGATCCGCAACAGGGCGGCCGCCCGCCCGGTTGCGTCCGTTTCGCCTTAAGCCGCGTCCTGGAAAACGCCTTGGCGCTTTCGCCGTAAGCGGCCTGCAACCATGGCTTATCCCCAAAAATGCCGTCGCTTCGGCCAGGGTCGCCGGGCTAGACGTTAAACAGGAAATGCACCACGTCGGCGTCGGCCATGACGTATTCCTTGCCTTCCTGGCGCAGGACGCCGGCGGCCCGGCATTTGGCCTCGGTCTGGTGCTTGAGGTAGTCCTCGAAACCGATGACCTCGGCCCGGATAAACCCGCGTTCGATGTCGGAATGGATCTGCCCGGCGGCGGCCGGAGCCTTGGTGCCGGCGGCGATGGTCCAGGCCCGGACTTCCTTGGGGCCGGCCGTGAAAAAGCTCAAAAGCCCCAGGGTCCGGTAGGCCAGGCGCACCACACTGTCCAGGCCCGACTCGTCGAGATTGTAGGAGGCCAAAAATTCCAGGCGCTCCTCGTCGGTCAGCCCGGCCAGATCCTCTTCCATGCGGGCGCACACCACCACCGTCTCGGCCCCGCGCGACTCGGCGATGGCCCGGACCTTGGCCACCAAGGCGTTGTCGGGCTGGCCCAGGTCCCCTTCGGCCACGTTGGCGCAGTAGATGACGCGCTTGGCCGAAAGCGGGCGGATCTCGTCAAAAAGAGCGATCATGCCCGGCGTATCGACCCCGTCCACGGAACTGGCCGGCTGGCCGGTCATGAGATGGTCGAGCAGACGCTTGCCGGCCTCGACCTTGTCGAGCAAATCGCGGTCCTTGCTGCCCTTGGTCTGTTTCACCATGCGGTCGAGCCGGTTTTCCAGCACCTGGGCGTCGGCCAGGATGAGCTCGGCGTCGATGACCGCGATGTCCCGGGCCGGGTCCACCGAACCCGAGACATGGACCACGTCGTCGTCCTCGAAGGCCCGGGCCACGTGAATGATGACCTCGGTTTCGCGGATGTGGGCCAAAAACTTGTTGCCCAGCCCCTCACCCTTGCTGGCCCCGGCGACCAGGCCGGCGATGTCGGTGAAGCGCACCGTGGCCGGCAGCACCTGCTGGGGCCGCACCAACTCGGCCAGGGCGGTCAGGCGCGGGTCCGGCACCGGCACGATGGCCACGTTGGGTTCGATGGTGCAGAACGGATAGTTGGCGGCCTGGGCGTTCTGGGCCTTGGTCAGGGCGTTGAAAAGCGTGGATTTGCCGACGTTTGGCAGACCCACGATGCCGACGGAGAGGGCCATGGGGCGATGATCCTTTTGCGGCGGGGCCTCCGCCGGACGGGGCCGGGAAACGGCCGTTGGCAGGAAAAAAAACCGGGCGGCGGCAGGCCGCCCGGCCGGGCTACTTGATGTCGCGGGTACGCAGCACGGTTTTTTGCATGAACGCGATGAGTTCGTAATCCGAGGCCATGCGGCTGAGGGCCTTGGACACGGTCATGCTGAGCAGCTTGTCGAACTCCGGCTCCACGCCCTCGGCCGGCAGCTTCCAGACCGTGTCGGCCTCATAGCGCCGGGTCAGGATCTGGCCGTTGTTGTCGGCCGTGACCTTGACCGCGCACACGGCCTTGGCGGCCAGATGCACGCCCTCGTGGCTCGGTTTGTAGGCCAGCTCCACGAGCTCCACCGTGATCGTGCGCACCACGGATTCCCGGGCCGGCGACGGGGTGAACCCCTTGTCGCGAAGGCCCTTCTCCACAGCCGCGTGGATGGCCGGCGACGGATCGCAGGCCGTTTGCAGCTTGCCGGCGAACGACGACTGGGGATTGCACAGCCCCACTTCGTCGTTGGGCCGGGCGTCCTTGACGGCCACGGACACGTCCACGCCGCGTCCAAGGGCCTCGGGCTCGACCACCACCGACGGCGTCACCGTCGCTTTCTGGCCGCCGCAGCCCCCAAGGGCCAAAATCAGAACCAGGGCCGCAAAAAGGGCCGACGCCCGAAGGCGTCGGCGCGAAGACGAATGGTTTTTCATGGTCGCACCTGCGCCGCCCCAAGGGCGGACAGGCCGTCTCTACAAGACCTTGCCCAAGGCCGCAAGGGCGGCGGCGTAGTCGGGCTCGTTGGTGACTTCCTTGACCAGTTCCAGGTAGGCCACCTTGCGGTCCGGGCCAAGGACCAGCACGGCCCGGGCGAGCAAGCGCAGTTCCTTGATGAGCAGGCCATACGCCTGGCCAAAGGAGGCGTCGCGGTGGTCGGACAGCGTCACGATGTTGGTGACCCCGGCCGCTTCGGCCCAGCGTTTCTGGGCAAAGGGCAGGTCCATGCTGATGACGAGCGCCTTGGCCTTGCCGCTAAGGCTCTCCATCTCCTTGTTGAATTTGCGGGCTTCCAGATCGCACACGGCCGTATCCAGGGACGGCACGGCAATAAGGATGAGGCCCTTTTCGGGGAAATCGGCCAACTTGGCCGGGGCCAGTTCGTTGGTGAGTACGGCAAATTCCGGGGCCGCGTCGCCAACGCCGACCGGGTTGCCGACAAGGGTCAAGCCGCCGCCAAGAAACGTGATAAGTCCGGTACGCTCGCTCATGGGCGTGTTCCTCCTGAGGGTGAGTAAGCCGCCCTGAAAAAAAGGCGACCTTATGACTTTATGCCCCCGGCGGGGTTTGGCGTCAAGAAGAGGCCGCGCCGCCGACCCAGGGCTTGCCCGCCGCCCGTATTGACAAGGCCGCCCGGCCGGGCATTGTGCCGGAAACAAAGGAGTCGCCCATGCCCGTTCGCCGCCTTTGCCCGCCCTTTACGGCCCTGTGCGCTTTCACCCTCGCCCTCCTCCTGGCCGCTGCCCCGGCCCTGGCCCAGAAAACCCCGGCCCAGGCCGGCCTGGTGGACATCACCACCGTGGCCCCGGACATCGCTCTCGACATCCGCTACGCCACGCCCAACAATTTCACCGGCGTGGCCGTCTACCCCGCCCCGCGCTGCTTCCTGCGCGCCGACGTGGCCAAGCGCCTGGCCAGCGCCCAGGCTGAACTCAAAAAAGAAGGCCTAAGCCTCAAAGTCTACGACTGCTACCGGCCCTTTGCCATCCAGAAGAAATTCTGGGCCCTGGTCCCCAACGAGGACTGGGTGGCCAAACCCGTGGAAAAGGACGGCAAGCCGGCCAGCGGCTCCAAGCACAACCGGGGCGCGGCCGTGGACCTGACCCTGGTGGACGCCGCCGGCCAGGAATTGCCCATGCCGTCCGGGTTCGACGATTTCTCGGAAAAAGCCCGCCGCGACTACACCGGCGGCGATCCGGCCGCCCGGGCCAATGCCAAACGGCTGGAAGCGGCCATGCAAAAGGCCGGCTTCGATCCGCTGCCCTCGGAATGGTGGCACTTCGACGGCCCGGGCTGGCAAAGCTTCGAACTGCTGGACGTGCCGATTAATTAATTGAAGACGGGGGAGGCCTCCGGCGGCTGGGGGCCTGAGGCCCCCAGACCCCCCGCATGAAGACAAAGGGTAAAGGGGGCTTGGCGTTGAGCGGCGAGGCGGCGTGGGGTCAGCGCGACGCGCCGTCGGCCGGCTTGGCCGAACAGGCGTCGGGCGCGGCCGCCCGGGGCAGATACACCTCGAACCGGCTGCCCTTGCCCTGGGCCGTGGTCAGAAGCACCGCCCCGCCGCAGCTCTTGACGATGCCATGGACCACGGCCAAGCCCATGCCCGTGCCCTGGCCGGGCTTTTTGGTGGTGAAAAAAGGTTCGAACACCCGCTCCGCCACTTCCGGGGCCATGCCGTGGCCGGTGTCTTCCACCCACAGCCGCACATACGGCCCCGCCGCCAAGGACGCCAGGGGTGCGCCGGCCGCGATGCCGCCGCCCTCCGGCCGCGGCGGCCCATCCACCGGGGCCAGCCCCACTTCCAGCCGGCCGCCGCCAACCATGGACTGCACCCCGTTGAGGCACAGGTTGACCAGCACCTGATGCATCTGGGCCGGATCGGCCCGCACGCAATACGGTTCTCCGCCGATCTCCAACTTCAGCTCCACCCCGGCCGGGGCCATGCCGCGCACCAGCTTGGCCGTCTCCTTGACCAGCGGGGCCAGGGGCAGATCGGACACCGAAATCTCGCCCTGGCGGCTGAAGGCCAAAAGCTGGCGCACCAGATCGCGGGCCCGCTCCGAGGCCAGCACCACGTCGGACAACGGCTTGCGCAGGGGATGCAGCACCGGCAGATCGGACAGCACCAGCTCGGAATTGAGCAAAATGGGCGTGAGGATGTTGTTGAAATCGTGGGCCACCCCGGCGGCCAGCACGCCAATGGCTTCCAGTTTCTCGGCCTGGCGCAGCCGGCGTTCCAGGTCGAGTTCGTAGGTCATGTCGCGCACCAGCAGGATATGGTTGACCACCTGGCCGGCCGTGTCGCGCACCGGGGAAATAAGCGCCTCGGCCACGGCTTCCTCGCCGCCCGGCCGGGTCAGACGCAGCCGGCCCGACCAGCGCAGCCCCAGCCCCAGCATCTTGCGCACGGACTCGGTCAGAAACGGGGCCAAAAGCCCATCCAGGGCGTCGCGGCCGAGCATCCCCTGGCCGCCGGCCACGATCTGGGCAAAGGCCGGATTGGCGTATTCCAGACGAAAATCCCGACTGACGATGACCAGCCCCTCGGCGCTCTGGTCCACGGCCGAAACCAGCAACATGCGCTCGCCCTCGGCCCGCTTGCGGTCGGTGATGTCCCGGGCCGCCCCCTCCACCCGGGCCAGCCGGCCGTCGGCGTCCAGCACCGCCCGGGCGTTGACGGACAGCCAGGCGGCCCGGCCGTCGCGACGCACCACCTGCATCTCGAAATCGTAGACCCGGTTGTGGCGGGCCAGCTGGCGCAAAAATTCCAGACGGTCCTCCTGCCGAGCCTGGATGCGGGTGAACAGGTCGCCCGGCTCGGCCAGGACCGCTTCCGGCGAGGCATAGCCGAGGATGCGGGCCAGGGCGGGATTGCAGGCGACAACGGCTCCGCTCGGCTCGAACTGGAAAATGCCCTCGGCGGAATGCTCAAAGATGTCACGATATTTGGCTTCGCTTTGCGATAGTTCCTGTTCCATGCGGCGCACGATGGAGACGTCGCGCCCCAGGGCCTGGTATTCGCCGATGCGGCCGGATTCGTCGAAAATGGCCCGCACCGACCAGTGCAGCCGGCGCTCTTCGCCCGAGGGCAGGACAATGGCGTGTTCCAACTCGCAGGTTGAGGCGCGCGGCGTCAGTTCCAGCAGCCGCCGACGCAAGGCCTGGGTCTCGGCCTCGGGCAACCGGTCGCCGAAATACCCGCCAATGAGGGCTTCCACCGGCGCGCCCAGCAGGGCGGCCAGATTGGCGTTGACGAAAGTGCGCCGCAAGGCCGGGTCCAGGCGAACCACCAACTCGGTCTGATCCTCCACGAGAGCCCGGTAGCGCCGTCGGCTGGCGTCGAGTTCCCGCTGGGCCATGTTGCGGTCGGTGATGTCCGTGAGCAAGCCCCACACGCCCAAGGGCAAGCCGTCGCGCAGAAGCGGAATGCGCGTGGCCAGGTACTCGCGCTCCCGGCCGCCGTGGACCAGCGTCACTTCCTCCGTGTTGGGCGTGCCGCTGTCCAAGGCGGCCAGGGCCGCCGCATGGAAACGAGAAAAGATGGCCGCCCCAATGATATGGGCCAAATGGCGGCCGAGGTACTCCCCGGCCTGTCCCCCGTGCAGCGAGACAAAGGCCCGGTTGACGTAACGCACGATAAAATCCCGGTCCACGGCAAAAATCGAATTCGGGGCCTGTTCGAGCACCGGCAACAGCCCCTCCTGGACCGTCCACACGCCAGCCTCGAAAACGCACACCACCCCGTCCCGCCCGTCCGGCCCAAGGCCGACGCAGGCTGCGCCAGGCGCGATCACGGCCGGCCCGCCCCGGGTCGGACAGGCCTCGCAGCCCTCCCCCCTGGCTCGAAGTACCCGATGGCAGGCCGCGCCCTGCCTTTCAAAAAACTCCCTGGCCCGGGCGTTGCCCCGCACGAAGCGGCGCTGCCCGTCCAGCACGGCCACGCCCAGGGACAACCCCTCGGCCAGGCTGCGCGACGGTTCGCCCGAAAGCGCCGACGCGCCCTCCTCAGCCAGGGCCTCGGCCAATTGGCGCGGCGACGGCCCGGTCATGAACAGCCCGAGCCCGAAACGGCTCCGGACGGCTGGTTTCGCCGCCAGGGAAAGATGGCCCGGCCGGGCTGGCCTTTTCGCCTGAAACGGTTTACCTTCAAACCATCCACCCATTTCCATCGGTCGTTTCGCATGGAAAAAGTCCTTATCGTCGAAGACAGCAAAGTCTTTGCCCGCATCCTCATCCGCAAGATCGAGGATGAACTCTTCTTCGACGCCTGCTGGGCCTCGAACTTCGAGGAAGCCCGCTATCTTATTGAGGAAAACCCCGACAAACACGACTACATCGTGGCCCTGCTCGACCTGCACCTGCCCGACGCCGCCGATGGCCGGATTGTTGATTATGTCATCGGCAAGGGCATCCCGTCCATCGTCTTCACCGGCGACGTCGACTGCGCCGTGCGCGACCGCATCTGGTCGAAAAAAGTCGTGGACTACGTCGCCAAGGATTCCCCCGACAGCCTGGACTATCTGTGCTCCCTGGTGCGCCGGGTGTCGCTCAACAAATACGTCCACGTCCTGGTGGTCGACGACTCCTCCACCGTGCGCCGCCATCTCATGCGCCTGCTCGAAGCCCACGAATTCATCGTCCATGAGGCCGAAAACGGCGAAACCGCCCTGGACGCCATCTCGCGCCACCCCGAAATCAAGGTGGTCATCGCCGACTACTTCATGCCGGGCCTGGACGGCGTGGAACTCACCCGCCGCATCCGCCGGCTGCGCCGCAAGGACGAACTGGCCGTCATCGGCATCTCCGCCTACGGCAACACCATCCTCTCGGCCCGGTTCATCAAGAACGGCGCCAACGATTTCTTGAACAAACCCTTTTCCAGCGAAGAGTTCTACTGCCGGGTCACCCAGAACCTGGAAATGCTCGAATACATCCAAAAGCTGCGCGAGACCGCCATCCGCGACCCCCTGACCGGCCTGTACAACCGCCGCCACTTCTTCGAGGCCGCCAAGACCCTCCACGCCGATCTGGCCCGGGGCGACACGCCCATGACCCTGGCCATGATCGACATCGATTTTTTCAAGAAGGTCAACGACACCTACGGCCACGCCGCCGGCGACGAAGTCCTCAAGCACGTGGCCCAGGGCCTTGGCAACCGCTTCCGCGGCCACGACGTGGCCGCGCGCCTGGGCGGCGAGGAATTCTGCGTCCTGGCCCGGGGACTCTCCGGCCAGCAGGCCATGGCCGCCTTCGACGATCTGCGCAACAGCATCGAACGCTCCAAGGCCAAGGCCGGCAAAACCGCCATCGGCGTCACCGTCTCCATCGGCATCTGCGACAAACCCCACGGCTCCGTGGACGCCATGCTGGCCGCCGCCGACGCCGCCCTCTACAAAGCCAAACGCACCGGCCGCAATCGCGTGTTGTGGGCAGAGTAAGCGTTATGAATAAATTAAGATGCCTCCGGCGGCTGGGGGCCTCAGGCCCCCAGACCCCCGAAAGGGGTGAAGGGGAAAGTGTCAGCTTGTCGAGGGAGTGGGAAAATTACCAGGCGCGCGGGGGCAGGCCGGTCAGCGTCCGGAAACGGTCTTCCAAGTCGGCCAGATAGGCCGCCGCCCCGGGCGTTCCCTCGGCCGGCGCGAACGGCGCGAAATCCTTGTCGTCAAGCGGCGCATACGGCCCGGGCTTGACCTCGAACACGGCCGTGTCCGCAGCCAACGCCACGATGCCATGCCACAGCCCCGGCCGCACGTCGATGGCCAGCACGCCCCGCTCCCGGTCGAGCACCACGCAGTCCGCCGCCGTAAAACTCCCGTCATCGGCAAAAACCACATGCCCCAGACTCCCGGTGAGCAGCACGAAGGATTCGGACTTGGCCGGCGACAAATGCCGGTGCGGCCGCACATAGCTCCCGGGCTGGAGCGCGTTGACCATGCGCTGGGGATTTTCGGCGTTGGCGGCGTGGAAGCGGTGCATATCACGTAGCCGGGCGTTGGCCCGGGCGTCGGCGGCCTTGACCGCAAGCAGAGCCGCATCGACCACGGCGAACCGGTCGTGGCCGGACTCGGTGGCTCCGGGGCCGATGCGGCGAAAAAGGGAATCGGAAGGCGTGTTAGCCATGCAGGGGCAGACCGGCGGCGATCATGCGGCAATAGGCGGCCGTGAGCTGGCCCGACAGGCACATGTCGCGCAGGACCAGGGCGGCGATGACCAGCCAGAAGCCCCAGGAACAGATGCATTTTTCCCGGCCCGAGGTCTGGCCGCGCTGCACGCCGAACAGATAGAGGCTCACAGCGGCGATGGGCAGCATGATCCACCAACGGATGGTGACGGCTTCAAAGAACATAAAAAGCACGAACAGCGCGCCAAGCGCCACGGCGATCCAGGTCATGGGCGCGAAACACGAACACGGGCAACCGCATTTGTTGTCGGACATGTGGGCGACTCCTTTGAAGGTTTGCCCGCTTATAGCGTCCGGGGCGCGCATATGTCCAGCCGGGCGTAGGCCGCGCCAAGGGCATCGGCCACGGCGGCCGGACTGTAGCGCGCCGCCACGGCCTGCCGTCCGCCCTGTCCCAGCCGGGCGGCCAGGGCCTCGTCTGCCAGAAGCGTGGCCAGGGCATCGCCCAGGGCCGGGGCGTCGCCCGGCGCTACGACCAGCCCCGTTTCGCCCTGGCGGTTGACCGCCGCCACGCCCGAACCGGCAATGGCCGTGGAAACCACCGGCTTGCCCCAGGCCATGGCTTCAAGCTGCACGATGCCGAACATCTCGGCCCGGGTCACCGACGGCAGGCAAAACACGTCGCAGGCCGCGAACCAGGCCGGCAGCTCGTTGTCCGGGATGCGTCCGGCCAGCAACACCTTATGGCCAAGGCCAGCCGTCTGAATCTGCCGGGCCAGTTCCCCGGCCAGGGGTCCGCCGCCGCCGATGACCGCCACGGCGTCGTCCGGCAGCCAGCGCGCCGCCTCAATGAGCACGGCAAAGCCCTTGTAGGGCACAAGCCGCCCCAGGGCGAACACCAGCCGCCGCCCGCCCGCGCGCGCCCGCACGGCGGCAAGGCCGGCCGGGTCGAGGCGGTCGGGATCGGCCGTGCCCGGCTCGACATAAAACGGGACCACGGCCCCCTTGCCGACAAAAAGCGCCGCCCTATTGGAAGCCTGCAAATGGACTGCCGTGGGGCCGATGACCAGATCGGCCCTACGGCACAGCCAGGCCTCAAAGGGCGAAACCAGGGCCCGAAGCGCTTTCTTGCCGATGATGTCGCTGTGCCAGTGGAGCACGATCTTCGCCTGGGGGCGGATCAGCCATAGAGCCACGGCGGCCAAAGGGTTGGGGCAATGGACGTGGAGCACTTCGAAACGCGGGGCCAGATCGGCCAGACGCAAAAGATACTCGGTGGAAAGGGGCTGGGAGGCGATGGTGGCCCAGGCCGCGGCCCGCAGGACCGGAACCGTTTCTGCTCCGTCGTCGTAGGGGCCGGCTCCGGCAAAACACAGCACGGCGTTTTCGTGGCCCAGCCGCGTCAAGGTCTCGACCATCTGCCGGGTGCCGGTTTCCACGCCGCCAGCGTCGGGCGGATAGAACTTACCGACCTGCAACACCCTCATGACGGCGGCAACAGCCCTTCCAGGGCTTCGGTGACGGTGCGGCGCAGATTTTCGACCCGGCGCAGGGTGAATTCATTTATGGGGTCGGCGGCCACGTCCTTGACCAGCCATAAGGCTCCCAGGGGCCGGCCGCCCTTGGCCAATAGCGGCAGTTCGAGCTTCATCACGGCCGGCGAACACAACAGTTCCCGGTCGGACACGGCCGACCCTTCCCGCCGCCAGCGGTAGACCGGCGGGCCGTCGACGGGAGCCGCCCCGGGCGGCTCGGGGTCCAGCCGGCAGGAACCGGCCCCGTCGCCGGACAGCACCATCTCGGCCAGGTCGAAGCGCAGATGGTCCAGAGCCTCGGTCATGCGCGTCCACAGCTCGGCCAGATCGTGGGCTTGGGAAATCTCGATTTGATGATGCAGAAACGTGCGCCGCTCCCGGGCAAACCCGGCGTCGTCGGACACGTCGCGCAGCCAGCCAAGAATCTTGTCCATGGCGAAATAGCTGCAATAACCGGCCTTGCGCACCAAAAAGACCAGCGCGCCGCCGACGACCAGCAAAAACAGCCCCGCCGGCACGTTGCGCAGATTGACCAGCACCAGGGCCGAAAGGGCCAGAAAAATGGTGATGCCATAAAGGAAAAGCACCACCTGGCGCTGAGACCAGCCGCGCGAGAGGAGCTTGTGGTGGACGTGGCGCTTGTCCGGCTCGAACATGTCCCGGCCGCGCATGAACCGCCGCAAGGGCGCGGAGATGGTGTCGAGAAGTGGCACGCCCAGGGCGATGACCGGCATGAGCAGCGTGGCCCCCACCTGGCTCTTGACCGAACCGGAGACGGACAACGCCGCCAGCATGTAGCCCAGGAAATAGCTGCCGCCGTCGCCCAGAAACAGGCTCGCCGGATTGAAATTGTAGCGCAAAAACCCCAGCGTGGCCCCGGCCAGCACGGCGAAAAGCGCCGCCGTATGCGGCTCGGCCCGCATGACGGCCAGCCCGGCCTGTACGGCGCTGGCGAAAAACACCACCCCGGCCGCCAGCCCGTCCAGGCCGTCGATCAGGTTGATGGCGTTAATAAGCAGCACGAACCAAAAGACCGTCACCAGATAGGACGAAACGTCGAACTGGACCACAAAAAGCCCGGGCAGGGCAAAAGACGTGATGCGCGCGCCGCCGTAGTAGGCGATGGACGCCGCCGCGATCTGGGCCAACAGCTTGAGCTTGGATGGCAGCGTCCACTTGTCGTCGGCAAAGCCCACGGCAAAGACCAGCGCCGCGCCCAGCAGCACATAGCCCATGGTCCGTCCGCCCAGCACGGCCACGGCCGCCGGAGGCAACAAGGCCGCCGCCAGGGGCAGACAGGCCATGAAGGTCAGAAACAACGCCAGCCCGCCGCTGCGGGGCATGGGCGTCACGTGAATGTTGCGGGCCGCCGGCATGGCCAGAATGCCGAAACGCCGCCCGGCCCACCGGGCAAAGGGCGTCAGCGCCAGGGACAGGCCCAGGGCGATGAGGAAGAGTACGGCGATTGGCGTCATAGGCGTACGGGCGGCCCAGGGCCGCTATTTCAAAAAGACGGCCAGCAGCGTCCCCAGCCCCAGCAAGGCCGCGATGACGCCGTTTAAGGTGAAAAAGGCCACGTTGATGCGCGACAGGTCGTGCTCGGAAATAAGCTTGTGCTCCACAAGCAGCACCGCCGAACACACGGCCCAGAAGGCGTAGTAGATCCAGCCAAGCCCGGCCGCATAGCCGGCCAGCAGATAAAAGGCCGCCGCATCGACATGGGCAAACGCCGCCAAGGCCAGGGCTGTGCCTACACCAAATCGCGACGGCATCGAGTGCAACCCCTGCGACCGGTCGAACTCCACGTCCTGGCAGGCATAAAGCACATCAAACCCGGCCACCCAGCAGGTGACGCCGCAACCGAAAAGGATCGCCGGCAAGGCGAATTCCGGCGCAACCGCCAGCCAGCCGGCCACCGGAGCCAGGCCCAGCACCGAGCCCAACACGAAATGACACAGCCAGGTGAAACGCTTGGTCAGGCTGTAAAACGCGCCCCAGGCCAAGGCCACCGGCGAAAGCGCCAGACACAGCGCATTGAGCCCGGCGCAGGCCCCGACAAAGACCACGGCGCAGCCGGCCGCGAACACCCAAGCCGCCCGCAACGACACCTCGCCCGTCACCAGCTCCCGGCCGGCCGTGCGGGGATTTTTCCGGTCAAACTTCACATCCGCCAAGCGGTTGACCGCCATGGCAAACGACCGCATGGCCACCATGGCCACCGTCAGCAATAGAAACGGTCGCCAGCCCGGCCAGCCGCCAGCCGCCACAAAAAGACCAATATACGCGAACGGCAAGGCAAACACCGAATGCTCCACCTTCACCAACCGCGCCATCGCGCCGACCATAGTGCGATCTCCTTTGGAAACTGGGAACCTGAGGGAGGGAACCTTTTTTTGCAAAAAAAGGTTCCCTCCCCCAGACCCCCACCCTCCCAAAAAACTCTCAATGGGGTGTTCAGTCCTGTCGCGGCCCTGTGTCGTGTTGCCGCCAACACCCAGCCCGGCAAGCAGCCCGAGGCTGGGCCTATCTGGTCGCTTTTTCTCCAACTTTTCGGCCCCGCTTCGGGGCCGAGGGCCAGGTGGGGCCTGGAATTTCAGGGGGCGCGGCCGGCGCGCCAGCGCTGGCCGCGCCCCCTGAAATTCCAGGCCCCTTCTTCGCGGCCAGCCGACTGCCGGCCGACCGCCTTCCCCGCCCGCCCGACCGCGCCCCGATCGGGGGTCCGGGGGGATGATCCCCCGGCGGGTCCGGGCAGCGCCCGGCGGGTGCAGGGCAGCGCCCTGCCGGGGTCCGGGGCAGCGCCCCAGCTAAACTCCGAGAGTAACTACGCCGTAGTTCTTTTTGCCTTTGCGCAACAGGGCGATATTGCCGCCGATGTAGTCACTGGCGGCAAGGGTCTGGTTTTCGTCGGCCACGCGGACGTTGTTGAGGTAGATGCCGCCGGCCTTGATGTCCTTGCGGGCCTGGGACAGCGACGGGCACAGGGCCAGATCGACCAGGAGCTTGGGCAGGGGCGGCACGACGTCCAGGGCGTCGTAGTTCTTGCCGGGCGCGGCGTCCAGGGCGGCGCGCAGGGTGGCGGCGTCCACGGTGCGCAGGTCGCCGCCGCCAAAAAGCGCTTCGGTGACGGCTTCGACCTTGGCCAGTTCCTCGGCCCCGTGGATCATGGTGGTGGTTTCCCGGGCCAGGGTTTTCTGGGCGGCGCGCAGGTGGGGCCGCTCGGCGGTCTCCACGGCCAGGGCGTCGATGGCTTCCTTGGATAAGTAAGTGAAGTAGCGCAGGAAGTTGCAGACGTCGCGGTCGTCGGCGTTGATCCAGTATTGGTAAAAGGCGTAGGGCGAGGTCAGGGCGGTGTTTAAGTAGATGGCCCCTTTTTCGCTTTTGCCGAATTTCGCGCCGGTGGCGGTGGTGATGAGCGGGAATGTCAGGGCAAAGGCCTGGGAGCCGGATTTGCGGCGGATGAGTTCCAGGCCGGCGGTGATGTTGCCGAACTGGTCGCCGCCGCCGATTTGCAAGGTGCAGCCCATGGTGCGATTCAAGTATTCATAATCCAGGGACTGCAGGATCATGTAGCTGAATTCGGTGTAGGAGATGCCGGTATCTTCACGGCCGATGCGCGATTTCACGGAATCCTTGGCCATCATGTAGTTGATGGTGAAGTGTTTGCCGGTGTCGCGCAAGAATTCGATGACCGAGATGGGCTGGGTCCAGTCGAGGTTGTTGACCGGGGTAACGCGGTCGGCCACGCCTTGGCGCTCGAAGAATGCCATGGCCTGGGACCGGATTTTCTCGGCCGAGGCGGCGACCATGTCGGCGGTGCGCATCTGGCGTTCCTTGTCCTTGCCGCTGGGGTCGCCGATAAGGCCGGTGGCGCCGCCGAGCAGGAACAGGGGCTTGTGGCCGGCCTTGGCGAAGCGGGCCAGGGCCATGAGCGGCACGAGGTTGCCGATGTGCAGGCTGTCGGCGGTGGGGTCGAAGCCGCAGTACATGACGCGGTCACGGGAGCTTAAGTGTTTGCGCAGTTCGGCCTCGTCGGAGCACTGGTGCACGAGGCCGCGCCAGGAGAGTTCGTCGAAAATATTCACGGCGATTCCTTTTCGGTAAAGCAGTCGGACGGATCAGATGCCCGAAGCAGGCACGGCCGGGGCTGGCGAGGAGCCGGCCGGCGCGGCGGTCTTGGCCGGCGTGCGTTCGCGCAGCAGGGGTTTCACCCCGGCGATGCGCTCCAGCCGGGTCATGGTGTCGGGCTGGCGGTCGTAGACGTCGACCAGGACGTTGAGCACGAACTGGCCGTTTTTGATTTCGGTCTCGATGCGGCATTCAAAGCCGTTCTGGCCAAGCTTGGCCTTGAGCGCATTGGCGTTGTCGGCTTTGCTAAACGACCCGACCTGATAGGTGTCATGGGGGCGTTGCCAGTCGTAGACGGTCTCGTCGCCGCAGCCGCCAAGCAGGCAGACCCCGGCCAGGAGCAGGCCCAGAAGAAGCGCGCGCATGCCTGGACCGCCTAGGGTTTGGCGTCGGGCCGGCGACGCTGCTTGTCGTTGTATTCGATGATCTCGGTGCGGCCGTTCTGGCGCTCGGTGACCAGCAGCAAACGGTCGCCGTCCACGTTGACGTTGACCAGGCGCGAACATTTGTTGATGGCGGGCACCACAGCATAAGTCTTGTCCGCGCCCACGGCCACGAGGTCGTAGGTGATGGGGCATTCGGCGTTGCCCACGCCATGGCGGATGAGCACGGCGTCGTAGCCGTCGCCGAGTTCGCCGACGCTCATGTAGGACTGGGCGGTGAGCGCCGCGCCCATGGCCTGGTGGATGACCCGGCCGCCGAGGAGCACGGTGGAGGACGCGCCGTCGCGCACCACTTCCAGGGGGCCGGCCACGGTCATGTAGATGGCCGTGCGTTCCGGGGCGGCCTGGGCGGCGGCGGCCAGGACCAGACAGGCCAGGGCGGCAAGCAGCAGTCTTCGGGCGTATCGCATGGGTGTTCCTCCGCTTCGCGGCGGTTTATCCGGCCAGCCGCCAAGGCGCAATAGTTACGACCTTGCCGGCGGAGGCGTCAATATCCATAAGCGCCCCCTGCATCTCGGGGGCGGCCTTGGACACGACGAACCGGCGCGGCAGGCCGGTGCGGAACCGGGCGATGACCTCTTCGGGGTCCATGCCCAGGGCCGAGGCAGCCGGACCGGTCATGCCCAGGTCCGTCATGTAGGCCGTACCCTGTGGAAGCAGCTGGGCGTCGGCGGTCTGGACGTGGGTGTGGGTGCCCAGGACGGCGCTGACCTTGCCATCGAGAAAATAGGCCAGGGCCTTTTTTTCGCTGGTGGCCTCGGCGTGGAAGTCGATGAGCCGCAGGGGCACGTCGGCGGGCAGTTGGCCGAGAATGCCCTCGGCGGCGGCAAAGGGGCAGTCCACGGCGGCCATGAAGGTGCGGCCCAGGAGGTTTATCACGGCGTAAGGGGCGGCGTCCTTGGGGCGAAAGACCTGCCAGCCGCGCCCGGGCGCGCCGGCCGGGTAATTGGCCGGACGCAGCAGCCGGTCGTTGGCGCCCAGCAGCGGCGACAGGTCGGGGTGGCGGAAGGTGTGGTTGCCGCCGGTCAGGACATCGAGGCCGGTTTCCAGGAGCTGGCGGGCCGACTTGGCGGTCAGGCCAATGCCGCCCGAGGCGTTTTCGGCGTTGGCGAGAACCCGGGTCAAGCCCAGGTCGCGCCGCAGTCCGGCCAGGCGCTGGGTGACGATGGCCCGGCCTGGCCGGCCGAAGATGTCGCCGAGAAACAGCATCCGCATGACATGCAGTCCTTATTCGTAAACGAGAAAACCCGGGAGGTCCGGCACTTGGGCTTGGTCCGCCTCCGGGCCGCCGCCCCAGGCGGCGAGGCCCTGGGCCGGTTCGGCTTCGGGCACGGCAAAAAGCCGCAGGGTTAGCAACAAATCGCCCGGCGGCCCGTCGCCGACGCCGGGCTGGCCGGCTCCGGCCACCCGGACCATGTCGCCGTCGCGGGAGTGCGGGGCGATGACGAGCACGCCTTGGCGGGGCTTGTCGTGGCGTCCAGACCCGGCGCAGGCCGGACAGGTCGCGACAACGAAACCCCGGCCCGAGCAGGGCGGGCAGCCCACGGCGGACAAGCCGCCGCCAAGGGGCTGCCAGATGGTCCCCCGGCCGGCGCACATCCAGCAGGCTTGGCGCAGCGCCCCCTTGCCGTCGCAGACCGGACAGTCGCCGCCAACGCCGAAATCCAGGGTCAGCCGGCCGCCGACAGCGGCCAGGGAGTCGGGGATGTCCAGCATGGCGGCCATGTCCTTGCCCCGTCGCGGCAAAAGGACGCGCGGATCCAGGGGGGCAAAGGCGGCGGGCGACGATGCCGCGACCGGAGACGGCGTCACGTCCCGGACCGCCTTGGCGTAGCGGCGGCGGCCGTCATAGGCGGCGCGCCGGGCCGGATGGCCCAAAACAGCGTAGGCGGCGGCCAGGGTCAGGAAGCGTTCGGCGGCCCGGGGATCATCCGGGTTGGCGTCGGGGTGGCAGTGCCTGGCCAGACGGCGGTAGGCGCGGCGCACGGCGGCCGCGTCAGCGTCCTCGGGCAAGCCAAGGACGGCATAGCAGTCGGGCTGTTCCATGCGCCCCCGCTTGGTCTGGTTTTTCAAAACGCGCCACGGGCCGCCCGAGGAAGGCGGCCCGAAACGCGGCAACATCGGCCTGGCCGCTATTTGGCGATGCCCACGGCCCGCCGCTCGCGGATGACCGTGACGCGAATCTGGCCGGGATAGGTGAGGTTTTCCTCGATGCGCTTGGCGATGTCCTTGCAGAGCAAAAACGTCTTGTCGTCGTCGACGTTTTCCGAATCGACCATGACCCGCACCTCGCGGCCGGCCTGGATGGCGTAGGCTTTGGACACGCCGTCGAAATCCAGAGCCAGGTTTTCCAGTTCTTCCAGACGCTTGACGTAGCTTTCCAGAAGTTCCTTGCGGGCGCCGGGACGCGCGCCCGAAAGGCTGTCGGCGGCTTGGACCAGGGTGGCCAGTATGGACTTGGGCGGCACGTCCTCGTGGTGGGCCATGATGGCGTGGAGGATGTCGCCGGATTCGCCGAATTTCTTGGCCAGATCCGCGCCGATGACGGCGTGGGGGCCTTCGATCTCGTGATCAACGGCCTTGCCGAGGTCGTGGAGCAGGCCGGCGCGCTTGGCCCGTTTGATGTCCACGCCCAATTCGGCGGCCATGATGCCGGCCAGGGAGGCCACTTCCAGGGAGTGCTGGAGCACGTTCTGGGAGTAGCTGGTGCGGTATTGGAGCTGGCCGAGCAACCGCACGAGCTCGGGGTGGATGCCGTGGACGCCGCAGTCGAAGGTGGCCTGCTCGCCGATCTCGCGGATCTTGACGTCGAGTTCCTGCTCGCACTTCTTGACGATGTCCTCGATGCGGGCGGGATGGATGCGGCCGTCGGTGATCAGCCGCTCCAGGGCCATCTTGGCGATCTGGCGCTTGAGCGGCGAAAAAGCCGACAGGATGACGGTCTCGGGGGTGTCGTCGATGATGAGATCGACGCCGGTGGCGGCTTCCAGGGCGCGGATATTGCGGCCTTCGCGGCCGATGATGCGGCCCTTCATCTCTTCGGAGGGCAGGGTCACGGCGGTGACGGTCTGCTCGCCCACGAAATCGCCGGCATAGCGCTGGATGGCCAGGGCCAGGATCTTTTTCCCGCTCTTGTCGGCGGTCTCCTTGGCCTCCATCTCGATCTGGCGGACCATGCGGGCGGCCTCGTGGCGGGTCTTGGACTCGATCTCGTCCATGAGGCGCTTTTTGGCCTCTTCCATGGTCAGGCCGGAAATTTCCTGAAGCCGTTTGTCGTGCTCGTCAGCCAGGCGGGTAAGTTCCTCGGCCTTGTCGGCCAGTTCCCGCTCCTTGGCGGTAAGCCGCTTTTCCGAGGCCAGCATCTCGGATTCCTTCTGGACGATGAGCTCCTGCTTTTCTTCCAGACGTTCCCGGCGCTTGTGGACCTGTTCTTCTTTTTCTTCCAGGGACTGGGTCTTGTCGCGGAATTCCTTTTCGAGTTCCTGTTTCTGACGGAACAGCTCGTCCTGGGCGGCGACGACGACTTCTTTTTTGTGGGCGGAAGCTTCCTTGCGGGCCTCGTCCAGGATGCGGTCGGCCAGGGTCCTGGCTTCGTTCAAGGTTTTCTGGGAAATCCACTTGTCGAGATAATAGCCGGCCGGCACACCAAGGCCAATGCCCACGATGCCCATGAATATGGTCGAAAATTCCATGCGTTCTCCCGAAGCGGGGGGAGAAAAACGGGGCAGAGCCCAAGGGCAGGGAGGGGGGACCGGCTCAATCCGGACAATGCGTGGCGCTCGCCGCGTGCGGTATGGCATGGGACGGGGGATGTCCGGCCGCCCGGGACAACGGCGGCCAGTCATCAACACCGTTTTATAACAAAGCCCCAGAGCGCCGTGTCGTCAGTTCTTTTGAACCTTGGCAACCAAGGTGGACGCCACTGTTTGACCTTCAGGCCACCCGGACGAGCCGGGCACGCACACCAGCCACGCGTCGCAGCATCCTATTTTTGAGTATCGGCTCAAAAATAAACCGACGATCACGCACACCCCAGGGAACTTTTCAAGGACGCGCCAGCAGACGCCGTCCGTCAATCTATCTTGTGCAGCAGCTCCCCCACCCGATCGTGGAGCGCGTCGAGCCGCTGGTTCGAAAGCAACATATCGTCAGCCAGACCCAATGCGACAAAGGCCAGCAATTTCTCCTTGCCGAGCGTTTTCCCGCCCGCCTGAAGCAAGTTATATCGTTGTTCCACCAGTTTTCTGGCGGCTTCCACGCGCTGCGGTTCGGCGTCCGTCGTAAACGACAGGTCGAGGCCCACTATGGACAAGGAATACTTGGGCATCGCCGTACCGAATTGTCCCCGCCGGCCACATGACCGGCCGCGCGTCAGGGCTCAAGCTCCTCCTGGAGTTTCTCCAGGAGGCCGTCGAGTCGCGTAGCGACCGTCTTTTGCTCGTCGGCCAAGCGGGCCACCTCGGCCTGAAGCGCCGCGTTCTCTTCTTCCAAAGCCTTTTTGCGGGCAACAAGGGCTTCAACCCGTTGTTCCAGGGCGTCGAAAATGTCCATGTCCCTTGCTAGCTCCATTTCTCCTGAAAAGCAAGCCAGGGCCTCACTTCCTGGGCTTAATCACCTGCCGGCCGCGCCCCAGGGCCAAGGCCCCGTCCGGCACATCCGAAGTAATCACCGATCCGGCCCCGACAAGTGCGCCGTCGCCTATCGTCACCGGCGCCACCAGGGACGTATTGGAACCGATGAAAGCCTTTTTGCCGATGACGGTCTTGTGCTTGTGCACCCCGTCGTAATTGCAGGTGATCGTGCCGGCCCCGACGTTGGTCCCAGCCCCGATTTCGGCGTCGCCAAGATACGTCAGGTGGTTGGCCTTGGCCCCGGGACCAAGGGTGGCCTTTTTCATCTCCACGAAATTGCCGGCGTGGGAACCCTCTTCCATGACCGCGCCGGGCCGCAGACGGGCATAAGGGCCGACCAGACAGCCCGAGGCAACCCGGGCCTGGGCGATGTGGCAATAGGAATGGATGGTCGCGCCCGAAGCGATTTCCGCGTTCTCGATGCGGCAGTGGGAGGCGATGGTCGTGCCCGTGCCGATAGTCGTGGGGCCGTAGATTTCCAAGGGGCCGCAGAGATCCGCCCCTGGGCCGATGGCCACTTCCGGGCCGATGCGCACGGACTCCCCGGCCCGGATAATGACCCCGGCGTCGAGGTGGGCGTCGACGATGCGCCGGCGCAGGATCTCCTCGGCGGCCACCAGCTCGCGCGGGCAGTTGATGCCGAGATAGGCCTCGTCGTCGCCGCAACCCACCGGCAGCACGGACAGGCCCGCTTTCTGGGCCAGGGCCACCAGGTCGGTGATGTAGTATTCGCCGCTCTTGTTGGCGTTGGACAGGCGGGCCAGCAAGGGAGCGATGGTCTCCAGGCGCAGCCGGTAGACCCCGGCGTTGATCTCGCCCGTGGCCTCGCCGTGGACGGCCGGATCGAAATCCTTGGCCTCGACAATGGCCACGCCTTGCCCCGAACGCACCACCCGGCCGTAGGAACCGGGATCGGGCAGGCTGATTGTGACGAAAGCCAGATCGGCGTCGGCATTTCTGGCCGCGTCCAGGAACGCGCCCAGGCTGGCGTCCGTAACCAGCGGGGCGTCGCCGTTGACCACAAGCACGTGGGTCAATCCAGCGGCGGTGAGCGTCGGCAGGGCGCAGGCCAGGGCATGGCCGGTGCCGAGCTGCTCGGCCTGGAGCACCAACCGGCCGGCCAGTTCGGGAAAGGCGGCTTCCACCGCCTCGGCCCGATGGCCGACCACGGCCCGGACTTCGTCGCCAAAAAGCGCGGACAGCGCCCGGGCAACGTACCACAGCATGGGTTTGCCTAAAAGCGTGGCCAACACCTTGGGGGCGTCGCTTTTCATGCGGGTGCCCTTGCCGGCGGCCAGGGCCAAAGCGCCTTCGCGCTGCGTCATGGGAAGTCTCCGAGGGTAAACGCCAACCGCCTCGCCGGCGGGACAGCCAGACGAGGCAGCGACCAATCGCTTGGGACCAATAAAAGGCCTTAGGGCCGACCGAGGCCGGCGGCCTGGGGCACGTTGCCCAGTTTCATGCGGGTCAGCGCCCGTTGCAAGGCGGACTTGGCCCGGGTGTAGTCGATGTTTTCCTGGCGGGTGGCGGCCAGCCGGGCTTCGGCCCGCTCCCGGGCCTTGCGGGCCCGGTCAATGTCGATCTCCTCAGGCAGTTCGGCCGCCTCGGCCAGGATCAGGACCTTGCCGGCGGTGACGTCGGCAAAGCCGCCCGAGACGAAGACATAATTCAACCGCCCGTTTTCCCGGTAGGCCAGGGACCCCACGGACAAGGCGGCCAGAAACGGCACGTGGTACGGCAAGGCAGTGAATTCGCCGGCCACGCCCGTGGCCGTAACCGAGTCCACGTCCTTTTGGAGCACCATCCGGTCCGGGGTCACGATCTGCAGCGCAAACGTCTTGGCCATGGCCTGTCCTTGTCTTCGGGTTTCATCGCTTGTTTCTGTGCTTTACCAGAAACCGGCCCAGGCCGACAACCGCTTCGAAGCAGCCTCAGCCACAAGGAACGGCAACCCTGCGGCTCATGTTACGTTGGCCAGCGTTCCCAGCCCCCCGGCCCGCCGATGTCGCCAAACTGCTTCCTCAACAACGGTAGCCAACAATACAACGGGGCGCATGGCGGCGTAGGAAAAGACGTATGAAGCTTTCACGACAGGGCAGGCCACAAAAAAAAGGCGGCTCCCGAAGGAGCCGCCTGACAGCCGGAGAGTACGGGGTCGGCCTAGTGGGCGTTCTCGCGCACGCGCATGCGGTAGAACGCACGCTGCATGGCGGACTGGGCCCGGGCGAAGTCGACCTTGTCCTTTTCGCGGTCCATGCGCTGCTTGGCCCGATCCTGGGCGCGGCGAGCGCGTTCGATATCGATGTCTTCCGGACGCTCGGCCACCTCGGCGAGGATGGTGACCTTGTTGCCGGAGACCTCGGCGAACCCGCCGGCGACGAAGACGTAGTTCGCCTTGCCGCCGACCTTGTACATCAAGCTCCCGATGCCCAGGGCCGACAGGAACGGGATGTGATTGGCCATGACGCCGAATTCGCCAAGCAGACCCGGAGCGCCCACATAGTCAACATCCTGGGACAAGACCAGCTTGTCCGGGGTGACGATTTCAAGGCGGAGTTGGGCCATGATCGTTATCCTTTCTTGGCGTTTTCAACGGCCTCGTTGATGTCGCCGACCATGTAGAAGGCGCCCTCGGGGATCTCGTCGTGCTTGCCGTCGATGATCTCGCGGAAGCCCTTGATGGTGTCCTCAAGCTTCACGTAGCGGCCTTCCTTGCCGGTGAACTGGGCGGCAACGAAGAACGGCTGGGACAGGAAGCGCTGGATCTTACGGGCGCGGGAAACGGTGAGCTTGTCGTCGTCGGACAGCTCGTCCATGCCCAGAATCGCGATGATATCCTGGAGATCCTTGTACTTCTGCAGGATCGACTGGACTTCGCGGGCGGTGCCGTAGTGCTCGCCGCCCAGGACGTTGGGGTCCAGGATGCGGGAGGTGGAGTCAAGGGGGTCAACCGCGGGGTAGATGCCGAGCTCGGCGATCTGACGCGAGAGAACCAGGGTGCCGTCCAAGTGGGAGAAGGTCGTGGCCGGCGCGGGGTCGGTCAAGTCATCGGCGGGCACGTAAACGGCCTGGACCGAGGTGATCGAACCTTTGTTGGTCGAGGTGATGCGTTCCTGGAGACCGCCAAGGTCGGTGCCGAGCGTGGGCTGGTAACCGACCGCGGAGGGCATACGGCCAAGAAGCGCGGACACTTCGGAGCCGGCCTGGGTGAACCGGAAGATGTTGTCGATGAAGAGCAACACGTCCTGGCCTTCCTCGTCGCGGAAGTACTCGGCGCAGGTCAGCGCGGTCAGAGCGACGCGGGCACGGGCTCCGGGAGGCTCGTTCATCTGGCCGTAAACAAGTGAGGCCTTGCCCAGGATGTCGGCTTCCTTGAACTCGTTGTAAAGGTCGTTGCCTTCACGGGTACGCTCACCAACGCCGGCGAACACGGACAGACCGCCGTGGTGCTTGGCGATGTTGTTGATGAGTTCCATGAGAACGACGGTCTTGCCGACGCCGGCGCCGCCGAACAGGCCGAGCTTGCCGCCCTTGGGGAAGGGAATCAGCAAGTCGATGACCTTGATGCCGGTTTCCAGCAGCTGGATGCTGGTGGACTGGTCGACGAAGGCCGGAGCGGCACGGTGGATGGGCATGAAGGTCTTGGAATCGACCGGACCCATTTCGTCCACCGGGCGGCCGACGACGTTGAGGATGCGGCCAAGGGCGCCCTTGCCGACGGGCACGCTGATGGGCGCGCCGGTGTCGATGGCGGTCATGCCGCGCACGAGACCGTCGGTGGAGTCCATGGCGATGCAGCGCACGACGTTGTCGCCGAGGTGCTGGGCCACTTCGACCACGAGGTCGGTGGCGAATTCGTTGTTAACGTTCTTGATGTCGAGGGCGTTCAAGATATTCGGCAGTTTGCCCTCGGGAAATTCGACGTCGATAACGGCGCCGATGACCTGCACGATTTTTCCGACATTTCCGCTTGTCGCGCTCATTGTATGGTGCCCCCTTGGTTATCCCTTGAGTGCTTCGGAACCGCCGACGATGTCCATCAGTTCCTTGGTAATGGCCGTTTGCCGGGCCTTGTTGTAGACCAGGGTAAGCGAGCTGACGAGGTCGTCGCAGTTCCTGGTGGCATTGTCCATGGACCGCATGCGGGCAGCGTGCTCGCTGGCCGAGGTGTCAAGCAGCCCGCGGTAGATCTGGACATTGATGAACCGGGGCAGCAACTCGGCGAGGAGGCCTTCCACGGACGGTTCATAGATGTACTCGGCCTTGGCCCCGACGTCCTCCTTGACCTCGCCGGCTTCGGCGGGGGAAAGGGGCAGCACGGGCAAAAGCGTCGGTTCCTGGCGGGCAAGGCTGATGAACTTGCCAAAGGCCATGGTCACTTCGTCGTAGGTCCCGCCGACGTAGCCGCCGATGACCTCGGCGCCGATGCGCGTGGCCAGGCTGAAGTCGAAGGCGGCCATTTCGTTGACGTAGGCGGCAACGATTTCGAAGCTGGTGCGCCGGAAGCTGTCGCGAGCCTTGCGGCCCACGCACATGATCTTGACGTCCTTGCCTTCGGCGGTCTTGGCCCGGGCGACCTTGAGGGCCGCGTTGATGATGTTGTTGTTGAACGCGCCGCACAGACCGCGATCGGAAGTGATGACGACCAGAAGGACGGTCTTCACTTCGGCGCGGGCTTCCAGCAGCGGATGGATCGAGGAATCGGCGCCCTTGGCCAGTTCTCCGAGCATTTCGTAGAACTTGTCGGCGTAGGGACGGAACCGCTCGATGCGCGACTGGGCGTTGCGCAGTTTTGCCGAGGCCACCATGTTCATGGCCTTGGTGATCTGCTTGGTCTTTCTGACCGCGTTGATCTTGACCTTTACGTCTTTGAGCGCAGGCATGGCTCCCCCTTTAGGCCTGTATCAGCGTTGCGCGGCGGCCGGCTCGGGCCGCCTGGTTGCAAAAACCCTGCATGGTTTTTGACCGCGTCGCTTAGGCCTTGAAGCCCTTTTTGAACTCGTCGATGGCCGCGCCGAGCTTGGCGATGAGGCCTTCGTCGAGCGCCTTTTTCTCCTGAATCTCATTCAGGATGTCGCTCTTGGCGTTGTGGAAGTACTCCTGGAGGCCTTCCTCGAACTTGCGGACGGCTTCGACGGGCACATCGTCCATGAAGCCGCGGGTGCCGGCGAACAGGGAGATGACCTGCTCGGCCACGTTCATGGGCTTGTACTGGGGCTGCTTGAGCAGCTCGACCATGCGCATGCCGCGGCTGAGTTTCAGCTGGGTGGCCTTGTCCAGGTCGGAGCCGAACTGGGCAAAGGCGGCCAGTTCGCGGTACTGGGCGAGGTCGAGGCGCAGCGTGCCGGCGACCTGCTTCATGGCCTTGACCTGGGCGGCGCCGCCGACGCGGGAGACCGACAGACCGACGTTGATGGCCGGACGGATACCGGCGTTGAACAGGTTCGGTTCGAGGTAAACCTGTCCGTCGGTGATGGAGATGACGTTGGTCGGGATGTAAGCCGACACGTCGCCCGCCTGGGTCTCGATGATGGGCAGAGCGGTCAGCGAACCGGCTCCCAGGGCGTCGGACAGCTTGGCGGCGCGCTCCAGCAGACGGGAGTGGAGGTAGAAAACGTCGCCGGGGTAAGCTTCACGTCCGGGAGGACGACGGAGCAGCAGGGACATCTGGCGGTAGCTGACGGCCTGCTTGGAAAGATCGTCATAGATGATCAGGGCGGCGCGGCCGTTGTCGCGGTGGTACTCGGCCATGGTGCAGCCGGAGTAGGCGGACATGAACTGCAGCGAAGCCGGCTCGGAAGCGGTGGCCGAGATGATGGTCGTGTATTCCATGGCGCCGTGGCGACGCAGGGTCTCGGCGACCAGGGCGACGGTGGACTTCTTCTGGCCGATGGCGACGTAGAAGCAGAACACGCCCTGTCCCTTCTGGGCCAGGATGGCGTCGATGCAGACGGCGGTCTTGCCGGTCTGGCGGTCGCCGATGATCAGCTCGCGCTGGCCGCGACCGATGGGGGTCATGGCGTCGACGGCCTTGAGACCGGTGTACATGGGCTCATGGACCGACTTACGGGCGATGATGCCGGGGGCCTTGATTTCGACGTTACGGGTCTCCTTGGCTTCAACGGGGCCAAGGCCGTCGATGGGGTTGCCCAGGGGGTCGATGACGCGGCCGGTGACGGCGTCGCCGACGGGCACCGAGAAGATCTTGCCGGTGCGCTTGACCGGGTCGCCTTCCTTGATGTGGGTGTCTTCGCCGAGCAGCGCGACACCGACGTTGTCTTCTTCCAGGTTGAGCACCAGGCCCATGACGCCGCCGGGGAACTCCAAAAGCTCCATGGCCATGGCGTTTTGGACGCCGTACACGCGGGCAATCTGGTCGCCGACGGACAGCACGGTGCCAGTCTCGCTCATCTCAACGCGAGACTCGTAATGCTGAATCTGCTGTTCGATGATCTGGCTGATCTCTTCCGCTTTGATTTGCATGGCCCTACTCACCCCTCTTGATTTGTTCTTTCAATATTTCGAGCTGGGCGCGAAGGCTCGCGTCCAACACCTTGTCGCCGACCTTGAGGACGACGCCGCCGATGATGGAGGGATCAACGGCGAAAGACAGCACCAGCTTCTTGCCGGATTGCTTTTCGAGCTTGACCTTGATCTGGTCCTGGCGCGCGTCGGCCAGGGCGAAGGCGGTGACCAGCTGGCCGCGCATGACGCCTTCGGCCTCGTCCAGAAGAGTCCGGTAGAGGGCGGACACTTCCAGGACGCAGGGCAGGCGGTCCTTGTCGGCCAGAAGGGACAGGAAGTTGATGACCATGGGCTTGAGGCCGATTTTGCCAGCCACCCCGGACAGCACCGACTTCTTCACATCGGCGCTGATGATGGGGTTGGCAAAGACCTTAAGCAGATCCGGAGACCCCTCAAGGACGGAGGCAAAGGCCTCCAGGTCCTTGCCGTACTCCGCCGGGGCTTTCTTGCCGGCCTTTTTGGCCAGCGCGAAAAGCGCCTTGGCGTAACGGCGCGCGACGATGTTGCCGGTCAATTGAACACCACCTTGGTTAAGTATTCATCCACGAGCTTGTCCTGGTCCTTGGCGGTCAGCTTCTTTTCCAGCGAAGCCTTGGCCGCGGCCACCACGGAGTCGGCCAGCTGGGCGCGAAGCTCCTGCATGGCGACACGGGCTTCGGCAGCGGCGGCAGTAACGGCCTGCTCCTTGATCTGGGCGGCCTTGGCCTCGGCGGCGGCGACGATGGAGTCGCGAAGGGCTTCGCCCTGGCGACGGTATTCGTCTTCGATCCGGGCCTTCTCGTCGCTCAGATTGCTGATGGAGGCCTCGATCTCGGCCAGACGCTTGGCCGCTTCGGCCTTGCGCGACTCGAGCTCGCTCAGCTGGTTCTCAATGGCCTCGCCGCGCCCCCGGAAAAAGCCCACGATCTTTTTCCCGGCCAGCTTGGCGATGACGCCGAACACCAACACGAAGTTGACCACGCGGAACAGGAAATCCTTCCAGTTCAGTCCGTGGGCTTCCGCGCCCCCGGCGTCGCCCGACGCGTAGGCCACGGCAGCCAGGCCGAACACCAGGGCCACGGTGGCGATGAGGTGGAGCCTTTTCAATTGAACCCTCCCTTTCCTTGAGAAATCCTGGAAACCTTCGGCCTTACGCCGCCAGCACCTTGGCAACGGCCTTGGAGGCCAACCCCGACACCTTGCCCTCCAGGGCCTTTTTCGCCGCAGCGGACTGGGCGGAAATCTCGGCCCGGGCCGCCTGCAGTTTCGAAGCCGCCTCAGCGCCGGCAGCCTCGAGCAGATCCTTTTCCTTGGCCTGTCCCTCGGCCTTCATGGCCATGCGGCCGGCCGTGGCGGCCGCGCGGGCGGCGTCCAGGGACAGTTCGTAGTCCTTGAGCTTGGCGTCGGCCGAGGACGCGAAAGATTCGATGCCTTCCATCTGGGAGGCAACGAACTCAGCCCGCTTTTTGAGAATCTTGCGGATGGGGCCGATGAGGATGACATTGAGCAGGATCAGGATGAGCACAAAGTTGACGAGTTGGACGAAAAACGTGGCGTTTAAGTCAATCATCGGCGCCCTCCGGGAGGTTGTGAAAATTTTTGCAAAGTCAGCAAGCGGCAGTAGCGGATTTACTCCGCCCTGTCTAGCCCTTTTTGACAAATTCCGTACTGCCCCGCACCCCAAAAACCCGCGCCCCGCCTAGCTTGGCGGGGTTTGTGAAGAATTGACCGAAGAACCTGCGGCCAGGGCCTGACGGGGCGGTTGCTCCCCGTTGCCCATGGTCACCAGCCCGTCCACCCGGCCCCCTTCGGCCACGGACAACGACGGCGTGCGCACCGCGCCGCAAAGCCGACCCCGACCATGCACCGCCACCGAAGACGACGCCGCCACCTCGGCGGCCACGACCCCGTCACACACCAGGCGCGCCACCTCGACCCGCCCGGCCACATGGGCCTGGCTGCCGACCACCAGGGTTCCCGTCGAGACGATTTCGCCTTCGAAATGCCCGTCAATGCGCACCACGCCGCCAAAGGTCAGCCGTCCCACAAAAGACGTTCCGACCCCCAGGAAGGCGTTGATGTCGTGCTTGCCCACAAGGCCCTCCGACCGCCGGGGAACGCTCCCTCCGTGGCCGCAAGTCCTTTCCGCGCTAGCCTTTCTTGAACAGGTAGCGCCGCATGGAGACGTTGACGACAATGCCCACGAGGGTGAAGTTCACGATGGTGGCGCTCCCCCCGTAGCTGATAAACGGCAAGGGGATGCCAACGACCGGCATGATGCCGAGCACCATACCCATGTTGATGAGGATTTGCCAGAAGAAATAGAAGAACACGCCCGCCGCCAGATAACTGCCGAAACGGTCCTTGGCGTTTTTGGCCGTGACGTAGAATTGCAGCAAAAACAGGCAGAAAAGGGTCAGCAGCGCGATGCCGCCCATGAAACCCCACTCCTCGGCGAAAACCGCCACGGCAAAGTCGGTGTGCTTTTCGGGCAGGTAGCGCAACTGGCTCTGGGTGCCCTCCAAAAAGCCCTTGCCCCACATCTGGCCCGAGCCGATGGCGATCTGGGACTGGATGATGTGGTAACCGGCCCCGAGGGGATCGCGCTGGGGGTCGAACAGGGTCAGGATGCGCCCCTTCTGATAGGGCTTGAGAAAAAACCAGCCGCAAGGGATGAGGATGGGGCCGGCGATGGCCAGGGTCTTGAACACCGGGCCGGTAAGGCCCCGGTAGAGGATGAGGCCGGCCACCAGGAGCAGGACGTTTAAGCCCGTGCCGAGATCGGGTTCCACGATGATAAGCAGGGCGACAGGCAGGGACACGGCCAGGATGCCGGCCAGGTCAAGCCAGCCCAGCCGCTCCGAGCGTTTGGACAGGATCTTGGCCGCCAACAGCAGCAAGGCGATTTTGGCCACCTCGCTTGGCTGGAAGGCAAATCCGCCAATGGGCAGCCAGCGTTTGGCCCCGCCCACGGTCTTGCCCATGACCAGCACCAAAACCAGCAGCACCGAGGTGGAAATGACCAGGGGCCAGGCGATGGCGGCCAGATACTTGTAGTCGAAAACCACCATGGCCAACATGCAGCCAAGTCCGGCCAAGCCCCAGATGAGCTGGCGGTTGTAGAAAGGCTGCATGGACAGCTCATCGCCCATGCGAAAGCCGCTGGCCGAATAGAGATTGAGCACCCCGACCCCGAACAACATGGCGGTCAGGGCCACCAGGGACCAGTTCACGCTCAGGATGAAGCGTCTGTCAAAGGGCATGGAGCAACCCCGGCTTGGCGGCGGGCGCCCGGCCCGTCGTGGGAAAGGTCCCGCGACGGCCGACGGCCGCGTCTGCATGGTTAAAAGGGCGCCGTCTGCGGCCGGCCGGCTAATCCCCGACGTCGCCGGGGTCGACGGCCGGTTCGCCAGGCGCGGCGGCCGGGGCCGCGCCGGCCGCCCGGGGCGGCTTGCCCGGAGCCGGGCCGAACAAATATTCGTAGACCTTGCGCACCAGCGGACCGCTGACCTCGCCGCCGTGGCCGCCGTGCTCCACCAGACAGACCACCACGTAGGTCTTGCCGTCCTTGCGGCCCCAACTAGCGAGCCAGGCGTGGTCGCGCTGCTCGTAGGGCATTTCGTGGGTCTTGCGGCGGATGTCGGCGTTTATCAGCTTGACGACCTGGGCCGTGCCGGTCTTGCCGGCCATGACCGCGTCGGAGCGCAGCAAGGACTTGGCCGTGCCGCTTTCCACCGTGGCCACCATGGCGTCGAGGATCACCTGCCGGTCGCCGTCTTTCAGCGGCAGCGTGGCGTCCACCTGGGGCGCTTCGGTCTCCACCAGCTCGGGCTTCATGAGCCGGCCGCCGTTGACCAGGGCCGACAGGTAGCGCCCGATCTGCAGCGGCGAGGTCAGGACGTAGCCCTGGCCGATGGAGGCGATGACGGTCTCGCCCTTGGACCAGGCCGCGCCGAAACGTTTCTTTTTCCATTCCTTGGAGGGAATGAGCCCGGCCTTTTCGTGGGGCAGGTCGATGCCGGTGCGGGTCCCGAAACCGCTGGCCACGGCGTAGTCGTGGAGCCGGTCGATGCCCATACGGTCGCCGAGCTTGTAAAAATAGATGTCGCAGGAATGGACCAACGCCCCGCGCAGATCCAGCGCCCCGTGGCCGCCCTTTTTCCAGTCGTGGAAGTCGCGGTTGCCGACCTTGTAGACCCCGGGGCAGGCCACCACGTCGCCGGGGCGGACAAAGCCCTCGGACAGGCCGGCGGCGGCCATGAGGAGCTTGAAGACCGAACCCGGCGGATACACGCCCTGGGTCACCCGGTTCTGGATAGGATGGCGCGGGTTGTCGCGCAGCTCCCGCCATTTGTCGGCCGGCACTCCAAGGACGAACATGTTGTTGTCAAAGCTCGGCTGGCTGACCATGGCCAGGATCTTGCCGGTGTCGGGTTCCATGACCAGCAGCGCCCCGGCCTGGCCCTCCAGCAATCGGGAACACTCTTTCTGCAGGCCGATGTCGATGGACAGCTTGAGATCGGCTCCGGCGCGCGGCGGCTCCAGGATGAATTCGTTATGCTGGCGGCCGAAAGCGTCGACTTCCACCTGCTTGCGGCCCTTGGAGCCGCGCAGCTCGTCCTCGTGAGTGAGTTCCAGGCCTTGCTTGCCCACGGAGTCGCCCAGGGAAAGCTGGGGATTTTTCTCCAGTTCGTCTTCGTTGGCCTCGGCCACGTAACCCAACACATGGGACATGAGCGCGCCGGTGGGGTAGTAGCGTTTCTGGCGCACCACGATTTCCAGGCCCGGATAGAGCATGGCGTTGGCCTCGATGCGGGCCAGGGCCTCGTAGGGCAGGTCGGTGATGAGGATGAGCGGCTCAAAGGGCTTGACCCGTTTCTTGCCGCGCTTGACCGTCTCGGACAGCACGTGCTTGTCCACGCCGGTCCATTCCGAAACCTTGGTCAGGGTGCCGTCAATGTCCTCGCAGTCCTCGCGCACCAGGCCCAGGGCAAAGGACGGTTCGCTGACGGCCAGGGGCGTGCCGCTCCTGTCGAGGATGCGCCCCCGGGCCGAACCGATGAGCACCTGGCGCAGCTGGTTGTCCCGGGCCATGTCGGAAAACGTGCCGCCCTTGTGGACCTGCAAATACCACAGGCGCAGGGTGAACAGGCAAAAAAGCCCGAGCACCAGGGCCTGGAGCAGAATCAGCCCGGAACGGGGGGCGTGTTGTTGCGGGGTTTCGGTCTCAAGCCGCATGGGGATCGCCCGGCAGATGGTGGTGGATGAGGTACAAAAGGCCCCATTCGATGGGGAAGATCAGGGCCTGCTGCACCGCCTCGACGCCCAGTCGGTCCATATAAATGGACCAGTCCTGGAGCAGGGCCATGACGTTGATGAAAAGGAAATGCATGGCGCCGAGGCAGGCTCCCAAGATGAGCATGAAAAGGAAATTTCGGGCTTCAAACAGCCAATGCCCGAAAAAATACAAGCCGGCCAAGGCGCCGTACCAGAGGATACCCGCCCCGAAGGGCATGGAGCCTGTCCCCTCCTGGATGAAGAGCCAGATGCCCCCCAGCCAGACCGGCACGGTCCATTTCTCCTCCTGCATGGCCAGGATAAGCCCTGGAGCCAGGAAGTCCACCCCGGGGACGATGTTTTGCAGCCAGACCCCGCCGAGCGTCAACAGGGTCCAGAAGACGATGTGGGCCGGTCTCATTGCCCTTCGGTCCGGGCCGGCTTGCGGCGTTTTTTCTCGGACTCCGCCGGCTTGTCGGCCTTCTTGGCCGGTTTGGCCGGTTCGACCACGGCCGGGGCCGGAGCCGGCGTCGGCGCGGGAGCCGGGGGCGGGGGCGGCGGCGCGCCCTGGCCCGGAGCCGGCGGGATGGCGGCCGGGGTCTTGAGGCCCTTGGGCGGCTTGACGGACGGGGCGGCGTTTGGCGGGGTGATGACCGGCGACACCGGGGCTGTGGCGGGCGGCGGCGGCGGCGCGACCACGGGCGCGGTCGTGGGAACCGGCGCGGCCGCGGCCGTGGCCCTAAACAGCAGGGCCACTTCCTCAAGCTGGCGCGGCGTGAAAAGCGGCGCGGCGTGGATAAGCTGAAACAACGACGACCCCGAGCGCCCCACCGAGGTCACCTTGGCCACGGGCAGCCCCTTAGGGAAAATTTCTTCCAGCCCCGAGGTGACCAGCACCTCGCCTTCTTCCACGGGCGCTCCCTGGGGCACGTACTGCAGGGTGAGTTCCTTGGTCGGCCCCTCGCCCTTGACGATGCCCTGGGTGCGGTTTTTCTGGGAAACCACAGGAATGCGGCTGTTGGGATCGGTGATGAGCAAAATGGTCGCGGCCGTGGGCGACAGGCGCAGCACCCGCCCGACCACCCCGTCGGGAGAGACCACCGGCATGTTGACCGAAACGCCGTGGGCGCTGCCCTTGTCGATGAGAAACGTCTCCAGGGCGGCGTTGGGACCCAGGCGATGGGAAATAATACGTGCTGCCCGACGCGTCCAATCGATGGGCGGCGTCAGGGACAGAATTTGGCGCAAACGCTCCACCTCCGAAGCGCTTTCACGCAACTCGGCGAGCTCCTTTTTCGCGGAATCCAGCTCCAGGCGCAGCTGGTCGTTTTGCTGCCGGATGCCCACGAAATACAGATAGCGGCTCCAAAACGACGCAACCTGTTCGTGGACCCACTTTCCCGGGGCCAAAACCCACCTGGCGAACTCCAGTCCGGTGTGGCTCGCCAGCGTGTCGACGTAGCCTGTCCGGATGTTCCAGGTGAAAAGGCCGAGGTAAAGAAACAGGACGACGAGCAGGCCGATCGCGATCCGCTGCGGGGTGGGTTTAATCTATCGTGACCTCCTTCAGGACGTCCAGGTTGTCCAGCGCCCGGCCGGAGCCGAGGACAACCGTCGAAAGGGGGTCGTCAACAACCGTGATGGGCAGCGAGGTTTCCTCGCGCAGCAGCTGGTCGAGGCCGCGCAGAAGCGCGCCGCCGCCGGTCAGCACGATACCCCGGTCCACGATGTCCGCCGCCAGCTCCGGAGGCGTCTGCTCCAGAGCGATACGCACGGCCTGGACAATGCTCTCCACCTGCTCGGAAATGGATTTCTGCACTTCCTCGGAGGAGATCGTGATGTTCTGGGGAATGCCCGTGACGAGGTCGCGGCCCTTGACTTCCATCTCGCCCTGGCTGGTGGAATGATGGGCCGAGCCGACCTGGATCTTGATCTGTTCGGCCGTGGATTCGCCGATCAGCATGTTGTACTTGCGCTTGACGTACTGCATGATGGCTTCGTCCATCTTGTCGCCGCCAACACGCACGGATTTCGAATAGACCACGCCGGACAGCGAAATGACCGCCACTTCCGTGGTGCCCCCGCCGATGTCCACCACCATGTTGGAGGTGGGTTCGGTGATGGGCAGGTTGGCCCCGATGGCCGCGGCCATGGGTTCCTCGATGAGGTAGACTTCACGGGCGCCGGCGCTCTGGGCCGATTCCTTGACCGCCCGCTTTTCCACCTGGGTGATGCCCGTGGGCACGCAGATGATGATGCGCGGGCGCACCAGCCGGCGGGAATTGTGGACCTTGGAAATAAAATGCCGCAGCATGGCCTCGGTCACTTCGAAGTCGGCAATGACGCCGTCCTTCATGGGACGGATGGCCACGATGTTGCCCGGGGTGCGGCCAAGCATCCGCTTGGCTTCCAGGCCCACAGCCAACACCTTGTTGCCGCCGCGGGGGTCCTTTTTCACCGCCACCACCGAGGGTTCGGACAGGACGATGCCCTTGCCCTTGACGAACACCAAGGTGTTGGCCGTTCCCAGGTCGATGGCCAGATCGTTGGAGAAAAGCCCCAATATCCTATTCAAAAAACTGGACATATCGCCTCGCTTGCCGCAAAATCGGCCTATGCTGTCGCAGACGGGTTGTGTTTGCCGATTCGTCCCGTGTTGTCAACGAGAGATTTTCCGGCCAAAAAACCGCCATGACTGCCCGCGTCCACACGCTCGCCCAGGCTTTTCGGGCCGTTTTCGGCCGAAAGGCCAAGAAAATTCCTTTGGATGCGGGAAGTTCCTGCCCCAATCGGGACGGTGCGCTCTCCCGGGGCGGCTGCCTGTTTTGCAACGCGGCCGGATCGGGAACGGGATTGCACCTTAAAGGCTTCGGCCTCCGGGCGCAATGGGACAGACTCACTCTCCCGGCCCGGCGGCGCAATGAAGCCCTCGTCGCCTATCTCCAGTCCTTTTCCAACACCTACGGCCCGCCCGAGCGCCTGGCCGCGCTTGTGGCCGAACTTGCCACCCTGCCCGACATCGAGGGCCTTTGCCTGGGCACGAGGCCGGATTGCCTGGACCTCGAAAAAATCGCCCTGCTGGCCGCCGCGCCCGTGGGCCATGTGCGCCTGGAAATGGGCTTGCAGTCGGCCAACGACGCGACGCTTCGGCGCATAGGCCGGGGCCACACGACGGCCGATTTCGCCCGGGCGACCATCATGGCCGCCGACGCGGGCCTTGCCGTCACGGCCCATCTCATGGCCGGCCTGCCCGGCGAGGGCGTCGAGGATTTTCTCGCCACCGTGCGTTTTGTCGCCGCCCTGCCCATTGCCGGGGTCAAGCTCCACAATACCTTGGTGGTGGCCGGCTCCGGCCTGGCCGCCCTCCACAAAGCCGGCGGCTACCAGCCCATGGCCCGCGAAGCGTATGTCGAGGCCGTGTGCCGGGCCATCGCCCTGCTGCCGGGTCACGTGGCCGTGGAGCGCCAAAACGCCGACCCCGCCCCGGGCGAACTCCTCGCCCCGGCCTGGGCCGCCGACAAACAGGGCATCCTGGGCGACATCGCCGCGCGGCTGGAACGCGAGGACATCCGGCAGGGGTGCGCGCTAGGAAGCGAGACAGGCATGCAGCCCCAGGGGCCTCCCTCGCCTCGCCCTTGATTTTTATCGGCCAGCCAATACACTGACAGCGAACAATCCACCCCGCCCTGCCCTACGGGTCAATCGAGAGCGGCACCCTCCCGGACGCCCAGGCCGACATGAAGGATCGTCCCGCCCATAATAAACGCTGGCCAAAGCCCGCGATTTTCTGGAGCCTGCTGGTCCCGGGCCTGGGGCACATCGCCGTCGGCTATCCGGCCAGAGGGATAGCCCTTTCCGTGCTTCTCACGGCAACGTACTTGGGGCAGATCTACTTCAAGACCATCTACACGACCTCAGGCTTCTTCCTTCTCATCGTTTCCTATACCGCGATCTATGGATACATCATATTCGACGCCTGGCGGCTCTCCTCAAGTGAACCCCAAAAAGAAAAACGATGGTTCATGCGTCTGGACAGTCTCATAGCGTTCGGCGTTCTTGCTTGTCTGTCTTCCTTCTATTTTGATTCATTACATTTTATCCCGGACGAGTGGCGCATGCCTTCCAGCTCCATGAGCGACGCTATTCTCTTAAACGAGCATTTCCTTGTCGACCTGACGGCATACTCGCCAGGAGAACCGGATTACGGCGATGTGATCGCGTTTCTCTTCCCCGAGGACGAAACGAAATTGTTCATCAAACGGATTATCGCCAAGCCCGGCGATCTCGTGGTTATCGAGAACAAGCAGGTGTTCGTCAACGGCGCTCCTATTGACGACAGCCATGCCAGGCATGGCGACACGGCGTTTCAGGCCAGAAGAGACTCGATGCCCGCCATGACCGTAGCCCCCGACACCTACTTCGTCCTTGGCGACAACAGGGAAGAATCCTACGATTCCCGCTTCTTCGGCACGATTCCCAAAAATAAAATCCTTGGCCGGGCCAGAATCATTCTCTGGTCCGACACGCTTTCGCGCATCGGCAAAACCTTGTGACGCCGCCGCGCCCCCTTGAGCCACGCCCGGGATTTCCGCCACGACCAACTCCAAAGAGGCTCCCATGACACCGACTTTCCCCTTGCTGCTGCGCCGCTTCGCCCTTTTCCTGCTCCTCCTCGCCGCCCCGGCCCTGGCCCGGGCCGCCGCCCCCAGCCTCATCGAACGGCCGCAGTGGCAAAAACCCTTCAACGACGCCGGCCTGACCGGAACCATGGTCCTGCGCCAGGAAGGTTCGCCCGAAATCCTCGTCCACAATCCGGCCCGGGCCGCGACCGCCTTTCTGCCCGCCTCCACCTTCAAAATACCCAACTCGCTCATTGCCCTGGAAACCGGGGCCGTCTCCGGCCCCAGCGAAGTCTTCCCCTACGACGGCAAGCCGCGCCATCTTCCCGAATGGAACGCCGACCTGACCCTGGCCCGGGCCTTTGCCGTGTCCTGCGTGCCGGTTTACCAGGAAATCGCCCGGCGCATCGGCCCCGAACGCATGGCCAAATATCTGGCCGACTTCCACTACGGCAACGGCGACATCGGCGGCGGCATCGACCGGTTCTGGCTCGACGGCGCGCTGCGCATCACCGCTCTCCAGCAACTCGACTTCCTCGGCCGCCTGCACCGCCGCGAACTGCCCCTGCGCCGTCAAGTCATGGACGACGTGCTGACCATGATGATCACCGACAAGACGCCAAACGCCGTGCTGCGGGCCAAGACCGGGCTGACCGCCCGCGTTTCGCCCAACGTCGGCTGGTACGTCGGCTCGGTCACGCGCGGCCCCGACGTCTGGTACTTCGCCCTCAATCTCGAAGTGCCCGAAAACACCCCCGCCGCCGTGGCCGCCCGAAAAAAGATCGCGCTGGATATTTTGAAAATGGAAGGACTTTGGGAATAAGATCTCGGGAGGGGGTCACCCCCTCCCGAACCCTCCTGTCATGGGGCGGCGTTTTGCCTGGGCGGACGAAGCGTCCGCCCAGGCAAAACGCCGCCCCAAGGCAAGGGGATGCGAGATGATGGCAGGGCGGGACGAAATAGCGTAAAAGACCGCAACCCCGTCGCGGGGGTCCGGGGGGATCATCCCCCCGGCGGGTCCAGGGCAGAGCCCTGGCCGCCGGAGGCAAAACACCATGTCCGCACAGACGTTCACCGACATCTGCGTTGCCGATCCGTTGGCGTTGGAAATCACCTGGAAGGACGGCGAGGTCACGGCCTTGAAACTGACCTGGGCCGAGGGCAAGACGCGCAGCGTGGCAAGCGAGGCCGGCCGGGCGGTGCAGGCCGCCCTGGAGGCTTATGTGGCCGGCGGCCAGGCCGACTGGCCCAAACTGCCCTTTGCCTGGGGCAAGGCGACGGATTTTTCGCGCCGGGTGTTGGAAGAGCTGGCCCAGGTGCCGGCCGGACAGCCGGTCAGCTACGGCTGGCTGGCGGCCAAGGCCGGACGCCCCAAGGCGGCCCGGGCCGTGGGCCGGGTCATGGCCTCCAATCCGTTTCCGCTCATTTACCCCTGCCACCGCGTGGTCGGGGCCAAGGGCGCGCTCACCGGCTTCGGACCGGGCATCGACATGAAAAAATACCTGCTGGAACTCGAAGGGACGAAGTAGGCGGAAGACCGGGAAGGAAGCGGCAAGACCGGGCGCTGCCCGGACCCGCCGGGGGGCTCAGCCCCTCGGACCCCCGACATGGGGAACGAGTGAACGCAGGGCGAGGACAGGTTTTTTATGTTTACGGGACTGGTGATGGGTTTGGGCCGCATCGCGGCCGTGGAGTCGCGGGGCAATGAGACGCGGTTTCGCATCAAGGCGCTTTTCGATCTGGACAACATCGTTCTCGGCGAATCCATCGCCGTCAACGGCGTGTGTCTGACCGTCGAAACCTTCGGCGACCGGGAGTACACGGCCTATGCCTCGGGCGAGACGCTTTCGCGCTCGAACCTGGGCAAGCTCAAGATCGGCGGTGTGGTGAACCTGGAGCGCGCCCTGGCCCTGGGCGACCGCCTGGGCGGCCATATGGTGTCGGGCCATGTGGATTGTCTGGCCGAGGTGGCGACGGTGACGCCGGCTGGACAGTCCATGCAGTATAAAATAGATTTCCCGAAGGAATTTTCGATTTTCGTCGTACCCAAGGGGTCGGTGGCCCTGGACGGCATCAGCCTGACCGTCAACGAATGCGGCGAGGGGTGGCTCACGGTGAACATCATCCCCTCGACCCAGGGTGCGACCACGATTTCCGGCTGGAAGCCCGGCACGGTCATCAACATGGAGACCGACGTACTGGGGAAATACGTGCTGCGGATGCTTGGGCCGTGGCAGGACGCCCAGGGGAAGAAGGAATCGAAGATTTCCGAGGCGTTTTTGCGGGAGAACGGGTTTTAACCGCCGCATCGCCGCGACCTGAAAGGAGCCGCCCCATGAAACGTCTCGCTTTCTTCCTCCTTTGCGCCATGCTCTGTCTGGCCGCCGGCTCGGCCCTGGCCGCCGAGGGCGACGAAGCCGCCGCCGAGGCCGCCGCCGGCAAATGGCTGGCCCTGTGCGACGCCGGCAAGTATTCCGAAAGCTGGCGCGAAGCCTCGTCGTTTTTTCGCGGCGCCGTCACCGAGGACGTCTGGAACAAGGGCCTCTCTGGCCTGCGCGCCCCGCTGGGGCCGGTCCAGAAACGCGTCCGCAACACCATCATCCAGGCCCGGTCCCTGCCTGGCGCGCCCGACGGCTCCTATGTCGTGCTGACCTACGACACCACCTTTGCCCAGAAAGCCGCCGCCATCGAAACCGTGACCGTCATGCACGAAAAAGACGGCTCCTGGCGTCTGGTCGGCTACTACATCAAGTAATTCCAGCCGCCTACGCCACGGAGGCCCCAATGCCCATCGAATACCGCAGCGTCTGCATCTTCGTGGCCGACATCGACCGCGCCCGGGCCTTTTATGAAGAGCTTATGGGCCAGTCGCCCCTGCACGTGCTGCCGGGCTACGTCGCCTACCCGCATTTCTGCCTGTGGCGCGAGGACACCGCCCGCCGCATCGTTTTCGACGAGGAAGCAGGCCCACCGGCCGGTCCCATGGGCCGCGACAATCTGGAACTGTATTTCGAGGACGCGGCCCTGGAAGACGCCTTCGAGCGCGTCATGACCCGGGCCGAGATCATCCATCCGCCCAAGTCCGCGCCCTGGGGCCAGCGCGCCTTTCGCCTGCGCGACCCGGACGGCCACATCGTCGAGGTGGCCGAACCCATGGAGGCGGTCGTCGAGCGCCTGCGCGACAAGGGCCTGTCCCCGGCCGAAATCACCGCCGCCACCATGATGCCGGCCGAATTCGTGGCTTCGGTGCTGGGCGGCTAACCCCCCTCGCCTTCAAGGCCCGACTGTCCAGGGAACCAGTCGGCTCTCAAGCATCGCTTCTTTCGCGCCAGCTGTTGGCCGCAGTCGCGGCCCCCAACCCCGGCGAGACGTCCGACCGGTCAGGTCGTTACACTATTTCCCATCCCTCCCTAATCTTCCTCTTACGGCCGGCCGATAAGTGTTGACACGCCAACCGGAGGAAAACCGATGGACGTCGCCGCCCTTTCCGCGCTGACCCAGACGACCAGCGCCGTGGCCGCGCCGACGACGAAAAGCCCGCAACCCGCTGTTGCCGCCAAGACCGACAACATGCTGGCCGGCAACTTCGTCCAGGCCGACGCCGGTCCCTCGAAATATCTGCAGGCCCGGCTGGATGGCTTGCAGACGGAAAAATCCTTTGGCGGCTCCATGAGCGCCCTGCTCACGTCCATGTCGACGCAATTTGCCTCCACCATGGCCAAGGTGGGGTCCAGCAGCGGCGACTCGACCTTTGTCGCCGCCGTCATAAACAAATACAAAGTGGAAGACAGCGTCGGCCAGGCCGTCGATAAAGAAGTCGGCGACAGCGCCCAGGACAACCTCGACGCCACCCGCCAGGACATCGAGGACAAGGCCGAGGCGGCGGCGACCGGCCAGTCGGAAGACGCCGCCGGCCAGGGAGCGGCCACGCCCGATGCGACGACCACGGCCGGCGACGCTTCGACCACCGAGGCCATCCAGGCGGCCGCAGCCGCCCAGGCCACGTCGGCCGGGCAAACGGCCGAAGCCGTGCCTGCCGAAGCAGCCGGGCAGACAGCCGAGACCGCGCCTGCCGAATCGGTCGGGCAGACCGAGCCGGCCGGGCAGGCCGAGCCGGCCGGGCAGGCCACGCAAGCCGGGCTGGTCGCGACGGCGCAAAGCCCGGCCCAGGCCGCTCCCGTGCCCGCGCCCGGGTCCACCATCGACATTCGGGTTTAGTGTCGCGTCCGCGAGAAGCCCACAGGGCCTTTCGCAGGAACGAGACGAACGCCATGACTTTTTTACAATTCCTTGCGCATTGTTTCAGGGGCGCGACGCGGACCGCCGCGTCGCGCCGACCCTTTTGCCGACGCCCCGCCGCGCCTCGAAAATCCCGCTATTCCGCCCCGCTTGCCTTGGCCGCCGGCCTGGAATAGGATGCGTCCCCTTTGACCCGGCCCGTCCCGGGTCTTTGGTCTTTTCCCCAGGGAGCCGGCCGCACAGCGCCGACCCGAACGAGGTATACCCACATGCGCTTAAGCCCCATCGAGGACGCCATCGAGGACATCCGCGCCGGACGGATGATCATCCTCGTCGATGACGAAGACCGTGAAAACGAAGGCGACCTCACCGTCGCCGCCGAAAAGGTCACCCCGGAAATCATCAATTTCATGGCCACCCACGGCCGCGGCCTCATTTGCCTGTCGCTGGCCCCCAATCTCGTGGACCAGCTCGCCCTGCCCATGATGACCCAGGACAACAAGTCGCCGTTTGGCACCGGCTTTACCGTCTCCATCGAAGCCAAGGTCGGCGTCTCCACCGGCATCTCGGCCTATGACCGGGCCACCACCATTTTGGCCGCCGTGGCCGACGGGGCCGTGCCCGAAGACCTCGTGACCCCAGGCCATATCTTTCCCCTGCGCGCCCGCGAAGGCGGCGTGCTCGACCGCGCCGGCCAGACCGAAGGCAGCGTGGACCTGGCCCGGCTGGCCGGCCTCAAGCCCGCCGGCGTCATCTGCGAGATCATGCGCGAAGACGGCAACATGGCCCGGATGCCGGACCTGATCGAATTCGCCGAGAAGCACAATCTCAAGATCGCCTCCGTGGCCGACCTCATCCGCTACCGCATGCGCTACGGCCACGTGGCCGTGACCAAGGTGGCCGAAGCCACCCTGCCCACGGCCTTCGGCTCTTTCCGCGCCGTGGCCTTCGAGGCCAGCTCGGACAAAAAGACCCACATCGCCCTGGTCAAGGGCGACATCGTGCCCGGCGAACCGGTGCTGGTGCGGGTGCACAGCGAGTGCCTGACCGGCGACGTGTTCGGGTCGCTGCGCTGCGACTGCGGCAACCAGCTGCATGAGGCCATGCGGATGATCGAAGAGGAAGGCAAGGGTGTCATCCTCTACATGCGCCAGGAGGGCCGGGGCATCGGCCTTGGCAACAAGATCAAGGCCTACGCGCTGCAGGACCAGGGACTCGACACCGTGGAGGCCAATCTGAAGCTCGGCTTCAAGGCCGACCTGCGCGAATACGGCACCGGCGCGCAGATTCTGGTGGAGCTCGGGATCAGCAAAATGCGGCTTATGACCAACAATCCCAAAAAGATCGTGGGACTGGAAGGCTACGGCCTGGAAGTGGTCGACCGGGTGGCCATCGAGACCTGCCCCTGTTCGGAAAACACCTGCTACCTGACCACCAAGCGCGACCGCATGGGGCATATCCTGCATCTGCCGGACCCCGACTGCGGCCAGGCGAAGTAAACTCGGACATCAATCCAGACGACGGCCCGGCCGTCAGGGAGAACAGCCATGCTGCACGTGAGCACCATCGAAGGCCAGCTTGACGCCAAGGGACTCAAATTCGCCCTGGTGGCCGGCCGCTTCAACGACTTCATCACCGAACGCCTGGTCGGCGGGGCCGTGGACTACCTCGTGCGCCACGGCGGCGACCGCGCCGACCTGACCATCGTGCGCGTGCCCGGGGCCTTCGAGATTCCCCTGGCCGCCAAGAAACTGGCCGCCTCGGGCAAGTACCATGGCATCATCTGCCTGGGCGCGGTCATTCGCGGCTCCACCCCCCACTTCGACTTCGTGGCCAGCGAATGCGCCAAGGGCCTGGCCCATGTGATGCTCGACGCCAACGTGCCGGTGGGCTTTGGCGTGCTGACCGTGGACAACCTGGAGCAGGCCATTGAGCGCGCCGGCAGCAAGGCCGGCAACAAGGGCGTTGAAGCCGCCTCGGCCGTGCTGGAAATGGTCCGCGTTCTGGAACAGATTTAGTGCGGCGTTCGCAAAAACCGCTCCTGTTTTTTGGTGAAGGACAACAACGGGCGCAACCCGTTGTTGCGCCAACAGACAACGCGGCGTTTCCGAACGCTTGCATGAGCTACGCGCCCGCCTCGCCGTCCCCCGGCGCGGCGACAACACTCTAGACTCCTTGCATGTCCCCCGGGCTTCCGGCCGGAATCCCGGGGGACGCATCGCCAGGCAACGACACCATGACCGAATCCGACGACAAAAAGCCCATTGTTTCCCGGCGTAAGGCCCGCAAACAGGCCTTCGAATTCCTCTATGGCCTCAGTTTCGAGCCGGCCGCCGACGAGCGTTCGCTGTTGCGACTGTTCAAGCGCTGTCCCCACGACGTGGCCGAGGGCGAGGACGACGCCGGCCACGAATTCGCCTGGGAGCTGGTCCTTGGCGTGTGGCGCAACCAGCGCGACATCGACGCGACCATTGTGCGCTTCTCCAAGAACTGGAAAATCTCGCGCATCGCCAAGGTGGAACTGACCATCCTGCGGCTGGCCGTGCATGAAATTCTAAGCCGCCCGGACATTCCGCTGCGGGTGTCGCTCAACGAAGCCATCGAACTGTCCAAGCGCTACGGCGACGAAAACTCCCGCAACTTCATCAACGGCATCCTCGACGCCCTGGCCAAGGCCGTTGACAGCGGCGAATTCGGGATTCAAAAGGATTTGTAAGCAAGCAATCCGGTATCTGGAGCACTGGCGATGAACATGGAAAAGGTCCTGGCCGATCTGGCCGCCCTGCCGCCGCAGGCCATGGAAGAGGCGGCCGATTTCATCGCATTTCTGCGGGCGCGGCACGGCTCGGCCGCGTCCGACGCTCCGGCCGGAACCAAGTTCGCGTCGGGCGAGACCTTTTTCGGCCTGTGGCGCGACCGCCGCGACCTGTCCGATGCGAGCGCCTGGGTGGACGGGTTGCGGCGCGACGAGTGGAGACGTTAAGCGTGCCCAACGTCGTGCTGTTCGACACCGACGTGCTCATTGACTACGGACGCGGCGACCCTCATGCCGCCGCCGTTCTTGACGCCGCGCACCAGGATGGAATTTCGGCCGTCAGCGTCATCGTTCACTGCGAACTGCTGGCCGGCTGCCGGGACAAACGGGAACAAGGCATCCTGGACGCCTTCATGGCCGGTTTTCGTTGCGTCCATATTGACGCGAACATTTCCGGCGGCGCGCTGGGCCTGTTGCGTCGCTACCGCTTAAGCCATGGCCTGCGTCTGCCCGATGCGCTCATCGCGGCCACGGCCCTGGCCCACGACTGGCCGCTGGTGACAAAAAACCAGAAAGATTACCGTTTCATCGAAGGGCTTCAGCTTCCGCCCTACTAAGAACTCGACGCGCCGCCCTTTGCCCGGTGTGCGCTAAGACTAATTTTGCGCCAAGGAGCGTTTCCCCATGAGTAAATACGTGCCCGAGGACGTCGAACGGAAATGGCAACGCATTTGGGAGGAAGGCGGCCACTTCCACGTGGAAGCCGACCCTTCAAAGCCCAAGTACTACGTCCTGGAAATGTTCCCCTACCCCTCGGGGCGCATCCACATGGGGCATGTGCGCAACTACTCCATCGGCGACGTGGTGGCCCGGTTCAAACGCATGGAAGGCCACAACGTCCTGCACCCCATGGGCTGGGACGCCTTCGGCATGCCGGCCGAGAACGCCGCCATCAAGCACAAGCTGCATCCCGCCGCCTGGACCATCTCCAACATCGACTCCATGCGCACCCAGCTGCAGCGCCTGGGCTATTCCTATGACTGGCGGCGCGAAATCGCCACCTGCCACCCCGGCTACTACGTCCACGAGCAGCGCTTTTTCCTGAAGTTCCTCGAAAAAGGTCTGGTCTACCGCAAGCACTCGCCCCAGAACTGGTGCGAGACCTGCGGCACGGTGCTGGCCAACGAACAGGTCATCGACGGCTGCTGCTGGCGCTGCGACCAGGCCGTGGTCCAAAAGGACCTGGAGCAGTGGTTTTTGCGCATCACCGACTACGCCGAGGAACTGCTGGCTGACCTCGACCAGCTCGTCGGCGGCTGGCCCGAGCGCGTGCTCACCATGCAGCGCAACTGGATCGGCAAGTCCGTGGGCGCGGAGATCACCTTCAAGCTGGCCGAACCCGTGGCTGGCTCGGAGGGCGTCACGGTCTTCACCACCCGGCCGGACACGCTGTTCGGGGCCACCTTCATGAGCCTGGCCGCCGAGCATCCCCTGGTGCCGAGCCTCATCGCCGGCAAGCCCCAGGAAGCGGCGGTGAACGCGTTCGTCGAAAAGGTCCGCAACATGGACCGCATCGTGCGCTCGGCCGATGATCTGGAAAAAGAGGGTGTTTTCACCGGGGCCTACTGCGTGAACCCGGCCACGGGCAAACAGATTCCCATTTACGTCGCCAACTTCGTGCTCATGGGCTACGGCACCGGCGCGGTCATGGCCGTGCCGGCCCACGACCAGCGCGACTTCGAATTCGCCCGCAAGTACGACCTGCCCCTGACCGTGGTCATCGAACCCAAGGGCGAGACCCTGGACGCCTCGGCCATGACGGCGGCCTATACCGATCCCGGCGTGCTGACCGCTTCCGAGCAGTTCACGGGGATGGACAACGAAGCGGCCAAGGCGGCCATCATCGACTGGCTCGACGGTTCCGGGCGCGGCAAGAAAAGCATCAATTATCGCCTGCGCGACTGGAACATCTCCCGCCAGCGCTACTGGGGCGCGCCCATCCCGGTCATCTACTGCGAGTCCTGCGGCATCGTGCCCGTGCCCGACGCCGATTTGCCCGTGGAGCTGCCCCGCGATCTGGCGCTCATGCCCGACGGCCGCTCGCCCCTGCCCCATTCGCCGTCGTTTACCGACGTCGCCTGCCCCAAATGCGGCGGCAAGGCCCGGCGCGAGACCGACACCCTGGACACCTTCTTCGAGTCGTCGTGGTACTTCGCCCGCTACGCCTCGGCCCGGGAGGCCGGCCGGCCGTTTGATCCGGCCGAGCTGGCCTACTGGCTGCCCGTGGACCAGTACATCGGCGGCATCGAACACGCCATTTTGCACCTGCTCTACTCGCGCTTTTTCGTCAAAGCCTTGCGCGACCTCGGCTATGTTGGTTTCGACGAGCCGTTCGCCAACCTGCTGACCCAGGGCATGGTCATCAAGGACGGCTCGAAGATGAGCAAGTCCAAGGGCAACGTCGTGGACCCGGATCTCATGATCGGCAAGTACGGGGCCGACACGGTGCGCGTGTTTATCCTCTTTGCCGCGCCGCCGGAAAAGGACCTGGAGTGGAGCGACACGGGCATTGAGGGGGCTTCGCGCTTCCTGTCGCGCCTGTGGCGCCTGGTGACCGAGGAGCTTTCGGGCGTGCTGACTCCCATGCCGGCCTGCGCTCCGGCCGAGGTCCTGAATCTGGACGGTCTGCCGCCCCTTTTCGCCGAGCTGCGCCGCCGCGAACACGCCGCTGCCGCCAAGGCCGGGGCCGACATCCGCGAGCGATTCCAGTTCAACACGGCCATTGCCGTCGCCATGGAGCTGGTCAACTTCCTGTACGCCAACGTCGAGGCCCTGCGGGCCGAGCCCAAGGGGGCCAAGGCCGTGTCCTCGGCCGTGGCCACGCTGCTCACCGTGCTCTCGCCCATCGCCCCGCACATCTGCGAGGAGCTGTGGCAGACCGTGGGCCACACGAGCCTGCTTTTGAACGAACCCTGGCCGACCCACGATCCGGCCGCCCTGACTTCCGACACGGTGGAAATCGTGGTGCAGGTCTGCGGCAAGCTGCGCGGCAAGCTCACCGTGCCGGCCGACGCCGACAACACCGCCCTGGAGCAGGCCGCCCTGGCCGAGCCCAACGTGGCCAAGCACATCGAAGGCAAGACCGTGCGCAAGGTCATCGTGGTGCCGGGCAAGCTGGTCAACGTGGTGGCGAACTAGGCCGCCGACTGCGCCGTCAAGAACGCCAAAAGCCGGGAGGACTTCCGTCCTCCCGGCTTTTCTATTTTGGGATGCGGTAAGGTTAGGCCCGGTCGCTCCAAGCCCCGCAGCCGGCCCCAGGGCCGGTCAGGGCCGCCCTGGCCGCCCGCAACAGAAACGAGGAACGGCTGACGCCTTGCTCCCTGGCTCGGGCGTCAATGGCCTCCAAATCCGCTTGGGGCAGCATGACGTTGACACGCACGTTTTTCGGCCTGGCTTCCGGCAGGGACACGAGCACGGCCACGCCGTCGGCGAAATCGGGATGGCGCGCCACGGCGTCCAAGGTCATGGGACGCGGCGGCGAAAGGCCCTCCTCGGCCAGGCCGCGCACATGCAAGGCCAGGGCCTCGGCCGCCATGCGCCGGGCTTCCTCCAGGGTCTCGCCGGCCGTGACGCAGCCGGGAAAATCCGGGAACGACACGCCCCAATCCGAATCCGCGTCCTTGTGGATGACGGCGATATAGTCCACGAAATCCTCCTTAGGACCGCAGGGAGATGCCGGCTTGGCGCTCGATGCTGCGCAGGGTGCCGGCCGGAAGATCTTTTTTCGGATGCGGCGCCGTCACCCGGCCCGGCTTGACGGCGTGCTTAAACTGGAGATGGGAGACGGCCTGGGCGACGCGGAACCAGCCGTCGGCTTCAAGACGGCGTATGATCTCCCGACTATCCATCCGTGTGTAAAATCACACACGGCGAGCAAAAGTCAAGCCGCCCTCAGGCCGCTGTCGGCGCAGCGCGCCGCTTGCGCAGCGGCGCGCCGGTCAGCACGGCGTACAGCTTCGGCGTAAACCGCGACAGGCCCCGGGCCAGCCAATAGAGCAGGATCAGGGCGACCAGACCCGGCAGCATAAAGGCGACGAGCTGCGCCGCCGCGCCCTCGGGCCGCCATACGGCCAAAAGCCTCGTCTGCAGGATCGATACGGTCGGCTCGTGGGTCAGGAAAATGAAAAAGCTCGCCGCAGCCATGCGGTGCAACAGCCCGCTGCCCATGATCCAGGGCTGGCGCGACAGACACCACAAGGCGACCACGCCGAGGATCTGATAGAACCGCTTGCCCACGGCATAGGCCACCACGTCCTGGGTCAGCCACGGGGCCAGCCCGACCACGGCCGTGGCCAGGACGAAAAGCGGCAGCACCCACCGATCCAGCCGGGCCGTGTCGCCCAGGTCCAACCCGGACCGGGCCAGCAAGCCGCCGCAATAGAACCAGAAGGCGAAGCCGCAAAAGCCGTATTCGTCGGCGGGACGCTCAACGAACCACAAGACGAACAGTAGCGCCAGTCCGGCGCGCGGCAGCCGCCCCAAAAACAGCAGAAACACCGGTGTGATGGCAAAGATCTTCAGCAGCTCACGCAGAAACCACAGCGGGTAATTGACCGGCGAAGTGTCGTAGCCCAGAAGCTTGGGCAGGATGCCGGCTTCCAGGATGTAGGAACGGCCGCCAAACTGGGCAATGCTGCCCACCCAGAGAAACCAGACGATCCAGATGGCGTTGAAAAGAAGAAACGGCAAGCCGATGGAGTAGAGTTTGCGGCCCATGAGCTGCACGTAGCCGGCCGGGGTGAGTTCGAGCTTTCGCAGCAGCAGATAGCCGGAGATGGCGAAAAACAGCGGCACGGCCAGACAGGCCGGCCCCCGGTTGAAGGCCGTGGCCGCAAACTGGACTACCGGGCCGTCAAAAGGGACCAAGACGCCCAGATAACGGCCGCCGTGGCACAGGACGATCAGCCCGATGAGCACAATGCGCAACACGTCGATGCGCGCCGAAACGCCGGCCTCGACCGGTCCGCGACAAGGGGCGAAACCGCCCGCAGGAGAAGAAAAAAGCAAAAGCACTCCGCAAGATGGGGACGAAACGCCAAGACTTCCGCCGCAGGACGGCAAGGGCAAAAGCCGCGACCACAGCCACGCAGACTGCGTCGGATCATCCCCCCGGCCGGTTACAGCACGACATGGACCCTCAAGGCCCAGGCCCGACCCTCCCGGAGACGCTACGAACGCTTGTGGGGCCTTCTACCCGTCATGATCCGCCAGGGCAAGCCGTGGCGGCAGGCGACGGCTGCCCGCCCGGTCCGGCAAGCGGCCACGGAGCCAGGGGCGTGGGCGCGCTCCAGGCCTCCCAGACCGTCCGGGTCGGCGAGGCGATGGCCCGCCAGAAAGCCGGGAAACTCGTTTCCGTGACCTCCATATGAGGACTGCCCAGGTCGAAATGGGCGGCAAAAGCCTCCCGACGGGCCGGACACTGGCCCAGATCGAGATAGGTCGCCTGCCAGTCGGCCGGGGCACGAAGCCCCCGGCCATAGGCGGCCGACCAGACGTATTCTTCCCGCCAGCCGGTTCCGGGCTTGGCCAGATCCAGAAAATAGGTGGTCACGTCGAGCAGTTCCAGCGTGGCCCGGTCGTAGGTGTGGCACTGGTAGCCGGGGTTGTTGCCGGTGATGGGCGAGATGGACGGGGCCAGCCCCATGCCGCCGGCCGGCTCGCCGCTGGATGTCTTCCAGATGCGGAAATCGTCGCGGTGGACGTGGCCGGCAAACGCCGCCTTGACGACGGTTGGCGCATAGGCGGCCAGCAGTTTGGCGTAGGCGTCGTTTTGCTCCTCGCGCAGGAACCCTTTGTAGCGGTCCTCATCCTTGCGCGCCAAAGCCGCGCCGCTGGCCATGCTGTCGTCGCCGGGCGGAATGTGGGCCATGAGCCAGACCTTTTCCCCGCGCGCCTTGGCCCCGACCAGCTCGCGCTCCAGGAAGGCCAGCACCGGGTCGCCCAGGGCCGCGTCCGGGTGCTTTACGGACAGGAAAACATTGTTGATCACCACCAGCCGCACGCCGCCGGCCTCGGCCAGGGTCACGGCGTAACAGCCGTACTGGGGATAGGTGGCCCCGAAATCGGCCCGGGCCGATTCGTTCGGCAGCAAGGCGGCCAGAGCCTGGACGGTCAGGGAAAGGTAGGGGCTGTGGGCCGCGATGCGGTAGTCGCCCTCCACGCTGTCGTTGTTGCCAAGGGCCGCGTAGACCGGCACGCCCGGAAAACGCCGGGCCACTTCGCCGAAGAAATAGGCCACGGTCTTTTGAATAAACGCCTCCAGCCCGGCCTGGGTCGTGTCCTTGGAGAGCTTGGGATACAGCGTCCAGAAATCGTGGCACAAGAGGTCGCCCGGGAAAAGGATGAAGTCCGGGCGCGGATTCCTGGCGGCCATGTCGTCCAAAAACGACTGGAACAGGGCGTTGTTGGTGTCCTGGCCGTAGGGCGACAGCCCCGGCTTGGACCGGGCCAGGATGGCCCGCCACCACTCCACGGGCGAGCCGGCCAATTCGCGCACCAGGGAAGGATCGGCAAAGGGCGAAAAGTGGACGTCGGAAAACAGCGCAAAACGCCCCGTGGCTCCGGGCTGCGAGGCCGTATAGGATGCGGTCGGCCCCAGGGGGCACGACTCGTCGGCCAGGGCCGGCCAGACAGCCAAAGCCAGGCAGGCCAGAACCGCCCATAGTGTCCGCTCCGTCAGCCGCCCAAGCCGAACCACACACTCCCGACCCCGCGCACTTTGCCTGCCCATGCCGCCCCCCGCATTGTCTTTTTCCGGTCGTTGTCCCAGCCAGACCCCAGAGCCGCCCCTTCTCCGCTTCTTCGATTTCTTCCATGCCCCGGCCTTCCTGGCAACCCTGACGACAGAGATTGCGACTCTTCCGGCCCGGGAATACGGCCTGCTCCGGTTCACGGACGCAACCGCAACAAGGCGCTACGCCGTAGCAAGCAATTTCGTTTGACGACCAAAATGAAATTGATTATCGCTCTCGACACGGAGACGCCATGCAGGAACAAGTCATCGAAATTCGCGGCTTGCGCCACAGTTACGACGGCCGGGTCATCCACAAGGGCCTCGATCTCGACGTGGGGCGCGGCCGGGTGGTGGGCCTGCTCGGCAAAAACGGCGTGGGCAAAACCACACTCATCAACATCCTCATGGGCTTCCTGCGGCCGGCGGCCGGGCGCTGTCTGGTTTACGGCGAACCTTCCCACGCCCTGTCCCCGGCGACCAAAAGCCGGGTGGGACTGCTGTTCGAAGGCCACCTGGCCTACGATTTCATGACCATTGACCAGATCGAACGCTTCTATTGCCGCTTCTACCCCCGCTGGAACCCCGGGCGATTCCGCGACCTCATGGCCCGGCTGGGGCTGCCCGGAAGCCACCGCATCCGCCACATGTCCGAGGGGCAACGCTCCCAGGTGGTCCTTGGCCTCATCTTTGCCCAGGAACCGGATCTGCTCATTCTCGACGACTACGCCATGGGCCTGGACGCCGGCTATCGCCGCCTGTTCGTGGATTATCTGGCCGATTTCGCCCGGGAAGGCAGGCGCACGGTGTTTTTGACCTCCCATGTCATCGAGGACATGGAGCGGCTGGTGGACGAACTGGTGCTGCTGCGCGCCGGCGGCGAGGCCCGGCGGATGCCCCTGGCCGCTTTTCGCGACGACTTTCGCTGCTACATTTTGCCCGGCAACGCCCGCGAGGTTCCCCGGGCCGGCGGAGCCATCCACAACGTCGAGCGGGCGGCCGGGGGGCGCTACGAAATCTTCAGCTTCGCCGATGCGCCGGAGGTGGCCAAGGCCCTGACCGCCGCCGGCGTCTCGCCCGAGGGGCTGGCTCCCCAAGCCATGAGCCTGGAAGACGCCTTTGTCGGCTACACGGGGCGGTATTAGCTCCGCAACACCACGACCGTATCGGCAACAACCGCCCGTGCCGCGAGGTGACGGCGACGGCCATACGTTTCCAAGGATGGGGCACGAGCCATGACACGCGCGCTTTTCTGGAAAGACTGGCTCAAGGTCCGGGCCGCCTTTTTCGCCCTGGCCGCAGCCCATGCCGCGGCCGGGGTCTGGGCCGTGGTCGCCCTGCGGGCGGCCTTTGCCGCTGAGCATCCCGAATCGGTCTGGTATCAGGCCGCCGTGCTCGGCAACGTCTCCTTCGACATCCTGCGCCATCTGCCCTGGGCCGGCGGCCTGGCTTTGGCCTGCGCCCAGCATCTGCCCGAAACGCGGGGCAAGCGGCTGCGCCTGACACTGCATCTGCCCGTGACCATGGAACGAGCGCTTTCCTGCTCCCTGGCCCTGGGACTGGGCCTTTGCGCCTGTCTGGCCGCCTGGGACCTGGCCGTGGTCGGGCTCTCGGCGGCCGCGCGGTTTCCCCGGGAGATCGTCACGGCCCACCTGGCCGCCCTGGCCCCTTGGGAAGCGGCCGGATTGGCCGCCTATCTCGGGACCACGAGCCTGCTTTTCGAACCGACCACGGCCGGCCGGGCGCAACTGCTCCTCGTGGCCGCCAGCGTGGCGGCGGTGTTTCTGCTCCCGGCCGCGCCCGGAGCCTGGGGCCATCCCGGGGCCCTGGCCCTGGGGCTGACGCTGCTGGCCGCCCTGGCCGCCGTGCCGTTTCTGGCCGTCTCCCGCCAACGCCTCACCGGCAAGAACCAATAAGGCCCCGCCATGCCCGCCGCCGCCCTGGGCCGGATCGCCCTGGCCCTTGCTACCTGCCTCGTGGCCGCCGTCTGGCTGCCCCTTGGCCTCGACGCCCTGTTTGGACTGCGCTGCGTACGCAGCATCGCGCTTTTCAGCCCCGTGGCCGGCCAGTTCCTTTTCCGCGAGTACCTCAGCCCCGGCCAGGAAGCCGCCCTGACCGCCGCCGAGGCCGGGCTGGCCGAACATGGGCTGCTGCACCGCGACGCCTCGGGCAAAGCCCTTTCCCGCATGGACTTCGAAAACGCCCTGCCCTTCCAGTACGCCGAAAGCCTGCGGGTACGGGGGCTTTTACCCGTCACCATCCAAGGCCGGGAATTCGACGCCGAGGCCCTGCGCCAGGGCCGGCTCATCCTGGGCATCCGACCGGCCGATGTCGCCGGGGGCCGGCCCGACCCGGGGCTGTACGCCCTGCTCGACTCCCGGCCCGACCGGGTCACCCTCGTCTTTCCCGAGGACCGCTTCCGCCTGGCCGGCCGTCTGGAATTTGTCAACGCCGACCACAACGCCCCGGACCCGGCCCTGTCCGAGGCGGTCAACGCCGCCCTGGCCGCCGCCGGCTTCGTCTTTCCGGCCACGGCCGCCTACGGCCGCGACACGTTGCTCAAGCCCTTCGACGCCGGCTGGTTTCTCACCGACGCCGCCGGCGGACTGTATCAGCTGCGCCGGGTGCGCGACCTGCCCCAGGTCGCCCGGGTGCCCCTGCCATCGGGCGAGGCCGTGGCCCATGTGCAGGTGCAGGAGGCGGCTGGCGGGACGGCTCTGGGCCTTGTGGTCGGCACGTCGGGCACGGTCTACTGGCTCGGCGGCGACCTCGGCCTTCGAGCGCTGCCCTGCCAGGGCTACGATCCGGCCCGCCACTGGCTCAAAGCCGTCATCGATCCCTTTGGCGACGCCTGCATCGTGGATGACGCCGCCGCCGTCGCCGCCGCCTACCGGCCGGCCGGCGGCGGGCCGGAAATCCGGGCCACCCGGGCCGTGCCCTCGGCCGCGTCCGGCCCCGGGGCCATGGTTTCCTGGCTGTTGTGCCCGCTGCGCCTGACCCTGGCCCCGGAAACGAGCGCCTTTGTCGCGCCGACCCTGGCCGTGGGCGGCCTGTGGTCGGTCCTGGGGGCCGGCCTGTGGGCCGCCGTCGCCGGGGCGTTTGCCTGGAGAAAGGGCGGGGCAGCCGCCGTGCCCCTGGCGGCCGCCTGCGGCGCGGCCGGCGGACTTTGCGGGCTGGCCACGGGCTTTTGGACGCCACACAAACCTTGCGCTTCGCCGCTTCACGACACCCCTGTCGCCTGCCCAGCCGACGCCCCTAACGGCTGATCGACCACGCCCTTGGGCAATATTGACCGCAAAAAAGCGCGGCGACCGCATCCCGGCCGCCGCGCTGCCAACATTTGCCGCCCCTTCCAGGGCTTGCGCCCATCGTTACGGCAACGCCGCTTACTGTTCCCCCAAGTGGGGGGGCCGGGGGCCTCAGGCCCCCGGCCGCCGGAGGCTTCTTCCTCTTATTCCTCGCCCGCCTTGGGCGGGGTGTAGTCGCACAGGGGTTCCGGGGCCATGTAGTTGCCGGACATGGTCTGGGCCCGGGCGCGGCAGCCGCCGCAGACGCGGTGGTACTGGCACACGCCGCACTTGCCTTCGTACTCCTCCTTGTTGCGGAACTGGAGGAACTGCCGCGAGGTGCGCCAGATTTCCGGGAACGGCTTTTCGCGCACCTGGCCGCAGTCGAGATCGAGATAGCCGCAGGGCTGGACCTGGCCCACGGCCGAGATGAAGCAAAAGCCGGTGCCGCCAAGGCACCCCCGGGTCATGGCGTCCATGCCGAAGGTGTCCGGGGTGACGGCCAGGCCCTCGGCCTTGGCCCGCTGGCGCATGATCCTGTAGTAGTGCGGAGCGCAGGTGGCCTTCAAGTGCATCGTGGTGGTCTTGCGGAAGTCGTAGAACCAGTTGAGGACTTCCTCGTATTCCTTGGCCGTGATGATTTCGGCCCCAAGCTGGGCGGCCCGGCCGGTGGGCACCAGCAGGAAGATATGCCAGGCAGCGGCCCCGAGCTTTTCGGCCAGTTTGAAGATCTCCTTGAAGTTTCCCATGTTGTGCCGGGTCACGGTGGTGTTGATCTGGAACTCCATGCCGGCCGATTTCAAGTATTCGATGCCGCGAAGGGCCCCTTCAAACGCGCCGGGCACGCCCCGGAAGTCGTCGTGGTCGGCGGCGGTGGGGGCGTCTATCGAGATGGAGCAGCGGGCAATGCCCGAGGCCTTGATCTCCCGGGCGTTTTCCGGGGTGACGAGCGTGCCGTTGGGGGCCATGACGCAGCGCAGGTCGCGGCTTCTGGCGTGGCGCACGAGGTCGAAGATGTCGGGACGCAGCAGCGGCTCGCCGCCGGTGAAGATGATGATGGGGCTGCCGGTCTCGGGGAAGGTGTCGATAAGCGCCTTGGCGTCTTTCGTGTCGAACTCGCCCGGCCAGGGATCGAGGCAGGCTTCGGCCCGGCAGTGCTTGCAGGCCAGGTTGCAGGCCCGGGTGACTTCCCAGGCGACGAGGCGAAGCGGCGGCGCGCCGGCCGGGCCGGTCTGGGGGTGGCCGCCCGGATGCCCGAGGGGATGGCCGCCGGGGTGGCCGGAGCCCATGCCGTGGGGATGGCCGGAACCTTTGCTGTGGGGATGCTGCATATGGCGTGGGCCGCGACAACGTGCGTCGCGGCGTCCTCCTTGGCGGGAATTTGCCGCCAGCTTGGCGGCGACGGTCCGCTCAATATAACGGTTGGGGCGGGTGAGGCAAGGCAGGGGCGGGGGCTTGCCGGGGGAGGGGCGGCGGGAACGGCCGGGGGCATCGCCCGGGCTGATGTCGCTGCCCGCGCCCGCCGGCGGCAGGGCGCGGCGAAGGCCCCTCGCCGGGAAACCCTGTGGCAGCGAGGTCGCGGCGGCGCGGCCAGGCCACGACCGCCTTGACATTTCACGGAAAATACCATCCATCATGGACACTCTGGCAGCCAAGGAGCCGTTCATGAAATCCGCTGCGACCGTTCTTGAATTCGTTGCCGCCTGCTTTGTCGTCGCCTGCCTTGCGCTTTTGCCGTCCGTGCCGCGCGCCGCCCACGGCGAAACCCTGGCGCAGTTCCAAAAGAGCAACACGGACAAAAGCATTACAATCCAAGGCAATCAGATCAAATTTTACGACCTCGACGTCACATTCAAGAAGAGTCGCGACCCTATGACGCCCTGGGTCGTCGATGCCGTGTACAAGGGCAAAAAAATCCTCAAGTCGGCCCAGACGACCGACACGTTCAAGCAAACGGAAATCGCCGTCAATTTTCCTAAGCAGGGCATGTCTACCCTGGTGCTCAAACTCTTTGACGGCGGAGCCAGCTGTTGCTGGGCCCATGAAGTATTCACCTACAACGGTGTATCCATCAGCTATGCCCAGGTCGCCATCGGCTGGGGCGGTTCCTTTTCGCCTTTTGCGCAGGACGGCTTGCTGGAAACCGTTGACCACAGTTTAAACGGCTTCAGCGACATGGCCCCCAACGACGTCGTCATCGATTATTATCCCGGTTCCCACCCCGCCCCGATCCGCTACGGCGTTTTCGCCGACGGCGGCTGGCGTCCCGACAAGCCGGGCGAATTCCCCAAACGGTACGAAGAACTGGAAGCGGCGGCCAAGAAAGCGGCCACCGCCGCCGGCTCAAATGAGCAAAAACACCTCGAAGCCGCCACCGCTGCCTACTACTGCCTCATGGCCGGCAAGGCCAAGGCCCAATGCCTGGGCGACCTCAAGGCCAACCTGCCCCAGGGCTACCAGCCCTTGGCCGGAGCGCTGCTCGACGCCATCGACACGTCGGTCCAGAAGTTCAGTTTTCATTAATCCGGCGTCAGGCTTGCCCCGCGCTCCGGCTCCCGGCCCAACGTCCGGCCGACGCGCAGGGCGCGGCGGCCTCGCAACTCCAGCCCCGGCCGCCGGCCGGAAGCCGCCGGCGGCAAAACGAGACCGCCTCGGCCCGCAACATTCAGCCCAACGCCTCTTCCAACGAAAAACGGCGTCCGGAAGCCTCGCTCCCGGACGCCGTTTTCACGTGGCCGTCGCGCCACCCTATTTGATCCAGGGCAGCACTTCCTCGGCGAAGTAGGTAATGATCATGTCCGCGCCGGCCCGTTTGATGCCCAGGAGCGCCTCAAGCACCGAACGCTTGGGGTCGAGCCAGCCGTTGGCGATGGCGGCTTTGAGCATGGCATACTCGCCGCTGACCTGATAGGCGGCGATGGGCGTGTCGAAATTGTCCCGCAGCGCCCGCAAGACGTCGAGATAGGGCATGGCCGGCTTGACCATGAGGATGTCCGCGCCCTCGGCCAGATCGGCCGCGGCCTCGCGCAGGCCTTCGCGGAAGTTGGCCGGGTCCATCTGGTAGCCCCGGCGGTCGCCGAAGGCCGGGGCGCTGTCGGCGGCGTCGCGGAAGGGACCATAGAAGGCCGAGGCGTATTTGACGGCGTAGCTCATGATGGGGATATGGAAAAAGCCGGCATCATCGAGTGCTTCCCGGATGGCCGCCACCCGGCCGTCCATCATGTCCGAGGGGGCCACGATGTCGGCCCCGGCCCGGACATGGCTCACGGCCGTCCTGGCCAGCAGTTCCAGGGTCGGGTCGTTTCGCACCTCGCCGTGGGCGTCGAGCAGGCCGCAGTGGCCATGGCTGGTGTATTCGCACAGGCACACGTCGGTGACCACGGTGAGCGAGGGGTAGGTTTCCTTCAGGCGCGTGACGGCCCGCTGCACGATGCCGTCGTCGGCGTAGGCTCCGGTGCCGGCCGGGTCTTTCTTGGCCGGCAGGCCGAAGACGATGGCCGCCCGAAGCCCCAGGTCCATGGCCTGGCCCACCCGGGCCACCAGCCGCTCCACCGAGAACTGGCTCTGGCCGGGCATGGATTTGATGGGCTTTTCAAAGTCGGCGTCCGGGGAATCGACCACGAAATAGCCCTGGATCAGGTCGGCCGGGCGCAACTCGGTCTCGCGGACCAGGTCGCGCAGCCCTTCCGTGCGCCGCAGACGACGGCCACGGTGGAAATCACCGATATTCACGATACACCTCTTTTCTGGAATGTGGATCAATGCTTGCGGACAGGGAAAAAGGCGCTGACGATCTCTTCCACCTGGGACAGCCCGGCCTCGGCCAGCTCGCCCAGGCGCTCGGGGGCGACGCCGATCCGCTCCCAGGCCGGGGCGTCGAGGATGGGCGCGACAAAGGAGGCCGGCGGCGAAATGCCCATGCCCACGGCCATGAAATCGGCCACGTGGAGGATGGCCGGCTCGACATTGCCGGCGCAACTGGCCGGCTTGTGATGGCAGGCCACGCAGGACACCAACGCGTCGGGGAACTTCCAGGCCCGCAACAGCAGCCCGCCGACCAAGGGATGGGAAAACCCCATGACCTCTTCCTCGGCGGCGTAGAGCGGCAAGCCGTTGGCCTTGGCGTAGTAGATGGCCTCCACGGCCGCGTGGGGCATCTTCTTGAACAGCACCAGCCGGCCGATGTCGTGGAGGATGCCGGCCACGAACAGCCGTTCGGCCCCGCCCTGGCCGGCCGCCGCGCCCAGCAGCCGGGCGTAGACGCCCACAGCCACGGAATGCTCCCAGAACGTGCGCATGTTGATCAGTTCCGGGGGAATGTCCTTGAAGGCGTTCATGGCCGAAATGCCGAGCACCAGGGTGGAGATCTCCTGGCCGCCGATGACCATGACCGCCCGGGAAATGGAGTCGATGCGCTGGGGCAGCCCGTAAAAGGGGCTGTTGACGAGCTTTAAGAGCTTGGCCGAAAGGCTCGTGTCCTTGCTGACGACGTCGGCCACCTGGCTGGGCGAGCTGGTGGGCGAATCGAGGATCTGGCGGATCTTGAAATAGATGTCCGGGAAAGACGCCAGCTTGACTTCGCTGGTGACGATGTCCTTGACGCTGCCTTCCTCGCGGAAAAACATGTCGGGCATGGACTCGGCCCGGGGACTCGGAAAAATATCGGGCAAAAGCGGCGCGCCGGCGGCCAGTTCCCGGGCCTGACGCAGCACGGCGGCTTCGTAGACGGCGGCCACGGCCGGATGCTCGACGTCGTTGGCGGCAAAACGCCTGACCACGTACTGGGCGCTGGCTTCGATCAGGGCCGGGTCGAGATTGGCCGCACTGGCCATGGCCTCGTCCTGGCCGCTGCCCACGTCGGCCTGGACCACGCCGCGACGCCGCAGGCTGGCGATATGGCTCTCGGTAAGGACGATCCCCTTGGGCAACAGCATGTTGCCGTCCGGCCCCTTGAGATCGGAGGCCAGGGTCATGCCGGATTCCAGGGCGTCCACAGGCAACCAGGCCACGGTCTCCCCCTTGCCGGCCGCCCATGCCGAACGGCGGCCAGTCGTAATCGCAACACTATTCCTTTTTCCCGTGCACGGTCAACCGGGGAAGAGGCTTTACAGACCGGCGGCCCGGGCGTATGAAGCCGCCGGGAAAACACACGGCCGCCCGGCCAGCAAGGGGATGCGAGATGAGCGCCACTGCCGCCACTGTCAAGAAAGCGAAAGAAATCGAGACCGTTGTCGCTGACATAAACCTCTCCGCCGAGGAACGTCTGGCCATCGCCGTGGAGGCTCTGGCCGACATCGTGGCCGAGAACGACCTGACCTGCATGCGGGCGCTTTTCCGTATGCGCCGCCGGGCCGAAGTCGCCCTGGCCCGCGTCGCCGCCGCCGACCATCCCCGCCACTAGGCGACCGCCCCTTGGCTGGCCCAACCGCCGGCCCCCCGCCCCGGAACCCCACCGTGCTTGAAACGGCCCGGGCGTCCGCCCCCCAGGGAGACGGACGCCCGACTGACGCGTCGCCTACGCGGCCTTTATTCGTGCTTGAGGCTCATCTTGTAGACGAGGGTTCCAAGCAGGGCCAGAAACACCAGCGCGCCAAGGATGGCGCCGACATCCATCAGACTCATGTCCGACTCCTCGGGGGGTGTCCCCAAGTCGCCGACGGGCGGCTGCCGTCGTCCGCCGGGTTTGCGTCCGGCGATCTCGTGCGGCGTCCGGGGCCCGGGCGGGCGGATGGCGGGTCCGGGTCTCGTCGATCAGGCGCTTGCCCCGGGGGCGGGCGTCCGGTCACAACGGAAACACGAGGGGCGTTGGTTGCGGGGGTTGTCCAAACCAGGGCCGTTTCGCCTCTTCTCAACCATGCCGTCCCGTCGTCCGCTCTCCGAACAACATTCCGAACGCGGCGGCAGGCCACAAGGCCCGGGTACGCCCGGCCCGGGCCACTGGCAAGGCCTTCTTGGGAAAAAAATCACAGGAAGCTCGGGATGTGGCCGCATCCTGTCGTTATATTGCGACAATTATTTCAAAAAGAAATTTTCATTCATCCGCCCCCGACCCCGGCGGCGCGGCCTGGGAAAGTCAATCCGCCCATCCGGGCCAACGCGCCGAGGCCTGAGCGAGCAAGGCTGGGCCGCCATGGGGCCGATGGCTAGTGTAGCATCCCTTAAAACATACGAGAGTATTATTTAAGAAAACCACATGATTTTAATATGATGCTTACGGAATGTCGTATGTGCTTCTCGCGGACGCGACGCTAGCGGGCATAGAGCAGGAAATCGAGAAACACCGCGGCCAAGGGCCGGGCGTCGGTCGGCATATGGGCCATGGTCCGGCCGTTCCAGTCGGACACGGCAAAGGCCAAGACGTTCTCCCCGGGCCGGGCCTGGAAGGTCAGGGCCGCCGCCACCGACGGCTCCAGCCAGCCGACCCGGGGCAAGGGGCCGTAGGTCGCCAGAACGCGCCCGTTGAGGGAAACCGTCACCAACTGGTCCGGCAGCGGGTTCATGAGGCGAAAACGCAGGGTGTAGGGCCGGGCCGCGTCGCTGGCGAAGGCCACCCGGCCTTCGGGGCCGAGCAGCCAGCGCCAGGCCCCCTTCTCGTCGTGCTCCAGCCCTTCGATATTGGTGAGCACGGCCGGAGTCGTCTGGCGGAAGGTGAACAGATCGAGCATGGCCAGGGGCGCTGGCCGGCGGCTGTCGCAGCCAAGCACCGCCAGGGCCAGCAGCAGGGCCAGGACACAGGTCGCGGCGCGTGTTGTCATGATCCGCCTTCCTTTCCCGCGACGGCGGAAGCCGTTACGGCTTCCTCTAATGGGATCACCTTCACGTCCAGGCGCTTGAAACCCAAGGTGGATTGGTTGCCGCCAGCGAAATCCGCCGTGTACGGGGCCAGGACCATCTCCACCCGGATGGTCAGGCGCTTGTACGGCTCGCGGCGCTCGGCCACGAAGCCCAGGTCCACGGCCGGGCTTGGCCCCGTCAGCCGGGCCGCTTCCACGAAGGACTCGTCGTTGAAGCGGTAGCGCACCACATAGGTGTTGCCCCGGCCGGTGTTGACGAGTTCCTGATGGCAGACCACGAGCTGGGGTCCGGCCACGTGGTTTTCGATGACGTATTCAAAGCCGCCCTCGCCGGTGTCGGCCGGGCCGGCTGCCCCGCCCCAGTCCGGGTTCAGGGTCAGGCCCCAGGCCCGGTCCACGCCGGCGAAAAAGCTCGTCAACCCGGCCTCGGCCGTGGCCGTGTAGGGCAGTGCGCCGATGGCCGGCAACGGCGTCTTGGCCACGTCAAAGCGGTAGACCGCCGCCTGGAAGGTCTTCTCGACGCTGGCCGGCGCGCCGTAGCGGGCCAGGAATTCGGCCTCGGTCTTGGCGAAGCCGCCAAAGGAGCCGCTGCCCGAGACGAACCGCACCGGGCGAACGGCCTGGCCCTGCTCCACGGCCTGGGCGCGGATGCGATCCCCCGCGCCATACTGGTCGGCGTACCAGTAGTAGCCGTTTAACGTGCACATGTCGCAAAAGACCACGGCCCCGTCCTGGCCGATAAGCGGCGGCAGATTGCGGGCCAAGGGCTTGGACAGGGTGAAAAAGGGCAGGATGGCCGTGTCCGGGGCGTAGAAGGCGTCGTAGCGGGGCCCAAGCATCCAGGCCCCAAGCCCGGTGGCCAGCACAAGCGCTGCGGCCGCGGCCGGAACCTGGGCGGCCACCCGGGCCGACAGGCGCGCCGCCGCCAGCCCGAAGGCCATGGAAAACGGCACGAGCAGAAACGACAAATGCCAGACATTGAAGGCGTAGTAGTCGTATTTGGTGGCTCCCAGAAACACCACTGGCAGCACGCCCAGGCACAAGACGACCCGCCCCAGGTTGGAACGCAGCCGGGCCGCCAGGACCAGCCCGACCAGGACGATCAGGGCGAAAAACACCGCAGCCGGCCACTGGTGCGGGAAGAACCACAAGGTTTCGCCGACCTTGGCCAGCATGTTGCCGGCCGCCTCCAGATAGGAATAGCCCATGAACTGGCCGCGATGGGTGCGCAGCAGGCGGCTGATGAAAAACGGCGCCACCAGGCCCACGGCCAGGGCCGAACCGGCCAGGTAGAGGCCGATGTCGGGCCAGGGCCGGCGGCCGCCCCGACGCGGAGCGATCCACAGCACGGCCGCGAACTGGGAGGCCAGGATCATAAACGAGACGTAGTGCAGGCTGGTCATGACCAGATTGACGCCGACCAGGCGCAGCAGGTCGCGCCGGGAGCCGCTCTGGGCCCAGGCCAGGAGGAAACCGGTGGAGCAGATGAGGAGAAAAACGAGGATGGCGTACATCCGCACCACCCGGGACACGTACAGCGCCAAGGGCGTGGCCGCCAGGAAGGCCATGGCGAACAGGGCCGGGGCCAGGCCGGCATGGCGGCGGGACAGGACAAAGATCGCGGCCACGCTGGCCAGGCCAAAAGTCGCCGAAAGGCTGCGCAGGGCGAAATCCGACACGCCGCAGGCCATCAGGAGTTTGACCAGCAGATAATACGTGGGCGGGTGCACCTCGGAGGTGGTGACCAGATCGAAGAGGTAGGACACCGGATGGCGGGCGGCCATGGGCACGAGAATCTCGTCGAGCCACATGGACGGCGTTTCCAGGTGGAAAAAGCGCAGCCAGGCGGCGACGAGCAGGATGGCCCAGAAGACGGCCCGCACGGCCGGCCCGTCGTCGGCAAGGCCGGGCCGGCCCGGATCGGACCTGACGGCCGGAGAAAAAGGCCACAAGAAGCGCGACAGGGTCACGGCGGCGGTCCTCCCGAGGCGGCCGTCGATGGCGGCGTCGCCTGCGTCAAACAGGTGCGGCGGCGCACAGGCCGTGCGCCGCCGCGTATGAAGTCCGTAAGCTCTCGCGTCCGGCTCAATCCTCGGCGCGAATCTCGTCGTCGGTCAGGTAGCAGGCCGGATCGGGCGCCCAGACGTCGTCGTACACGGCCTCGGCCCGGGCCCGGAAGTTGCCGCCGCAAATCGACAGGTAGCGGCAGGTGGCGCAGCGCCCCTTCACGTGCTTTTTCTTGTCCTTGAGCTTGGCCAGCAGTTCGATGTTCGGGTCGTCCCAGATCTCGGAGAACGGACGCTCGCGCACGTTACCGAAAACATGGTGCCGCCAGAACTGGTCGGGATGGACCTTGCCGTCCCAGGAGATGCAGCCGATGCCCCGGCCGGAGTTGTTGCCTTCGTTAAAGGACAGCAGCTCCATGACGTCGGCGGCGCGGGTCGGGTCCTCGCGCAGCAGGCGCTGGTAGACGTAGGGGCCGTCGGCGTGGTTGTCCACGGTGAGGACTTCCTTGGGCAGGCCGGCGTCGTGCAGGGCCTTGGTGCGGTCCATGATGAGGTCCACAATCGCCCGGGTGGCGGCGTGGTCAAGGTCCTCGGCGATGAGTTCCGAACCCCGGCCGGCGTAGACCAGATGGTAGAAACAGATGCGCGGCACTTCGCGTTCGCGCAAGAGGTCAAACAACAGCGGCACTTCGGAGGCGTTGCGCTTGTTGATGGTGAAGCGCAGGCCGACCTTGAGGCCCTCGTTCTGGCAGTTCTCGATGCCTTCCAGGGCTTTTTTGAACGAGCCGGCCACGCCGCGAAACTTGTCGTGGACCTCTTCGCCGCCGTCCAGGGAAATGCCGACGTAAGAAAGGCCCACGGACTTGAGTTCCCGAGCCTTGTCGCGGGTAATGAGCGTGCCGTTGGTGGAAATAACGGCCCGCATCCCCTTGGACACGGCATGGGAGGCCAGTTCGGTCAGGTCCTTGCGCACCAGCGGCTCGCCGCCGGAGAACAGCATCACCGGCGCGCCGTAGGCGGCCAGATCGTCGATCATGGCCTTGGCTTCGACGGTGCCGATGTCGTCGGCGCCCTCGGGGTCCACGGCCTTGGCGTAGCAGTGCACGCACTTGAGGTTGCACCGGCGGGTCATGTTCCAGACCACGACGGGCTTTTTGTCCTTGGAAAATTGCAGCAGGTGCGACGGGAGCTTGCCGGAATGCCGACCGTAGCGCAGGGCGTCGGAAGCCTCCACGCCGCCGCAGTAAAGCTTGGATATGCCGATCATGAAGAGTCCTTTGTTCGATGGGTGGGATGGGCCTATAATACATTTTGCCGGCCGGCGGTAGGGGCCGGCCGGGAGAAAAACCCGGCCGGCCCACGGCCAATGGACTAGTGGGGAAAAGGCGTCAGGCCTCCCCTAAAACGTGACGTCGGTCACGCTTTAGGGGAGACATATCAGGAGATTATCCCTTGCACCGGCGGCAACGCGGGAAAGGGAAAAAGCCTCAGGCCCGTGGCGCGGCCCCCTTGGGCGGGAAGGGTTTGATGCCCCAGATGTCGCGGGCGTACTCGCGGATGGTGCGATCCGAGGAAAACCCGCCCATGCGGGCCACGTTGAGGGCGGCCTTGCGCATCCAGACGTCGGGGTTGGCGTACTCCATGCCGATGCGTTCATGGGCGTCGAGATAGGTCATGAAATCGGCCAGATGCAGGTAGCGTTCGTTTCGCGACAAGAGCTTTTCGAACATCCAGTGGAACACGGCCGGCTCGTCCGGGGAAAAGCGCCCGGCCGACAAGGCGTCGAGAACCCGGCGGATTTCGGGGTGCTTGCGGTAGTATTCCCAGGGGTCGTAGCTGCCTTCGCCAAGCAAACGCTCCACCTCCGGGGTGGTCAGGCCGAAGAGGTAGAAGTTTTCCGCGCCCACGGCCTCGCGGATCTCGATGTTGGCTCCGTCGAGGGTCCCCACGGTCAGCGCGCCGTTTAAGGAAAACTTCATGTTGCCTGTGCCCGAGGCCTCGGTGCCGGCGGTGGAGATCTGTTCGCTGACGTCGGCGGCCGGGATGAGCTTTTCGGCCAGGGACACCCGGTAGTCGGCGGCAAAGACCACCTTGATCCAGTCGCTGGCCCGCTTGTCGGCGTTTATGACCTTGGACAGGCGGCAGATGAGGTGGATGATCTCCTTGGCCTCGAAATAGCCGGGCGCGGCCTTGCCGGCGAACACGTAGACGCGCGGGGCCGGCGGCACGTAGCCGTCCTCGGTCACGCGCAGATAATCGTGGATGACGTGCATGGCGTTTAACAGCTGGCGCTTGTATTCGTGGATGCGCTTGGCCTGCATGTCGAAGACGGCGTCGGGCGAGACCACGATGCCGGTGGTCTTGGCGAAATAATCCGCGAGCTTGGCCTTGGCCGCCCGCTTGACCCCGGCGAAGCGCTCCCGAAACGACGGGTCCTCGGCCAGGGGGGCGAGCTTTTGCAACTGGTCGAGGTCGGTGATCCAGTCCTCGCCGATGGCTTCGCTGATAAGGCCGGACAGCCCGGGGTTGGCCTTGTACAGCCAGCGCCTGGGCGTGATGCCGTTGGTCTTGTTGTTGAATTTGCCGGGCCACAGGGCGGCGTAGTCCGGGAAGAGCACTTTTTTCACCAGCTCGGAATGGAGCTTGGACACGCCGTTGACCGAGTGCGAACCGACCACGGCCAGATGGGCCATGCGCACCTGCTTGCCGCCGTTTTCATCAATAAGCGACATGCGCCGGATTTTCGCCTCGTCGGTGACGCCCGAGGCGCGCACGGTATCGAGGAAGCGGCGGTTTACCTCGTAGATGATCTGCAAATGGCGCGGCAGCACCTTCTCCATCAGCTCCACCGACCACATCTCCAGGGCTTCGGGCATGAGCGTATGGTTGGTGAAGGCGAGCGTCCGGGTGACGATGTTCCAGGCCCGGTCCCAGGGCACCCGGCGTTCGTCGACCAGAAGCCGCATGAGCTCGGCCACGGCCAGGGCCGGGTGGGTGTCGTTGAGCTGGATGGCGGTGAATTCCGGCAGCTCCTCAATGTTGCGGTTCTGCTTGAGGAAGCGGCGGGTGATGTCGCGGATGGAGCAGAAAACCAGGAAGAACTCCTGCACCAGCCGCAGCTCCTTGCCAAAGGAGATGGATTCGCTGGGGTAGAGCACCTTGGAAATGAGTTCGGAATAGACCTTCTGGTGGATGGCCTTGATGTAGTCGCCTTGGTCAAAGATCTGCATGTTGAAGTTGTCGGTGGATTTGGCGGCGAAAAGGCGCAGGTAATTGACGGTGCGGTCGCCGTAGCCCACGATGGGGATGTCGTAGGGCACGCCGACCAGATCCTGCCAGTCCACCCACAAGGGCAGATAGCCGCCGTCCGGGCCTTGATGGTCCTCCACCCGGCCATAGAGCGGCACAATGACGGCCTGGTCGCGGCGTTCCAGTTGCAGGGGCATGCCTTCGGCCATCCAGTAGTCCGGCCGCTCCACCTGACGGTCGTTTTCGATGGACTGCTTGAAAAGCCCGTATTCGTAGTGGATGCCGTAACCGCAGCCCGGCATGTCCAGGGTGGCCAGGGAGTCGAGGAAGCAGGCGGCCAGTCGGCCCAGGCCGCCGTTGCCCAGGGCCGGGTCGCGCTCGTGCTCGCGGATTTCCTCCAGGGAAAAGCCCCAGGACTGGAGCAAACCGGCCATCTCGCCCTGCAGGTTCATATTATAGATATTGTTGCCCAGGCATCGGCCGAGCAAATACTCGATGGACAGGTAGTACATGCGCTTGGCCCGGGACTCGCGGTAGCGGTCGCGGGTTTCCAGCATCCGGTCGACCAGCCGGTCGCGCAGGGTCAGGGCCATGGCCGTGGCCACGTCGCGGCAGCCGGCCTCCTGGCCGCGTTTTCCCAGCGAGTGGGCGACATGTTCGCGGATGGAGCAGGACAAATCGTCGGCGTCTAGGCCATGCACGGGGCAGGAAGCGACAGGCATGCGGTCCTCCTGGACGGGGCTTGAGTCGTAGCCGGGTCATAGCAGCAAAAAGGACGCCCTGTCCAACCAGACGCTAAACTCCGCCCGAACCGTGGCCGATAAGTGACGAGGAGCGGGAAATTTTCCCTCAAGGAGGCGACATGGACGCAGTGAGCGGCGGCAGCGCCAAACCCACGACTTCGGCCTTGGACCAGCAGACCATGGGCGCCCAGGTGGTGACCCAGACCCTGGACAAGCTCAACACCGACGCCAACGGCAAGGTCGACGCCGACTACGATTTTCAGACCAAGGTGCTCTCGGCCATGGGCAAGGGCGCGCATCTCAACACGTCCGCCTGAGGCGGGCGGGGCCTTTTTCCTCCAGGGGCGCGACTCGGAACCTTTCCGGCCGCGCCTCTTGCTTTTCCCGCCGCCCCGTCGCACCCTCCCCCATGGCCGTGATTCTCCATCTCGACATGGACGCCTTTTTCGCCTCCGTGGAACAGCACGACGAACCTTCCCTTAAGGGGAAGCCCGTCATTATCGGCCACCACCACCGGGGCGTGGTCTCGGCCGCCTCCTACGAGGCCCGGGTCTACGGCGTGCGCTCGGCCATGCCCGTGTCCGAAGCCAAACGCCGCTGCCCCCACGGCGTGTTCCTGCCCGGCAACCGCCGCCGCTACAGCGAGGTTTCCCGGATCGTCATGGAAACGCTCGGCCGCTTTTCCCCGCTGGTCGAACCCGCCTCCATCGACGAGGCCTACGTCGACATCACCGGCAGCCAGACCCTCTTCGGGCCGCCCGAAACCATGGCCCGGGCCATGAAGGCCGACATCCGCGAGGCCACGGGCTTGCCCTGTTCCGTGGGCGTCGCGCCGGTCAAATTCATCGCCAAGATCGCCTCGGACTACGACAAGCCCGACGGGCTCACCATCGTCACCCCGGAAACCGCCCTGGATTTCCTGGGGCCCCTGCCCGTGTCCAAGATTCCGGGCGTGGGCAAACGCGCCGAGGAGAGTCTCGCCCGCCTGGGCATCCGGGTGGTGGCCGACATTCGCCGCCACGAGCCGGAATTTTTGGCCCGCCACTGCGGCAAATGGGGCCTGGACCTCTACGACAAGGCTCACGCCCGGGGCAGCGCCGTCGTTTGCACCGACCGCGAAGCCAAGTCCGTCAGCGCCGAGAACACCTTCGAGGCCGACACCGCCGACCGCGACATCCTGGCCGCCTGGCTCCTCAAACAGGCCGAACGCGTGGGCCGCGAACTGCGCCAGGAATCCCTTCGCGGCCGCACCGTCACCATCAAGCTCAAGTTCAACACGTTTAAGCAGATCACCCGCAGCCGCACCCTGGCCGAACCCACCGCCTCGGACAGCGCCATCTTCGAGACCGCCCGGGCGCTGCTCGACGCCGAACCCCTGCCGCACCCCCTTCGCCTCATCGGCGTCGGCGTCTCGCAGTTTGGCGAGCCGCACCGCCAACTCGCCCTCCTCGAACCGCCAGGCAAAACACAAGCCCGACACGACGCCCAAATAGACGCCGCCCTGGACCGCATCCGCGACAAGTTCGGCAAGGCTGCCATCATGCGGGGGAGACTGTTTGAGTACGAACGGAACGGGGAGCGAAAAGAGGAGTAAGAGGCCTCCGGCGGCCGGGGGCCTGAGGCCCCCGGACCCCCCAATGGGGGGAGGGGGCGGGGCTAGTCCGCCGCTCCGCGCGCCCGACAGGCCGGGCACAGGCCGAAGAAATCCAGGCGATGGGAAGTGATGGCATAGCCCGTGGCCTCGGCCAGAGCTAGGGCCATGGCCTCGACGCCCGGCAGGTCGGAATCCGTCACCGTGCCGCAGCCCTGGCAGATCAGATGCGGATGGGGCTTGGGCCGGGCCGCGTCGTAGCGGTTGTCCTGGTTGCTGAACTGCAGCTCCAGCACCTCGCCGCAGGCCTTGAGCGCGGTGAGGGTCTTGTAGACCGTGGCCAGGCTCAAGTCGGGGATGTACGGGAGCAAGCGGCGATGCACAACCTCGGCCGTGGGATGGTCCGGGCTGTCGGCCATGGCGGCCAGAATGGCCTCGCGCTGGGGCGTGACCCGGTAGCCGCCCTCGTGCAGCCGGGCGATGATGGCCTGGAGGCGTTGCGAGCGCGGCGGTTTCATGGCCCTTGCTCCCTGCCGGATGTCGCGTGCCGCCCGGGAGGGACGGCAGCAGTTTTTTTATCAGACAATTTTACGTCTCCGGCAAGGCCCGGCCGGGCGCATATTGCGGCAACCAGCCGTTTGCAGGGAACTGCAGGCCGCACACCTGGGAAACGGCGGCCGTTCCGGGCCGCTCCTGAGCAAGGACGCTAGCGAGCCAGCATGGCCCGCAGGATGTCGGCGCAGCCCTCGGCGCTGTGGCTGGCCCGAAACACGTATTCCACGAACCGGATGATCTGGTAGACCCGGGCGAACTCCAGCTCCGAGGCGTAGGCGGCGGCAATAAGCGAGCGTTTGGAACGCACCACCTTGAGGTGCTGCAGCCGGATCTCGTGCATCCGTCCCTTGACCTCGCCCCGGTCGCTGCGGCCGGCCAGCACATGGTTCACGGTTTCCGAGAGGGCCGGCTCCAAAAGCTCCACCGTGCGCCGGGCCTGGGCCACGCACTCGATCATGGCCTCGGCCAGGTCGCGCGGCATGGCGAATTCGCCAAGTCCCAGCCAGACCACGGCTTCCTGCACGGCGTCGAGGATATTGTCCTGGCTTCGCGTGTAGTTGAGAAACAGCGTCTTGTCGACGACCATGAGAAAGCCGGCCGGCAGATGGTTGCGGATGCGCCGCTTGATCTTGTCGGCCTCGGCTTCGAGGATGTCGATCTCCCCGGCCAGCACCTTGAATCCCGCGTCCTGTCCGGCGGCCAGGCTGCGCCCCAGGGCCTCGCCCAAAAGGGCCATGCCCCGGGAGATGGGCACGTAGTGGTCGAGCAGCCCCGGAAGGTAATCCTGGCGGCGGGGGCCGAGAAATCGCAGGGAAGGACTGAGCATCATGGTCTCCTTGGCGTGGGACGCCCGGTCGGGCGCACGAGGCCAAGGGATGCGGCAAAGGGGACGCCCTGTCAACAGCCCGGCCGCTTTCGACGATTCGGGCCGGACGGTGAGCTGGGAACACAGAAGGAAACAACCGACGACTGGACTGTCCTGTCGCCGGTACGGCCGGCCACCGTCGGCTCGCATCAGGCGGATGCGATTCACCGTGCATGAAAATGCAATAGTTACATATTGTATATTATCGTTGCCGCGGCAACCGCCGCCATCCTGCCCCAACCGTTGCCGACTCGCAAAGATTTCTCGCCCTTTTTGGAGATTATGATTGCGCCAACGTGCCAGCTTTTTTATAAAACAGATATCGTATGCCACCGCCAAGGAGAACTGCCATGCGCCGACTGTTGCTGCGCCCCCTGCCGACCTGTCTGTCTCTGCTCCTGCTTGCCGCCCTGGCCTGCCTGTCCGGTTGCGGCGACCAGGACGCGGCCAAGAAACAGGCGGACGCCAAACCGGCTGAACCGCCGGCGGTGCTGGTGCAGGCCAAAAAGCCCGTGGTGGCCGATGTGCCGGTCTACGGCGAATATGTGGGACGGGTGGCGGCCAAGGAAAACATCGAAGTCCGCGCCCGGGTGGAAGGCTATCTCAAGGAGCGCAACTTCACCGAAGGCGCGCTGGTCAAAAAGGGCGATCTGCTTTTCGTCATTGAGCCGCGCCAGTATCAGGAAAACCTGCAGAAAGCCCGGGCCGAGCTGGATCGCCAGAACGCGCTTCTGGCCAAGGCCAAGGTCGATCTCGGCCGCTTCGAGCAGCTCTATAAGCAACGCGCCGTCAGCCGCGACGAATATGACACCCGGCTGACCAACGAACGCGAGCTGGCCGCCAACGCCGACAGCGCCAGGACCGCCGTGGAAACCGCCGAACGCGACCTCGGCTACACCCGCGTCACCGCCCCCATCGCCGGCCGCATCGGCAAGGCCTACGTCAATGTCGGCAACCTCGTCGGCAAGGGCGACAACACGCTTTTGGCCGAAATCTCCTCCACCGACCCCATGTACGTCGATTTCTCCATCAGCGAACGCGACTACCTCGAATTCACCAAGGCCATCATGGCCAATGGCGACAAGCCCCGGGAATATCCCCTCACGCTCATCCTGGCCGACGACTCCATCTACCCCTTGAGCGGCGACGCCGACATGGCCGACCGGGCCCTGGACGCCAAGACCGGCACCCTGGCCGTGCGCGGCGTCTTCAAAAACCCCCAAGGCGTGCTCAAGCCCGGCCAGTTCGCCAAGGTCCGGGCTTTGCTCGAGTACCGCAAGGCCGCGCTGCTCGTGCCCCAGCGGGCCATCATCGACGTCCAGGGCAGCAAGTCCGTCTACGTCGTGGCCGGCAACGGCAAGATCGAGGCCAAGGCCGTGACCCTTGGCGGCTCCAAGGACGGCAACTTCGTCATCGACTCGGGGCTTACCCCCACCGACATGGTCGTCGTGGAAGGCGTTTCCAAGATCCGGCCGGGCGTGCCGGCCAAGATCGTCGAGGCCGAGGCCCAGACGCCGGCCCAGCCCCCGGCCGCCGCGCCGGCCGCCAAGCCCTAGTGTCGCGTCCACGGAAAACGCCTCCGGCGTTTCGCGGGCAACAGCTTAAAACCATGAAGTTTTCTTAGAAAATACGTGCGTATTTTCTAAGGGACGCAACACCAGGACGCCGCCATGGTCAACTTTTTCATCGACAGGCCGGTTTTTTCCGCCGTCATCTCCATCGTCATCACCCTGGTCGGGGCCATCTGCATCCTCACCCTGCCCATCGCCCAGTATCCCCAGATCGTCCCGCCCACGGTCCAGGTTTCCGCCACCTACGACGGGGCCAGCGCCCAGGTCGTGGAGGAATCCGTGGCCACGCCCATCGAGCAGGAGGTCAACGGCGCCCAGGACATGCTCTATATGAACTCCGTCAGCTCCAACGACGGACGCATGGTCCTAAACGTCACCTTCGACATCTCCCGCGACCTCGATCTGGCCACCGTGGACGTCCAAAACCGCGTGGCCCTGGCCAACTCCCGCCTGCCCTCGGAAGTCGTCAGCCGGGGCATCTCAGTCAAAAAGCAGTCCCCGGACATGCTGCTGGTGATTAACTTAAGCTCCCCCGACGGTAGCCGGGACACGCTTTTTCTCAACAACTACGCCAAGATCAACATCACCGACGCCCTGGCCCGAGTGCCCGGCGTCGGCAACGTGGCCGTTTTCGGCGAGCGCGACTACGGCATGCGCGTGTGGCTCGACCCGGACAAGCTCGCACGCCTGGGCCTGACCTCCTCCGACGTGGCCCAGGCCATCCGCGAACAAAACGTCCAGGCCCCGGCCGGCCAGATCGGCCTGCCGCCCGCCCCCCCGGGCCAGGAATTCCAGCTGTCCGTCCAGGTCAAGGGCCGGCTGGCCGACCCCGAGGAGTTCGCCGATATCATCGTGCGCACCGGCAAGGGGGCGGAGATGGTGCGCGTGCGCGACGTGGGCCGGGTGGAGTTGGGCAGCCAGAGCTACAGCGCGTTTACGCGCCTGAACGGCAACCCCACCTGCACCATCCAGGTCTACCAGCTGCCCGGAGCCAACGCCCTGGACGTGGTGGAAAAAATCCGGGCCATCATGGCCGAGCAGGCCGGCTACTTTCCGCCCGGCGTCAGCTACACCATCCCCTATGACACCACCAAGTTCGTCACCGCCTCCATCCACGAGGTCATAAAAACCCTGTTCGAGGCCGTGCTGCTCGTGCTCATCGTGGTCTACGTGTTCCTGCAAAACGGCCGGGCCACGCTTATTCCCATGCTCACCGTGCCCGTCTCCCTGGTCGGAGCCTTTGCCTTCATGCAGGTCTTTGGTTTCTCCATCAACACCCTGACCCTATTTGGCCTGGTGCTGGCCATCGGCATCGTCGTGGACGACGCCATCGTCGTGGTCGAGGCCGTGCAGCACAAGATCGACCACGAAAAACTGCCGCCCAGGGAAGCCACCAAGGCGGCCATGGCCGAGGTGGCCGGCCCGGTCATCGCCATCTCCCTGGTGCTCATCTCGGTGTTCGTGCCCGTGGCCTTCATGGGCGGCGTCACCGGCCGGCTCTACCAGCAGTTCGCCTTGACCCTGGCCGTGTCCGTGGCCCTGTCGGCCATCTGCGCCCTGACCCTCTCCCCGGCCCTGTGCGCGCTCATCCTGCGTCCGGCCGGCGAAGGCAAGGGCCCGCTTGGCGCGTTTTTCCGGGGCTTTAACCGCGTCTTCGACGCCTGCACCCGCGGCTACGCCGCCGGCGTGCGCGTGGCCATCCGGCGGATGCTGCTCACCATCATCTGCCTTTTCGCCGTGGGCGCGGGGGCCTGGCATCTGCTCGTCACCCTGCCCACGGGCTTTGTGCCCGACGAGGACCAGGGCTACTTCATCGTCAACGCCATGCTGCCCGAAGGCGCGTCGCTGGAGCGCAACGACGCCGTGGTCAAACAGCTGGAACAGACCTTGTCCGCCGACCCGGCCGTGGCCGACGTGCTGGCCCTGGGCGGCTTCAATCTGCTCACCAGCACCTACAGCTCCTACAGCTCGGTCCTGTTCGTCATTTTAAAGCCCTGGGAAGACCGCGCCACGCCGCAGCTCTCCCTGGACGCGGTCATGGACCGCACCCGCAAGCAGTTCGCCGGGGTCCAGGAAGCCATCGTCATGGCCTTTAACCCCTCGCCCATCCCGGGCCTGGGCACCACCGGCGGCTTCCAGTTCGAACTGCAAGACCGCACCGGCGGCCCGGTGGCCGAACTGGCCGCCACGGCCTACGACTTCCTGGCCGAGGCCCGGACCATGCCCGCCGTCACCGGCCTTTTCACCGACTTCAGCGTGGAGGTGCCCCAACTCTTCTACAACCTCGACCGCGACAAGGTGCAGACCTTGGGCATCCCGCCCAAGACCGTGTTCGAGGCGCTGCAGACCTATCTGGGCGGCCTCTACGTCAACGACTTCAACAAATTCGGCCGCACCTACCGCGTCATGCTCCAGGCCGAGCCGCGCTTCCGCACCAGCCCCGCCGACATCGAACGCTTCTACGTGCGCTCCTCGGCGGACGAGATGGTTCCCTTGAGCACCCTGGGCGTAACCAAAGACATCCGAGGCCCGGAATACATCCGCCGCTTCAACCTCTTCCGCACCGTGGAAATCTCCGGCGGCACCCCCGAAGGCTTCTCCTCCGGACAGTCCCTCAAATCCATGGCCGAACTCGCCCGCGACAAGCTGCCCCAGGGCTTCGGCTACGCCTGGACCGGCATCGCCTACCAGGAAGCCACCTCCGGCGGCCAGTCCGTGTTCATCTTCGGCCTGGCCCTGCTCATGGTCTTCCTGGTGCTGGCCGCCCAGTACGAATCCTGGGCCGTGCCCTTCGCCGTCATCCTGGCCGTGCCCATGGCCGTGCTTGGGGCCATGGGCGCGCAAATGCTGCGCGGCCTGGAAAACAACGTCTACGCCCAGATCGGCCTGGTCATGCTCATCGGCCTTGCCGCCAAGAACGCCATCCTCATCGTCGAATTCGCCAAGGCCCGCCACGAGGCCGGCGACAGCCCGGCCGAAGCCGCCGTCTCGGCCTCCATCCTGCGTTTTCGGCCCATCCTCATGACCTCGTTCGCCTTCATCCTCGGCGTCGTGCCCATGCTCGTGGCCAAAGGGGCCGGCGCGGCCAGCCGCCACGCCCTGGGCACCGCCGTCTTCGGCGGCATGATCGCCGCCACCGTCCTCGGCGTGTATTTCGTGCCGGCGCTCTACTGCGGCATCCAACGGCTGGTGTCGCGGGGCGATGTGAAAGGGGAGAAGACAGCGGAATAAAGAAGAATTAAGAAGGATTAAGAGGAAAGATGCCTCCGGCGGCCGGGGGGCTCAGCCCCCCGGACCCCCGATATGGGGAAGGGCAGGACGGGCGCGGCAGCGAAGCGGCGGGATCGGCGCGATCAAAGCCTCGCGCCGATCCCGCCGCTTCGCGATGTCCTGAGCTTGATCGACAGGACAGGGGAAAGCTAAGAACCCTGAGCCTGCCCCGCTCTTCCCCAAAGAACGCGCTTGCCCGCTTCGGGTAACCCAGGGCGAACCGGGTTGTTGGAATTTGCGGGGCGTCGAGCACCCGGCGACAGCCGGGCGCATCGACGCCCCGCAAATTCCAACGACCCATGCGGCGCAGCCGCCCAGCGCGCCAGCGCTCTTTTCCCCTGCTTCACCTCCGCCCGCTGACATGACCCCATCTCTTGCCATAACCCCGATGGGGGGTCCGGGGGCCTCAGGCCCCCGGCGGGTGTGGGCAGAGCCCGCTCTTCGTCTTCCTCTTCCCCTTCCTCTCCCCTTACCTACTGAAATATCTGCCCCAACGTCTCCAGCACGGCGGCGGCGGCCAGGGGTTTGGGCAGGGTGAATTTCGCGCCGTAGCTTTTGGCCCAGCCCAGGGTTTCGGTGTCGGTGAAAGTGCTGCCGGCGCTCATGGCGATGATGGGCAGGCTTGGGGCCAGTTCGAGAAGCTCCTTGATGGTGGCCAGGCCTTCCTTGCCGGGCATGAAGATATCGACGAAGGCGGCCTGGGACGGGGTTTCGCGAAAGGCGGCGATGGCAGCGTCGCCGTCGGCGGCCTCAACCACTTGGTGGCCGGCTTTTTCCAGGATGCCGCGCAGCATGGTGCGGGTGATGGCGGCGTCGTCGACGATGAGGATTCGGGCCACGGGCGATGCTCCTTGGGCGTTTGAGGGTCAGGACGGCAGGCGGCGCGGTTGGTCGTCGGTCTCGGCCTCGCCGCTGGTCTGCATGTGTTCGATGAGTTGGCCAAGTTCCCGGGTTTCGTCGTTGAGTCCGCGCACGGCGTCCACCGAGGCGTCCATGCCGGCGCGGATGTCTTCGGCGATGCGGCTGACTTCCTCGGTGGCCCGGCTGATTTCGGCGGCGGTGGCGGATTGTTGTTCGGCGGCGGTGGCGATGGCCCGGACCTGGTCGGCGGTGCTGTCAACCATGCCGACGATGGCGGCCAGGGCTTCGCCAGCGGCTTCGGCCAGATCGGTGCTGCGCGACACGGCTTCGGCGGCCCGGACGGTTTCCTGATTGCCCCGGCGGGCGGCTTGTTGCACGGCGGTGATGGCCTGGCCGACCTCGCGGGTGGCGGTCATGGTTTTTTCGGCCAGTTTGCGCACCTCGTCGGCAACGACGGCAAACCCCCGTCCGGCGTCGCCGGCCCGGGCGGCCTCGATGGCGGCGTTAAGCGCCAGCAGGTTGGTCTGGTCGGCGATGTCGGAGATGACCTCCAGCACGCGGCCGATATTCTCGGCGGTCTTGTCGAGTTCGGCCATGTCGCCGCGCAGGGTTTCGGCCATGGCTTTGACGTCCTCGATGGCGGCCACGACCTGGCGCACCATGTCCGAGCCTTGGCGGGCCTTCTCCTTGGCTTCGTCGGCGCTGCCGGCGGCCAGGCCGGCGTTTTGGGCCACTTCCAGCACCGAGGCGTTCATTTCCTCCATGGCCGTGGCGGTTTCCAGGGTGCGTTGGCGCTGGTAGGACACGCCTTCATTGGTGCGGTCGATGCGTTCGGCCAGGTCGCGGGCGTTGTCGGCCACCTTGGCCGAGATGCCCTCGGCGGTGTTGGCGGCGGCGGCGATGAGCCGGTTTTGTTCGGCCAGGGCTTCTTGTTGCAGTTTGACCTTGGTCAGGGTGGCCAGCATGGCGAAGACGCCGAGCATACGGCCAGCGCCGTCGCTGATGGGCGCGGCGTCGATCTTGATGAAGAAGCGCTCACCCCAGGCGTACCGGCCGTCGTATTCGACGTTGGTCATAATTTCCCGGCGGCTCATGACGTCGCCAAGGACCTGGGAGACGATGGCGTGGCTGGCGAACACGTCGTTCATGTGGCGGCCGACGTAGGCTTCGGGTTCTTTTTTCTCGCCCAGGAAGTGGGCCAGCCAGCGGTTGACCAGGGTGATCTTGCCGTCCGGGGCGGCCACCACGCAGGGCAGGGTGACGGAGTTGAGGATACCCTTGGCGAACTCCAGTTCGGTCTTGAGGTGGTCCACCATGGCGCTGATGGAGGCGGCCAGGCTGGCCATTTCGGCGGTCAGCCCCGAGGCGGGCGCGGCGGCCAGGTCGCCGCCGGCCACCTTGTCGGCGTAGGAGACGATGGCTGAGATCGGCCGGTTGAGCAGCCGGCGCACCGTAAGCAGGCACAGGGCGGCCATGCCGATAAGGAAGACGATGGAGAAGATGACCAGTTTGACGACGATGGCCCGCACGGCCTGGTCCAACTGGGCGGCTTCCTGGGCCACTTCGCGGTCGATGCCGTCCACGTAGTCGCCCATGCCCACGATCCAGTTCCAGGGTTTGAACAGCTTGACGTAGCTGAGTTTGGGGTAGGATTCGCTGGTTTCGCCGCCGCCGGCCTGGGGTTTGGGCCAGGCGTAGCTGACGAAGCCTTCGCCGGTGGCGGCCACAGCGTCGGCCATGCCCGTGGCGATGTTGGTCTTGCCGCCGGGATAGGGCACTGCGGCGGCCTGTACGCCCGGGCTCATGGACGTGGCTTTGTCGAACTGGGCCGTATCAAGGATCTTGCCGTCGAAATCCGGCCGGATGGGGTGCATGACCACCCGCGGAATGGGCCGGGTGTTGTCGTAGATAAAGAAATAGTTGCCGTCCGGCAGGCGCATTTTGGACAGCTGGGCCTTGGCTTCGGCCTGCAGCCGGGCCGTCTCGTCCTCGACCCAGGCCCCGGAACCGAAGATCCAGCCCAGTTCGGGCACAAGGCGCACGTAGGAAACCTTGAGCTTGGGATCGTTTTTGGCCCCGGGCTTGTCCCACATGTAGGCCACCATGCCCTGGCCCTTGTCCTTGGCCGCCTTGACCATTTCCTGGAAAAGGGCCGTGCCCTTGGGATCGCGGTAGCCCGAGATGTCCTGGCCCTCCAGGGCCGGCTGGGTCGGGTGCATGACCATGCGGGGGGTCAGGTCGTTGATCCAGATGTAGTTGTCGCCGTCGAAGCGGGCCTGACGGACCATGGCCTTAAGCTGGGCCTCAATCTCCTCGCGGGGCATGGCGTCTTTATGGGCGTCGTAGTAGGCCTTGGCCTGGCCCGCGACCGCGTCCACCACGGCTTTTAAATGGTCGTGGGCGCGCTTTTTGAGCGCCGCGTCGTCCTGGGAAACGTCATAGAAGTATTTGATGACGTCGTAAGCTTGGCCCACGGCCTGGCGTTGGCTGTCCTTGGCCTCGGCCATGAGCCGGTTTCGCAGCTCAAGGCCGCTGGCCTCGCGGTATTGGCCAAGCTCGTAGAGGAAGTAGAGCATGGTGAAGCCCGACAGGGCCGTCAGCATGGCAATAAAGACAATGGCGATCTTGAGGCTGATGGACCAGTCGCGCGGTGCTTTCATGGACCTCTCCGGGGCGTTTGTCTGGCGGCGTCGGGCGGCGCATAAAGGAGAGACGACGCTTGACCGTATATGACGCAACACTCGGCCCATGGCAAGCGCCCGACGCAAAAGAGGCTTCCCTTTCAGGGGGGCATGGTGCATAAGCCTGCCAGGAATACCCTATGAGCACGTTTTACGAACTCGCCACCGATCTCTTCGACCCCCTGCACTCCTTCTGGGAACACCCGAAGACCCGACGGGTCGTGGCCGTGAGCCAGGTCGTGGCCTTTCTCATCGGCCTGATCGGCATCGAACTCAACATCCGGGGACTTTTGCCGCCGTTTCTGGCCCGCATGACCCCCATGTCCCATTTCTACGCCATCAACTTGGCTTTCACCCTGGTGCTGATCCAGGAAGTCGTGGACCTCATCTTCGTCCTGCCCTGTTCGGTGACCAAGTCGCTGGGCAAGCAGTTCGAGGTCTTGTGCCTGATTTTATTGCGCGACGCCTTCAAGGAACTCGTCCATCTGCACGAACCCATCGTCCTCGTTGAAGCTGTGGATGTGTTGTTGCCCATGCTGGCCGACGGGGCCGGCGCGCTGATCGTGTTCATGGGTCTTGGCCTGTACTACCGGCGTTACCGCAAGCGCGCCCAGGGCAAGAAAGGCCCGTGGCTCTATCCCTTCGTGGCCACGAAAAAATTCCTGGCCTTCTGCCTGCTGCTGGCGTTCCTCGCCTACGGGGCCTGGATCGGCTGGCAGGCCATGACCACCGGCCATGTCCATCCGTTTTTCTCGGTGTTTTATACCGTGCTCATCTTCAGCGACATCTTCATCGTGCTGTTGTCCCACACCTATCAGCCGGCCTTCCATTCGGTCTTCCGCAATTCCGGCTTCGCCCTGGCCACCCTGCTTATCCGCTTCGCCCTGGCCGCGCCGGCCTACTACGCCCCGGCCATCGGCATCGCGGCCATGGCCATGGCTTACGGCGTATCCCGGGCCAGCGAAGCCTTCGAGGCCGACACGTAACAGGAGATCGCCATGCCCTCGGAAACATCCATCGCCCTGCGTCCCATCGGCGTGATCCGCACACCCTACGCCGCCCTCGAAGGCATGCCCATCCAGCCCGGCGGCGCCAGGGACAGCCTGGGACGGGTGGAGCTTGACCCCGAACTGGCCCCGGCCCTGGCCGACGTGGACGGCTTTTCCCACGTCTACCTCATTTACTGCTTCCACGAGTCCTCGGGCTACAAGACCACGGTGACGCCCTATCTCGACGACACGCCGCGCGGGCTTTTCGCCACCCGCGCCCCCAAGCGGCCCAATCCCATCGGCCTGTCCGTGGTGGAGGTGGTTGCCATTGACGGCAACGTGCTGACCGTTCGCGGCGCGGACATGCTCGATGGCACGCCGCTACTCGACATCAAGCCCTATGCCCCGGCCTTCGACGCCCCGGCCGGCCCGGTGCGCAGCGGCTGGCTGGAAGGACGCGGCCAGACCGTGGGGCAGACGCGCTCCGACGACCGGTTTGTCGGCCCCAACTGAGCCGTCCCCTTCCCGATCCCGACAATGAAAACGGCCGCATCCTTGCCTGGATGCGGCCGTTTTTTCAGCGTTGGCCTATAAAAGGCCCGGGGGAACCCCGTAAGCCTGCGGCGCAGGCCGTGGGAAGGCCATGGGGCCGCGTCCGGAACACCCGGCGCGGTCCCATGCCTTCGGGCGACCCGTCGCTACTTGGCGACGTCGGCCTTGAGCTGCTTGATCATCTCGGAAACCTTGGCCAGGGACGCCTTGTTGGCGTCGCCCTCAAGGGTGACGGCCAGGGCGTCGGCCGTGGCGGCCAACTCGGCCAGACGCGCCGCCGCCATTTCCTTGCGCAGCTTGCCCGGCAGGGCGTCGAAGGCCGCGATCTTGGCGTCCATGGCCGCCACCTTGGCCGGCACGTCGGCCACGGACTGGGTCACCACGGACAGTTTGGCGTCCAGGGCGACATACACGCCCAGGGCCAACACAATGGCCAAAATCCCGATGGCCAGGCCGGCCCGGGCCGAATTGGCCGTTTCCTTCGCCTCAACGGCCGGATTGCCGACCTTGCTCTCGACGTCATCGCCATACATCGCCCGGACTTTCTTCTCCATGCCAAGCATAGTGGTCTCCTCCGAGGCAAAAATTTAGAATTCAAAGTAAACTAGTCGAAAGCCATTGGAGTCACAACGGGAAATGCGGTCTTTTCGACACGCGCTTGTGAATTTTTTTTCAATCTCCCAGCGGACAAGTCGGAAAATGCCCCGTATTTTGACGGAAACTGGCTGGTTCACGGCCGGTTTCCATGGACTTGTGGGTCTTGAGGGCGGCGGGAACAACCGCCGCGAAAGGAGACCCAAACATGATCCTGCGCTGCCGCCTGTGTCACGCCCCCATTGCCGCCTGCGACCCCGCCCGCCTGATCCCGCCGCTGACCAGCGCCGTGTTTGAGCCTCTGGAGCCGGGGTTCCCGCCGCCCTTCCCCCCGGACGTCCCCTGGGAGGCGGCGCGCTGCCCCCAGTGCCGTCACCACCCCCAGGGGTACGCCCCGGACGGGGCCAAGAGCCTCGAAACCGACCAAGGAACCTGGCCGCTTCCCGAACCGGAACAGCCCGACGCCGCCAGCCCCGACCCGAAACCCGCCAACCCCGGCCCGATCCCCAAACGCGACAAGCCCAACCGGAGAAGCCGATGACCGACGCTGTCAACCAGCTCCTGCCCCCGGCCGCCGAGCCCCAGCGCGTGGGCCGCCGCGTCTTCGAACTTCTCGAGGCGGTGGTGCGCGACAAGGCCCGCCTGGGCCTGGCCGAGGCCTGGACCCGCAACTACCGACTGGGCCAGGGCCGCCCCTGGCAGGGGCCGGCCCAGCCCGGCCTGCCGCGCCTGGGGGCCAATCTCCTGCACCTGCACCGCCAGCGCACCGTCAACCTGCTCACCGACAACCACCCGACCTTCAACGTCAGCCGGGTCAGCCCGGTGGGCGACGAGGACGTCTACCGCGTCCTGGAACGCGCCGCCGCCTGGTGGTGGAACGAACAGGAACAGCAGGCCGTGTTCGAACGCTCGGTCATAAACGGCGAGACCTACGGCCTGGCCGTGGAAAAAGTCGTCTTCGACCCCGAACTGGAATACGGCCTGGGCGAAGTGCGCACCGTAAACGTCGATCCCTTTGCCTTTGGCGTCTATCCCACCAGCTGCCTGGACATCCAGGAGGCCGAGGCGGTGCTCCACTTCGCGCCCATGAGCCTGCGCCAGGCGGCCCGGCGCTGGCCCGAGGCAGCGGGCCAGCTTAAAAGCGACGCCGCAACCCTGGCCGATCTCGGCGACGGCCGGCGCGAAATCCTCCTCGGCGACGGCCGGCGGCAAGGGCTTTTCACCCGCTTCGGCGAGGTGCTGCGCCAGCTGGCCGGAGCCGGGGGCGGCGACGCCCTGGGCCAGGACACGGTGCTCGTGTGCGAATGCTGGGCCCGCGACTACACCATGACCGACGACGGGCCGCTGTACCCGGGCTTTATCCGCTGCGTGGTCGTGGCCGGCCCCGGGAGCCTCGTCCTGTCCGACCAGCCCAATCCGTCCATCAATCCCGCCCTGCCCCTGGACCAGGCCATGGCCAGCTATCTCTACGACCGCTACCCCTTTGCCCTGGCCAATTCGCTGACCGATCCCACCACCATCTGGGGAGCCTCGGACTTCGAACAGCTGGCCGAGCTGCAGCTCGAAATCAACAAATGTCTGTCCCAGCTCACGTATCATAAGGACCGCTGCGCCCGGCCCAAGATCATCAACCCGCGCGACTCGGGCGTGGACAACGCCGCCTTCACCAACCGCCTGGGCATCGTCAACCCGACCTCCATGGCCGCCGCCCAGGGCATCCGCTATCTGGAATTCGCCAACAACACCCGGGACATCGAAAGCGTGCTGACCCTCTACCGGGAGCTTTTCAGCCAGATCTCGGGCATCGGCGAACTGGAGCGGGCCGCCTCCCCGGACCATCCCGTGGTCGCCTACAAGGCCATCGCCGCGCTGATTGAACAGGCCTCCACCCTGCTGCGCGGCAAGATCCGCAACTACTCGCGGCTGGTGCGCGAACGCGGCCGGATGTTTTTAAGCCACATGCAGAACTGGTACGCCAAGGAACGCTGGATCAGCTTCGCCGAAAACGGGGCCATCGCCATTGCCCCGCTCAGGGGCGAGGCCTGCCGCGTGCCGGCCCGGCTCACCGTGGTCGCCGGCTCCACCATGCCCGTCTCCCGGGTCCAACGCCGCGAGGAAGCCCTGGCCCTCTACGACATGGAGGCCATCGACCGCCGCGATCTCCTCGAAAAGCTCGACTGGGACAACCGCGCCGCCGTGCTGGCCAGGATGGAAGAGCCAGGAGGGGCTCCGCCCCTCCTGGACCTCCCCGCCGGGGGGGATAATCCCCCCCGGACCCCCTTGGCGGGGTGAGGCCAGGGGCGTTTGGCCGGACTTGGGTTGTTCATGCCGAACCAAAGACACGGGAGTAAATAAATGCCGCTGTATGATTTCGCCTGCCGGGTCTGCGACCGGGAGTTCGAAGCCATGGCCCCCATGGACCGGACCGAAAACATTTGCACCTGCGGCGGCTCGGCCAAGCGCTTGCTGTCGGTGGGGCGCGGCTACCGGGCCGACGCCGACTGGCTCCCGTCCGTCACGGCCGTGGCCGACAAGACCTCGCCTGCTCCCCATGTCCGGGCCTTCCTGGCCGAACCCAGCCGGGCCAACTACCGCCGGTTCCTGCGCGGCGAAGGCATCCGTCCCCAGGAACCCGGCGAGGAGCGCGCGCGCCGCCCGGACCCCGGCCCGGCCGTCGCCCGGGAAGTCCTGGAGCGCCATAAAGCCCGACGCGGGCTGGTCTGACGCCGCGTCGGACGCCGCCGAACCGCCGTTTCCCGACCGTTTTCCCCGGGCTGCCGCCACGGCCGTCGTGGCCTCGCGCGCCCAAAACAGCGCCGGCAGCGCCCGGGACAACACCTTGCGCCAAGGGCCCGGCCGCGCCCGGCCCCGCGCGCCAACCCCAGCCCACCTATGAGGGAACCATGGAACAGCCGACCCATCCCGCCGCCGCGCCAACCGCCGGTCCCGCCCCCGGGACCGCTCCGGGAACCGAGGCCGGGACCGACCCCGGCATCGCCGGCCTGGAATCGGTCTTTAGCGACCTGGAGGCCCGCCTCGACGCCCTCATCGAGGCCCGTCTGGAAAACCTCGAAGCCCGGCGCGCCGCCTCGCAGCGGGCCGAACTGGCCCAGCGCTTCGCCGCCGAACACCCGGATTTCGAAACACTGCGGGAAAACGGCGCGCTTGCCGCCCGCCAGCGTGAAAACTCGCTTCTGGACGAGGTCGGGGCCTACTTCTCCCACCACCTGGCCGAGGCCGGAAAGGCGAATCAGGAAGAAACCGAGCGCGTGCGCCAAAAAGCCCTGGCCGAAGGCGAGGCCGCGGCCATGGAGCGGCTGCGCGCCCGGCGCGGCAGCGTCGCCCTGGGCGCGCCTTCAGGGGCTCCCCAGCGCGGCCGGGCCGACGATCCCCAGCTTGAAGCCCCGGACCGGTTCGGCGGCGTCCATGCCGTCCTGGCCGCCCGCATGGCCGCCCGCCGCCGCGACGCCGGCCTGTAACCCCAAGGAGGAACCAGCATGTCCCTTTCGCTCAGTGAAATCGAAGCCATCACCAACGACTATTTCGCCGCCGCCGGCGGCCGGGCCGTGGACATCTACTTCCGCAACTCGTTTCTGCTCGACCTGCTCATGAACCGCCAGGCCGGCCTGTTCGAGCGGCCGGCCGGGGGCGAGAAGATCCGGGTGCCCCTGTCCTACTCCGACAGCGAAGGCGGCTTTTTCACCCGGGCCGACACGCTCTCCAGCGACGACCGCGTCACCATCAACGCCGCCGCCTTCAACTGGAAGCACGCCTACGGCAACGCCACCGTCTACCTCACCGACGAGGTGGCCGCCGCCGGGGACTACGCCGTGGTCCAGTTCGTCACCCAAAAGCTCGAAACCGCCCAGCGCACCTGCTCGGGCTGGCTGGCCGCCACCCTCTATTCCGCCGCCGGCGACGAGGCCCCGACCCTGACCGGCCTGCGGGCCCTGACCAGCCCCGATCCCGACAAGGCCTACGGCGGCATCGCCGAAAACGACCTCGTGGCCGCCGACGGCTCCAAGCCCTGGAAGGGCGTCACCGTGGCCGACGCCGAAACCATGAGCCTGGAGACCCTGCAGACCCTGCGCAGCGCCGCCAAGGTCTCCGACGGCCGCGACGGCAAGCCCAACGTGGCCGTCACCACCGAGGCCCTCTACAACAAGGTCTCCCGCATCCTGCAAGTCCAGCAGCGCTTCGTCACCGACGACGGCGTGGCCCAGGCCGGATTCGCCCACCTCGTCTACGAAGGCATGGTGCTGGCCGCCGACGACTACTGCCCGGCCGGCCATCTCTTCGCCGTCAACACCAACCATCTCGGCTTCGCCATCCACCAAAACGGCTTCTTCGCCCGCCAGCCCTGGGTCGATCTGGCCGGACCGGCCGGCCGCTCCATGAAGATCCTGTGGCACGGCAACCTCATCTGCTCCAACCGCAAGGCCCACGCCTGCCACGCCAATCTGTCCTAACCGCCAACCATCGGAGGCAACAATGGCCCAACCCATGAAGCTTTCCTTTACCCAGGACGTGGGCGAAACCTCGCCGGCCAAACGCGAAGCCGTCGGCGCGCTGCGCATCACCGCCGACGGGCGCAAGTTCCGCTATGCCAAGGCCGGCAGTTCCCCGGTGCCGGCCGGCTCCCTGGTCATGGCCCCGGCCGCCGTGGCCGCCCACACCGGCCGCGCCGCCACCCCGGCAAACGTTGGCGACCGCGTCGTGAGCCTGGTCGTCGGGGCTGCGTCCGTGTCCGAAAACGCCTACGAGGACGGCTACCTGCAAGTGGCCGCCAACGACGGCGGCGGCCGGCAGCATCGCATCCTGTCCAACACCGCTTGTCCCGCCGGCGGCACGACTGTCATCACCCTGGCCGAGCCGGTGCGGGCGCCGCTCACCGCCGCCTCCGTGGTCTCGCTTATCCCCTCGCCCTGGTGCGGCGCGACCGTGTCGGCCAGCGAGGAAAACCTGCCGGCCGGGGTGGCCGTCTGCGACGTGCCGGCCGGGCACTACTTCTTCGCCCAGACCGGCGGCGTGGCCTGCTGCCTGGCCGCCGGCACGGCCGCCGTGGGTTCCATGCTCGTGCCCGGGCCGGCCGCCGGGAGCCTGGCCGCCATGAACGCCAGCCTCGACGTGGACCAGCCCGTGGCCGGCGTGGCCTTTGCCGCCGCCTTTACCGACGGCAAGCATCAGCCCTGCCTGCTCACCCTCGATTAGCCCGCGCCCCGCAGACAAGACCTCAGCCCAAACGTGTTGCCGGGACGCGACGCAGGTCCGCCCCGACCCACCCCCAACCAACGGAGAACGCCATGGCCATGGCCGCCATGAACCTGCCCCGGGCCGACGCCCAGGGGATACGCCGCGCCGTGCCCGACAGCCTAGCCGGGCTTACCGCCGAAGTGTCGGGCATCGTCGGCGACCCGTCGGTGTCCGAGGACGACGTGGCCCGGACCCTTGGCCGGGGTTTGCTCGCCGCCGCCGCCGCCGCGCGCCTGCCCGATCTGGCCGCCTGGGCCGAGATTCCCCTGGCCCCGGGACAGGCCGACGCGCCCTTGCCGGCCGATCTCCTCCATGCTCCGGTCGATGCCTTCCTCCTCCCCGCCCGTGGCCGGGTCCGGCTGGCCCCGGACCTGGCCGTCCTGCGGCGGTCCTGCCCGGCCACGCGCCCCGGCCGGCCGCGCCTGGCCGCGTTGGCCGGCGGCCGGCTCCATGTCCGGCCCGTGCCGGCGGTGGATGTCGTCATCGGCTTCGAATACGGCCGTCTGCCCGCTCCCCTGGCCGCGCCCGGGGACAAGCCCGAGGGGCTGCCCGTCCATCTGGCCGGGCCGCTGCTGGTCGCCTACGCCTGCCGCGAACTGTTCGAGCGCCTGGAGGAAGGGGCCGACGGCGTCAAAACCCAAACAGCCGCCTACGGCAAACGCTACGAGACCTTGCTGGCCGAGCTGACGGCCACGTCCGCCCCGCGTCAGACCGCGCCGGCCGATGTCCCGTCGGCCGCCGACCCGTACGGATTTGGCGAGGACTGGCCGTGAGCCGGGTCGTGCGCCTGACGTCCTGCCTGGGCCTTGGGGCCTCGGCCGCCCCGGTCGGGCTGGTCTGCGACCCGGACACCGGCCGCTATGCCCTGGCCGAGGCCGTCAACGTAGACGTGGTCGAGGGCCGGCTGGTCCGCCGGCCGGGATACGAACGCCTGGCCGGGTTCGGCTTCGGCGAACTGTGTTCCGGCGGGGGCGACCTCTACGGCGTCGCCGGGGACGGACTCTACCTGATCCCGGGCCAGGGCCAGCCCAGGCTCCTGCGCGGGGGGCTGACGCCGGGCGCGCCCATGGTCTGGCTGCGCCTCGGCGACGACGTCTACTACGCCAACGGCTTTGAAAACGGCCGCCTGCGCCAGGGCCAGGCCCAGCCCTGGGCCGGGGAGCGCTATCCCGGCCCGGACCGCCTGGACCGCTTCGGGCCGCCGCCGGTCGGCCATGAACTGGCCTTCCATGCCGGCCGCATCTGGATCGCGGCCGGGGCGCTTGTCCACTTCACCGAAGGGGCCGGCCTTTTCGACTGGGTGGACGCCCTGGCCGGCTATCTGCCGCCCTTTGTCGGCCGGGTGCGCCTGCTGGCCCCGGTGACCGGCGGACTCTACGTCGGCGACGAGGCCGGCGTGGCCTACGTGGCCGGCAACGACCCCAGGACCATGACCTTTGCCCGGGTCTGCCCGACCCCGCCCATCCCGGGCAGCCTGGCCCGGCTGCCGGCCGGCCGCCACGAGGCCGTGGCCGGCGAGGAGCTTGGGGGCGACGCCGCCGTCTGGGCCGCAAGCGACGGCATCTGGCTCGGGCTTCCCGGCGGGGTCGTCAAACGCCTGGCCGCCGTGCCCGTGCCCCTGGCCGGCCGGGCCGCCGCCGTGGCCACGCGCGGACGCTACCTGCTTTTTGACCGCATCTGAAACCTCCCCGGCCCCTGGCCGCCAACCCTTTTGCCCAGGAGATCCCCATGGCGCTTCGTCTTTCCACCGGCCTTCGCAACATGCTGCTCGGCACGGCCAGCTTCAAGGACATCATGCAAAACGGCGTGATCCGCATCTTCCCGGGCGTGCAGCCGGCCACGGCCGACTACGGCGAAGGGGCCACGCCCCTGCTGGAAATCACCGTCTCCTCCGGGACCTTCACCCCGGGCACGCCCACAAACGGGCTAAACTTCACCGCCCCGGCCTCCGGGGCCTGCGCCAAGGCGGCCGGCGAAGTCTGGTCCGGCGCGGCCACGAGTTCGGGCACGGCCGGCTGGTTCCGGTTCTACGCCAACGACCGCACCACCGGGGCCGACACCGGCCACGCCCGCTTCGACGGCTCGGTCTCTACCTCCGGGGCCCAGCTCAACATGAGTTCCACCGCCATCACCGCCGGAGCCACCACCACCATCGACAGCTTCGTGGTCACCATGCCGGCGTCCTAGCCAGGCCACGTCTCGAAACGCTCCTGCGCCGCCTGGGGCATTGCCCAGGCGGCGCGATCCCGGGGCCGGGAGTCCGTCCCGGCCCCGTTAACCCCCACCCGGGCCGCGCGCCCAAGGACAGGCCATGGCCGACCTCTATCCGCAGTCCCTGCCCTGCCGTTTCGAGGGCTTTCCGCCCCGCATCCAGGTCGTCTGCGGCCGGGCCTTTTCCGAGCGCCCGGGCACGCCCTATTCCTTCGGCAGCCGGGTCATCCTGGCCCAGACCCCGAGAAGCGGCCAAACCTCCTGCGTCCTGGCCGTGGGCGAGCCCATCCCGACCACCGAAATCATCTACGCCGACACCGGCGACGACGACGAATACAACCTCAAAATCTCCCACTACGGCCTGGGACGGTTCTATTTGGCCGACGCCGACGACGCCTGGTTCCGCCTGGTCGTGGTCAAGGGCATCCGCCTGGAAGCCGCTGGACTGTCCCGCGCCTTCGAGACCGTGGACATCTGGGAAACGCTGATCCCGGCCACCGCCGCCGTGCCCGCGCCGTCCGTGACCCCGGACGCCGTCTGGCTGGAAGATGCGACGGACGCGACCGAGACCGACCGGGTGCGGGCCACCTGGTTTACCGGCGACATTCCGGCTGGCGGACGCATCGTGCGCGGCCGGCTGCAACTGGCCGGCGACGTCGCCGTCGGGTTCTAGGAGAGTCCCATGACCAGTTCCCTCGTCTACTACCAAACCGGATCCACGGTCGCCGCCGCCGCCCTTGATCCGGGCCAGACCGCCTTTTACCGCGACCTGCTCGTGCGCCACCGCTTCCGCGACGCCTTGGGCCACGTGCCGGGCGACGACGACGCCCTGCTGTGGGTCGAGGGCGAGGTGTTCTACTCCACCTGCGGCGTGCCCGGCCCCCACTCCGTTAATACCTTCAGCGTCGGTTCCAGCGACGGCCGCAACGGCTGCTGGGCCCCGGACCCCAAAAACGCCGTGCCGGAATATGTCGGGGTGCGCTTCGACACGCCCATCCGCGTCACGGCCTTCCAGTTCGCTTCAGGCCTTTTCAGCAATCATTACTGCCCCTACGGCTACGGCCCCTGCGCCTGCCCCACGGATTTCCGTTTCGAGGCCTCAAACGACGAGGTCAGCTGGACCACCCTCTACGCCGCGACCAACTACGGCGGAATGCGGGTGGCCACGGCCAGCCCCTTTTACGACGAGCCAGCGGACTACTGGGACGACGGCGTGTTCCTGTCCGAGCGCCTCAATTGCGACAACGACCACTATTACCTGAGCTACCGGCTGGTCGTCTCGGCCTTCAAACCCGACAAGAACGGCAACTACAACATCTCCGAACTCGTCTTTTACGGCCGCACGGCCTGAGGCCCAGCCCCAGTGAAAGAAAGGACCAGCCATGAAACAACAACAGTCTTCCGCGCCGCCCCTGGTCATGGCGGAACAGGCCGGCCCGAGCGGGGCGCTCATGACGGCGACGGCCGGACAGGACGCCGATCCGGCCGGGCGGGCCGTGCCGGCCGCGTTTGCCGGCCTGCGCTGGCGTTTGCTGCCGGACCGAAGCCCGGCAAGGGGGCATGATGGCAAGCCTTGACGAGTACCTTTTCGCCATGGAGGCCCTGCCCGAAGAGACCCTTGCCGCCCAAAGCCTTGTCGTCCTCGACCTGGCCGCCGCCGCGACCGGCACCTGCGGCGTGGTCACGGCCGGCCACGGCCTGACCCTGCCGCTGCCGGCCGCCCTGGCCCAGGGCTCCTGGAAGCCCGCCGCCGCCGCGCGCCTGCCCCTGCCCGAGATCCGGGCCAGCCAGGCCGGCTGGCGTCCGGGCGTCGGCGAGACGACGCTTCCCCCGGTCCAGGCCGCCGCCACGGGGACCATCCCGGCCCTGGCCGAGGCCGTGCTGGTCCCGCTGTTCGCCCTGGCCGGCGGCGCGGCCTGCGCCGCGCTGACCCTGCCGCTTACCGTGCTGGGCCTGTCCGACCTTTCCCGCCGGGGCAGCGGCGCGCCGCGTCTGCCGGGATTTGTCGTCCGGGGCCAGTCCTGTTCCCTGGAAAGCCCGGCCCTGACCGGGGTCGTGGAGGCCGCCCGGGCGGTGGCCCTGCTCGGCGTCGGCGACCCGGACCTGGCCGAGGCCGTGGCCGGCCTGCCGTCTGGTGACGACGCCATCGCCCTGGCGCTCCTGGACAGGACCGCTCGGGCGCTGACCTACGTGGCCGATGCCGACGACGCCTGGCGCTGCGCGCCGGCCACCTTGGCCCTTGGCCGGGGCGACTGCGAGGACGGGGCCATACTGCTCCACGGCCTGATGCTGGCCGCCGGGCTGCCGGCCGACCGCATCGTCACGGTCTTTGGCCGGGTGGGGGCCAACCGCGACGGCCATGCCTGGGTGGCCTGGCGGCGACATGGAGACGGCCGCTGGACCGCCCTGGACTGGACTCTCGGGCCGGCCCAAGGCCCCATGGCCGCCCTGCCGACCATGGGCGACCCCAATGCCTACACTTTCGTGGACTACGCCCTGACCAGCGGCGCGTTTTTCCCGGTGCGCCAGGATGTGGCGGTCTTTTTCGCCCGGGCGGCCGGCGACGCTCTCGCCCTGCCCCTACCGGCCTGTCGGGCCGGGGCGGCCCACGGCGCGGCCGGAGAAGCCGATTTGCCGGCGACTTGGGACGCCGCCGGCCGCACCGGCGCGCGCGCCGCCGTGGCCCTGGCCGCGCCGGCCGTTGTCGGGCGGGCCGGATACGTCCGCGCCGTCCTTGTCTGCCCGGGCCTTGTCGCCAAAGCCTTGGCCGGAGAGCGCGCCAGCCTGCCGCTGCCCGGCTGGCGCACGGCCGGGTTTGGCGGCGGCGGCGGGCAGGCCGCCGCCGGACTGCCGGAGTGGGCCGGCCTGGGGCAGGCCGTCCAGGCCGCACTGGTGTCGGGCGAGGGCCGGTTGCCCTATCCAGACTGCCGGGCCTGTGGTCTTGCCGGCGCAGCCGGCTTTGTCCTCTGCCGCTTGCTGCCGCCGCGAGGGGCCGGGATCGGCCTGGTCGGGCCGCTGGGCGTGAGCGTGGCAATGCTCCCGTGCCTGATCCCGGACGGAGCGGGCCGGCCGGAAAGCCTGGCCCTGGGAGCCATGGCCCTGGGCGGCCCGGCCGCCGCCGGGCAGGGACGCGCACAACGCCCGGGCCTTGGCGGCCGGGGCAACGGGGAGGAATGGACATGACGGGTGAAGGACTTTCCCTGGAGCTGGCCTCGGGCGCGACAACGGCCGTAAGCAGCCTGCCCGTGGCCTGCGCTTGCCTGCACAACGGCCGGGTGGTTTTCAGCGACGGCGTGGCCCTTTATCGCGTCGGCGGCGACAACGACGACAGCGCGGCCATCCCGGTGCGCCTGACCCTGCCGCCGGTTGTTTGCCCCGGCCCGGCCCGGTTGGGCGGCTTGGCCCTGGACGGCCTGGCCGATGGCCGTGTGGCAATAACCGCCGTCAGCGACGCCGGCGCGGAAGCTTGGGGCGAACTCGGCCCGGCCGGCCGGGGCGGGCTGCCGGGTCGGGCCGCTTGCCGGCTTGGTCGGCAGTATGGCCATGTCTGGTCCATCAGCCTGCGGGCCGACGACGGCGCGACCCTGGACGTCGTCGCCCTGGAAGCCCGGTTTACCGACCTGGACCGGAGGCCGTGATGGACGACGACTTTACGCCAACCCCGCGCCTACGTCTGGCTGTCGGCGGCGACGAACCGGCCCGGCTGCGGCGGGCCGGGCTTCGCGAACTCGACATCATGCGCCGGGAAAACGTCTTCGATCTGCCCGTTTACGAACGGCGTTCGCGCCTGGCCACCGGCGAAACGGTCCTGTGCCGGCTGGTAGGCGGCCAGGAGTACGTGACGCTGGGTCCAAGCCGCCGCCGGGAACCCACCGACGAACCCCGAACCGCGCCAGCGCCCAAGCGGCGGCGCGACGGCGACTTCTACGCCATCCCGGACTGCCTGGCTCGCTACGAAGGCCTGGCCGCTCTCCAAAACGCCGTGCCCCACGGCTCGCTGGCCGGCTGGACCCTGGGTCTGGGCGCGGCCGTCACCGTCATTCCGGCGGCCGAGGCAGGGCTGCCGGCCTACGCCGGCCTGCCCCAGGCCGGCATCAGCCGCGACGTCGGCGTCTTTCGCCTGCCTGGCGGGGCCGCCTCGGGCCTGCTCTACGGCCGGGAGCATATCCCGGACGACGCGCCCTTTTCCGTGAGCTGCCTGGTGCGCCTGACCGCGCCCCTGGAATACGACTACGACTTCGACGCCCGGGGAGTGCTGAACCCTGTGCGAGCCTATCTGTTGCGAAGCCAGGACGGTGGGGACTTCCTCAAGGACTGCCCGGGCGACCTGTCGCCGCTGCTCGGCTTTTGCTCGCCCCATCGCCATCCCAAATGGGAAGAGGACGCCGTCTATCCCTGGTCGCCCTGGAACGACGACTTCCACGCCGCGCCGGACCGCATCGCCGGCGCGCGCCGGGCCAGCGCCCCGTGCCCCGAGGCCCCGCGCCTGACCGGTGAAGCGTATTTGGACGGCCAGGGCAACCCCTATCCTTATCCCGACGGTTTCGAGATGGGCGTCCAGGCGGCCGGCGTGTTCGTCACCGGCGGCAACCGGCTGCTGGCCGCCCGGCTGTCGCACTTTGAAAACCAGTTCGGCGCGGCACCGGCCGTGTCCGATCCCCTGGAAATCGGGGTCTGGCACCATGTCGTCATGACCCATGAAACCGACGAAACCGTGCGGCTCTACGTCGTACGCGAGGACCAGGCCCAGGGAACGGCTTACGGCGGTAAAATGCCCCTGTGCGCCCTGGATGCGGCTTGTACCTACCAGGCCAGCGGGGTCAACGCCTGGACCCTTCGCAGCGGCGAGAACGGCGAGGCCATCGCCGCCTATCGCATGAACGCTGCCATGGACGTGGGCTTGCCGCGCTTTTTCCACTACGCCCTGTCGCCCGGCCAGGCCTGGCTGCTGTCCCTGGAAGCCCTGTCGGGCCTGTTTGTGGCCGACGACCACGAAACGGCCCAGGCCGTGGCCCAGGGCCTTACCCCCGTCACCATCGTCAAGGAGGAGGCATGAGCGAACCAAACGACGCGGCCGGCATTGTGCGCAACAAGTTCGAGACGGCCCAGAACTACGCCAACGACGCCTGGCATTCGGCCACGAGCTTTCTGGCCCGCCTGGGCGGCCTGGCCCGGGTGGCCTATCCCAAGGACCACCTGCCCGAGCTGCCGGCCGCCCCGCAGTACTCGGGGGTCCCTCAGCCGCCGGAACTCTCCGGCGTGGCCCTGGACACCGTGGCTGCCCCGATCCTGCCGCAACTCAAGGACCTCGACCTCGACGGCATCGAGATACCGGCTTTCCGGGCCGTCGCGCCGGACATCGTCCTGCCCGCCGCCCCGGCCATGGAATTGCCCCGGCCGCCGGGCGACGCGCCGAACCTGCCCGACCTCGAACTGCCGGCCGAGCCGGCTCTCGTCCTGCCCGCGCCGCCAGTCTTTGCGCCCCTGGTCATCCCCGAGCTGACCACGGCCGTCACCCCGACCTTCGAAGGGGAGCGCCCGCCCCTGCCCGACATGTCCGCTCCGGGCAACCTCTATGTGGTCCCGGGCGAGGAGCGCCACGACTCCTCCCTGCGCCGGGCCCTGGCCCAGCGTCTGGAAGCCGAGGTGCGCGCCGGCGGGGCCGGCTACGGCCCGGAGCTTGAGGAAGGCCTGTGGGAGCGCGCCAAGCGCCGGGTGGACGACGCCCTGGCCCAGAAACTTCAAGAGGTGTCCGACGACTTCGCCGCCCGGGGCGCAACCGGCCTTGGCGGCCCCATGGTCGCTCTGCTGCGGGCCGCCCGGGCCGATGCGGCCGAGGGGCTCGCCAGCCACAGCCTTGATCTCCTGACCAAGCAAACCGAAATGGCCGCCCAGAACGGCCGGGCCGCCGTGGACCAGGCCCTGGCCCTGGAAGCCCAGGACATCGACCTGGTCAACCAGCGCGTCGCCCGGTCCTTTGAAGCGGCCCGGGAGCTGGCCCGGTTCGGCTACGAGGGGCTTGCCGCCGAAGTGGCCGTGCACAATGCCCAGCTGGCCCGCTACCAGGCCGACGCGGCCGTGTTCGAGGCCCGCATCCGGGCCGGGCTGTCGGAGCTGGAGGCCTACAAGGCCCGGGTCGAGGGGGCGCGGCTGGCCAGCGAGGTTCAAAAACAGGCAGCCGATCTCTACCTGGCCGAACTGTCCGGGGTCACGGCCATGATTGGCCTGTACAAGGCCCGCATGGAAGGCGCGGCGGCCAAGGCGTCACTCGGGCGCGACCGGCTTTCCGCCTACGAGGCCCAGGTGTCGGGCTATGTGGTGGCGGTCAACGCCAACACGGCCCGTTTCAATGCCCACGCCGCCGCCCTGGCCGGCGAGGAGGCCAAGGCGCGCATCTACGCCGAGCAGGTCCGGGCCTACGGCGGCGAGGTGGAGGCGGCCAAGACGGCGGCCGAGACCAGACTCGCCGTTGCCGCCCGGGAAAACGACACCCGCCTTGAAGCCTACAAGGCCGACGTGGCCCGGTTCGAGGCCGAACTGCGCCAGGCCCAGGCCAAGGCCGACACGCTGCTCAAGGAAAAGGAACTGGCCCTTGGCCTCTACGACGCCGTGCTCAAGGCCGACGGAGCGCAAAACGAACTGCGCTCCCGCGACCACGCCGCCCAGGTAGACGCCTTTCTGAAGTCGGCCGAGGCGTCCATCAAGGAAGCCGACATGCTGCTGCAAAATTCGCTGGGCGAACTGCGCCTGGAGTCGGAGAAAATCCGCTCCGGCGCCCAGATCTCGGCCCAGATGGCGGCCAGCGCCCTCAATGCCGTCAGCGCCACGGCCCAAATAGGATTCAGCGAATCCGTGGGCGAGCGCACCACCACCACCACCTCCGATTCCACCCAGCGTTCGGTCAGCGAATCCACCTCCCGCTCCACCGGCTCCCGCGAGAGCTTCAACCACAACTACAACTACCGGGTTTAACGCCGCAAACCGTCGCCGGTTCGACGCGGGCGCGCTCCCCTTGGGGAACGCGGTCTTGCCTCGCGGCCCCGGCGCGACACAGGAGGCAATCATGGCCGATCTCATCTACGCGAGCTTCAAGGAAGGGCTGGGCAAGGGGCATTTCAACCTGGCCGCCGACACGGTGCGCTGTGCCCTGCTCACCAGCGCCTATGTCCCCTCGGCCGGCCACGCCGCCCTGGCCGACGTGGCCGCAAGCGAAACGGCCGGCGCGGGCTACGTGGCCGGCGGCCAGGCGCTTTCCGGCGTCGCCTGGACCCTTGCCGGCACAAGCGCCGCCCTGGCCGCCGCCGATCCGAGCTGGACCGAGGCCTCCATCACGGCCCGCTACGCGCTCATTTACGTGGCCAAAACCGTCGCCGGCCGGACCAACCCCCTGGTCTGCCTGCTGGACTTCGGCGCGGACCGGGGCGTCACCGGCGGCACGTTTTCCGTGCGCTTCGACGCCTCGGGCGTCCTGGCCCTGGAGTAGGCCGTGAACGGACCGTGGAGCAACGCCGCTGCCGCCTGGACCGCCGTGGCCGCGGCCTGGGGGAAATTGGGCGGCCAGGCGGCGGAGGCGACGGTCGGCCGGCCAGCCATCGCTCTGGCGGCAACAGGCGGCGCGGGCGCGGCCCGGGCCGATAACGGCGGCGAGAACCTGGCCTTGCGTATGGAGACACGGCCGGCCGGAACCCTCGCGGCCGCTCAGGCGCCGGTCAGCTCGGCCGCCCCGGGCGTCGCCGGTCGGCCGGCGGCCGCAACCGGACTGGCGGAATTGATCGCCGCCAGGACCGATTTGGACATGGCCGGTCGGGAGGCCAAGACATTTGCGGCGTCGACCGCCCTTGCCCGGCCGGCCGTCCTGGCCGCCGCGCCCCGGGCCTGTCTCGCCGGCACGGGCATCCGGGAAGTGCTGCGCCTGCTCTCGCCGCCAACGACGGCGACTCGGCTGGCTTCCCCCCTGTCCACGCGGCTTGGCCTGTCTTGCGCCATCGACATCGAACAGACGTGAGGAACCCATGGCAGACACCATCTATCAAGGCGACGTCGGCCTGGAAATCCTGGTCGACTGCGGCCGGGACCTGACCGGCGCGGCCAGCCCCGCCCTGCACGTGCGCCTGCCCTCGGGCGCGGCGCGCTCCTGGCCGGCGGCCGTGGCCGGCCCGGGCCAGGACGCCGCCAGGCTGCGCTATGTCACCCGGCCCGGCGACCTGGCCGAGGCCGGTGTTTATAAACTCCAGGCCGCGCTGACCCTTGGCGATTGGTCCGGCCTGGGTCGGACGGCCAGCTTCACGGTGCGGCCGCGATTTTCATGAGGCAAGACATGACCACTCCCGTTTACGATAGCGTGGCCTTCCTGGCCTCCGACACGTTCGCCGTGTTCAACGCGGCCGGGGATTCCTTCGTCAGCGCGTTCGCGCCCGGCCTGCGGCTGCGGGCCGACTGCGGGACCGATGGGGTTTTGTTTGGCACGGTGGCGTCCTCCAGCCATGACGCCGAGACCGGCCGCACCGTAGTCGCCACGGCCATGGACGGCGGCGCGGCGCTGACCGCCAATCTGGCCGAAGTGCTTCACGGCAATGATGTGCCCGAGTCCCTGTGCGCCCACGCGGCGCTGCACGCTCTTGGCGGCCGCGACGCCCTGCCGGCCGCGTCCACCGGCGTTCCGGGATTGGTGGCCTTGGCCAACGCCGCCGAGACCAGGGCCGGGGCTGAAGCCGCCAAGGCCGTGACCCCGGCAGGATTAGCCGCCGCCGTAAAAGGACTGATCACCACCAATACGACCATTTACGTGGCGACCACCGGCAACGACACGAGCGGCGACGGTTCGTCCGCCGCGCCGTACGCCTCCATCGCCAAGGCGCTCTCAAGCATAGCCAACAAGCTCATTGCCTCGGGTGCGGTTGTGACCATTCAAGTCGCCGATGGAACGTATTACAGCAACAGCACCATCACCATCGACCATCCGGACGCCGACAAAACCCAGATACTCGGCAACACCTCGACCGAGACGACGGTGCCCATTGCGAGCATCGACACATTGGCCCAAACGCTTACCATCGTCGGCAACTATCTCTCCAACGCCGACGGCGCCAAAAACATCCAGCCCGGCGATATTATCGGCCTGACAGGTTCCAGCACCAGCGGACTTAACGGGGCGTATCTCGTCTCCGGGGTCAGCTTTGACGGGACCAACACGATCATTGCGTGCTTGGCCGAGGCCATAGCGTCAGCCACGGTCGGCGGCGGGGTCGCGGTGATCAAGCCGTGCAACCGCGTGCAGCTCAATTTTGCCAGCGGCGTGCATGGGGTTACTTTTGCTGTCCCGACGACTTTCAAAAACCTCAAGGGGTTGCGTCTCAACAGTCTCGGAGGATCGTCGCGCGGCCTGTACGCTCCCCGGGCGGCGGCGGCCAACGTAGGCGGCCAGCTGATTTTTCACGGTTGGGCTGTTGGCGTCTACGCCGCGTCTCAAACAATTTTTGACCTCACGACAGCGTATTTCTATGGATGCACGACGGCTGTCTTGGGCTACATGTCAAAGGCAAACCTTTATACAGGGTGTGTGATTTCTAAATGCACCACAGGGATAAACGCTCAACGTGGATCGTACATTTTCTCCAACAGCACAGTTTTCCGGGCGAACACCACCGACACGTCTCCGGCTCTCAACACGGCCGGATTCAACGGGCAGTCGTACATTACCACTTCCTAAAGGAGCCAGGCATGTTCGTAGTCGTAAAAAACGGCGTGATCGCGGCAACATCCCCGGCCGCCCCTGATGCATCGTCCCTGGCCGCCTATCAGGGAGCCGTCGTCCTTAGCGTCCCTGATGGCACGCCCGTGGAGATCGGCCAGGCCTGGGACGTGGCTTTGGACGCCGCCAAAACCTCGGCCTGCAACGCCATCGACGCCGAGGCCGAGCGCCGCCGCAGCCTCGTGCTCACGCCCGGGGCTGGGCAGATGGCCGCCTATCAGGAAAAAGAGCGCCAAGCCCGGACGCTTCTGCAAGACGACACGCCCACCGAGGGCGAGTACCCGGACATTTTCAGCGAGATCGGCATCACGGCCAACTCTGCCGGCGAGGTGGCCATGGCTGTGCTGGCCGCTGCCGAAAAGTGGCGGGCCTACGGCCGGCAGGTGGAGCGGGCCCGGCTGACCGGAAAAAAGACGGTCCGGCAAGCCGAGGACGTCGAGACTGTCATTGCCGCCAAAGACAGGGCGGTCTGGCCGTAAAATCGCGGCTTCGCCTTGTACGAAGCCGGAAAAGCCTATAGCATGTCCGGGCGGCGTCACAGCCGCCCGGACTTTTTTTTACCGGCTGCGAGGCGACCATGGACAAGCCCTGTATCCTCTTTGTCGATGACGACCCGGAGATCCTGGCCGCATACGGTCGCGCCCTACGCAAACGCTACGCCGTGGAAACGGCGGCCGGACCGGAAGTCGGCCTGGAACGGCTGGCCGCCCTGCCCGATGTGGCCGTGGTGGTCTCGGACCTGCGGATGCCGGGCCTGGACGGCGTGGAGTTCCTGGGCCGTGTCCGGGAGTTGCGCCCCGACGCCGTGCGCATCATCCTCACCGGCTTTGCCGACATCGACGTGGCCATCGCCGCGGTCAACAAAAGCAAGGTTTTCAGCTTCCTGACCAAGCCTTGCCCCGAGGAGGCTCTGGAAGAGGCCCTGGAAGCCGCTTTGCGCCAATACCAGCTCATAGCCGCCGAAAAGGAACTCCTGCGCGGCACCGTGCGCGGCACCATAAAACTCCTGACCAACCTGCTCGAAATGGTCAGCCCCGAGGCCTTCGGCAAATCGTCGCGGGTCAAGCGTCTGGCCGTGGACCTGGGCGCCTACCTGGGAATTGCCGAAGCCTGGCGGCTGGAGCTGGCCGCCATGCTCTCCCAGATCGGCTGCGCCGCCATGCCGGCCGAAACCCTGCGCCGAGCCTATCGCGGCGACCCTCTGCCCGGCGACAAGGCCTACGAATTCGCCATGCACCCCAAGATCGCCGCCGAGCTTGTGGCCAACATCCCCCGTCTGCGTGAAGTCGCCGAGATCATCGCCTATCAAGAAAAACGCTACGACGGCGGCGGGCTGCCTCCCGACGCCCTGGCCGGGGAGCGCATTCCCCTTGGCGCGCGCATCCTCAAGGTCGCCCTGGATTTCGACACCCTGACCGCCCACTACGGCGAGAAGCGGCGTTCCCAAACCCCCGAGGCCGACGCCCTGGCCCGCATGCGCGACCGCGACGGCTGGTACGACCCGGAAATCCTGGATGCCCTGGAAACCCTGGCCACCCTGCCCGACGGCTTCGAACCGCGCCAAGTGCCCACCGATGCCCTGGCCGCCGGGATGCTGCTCGACCAGGACGTGGTCGCCCTGGGCGGAACCCTGGTCCTTGGCCGTGGCCTGGAACTCAACGCCATGTCCATCCGCCGCCTGGCCCGGCTTGACGGCGAACGCGGCGTCAAGGGCCGCTGGCGGGTGCTGGTGCCGCCCCCGGAACAACTGGCCTTTGCCATGATGCTTGATGGCTAGGCCCGTTTGCGCCTATCAAGGTCAGGCGTCCCGTCCGCACGGGCCGCGATCCGGTCCGCATCCCCAACCATCCGGCCCGTGCCGACAGCCCCATGGCAGCAGTTCCACAACCCGACAGCCCCCCGCCCAAGGCCGCGAACGAGCCTTTTCGCGGCGTTTTTTCCACCCAGACCCAGGCCTTCATCGGCTTCGGCGCGACCAAGCGCAAGGTCAAGCAGAACGTCCAGGTCTATGCCGAGGAGCAGGCCGACGGCTCCTATCTCCTGCGCAGCCTCAACAAGCATTTCATCCCCTCCGGCAAGCCCCGCCGTGTGACCCGGGAACAGCTCCTGTCCGAATACCTGCCCGAGCCCGACCTCTACATGAACAAGGTCGTGCCCATGATGCGCCGGGCCAGACAGTACGTCGACGCCGGCGACGCCCACCGGGCCGAGGGCGAACTCCTGTCGGCCGAATTCGAATACAAAAACGCCTTGCGGGTGGACGAGGAGCACATCCGGGCCACCTTCGGGCTTGGGCTCACCTACCTCGACCGGGGCGAACTGGACAACGCCCGGCTGGTGTGCCGGCGCATCATCACCCTGGAGGCGGCCTTCGGCGAAGAGCACAAACACCTCTTCAACGAATTCGGCATCAAGATGCGCAAGCACAAGATGTACGATCAGGCCCTGCGCTACTATTTCAAGGCTTATCGCTTGAGCAAGACCGACGACCATCTCCTGTACAACATCGCCCGCACCTATTTCGAACGCGACAAACCAAAGCTCGCCCTCAAGTTCCTCGGCATGGCCCAGGCCATCAATCCGGCCTTTCCCGAAGCCGAGGCCCTTGCCCGGGCCATCGAACGCAAAGCCCTGGAAGAGACCCCCCTGCCGTCATCGGGACGGTCCTCGGCCAGAGGCTTCTAACGAGGCGGCCTGCCGCCGCGCGAGGACGCACATGAGCTTTCTCGGACGTTTCCTGGTGGAGCAGGGGGCCATCACCGAAGCCCAATTGGCAGAGGGCCTGGCCTACCAACGTGAAAAAAACCAGCGCATCGGCGAGGTGGCCGTGGAGCGCGGCATGCTCACCGCCGAGCAGGCCGAGGACATCCGACAGCGCCAAAACGTCGATCCCCGGCTTTTCGGCGACATCGCCGTGGGGGAGCGCCAGCTCTCCCGGCGGGCCGTGGACGACCTGCTTTTTCTCCAGAAAATCCACCATACCTACCTGGGCGAGGCGCTGCTCGTGCTCGGACACATCGACCGGAACCAATATCAGGCGCTCATGGGCCGCCACTACGCCCTGCGCGACAAGGGGCGGGTGAGCCTGCGCTACCTGCAGGAGTTTTTCGCCGAGAACCGTGTGGCCGAATGCCTGTTCGCCGCCCTGTCCCGGGCCCTGCAGCGGTGGACCGGCGAGGAAGCCGCGGCAAACGGCCTGGACAGCGCCCACGATCCCGCCGAGTTCCCCGAGCACACCCGCATCGAGGGCACGGTGCTTGGCCAGCGGCGTTTCGCCGCCACCATCGGCCTGTCGCGGCCGCTGGTCGAGCGCCTCGCCCAGGCCGGCCCCGGACTGGACGCTTTTTACGCCACCGTGCTCCACTATTTCGGCGACATGCTGCGCGACAAGGGCCTGCGCCTGGAAACCGGGACCCTGCTCCCGGCGGCCGGACATCCGCAGGCCTGCCAGGACTGCCTGGTGGTGCGCGCCCACACGCCCACAGGCGGGCTCGGCCTGACCTTCTGGCTCGAAGAGGCTGGGACGTGAGCTCGGACCGGGCCGAAACAACCATGCCCTGCGACGCGGCCCAGCGGGAAATGGCCCTGGCCGCCCGGGACATCGAGCTGTTGCTCGGCTCCATCCGCTCCATCCTCGTCACCCTGGACGGCCACAACCGCGTGCGTCGTTTCAACGCCAGCGCCGAAACGGTTTTCGGTCTGACGGCCGGGTCCGCAGCCGGCCGGGATTTCTTCGACCTGGGCATTTGTTGGGAAGGCCCGGACGTGCGCCTGGCTCTGGAAGAAAGCCGGCGCGCCCACGCGCCGGTGCGGGTGGACGAGGTGCGCTGCCGCACGGCAGCCGGCGAGGAGCGCCTGCTTGGGCTCACGGTCAACCCCGTGGACCCGGCCGGCGACGAGGCCCCGGGGGCGCTGATTCTCGGCCAGGACCTCGGCGAGATCAAAGCCCGGGAACTCAAGGCCATCCACGAGCGCCGGATGCAGGCCATCGGACGCCTGGCCGCCGGCATCGCCCACGAAATCAACACCCCGGTCCAGTACGTCGGCTACAACGCCGGCTTTCTCGACGAGGCCTTCACCGAACTGCTGGCCCTGCTCCAAGCCCACGGCCGGCTGCTGGAGGCCGTGGAAGCCGGCGACGCCCCCGCCGTGGCCGCCGCCGCCGCCGAGGCCCGGCGCGTGGCCGGGGAAACCGACATCGACTACCTGCGCCAGGAAATCCCGGCCGCCATCGCCAATACCCGCAAGGGCATCGGCCAGGTGGCCGACATCGTGCGGGCCATGCGCCAGATGTCCCACCCCGGAACCGGGGAGATGCTCTTTTTCGACGTCAACGCCAGCGTGCGCGACATCGTGGCCGTCACCCGCAACGCCTGGAAACATGTCGCCGAAGTGACCCTGGACCTTTCCCCCGAGCTGCCCTTGGTGTACGGTGCCCCTCACGAGGTGTCCCAGGTCCTGCTCAATGTGGTGTTAAACGCCGCCCAGGCCGTGGAGGAACGGGTCGCCGCCGAACCCTGGCGGCACGGGAGCATCCTCGTTTCCTCCCGGCTCGTTCCCGGCTTTGCCGAGATTGCCGTGGCCGACAACGGTCCGGGCATGGACGAGGCGGTGCGCGGGCGCATCTTCGACCCCTTTTTCACCACCAAGGCCGTGGGCAAGGGCACCGGCCAGGGGCTGGCCATCAGCCACGCGGTCATGACCCGCCACGGCGGCGGCATCGACTGCCTGTCCCGCCCTGGGGAGGGCACGACATTTTTCCTCCGTTTTCCGCTGGAAGACGGCCAGACGCAACACGGGGCGGCCTGACCGCGCCCCGGCAACCGGCAAAGGCGGCGGGCCAATGGGCGGCAAGGCAAAAATCCTGTTCGTGGACGACGATCCAGAAATTCTGGCGACCCTTAAACGCACGTTTCGACGCAAGTACCTGGCGGAAACCGCCCTTGGCCCGTTGCGGGGGCTGGAAGTCGCCGCCGAGCACGGCCCCTATGCCGTGGTGGTGGCCGACCTGCGGATGCCGGGCCTGGACGGGCTGGAATTTTTCACCCAGCTCAAAAAACTCTCCCCCGAAACTGTGCGGATCATGCTGACCGGCTACGCCGATCTGCGCGCCGCCATGGACGCCGTCAACACCGGCCACGTCTTCCGGTTCCTGGCCAAGCCCTGCCCCGAGGAGGAGCTGGCTGAATCCCTGGCCGCCGGCGCGGCCCTGTATGCCCAGGCCACGGCCGAGCGCGATTTTCTCAAAGGGGCCCTTCGCGGCATCATCAAATTGCTGTCCGACCTGCTCGCCCTGCAAAACCCCGAGGCCTTCGCCCGGGCCATGCGCGTGCGCCGGCTGGTGGCCGACATGGCCCGCTACCTGGGCGCTCCCGACGCCTGGCGCATCGAGCTGGCCGTCACCCTGTCCCAGCTGGGGGGCCTGGTCCTGCCCCAAGACCTGTTTGCCAAGCTGCGCCGGACAGGCGATCTCGCCGGCGACGAGGCTCGGCTTTTCGCCCGCCACCCGGGCCTGGCCGGGGATTTGCTGGCCAACATTCCCAAGCTTGACGAAGTGGCCGCCATAATCCGCCACCAGGAAACGCCCCACGCCGGAGCCGGCCGGGACGTTCCGCTTGGGGCCAAACTCCTCAAGGCCGCCCTGGATTACGACGTGCTCCTGACCTCGGGCCGCGCTCGGGACCAGGCCCTGGACGCCCTGGCCGGCCGGGAAGGCCTCTACGATCCCCAGGCCCTGGACGCCCTGACCGCCCTGGCCGGGGAGCGGGAAGGACTGGAGCGCCGGGAAATCCCCCTTTCGGCGTTGACCCCGGGCATGATCCTGGAGGATGATGTCGCCTTGCCCCACGCCGCAGTCCTGGCCACGTCCGGCCAGATGGTGGACGCCGGCTGGCTGGCCTGCCTGGAGGCCGAGTCCCTGCCGGGCGACGTCCGCTGCCGGGTGCTCGCACCGCCGGCCGAGGACGCGCCGCCCCCGGGCCTGGCCGACCCCGAACTGCTGGCCCTCTTGCGCCGGGTCGGGCGCGCCCAAGGCTCCCCCTGACCCCAAGGACCCTAGCCCATGCCCAATGCCGTCAAATTGCGGGCCGAACAAGCGGCCCGACGCTACGAGCGCATCGTGGCCGACTATTTCGCCGAAGGCGGACTGGCGGTCCTTTGCACCGACGACGACAGCTTCGTGCGCCAGCTCAAATACGCCCTGGGCGCCCTGCGCGTGGACGTCAAAACCGTGCTGCGCGAGGTGGCCGACTACGACGACGTGGCCACCCTGGCCGCCAAGATCGCCGATCGGCTGCCCGTCCCCTTGCTGGTCTTTCTGGAGCGCCGCCTGCGCCAGACGGCCTGCTTAAAGACGGTGCGCACCCTCAAAACCCTCTACGGCGACAAGATCCGGCTTGTGGTGACCACGGTGGAGCTTTCCCGGGACGAGCTGGTGCTCACCCACGAGATTGGGGCCGACAGCTGCATCACCAAACCCATTTCGGCCAATGCCCTGGTGGAGAAGTGCGCCTTTGCGGTGCGCCCCAACAACCAGCTCGGGGTGCTGTTCGACCGGGCCGCCGCCCTGCTCGCCGCCGGAGACCTGGATCAGGCCGCGCGGGTGGCGGCCAAGGCCTTCGAGATCAAGCCCGACAGCTTAAAAGCCCACCTGCTTCTTGGCGACGTGGCCCTGGCCAAGGGCGATCACGCCCAGGCCGAAAGCCATTACAAGGACGCGGCCCGGGCCGAGAAGCTTTATATCGAACCCCTCAAGCGCCTGGTCGAGGTCTACACGCAGACCGGCGACGACGCCAAGCGTCTGGCCTGCCTGACCCGCCTGGACGAGCTGTCGCCGCTCAATTTCGAGCGCAAGGCGGTCATCGGCGAGGCGTATCTCGACCTGGGCGAGAACGACAAGGCCCGGGCCTTTTTCGAGGAGGCCCGCAAGGTGGTGGGCAAGGTCGCCTCGGACATGGTCAGCGACGCCCTGATGGAAATGGCCAAACGCATCGGCGAACGCGACCAGGAAACGGCCCTGCGCTTCGTCACCGAGGCCATCGAGGCCAAGGGCGAGGCCCTTGGCCCCAAGGATCTGTGGATGTTCAACAATCGTGGCATCCTGCTGCGCCGCCAGGGCAACTGGCGCGAGGCCGCGGAGAACTACCGCAAGGCCCTGTCCATCGCCCCCAGCGACGCCGGCCTGCGCTACAACCTCGGCGTGGCCCATGCCGAGGGCAAGGACTACTATACCGCCCTGACCCACTTCGAGGAGGCCCTCAAGCTCGATCCCGACCTCCTCCTCCAAGGGCCCACCGTGGGCTACAACATCGCCACGGCCTACCACCGTTGCCGCGATCTGCCCGCTGCCAGGGAATTTTTGGCCCAAACCCTCAAACGCCACCCAGGCTACGAACCGGCCAGGCGCCTGCTGGCCCACCTGGGCCAATGACCGCCGCCGCGACGTCGCCCCGCGCCATGTCCATGCGTCCCCTCGCCTGCCTGCTGGCTGCCTTGTGCCTGGGCCTGTCGTCCGGATACGCCCGGGCCGGGACCGACGCCTCCCCGGCCGTGACCGCCCTGGTGTGCGGGGCGCTTCTCCGGGACACCGTCCCGGGCGAGGGCTGGCCGGCGGCCAGGGATGTGCGCTTGGGCGAGGCCGTGGGCGCTGCGGACCGGGGCCTTGGCTGCCGCTTCGTTGTCTCCGGCGAGGCGGGACAAGCTCCCGTCGTCGTGGCCGTCCGGCTGACGCGGCCATTGCCCGAAGGCGGGACAGCCCAGGACATCTGGCAGGCGGCGGCCCGGCCGGGAGAACCGGCCGTGGCTGCCTACGCCCTGGTTGCCGGCCTGCCCGTGGCCGCCGGGGAGTGGACGCTGACCCTGATCCCGCCGGGCGGCCAGCCGGCCGTGGCCCGCTTCCAGGTGGCCGGCCGGCCGGCCGAGGCCGCCGCGTCGCCGCCGGCCGCCATGCCAACGGCCCCAGGGGCCAAGGCGGCGGTCAAAGCCGCTGCCGCCGCGCCGCGCCCCGAACCCGCGCTCCCCGTGGCCGCGCCCCAGACCCCTCCGGCAGCCCCGCAGGCGGCTCCGGCCCTTCCCGCCCTGGCGGCCGCGCCCGTCGCCCCGGCCGAGCCCGGCGACCAGACGGCCCGGCCGGTCGTCCCGACTGCGGCCCAAACGACCACGCCGGCCGCCGCACCGGCCGGCCAGGCCAACACCTCGGCCCCACCGTCCCCCCCCCCGGGGCCCGCCAAGGCCGAACCGCGCCCCAAAACCCCGCCGTCTCCCAAGGCCGAACCGGCGGCCGGCTATCTGGCCCTGCAAACCGGCCTTTTTGCCGACGCGGACAACGCCGCCGCCCAGGCGGCCAAACTCCGAGCCCAGGGCCTGCCGGCCTGTCTGGCCATGTCGGACAAGGACGGCAAACGCCGTTACCGGGTGCTGGCCGGCCGCTTCGGCGACCGCCGGGCCGCTGCCGCCGCCCGGGCCGAAGTCATGGCCGCCACGGGCGTGGCCCCCCTCGTCACGCCCGTGGCGGCCAGCGACATTCCCCGGCTGCGCTGCCGGTAGGGAGGCAAGCCATGCCCGTGACCGCCTCCCTGGCCGTGTCCTTCGTGGTGGACGCCCAGCCGAAATTCCGCCTCCAGGCCTTCAACCTGCTGGCCACCCTGCTTGGCTCGGGCACCGTTACGCCCCAGGCCGTCCAGGTGCATCTGGTGGGCGAGCACCCCCCGGACTTTGTCCGTTTCCTGGCCGGCCTGAGCGTGGTCGCCGTCCCGACCAAACCCTACGGCGCGGCCGCCTCACCTTATTGCAACAAGCTGACGCAACTGCGCTCCAAGGCCCTGGCCGGGGCGGACCACGTGGCCCTGCTCGACGCCGACGTGGCCGTGACCGGGGATCTGTCCCGGGAACTGCCCGGGCCGGGGGCGCGGGGCAAGATCGTGGACACGGCCGCGCCGCCCCTGCCGCTGCTGCTCGCCCTGCTGCGGGCGGCCGGCCTGCCCCGGGACGCGGCCACGGCCCCGGCCGGCTTTGGCCCGGGCCAGACCCTGGCCGCCAACTTGAACGGCGGGGTAACGCTTTTTGACCGCGAAACCCTGGCCGCCGTGGGACCGCACTGGCTCAAGTGGACCCATTTCACCTTGGAAAACGCCCGGCTTCTTGGCCCCTACGCCAAGCACGCCGACCAGGTCGGCCTGGCCCTGGCCCTGATCGACCTGGGCCTCCCCCCGGGCCACCTGCCCGACCGGCTCAATTTCCCCACCCATCTGCGCCCGGCCAGCTACCGCCCGGAGCACGACCAGGACGCGGCCATCCTCCACTACCACCATCGCCTGGACGACGACGGCTGCCTGACCCCTCTCGGCCTGCCCCGCATCGACGCCGCCCAGGCTCGGGCCAACGCCCTGATCCGGGATTTCCAGCTCCGCCATGGCCGGCAGGCCGGTCTGGATGCCCTTTTGGCCGATTGGCGGCGCAGCCGTTCCCGGGCCTGACGCGGCCTGCCTCTTCCCAGTCCTTCCCCGCCGGCGCGAGCCGGTTTTTTTTGTCGCTTCGCCCGGAGCCCGGCCTAAAGAACGCGTTTTACGGCGTCGATATGAAGGCAAAGAGGCACAATCCGCCACCCAGGCCGAAGGCCCACGGCCGGCGGATGACACAAGGGCAAGGACGCCCGTCGCATTCAAGGAGGAAACAACCATGGCTCTTACCATTAACAGCAATCTGATGGCCGCCAACGCGGCCCGCAACCTGTCCAACTCGTACTCCGCCCTGGCCACCTCGACCCAGCGTCTGTCTTCGGGGCTGCGCATCAACAGCGCCGCCGACGACGCCGCCGGCTTGGCCATTCGCGAGCTCATGCGCGCGGACATCGCTTCCATCAATCAGGGCGTGCGCAACGCCAACGACGCCATTTCCATGATCCAGACCGCGGACGGCGCGCTCCAAGTCATCGACGAAAAGCTCATCCGCATGAAGGAACTGGCCGAACAGGCCTCCACCGGCACCTACACCTCGGACCAGCGCCTCATCATCGACTCGGAATACCAAGCCATGGCCTCGGAAATCACCCGAATCGCCAACGCCACGGACTTCAACGGCATCTATCTGCTCAACGGTAACCTGTCCGGCTCGACCCACAGCGGCGCCGGCATCAATTCCAGCGGCAAGCTCAAGGTGCACTTCGGGTCCGGCAACGAATCTTCGGAAGATTACTACTACGTCCAGATCGGCACTTCCACCGCTTCGGCCCTGGGTCTGGGCATCGGCGCCGCCTCGGGCAACGACGGCCGCAGCATCTCCACCCAGCAAATGGCCCAGAAGGCCCTGGAAGCCATCAACGACGCCATCGTGTCCAAGGACAAGATCCGCGCCAACCTGGGCGCCCTGCAAAACCGCCTGGAGAACACCATCTCCAACCTGCAGATCCAGTCCGAAAACCTCCAGGCCGCCGAGTCCCAGATCTCCGACGTGGACGTGGCCACGGAAATGACCCAGTTCGTGCGCAACCAGATCCTCACCCAGTCGGCGGTGGCCATGCTGTCCCAGGCCAACTCCATGCCTCGGATGGCCATGCAGCTCATCGGCGGTTAATAAGCGACGCTTCCGGCCGGACCGCCCCGGGCGGTCCGGCCCCTCGCAGTTGGCATCCGCCTTGCTCCTGACGTGACGAAGTCCTGCCGCCAGGAATTTTTTGCCGCCGGGGGAGCACCATGTCGAACACCGTCAGCAGTTATTCGCCGATCACCACCTCGGGGCAGATCACCTATTCGGGCCTGGGCAACGGTACCGATTTCGATTCGATGATCAAAAAGCTCGTCCAAGTCGAGCAATCACGAATCACGAGCCTGCAGACCTGGAAAAAATCCTGGACCGACAAGCAGGCCGCCTTCCAAGAACTCAACACTCAGATGCTGACCCTCAAGACCAGCCTTGAGGACATGGACAGCATGGACGAGTTCATGACCAAGGCGGTGGATTCCTCGGATTCCACCGTGGTCTCGGCCGTGGCCGGGGCCGGGGCGGAAAACGGTTCCCACGAGGTCGTGGTCAACCGTCTGGCCACGGCCAAAGCCATGGTCACCGCCACCGGCTACGCCAGCGCCTCGACGGACATCAATTCCTCAAGCTCCGACGCCATGTTTGCCTATACCTACAAGGGCGTCACCTATTCCAACACCGTCGGGGCCAACTGCACGCTGACCGATCTGGCCAGCATCATCAATAACGATCCCAGCAATCCCGGGGTCAAGGCCAGCGTTTCCTACGACGGTTCCAAGTATTACCTGCAGCTGCGCGGCATGGACACCGGCTCCACGGCGAGCCTGGTCATCGCCAGCAACTCGACCCTGTCCGGCTTCGGCAACAGCGATTTCAGCACCATCACCTCCAACGCCAGCGCCCAGCTCAAGCTCGACGGCTGGCCGACCGCCTCAGGCTCCTGGATTACCCGGGAAACCAACTCCGTCACGGATCTCATCCCCGGCCTGACCATGACGCTGAAGAGCACCGGGTCCGCCACCGTGGTCACCACCACGGACACCGACGCCATCAAGGAAAAAATCGAGACCTTCGTTGAGCAGGTCAACCTCGTGCGCACGAAGATCCAAGAAATCAGCCGGGTTGACTCCACAACCCAGCAGGCCTCGCTGCTCACCGGCAACTACGGCATCCAGCTCATCGACACCAATCTCAAGAGCGCCGTAGCCGGGCTTGGCGTGGGCTTCGACTACGATCAGGACAAGTATTCCACCCTGTCCCAGCTGGGCATTCTCACCGACGCCGAGCAGGGATCGACCACCGAAGGGCTGCTGGTCATCGACGACGACGTCCTCGACGCCGTACTGGCCTCAAACGCCGACGCCGTGGGCCAGCTCTTTGCCGCCCAGTACGTAGGCCGCACCAGTTCTTCCGATTTTTCCATCTCCTCCTACATCAAGAACACCACCAAGAACGGCACCTACAAGCTCTCCTACACCACGGACGCCAGCGGCAAGATCACCGCCGCCACGATAAACGGTCACGCCGCGATGTTTAACAGCAACTCAAACCTCATCACCGGCGCCCACGGCTATGACGAAGCCGGCATGGTCATCCGGGTCGTGGACACCACCCCCGGCACCCACACCGGCGAAGTCGGCCTCAAGCAGGGCAAGGCCGGACAATTAAGCGATCTGCTCGGGGAACTGACCGACAGCCAGGATGGCCCGCTGCACATTCTCGACGACAACTACGACGACATCACCGCCATGATCGATGACAAGATCGCCTACGAACAGCGGCGAATATCGACCTATGCCAGCAACTTGCGAAAGCGGTTCGCCAAGGTCGATTCCATGCTCGGCACCTACGACCAGATGCAAAGCCAACTTGAGTCACAAATCAAGCAGCTCTCTTCAGATTAATTCGTTCCTGCCGATAAGCATGCAAAGGGAGAGAGCTCCATGCAAAACGCCGTCAAGACTTACCTCCAGACCCAGGTGTCCACCACCACCCAGGGCGACCTCGTCATCATGCTCTACGACGCGGCGCTCAAGTTCCTGCATCAGGCCAAGGAACGCATCGCCGAAAAAAACTACGCCCAAAAGGGCATCCTCATCTCCAAGGCCCTGGACATTTTGTCCGAGCTGCAAGGGTCGCTTAACGTCAACAAGGGCGGGGACTTGGCTGAACGACTGCAAAAGCTCTATTTCTTTTGCAGCTCCCGCCTGCTTACCGCCAACCTCAAGATGGACGTGACCAAGATCGACGAGGTGGTGGGCATCTTAACCGGCCTGCGCGAAGCCTTTGTCGAGGCCAACGCCATGGTGGCCACCAAAGCCGTGCCTACCGAGGCGACCCAGAACACCCGGGTCGGCGTCACGGCCGCACCCCTTGGCCGCAACCATCTCGGCGCGGTCATGGGTGGCGCTTCCCTGCCGCATCCCGGTCTGACGACACGGCCCCTGGCCCAGGTCCGGCCGGCCGCGCCCACCTCCGCCGTTGCCGTCGCGGCAGCCGTGACGACGCCCCCGGCCGCGCCCACACGCCCCGAAGTGCCCGTGGCCTCGGCCACGCCGCCTGCGGACACAGCCGTCGAAGCCGACCAGGAAGCCGCCCCCAGCGCACCGGTTGTCATTGAAACGCCCCGGCCAGCCATCTCCCCGGTACGCCGGGCCATGGCCGCCTATTCCCAGGGACGCGCCACCGGCTAGTTTCGCGTCCACGAAAAGCCTACAGGACAATTCGCGGACAACAGACTCAACCAATAATTTTTATTAAGAAATACGCTCGTATTTTTTAAGGGACCCGACACGAGCCGCCCATAAACCGGCGTCGCGGCCAAGGGCCTTTGCCCGGCCTCTCCCAAGGGCAGGCATGGCGGTTTGTCCCGCATAGGGCCGCCGCCCGTGCCGTTTTGCCCAAATCCGGGAACCCGGGACATGGCGTCCCGGGCTTGTCGCCGGAGCGACGCCACGCTAGCTTGGGCCATGATCGCCGCCGCACCGCATCCGTTTTTCACCTACAGCGCTGAAGTGCTGGCCTGGCGGCTCGGCAGCGGCCAGGCGGTCCCCCCGCCGCCAGCCGCCGCGCCCGAAGCCACCGCCGCCCGGACCGCCCGCGTCCTGCGCGCCCTGGGCGAACGGCGGCGCGTCGCCCTGCTCGGCCTTGGCAGCGGCGATCTGGCCGCCGCCCTGGCCGCCGCCCTGCCGGAAAATACAGGCCTGGACGTCGTCTGCCTCGCGCCGGACATCGCCCGGAAGTCCCTGGCCGCCGGACGGGTGCCCTGGCTGAAGCCGGGTGGGCCGGCCCAGCTCGTCGCCGACGCCTCGGTCCAGGCCGTGTGCCACCTGCTGTGGGCCAAAGGCCTTGCCCCGGAAAACACCCTGGTCACGGTCAACCCCGAACCGGCCGAGACCGGCGAGGCCAATTCCCTGGCCCGGGTCCGCCGGCTGCTGACCGCCGGCCGGCTCCTGCCCGATCCCGGCCCGACGCCGACCAGCCGGCCCCTCCCGACCCTGGCCCTGCTCGCCCGGGCCGATGAACCGGCTCTTGGCACTTTTTTCGAGGCCGCCAGGGGCCTGGCCTGCCAGGCGGTCATCGTCTGGGACGCCGCCGAAATCCCCCCGGCCGCCGAAGCCGCCGCCCGCCTGGACATTCCCGTGCGCCACCTGGCCCGGCCCCTGGCCGGGGATTTCGCGGCCCAACGCAACGCGCTACTGGCCGCCTGCCCGCCCGGCTGGGTGCTGTCCCTGGACCCCGACGAACGGCCCGGCCCCGGTTTCGCCGCCGCCGTCGTCAGAATCATGGCCTGTCCGGAAGCCGGAGCCGCCTATTTCCCGCGCCTGACCCTCTATCCCGCCCCCGGCTGGGCCAAGGTCGGCCACGGGCTGTGGCCGGACTGGCAACTGCGCCTTTTTCGCACCGACGCCACGCCCGGACCGCGCTACGTCCGGCCCCTGCACGAACGCCTGGAAGGCCATCCCGGGGCCGCCGTCCTGGCCCTGGACGCCCCCATCCTCCACCACAACAGGCTTGTGGCCGACGCCGCCGGCGTGGCCGACAAGCTCGAAGCCTTCAGCCGGATGGCCGGAGCCGCCCGACACCGCTTAAACGCCGATTACCCGACCCTGCCCCTGGACTTTTTCACGTCCCTGGTCCCGGGCGGCGGCCCCGGACGCTGCCTCCTGCTGCCCCCGGGCCTGTAGCCGCGCCCCGAAACCGCCACGTCCGGGCAAGGCCTGGCCGAGGTTGCCTTGGCGGCTTGGAGAAGTTACACTACGCCTTGTCCATGCAGGCCCTGCCACAGCGCGCCGGGCGTTTCGCGAAGGTACATGATGCGCATAACCTGTCCTCAATGCGGCTTTTTCCGGGAAATCCCCGACGCCAAGGCTCCGGTCACACCGACCATGGCCACCTGTCCCAAATGCCGCCACCGGTTCCGGTTCCGTCCCCAACCGACCCCGGCCGTCGAAGAATCCTTCGTTACGGCCGAACCCGGCGTGTCCTCCTGGCGTCGCCCCGCCGCCCGGCAGGAGCGTGCCGCCACGCCCCCGGCCGCCTGGGAATCCCTGGAAGAACCGGCCGTGGAGGCCGCCCCGGAAGACCTCGGGCCGTCCGGCCCGGCCCCCGTGGCCGACGCCACCTTCGCCCCCGACCCCGCGCCCCGGGCCGACGCCATGCCCCAACCGGATGAAATTCCGGCTGAGGACGACGCCGTGCCGCCCCCCACCCACTGGGAACAGCAGCCCGAACCGCGCCAGCCCCTGGTCCAGCGACGCCGCCTCGACGCCCTGGACGAACAGGACGAGCCGGCCGCCACGCCCCGGCCGGCCAAATCCGCCGCCAAACGCCAACCGGCCCCCACCGTCCGCGAAAGCGTGGCGACGACGCCTCAGCCGGCCCGCCAACCCGGACTGGAACCCAAGCCGGAACCCGATTTTTCCGACCCCGACATCCCGGACGAAGCACCCTCGGACATCGCCCGACGCATCCGCGCCCGGGTCGAACAAGGACTTGACCCCACGCCCGCGCCGCAACCCGTGGCCGCCGCCGCGCCCGAACCGGAACCGGAAGCCGCATCCGAACCGGCTCCGGCCCCGCCGCGCGCCGCGAAACCCCAAACGGCATCGACGCCTCCGCCCCGCGCCACGGCTCCCAAGGCCGAAACGCCGGCCGCGCCCCAGGCCTTGGCCCCCGAAGACGCCGTCCCCCCCGCCACCACCAATGCCCCGGCCGACGACCAGCCCCAGGAAACCACCGTACGCGCCGACGGCGTGCGCGATATTTGGGCCAGACTACAAGCCCTCGACGACCGCAAGGCCGCCCGGCCCCACCTGGAACACCAACGCCCGGCCGAGGACGAACCCGAGGAGCCGGCCCGGGAAACCGTCACCGACCCCGTGCCCTGGGAACGCCAGGACGCCTACGGCTTTTTCCCGGCCCTCATCCTCACCCTGCGCAAGATCCTCTTCCAGCCCCTGGACTTCTTCGGCAACCTTCCCGAAGGCCGGCCCAAGTCCAAGGCCCTGGTTTTCAACCTGCTCATCAGTGAATTTCTGCTGCTCATCGATTTCATGTGGACCCTGGCCGGCCTGCGCGCCCGCATCGGCAGCCCGGGACAAAACGACGCCTTAAGTGTGCTCGGCAGTTCGCCCCTGTCGTTCCTGCTGGCCCTGCTCCTGGTGCCCCTGGTCATCTCCGTGGGCATCTACCTCGACGCCTGGGTGACCCACCTGCTGCTCATCCTGTTTCGCAGCACCAAAAAGAGCTTCGACGAGACCTTCCGGGTGCTGTGCTACTCGGCCGCGCCCACCGTGCTCACCGCCGTGCCCGTGGCCGGCCAGCTCCTGTCCCCGGTCATCCTCGTCTGGTACATGGCCCTGCAGGCCATCGGCCTCAAGAAATGCCACGAAGGCGCCTACACGCAGACCCTGGCCGCCATCTTCATCAAATGGTCCATCTACCTCTTCCTGCTCCTGGCCATGCTGCAAAGCTTCACCCCGGGCCAGTAGCCCGGCGCGGCCTTGACGGGGCCGGCGCGATACGCCCATAAAGGAAGCAGACCCACAGGGATTCTTCCCGGGAGTGGACCATGCTGTCATGGCTTCAGACCAAATGGCGCGCTCTGTCCGAGTGGCGGCGAAAAGTCCGGGAACTCCACCCCGACGCCTTTAGGGCCATGGCCGGCGAACTGGCCGAACTGGCCGAAGTCGCCTCCAAGGTGCGCCCCGAAGAACAAGCCTTCCTGCTCAAAATCCGCCGCATCCGCCAGGAAATGCGCGAACTCGAACGCCTGGCCGAACGCCCGGAATTCCGCCTGCTCTCGGCCAAGAAACGCCACGAACTGCGGGTCAGCCTGCTCTCCTCCCGCGAACAACTCCTCAAAACCCTCTCCGACGCCCCAGTGGTCACCACCACGCCCCAATAACGGGCCACTTACGGAGGTCCCATGCGCCACGCCACGCTTCTCCTCCTCGCCGCCCTCGTCGGCGCCCTGCTCGCCGGCTGCTCGGTCGAACCGAAAATGACGGCCCAGCACAACGTCTACATCGACAACTGGACCAAACGGAACAACCCCGAAGTCTACGTGGAGCCCCAAAAAGCCCCGCCAGTGCCCGTCTCGGCCCTCATCGTGCCCTTCCAGGTCACCCAGGACATCCCCTACGGCCAAGACCTCGGCGAACAACTCACCCGCGTCGTCTGGCAAACCTGGACCCGCGACCGCGTGTTCCCCAAACTGCTCTACGAAGCCAACCTCAAAAACGCCTCCACCCCCCAGGCCGTGGCCCTGGCCCGCAAAATGGGCATCGACACCGTCGTGGTCGGCAAATTCACCTACATCATGTCCGGCGGCTCGCGCGGCGACTCCGGCGTCTCCCTCACCTTCGACGTCATCGACGCCCACAGCGGCGAACGCCTGTGGTCCATGGCCCATGGCGGCACCATGGAAACCGGCCTGACCGAGGACTATATCCTGTTCCTGCGCAAAAACCGGATGCCCACCGAACCCCTCTCGGCCATCACCGCCACCCTGGCCATGGATATGGGCAGCCCCATCACCAACTGGAACTACGGCTACAAAGCCCCGCCCCCCGCCAGCCCCAACCCGCCGCCGCCCGCGCCGCCTGCGGGCGCGGGAGCGGGAGCGGGGTCGTAAGGGAGAAGGGGAGAGGATGAAGGCGAAGACGAAGGCGGAGAGCGGGCTCTGCCCGCACCCGCCAGGGGCCTGAGGCCCCTGGACCCCCACATGGGTCGCCCGGAGCCGGAGCGCGACGGGGGGCGGGAGTGCGTGAAGCCCCCTTGGGCGCGGAGCGCTGGCGGCTGCGCCGCATGGGCGGTTGGAATTTCGAGGGCGTCGATGCGCCCGGCTGTCGCCGGGTGCTCGACGCCCTCGAAATTCCAACCGCCCGGTTCGCCCGGGGTTAGCCGGCCCAAAACATCGTCCCATGCCCCAGTTCCGGAAATGCGAAACGGGCCGATTTTCACGCGAGGCTTTGATCGCGTGAAAATCGGCCCGTTTCGCTGGCGAAGTGGGGGCTGGAATTTCCGGGTTTCTGTCGGGCGGCTTCCGCCGGACAGAAACCCGGAAATTCCAGCCCCCTTCTTCTCTCGGGCCTATCGCCCGCCGACCATGCACCCAACCGACCGACCGCCCCCCATGTCGGGGGTCCGGGGGGCTGAGCCCCCCGGCCGCCGGAGGCATTCTTCACACCTCACACCTCACGCTTCCCCTTCCCTCACCTCATCACCCGTCTAGCCGGGCTTACGGGCGGTCATCAAAAACACGCCGTAAGGCCGGTCGCCGCAGCATTTGGTGGGTTTGACGATGGTGGCGGCGTCGGCGGCGTTGATGTCGGTATAGCCCAAGCCTGCCAGCATGTCGGCCAGATCGATGCGATCGAAGCCGTTGTGGTGCACGCCGGCCGGGTCGTCATGGAAGCTGCCGTCTTCGGCGTCGAGGTCGGCCAGGGCGAAGCGCGCGCCAGGGGCGGCGGCGGCCAGCAGCCGTTTGAGCACGGGTTCGGGTTCGGAAACGTGGTGCAGGGCCATGGCCGAGGCCACGAGGTCGTAGCCGCCGGGCACGGGCGTTCCGGCGGCCAGGTCGGCTTCGAGGACGCCGACGTTGGGCAGTCCGGCCCGTTCGATTTTGGCGGCAAGTTCGGCCAACATGCCGGGCGAGGTATCCAGGCCGGTGACGCTTTCGCAGCGTTCGGCCAGCTCCAGGGTCAAAAGGCCGGTGCCGCAGCCGAAGTCCAGGGCCGAGGCCACGGGTTGGCGGAACAGGCCGGCGGCTTCCATGGCGGCGGTGATGTCGCGGGCCAGTTTGCGGCGATGGGGGCTGGCGTCCCAGGCGGCGGCCCGGGCGTCGAAGCGGGCGACGTCGTCATGCATGAGATTCGCTCCTTGGGGAGGGGGCCGGTTCGGGCGCAACGGCCCGGATGGCGGCTGCCAGTTCCTCGATTTCGCAGGGTTTGACGAGATGGCCGGCAGCTCCGGCGGCCAAGGACTCCCGGGCGGCCTCTTCGGAGCCGTGGCCGGTCAGCATGAGGGCGGCAAGGCCGGGTTGGGCTTCCCGCAGCCGGGGCAACAAGGTGAGGCCATCGGCGTCGGACAGGCGATAGTCCACCACGGCCACATCGAAGGGTTGCCCGGCCACGGCGGCCAGGGCCTCGGCCCCGGTCAGGGCCACCACGGCGTGAAAGCCCCGGCGGCGCAGGCGTTTGGCCAGCACTTCGGTAAAACCTTCCTCGTCGTCGACAAGCAGTACGCGGATGGGCGCGTCCGACATGGGATTTCCTTGAGATCAGCGGGCGTGGGCGACGGGCAGGCTGACCCGGAAAGTCGCGCCCCGGCCAGGGGTGGAGGACACGGCGATGTCGCCGCCGAGTTGGCGGACGATGCCGGCGCAGATGGAAAGTCCAAGGCCCGTGCCCTTGCCGGCGGCCTTGGTGGTGAAAAAGGGTTCAAAGACCCGGTCGGCCACAGCCTGGGGGATGCCCGGACCGGTGTCGGACACGGTGAGGACGAGGCGGCCGCCTTCCCGGGTGGTCTCCAGGGTCAGCTCGCCGCCGTCCGGCTCCATGGCGTCCAGGGCGTTATTGATGAGGTTGAGCAGCAGCTGTTGCAGTTGGGAGGCCGAGCAGGCAGCCGGCGGCAGGTTCGGGGCCAGGCGGGTGGCGAGCTGCACCTTGGCGTAGTCGGCACGTTTGGCGGTCAGCCCGGCCATTTCTTCAACCAGGGCGCTGACGTCCACGGCGTCGCCGCGACCGTCCGGGGTGCGGGCAAAGGCCAGCACCATGTGGGTGATTTCCTTGCAGCGCGCGCCTTGGGTTTCGATCTGCCCCAGGGCCCGGCGCAGTTCGGCCAGGTCCTCGGCTCCGGGCACGGCCCCGTCGGCCAGGATGTCGCCGCCCAGGCCGGCTTCCTCCATCATGATGGCCACGGGGTTGTTGATCTCGTGGGCCAGTCCGGCGGCCATTTCGCCGATGGCGGCGAGCTTGCCCAGGCGCAGGACCTGTTCGGCCAGCACCATGGACTCGCGTTCGGCCGCCGCCAGCTGGGCGTCTCGGCGTCCGGCCAGCAGCGTCGCGCCGACGGCCGCCGCGCCGCCGAGAAAAACGGCCAGCCAGACGCCCGGCGTCCGGGCCTGGCTGTCAAGGAGCACCAGGCAAAGCGCCAGCGGAGCCAGAGGGGCCAGGGGCAGGGCCGGGGCGAGCCACGCCCAGTCGCCGCAACGGGGCAGGACGTCCCGCAAACTCACGCGCGCGCTCCGGCCAGGGACGCGGCAAGGGCGGCGAGCGCGGGAAAGGCAGTGGCGAAACGCATGGAAAAAGCATACGTCCGAGAGCATGGTTTTACAAGGCGGCTGCGCCAATCCTTCATGCCCGACCCAATGGAGGCCTCATGGCTGACGGCGTCATTGATCTCAAAAAGCAGCTCAAGGAACTCAAGGCCCACGAGAAATTGGCCGGCTTCACGGGTTTTCGCCTTGATCTCGGCGACGGCGGCCCGGCCAAGGACGGCGTGCTGAAAATCGCCGAATTCGTACGGCCCGACAAATCCGGCTACGTCACCCTGACCTTCCAGACCGATCCCGATCCCGAGCTGGACCGGCGCGCCGCTTTGGCCGGGGTGTTCGACCGCTTCGGGCGTTTCGCCCAGGCCGTGGACGCGGCCGCCGGGACCGCGCGTTTCGGCCCGGGGTTCGAGTATATGATGGTGGTCAACGACGGCCTGGTCGATGGCGATCTGTGGTTCGTGGTGGAATTCGATCTTTATTACCAAAAACTTGCCGGCCGGCTTCGGGCGCTTATCGAACAGGCCGTGTTGCCGGGCCTGGCCGGGGTCATGCCCGTGGTTTTCGAGCCGGTGAACTGGTGGGAGGGGGCCTCCTGACCCGGCCCGGCAAAGTGCGGCGGGCAGGCGTTGCCCTGGTCCGGCAAATGGCCTAAGAAACGGGGTGCGGCCTGTCCGGGCCGACGACGCAAGGCATGTGAGTCATTTTGAAGAACAAGCGCGTTTTGACGGCGGCCGTCGGGCTGCCGGTGCTGGGCGCGGCCGTCTGGTTTGGCGGCTGGCCCCTGATCGTTCTCGTCGCCGTCGCCTCGATCCTGGGGATGCGGGAGTTTTTCGCCATGACCGGCCGTCCCGGGCCTGTGCTCGAAATCGTGGCCTACGTCCTGGGCGCGGCCTGCGTGGCCTGTCTGGGGTTCAAGCTGTGGCCGGCGCTCATCGGCCTTTTGGCCCTGGCGCTGTGGCTGGAGCAGTTCGATTTTCTGCGCCGCTTCGCCGCCCTGGGCGAGACCGAGCCGCCGCGCGGCCGTCTGGCCGTGGCGCTGCTCTACGTGCCCGTCAGCCTGGGTCTTATCTGCGCCTTTTCGCCCCTGGAAACGGCCCTGGTCCTGGCCGTGGTCATGGCCGCCGACACCGGGGCCTATTACGGCGGCCATGCCGTTGGCGGGGCCAAGGTCTGGCCGGCCGTGAGCCCGGGCAAGACCTGGGCCGGGACCATAAGCGGCGTGGTCGCCTCGACCCTGGTCGCCTCGTGCTTCGCCGCCGTCACGGCCGCCGCCCTTCCGGCCCTGGCCGGCCTTGGCGCGGGGCTGGCCGTTATTTCCCAGTTCGGGGACTTTTTCGAATCCGCCCTCAAGCGGGCCGCCGGAGTCAAGGATTCCGGGGCCATCCTGCCCGGGCACGGCGGGCTGCTCGACCGCGTCGACGGCCTGCTCCCGGCCATCCTGGCCTATGCCGCCTGCCGCTCCCTGTCGGGACTGGCCGGATAGGAGCCGCCACGCCATGGACGATACCGCTTCCCTTGACCGCGACGGCCGGTTTGCCGCCTGCCTGGAGCGCCTTGAGGAACTCAAGGCCATAAAAGCCCGACGGGAAGTGCTGGAGGAGCGGGTTTTCCTGGAGTTTCTGCGGGCCAACCGGGGCCGCATCAACGAATTTCCGCTGCTCGAAACCGAGCAGCAAAGCCTTATGGACATGCTCCTGCGCCGGGCCGAGGGCCTGCACCCCGGCCACGCCTTTCTCAAGGAGCATTTTTCCGCGTATTTGATCGAGCTCAATCACTGGGGCAAGGCCAAGGCCGTGGGCGACGCCGCGGCCCAGGAAAAGCTGGCCCGCCGCCTGGAACGCCAGGAGACCCTCCTGGCCAAGTGCCTGCAAGGCGCGGTCTATGCTTCAAGCCTGGTCAAGGACAATTTCAGCGACGCCGTCATCCGCCACTTCGGCGAGAATTCTTTGGTGAAGATCGAGGAAATCACCGCCACCATGGTCTTTGACGAGCTCTACTGGCGGGCCTACATCGACCGGTTCATCAAGGAAGAGGTGCTCGGGGCCTACGACGGCATCCTGGCCGCGCGCCGCTACCGTCTACTACGCGAAGGCCAGCTGCTGATTGTGGTCTACCCCTTCGACGCCGTGCTCGAAGGCCTCAAGGGCACCACCAAGGCCATCTCCAAGACCCGCGTCCAGAGCAGCTTCGAGGAGGCGGTAAGCGGCGACGACGGCCGCCAAAACGCCGAGGCCGTCCTGTCCCTGTGCCTGCGCGCCGACCTCGGCGACACGGACAAGCGTCTGGACCGCGACGAACTCACCTTCGCCGCCCGGGTGGGGGCCATGGACGCCGTGGCCGGCGACTATCGTGAAGCGCTCACCGACGCCGCCGAGGACGCCGAGGAAAAACGCGAACGCCTGGGCGAGCTGTGCGTGGCCCTGGCCCTGGGGGCCATGGTGTCGCTGCGGGTGGTGCGCGAGGATTTTTCCAAGGCGCTGCGCGACTTTTCGGCCAAGGAAGTCGCCTGGCTCATCCAGGCCGCCGGCTACTTCGAGGCCAAGCGCCTGGGCAACGTCCTTGAGCACGTCATGGAACTCGATTTCGCCCATTTGCTGCGCGAAAAAGGCGAGGCCGACGCCGCCCGCATCCAGGTCAAGCCGGCCCGGACCCGGCGGGCCGCCAAGGCCGACGTGGACGCCCTGGCCGAGGCCGGACTGAACAAGATCCGGCGCAAGCAGTTTTTCGACGACGACCCGGACCAGCCGGAGTCCCTGCTGTGGCGGGCCAAAAACCCGGCCGAGTTCCAGGAGAAGTTGAAGCTTTTCCAGATTGAGCCGGAGCTGGCCAAGTCCCTGGTCACGTTGTGGGAAGAGGCCGGCTTCAAGGTCGACCTCTATTTGTGCATCAATCTGGCGGCGCTGGGGAAGGTGGCCACCAACCTCCCGGCCCGGGTCGCCGAAATTCTCGGCCGCTACGGCATTGCCCCGCCCGGGGCCGCCGATCCGGCAAAGGCGCGACGCGACGCATGACCCCGATTTCCGCCGCCAACGCGGCTGGTCCCTGTCCCTGCCCCGGCCAAGGCTATATCTCCTCCCTGTCCGCCCGCGACCCCGGGCGGCCGAGGCGCTTGGCCCTGCTCGGGGCCACCGGCTCCATCGGCGTCAGCACGCTGAAAGTCGCGGCTGAGCATCCCGGCGAATACGACGTCGTGGCCCTGGCCGGCGCGACCAACGTGAAGCTTTTGGCTAAGCAGGCCGCCGCCTTCCGGCCGGCCGTGCTGGCCGTCATCGACGACGCCCGGGCCGCCGCCCTGGCCGAGCTGCTGCCGGCCGGCTACCGCCCGGACATCCTCACCGGCCCGGCCGGCTACGCCGCCCTGGCCAGCGCCCCGGAGGTCGATCTCGTGGTCTCGGCCATCGTGGGCGCGGCCGGCCTTGGACCGACGCTGGCCGCCGTGGCCGCCGGCAAGATCGTGGCCCTGGCCAACAAGGAATCCCTGGTCCTGGCCGGCGACCTCATCCGGGCCGCCGCCGCCGCCTCGGGCGCGGTGATCCTGCCCGTGGACTCCGAACACAACGCCCTGTTCCAGGCCCTGGGCGGCGTGGGCCTGCCCGATCTGCCCCTGGTCGAAAAGCTGGTCTTGACCGCCTCGGGCGGCCCTTTCCGCTGCGCCGACCGGGCCTGCCTGGAAACCGTCACCCCGGCCATGGCCCTGGCCCACCCCAACTGGTCCATGGGCCCCAAAATCAGCGTGGATTCCGCCACCCTCATGAACAAGGGCCTGGAGGTCATCGAGGCCTGCCGGCTGTATGGCCTGCCCGTGTCCCAGGTGGACGTGGTGGTCCATCCCCAAAGCATCGTCCACTCCCTGGCCCAGCTCCACGACGGCTCGCTTCTGGCCCACCTCGGCCCGCCCGACATGCGCGTGGCCATCGCCTACTGCCTGGGCTATCCGCGCCGGCTGTCCCTGGCCGTGCCCCGGGTCGATCTGGTCAAACTGGCGGCGCTGACCTTCGAAGCCCCGCGCGACGACGATTTTCCCTGCCTGGGCCTGGCCCGACAGGCGCTTTGCGGCGGCGCCAGCCACACCGTGGTCCTCAACGCCGCCAACGAAGTGGCCGTGGACCTTTTCCTGACCGAACGCCTGGCTTTCCTGGACATTCCGGCGGCCATCGCGGCTGCCCTTGACGCCCACGCCGGGCAGCCCCTGCCCGATGTCGCGACCGTCGCCGACCTCGACGCCCGGGTGCGCCGGGAAACGGCCGACTGGGCCGCGCGGCGGCGATAAGTTGCCTTTGCGCCGACGCCGCTTATCTTTATCCTTCGGCAGGACCGAAGCCGGATTTCCCGGCCGAAGCCCCGCCGTCAAACACCGACGCCGGCCCGACTCCTTTGCCGGCGAGTGCGAGCGCCCATGATAGAAAGCATCGTTGCCGTGGCCCTGGTCCTTGGCGGCCTGATCTTCTTCCACGAACTGGGGCATTTCATCGCCGCCCGGGCCTTTGGCATGGGCGTGACCACCTTCTCCCTGGGATTTGGCCCGAAAATCTTCGGCTTCACCCGTGGCAAGACCCGCTACATCCTCTCGGCCATTCCCCTGGGCGGTTATGTCCAGCTGGTGGCCCAGGACCCCGACGACACCGCCCCGGACGACTTCCCGCCCGAAACCCATTTCCGCCTGCGCCCGGCCTGGCAGCGCATGGTCGTGGTGGCCGCCGGCCCCATTTTCAACTTCGTCCTGGCCTGGCTGCTGTTCTGGGGCCTGCTCGCCGCCGACGGCCGCTTCGAGATGCTGCCCATCATCGGCCAGGTGCAAAAGGACAGCCCCGCCGCCGTGGCCGGCCTGGCCCCGGGCGACGTCGTCACCAGCTTAAACGGCGGCCCGGTGGCCAACTGGGACGCCCTGTCCACAGCCATTCGCGGCAGCAACGGCCAGCCCGTGAAGCTGACCGTCAGCCGCGACGGCAAGGACGAGACCTTTGTCCTGACGCCCACCCTGCGCACCGTCAAAAACCTCTTCGGCGAAGAGGAAACCGTGCCCCTGGTCGGCATCGTCGCCTCGGGCAAGACCCGCACCGTGCCGCTGGGGGCCGGCTCGGCCGCCGCCGAAGCCGTGAAACAGACCTGGAACGTGGTGGTCGTCACCTACACCGGGATTTTAAAGCTCATCGAACGCGTGGTGCCCCTGGACAGCATCGGCGGCCCCATCATGATCGCCCAGATGGTCAGCAAGCAGGCCGGAGAGGGCCTGGGCAACGTCGTGGCCCTGGCGGCGCTTATCAGCGTCAACCTCGGCGTGCTGAACCTGCTCCCCATCCCGGTCCTCGACGGCGGCCATCTGCTGTTCTACGCCATCGAGATCGTCATGCGAAAGCCCGTCAGCCCCCGGATGCGCGTACTGACCACCAAGATCGGCCTGGCCTTCCTCATCGGCCTCATGTTGCTGGCTACGGTCAACGACATCCGCCGCCAGTTGAGCCTTATCGATGGCTAATTTGCCTCTTCCCGGTCCCGGGAAGCTCCTTGTCCTAAACGCCGTGGCCCCGGCGCTGTGGGTCACCTGCGGCCGGCCCGGCCAGGACGTGGTCCACCGCCGGGCCGAGGCCACCGGCCGCTGCGCCGAGGTGCTGGCCCCGCTTATCGCCAAAGTCCTGGCCGAGGCCGGCGTTCGCCCGGCCGAACTGGGCGGCCTGGCCTGCGTGCGCGGCCCGGGCAGCTTCACCGGCATCCGGGTGGCCCTGGCCACCGCCCTGGGGCTGTCCCTTGGCGCGAACGTCCCCATGGCCGGCCTCGACCACCTGCCGCTTCTGGCCGCCACCGCCGCCGCCAAGGCCACTGGAGCCGTGGTCGCCATCACCCACGCCCGCTCCGGCCAGGTCTACCTGCAATCCTTCCTGGCCGACGGCGACCTCATGCCCATGGGCGCGCCCCAGGCGCTCACCGTGGCCGAAGCCGCCGCCCGGGCCGTCGACGGGGCCGCCGTCGGCCCGCTGTGGCTGGTCGGCGACGGCGTCGCCCGCTACCGCGACGCCTTCCTGGCCGCCGCCCCCCTGGCCGCCATCCTCGGCCCGGAATACGATTCCCCCAGCCCCGCCGCCCTCATGGCCGCCGCCGCGTCGGCCAGCTACGGCTTCACGCCGGTGGAACCCCTCTACCTGCGCCCAAGCGACGCCGAGGAAAACCTCGACGCCATCGCCGCCCACCGGGGCCTCACCCGCCACGACGCCGAGGCACGAATTCGCCAGGCCATGGAATAATGGGGAGAGGAAGAGGGAAGAGTGCCTCCGGCGGCTGGGGGCCTGAGGCCCCCAGACCCCCCGAATGGGAAAAGTTTAAAGGGGGAAAGGCGGATGGCGGCAGTCGGGACGATAATGGAAAAAGCCCCTGCGCGGCGTGCCGGGCAGGGGCTTTTCGTTTACGAACCGGACGGGGCCGGCTTGTCGGGCAGGGGCGGCGGGAGTCTCTTGCTTTTCAAGCAAGGACAGCCCCTTGCGCCACTACCATCCTTGGGATATCTGAATGGAAAGCATCCGTGTGCTTTTGCATGGGCTGTGGACACACTGGCCTGCGGGTATGCCCACTACCAGCGCACGAAATCCTTATTCATGAGGTGACGCATGCCGGACATTCCCTACGACATCAAGGAACAGATCATCGACCTGTCCAAGCGCATTCCGGCTGACAGACGTTCTGTCTTTATCAGTGCGGCGAAGAAACGTCTCGACGGCGTTTCCACATCCTACACGGCGAAATGGGCCATTGCCGGGATGGCTATTGGCTATTTGATCGACCTCCTTCCTTTTTTTGAAGACGCCACAGAGATCGGCGGTTTGCTGGGCGCGGCCATTGGCCAAATCAAAGATCAAAAAGTCAAGGAAGAAGCAGAAAGACTCAAACTCCTTATTGAGGAGTCCTTCCGTGAAGCAATGGCTTAGCAACAACCACAAGCTCCTCGCGAAAGTGGCAACCAGCGCCGCCAAAGGCAGCGCCGCAGGCGCGATCGCCTCCATCTCAACCGGAGTTGCGGTTATCGCCACGGCCCCGGCCTGGCTTCCCATCGCCGGGGGCGCAATGTTGATATCGGGCGCGACGTTGGCGACATGGGGCGCCGCCGGGGCCGTCGTCGGCGCGGTAACAGGCGGCGGCCTGCAACTGTACAAAAAAAAGAAAGTGCTCGACGAGTGGGACAAGCATTAAGCGATTCGTCGCTTTTCCCATAAAGAGGCGACGGCAGGAGACGAAAAGCCCCTGTACGGCGGGAAGCCGGACAGGGGCTTTTCCGTGGGCGAACCGGCCGGCGGGTCCACCCCGGGTGTGGCCCCCGCGCCGTCGCAACGGGCTTTTCGTTTACGAGCCGGACGGGCCGGCCGGAGCCGGCTTGTCGGGCAGGGGCGGCGGCAGGTCCGGGGCGTTGCCGGACGACGGTTCGGACGTCGCCGAAGGGGATGCTCCGCCCGGTTTGGCCGGCCCGGCGGCCGGCGGCGCGCCTTCAGGCGCGGCCTTGGCGTCTTCGCTCTTGGCCGGCGCGGCCTCGGAGCTGGCGGTCTGGCCGTCGTCCTTGGCCGGCGCGGCCTCGCTGCCCGCCGCCTTGGCGGCGGCGTCCTGGGCGGCCGCCTTGGCCTGATCCTGGGGCGACGCCGGGGTCCGGTCGGCCGGCTCGGGCGGGGCCACGGTCTGGCCGGCCGGCGGCGCGGTCTCGCGCAGGGGCTTGGAAGCGTCCGGCCCGGCGGCGGCCGGCGCGCCTCCATCCGCGGGGGGCGCTGTTTCGGGACCGGCCGGCGCGGCGGCGCTCCCGGACTCAGACCCGGACGCCGTAGCTCCGACGTCCGACGTACCCGGTGTACCCGGCGCTCCGGCCGCCGCCGGTGCTCCGGCCGTCCCGGCCGCGCCCCCGGACACCGTGCCGCGCATGGACTGGGAGCCGGTCTCGCCGGCCAGAAGCGGCACATCGGCCACGATGATGTCCACCCGCCGGTTTTCCTGCCGCCCTTCCGGGGTGGCGTTGCTGGCCACGGGCTGGTAAAAGGCCCGGCCCATGGCCGTGAAGCGTTCCGGGGCCAGCCCGCCGGACTCGGACAGGTGGCGGATCACCGAGGCGGCCCGGGAGGCCGACAGCTCCCAGTTGGACGGGAACAGGGCCGAATGGATGGGCACGTTGTCGGTGTGCCCGACCACGTAGATGCTCTTGTCCTTGACCTTGGCCAGCACCGCCCCCACCCGGGTCAGGATGTCCCGGCCCCGGGGGCTGATTTCGGCGCTGCCCGAGGGAAAAAGGATCTTGTCCACGAAGTTGATTTCGAGCTTTTCCCGGAACTGGCGCACCCGTATCTGCCGGCTGTCCACCTCGCCGCGCAGATCGGCCACCAGGGCGTCGTAGGCGGTTTGCAGTTCCTCGGTCTTGCGCTCCAGGTCCTGGGCGCGCTTTTCGGCCTTTTTCTCCTCTTCCTTGGACTGGAAGAGCTGGCGCGTCAGATTCTCCAGGGCCTGGGGCACGCCCTTGCGGTGGTAGAGGGAATTGGCCAGATAGGCGGTCAGCCCCACCGGCACCAGCACCAGGATAACCATGAATATTTTGAGCAGACGTCCACGCATGACTTTCTCCCGAACACGCCGCGCCGACAACGGCCAGGCGCGGGGCAGGACTGCACCGGCCGGGAATCAGGCCGATTTTCCCGAGCCTTACCCGCATTCGCCCCAAAAGGCCACCGCCGCCCGTTTGCGCGGCCTGGGCCGGGAAAAGGCGTAAGGCCATGCTCGGCGAGGCCGTCTTTTTCTCCGCCGCCGGCCCGGACGGTTATTCGCCCTGGGGCTGGTCCCGGGCCTTTGCCGCCCCGGCCTGGCACGGCCAGGCCTACGCGGCCGCCGAGGTCATCCCCCTTCTGGAACGCGCCGGCCGTGAGCAGGAGCGCGGCCGCTGGTTGGTTCTGGCCCTGGCCTACGAAGCCGCACCGGCCTTTGATCCCGTCCTGGCCGTCCACGCCCCGGCCCCGGGCGAGCCCATAGCCTTTGCCGCCGCCTACGACGCCCCCCTGCCCCGGCCGCCACGGCCCGGGTTCGCGCCCTTGCCCGCCGCGCCGTTTTTCCCGTCCCTGGCCCGGCCGGACTACGACCGGGCCATCGCCGCCATCCGGGGCGAACTCGGCCGGGGCGAAGCCTATCAGGTCAATTATACATTTCCGCTCTCCGGCCCGGCCCCGGCCGATCTTTCGGCCTGGTTCGCCGCCCTGGCCGTGCGCCAGCAGGCCGGGCTGTGCTGCCGCATGGATATGGGCGGCCGGGTGGTGTTGTCCTTCTCGCCGGAACTCTTTTTTACGCGCCAAGGCCATCGCCTGACCGTGCGGCCCATGAAGGGCACCGCCCCGCGCGCCGCCGATCCCGAGGCCGACGCGGCCGCCGCCCGCGCCCTGGCCGCCTGCCCGAAAAATCAGGCCGAAAACCGCATGATCGTCGATCTCATGCGAAACGACCTCGGCCGCCTCGCCGTGCCCGGCAGCGTGGCCGTGCCGGAACTCTTCGCCGTGGAGCCCCTAGGCGCGGCCTGGCAGATGACCACCACGGTCACGGCCGACATCTCCCCGGCGACCGGCCTCATCGACGTCCTGCGGGCGCTTTTCCCCTGCGGCTCCATCACCGGCGCGCCCAAGGCCGCAGCCATGCGCCTTATTCGCGAGCGCGAAACCGGGCCGCGCGGCTTGTACACCGGCGCGCTGGGTTTTGTCGCCCCGGACGGCGACTGCGCCATGAGCGTCGCCATCCGCACCGTGGTCGTGGACACGGCCCGGCGGACGGCCGTGTATGGCGTCGGCGGCGGCATCACCCACGATTCCCGGGCCGGCGACGAATACGCCGAATGCCGGCTCAAGGCCCGGTTTCTCAGTGACCCGGCGGCCGGCTTTTCCCTGCTGGAAACCCTGCGCCTGGACGCCGGACGCCTGAGTTTTCTGCCCGAACACCTGGCCCGTCTGGCCGCCTCGGCCGCCGCCCTGGGGTTTGCCTACGACGCGGCCGCCGTGGCCGCCGCCCTGGACACAGCCGCCCGGCACCCCGGCCGGGCCCGGCTGCGCCTGACCTTGTCCCCGCTGGGCGAGGTGGCCGTCACCCGCCATCCCCTGCCCGCCCGGCTGGGGCGACCGGCCCGGTTGGGCCTGTGTCCCGAACCCGTGGACCCGGCCGATCCGACCCTTTTCCACAAGACCACCCGCCGCGCCCGCTACGACGCCGCCCTGGCCGCCCGGCCGGACCGCGACGACGTGGTCCTGTGCAACACCCTGGGCGAGGTGACCGAAAGCTGCCGGGCCAATCTCGTCGTGCGCCTGGACGGTCGGCTGCTCACCCCGGCCGCCGAATGCGGCCTGCTGCCCGGCACGTACCGGGCGCGCCTTCTGGCCCGGGGCGTGGTGGCCGAGGCGCGGCTGACGCCGGCCGACCTCCAGCGGGCCGAGGCCGTGTGGCTGGTCAATGCCCTGCGCCTGTGGACCCGGGCCGTGCCGGACTTCCAAGCCCCGGCCGTCGGGATCGCCCTGGGCCTGCCTTGACCCGTTTTCCAGACCGGCCGGCCGGACGCCGGCAAGGCCGGACAACAAGCCGGCGATACGCGGCGAAGCCGGGCGACGGGCAGGTTCCACCTCGGAGGCCGGGGACGCGCCGCCCGGCCCGACGCGCGGCCCTCGACGGGCGCGGGGCGATCTGCTAGTCTGACGGCATTTCCTTGCAAGGAGTGAGGCATGGACATTGAGGCCGTTTGCGGCAAATCCGTTCCGTTTTTCAAGATGCAGGGCTGCGGCAACGATTTCGTGTGCGTGGACAACCGCGTGCTCGGCATCGATCCGGCGGCCATGCCCGATCTGGTCATGCCGGTGTGCCGCAAGGCCTTTGGCGTCGGGGCCGACGGCATGATCTTTTTCGACCACGCCCCGGAAGGTTCCGGCTTGGCCTACATCTGGCATTTCTTCAACGCCGACGGCTCCCGGGCCGAGATGTGCGGCAACGGTTCGCGCTGCGCCGCCCGGCTGGCCTGGATGCTCGGCATCGCCCCGGCCAAACACGTTTTCGGCACCGACGCCGGCCCCATCGAAGCCGAGGTCGATCCCGACTCCAACCAGGTGACGGTGCAGCTCACCCCGCCCAAGGACCTGCGCATGGCCATCGACATCGAGGTCGAGGGCCGGCCCTTCCACCTGCATTTCGTCAACACCGGCGTGCCCCATGCCGTGGCCGTCATGGACCACCTGGAACTGGTCGACGTCTGGAAGCTCGGCCGGGCCATCCGCCAGCACCAGTACTTCGCCCCGGCCGGCACCAACGTCAATTTCATCAGTTCCGAGGAAAAGGGCACGCTGTCCCTGCGCACCTACGAGCGCGGCGTGGAGGACGAGACCTACGCCTGCGGCACCGGGGCCGTGGCCTCGGCCATCGTGGCCCGGGAGCTCGGCATGACCGGCGAGGAGACCGACATCACCACCACCGGCGGCGAAGTGCTGGGGGTCATCCTGCGCGACGGCAAGACCTATCTGCGCGGCGCGGCCGAGCTGGTTTTCAAGGGCGAATTCTACCCGCAAAGCCTCGGCATCGATACGGAATAACCCTGTCCCGCGCCCAAGGGGGAAACGCCATGCGCTACACCGGCATCAACCACCTGGCCATGGCCACGGCCGACATGGACGCCACCATCCGGTTCTGGCGCGACCTGCTCGGCCTGCGTCTGGTGGCCGGCCTGGGGCGTCCGGGCTACCGGCATTATTTCCTGGAGATTTCCCCCACGGACATGCTCGCCTTTTTCGAATGGCCGAGCGTGGAACCCATCGCGCCCAAGGACCACGGCGTGCCGGTCAAGGGGCCTTTTGCCTTTGACCACCTGTCCATCGGCGTGCGCGACCGCAACGACCTGTGGGACGTGAAAGACCGCCTGGAAGCGGCCGGCTTCTGGGTGTCCGAGGTCATAGACCACGGTTTCATCTTCTCGGTCTATTCCTTTGATCCCAACAACATCGCCATCGAATTCAGCTGTCCGGTGCCCGGGGTGGACATCAGCTCCCACCCCATCATGGCCGACCGCCATCCCTCGGCCACGGCCCAGGAAGGAGCCGAACCCCAGCCCGGCCACTGGCCGGCCCCGACCCCGACGCCCCCGGTCGAACGACGCATCTACCCCGGTGAAGGCCGGGAGCTGGTGCTGGTCGAGGACGAATAGCCCCGGCCGTCACGGCCAGGCACGTTTTGCCCCAAACACCCCGGCGCGCCTGCTTGCCGCGCCATGCGAAAGGCCCGCTTCCCTCAAGGGCAGCGGGCCTTTCGATGCTGGTTCGCGACGAAGTCGTCGCCGGCCGGCTACCGGCCCCGGCGCTTCTCGATGGAGCGGCGGGTGAGCACGGCGAAAAAGCCGCCGATAAGCCCCAGCACCAGCCCCCGGCGCATGTCCATGAAAAAGAGTCCGCCCAGGACGCCCACGGCCCCGCCGACGAGCAGGCCGCGCTTGACCTCGCCCCAGAATACCTTGCGCTGTTCTTCGGTCATCATGCCCGTTTCCCCTCCGGTTCCAGAACTTCCAGGCCGCCCATGTAGGGCACGAGGGCCCTCGGCAGCACCACCGAGCCGTCGGCCTGGACGCCATTTTCCAAAATGGCGGCCATGGTCCGGCCCACGGCCAGGCCCGAGCCGTTTAACGTATGCACGTAGGCCGTCTTCTTGCCGCCGTCGGGCTTGAAGCGGATGTCGGCGCGCCGGGCCTGGAAGTCCTCGAAATTGGAGCACGAGGAGATCTCGCGGTACTTGCCCTGGGCCGGCAGCCAGACTTCGAGGTCATAGGTCTTGGCCGAGGAAAAGCCGATGTCGCCGGCGCAGAGGGCCACCACGCGATACGGCAGCTCCAGGGCCTGCAGCACGGCCTCGGCCTGGTTCGTCAGCTTTTCCAGTTCGTCGTAGGACGTGTCCGGGTGGACGAAGCGCACCAGCTCCACCTTGCCGAACTGGTGCAGGCGAATGAGCCCCTTGGTGTCCTTGCCGTAGGAGCCGGCCTCGGAGCGGAAGCACTGGGTGTGGCAGGTGTAGCCCAGGGGCAGGGCCGACTCGGGCAGCACCTCGCCCCGGTGGAGGTTGGTCACCGGCACCTCGGCCGTGGGAATGAGATAGGCGGCGCGGCCTTCGAGCTTGAACAGGTCCTCGGCGAATTTCGGCAGCTGGCCGGTGCCGACCAGGCACTCGTCGGTGACGATGTAGGGTGTGACCACCTCGACGTAACCGTGGGACCCGGTGTGCAGGTCGAGCATGAAGGCGGCCAGGGCGCGTTCCAGCCGGGCAAGCGCGCCGCGCAGCACGGCAAAGCGCGCCCCGGACAGCTTGACCGCCCGTTCGGCGTCCAGGCCCAGGGCCGCGCCCACGTCCTGGTGTTCGCGCGGGGCAAACTCGGTGAATTCGCGAGGCTGGCCCCACCGGCGCACCTCGGGGTTGTCGGCCTCGCTGGCCCCGTCCGGGGTGGTGGCGTGGGGGAGGTTGGGCACGCCCAGGAGCAGGGCCGCCACTTCGGCGTCAATGGCCTTGGCGTCCTCGTCCAGAGCCTTGATCTCGTCGGACAGCGCCCCCAGGCCGGCCAGGGCGGCCGAGGCGTCGCCACCGGCCCGCTTGGCCTTGGCCACCTCGGCCGAGGCGGCGTTGCGCTGGCTTTTTTTCTGCTCGGCTGCCGTGATGCAGGCCCGGCGACGCTCTTCCAGGGCGAGAAACGCGTCGAGGTCAAAGGGGAAGCGCCGCCGGGCCAGGCCGGCGGCCACGGCCTCGGGGTTTTGGCGCAGAAATTTCAGATCAAGCATGGCTGGCTCCTTGTCGTTTCCGTCGGCCTTGCCTGTACGCGTCCGGCGTTTCCCGCGTCAAGTCGGGACGGGGCCTGGCCGGCCGGCCCGGGCTGGTGGGCGGGCGGGCCGGATTCGTCGGGACGGCCGATCTTGTCGGGACGGCCGATCCGGGCGAGACAGCCGGCCTGGGGACACGCCCCGGGCGGCGTTCGGCAAATTGCCAATTTTGGCAACCTCCACCGGCCGTGTCCTCGGTGACAGGCGGCGGGAAATCCGATACTTGGCGCTTATCGAGGGGGAGGTTGGCTTTATGGAAGAGACCTTGCGACTGTTGGCGTTGCGCCTGGGCGAGGCCCTGTCCGCCCGGGGGTGGCTGCTGGGCTGCGCCGAGTCGTGCACCGGAGGGCTGCTCTCCAGCGTGCTAACCGACGCGCCCGGCGCTTCGGCCTGGTTCGCCGGAGCGGTGGTGGCCTATGCCAACGGCGTCAAACGCGATGTGCTGGGGGTGTCCCAGGCCGTGCTCGACGCCAAGGGGGCGGTCAGCCGCGAGAGCGTGCTGGCCATGACCCGGGGGGCGCGCGGGGTGCTCCACGCCGACGCCGCCATCGCCATAAGCGGCATCGCCGGCCCGTCCGGCGGCACGCCCCAAAAACCGGTAGGCACGGTCTGGATGGCCTGGGAAGGCCCGGATTTCACCGATGTCCAGCGCTTCCAGTTCGCCGGCGACCGGCTGGCCGTCAAGCGCCTGGCCGTGGCCGCGGCCATGGAGGGCTTGCTGGCCCGGGCGCTCCAGACCGCCGGCCCCGAAGGCTAGCGCCGCGTTCCCTCGGCGCTACGGCGTCTGATAGACGGTTTCGCCGCCCACGATGGTGCGCGTCACCTGCGCCGTGGCCAGCTTGTCCCCCGGCATGGTGAAGAGATTGTCGGAATAGACCGTCAGGTCGGCGAACTTGCCCGGCTCGATGCTGCCCTTGACCGCGTCCTCGCCCAGGGACTCGGCCGCCCAGATCGTCCACATCCGTAGCGCCTGTTCGGGCGAAAGCGCCTCGGCGGGCAAAAAGACGCCGGCGTCGGAAGCCCGGGTGACGCAGGCGGCCATGGCTTTGACCGGTTCGAGATTGCCGGGATAGATGCCGGTCATGTCCGTGCTGGCGGCCGGCCGCAGCCCGGCCTCGACCATGGTCTTAAACCGGAAGCCCGAGGCGGCCAGCCCCTTGTCCATGTTCTCGAAATCGGCCCGCACCAGTTCCGTCATCCACATAGGCTGCACCGAAATGCGCAGCCCCTTGGGGAAAAGGGCCTTGGCCCGGGCCAGCTCGTCGTCTTTGAGCTGGAACATCCCGAAATGCTCGATGCGCATAAGCGGCGGCCTGGCCCCGGAGGCCAAAAGCGTTTCATAGGTGGAAAGGCCCAGGTCCATGGCCGCGTCGCCCGAGCAGTGAAGCATGGGGGCCAGGCCGTTTTTGGCGGCAATGGCAACGAACCGCTCGGCCTGGGCGGCCGTGGTCACGAGGCTTCCCCGGCCGCCCGGGGCGTCGTCGGGGCGATGCCCCAGGTAGTGTTCGCACATGTAGCCGCTTCTGGCGTCGTTTTCCCCATCCATCCAGGCTTTGATGGCCGCGAAGCGGTAGAAGGCCGGATCGGCCCCGGCCGGCATGGCAAAGGCGGCCAGGGACTCGGGCATATCGGCCCCGTTGGGCGCGGTCCAGACCGAAACCGTGTAGCGGATGCGCGGCTTTTCCCCGGAAACGGCGGTTTTTTGCAGCACGGGCAGGGCGGCGGCCGGCGTGATGGCCATAAGCGAGGTGAAGCCCTTGGCGTTCCACATGTCGGCGATGCCCGTTTCGTAGGCGTAGGCCAGGGTAGCCGGGGTCGGATTGGTGGGAATGTCGGCCTGGGCGTCGAGGACCACGCCGGTGGGTTCGCCGTCCCCGTCCAGGATGACCGAGGCCCCGCGAGCCATCCTGGCCTGGCCCTTCTGGATGCCCAGGGCCTTTATGGCGGCGGAGTTGATGACCACCTGATGCGCCCCGTTGGCCAGGACGACCGGGTTGTCCGGGGCGGCCTGGTCGAGTTCGTCCCGGGTGGGCAGGCGTTTTTCGGCGAACTTGTTTTCCGAGGCCGACACGCAGGCGGCGTAGATCCACTGGCCCTTGGGCGTCTTGGCCGCCCAGGCGCTGATGTTGGCCAGGGCCTGGGCCACGGACGGCACGCCCGGGTAGCGGCAGTCCACCCAGTCCTTGAGGAGATAGACCGTCTCCATGGGATGGGTGTGGGCGTCGATGAGGCCGGGGCTGACAAACCGGCCGCCCAGGTCCACCACCCGGGTGTCCGGGCCGGCCAGGGCCAGGATGTCGTGTTCCGTGCCCACGGCCGTGAACTTGCCGCCTTTGACGGCCACGGCTCGGGCCAGGTCGCCGGCCGGATTGCAGGTGGCGAAAACGGCGTTGCGGAAGATGACGTCCGGGGGCGCGGCAGCCGGCGGCGCGGCGGCGGCAAGGGGACTGCAAGCGAAAAGCAGCAGCGAAAAGGCGAGCGCGAGACGGTGCATGGATGGTGCTCCTTGCCCTGTTGCGGGTTTGGGGAGCGGCCGCGATTGTCGGGTCGTTGCCGCGTCCGGCCACGCACATGACGGACAAGGGGCGGACAGTCCCCAGGCCCTTGGCGCGCCTGTCCTGGTGCATAACAGAAACACCGGCCGCGCGCACCTGACATTTTGTCTTACGTCCAAAAGGCGGGGAATAAGCGGAGGCAGGAACGGGGGGCGGCGGCGGCAGGCGAAGCGGAGAAGGCCGGTCAGGAGGCCGTGGTCCTGGGGCCGTCCTCGGCGCAGGCCGGCGCGCGGTGGCCGACCCGGCGCAGGGCGTCGAGGCCCTTTTGCGACACCACCCAGCCCTTGGCCTTGACCGTGCCCTTGAGATTGATGCGCAGCAGGTAGCCGTGCAGGAACAGGTCGCGCACGTCGTCCCCGTCAAACTCCCCGGCCAGTTCCTTGGGCATCATGCCCCGGTTTTTCGACAGCTTGGAGTAGTGGTAAATGTCGGACAAAATGCGCAGATGCTCGGGCTCCAGGGCGCAGGCGGCGTCTTCGCCGGCCAGGGCGAAGCGGCCGCCGGCCGTGATGCGCCAGCCTTCGACATCCTTGCCGCAGGGAAATGAGAGCTTGACCCGCTCCAGAAATCCGGCATCTTCAAGTTCCGCCAGCCGCGTTTTGTCGTAATGCAGGGCCTGCCTCCTGGGCATGGTCCCGTTGTAGCGTGCGATGGAAGAAAAGGCGGCGGCGGCGCGCAGGATATCGACGTGGGCGGCAGTGGTTTGCATGTCGGCTCGCTTTTTTCCAAGCCTAGCAAAAGCGCCATAGACCGGCAACAGGCCGGGAATTCAAGGCGATTTCCGCCCGAACCGGGGGAATTCCGTCCTTTACAATTTGCGTTTTTCTGGTAAGGAACCAGCCTGTTAAGCGATTGTGAAGAAAGGTACATTTCATGCTGAAACTGGTGGATCATCTCGTCCTCGACCAGCAGGCCGTCCTTGACGCCTGGTTCGACCTGATTCTCGGCACCTACTCCGAGAATACGGCCGTGCTGTGGAAAAAACGCGACGACCCCTTCGCCAATCCGGTGCGGCACCGGTTCGAAGCCGGCATGCGGGGCATCGTGGTGGGGCTGGCCACCTGCGGCCAGACGCCTGACGTCGAGACCTTCGGTCCCTATCTCGACGAGATCGTGCGGGTGCGGGCCATCCAGGATTTCACGCCTTCCCAGGCCACGGCGTTTATTTTCCTGCTCAAAAAGGCGGTGCGCGAGACCCTCTGGGAAAAAATCGCGGAGCACGACCTCTTCGTCGAGCTTCTCGCCCTGGAATCTTCCATCGACGTGCTGGCCCTTTTCGCCATGGACATCTACTGCCAGTGCCGGGAAAAGCTCGCGGCGCTGCGCATCGACCAGATCAAGAAACAGTACGACCGGCTCCTTAAACGGGCCAATCTCGTCTGCGACCTCTCCGCCGAGGGAGGGGAGGCCCAGTAGGCGTCAATGGGGAAACCTTTAACGAGGTGAGGGTACATGGCAGCGTTTTACTCCTTTCTCGCGGTACTGGCGCTCATCGTCATCCCGTGGTTGGGCGTGGGGATGGGGATGGGTGCGCTGTTCGGGATCGTGCTCCCGTACATCGCAATCATCATTTTCATGGTGGGATTCACCATGCGGATCGTGGATTGGGCCAAAAGCCCCGTCCCGTTTTGCATTCCCACCACCGGTGGTCAGCAGAAATCGCTGCCCTGGATCAAAAACAGCCCCTGGGACAACCCGTATGACAAGAAGGGCGTGTTCATGCGCATGGTGCTGGAAGTCTTGTGCTTCCGGTCGCTGTTCCGCAACACGTCGGTGAAGCTCCAGCAGGAAGGCCCCAAGGTCGGTTACAGCTCGGAGAAATCCCTGTGGCTGTTCGCCTTGATCTTCCACTACTGCTTCCTGCTCATCTTGGTGCGCCACCTGCGCTTTTTCATGGCGCCGGTGCCCTATCCGGTCCACATCGCCGAATTTCTGGACTCCATCCTCCAGATCGGCTTGCCGGTGATGTACCAGTCCGACGCGCTCATCCTGGCCGGACTGCTCTTCCTCCTGGCTCGCCGCGTGTTCGACGGCAAGGTGCGCTACATCTCGCTCATGCAGGACTACTTCCCTCTGCTCCTGCTGGTCGGCATCGTGGTCACCGGCATCTGGATGCGCTACGTGGTCAAGGTCGACGTCATCGCGGTCAAGGAATTGGCCATGGGCATCGTGACCCTGCATCCGCACATGCCCAAGGCGGCCATCGACCCCTCGGTCTATGCCCACCTGACGCTGGTGTGCGCGCTGTTCATCTACTTTCCCTTCTCCAAGCTCATGCACATGGGCGGCGTCTTCCTCTCGCCCACCCGCGTGGCGCCCAACATGAGCCGCCGGGCCATGTGGGTGAACCCCTGGAACGATCCGTCCATCAAGCCGCACTCCTACGCGGCCTACGAGGACGACTTCCGCGAGAAGATGATCGAAGCCGGCCTGCCCGTGGACAAGCAAGCCTAAAACGGGCGCAACCTTACCATTTCTGGAGAGAAGTGAGGATAGACCATGGCCAAGTATCCGCCACCGGAAGAACTGATCAAGATCAACTACACCACGCCGGTCAAGTCGTGGATGGACACCAAGACGGCTTTTAAACCGGGCAACTTCAGCTACCCGGGCAAGCCCGATATCCTCAAGTACCTGGGGATGCCCAACCCCCGCGAGTGGACGCCCACCGACGACGACTGGAAGCTGCCCCCCGACTGGCAGCGTATCGTCATGGAAAAGTTCCGCTCGCTGCTCAAGAAGTACCGCTCGTTTAAGATCTTCATGGACATCTGCGTGCGCTGCGGCGCCTGCGCCGACAAGTGCCACTTCTTCATCGGCGGCGGCGACCCCAAGAACATGCCGGTGCTGCGCGCGGAGCTTTTGCGCTCCATCTACCGCGGCGAGTTCTCGGCCGCGGCCAAGGTGCTCGGCAAGCTGGCCGGCGCCCGCAAGCTCGAAGAAGACGTCATCAAGGAATGGTTCCTGTACTTCTACCAGTGCACGGAATGCCGCCGGTGTTCGCTTTTCTGCCCCTACGGCATCGACACCGCCGAAATCACCATGATGGCCCGCGAGCTGCTCCATGAAGTGGGCTGCAACATCAACTGGATCCTCGAGCCGGCCGCCAACTGCAACCGCACCGGCAACCACCTCGGCATCCAGCCCCACGCCTACAAGGACATGATGGATTTCCTCTGTGACGACATCGAGGAAATCACCGGCAAGCGCATCCGGCCCAACGTGAACAAGAAGGGTTGCGAAATCCTTTTTATCACGCCGTCCGGCGACATCTTCGCCGACCCGGGCATCTACACCTACATGGGCTACCTGATCCTGTTCGAGCACCTCGGCCTTGACGTCACCTGGAGCACCTACGCTTCCGAGGGCGGCAACTTCGGCCTTTTTACCTCGGACAAGATGATGAAAAAGCTCAACGCCAAGATGTACGCCGAGGCCGAGCGCCTGGGCGCCAAATGGATTCTTGGCGGCGAGTGCGGCCACATGTGGCGCGTCATCAACCAGTACATGTCCACCATGAACGGCCCGGCCGACTTCCTGGAAACCCCGGTGTCCCCCATCACCGGCACCAAGTTCGACGCCGCCGCCGGCACCAAGATGCTCCACATCGCGGAGTTCACCGCCGACCTGATCAAGCACGGCAAGCTCAACCTTGATCCGTCGCGCAACGACAACTTCAAGACCACCTTCCACGACTCCTGCAACCCTGCCCGCGGCATGGGCCTTTTCGAAGAACCCCGCTACGTGCTCAAAAACGTCTGCCGGTACTTCTACGAAATGCCCGAAAACACCATCCGCGAGCAGACCTTCTGCTGCGGCGGCGGCGCGGGCCTCAACAACGAAGAGTTCACCGAGACGCGCCTGCGCGGCGGCCTGCCCCGGGGCAACGCGGTCAAGTATGTGCGCGATCGTCACGGCGTCAACAACCTGGCCTGCGTCTGCGCCATCGACCGCGCCACCCTGCCGCCCCTGTGCGACTACTGGGCTCCGGGCGTTGGCGTCTCCGGCCTGCATGAGTTGGTGGGCAACGCGATCATCCTCGACGGCGAGAAAAAGCGGACCACCGATCTCAGGCAAAACCCCCTGCCGGGGATGGAGGACGAGGAGGAATAACCTATGTACAATGCCAAATATATCATACCAGGCATTATCTTCTTCCTGGCCCTCGCCTTCGTTCCCGTGGTCTACAACATGGGCCACAAGTTCGAAGTGACGCCGGAGCTGCCCAAGGATCAGAAGGACTGCGTGCTGCCGACCCAGGAAATGCGCGACAAGCACATGCAGCTGCTCAACGAATGGCGCAATGAAGCCGTTCGCGACGGCAACCGCATCTTCGTCAACGCCAAAGGTCAGAAGTTTGCCAAAAGCCTGACCAACACCTGCATGTCCTGCCACCCGGACAAGGCCAAGTTCTGTGACCGTTGCCACGACACGGTAGGCGTGGCCCCCTATTGCTGGGATTGCCACAACCTCACGCCGGACCAGAAGTCGCCCATCCCCCCCGTCGCGCAAGCGGCCACGGGCGGGCACTAGGCCGGCGTCGGCGACACCACCACTCAAGGGGACCTTACCATGAAAAGCAACAGACGAGAGTTTCTGAAGCTGGCCGCCGTCTCCGCCATGGGGATCGGCGCCGCCCGGCTCGGTTTCCTCGGCGACGCCCCGGCGTTCGCCGAGAGCGTGCCCACGGTCGCCAACTTCGAAGAGGGCCTCAAGGCCAAACACTGGGGCATGGCGATTTTCACCGCCAAGATGACCCCCGAAATGAACGCCAAGTGCCGTAAGGCCTGCCATACCGAGCACAACGTGCCCGACATCGCCGGCCCCAAGGAAATCAAGTGGTTCTGGGGAGCAAACTACGAAGAAACCTTCCCCACCGAGCACGGCCACTACCTGTCCGAAGAGATCGAGCACCGGCAGTTTCCGCTTTTGTGCAACCAGTGCGAAGCCCCTATGTGCGTCAAGGTCTGCCCGACCCAGGCGACCTTCCAGCGCCCCGACGGCATCGTCATGATGGACTTCCACCGCTGCATCGGCTGCCGCTACTGCATGGCCGGTTGTCCGTTTGGCGCGCGCAGCTTCAACTTCCAGGACCCGCGCCCGTTTATCAAGAGCTTCAATCCGCTCTTCCCCACCCGGATGCGCGGCGTCGTGGAAAAATGCAACTTCTGCGCCGAGCGCCTGGCCATCGGCAAGCTGCCCGTGTGCGTGGAAGCGGCCGAGGGCGCGCTGGTCTTCGGCGACCTGTCCGACGAGCAGTCCGACATCCGCAAGGCGTTGCGCGAACACTTCGCCATCCGCCGCAAACCGGACGCCGGCACCTCGCCGAGCGTGTATTACATCCTGTGAGGTAAGCCATGCTGGAAAAAGCGCTCAAAGGAAGTCCCCGCTATTGGGGCACGCTGATCGCCCTTGGCCTGGTCATGGCGCTGGGTCTGGGCTTTTGGCTGTACCAGTTGACCTTCGGCATGAAGATCACGGGGCTCAACCGCGACGTGTCCTGGGGCTTTTACATCGCCCAGTTCACCTATCTGGTCGGCGTCGCCGCCTCGGCCGTCATGCTGGTCCTTCCCTACTACTTCCACCACTACAAGGAATTCTCCAAGATGATCATTCTTGGCGAATTCCTGGCCATCGCCGCCGTGGTCATGTGCCTGGGCTTCATCGTGGTCGACATTGGTCAGCCCCAGCGCATGCTCAACGTGCTGCTAAACGCCACGCCCCACTCGGTCCTGTTCTGGGACATGGTCGTCCTTAACGGCTACCTGTTCCTCAACATCATCGTGGGCTGGACGAGCCTGCAGTACTTCAAAAACGACATGACCCCGCCCAAGTGGGTCAAGATCCTGGCCATCGTGTCGGTCATCTGGGCGTTTTCCATCCACACCGTCACGGCCTTCCTGTACGCCGGCCTACCCGGGCGCCACTACTTCCTGACGGCCATCATGGCCGCCCGGTTCCTGGCCTCGGCCTTCTGCTCCGGTCCGGCCATCCTGCTGCTGCTGACGCTGTGCCTGCGCCGCCTGACCGGCTTCGATCCCGGCCAGAAAGCCATCAACCGCCTGGCCGTCATCATCACCTACGCCATGTGCGTGAACATCTTCTTCTTCCTGCTGGAAGTGTTCACCTCGTTTTACAGCAACATGCCGGGGCACATCGCGCCGTTTAAGTACCTGTTCACCGGCATCGACGGCCACGACATGATGGTGCCCTTCATGTGGACCGCCGTGGTCCTGGGCCTGGGCTGCCTGCTGTTCCTCATTCCCACGCCCATCCGCCAGAACCCCACGGCCCTGACCATCGGCCTTATCATGCTGGTCATCGCTTCCTGGATCGACAAGGGCCTGGGGCTTCTCATCGGCGGCTTCACGCCCAACCCCTTCGAGACCGTCACGGTCTATAGCCCGACCGTCCCGGAGATCATGATCTCGCTGATGGTCTTCGCGCTCGGCGGCATCGTGCTGACCGTGCTGTGGAAGATCGCCATCGAGGTGCGCAGTGAAGTCGAGGGCGGCAACCTGTCCATGGTGCCCCCGCCGGCCGCTGAATAAGCGCCCGGCGCATACGCTGTCCGTGAGGCCCGCTTCCGCAAGGAGGCGGGCCTTTTTGCGGCTGGCGGCCCCAGACGAGATTTCCCGGGCAGTCCCTGGGGAGTCCGGTAGACGCAACCGGGAAACTTCCGAAAACGCCAGGCCTCCTTGCGGAGACTTCTAAACGACTTCAACCGTCGCAGCTGGCTGCGCCGGCTTCCCTTCGGCTGGACAGGCTGATGTCTCGCCATTGAGTGTAGCGAGATGCTGACGTTGTTACGGCTGCAAAACCAGGGTGCGCGCCGCACTTAGCCCGGTAATCACCCCGCAAGCCTACGGGGTGGCGGCGGGGCGCCTGAGGCTTGGCCAAGGAACGGGCTATGCGCTTGCTCTACCCGCCTTGCGCCGCAGTGTCTGGCCCACAACCGCCAGTTGCCGCTTGGGCTGGTGACGCCGCGCCCGGCCACGCCAGCCTCAGCCGTTGGGCTGCCCTGACGCCGCGCCCAACAAAAAGCCCGCCTCCTTGCGGAAGCGGGCCTGGGAAGTCCCTTGCCCGGCCTGGGGGCCGGTAAACGGGCCGCTACTGGGCGGCGGCCAGATCGAGCTTCTTCATGCCCATGGCCACGTAGATGTCGGCCAGGGCGCTTTGGTAGTCGGTCAGCGCCTGGGTCAGGTTGTACTCGGCGGTGCTCACCCGGGCCTGGGCGTCGAGCACGTCGGTGCTGGTGCCGACCTGGGCCTGGTAGCGGGCCACGGCCATGCGGTAGCCTTCCTTGGACGCCTCAAGGGCTGTGCGGGCCACCGAGATGCGTTTGGCCGCGTCCTGGATATTGAGATAGAACGTCTTGACCTGATAGCCGATGTCCAGGCGCAGCTTGGCCAGATCGGCCTGCAGCTTTTTCACGTTTTCCCGGGCCGCCTGGAAGCCGAAGAAGGTCGAACCCCAGTCCCAGGCCTGCAGCGAGGCGGTGATGCTGAAAGACGTCGTTTCCGGGGTAGTGCCGCCGGAATTGTCGCGCACGTCGAGATCAAGAGTGTTGCCCTCGCGCTGATAGATGGCCTGGGCCTGGACCTGGGGATACAGCGGGCTGGCCGCGATCTTGGCGTCGCGCTCGGCGATCTGCACCGATTTGACGGCCATGTAGAGGTCCGGGCGCTGTTTGTAGGCCAGATCGAGGCAGTCCTCGATGTTCATGGCAAAGGGGATGTAGGCCAGCTCGCCCAGGTAGTTGGTCTGCTGGTTCAGCGGCAGGTTCAGCAGCGAATTGAGCTGGGCGATTTGCACCAGGACGTTGTTTTCGGCCTTGAGCAGGTCCTGCTCGGCCTGGGCCAGGTCGGATTCAGCCTGCAAGACGTCCAGACGGGGCTTGAGGCCGACATCGTAGTAGGCCTGGGCCACCTTGTACTGGGATTCGAGACGGGCCACCGAGTCCTTGTTGGACTGGACGTTGGCCCGGGCCTGCAGCAGTGTCAGGAAAGCCTGCTGCACGGCCTTGACCAGGGTCAGCTCGGTGTACTTGATGTTGGCTTGGGCTTGCTCCTTGGTCAGGGCGGCCTTCTGGTAGGAACTGAGGAGCTTGAAGCCGGTGAAAAGCGGCTGGGTGGCCACCAGCTGCAGCTGGTAGGTGTTCTGCCAGGTGCCCACCCGGGTGGACGAGGTGCGGGTGGTGGACAGGTTCGTGCCCTGGGTGGCGTTGATGATCTGGTTGGCGGGGATGTTGAGGCTGGTCGAACCCACGACCTGGGCGTCCACGCGCTGGAAGGAGTAGCTCACCGTGCCCACCGGGCCGAAGTTGGCCAGGGCCTGGCGGCGCAGATCCTCCGACCCGGTCAGCTGGGCGCGGGCGGACTGCATCTGCGGGTTGGCGTCCAGGCCACGCTGGGCGCTTTGCTGCATGTCGAAGCTCTGCCCGTCGCCGGCCTGGGCCGCGCCGCCGGCCTTGGGGGCGGCCGGATCAGTCTGCTTTTCCTTGACGAAATCAGGCAGCGGAATCTTTTCGACCTTGGTTTCCAGCGACGGGTCGGTGATGGGCGGCGGCCCGTAGCCGTCCTGGGTCTGTTGGATGGCGTAGCGTTTGGCCACGCGGTCGTTGCTGCCCGAGCCATTCTGGGCAAAGGCCGATCCGGCCGTAAATACCGAAAGAATAAAGCCCATTACCAGAAGAAGATGGGGCCGTTTCGCAGCTGCGGTCATGCCGAGTCCTCACATTCGGGGAGATTTCCCCGCAAGCCAGGGAGGTTTCCCGATAATACAATTAATACCGGATGTATACTCTTGTGAACAAGCATTCACCAAACCGGCATACACCCTATCCAAGCGCAGTATCTTACGCCTGTTCCCGCGACTTGTCGAGAGCCGAGCCGGCTTGGTTGCATCCCGGCCGCCCCTGCCGTACAAGCGCGGCAGCAGCGGACGGTCCATGCCGTCAGGAGGATTCCCATGTCCCTGGCCAATCGGCTCGGTTTTTCCCAAACGCCCCTTTTTCTCGTGGACGGCAGCGCCTACATCTACCGGGGCTACCATGCGTTTCGCGACCTGGCCCGGTCCGACGGCTTCCCGACCAGCGCCTTGTTTATGATTTTTCGACTCCTGTTCAAGATTCTCAAAGAACAGGAGCCGCGCCATCTGGTCTTCTTCCTCGACGGCAAGGGGCCGACCTTCCGCAGCAACATCTATGCCGCCTACAAAGCCAACCGCGAGGCCATGCCCGAACCCCTGGCCCGCCAGCTTGAGCCCCTGCGACAGGGCCTCAGCCTGCTTGGCGTGCCGGTCATCATCCCCCAGGGAGCCGAGGCCGACGACGGCATCGCCAGCCTGGCCGCCCGGTTCTCGTCGAATCTGCCCGTGGTCATCGTCGGTGCGGACAAGGACCTCAAACAGTGCTTAAGCGACCGGGTGGTCCTCTACGATCCCTCGGGCAAGGCCGAAAAAATCACCACCCTGTCCGATTTCACCGCCGACTGCGGCATCGCCCCGGCTTCCTGGCCCGACCTGCAAGCCCTGGTCGGCGACACCAGCGACAACATCCCCGGTATCCCCGGGGTCGGCCCCAAAACGGCCCTGGACATCCTGCGCCAGCTGCCCACCCTGGAAGCGGTGCGCGACGGCCTGGACACGATCAAGCCGAAAGTGCGCGACAAAATAGTCCCCCTTATGGAAGAGCTTTTCATCTACCGGGAACTCACGCGCCTGAAAACCGACATCCTGCCGGAGACGAGCCTCGACGACGCCCGGCTCGGCGCGCCCGACGCCAAGGCCCTGCGCGAATTCCTCCTGGCTTATGAGCTGCGTAATCTGGCCCGGGACATCCCCGGCCAACCGCCGGCCGCCGCCGGATCGGCCACCTCGGCCGCGCCGGCCGCGTCGGCCGGACCACGCGCGGCCCAGCTGTCGCTTTTTGATGCCCCACGGCCGGACGTTGCCCAGTCCGCGGGCACCTTGTCTGCCCCCCCCGCCGCCGTGCCGGCCCCGGTCGTCTTCACCCCCCTGGACGAACTGCCTGACCCGGCCGGCAGGCAACTGGCCCTGGTCCCCCTGGAAACAGGCTACAGCCTGTCCTACGGCCCGGATGAATACGGCATTGATCCCACGCCCGACGCCTTGGCCGCCTTCCTGGCCCGGGCCGACCGGGCGGCCGTGCCCTCGGTCAAGGCCCTTTTGTCCGCCAGCCTGGCCTTTGCCGCCGTCCCCCTGGCTGTCTGGTTCGACTTGGGGCTGGCCGCCTACCTGCTCAATCCCGAGAGCCGGGCCTATGCCTTCGACCGGCTGCGCGACAGTCTGTTTGCCGACCCGTCCGTGGACACCGAGGGCGTGTCCCCCACCGACAACGCCCGGGCCGCCGCCCTTCTGGCCGACGTCCTGGCCGCCCGCCTGGAAACGGCCGGCCTGTCAAGGCTCGTGGCCGAGCTGGAAATGCCGCTGGTTCCGGTGCTCGTGGCCATGGAACGGGCCGGCATCGGCATCGACAAGACGGCCTTTGCCGCCTTTGCCGACGAGGTCGCCGGCCGGCTGGCGATCCTGGAAACCGACATCGTCGCCCTGGCCGGCAAGCCGTTTAATCCGCGCTCCAGCCAGCAGCTGGGCGAGATCCTCTACACCGATCTTGGACTCAAGGCCCATGGCAAGACCCCGGGCGGCGCGGCCTCCACCTCCCAGGACGCCCTGGAGCGCCTGGCCGGCGCGCACCCGCTGGTGGACCGCATCCTGGAATTTCGCAAACTCGAAAAGCTCAGGTCCACCTACCTCGCCCCCATGCCGGCCCTGGCCGACAGGGACTCACGCATCCACACGACGCTCAACAACATGGCCACGGCCACCGGACGGCTCTCCAGCTCCAATCCCAATCTGCAGAACATCCCCATTCGCGGCGAATTCGGTCGGCGGATGCGTGCCTGCTTCACGGCCGGTCCGGGCAACCGGCTGGTGGCCGCCGACTATTCCCAGATCGAGCTGCGGGTGCTGGCCCATCTGTCCGGCGAGTCGGCGCTGCTGGACGCCTTTGCCCACGGGGCAGACATCCATGCCCGCACCGCCGCGATCCTTTTCGACAAGCCCGAGGAGGCCATCGCCCCGGACGAACGCCGGCAGGCCAAGACCATCAACTTCGGGCTGCTCTACGGCATGGGGCCACAAAAACTGTCCCGCGATCTTGGCATCAAACTCGACGCGGCCAAGGCCTTTATCGCCCGCTACTTCGAGCGTCTGCCCGGGCTGTCCGCCTTTTATGAAGGCATTGTCGAGGCGGCCAAGCGCGACGGCTTCGTCACCACCCTGGCCGGCCGGCGGCGGCTTTTGCCCGACATCGGCTCGGCCAACAGCCAGCTGTCCTCCCAGGCCCGGCGGCAGGCCATCAACACCGTAGTCCAGGGCGGCGCGGCCGACATCATCAAGATGGCCATGCTGGCCGCCGCCGGCGACGCCGCCCTGGCCGGACTCGGGGCCGTGCTCGTGCTCCAGATCCACGACGAACTGCTGCTGGAAACGCCCGAGGCGGCGGCCAAGGAAGCCGGAGCCCGGCTGGCCGGCCTCATGACGGGCGTGATTTCCCTGGCCGTGCCCCTGGAAGTGGACTGGGGGACCGGGCGCACCTGGGGCGAGGCCCACTGATCGCGACCGACGCATTTGGGCCGGGCACATGGGGCTTTTCAACCCGGGCAAAGTGCCCTACCATCATCCAGATTCGGTTTTTTCCCAAACGCCAACAGGAACCACAAGGAACCGACGGGATGCCGCCATCCGCCAAGTCCATCCGGGAAGATCTTGCCCGGGCCAAGGCCGCCTACGCCAAGAACGACGAACTGCGCGCCGTGCAGCTGTTGGCCGGGGCTTTTCGTTCCTTTACTGCGGTCAAGCTGGCCGGCAGCGACCGAGCGCCCATCGAAAGCCTGTTTCGGGAATGTTTGACCAACATCGGCAAGCTCGACGGCGTCAAGAAATACGCACCCAACGGCGTTCCCTACCTCAAGGGGCAGGAACCCAAGCTGGCCGCGTTCATGGCCACCCTGGCCAAGAAAATGGAGGCCGATCTGGCCGAGGAGGGGCTGGAGGCCATGCGCCAGCGCAAGCTGCGCATCGACCATGCCGTCATCAAGGGCACCAAGCTTCTGGCCGACGGCAACCTGCTCGAAGCGCAACGCAATTTCCGGGCCGCCGTGGAAGAGTATATCGACGAGGCCGGGCTTTTTCCGCTTATTGCCGGCCGCCTCATCGACGCCGGCCACCACAAGGCTTCGCTGGAGTACTTGAAACGCGCCCTGGAAGAGTCGCCGGACAATCAGCGCATTTACGACTTCCTGCTCCAGGTTGGCGGCAAGGGCGAGGAATGGGCCGCCGTGGAGCGCGTCCTGCTCGACGCCAAGGGCAAGACCAGCGTTCCGGCGCTGTTCGATCAGACGCTGTCCCTGGCCGCCGCCCGTCTGGGGCACTGGGAAGTGGCCAAGGCCGCCGCCGCCCAGGCCCTGGCCGCCGATCCGGGGCTTACCGACGCCAAGCGCGTCTACGCGGCGGCGACCCAAAAGCTGGTCCAGCCGGCCGCGCCGTCCCAGTAAACCCGCCGTCCCCAGGCCAAAACGTCCGGGGCGTCGCGCCCTTGGCCACCCTCTCCCCCGGCGACGTCGGGCCGGCATGAATCAATAAAGCCCTTGCCCGGCCGGCGCGCTCAACAATGCCCTTCCCGCTCGGAGCCCAGGCCGCGCCCCAAGGCCGCCACCACCACGGCCGCATGGTCCGGCCAGGCCGTGGCCAACAGCGCTGCTTCGTCGTCCGGGCAGGGCCAGGCCAGGCCCTCGGCGGCCCGGACCAGTTCCTCGGCGCTAAAAGACCCCAAGAATTCAAGCAGCCCGGCAAGGCGTTGCGGCTCCAGGTCCAAGGCCCCCAGGCCATCGAGAAAGCCTTGCACCGCCGCCTCAGCCACTTCCGGGCCGGCCACGACCAGCTCGCCCACCCCTTCCACCCGGTCCAGCCGCAGGCGCATGGTCATGTTGGTGAAAAAGCTCAGAGCCGCGAACTTCTCGGCCAACTCGCCGGCAGCGGAAAAATCCCGGGACGCGCCGTAGCCGCGCACGGTGATGAGCCGTACCGAAACGCCTGCATTATCGACCCGGGCCACGAAATCGCCGGCGGCGTGATGCCACGGCCCGATGCTCGCGCCGGTGGCGACATGGTAATAGCGGGTGAGGATGGCGGCGGCCTGCCGGTAGAGTTCCCGGCCCTGGGCCGGTGAAAGGGTCCGCGTCCCGGTGTCGTAGTCCCAGAGGCTGACCAGTCCCGCGTCGTTCTGGTGGAATTCGTGGTAGCCGGCGAACCAGTCTTCGAGGAGAAAGGCCAGGCCGTCGTGCTCGGCAAAGGCGTGGGGGGCAGGCAGGAACTCCGGCGTGAAATTGTCGCGAAGGCCGGTCAGCAACCCGGCTTCCAGTTCCAGCATGGCCCGGGCCTCGGCCGTGGCGGCCACGTTGACGCACAGCTTGGTTTCCCGGCCATCGACGGTCAGGGTGAGGCTGGCCGGATGGTAGAGCGCGCCGTGTTTTTCCGCCCGAAGCACCACCATCTCCGGTTCGCCGCCGCACAGCCCGGCCAGGAGCGAACGGGCCGGCTCATGGGTGACAAAGGCTTCCAACCCGTCGAAATACCGGCCGTAGTCCAGCCCTTCGGCCCCTTCCACGGCCACGCCGGCCAGTTCGGACTTCCAGGCGATCAGCCCCTCCGGCGAAGCAATCTGCCGAACAACACGCATAACGTCTCCTTCTCCCCCTTTCCCCAATCGGGGGGTCCGGGGGCATCAGGCCCCCGGCCGCCGGAGGCATCTTACTTCTTCTTCTCGCCCCGCGCGCGGTAAGCGCAAGCGGCGGCGACGAAATTGGGGGCCCAGTGGGGCGCGCCGTCGGCGTGGATGTGGGTGTAGGCGGCGAAGGTGTTGGCCGTGACCAGGCCGTCCAAGCCGGCCAACATGCCCACGCCCCGCTCCATGACCAGGGCGAAGGCTTCGGGGCCGGGCAGGGGGGGGACATCGCCGGGGCAGGAGCCGATGGCCGCCTGGCATTTGGAGTAGTGGAACTCGTGGCCGCGCAGCACCGTGCCCACGGGATGGAAGGGATTGTCGCGCACCACGGCGGCCAGGCTGTAACCCAGGCCCTGAGGGCGGGCGCACAAGGTGGTGGTCACGGGAAAGACGCCGGCCATGGGATGGACCATGCCGGCCACGTCGAGCCCCTGGCACAGGTACATGAAGCCGCCGCACTCGGCGTAGATGGGCAGGCCGGCCTGGGAAAGCCGGCGCACCCGGTCGCGGGTGGCGGCGCTGGCGGCGATGGCCTCGACGTGGGTTTCGGGGAAGCCGCCGCCGAGGTAGAGGCCGTCGAGCTCCGGCCAGGGGGCGTCGTCAAGGATGCTGACCGGAACGAGGCGCGCGCCGGCCCGTTCCAGGGCTTCGAGATTTTCCGGGTAATAAAACCACAGGGCGGCGTCGCGCACCACGCCGATGGCCGGTTGGCCGGCGTCGGCGGCTGGGGCAGAGGTCGGGCAGACCGGCGGCAGGCTGTCCGGCAGGGCCGGGGCGCTTTGGGCGATGGCCAGCAGGCGGTCGAGGTCCACGTGGTCGGCCACGATCTTGGCGATGCCGTCGAGGATGGGGTCCACGGCGTCGTGTTCGCGGTTGGAGACCAGCCCCATGTGGCGTTCGGGGATGGGATTCTCGGCAATCTTGGGCAGCTGGCCCAGGACCGGCACGTGGGCCAGGGTTTCGATGGCTTCGCGCAGGATGTCGCGGTGACGCGGGCCGGCGGTGCGGTTAAGGACCACGCCGGCCAGATTCAGGCCCGGTTCAAAGGCGGCCACCCCGGCCACCACGGCGGCGGCGGTGCGGGTCATCTTGGTGGCGTCGAGGATGAGGACCACGGGGGCGGCCAGGCTTCGGGCCAGGGCGGCGGTGGAGCAGGAGCCGGCCACGTCCATGCCGTCGAAGATGCCGCGGTTGCCTTCAACGACGCTGATGTCGCAGCCTTCGGATTTTTCGAGAAAAAGGGAGGGGATGCGCTCGGGAGGCAAGAGAAAAGGGTCCAGATTGGTGGCGTCGCGGCCGGCGGCGAGGCCGAGCCAGGCGGCGTCGATGTAATCCGGACCCTTTTTGAACGGACGGACGCGAAGACCTGTCTGGGCCAGGGCCCGGCAGACGCCGAGGGAGAGGATGGTTTTCCCGGCCCCCCCGGAGAGTCCGGCCAGGACCAGACGCGGACGATAGTTCACGGCGCGTGTCTTTTGGCGCGCTGTCGCGCGTCGGAAAGTTCGGGTTTCACGAAGCGGTCCCGCAAGAGCCGCTGGGGCATGTCGTAAACGGCGAGGTTCGGGCCAGGCCGTCGCGGCTTGCCGGTCGGGGTCGCGAAACGCAACGCGCCGTCGGCGACTATTCTTCCTCGGCCTTCTGCTTGCCGGCGCCGGTCATGCCGTACATGGTGGTGGAGCCGCTGGACCAGAATTCCAGCTTGCCCTCGTTGACCAGCTCGGTGAGGATCTTTTTGACTTCGCGCTGCTTTTTGTCCGGGAAGATCTTGCAGAAATCGCTGAAGTAAAACTTGGACTTGCCCGTCTTCCCCGTGAGGAACTCGAGAACTTGCTCTTTCTCGGAAGACATGCCGTGCTCCCTTGGTTTTGATCCGGGCGGGGAGGATTCCCCGCCCGGACGTTATTGGCTCTAGGCTTCGATGTGCTTGGTGAACTTGAACTGGGTGCTCTGGCGCCACGTGTAGTAGGCCGGATCACGGAAGTCATCGATGCAGTGGTGGGTGAACTCCAGGTCGCACAGCTCGAAGAACTTTTCCCAGCCGATGCGCTCGGCCCATTCGCCCAGGCGCTCGTACTTGCGGGCTTCCTTGGCGTAGACTTCGACGATCTGCTTGATCATCTTGGTCAGCGTCGGCCAGCGGGGCGGCTCGTTGGGGATGAAGGCCACGACGACCTTGGAGAACTTCGGCATGGAGATGCGGTTGGACACCTTGCCGCCGACCATGAGCACGATGCCGTCGCCCTCGCCGGAAGCGAGCGGCATGGCCGGGCACATGGTGTAGCAGTTGCCGCAGTACATGCAGCGCGAGGCGTTGACCGCGACGGAGTTGACCTTCTTGCCGTCGATTTCAACCTTGGCCGGCTTGATGGCGCCGGTGGGGCAGGCGGAAACGGCCAGGGGCACTTCGCAGATGTTGTCCAGGCGGTCGTGCTCGACGATGGGGGGCTTGCGGTGGATGCCGACGATGCCGATGTCGGAGCAGTGGACCGCGCCGCACATGTTGAGGCAGCAGGCCAGGGAGATGCGCACCATGGCCGGCAGGGTCATGGTCTGGAAGTACTCGAACATCTCGTCCATGACGGCTTTGACCGGGCCGGAGGCGTCGGTGGCCGGGGTGTGGCAGTGGGCGTAACCCTGGGTGTGGACGATGTTGGAGACGCAAGCGCCGGTGCCGCCGACCGGGAACTTCTGGCTGCCGCCAGCGAACTTGCGGGAAGCCAGATCGGCCAGCAGGCCTTCCACGGCGGCTTCGGTCTCGACCATGAATTCCACGTTGTTACGCGTGGTGAAGCGCAGGTGGCCGCCGCAGTGCTTCTCGGCGATCTCGCAGATCTCGCGGATGTGCGTGACGCTCATGAGGCGGGCAGCGCCGACGCGCACGGTGTAGACCACGTCGCCGGACAGGCCGACGTGCTTGAGCACGCCGGGTTTGACGATCTCGTGGTAGTCCCACTGACCTTTGTTCTTTTTGATGACCGGCGGATAGAACTCCTCGAAATGACGAGGACCAATATCCGTGATCCGGTTTTCCATGGGCTTGTCGGGATTGTATCCGGAAGAGATGAATGCCATTTCTTGTGTCCCCCGCTTATCTCATGTGTCTCTGGCGATAGGCCTTTTCGTCATGGGCAAAGCCGCCGGGCACCTCTTCTTCCTTGAAGAAGATGTACGGGTTGGAGCGCGGCTCTTTGACATGCTGCGGCATGGCCTTGATGTTGGTGACCTCAAGCAGCTTCTGGAAGGAGAGACGCTTCATGGTCTCGCCCACGCGCTCGCGGTTCTTGCCTTCTTCCATCCACCAGTCCCAGATGTTCTCGATGACTTCCTTGATCTCGTCGTAGGGATTTTCCACAACGACGAAGGGAACGAGCAGGGAGGACATCTGCGCGCCGTCCAGGATGGGGGCCTTGGCGCCCAGCAGGATCGAAGCGCCGGTCTCGGCGCCGATCTTCACGGCGGCGGGCATCGTGTTGATGCAGTGCATGCAGCGGGTGCAGTTGGCGTTGTCGATGGACAGCTTGGCGCCGTCGTAGCTCATGCAGCCGGTGGGGCAGCGATCAACGACTTCGGCCACGATGTCGAACTTGCCCCAGTCGCGGCCGGAGTGGGAGCCGCCGCCCGGCTTGAACTCGCCGGCAACATAGGCTTTCACGCGGTCCTGGTCGATGCGGATGTCGTCCTTCCAGGTGCCGATGACCGAGAAGTCGGAACGGGCGATGGAAGCGACGCAGCCGTTGGGGCAGCCGTCGAACTTGAACTTGAACTTGTAGGGGAAGGCCGGGCGGTGCAGCTCGTCCTGATAGTCGTTGGTCAGGGTGTGGCACAGATCCTGGGTGTCGTAGCAGGCGAATTCGCAGCGCGAGGAGCCCAGGCAGTCGGCCGGGGTGCGCAGGTTGCCGCCCGAGCCGCCGAGGTCGGTGTTCATCTTGTGGGTGACGTCGAAGAAAATTTCTTCCAGCTGCGGGGTGGTGGTGCCGAGCAGCACGATGTCACCGGTGGAGCCGTGCATGTTGGTCAGGCCGGAACCGCGCAGGTCCCAGATGTCCATGATGCCGCGCAGGTAATCGGCGGTGTAGTACTTGCCGGAGGGCTGGGCCAGACGCACGGTGTGGAAGTGCGCGACGCCGGGGAACATTTCGGGCTGGTCGCAGTAACGGCCGATGACGCCGCCGCCGTAACCGAACACGCCGACGATGCCGCCGTGCTTCCAGTGGGTCTCTTTGTCCTTGAAGGAGAGTTCCAGAACGCCGAGCAGATCGTCGGGGCAGTCAACGGGGACCTGATAGTCCAGGCCGTCGGGGTTGGCGGCCCGGTGAGCGGCCTCCTGCTTGATGTCGGACACGAAGCTGGGCCAGGGCCCAGTTTCGAGCTGGTCCAACAAGGGGGTTTGGTGTTTCGCCATTTGCTTCCTCCAGTGGGGTTTGAAGAGTTACCGCCTTAACCAGCTAACACGCGCTCCGGCGGGACGGGCCTCGCCTTGCGCCCTCCCCACCGACCGACCCTGCTCGCCGACGTGTGGGGTGTTATTCAATGGGGATTGCAACGTAAAACGTGAAGTTTTGAACAATCGCGCCTGATTTAAAATGAGAACACGCGCCGTGTCAACGGCAAACCGAGCTTACGCCGGGTCCCCCCGGAACATTTCCCCTACCACGAGAGCTTTTTCCTTGCAAAGCCTATTTGCCGCAAGCCCCACTCCAGGGCCTTGCAAAAGCACCGTTTTTGTCCCATTTCCCGGCCATGGACGACACCCCAGCCCATACCCCGGCCGCCCTCTCCGCCCCCCCCGCCGCCTGCCGCCGCTGCGGCCGCTGCTGCCGTCTGGGCGGTCCGGCCCTGCACGCCGCCGACCTGGCCCTGCTGCGCGCCGGACGTCTGACCCTGGCCGACCTCGTCACCCTGCGGCGCGGCGAAGGCGTCACGGACAACGTCGCCGGCCGGGTCGGCCCCTCCCCGGCCGAACTGGTGAAGCTGCGCCCGGCCACGAGCGGCCGGGCTTGCCTCTTTTACCGCGACCCGCCGGCCTGCGCCATCCACGACGCCTCGCCCCTGGAGTGCCGGACCCTTTTTTGCGACGCCCCCCAGGCCCTGGCCGCCCTCTATGAAAAAGACCGCCTGACCCGGGCCGACATCCTCGCCCCCGGCCCCCTGGCCGAGCTGTGCGCCCACCACGAGGCCGAAACGGACCTCAGGCGTCTGGCCGCGGTGTGCCGGGCCGCCGCCGCCGGCGACGAGGACGCCCGCGAAGCCGCCCGGGCGGCCCTGCGCTTCGACGCCGCCATGCGGGAACTGCTGCCGGCCCGCCTGGGCGTCGCCCCCGAAACCCTGCCCTTCCACCTCGGCCGGCCCCTGGCCCAGGCCCTGCCGGCCCTGCGCGCCGCCGCCGCCCCGGCCGCCCTTTACAAGCGCCGGCCATAGGCCTACATCCGGTTCGACCCGAAAAGGCCGGCCACGTCCGGCCACGGGGAGGACGCACCATGTTTAGAGCCTTGATCGTCAGCCTGTGTCTCGTCCTGCTATCCCCGGCCCTGCCGGCCTCGGCCGCCTCGGGCCGCCACGTCTTCGGCAAATACGCCTTTGGCGAGTCCTGCCAGAAACTCTTCACCGGCCCGTCTTTCGCCGAGGAAAAGGCCCGGCCGATCTGGGACCCCAAATACCAGATGTTCGGCCTGGTCCATGACCCGGAAGTCACGGCCCAAAGCCGCTTCACCCTGCACTACGACCGCGACGCCAAACCCAATTTCGAGGGCGTGCCCCTGGGCCGGGTCTACTACGGCTGCGACAAAGCCACCGGCCGGTTCTCCCTGGTCGTCATGTCCCACGATCTGTTGGCCGTGCCGGGGCTCGTGCGCAAGGCCACCGAAAGCTTCGGCCCGCCGACCATGACCACCATGATCCAGACCATCTGGAACCTGCCCGATCTCTACGTCCAGATCGATCAGGTCTACATGATCATCTACGACACCCGGGCCGGCAAACCCGGCGGCGCGTCCTGACCGTGGCCCCCCCCCGCGACCTGCGCTTTCTCGAAGCCGCCCGCACCCTGGCCATGGCCGTGGTGGTCTGGTCCCACGCCAGCAACACGGTCTTTTTCCGGGAAGGCGACTTTTCGGCCACGCCGCTGTTCACCTCGTGCCTGGTCACCTTCGCCGTGCCCACGTTTTTTTGCATCTCGGGCTACCTGCTCGCCCTGTTCGCCCCGGCCGCAGGCGACCAGGCCGCCCGGCCCCTGCGCCAGATCAAAAAAATCCTGCCGCTGTTTTTGGCCTGGAACGCCCTGACCCTTGTCGTCTTGCGCCTGGCCTACGGGATGCCGCTTGTTTCGCTCACCGCCCTGGCCGATCTGGCCACCGGTCCGGCCCAGCTCTATTACCTGTTCGCCCTGCTCCAACTCCTGGCGCTCACCGCCCTGGCCGCGCCCTTTGCCTCCCCCGCCCGGGAACGCGTCTGGCTCCTGGCCGGCGTGGCCACGACCCTGGGCTTTTACCTCGCCTCCACCCTGGCCCTGCACCTGTCCCCGCCGGCCAGCCACGCCTTCGAGCTGGTCGCCATCAAGATCGGCCCGGTCTGGCTGGGCTTTTTTGGCCTGGGCGGCTGGCTGGCCCGAAATCCCCAACGCCTTGACGCCCTCACCCGGCGCTGGCCGCTTTTCACCGCCCTGGCCGTGTGCGCCTTTATCATTTACTGGGCCGACGTGGACGCCCAGGCCCGGTCGCTTGGGGCCAACTACCGCCAATACTTCCTGCTCTCCGGGCTGGCCTTCCAACTCGCCGGCTGCCTGGCCCTGCTCGGCGGCTGCCGGGCGGCCGAAGCCCGGGCCGGCCGACTCTTCACCCTCCTGGCCGAAACCGGCCGCGACACCCTGGGCATCTACCTCGCCCACTACGTCCTCGTGCTGCTCTTCTACGCCGCCGTCCCGGCTCCCGTGGCCCCGGCCTATCGCCTGCCCCTGGGCGCGGCGGCCATGGCCGTGTCCTTCGGCGGCTCCCTGGCGCTCGCCCGCCTGGCCCGCCGCCACGGCGGCGCGGTTTGGGCGAGGGTGTTGTTTGGGGTGTAGAGGAGACGAGAAGAGGGAAGAGGCCTCCGGCGGCTGGGGGCCTGAGGCCCCCAGACCCCCCGAATGGAGAAGGGGGGAAGATGCTTGGTCGGCTCCGGGGCCGATCTTTTTTTGTCGACTTAATTGACAATGATTTTCAATTTCGCCTAAAGGGGATGCAACGGCCACGCGGACGGCCAAGGAGCACGCCCCATGCAGCGCAAAACTTTGAATGACAACGCCGAATTCGCCTGCCCCATCGTGGGCACCTGCCTGACCATCGCCGAACTGCGCCGCATCTGCCGCAAATTCGGCGACGCCGTGCCCGAGGCCGCCTCGGACTACGAAGCCCACGTCTTCCTCGTCGGCCAGGCCAAGATCACGGCCAGCCCGGCCTCGAAGTATCTCCAGAAGTACCTGGACAAGAAATACCGCAAGGAATTGCGGATGTTTTGGAAGACCGAGGACGAGGCCGAACTGCGCCGGCTGTGGCGCGAACGGGCCGACGCCGGCGACGTGCCCGGTCCCTTCTGGGCGCTCATGTCCCACCCCACCGCCACAAACGAACTGCTGCGCGACGTCTACGGCGAAGTCCACATGCTCTCCCACCGGGTGGGCGCGGCCAACCGGGCCGATCTGGCCAAACTCTCCCGCCTGGAGGACAAGCTCGCGGAAACCGCCGCCGCCCTGGAGGACAGCAAGCTCGTGCTGCGCCAAGCCGTGTCGGTCTGGAAAACCCGCTGCCGCCAGGCCATGGAAGAACTCGCCGCCGAACGGACCAAACGCCAAGCCGCCGAACGCGAACGCATCTCCCTGCGCGAGGCCATCGAAAATTCTGCCGTGGCCGCCGTGCGCCGCGACCGCGACATCCTGCGCGACCAGCTCATGGAACTGGCCGACCGTCTGCAAACCACCGAGGCCGAAGCCGGACGCCAGGCCCTGCTCCTGGAACGGATGCACGCCGACCTGACCAAGACCCGCCAGGAACTGGCCGACCGCGACAGCGAAGTGGCCGCCCTGGAAGCCTCGCTCTTTGCCGCCCTGGGCGAAGCCGCCGCCGCCCACGCCGCCCACGCCGAGCACCATATCGACGATCCCGACGGCCTTGGCGATCACCACGACCAGCCCCATGCCTGTACCGGCGACTGCCCCTGCCCGGCCGGCGGCTGCCGCCGCGATCCGGCCGCGGCCGGCTCAAGCCTCCACCTCGTCGGCGGCGGCCTGGCCGGCAAACGCGTGCTCTACGTCGGCGGCCGGTCGTCCCTGGTCTCCCACTACAAAGTCCTGGCCGAGAAATTCGGCTGCGAACTCATCCACCACGACGGCGGCCGGGAACAGTCCTCCCACCGCCTCTGGGAATTGCTCGGCTGCGCCGACGCCGTGGTCTGCCCCGTGGACTGCGTGAGCCACGAGGCCTGCTCGCTCGTCAAACAAGCCTGCAAAGGCTGTCTCAAACCCCTTATCCTCGCCCGATCCTCGGGGCTTTCCAGCCTCGCCCGCTCCCTGGCCGAACTCGGCGCGCCGGCGCAGTAGGCCACCCACCTCCCTTTCCGGGCCACGGTTGCGTCCGTCCGCCCGACCGGCTATTCCTTTCGGGAAGCGCTCCGCACCAGGAGCGCTCCCCAAAGGAGATCGCCCATGACCCCTCGCCGCAACATTTCCTCCGGCTCCAAATGGGAACCCCTGCTCGGCTACTCCCGGGCCGTGGTCGCCGGCAACACCGTCTACGTGTCCGGCACCGTCGGGGCCAACGCCGACGGGACCATCCCCGAAGGCGCCTACGCCCAGACCAAACGCGCCCTGGAAATCATCCGCGACGCCCTGGCCCAGGCCGGAGCCGACCTGACCAACGTCGTGCGCACACGCCTTTTTATGGCCGACATGGGCGACTTCGACGCCGTGGCCAAGGCCCATGGCGAAGTTTTCGGCGACATCCGCCCGGCCACCACCATCGTTGAAGTGTCCAAACTCGTGGACGCCGCTTTTGTGGTGGAAGTGGAAGCTCTGGCGGTGATTTAGAAGAGGGAAGATGCCTCCGGCGGCCGGGGGCCTGAGGCCCCCGGACCCCCCAAATGGAAAAAGGGGGCTTGCCGAGCAGGGAATCGTCACCATATGTGCGGGAACGGTGAGAGCCACGGGCAACGTGGCGTTTTCGCAACATTGTGCGGGAATAGTGCTTGATCAGCGCAACTTTTGCGGGTAATTTGTGAAAAAAGTGACGAACGAGGCCCGCGCCCATGAAACATGAAATCGTCATCTGCATGGGCAGCTCGTGCTTTGCCAGGGGCAACCGCAAGCATCTGCTCATGATCGAGCAGTATCTGGCCGATCACGGACTCAGCGAATCCGTGGTGCTCACCGGCTCGCGCTGCGAGGACCAGTGCCGCTGCGGCCCCAACATCCGCATCGACGGCCAGCTCTACGGCGACATCAATGGCGAACGCCTCCTCGAACTTTTAAGCCGCCATCTGGCCGGCTGATCCCGCCCGCGCCGACGCCCCCCGCCGCCTTGCGATCCCGCCCGTCCGGGCGTACCCAGAACGCAACCCCAGGCCCTTACGACGGAGACGGCATGCTTTCCCATTATCCGATTTATACCATCGAAGCCGAGTGCCAGGACTGCTACCGCTGCCTGCGCCAATGTCCGGTCAAGGCCATCCAGGTGGAAAACGGCCGGGCCACCGTGGTACCCGAACTGTGCATCGCCTGCGGTCAGTGCGTGGCCGCCTGCCCGTCCCAGGCCAAGCAGGTGCGCAGCGATCTTTTCGGCGTCTACAAGCTCTTGCGCTCGGACAAGCTGGCCTACGTCTCCCTGGCCCCGTCCTGGGTGACGGAATTTCCCGACGTCTCCCCCGAGGCCATGATCGCCGCCCTGCGCAAGCTCGGGTTTTCCGGCGTTTCCGAGACGGCGCTGGGCGCTCAGGAAGTCTCGGCCGCCGTGGCCGGCATCCTGGCCCAGGGCGGCCCCAGGCTCCTGTTATCCACCGCCTGCCCGGCCGCCGTGGACTTCATCCGGGGCTACATGCCCGAGCTTGTGCCCAACCTCACCCCGCTGCTCTCGCCGCTTCTCTCCCACTGCCGGATGCTGCGTCGCAACTACGGCCCGGACATCGGCGTGGTCTTTTTTGGACCCTGCGTGGCCAAGAAATCCGAGGCCGACAACCACCCGGCCCTGCTCGACGCGGCCATGACCTTTACCGACCTCAAGGCCATGCTGCGCGAGGAAAACATCCGCCCCGAAGACCTCATCCCCGGTCCGGCCGACCGCTTCATGCCCCACCCGGCCAAGGAAGGAGCGCTGTATCCCGTCGAAGGCGGCATGTCCGACACCATCAAGGCCTATGCCGGCAACGACAAGGTCTGTTTCACCACGCTCTCGGGCATCCCCACCATCGAATCGGCCTTGCAGGGCGTCCACAACCATGTGCTGCCCCGGCCGGTCTTTATCGAAATGCTGGCCTGCGTGGGCGGCTGCGTGCGCGGACCCTGCGTGTCCAGCCGCCGGCCCCGGCTTCTCGACCAGCTCGACGTGTTCGCCCGGGCCGCCCAGCCCGGCGACGATCTGCCCGTGCGCCAGCCGGCCGTGTCCATTGCCGAGCGCAAAAACCCCTCGCCGGTGGACCTGCCCGTCTACAGCGAGGACCAGTACACCCGGGTGCTGCGGCTTATCGGCAAGTTCGCGCCCGAGGACGAGGTCAACTGCGGCGGCTGCGGCCACGAGTCCTGCCGGGGGCTGGCCAGGGCCATGCTCGAAGGCCTGGCCGAACCGTCGATGTGCGTGCATTTCCTGCGAAAGCGGGCCATGCGAAAGGCCAACGCCTTGCTGCGCTGCATCCCGGCCGGCGTGGTCATCGCCAACAACAAGCTGCAGATCATCGAGTGCAACGAGCACTTCGCCCGGCTTTTCGGCGAGGAGACGGTCATGGCCTACGAGGCTAGCCCAGGCATGGAAGGGGCGGCCCTGGACAAGATCGTGCCCTTCATCAGCCTGTTTCGCCGGTCGCTGGATACCGAGACCGACATCCACCGCGACGCCCTGCGCTTCGACGACCGCGTTTTCAGCGTCACCATCTTCACCATCGAACCGCGCAACGTCATCGGCGGCATCGTGTTTGACGTCACCGGCTCGGAGCTGCGCCGCGACGAGATCGCCAACCGCGCCCGGGAGATCATCCGCAAAAACCTCGAAACCGTGCAGGAAATCGCCTGCCGCCTGGGCGAAAACATGGCCGACACGGAAATCCTGTTGCGCTCCCTGGCCGAAGGCTTCTCCAGCGGGGCCAAGCCCATCGGCGACAAGGACATGCGGGGGCGGCGGCCGTGACCGAGGAAGTCTTTATCGAGGTGGACGCCGCCCAGCGCAACCGGTTCGGCGAGGACATCTGCGGCGACGCCTTCAAGACCCTGCGCGTCCAGGACGAGGGCCGGGTCATCGCCGTGCTCTCCGACGGCCTGGGGCATGGCGTCAAGGCCAGCATCCTGTCGCTGATGACCGCCACCATGGCCCTCAAATACACGGCCACCGATGCCGACGTGGTGCGCGCCGCCGAAGTCATCATGGACGCCCTGCCCGTGTGCCAGGTGCGCAAAATCAGCTACGCCACCTTCACCGTGGTGGACATCCACCCCGACGGGGCCACCCGCGTCGTGGAGATGGACAATCCGCCGGTGATTCTCCTGCGCGCCGGCAAAGCCCTGCCTTTGGACTTCGAGGAAGTCTCCTCGCCGCGCTACAATGATCGCCTCATCCGGGTCTACGACCTGAACATGCAGCCCGGCGACCGGCTCATCTTCACCTCCGACGGCATAACCCAGGCCGGCCTTGGCTCGGAACGCATGCGCCTGGGCTGGCGCATCAAGGGCTGCCGGGAGTTCGTCGAAGAAGTCGTGGCCAAGGACCCGTCCATCTCGGCCCGCAACCTGTCCCAAAAGATCCTGTCCCAGGCCCTGCGCCAGGAACCCTTCCAGCGCGCCTACGATGACATGACCGCCGCCGTCATCTACTTCCGACGCCCACGCCGCTCCATCGTGCTCACCGGCCCGCCCTACGCCGCCCACCGCGACCGGGAGTTCGCCCAGATGCTGGCCGAATTCCCCGGCCGCAAGATCATCTGCGGCGGCACCACGGCCAACATCGTGGCCCGGGAACTCGGCCGCACCATCCGCGACAGCTTGCAAGTCGGAGCGATCAGCGACATCCCGCCGGCCGCCGAAATGGACGGCGTGGACCTCGTCACCGAAGGCATCTTGACGCTCACCCGAGTGGCCCGGCTCCTGGAACAGGACGAAGCGCCGCGTGAAAAGAATCCGGCCGTGCAGCTCTACGACATCCTGCTCGACAGCGACTCCATTGAATTCATCGTGGGCGCGCGCATCAACGAGGCCCACCAGGACCCCAACCTGCCCATCGACCTGGAAATCCGCCGCAACATCATCCGGCGCATCTGCAAGGTGCTGGAAGAGAAGTATCTAAAAGAAACACGGATGAGCGTTTTTTAGGCGAAGGGGAAAGGGGGAGGCCTCCGGCGGCTGGGGGCCTGAGGCCCCCAGACCCCCCATATGGAGAAAAGTTCAAGGGGTTTTCGGGCGAGTGTCGGCCGGGCAGCACAAGAGACCGTGATCACCGGCCAAAGGCCGCGAAAAAGGGCCGCGTCCCGCCGGAAACCGCCGAGCCAGGCAGGACGCGGCCCCGCGCCGGAAGGGAGACGTTACTCCCCGACGGCGCACGCCAGGTCGGGAGTCGCCCGAGCCGGCAAGGCCGCGGCGAAATGCCCGAGGATCGTCTGGTAGAGCTTGCTGCCGCAACCGGCCCGTCCCCGGGCCAGAGCCAGCGCTTTTTCGAATTCTTCGGCCGCCTCGTCATGGCGTCCCGCCTTGTGCAGGGTCAGGGCCAGCCGGTAGGAGGCGTTGGCCGTCACCACGTCCAGGCCGGCCTCGTTTTCGGCCAGGGTCACCGACTGGCGCAACAGGGTCTCGGCCTGCTCCAGGTTGCCGGCGTCCATGGCGTCCATACCCGCCTCGCGAAGCCGCCGCACCTGGCTCGTCAACATGCATTTTCCGCCTACGCAAGCCATGATGTCACTCCTTTGCCGCCCACGAATCGGGCGGCGTATGCGGCTTCGCCCCGACAGGCGGACCAAGCCGTGAAGGCGTCGTTTGCTCGGGCCGCGACCCGGCGACAAACTGCCCTTGTTCACTCGCTGCCCCCTCAACCCCTTTTCCCAGGCGGGGGGGCTGGGGGCCTCAGGCCCCCAGCCGCCGGAGGCACTCTTCTCTTCCTCGTGTCACGAACAACTAACTGGAACCATAAATGGTCTAAAAAAATACTGTCGTATTTTTTTACCGCGAGACACTAAGCCGCGCTTTGCACGACGTCCTTGGCCCAGGACACGGCTTCGGCCTTGTCCGGGTCGCCGTCGATCTTCAGCGCCATGCCCACGACCTTGGCCCCGCACTGCTCGGCTTTTTCGGCTATGGCGTCCACGGCTCCGCAAAAGTGCGTGTAGCTGGAGTCGCCGCAACCGAAAACCGCCACCTTGCGCCCGTCGAGCCGGGCTTTTTCCAGCTCGTCATAGATGGGCACGAAATTTTCCTGCAGCTCGATCTCGTCATCGCCCCAGGTGGAGCAGCCAAACAGCACGAGGTCGTAGCCTTCGGCCAACCCTTCGGCAGTCACGTCGGCGGCGTTTTTGAGATCCACCGCCAGACCTTCGCTTTTCAGGGTTTCGGCCACATACTCGGCCACCGACTCGGTATTGCCCGTGGTGGACCCAAACAGAACCAGCGCTTTACCCATGGCCCTCTCCGTGCGGTTGACGTTGCCGGCCGCCCGGGCGGGCAGCCGTTTCGTGTTGCTCGGTATTTAATGAAAATGATTTTCAGTGTCAATATCATTATACAGCCCCCTTGAGCCGGCAAGGGGCGGCAGGATAGTTACCGCCAAGGGAGGACGGAAACATGGCCCGAAACATCGAGATCAAGGCCCGGCTGACGGATCGGACGAGGGTCGAGGCGGCGGCCGCCGCCCTTGCTGACGGCCCGGCGGAGCTGATCCGCCAGGACGACACGTTTTTTCCGTGCGCCAAGGGCCGGCTGAAGCTGCGGGAATTCGCCACAGGGCGTGGCGAACTGATTTTCTACCAGCGCCCGGACGCTTGCGGCCCAAAGGCCTCGTGGTACGACATCGCGGGAACGGACGAGCCGGCGGAGCTGCGCCGGGTGCTGGGGCAGGCCCTGGGCGCGGCTGGACGGGTGCGCAAGGAGCGCACCTTGTATTTGATCGGCCGCACCCGGGTGCATCTGGACCGGGTGGAGGGGCTGGGGGATTTTGTGGAGCTGGAGGTGGTGTTGGCCGAGGGCGAGGCCGAGGCGTCGGGGCTGGCCGAAGCCCGCCGGCTCATGGCGTCCCTGGGCATCGACGAAACGGCGCTTATCGCCGGAGCCTACGTCGATCTCCTGACCGCCTCGCCAACAAACGCCTGACCAATCACCCCCGGCACGCCCCTTTAAAACTTCTCCCAGGCAGGGGGTCCGGGGGGCTTAGCCCCCCGGCCGCCGGAGGCATCTTCCCTCCTCCCCTACGCAATCTTGGCAGCCAGTTCTTCCCAGCGGGCGTAGAGCCGAGCCACTTCGGCCTCCATGGTCTGGACGGCTTCCAGGCGTCGGGCCAGTTCAACGCCGTCGGAGGCCACGGCCGGATCGGCCAGGGCGGCGCGGGCCGCTTCCAGGGCTTCCTCGGTTTCGAGGATGGCCGCTTCCATGCCGTCGTATTCGCGTTGTTCCTTGAAGCTGAGTTTCTTGGCCGGTGTCGCGGCCTTGGGTTTGGCCTTGGCCGGCCGGTCCTCGCGGGCCTTGGCTTCCCGGGCCTCGGCGCGCTCCCGGGCCAGGAACTCTTCTTCCCACTGGGCGTAGTCGGCGAAGACTTCCACGCCGCCCTGGCCGTCCAGGCCGACGATGGCCGTGGACACCCGGTCAATAAGCGACCGGTCGTGGCTGACGAGCACCACCGCGCCGGGGAAGTCCATCAGGCTGTCCTCCAGCATCTCCAGGGTGGGGATGTCGAGGTCGTTGGTGGGTTCGTCCAGGAGCAGCACGTCGGCCTGGCGCAGCATGAGCCGGGCGATGAGCACCCGGGCCTGTTCGCCGCCGGACAGCAGGCCCACGGGCAGGTCGAGCTGTTCCGGGCGCAGGGCGAAGCGCTTGGCCCAGGTGACCAGGTGGACGGGCTGGCCCCGGTAGATGACGCTGTCGGCGTCGGGGGTGAAAGCGCGGCGCAGGGTCTGGTCCTTGTCGAGCTGTTCGCGCTTCTGGTCAAAGGCGACCACGGACAGGCCCGGCGCGGTGGACACCCGGCCGGCGTCGGGCTTGTCCTCGCCGGCCAGCAGCCGCAGCAAGGCGGACTTGCCCGAGCCGTTGGGGCCGACCAGCCCCAGGCGCGTACCCGGGGAGAGCACGAGGTCGAGGTCGGCGAAGAGTTCCCGGCCGCCCAGGCTGCGGGCGAGGTTTTCGGCCACGAGCAGACGTTTGGTCTGGCGGCCGGTGGCGCTGAAATCGATGCCGGCCCGCAGGGCGGCCCGGTTGCGGGCCTGGGTGGCGGCCAGATTCTCCTTGAGGACCCCGGCCGCGTCGATGCGGGCTTTGGCCTTGGTGGCCCGGGCCTTGGGGCCGCGCCGCAGCCATTCCACCTCGCGGCGCAGCTTGTTGGCCAGCGACCGTTCCAAGGCCCCCTGGCTCTCCATGAAGGCCTCGCGGGCCTCGACCAGGGCGCTGTAGGGGCCGTCCACGGACAACACGCCGTCGGGATAGGCGCTGGAGAGCTCCACGGTGCGGGTGCAGACGTTTTCCAGGAAAAACCGGTCGTGGCTGACCACCACGAAGGCGAAGGGCGCGCCGGAGAGAAACTGTTCGAGCCAAAGGATGGAGCGCAGGTCCAGGTGGTTGGTGGGCTCGTCCAAGAGCAGCACGTCGGGTTCGCCGGCCAGGCCCCTGGCGATGGACAGGCGCTTGCGCCAGCCGCCGGAAAACGACTCGACCAGGGCGGCAGGGTCGGTGAAGCCCATGCGGCCGGCCAGGGCCGCGACCCGGCCGCCGGAGACGGCCTCGGCCCGGCCGAAGGCGGCCTCCACGGCCCGGGACAGCACGCCTTCCACGGTGTCGCCCGGTTCGAAGGTGTCGTGCTGGGCCACGTAAGCTAGGCGCGCCCCCTGGCGCAAGGTGCGCTCGCCGCTGTCGGCCCCGGCCAGACCGGCCATGATTTTGAGCAGCGTGGACTTGCCCGAGCCGTTGGGGCCGACCAGGCCCACCCGCTCCCGCTCGGCCACGGCCATGGAGATGCCGGAAAACAGCTGGCGCACGCCAAAGGCCTTGGAAATGCCGCGAAGATTGATGGTGCAAACGCTCATGGCCGCTTTAGGTAGACAATGCCGGGCAGGGCGTCAAACGGCGCGACGAAGGATGGACGATGCCGGAAGGTTGCCGCTCGCCGGGCCTGCGCGCGGCGGGGCGGGGCGGCCCGGCTACTGGGTCCGGCTGACGGCGGCGGTGGTCGGGGCCACGATGACCTGATTGCGGCCGCTCTGTTTGGCCCGATACAGGGCCTTGTCGGCCCGGGCCACCAGGGCGGCCGGCCCGGGATCGGCCTCGTAGTCGGCCAGGCCGAAGCTGGCGGTGATGCGCCCGACGATGGGAAAATCGGTGTCCTGGAGTTCCCGGCGCAGGGCCTCGGCCAGAACCCGGGCGTCTTCCACGGTGGTTTCCGGGCACACCAACAGGAATTCTTCGCCGCCAAAGCGGCCGACAACGTCGGTTTCGCGCACCACGGCCAGCAGGATGTCGGCCACGCGCAAAAGGACCGCGTCGCCCACGGCGTGGCCGAAGGTGTCGTTGACGTCCTTGAAGTTGTCGAGATCGATCATGATGACGGAAAAGGGTGTGCCGTAGCGATGGGCGCGCCGCCATTCGCCGGACAGGACCTGATCAAGGCGGCGGCGATTGCACAGGCCGGTCAGGCGGTCGGTCAGGGACAGGACGGCCAGGGCCTGGTTTTTGGCGTCGAGTTCGCGATTCTTGGCGTCGAGTTCCAGGGTGCGCTGGCGCACCTTGTCTTCCAGGCCGCCGACCAGATCGTGGATCCGGCCGTTCATGTCGGCCAGGGCCCGGGCAAGCAGGCCGATTTCGTCGGAACCGGCCATGTCGATGGCCCCGCCGAAGTGGCCGTCGCGGACGTTGCCGGCATAGCGCGTGAGTTCCACGATGCGGTTGGTCACGGCCCGGTGAAGCAGCCGCGCGACCCAGAAGATGCAGCCAAGGCCGAGCAGCGCCGAAAACAGCACAATGCCGCCGGCCAATCTGGTGGCCCAGCCGATGCGCCCCTTGGCCCGCTCCACTTCCACAGCGGTGATGCGGCGCAGATCCTCGGCAATGGGGTCCACGGCCCGGGCCTGAAGGGCAAAATCGTTGGCGTTGGCGCTCATGGACACAGCCGTGTCCATGAGCCTGGCGGCGACCTTGTCAAAGGTGTCGCACAGCCGCAGGGCCTCGGTCTTGCGGGCGGTCTCCAGCCCTGGCGTGGCCGCGATGAGCCGGCGCAGGGCCTCGACCTTGTTGACCGCCGTCTGCATGACCGGCCGCTGCCGGGACAGCTGATACTGCTGGATGAGGACGCTGATTTCGCGAACGGCAAAAGCCAGTTCGTCCCAACCCTTCAGGCTCACGCCGAGCTGGCGCACGGCGGCGTTCATCTGGACGTCGAGGCCGGTCTCGGGATCGGCCACCAGGATGACCAGTTCATTTTCGCTTAACAGCGTCTGGGAGAAGCGCTTGGCCGTGGACGTGAAAAAGCGCATGTCGATCTTGCGCTTGGCCATGTCGCTGCCGTCGGGCATGGCGGCCATGGCCCGGCGGAGGTTTTCGCTTAAGGCAATGACCCGGGCTGCGGCGGCCAGGGCCGGTTGTCCGTAGCGCTCCTGGGCCTGGGCGAAGCCGACGAGAGGCACCTGGAGCAGAAAATCCCGGTACAGCCGGCGGGCGCGTTCAAGCTGGCTTTCCATCTCCAAAACGCCGTTTCGCAGCTCCAGGTTGGCCACGATGTCGGCCTCGGCTCCCCGCACCACGGCCAGCCCCACAAAGCCGGCCCCGACGCCCATGAGGAAAATGGCGAACAGCACGGCAAACGACAGCCGCAGCTTGGTCGTGATGCCCTGATTGTCCCACAATGCGCGAAACGACATGCCGGAGCCCTAACGAGGGGAGTACGTGAAGACCACGTTGGCGGTCAGTCCGGCCACGCCCTGGGCGGGATCGTCCATGCGCAGCACGTTGAAGCGCGGGATGGCGCAGTCGCCAAAGCCGTCGCAACGGAGTTTTCCGCCCAGCCCCGGATAGTCGGCGGTGGCGGCCAGGGCGTCGCGCAGGGCCTGGCGGCCGATGACCAGGGAGCCGTCCTTGCCGGGCACGGCCGCCTTGGTTATGGCGGCGAACAGGATGCCGGCGGCGTCAAAGGCGCTGGCGTAGTAGTCCGTGGCCGGCGTGGCCCGATACTTGGCCTGGTACTGGGTGCGCAGGGCGTCCAGGGCCGGCCCGGGGGCCGGCGGGGTGGGGCCGACGAAATACATGCCCTTGGACGCTTCGCCGACGGCCTCGATAAAGCTTTTTTCAATGAGCGCGCCGTCGCTCATGAGCTTGACGCCGACCAGTTCGGGCATGGCCCGGGCAGTGAGCAGCACGTGGTTGCCCTCGGGCTGGAAGAGCGGGAAAAAGAGCAATTCGGCCTTGGAGGCGGCCACGGCCTCAAGAAGCGGGCGCATGTTGGCGTCGCCTTTGTCCACAGCCGCGAACAGCACGGTGCGGCCGCCCAGGCGTTCGAACTCGGCCCGAAATCCCTCGGCCAGGCCCCGGGTGTAGATGTCGCCGTCATGGACCATGGCCACGGCGCGCACGCCCAGGCCCTCGTAGGCGTAACGAGCGGCGGCCGGGCCGGAATGCTCTTCATTGGACGACGTGCGGAAATAGCCGGGCTGCCATTTGGGGCCGCGCTTGCCGCCGACGGAGGTGAGGAAGGGAGCGCTGTTGTTGCCGGAGATCATGGACAGGCCGGCCTCGGTCATGACCTGGGCGGCGGCGGCGGCGTCGCCGGAGCAGGTGGTGCCGAAAATCGCCACCACCGAAGGGTCGGAGACGATACGCAGGGCCGCGTTGGCCCCGCCCTCCTGGCGGCAGCCGGTGTCCTCAATGACCAGTTCCACGGGATGGTCGAGCAGTCGGCCGCCCTTGCGGTCCAGGGCCAGTTCCAGGCCGCGCAACTGGTCCTGGCCGATGGGCGCGACCTTGCCGGTCAAGGCCTGGATGACGCCCAGGCGAATGGCCCCGCCGGGCGCGATTTCCACGCAGCCCAGGGGATCAAGGCAGGGTTTGGGCTTGCCGTTGGACAATCCCCACCAGACGCCCGCTCCGGCCAATGCCGCCACCACCAGCACCGCCCCAAGTCCCAGCCATCGCACCATGAGCTCCACTCCCCATGCCCGGCCTCCCAGCCGCGCCATGCATTTCCAACTATTTGTCTATACGCTTCATCCGAAAAGACCAATCATTTTTCGGCCGCGCCGGGGGCTGTCCCGCTGCGCTCCCGGTGCGACAGCACCTGATCGATGACGGCCAGCAGTTCGCCGAGTTCCACGGGCTTGGTCACGTAGCCGTCCATGCCCGCGGCCAGGAAGCGTTCCTTGTCCCCCTGCATGGCGTAGGCCGTCATGGCGACGATAGGGGTTCGCGCCGCTGCGAGGCCGGCCTCGCCGGACCGGATGCGCCGCGTCGCCTCCAGGCCGTCCATGGCCGGCATCTGGACATCCATGAGCACGAGGGCAAACGGCTCCCGGGCGAGCAACGTCAAGGCTTCGCGGCCGTTTTCCACCGTACGGACGTCGTGGCCCTCCCGGCGCAGCATACCTTGAATGGCCAGGCGGGCCAGAGCCTCGTCCTCGACCAGCAAGAGGTTGAGGCGGTCGGTAACCGTTGCCCGTGGACGCAGGGCGGCCGGTTGCGGCAACACGTCGGAAGGCAGGCCAAACGTCAGGTTGAAATGGACGACCACGCCCTGGCCCGGCTCGCTCTCGATGCCGATGGAACCGCCCATGAGTCCGACCAGACGTTTGCAGATGGCCAACCCCAGGCCCGCGCCCTGGTAGTCGCGGCGATAGCCCTGATCGACCTGCGTAAACGGCGCAAAGAGACTGTCGAGCTTGTCCTTGGGGATGCCCACGCCGCTGTCGGCCACCGAAAACAGCACCTGGGGATGGCCGGCCGAGGCATCCGGCTGGGCCACGGCCGTGACGGACACCGTTCCGCTGGCGGTGAACTTCAGCGCATTGCCGAGCAGGTTGGTTAAAATCTGCTGGAACCTCGTAACGTCGCCGATGACGATTTCCGGGACGGCGTCATCGATGGAAACGGTGCAGGTGACGCCCGGCGGATCGCCGGCCGGCAACAGGAGTTCGCGGACTTCCATCATGGCTCGGCGCAAATGGAACGGCGCCTGGACAATGGCCATCTTGCCGGCCTCGACCCGGGAGATGTCCAGGATGTCGGACAACAGCCTGGTCAGGCGACGGCTGGCGGCCAGGGCCATGCGGGCCTGGTCGGCCTGCTCCTCGGTCAGCCCCGAGGCGACCATGAGCTGAAGGATGGTCACGATCCCGTTGATCGGCGTGCGGATTTCGTGGCTCATGTTGGCCAGAAACTCGCTTTTGGCCCGGCTGGCGGCCTCGGCCTGATCCTTGGCCGCAGCCAGGAGGGCCGCCCGCTCCTGTTCTTCGGTAATGTCGTGATAGATGGTCATGTGCGTCGATGCGCTTTCGCCGCCAAGCCGACGCCCCGTCATTTCGACCCAGCGCGTCCGGCCATCCCCGCACACGATCCGGTAACATTCCCGGCCAAGGTCCAGTCCCTGCCGCAGCCGATCTTCCAGGCGCGGCCGCAGCAAACGGCGATCGTCCGGATGGGCGAGACTCCAGAGCTCTTCGGCCGACAGGGCGTAGGCGTCTTCGGCCGAAAGCCCGAACAACTTGCAAAAAGCCGGATTAACCCACTGCAACCGCAGCGGCGCTCCTTCAATCAAGGCAATGGCGTCCAGGGAGTTTTCGAAAAGCGCCCGGTAGCGTTCCTCGCTGTCCCGCAGCGCCTGTTCCACGGCCTTGCGTTCGGTAATATCGCGCGCCACGGACACAAAGTAGAATTCGCCCTGGATGGCGACGCCGTTGACGCTGACCTCCACCGGAAAAACCGAGCCGTCCTTGCGCCGATGATGGGATTCGAAAACCGTCCTGACCGCCAAGGGATTGTTGAAACTGCTGCGAATGGCCGCCTCGTCCCAGTCAGCCTCGTAGTCCCAGGTCAACATGCCCACCACCGCGTCCTGCTCGTAGCCCAGCATCTCGGCAAACCGCCGGTTGGCCTCGACGATCCGATGTTCGCTGTCGATGACCACGATGCCGTCGTCGCTGGAGTCCATGAGCGTCTGCCGCCGCAGGGCCTCCCGGGCCAGGGCGTCCCGGGCCGCCACCAGTTCGGCTCGGTCTTCTTCCAAGTTTTGGGCCATGCGGTCCATGGCCTGGGCCAGCCGACCGAGGGTTCCCCGGCCCCCGGTCAGGCCCGACCGGGCGGTGAGATCGCCGCCGCCAAGACGTTGGGCCGTCTCGACAATGCGCACCAGAGGATCGTGGATGCCAAAACGGCCGACGATCCAGGCCAGGGCCGTAGCCAAGAGCAGGGACGCGCCGGCCCAGCCCAGCCAGAGGCCGGTGACGGCGTCGGCCGCCTCAAAGGCGATAGATTCCGGGATGCTCACGAGAATCGAGAGATAGGGTTGTTCCTGCTCGGACAAGGCCACGCTGTGGGCGGCGAATATGCGCCGGACGCCATCGGTGGCGACAGCGGAGAAAACCGCCTGGCCATTGTCTGCCCGAATGCGGTCCCAGACATCACGGGCGATAGGCTTGCCCACTGGGGCTTGCGCGGACGGCGGATGGCGATACAGGCGCCGGCCCTCGCGATCGGTCAACCCGACAAAGGAACCGGCTGGCATCATGGATTGATCGAAAACCGTGGCGATGTCCTGCAACCGGACCGTGACGATGAGCACCCCCGAGAGTTCGCCTGAGGCGCCGTAAACGGGATAGGCAAAAGGCAGCACCTGGACGCCGCTGACCTTGCCTATGGCATACTCGCCCACGGAAAATCGTCCCGTGGCCTTGGCCTGGCGGAATTCGGGCCGCTCAGCCAGATTTTGCCTGGTAAAGGGCAGGGCCGAGGCCAGAGCCTCACCATCAGCGTCCATGAGAGCGAAATTGACGCAGTTGGGATTGCCGACCAGGACGTCGCGAAACAGCGCGGTACAGGCAGGAATGTTTTTTTCACGCACCGCCGGTTCGGCGGCCAGGCCGGCCAGGACGGCCCGCAGGCGAGCCGTTTCGCTGGCTTGCTGATGAGCGTAATACTGGGCCAGACGCATGGTGGTCTGGCCGACGTGGACAATCTCATGTTCGCGCCGTTCCCAGCCCGATCCCAGCACCACGCCCAGCACCGGAAGCACGCCGCCAAGGACCACCAATATCAGGTTCAAACGAATAGAACCCGGCAAGCGCAGCATGGATGGCCCCTTCGGTTCCCTGGTGGCGTAACGGCGGTCTCCTAGACGCTCGAGCCCAAGCACCGGCCCGGGGAGCTTCCCCAAAGCCCAGAGTCGGCGCCCCGGAGCCAAGACCCAACCTTGAGCGCAAACACGAGCCAGCGACGCCGCTTTTTAGCATACGCTCCATGGGTGCTAGGGTCTTTAGGACCTTCTACAGTGTCCAGAGCCTTGGAGCAAGGGTTCCTGTCGGATAGTCGGGCACTTGGCCTGTCAGGGCCTGTCGGCCTTCTCAAATCGACGCCTGACGTCGGCCAGTTCTTCCGGTTCCAGATACGCCCCGTGTCGATACAGAAACCGGCCGTCGAAATAGGACTGCGCATAACGCTGAAACGACAGTAAATGCACGCCGCGTAGCAGACTGTAGGGCGGATAGGTCACGATGACTTTGCCGTCTTCCCGATGCCCCACCGCCGCCGCCGCGCAGGGATAATTGTAGATCGGGTCAACGGGCACGAACAGGTGGTGGGAATACACCACGTAATTGAGCGCCATCTGCTCCGTGACATGCCAGGTGAAGGCATAGCGTTTTTTCTTCCGGTAGCCGCGCTGGATCTCCTTGGCCCACAGCGCCCAGACCGGGGAAGCGCGGTGCAGGGCCATGAACCCGCTGTTGAGCACCGGCAGATGGCAAAACGCTTCGGCCACGCCCTCGTCGAAAATCTCGCCATACCACAACCGGGCAGCGTCCACGGCGCTTTTTTGATTGCGCGTGAAAGCGAGCCCATAATGATGCTCCGGGCATAAGACGGCCTGCTCCTGATGACGTAGCGCCAGTTCGGCGAAAAGCGCCATACCGTCGCAGGACTGGAACCAGAAATCGGCGTCGCACCAAAGGTAGATGTCGTAGCCCGACAGCATTTCACGCAGAAATGGCCGACACAGCTGAGCGTCTGCATAAGGCGGCAAATGTTCTTCCGGCAGGAAGTAAACATGGCGTTTGCGGTCGAAACGCACAACCCCGACGCCGTGGGCGGCAAACCAGGCCCTGGCCGCGTCGTCAAGGCCGATATCGACGACGAAGCAATCAAACAGCGACCGCATCCGTTCCTCGATGGACAGCACCAACCCCTTGGCCAGAAAAAAATAGTTGGCGTCGGTGGCAAAGACGAAAGCGCATCGGGTTTGCATGGTAAAGACGGTTCCCCTTGAGGCGTTTGGCAGGTGGTGCGCCATTGGCCGCGATTTCAGCCCAGGCCCACACGCTCTTTTGCCTGCGAGCCAGCGAAAAAGCAAACCGTCATCACGGCCAATCAGGCCCACCTGATCAAGCGCAGGGCCAACACTGCCATAGAACACGATACATGACTTAACGCTGAGGGATTACGCCGGAATCGTCACTCCGCATTAAGCGCCATGAGATGCTGAAGGAATCATTACAGCGAAAGTGTTTTATTTTTATTGACAAGCTCGTACGCAAAAACTAGTCAACATATAGCTCATCAAAAGCCCCTGAACGTTGCATGAAAGGAGATCAAATGAAAACACTCATTTTTTGCGCCGATGGAACCTGGAACGGCCCCAATGGCGACACCGACGGCGATAACCTTCCTGACGCCACGAATGTTTTCAAACTCTTTTGTTGTCTCCCTGGAAATAATGCCGACGCGTCCTTAAGACTACAGAACGAGCAGGAACGGTTTGACGCCAACACCCGTACCTTGGCCAAGTACCTCCATGGGGTGGGGGATTCCAACAACCCGCTTGTCAAAGCCCTGGGCGGCGCATTTGGTTCCGGCATCACGGCCAGAATCATTCGCGGCTACACGTTCTTATCCAGAAACTACAACAAAGGAGACGAGATCGTTCTGGTCGGTTTCAGTCGCGGAGCCTATACCGTGCGGGCCTTGGCCGGATTCATCGCCGCCTGCGGCCTTCTCGACGCCACCAAGGTTGATCTTTCGGATAAGATGGAGGCCTACGTGGCTGCTGTCGGCGCTTGGCATCAGTACCGCAAACAGGCCAAGGGGGACGGGATCAAAGATATCTTTGATTGGTTCCCTTCGATATTCACCTTGTTCCAGGGCGTCAAAACCACCGGCAAGGGCTCCGTTCCCATAGAGGCCGTGGCGGTGTGGGATACGGTGGGAGCCCACGGCATTCCGCTGTATATCCAAGACAAGGACAAGCGTTACAACTATTTTCAGTTTGCTGACTGCAAGCTCAGCCCGACAGTCAAACACGGCATCCATGCCGTGGCCGCGGACGAGGAACGGACGGATTTCAGCCCGACGCTGTGGGAACCGCGCGACGGGATCACGCAAATGCTCTTTGCCGGAGCCCATGCCGATGTGGGCGGCGGCTACAACACGACGAATCTGGAAAGCGATTTGTCCAACATCGCTCTGGAGTGGATGCTTAACGAACTTGCTGGACTCGGAGTAGCTTTCGCCCCTGCCTGCCGTCAAATCTGGGGACTGCACCCGGCCAACCCGCTTGGCCCTTCCCATCAACCCTGGACCGAAGGCATTTGGCAAAAGCTGGGCCACTCGCGGCGTGTTTTCCCCCCAGGAGTGCTGCTGGAAGCGCCGAGTCGTGTGCAGCGAAAGGGCAAGACCGTGGTGCTTTTGCCGTCCGGAACTTCCGCAATCTACACGTAGAAGGGGAACCAGACACGCGTCACGCGCAGCTTGTTTTCAGGATCAAGGAACATATAACAAGGCTGCAGACGAGCGGAGTCAACTGCAACAAGCGGCCCCCCGGATGCGCCGCACGGAGGTGGCTTGGCTTCCGGGCATCCGATCCCAAACCACAGGGCCGGAACCCGAACCTCCGGCCCAGAAACCATAAAAAAGCCCCCGAATCTTTCGATTCGGGGGCTTTTGAAAAGTAGCCCTGGCGGCGACCTACTTTCCCACACAAGAATATGCAGTATCATCGGCGAAAGAGGGCTTAACTTCCGAGTTCGGAATGGGGTCGGGTGTACCCCCTCCTCTATGACCACCAGGACAAATATATAAGTTAAAATAAGGGATGGGATTGTCTGTTGGCAAAAATCAAGTCGAACGGACTATTAGTACCGGTCTGCTCAAACATTGCTGCTTTTGCACATCCGGCCTATCAACCATGTAGTCTACATGGGTCCTTCAGGGAGAACTCGTCTTGAGGCAGGCTTCCCGCTTAGATGCTTTCAGCGGTTATCCTTTCCGAACATAGCTACCCTGCGATGCCGTTGGCACGACAACAGGTGCACCAGAGGTTCGTTCATCCCGGTCCTCTCGTACTAGGGACAACCCCTCTCAATTCTCCAACGCCCACGGAAGATAGGGACCAAACTGTCTCACGACGTTTTAAACCCAGCTCGCGTACCACTTTAATCGGCGAACAGCCGAACCCTTGGGACCTGCTCCAGCCCCAGGATGTGATGAGCCGACATCGAGGTGCCAAACCGCATCGTCGATATGAACTCTTGGATGCGATCAGCCTGTTATCCCCGGCGTACCTTTTATCCATTGAGCGATGGCCCTTCCATTCGGGACCACCGGATCACTAAGGCCCACTTTCGTGCCTGGTCGAGATGTCTCTCTCGCAGTCAAGCTCCCTTATGCCTTTGCACTCGACGGCTGGTTTCCAATCAGCCTGAGGGAACCTTTGCATGCCTCCGTTACTCTTTGGGAGGCGACCGCCCCAGTCAAACTACCCGCCAGACAATGTCCTCGAACCGGATAACGGTCCGAGTTAGAAGCTTAAACAACCGAGGGTGGTATTTCAAGGATGGCTCCGCCGACGCTGGCGCGCCGGTTTCACAGCCTCCCACCTATCCTACACACGGTTGCCCAAGCTCCAATGTCAAGCTATAGTAAAGGTGCACAGGGTCTTTCCGTCTTTCCGCGGGTAGACGGCATTTTCACCGCCACATCAATTTCACTGAGTCTCTGGTCGAGACAGCGTGGAGATCGTTACGCCATTCGTGCAGGTCGGAACTTACCCGACAAGGAATTTCGCTACCTTAGGACCGTTATAGTTACGGCCGCCGTTTACCGGGGCTTCGGTTTAGAGCTTCGCTTGCGCTGACTCCACCCCTTAACCTTCCGGCACCGGGCAGGCGTCAGTCCGTATACGTCGTCTTACGACTTCGCACAGACCTGTGTTTTTAGTAAACAGTCGCCACCACCGTTTCACTGCGACCCCCCGCGGCTTATGCAGTAAATGCTTCACCATAGGGGGCACCCCTTATCCCGAAGTTACGGGGTCATTTTGCCGAGTTCCTTAACCAGAGTTCTCTCAAGCGCCTTGGGATACTCTCCCCGCCCACCTGAGTTGGTTTGCGGTACGGTCTGCTTGTGCTAAACTTAGAAGCTTTTCTCGGCAGCCTGGGATTAGTCACTTCAGTCGTAAGACACGGCATCACGTCTCGGCCTTGAAGGAGAACGGATTTGCCTGTTCTCCAAGCCTACACGCTTGCACCGGCACTTCCAACAGCCGGCTGACCTACCCTCCTGCGTCCCTCCGTCGCACACACAAACAGGTACAGGAATATTAACCTGTTTTCCATCAGCTACGCCTTTCGGCCTCGCCTTAGGGACCGACTCACCCTGGGAAGATTAACTTTACCCAGGAAACCTTGGGCTTACGGCGAACGGGTTTCACACCCGTTTTATCGTTACTTATGCCAGCATTATCACTTCCCGTTAGTCCAGCAGACTTTACAATCTGCCTTCATCCCGTCCGGGAACGCTCCCCTACCGCCTATCGTTAAGATAGGCCCGAGGCTTCGGTACCATGCTTAGCTCCGTTACATTTTCGGCGCAGGACCACTAGACCAGTGAGCTATTACGCTTTCTTTAAAGGATGGCTGCTTCTAAGCCAACCTCCTGGCTGTCAGAGCGGTCCCACTTCCTTTCCCACTGAGCATGGATTTGGGAACCTTAGCCGTCGATCTGGGCTCTTACCCTCTCGACCCTGGACCTTCGCACCCAGAGTCTGACTCCCGGGAAATAAAAGAACGGCATTCGGAGTTTGATAGGGTTTGGTAATCTGGTGAGACCCCTAGCCCTTTCAGTGCTCTACCTCCGTCCTTCCTTCCCGAGGCTATACCTCAATATATTTCGGGGAGAACCAGCTATCACCGAGTTTGATTGGCCTTTCACCCCTATCCACAAGTCATCCCAATGGTTTTCAGCCCATATGGGTTCGGTCCTCCACTCGGTTTTACCCGAGCTTCAACCTGCTCATGGATAGATCACCCGGTTTCGGGTCTATCCCGCCGTACTGTTCGCCCTATTCAGACTCGCTTTCGCTACGGCTCCGGCATTTTAGCCTTAACCTCGCACGACAGGATAACTCGCTGGCTCATTATGCAAAAGGCACGCTCTCACCGGACAAGTCCGGCTCGAACCGCTTGTAGGCAATCGGTTTCAGGTTCTCGTTTCACTCCCCTCACAGGGGTTCTTTTCACCTTTCCCTCACGGTACTGGTACACTATCGGTCGCTGAGGAGTATTTAGCCTTGGAAGATGGTCCTCCCGGATTCCCACGAGATTTCGCGTGTCTCGTGGTACTCAGGTACCTCCAGCGTCACGTTCGGTTTCAGGTACGGGGCTTTCACCCTCTATGGCGCGCCTTCCCAGACGCTTCCCCTGCCTAATGATGAATCGCTTGATGGAGGCCCTACAACCCCAGACGTCCGGAGACGCCTGGTTTGGGCTCTTCCCGGTTCGCTCGCCGCTACTACGGGAATCTCTTTTGATTTCTTCTCCTGCGGGTACTGAGATGTTTCACTTCCCCGCGTTCGCCTCCCAAGACCTATGTATTCGGTCAAGGGATAACAGGACATGACTCCTGCTGGGTTTCCCCATTCGGAAATCACCGGATCAAAGCACGTTTGGCTGCTCCCCGGTGCGTATCGCCGCCTACCGCGTCCTTCATCGCCTCTCAGCGCCAAGGCATCCACCGATTGCCCTTAATTACTTGGCTTTTGCCTAAATCCCATCCCTTATTTAACTGTCAAAGATCAGTGTCGCGCACCCGTTTCACATCCAATGGTGGAGGTGAACGGGATCGAACCGATGGCCTCCTGCGTGCAAGGCAGGCGCTCTCCCAGCTGAGCTACACCCCCGGTAAGCATGGTGGGCCTGGAAGGACTTGAACCTTCGACCTCACGCTTATCAGGCGTGCGCTCTAGCCACCTGAGCTACAGGCCCATCGTGTGCGCAACTTGCAAAGACGCGTGGTCCTTGCAATTAAATAGCGAGTTGGGTTTTCGTATCCATAAAAGGAGGTGATCCAGCCGCAGGTTCCCCTACGGCTACCTTGTTACGACTTCACCCCAATCATCGGCCCTACCGTAGACTCCTGCCTCCTTGCGGTTAGCCCGGAGCTTTCGGGTAGAACCAACTTTCGTGGTGTGACGGGCGGTGTGTACAAGGCCCGGGAACGTATTCACCGGAGCATGCTGATCTCCGATTACTAGCGATTCCGACTTCACGGGGTCGAGTTGCAGACCCCGATCCGGACTGGGATGGGTTTTTTGGGATTGGCTCCACCTTGCGGTCTCGCAGCCCATTGTACCCACCATTGTAGTACGTGTGTAGCCCTGGGCGTAAGGGCCATGATGACTTGACGTCGTCCCCACCTTCCTCCCCGTTGACCGAGGCGGTCTCTCTAGAGTGCCCGACATTACTCGCTGGCAACTAAAGACAAGGGTTGCGCTCGTTGCGGGACTTAACCCAACACCTCACGGCACGAGCTGACGACAGCCATGCAGCACCTGTCACCGCGCTCCCCGAAGGGCACTCCTCCTTTTCGGGAGGATTCGCGGGATGTCAAACCCAGGTAAGGTTCTTCGCGTTGCATCGAATTAAACCACATACTCCACCGCTTGTGCGGGCCCCCGTCAATTCCTTTGAGTTTCAGCCTTGCGACCGTACTCCCCAGGCGGGATGCTTAATGCGTTAACTGCGGCACCGAAGATCGCTCCCCGACACCTAGCATCCATCGTTTACAGCGTGGACTACCAGGGTATCTAATCCTGTTTGCTCCCCACGCTTTCGCGCCTCAGCGTCAGTACCTGTCCAGGTGGCCGCCTTCGCCACCGGTGTTCCTCCGGATATCTACGGATTTCACTCCTACACCCGGAATTCCGCCACCCTCTCCAGGACTCAAGCCTCCCAGTTTCGAACGCAGTTCCTCGGTTGAGCCGAGGGCTTTCACGTCCGACTTAAAAGGCGGCCTACGCGCGCTTTACGCCCAGTGATTCCGATTAACGCTTGCACCCTCCGTATTACCGCGGCTGCTGGCACGGAGTTAGCCGGTGCTTCCTTTGGAGGTACCGTCAGTTCCAGGGCTTATTCAGACCTGGAAGGTTCTTCCCTCCCGACAGAGGTTTACGACCCGAAAGCCTTCTTCCCTCACACGGCGTCGCTGCGTCAGGGTTTCCCCCATTGCGCAATATTCCCCACTGCTGCCTCCCGTAGGAGTCTGGACCGTGTTTCAGTTCCAGTGTGGCTGATCATCCTCTCAGACCAGCTACCCATCGTAGCCTTGGTGGGCCATTACCCCGCCAACAAGCTAATGGGACGCGGACTCATCCAGATACGACAGCTTGCAAGCAGAGGCCGCCTTTCCCCCAACCGAAATTGGAGCGTATCCGGTATTAGCGGCAGTTTCCCGCCGTTATCCCGAATATCTGGGTAGATAATCCACGCGTTACTCACCCGTGCGCCGCTCTACTCAGGGACCGAAGTCCCCTTTCTCGCACGACTTGCATGTGTTAAGCACGCCGCCAGCGTTCAATCTGAGCCAGGATCAAACTCTCCAGTTTAAATCCTTATTAGCTGAAACCTAAGTATGCGTTGCCGCATCTTAAGCATGGCTTACAGAAATCACCCAACTCGCTATTTAATTGTCAAAGACCGCGTTGCTTCGCCCGCCGTTGCCGGCGGTCAGCAGGAAGCGGCAACCTACGCTGCCCGCATTCCCGCGTCAAGCACTTTTTTTCAAAACCCGCCGACTCGTTTGTCGGCGGCCGCTTTCCGGTTTCCCGAAGCGGAGGGCGTATCTACGCTGCCCCGTCCGGCCCGTCAAGCATTTTTTTCAATCACCGTTTCGCCCGTTTGGCGATCCGGCCGCGTTGCCGTTTTTCGCAGCGCGGAGGGAGCTTCTACGCATCCCCGCGCGGCCCGTCAACACTTTTTTTCACTCAACCCGAAGCACCGTTGTCCCTCGGTCCGCGTCGCCGGTTTCCGTCGGCGCGGAGGAGCGTGTCTACGCTCGCCCACCCGGCCCGTCAACGCTTTTTTTCACTCCCGCCCAAGGTTCTTGCGACCCCTGGTCGGGCCCGGCGCGGTTTCCCGCAGCGGGATGGGCTGTCTACGCGGGGCGGGGACGGGCGTCAACGGTTTTCTGGACAGCGGGGCGTTTTCCCCGCGCCCCACCGCGCCGCTAGAGGTTGCCTTCCTTGACGGTATTTTCCAGAACGTCATTGATGCCGAAGGTTTGACTCGTCATTTGGCCCTTATCCACCACGTAGCGGGTGATGGTCCAGGCGTCGTTGTCGATGGCGTCGCAGTGGCCCGTGGCCTCGGGGCCAAAGGTTTCAGCCAGGGCTTCCAGGAAGCCCTCGACGTCGGCCCAGCGGCCTTCGTGCTCCAGGGTCAGAACGCCGTCGGCGTAGTCGGCCGTATCCAGCGGACACTGCCCGGCCAGGCGCTCCCAGGCCTCGGGGGCGAGGCCGCGTATCTCGCCGTACACGCGATAGTCCGGTCCGGCGGCCATGGGCTCAGCCCTCGTCGGCCAGCAGGCGCTTGGCCACGTTGACGTCGTACATGACCAAGGGATCGGCCCCGGCCCCGCGCTTTTTGTACTCCGCCGCCGCCGCCTCGATGTCGGCGTAGGGAATCCAGTCGTGGCGCTCCCAGATCTCGGGGTGTTCGCGGTTCCACAGGCGGAATTCCACCTGGCCGAAGCTTTCGCGAACGTACATGCGCACCCGCTTGTCGGCGGGATTGGGATAGTAATAGATACCCTGACTGTCTTTCATCTTTTTTCCCTCTATAACTTCCAAACACCATCGTTTGGACATTGTTTACAGAACCCCAGGTGGGGTTTCCAAAGGGGCTCAGCCCCTTTGGCCGCCGGAGGCATCTCCCCTTCTCCGTTCCCCTACTGCACGCTCTTCTCAAACTCCTCCACTGTCCGCCGGGCTGATTCGGCCCAGGAGAACAGCCCGGCCCGGGCCAGGCCCAGGCGGGAGGCTTCGGCGCGCAGGGGCGCGTCGGCGGCGACCCGGGCCAGGGTTTGTCCCATGGCGGCCGGATCGGACGGGTCGTCGAGGTAGATGCCGGCCTCGCCGGCCACTTCGGGCAGGCTGGTCAACCGGGTGGTGACAGCCGGGCAGCCGCAAGCCATGGCTTCCAGCACGGGCAGACCGAAGCCTTCGTAGATGCTCGGATAGACCAGGGCCAGGGCCTTGGAATAGAGCGCAGCGAGCGTCGCGTCGTCGCAGTAGCCGAGTTCGACGGGCGGCGCGCCGTCCAGGCGTTCGGCGGACCAGCCGCTCCAGCCGGCGGTGACCAGCGGCACGTCCAGGCCGGCTGCGGCCAGGGCCTTGGGGATGACGTGGAGGTTCTTGCGCGGGTCGTTGGTGCCGACGAACAGGAAGTAGCGTTCGGGCAGGCCGGCCGGCAAGGGGCCGTCCACGGGGCGGAACACTTCGGGTTCGTGGGCGTTCCAGGTGACGCGGATGCGTTCGGGGTCCAGGCGCAGCAACCGGACCATTTCCGCCTTGGTGTAGTTGGAGACGGCCAGATAGCGGGCGACGCCGGGCAGGCGTTTGTGGAAATAGCGGTTAAAGTAGCGCACGCGCTCGGCCGGATGGCGCTCGGGAAGCGTTATGAGCGACAGGTCGTGGATGGTGAAGACCGTGGCCACGTTTTTCGGCACGCGGAAGGGGAAAAAGGCGGCCTCGTGGTAGAGGTCGTAGCCTTTGGCGGCCTGGTAAAAGACGGCCTCGCGCTGCCAGTGGCGGGCCAGGCGCACGGCCAGGCCGACGGCGGGCGGGAGTTTCCACAAAAGGCTCGTCAGGCGCGAGCGGCCGGCCAGGTCGGCCGGAGGCTGGGGGGGCGTGGATGAGACGCGCTTGCCGTCGAAGTAGGCGATGTCGAGGTCGCGCCCGTAGTCGCGCTCGATGGCGGCGTAGAGGCAGCGCAGGTAGCGGCCGATGCCGGTATTGACCGTGGCCAGGGGCACGGCGTTGACGAGGACGCGCAGTTTTCTCATTTTTGCAGCTCGTTGTGAGAGTGGCCAGCCATCACTTCCCGGGCCAGCTTACGCATGTTGTCCATGAAGACCGTCGTGTCGAAAGCCGCCGCCCGACGCTGGCAGGCTTCGCGCATGGCCAGGGCCTCGGCCGGTCCCAGGGCGCGCACGGCCCGGGCCACGTCCTCGGGGGTGGGATCGGGCGGCAGCAGGATGCCCGTCTCGCCGTCCACCACGGTTTCGGTCAGCCCGCCCTCGCGCACGCCGATGACCGGCTTGCCGGCGGCCATGGACTCCACCGGCGAGATGCCGAAATCCTCGTCGCGCGGGATGTAGATGGTGGCGATGGCCGTGCCCATGAGCCGGCGCAGTTCGGCCGCCTCGGTCCAGCCGCGGATGTCGATGTTGGGATGCTCGCGCGCCATGGCCCGCACCCGGTCGAGTTCCGAGCCGCCCGACACCACCACGAGTTTTTTGTCCGGCATGGCGGCAAAGGCGGCCACCACGCGGTCCACCCGCTTGAGCACGTCCACCCGGGCCGTGGACAGGTAGAACGGCTCCTGCCCTCTATATTGATAGGCGGCCGTGTCCACGGGCGGATGGATGACGACGGCGTCCAGGCCCAGGAAATCGCGGATGCGCCGGCGCACGGTCTCGGAGTTGGCGACCACGGCGTCCATGGCCCGCACGGCCGCTTCGTAGCGGCGGCGGTAGCGGCCGGCCAAAATCCGCCACAGCGGCCGGCGAAACGCTGGTTGGCGGGCGAGGTAGAAGTCGCGGTGGTCGTAGAGGATGCGCGGCGGCGTGTGGCAATAGAGCAGCTGCGGTCCGTGGATGCGGCCGTGACCGAGGAGCGTGAGCGAACCGCTGTGCAGGGCCAGCGGCGCGGCCACGGGCGGCATCCCCTCGAAGGCCAGGGACATGGCCAGGGTCAGGGACAGTTTCGCGGCCAGGGGATGACGGGAGCGGGCCTCAAGGCTGACCGGGGCGCGGCCGGCGAAATAGCCGTCCGGGAAGGCGGCCGGATCAAACCGGCCCGTCAGCATATCGGCCTCGAAGGCCCGGGCCAGGGTCACGGCCACCAGTTCCCCGCCGCCGGGAAAGGCAAAGGCGTCATGGAGCACGAGGGGGCGCGGGGACATGGTCACTCCTTGGGGGTTTTGCCGCCCTCGGATAGCCCGAGCGGCCCCGGCTGGCAATCCCCGGGCTTGCCCCGGCCGCCGGGCATGGTACAAGGGAGCATCCGAAACGGGAGGACATTGCCATGGACCAGGAGCGAACCATCATCCTTGGCGGCGTGGAATGCGACTATGACCCGCAAACCCGCATCGCGCTGGTGTACTGCGCCAACTGCTCGGAGCGAAACGAAGTGGAAGTCTGGCTGGCCGACGACGGCCGGCCGGAATACGCCGGCTTTGTCTGCGAGAAGTGCGGCTTTTTCAATACGCCGGAAGGCTGACCGGGCGCTTCGTTGACCGTGCCGGCTGTCGCGCGACGCCTGGGGAGCGGCAAGGCTTGGCCCCCACAAGACGACGTGGGGCTGGGACTTCCGGGCACAAACGACATTGCCCCGGGCGGCCGCCTCGGCTACACCCGTTGCCACGGCAACCAGCCGCCATGGGAGACGTACGGTCATGGCGCAGGACAACACCCTGACGTATTATCTGGAGATGATTGAGCAGGCCCCGAGCTACCAGGATCTCGTTTTTATCCGCAACCGCATCTTCGACGCCGTCGAAGCCACCCTGCCCAAGGAGGACGTGGACACGGTCAAGCGGACCTGGACGGCCCGGGCCAAGGACGAATCCGTGCCGGTGGTGCCGCCGGGACAGGGGAAGACGGCCTAGGGGGAGCTCGCCCAGGGAAAAGCGCGTTGATCGGGCTTTGGCCTGGAAACGATGGGACTCCCTGAGGGTCCCCGCCCAAAGGTCACAGCCATGAAAAGCGCCCATGGCGCTTCGCGCAAAAGACGAGAACTACGGGTTTTTCTAAAAAATACGCTGGGATTTATAAGCGACGTGCCCCTAGGGACCGGCCCGCCGGGTCAGGCGCAGCTTGAGGGAGGGGCCGGACTTGGGGGCAAAGACGGCCTCGGCCGTGTCCGGGCCGGTGAGCGTGCCCTTGAGCAGATGGCCGCTGGCGTGCTGGGCCGCGAACTCGTCGCCCAGGATCACGCCGGCCACGTGGTAGGTGTTGGAACCGCCGGAAAGCGGGTCCGGGATGACCACCACGCCGTAGATCATGTCGCCCTGGCGGGTGAAGCTGGCCGTGACCGTCTGGCCCAGGGCCTCGGCGGTCCAGTTCCCGACGATGTCGTGGCCGCCTGCGCCACGAGCCGCCCGGGCTTCCGGGGCCGGGACCTTGGGCGGAACCTGGCCCAAGACCGGGCCGGGCGCGGCCAGCAGCAAGGCGGTCATCGCCGGGGCGAGGAAAAGGGCAAGCCGGCTCACAACAGCCCCTCGCGGCGCATCAAGGTGACGAATTTGGTGCGTACAGCCTTGAGTTCCATGACGATGGACTCCACCTGGGCGTAGTGGCTGGAAAATTTGACGGCCGCGTCGAGTTCGCGCTGGCGCTTGGCCAAGCGTTGGTTAACGAAGTCGAGAAAGGCCTGGGGGCCGGAATCCTTGTTCTCCAAAAGGTGCTCCCACGCCATGGCCTGCTGACGCGGACAGGCCCGCGCCGAGAAGCGGCCGCAAGGCCTTTTCCACGATGGCGTCCTCGGGCTATAATCACGATTGGGGCGTCCAGCAAGCCTAAAGGGCGGGAGAGGACGGGCGTCGCCAAAAAGCGGAAGCCGCCCAGGCCCAGGGAGTGGCCCAAGCGGCTTCCTGAAAAGGCCGTGGTGGCGTGTTGGGGGAGGAGGCTAGGGGGTGACCGCCACGGCCAGTGATTCGAGCGGCTCGGAGTGGGAAGGCCGTCCGCTTTCGATTTTTACTTGAGCAAATCCCGGGCCAAACAAACGAAACCTGTAGGAATTTTTTTCAACTGTTATTTCAGCTCATTGCAACCAAGCCCTCCAAAAACTCCATCCCAGGGCTGAAAAATCTGGTGCGGTGTCTTTCTTTTCGGTTAGCTTTTTTACAATCTTAATCCGCAGGGGCGAGATTCCCGCGCCGCCGGGACCACAACCCGGGGGCAACCGCACCGGAGGCACAGCCAGTGGGCAAACGCAACATCGACGACATCACCCCGGGCATGACTCTTGGACAGGCGGTCTGCGCCCCGGACGGCCGGGTCCTGGCCGCCGCCGGCACGACCCTGTCCGAGGACCATCTGCGCCTCATGCGGGCTTTTGGCGTGCGCAGCGCCGACATCGCCGGACAGGACGGCGATCAGGCCGACGATGCGGCAAAGGCCCTCACCGCCACGGCGCAGCGTTGCCGCGATCTGCTGCGCCGCCGTTTCCTGGCCTTGGACCGGGAAAGCGCCGTAGGCAAGACGATCTTCGAGCTGGCCGTCTCCCGGGCCGCCGCCCGGGTGCTGGGCCAGGGCCTCGACCTGGACGACGTCGCCGCCTCCCCGGCCCTGCCCTGCCTGGCGCCGGAACGCCAACTCTTCGACGCCGCCGCCGTCGATCCGGCCGAGCTCGTCTCCGGCGACGTGGAGCTGGCCACCCTGCCCGAAGTCCACGTCCGGCTCCTCGACGCCCTGGGCAAGGACGAGACCGGGCCGGCCGATCTGGCCGCCATCATCGGCCGCGACCCGAGCCTGACCGCCCGGTTGCTGCGCCTGGTCAACAGCCCGGTCTACGGCCTGCGCGGGCCGGTGGACTCCATCACCCGGGCCGTGACCATGGTCGGGCAAAAGGAGCTGTCCACCCTGGTGACCGGGCTGGCGGCCGTGTCGGCTTTTTCCGACATCGCCCCGGAATTATGCGACATGCGCATGTTCTGGAGGCACGCCGCCGCCTGCGGCGTCTACGCTTCGCTCTTGGCCCGCTCCGTGCCGGGGCTGGCCCCGGACCGGGGGTTCGTGGGCGGCCTGCTCCATGACCTGGGGCAGCTCGTCATCCTGCGCAAGCTGCCGGCCGCCGCCGGCCGGGCGCTGATTCTGTCGCGGGTGGAGGGGTTGCCGGCCAGCGAGGCTGAAACCGCCGTGCTGGGCTTTGACCATGCCGCCGTGGGCCGCACGCTCCTTGCCGGCTGGAATTTCCCGCCGGCCCTTATCGCCATGGCCGGCGATCACCACCACCCCGACGGCGCGCCCGGTTCCCGGGAAACGGCCCTTATTCATGTGGCCGACATCCTGGCCCAGGCCTGGGATTGGCCGGCCTTTTCCGGTCCGCCCACGCCGGCCCTGAACGAACCGGCCTGGCACAGCCTCGGGCTGCCCGAATCCGTTTTGGCCGAAGTGGCCCGGGACGGCGACGCCGCCATCGCCGAAATCGAATCGGTGTTTTTCTCCGGCCCGGCCGGCCGGCCGCACTAAACCCCAAAGGAACCGCCATGACCGCCGACAAACCGCGCGCCATCCCCCGCCGACACCTGATCCGCGCCCTGCTTGGCCGCGACGTTCCCAGCGCCCCGGCCCCGGAGCCGGAACGGACCGTGCCCGCCGCCCAGGCCGCCGATCCCCACGCCGCCGGGAACGCCGCCTACGCCGCCGGCGATTATGCCGAGGCCGCCGCCGCCTACCGGGCCTCGGTGCGCGGCGATCTGTCCAACCCCCTGGTGCGCGCCCGCCTCGGCTACGCCCTTTATGCCACCCGCCAGCTCATCCAGGCCAAGGTGGAATTCGAACACGTGCTGCACCTGACAAACGGCGGCGACGCTTTTGCCCGGCTATGTCTTGGCCTGACCCTGGCGGCCCTGGGCAAGACCGACAAGGCGGCCGCCAACCTGGAGGCCTTCGACGCCTCCCAAGCCGAGGAACTGACGGCCCTTAGCCGGCGCATCGCCGCCAAGCTGCGCGACATCGGCAACGGCGATCCCGCCCCCCTGCTCCTCACCCTGGAACGCTCGGCCCGGGCCATGGGCTTTTTGCCTGAGGCCTGAGCCGGTTCCCGGCGCTTCCCGAAAGCCGCCTGGGACGTGCTCCGCCCGGGCCGCGGCAGCTCCTGAAGGTCGCGCGTCGCGGCCGTTTTGACTCTTGTGGCCGTACACCGTGCACGCTATGGTGCACGGATGACACCCCCGCAGCACCCTTTTGGCCAACGCATCCGGGAACGCCGCCTGGCCCGGCTAGCCACCGACCCGGCCTTCACCCTGCGCCGGCTGGCCGGACGCCTGGGCATCCAGCCGTCGTACTTGAGCCGCCTGGAACGCGGGGCCGCCCCCAGCCTGTCCGAGGACAACATCCAGGCCCTGGCCCGGGAACTGGGCGATGATCCCGACATCCTGCTGGCCCTGGCCGGCAAGCTGCCGGCCGACGTGCGCCAGGCGCTTTTGGCCGCGCCCGGCGACCTGCTGCCCCTGGTGCGGGGACTTGTGCGCAATCCCGCCCTGGCCCCCGGCTCCTCGGCGCAGCTGTGGCAATCCTACCGCGAATCCCAGCATCTGGCCCGGGTGGGCAGCTTCGTGCGCGACCTGGTCACCGGCCAGGATTCCTGGAGCGAGGAATTCTTCCGCATCTTCGGCCTGCCCCTGGATGACCCTACGCCCACCTTCGAGGACTTCATGACCCTGGTCCATCCCGAGGACCAGCCGGCCGTGGCGGCGGTGCGCGCCCGGCTCATGGCCGACGACGGACCGGTGCAATACGCCTACCGTTTCCGGCGCGGCGACGGACTGTGGCGGCACGCCAAGGCCGTGGCCCGTTGCGAGCGCGGCCCCGATGGTCGGGCGCGGCGCATCCATGGCACGGTGCAGGACGTCACCACCGAACGCCAGGCCTTAAGCGACCTGCGCAGCGTGGCCCAGTTTCCCGAGGGCAACCCCAACGTTGTTTTGCGTTTGGCCCGCGACGGCCGCCTGACCTACGCCAACCAGGCCAGCGCCGGCCTGCTGGAGACCGCCGGCCTGACCGTGGGCGATCCTGCGCCCGCGCCGCTGGCCGCCGCCGTGGCTCAAGCCCTGGAAACCGGCCGGGAGACCAGCCTGGAACTGCCCGACGGCGAGAAAACCCAGCGGCTGACCGTGATCCCCGACAGCGCCCAGGCCCATGCCAACTGCTACGGCCGGGACGTGACCGCCGAACTGGCCCTGGCCGGACGTGTCCACGAACTCAGCCGGGAGCTGGCCGAAACCCGGGCCAGCCTCGACGCCGTGCTCGAGGCCAGCCACGACGGCGTGGTCCTGGTGCGGGCCGACGGGTTCGTGCTTCGCGGCAACGCGGCCATGGCCCAATCCCTTGGTCGGACCGACGGCCCGGACGCCCTGCCGGGGCTGCACCGAAACGATGTCTTTGGCCCGGACACCGCCCCGATGGTGGAACACGACGATCTGGCCGTCATGGCGGCGGACAGGCCAAGCCTCCTGCCGCCGCCCGTCAACGTCGTCGTCAGCGACGGGTCCACCCGCGCTCTCCAGATTTCCCGCGCCCCCCTGCGCGACGCCGACGGCCGGGTGGCCGGCTTTTGCGCCATCACCCGGGACATCACCCAATGGCGGCAAGCCGCCGAGGCCCTGGCCGATTCACAGGCCCGCCACCAGCGTTTTTTTGACGACGCGGTACTCGGCGTCTTTCGTACCACGGCCGAGGGCCGCATCTTGGCCGTCAATCCGGCCCTGGCCCGGCTTTTCGGCTACGCCTCACCCGAGGCCATGCTGGCCGAGATGGGCGACGACGTCTCGGCCGGCTTCGCCGAGCCGGAAAAACGCCGTGACGTGGTGCGACGCCTGGCCAGCAAGGAAGGGCTGCTGGATTTCGAAAATGTTTACCGCCGCCGCGACGGCACGACGTTTATCGGCGCGCTCCACGCCCGAATGACGACGACCCCGGCGGGGGAACGCCTTATCGAAGGCTTTGTCGAGGACATCAGCGAACGCAAACGCATCGCGGCGGAACTGGCCGCCAGCGAGGAACGCCTCAAGACCCATCTGCGCAACTTTCCCCTGCCAAGCTTCACCTTCGCCAAGCGCGGCCGGGACCTTGTGCTGGCTGACGCCAACAAGGCCGCCGAGGCGCTCTTTCGCGGCCGCGCCTCGGCCATGCTCGGGAGTTCGGCCGAGGCGGTCTTCGCCGACGCCCCGGACGTCTACCTGGCCTTGTGGAGCGCCTTGGAAGGCCGGCGCGGCGACCGGCGCGCCCTGGCCCTGCGTCCGCCCGGGGCGTCCGAGCCGGGGCTTTTCGACATGACCTTCGTTTTCGTGGCCCCAGACACGGTGATGCTCCACGCCGAGGAAATAACAGCCCTGGCCCGGATGCGCGAAAGTCTGCAACGCACCTCGGACCAGTTGCGCTCCATCCTCGATCATGTGCCCTGTGCCGTGTATTTCAAGGACACCGCCGGCCGCTGCATCATGGTCAACCGGGCCGTGGCCGAGGCCTTCGGCCTGCCCGACGAACCCCTGGCCAATCTGCCCGGCGGCTCCATCCACGAGCCGGAGACGGCCGTGCGCATCGCCGACGACGACCGCCGCATCCTGGCCTCGGGCCAGGCCGAAACCTTTGAGGAAGACGTCCTGGTCCGGGGCCGGCCGCGCCGCTTCCTCACCACCAAGACACCGCTTCACGACGAGCAGGGCCAACCCTACGCCCTGTGCGGCATGTCCCTGGACATCACCGAACGGGTGGAACTGGCCCGGGTGCTGGAAGCCGAACGCGACACCCTGCGCACCATCCTTGACCATGTGCCTTACGCCGCCCTGCTCGCCGCAAACGACGGATCGACATTGTTCATCAACCACCGCTTCACGGCCTTGATCGGCTACAGCCGGCACGACATTCCCCATGTGGCGGCCTGGTTGCCCAAAGCCTACCCGGACCCGAACCTGCGCGCCCGGGTCGAGGCCGACTGGCGCGCCTGCCAGGGCGTCGACTGCCGCAGAATCTATCCGGTACGCTGCGGCGACGGCCGCTCCCGCTGGATCGAGTTCCGCTGCACGGCCCTGGCCGAAGGCCGGATGCTCATCACCCTCAACGAAGCCGATCCCCGTCGGGTAGCGCACTGGCTCGCGCCCCAGCCCGCGGTCTAAGACCGGCGGCTGCGCCCGCCACAAGAAAACGCCCGGCCGCGAAAGCGACCGGGCGTTTTCTTGTCCAACCGACAGCCGAGCGTCAGTTGCCCGGAGCCGGGACAGGAGCCGGGGCCAAGGCCCGGTAGAGCAGATCGGCCATGACGGCGTTGAGTCCGACATTGGCGTGGCTGTCCACGCCGTTGACCACGAGCTCACCGGGCTTTTTGTCGATGATAAGCGGCGTGAGATCCAGGACGTCCACGCCCCGCTCGCCGAAATAGCCGGCTACCCGGGCGGTCATGGCGGCGCTGCCGGCCACGTCGGACAGGCTGGGGATAAGCAAGGCCACCAGACGGATGCGGCGCTCCCGGCACCAGGCGACAATGGCGTCCAGCTCGGCGGCGTGGGCGGCGAACACCGTCTTGTCGGCGTAGGCCCCGCGCAGCCGGTCCCAGAAGCCGGCCGAGGCGTCGTCGAGATTGCCCATGCGGGCCAAGCGCCAATACACGAAGTTGGCCAGGGCGAAATGATCGACCAGGTATTTGGTGAGCGTTCCCTGGGGAAAGCGCACGGCAAAAGTCAGGGAGTGGCCCGATTTCTCGGCGGCGCGGTAGATGTCGTTGACGAAATAGGCCAGCACCACCACGTCCGGGGTCACCGGATAGGCGGCCATGGCCTCGTATTCGTCCACCGAGTCCCAGCCGATCTTGGCCACGTTGACCACCCGCCAGCCCTGCCCCAGCCGCCGGGCCAGCCCGTCGCCGAAGCGGTCGGCCGGATTGTCGACGCCGTGCCCGGCGGCAAAGGAGTCGCCAAGGACCATGACGATCTTCTCGCCGTCCTTACGCGGGGCCGGCTCGACGTCACGGTAGCCCAGGGAATTGACCGGCTGCCAGTAGCGCTCGAACCACTTGCGGCTGGACATGGTGAGGTTGAAGCCGTCGGACTGGGCAAAGAAAAGCGCCATGCACAGTTCCAGGACAATAAGCCCTAAAGCCAGGGCGTCCACGGCCACGAGCAGGCCCATGCCGGCCGTGCGCCCGCGCCCCTTGGGCAGCCGTGAGAGCAGCCAGCCGGCCGCCAGATTGACGGCGACCAGCCCCAGGACGACATACAGAAGATGCAGCATGGATCAGGCGGCCTTGGCCCGGTCCTTACGCCAGGATTTCTCCTGGCCGCTTCTAAGCCGGGCGATGTTGTCCCGGTGCTTGTGGATGACAAGCCCCCCGATGATCGCCGCCGCCGGGACCAGGAAAACCGGTCCGAGCCAGGCGCACAGGATCGGCAAGGCCACGGCCAGGGTCAGGGAACCGGCCGAGACGTAGCCCGACACCCGGATGACGGCCACGCAGACGGCCACGGACAGCAGCGCCGGAATCGGGGCCCCGCCGAGAAACACGCCGATGGTGGTGGCCACGCCCTTGCCGCCCTTGCCGTAGAGGAACACCGAATACATGTGCCCGACCACGGCGGCCACGGCCACCATGCTCAGAAACACCGGCGAGTCGGTCATGGCCCGGGCGCAAAGCACCGGGACAAGCCCCTTGGCCAGATCCAGCACCAGGGTGAGCACCCCAAGCTTCGTGCCGCACAGGCGCGAGACGTTGGTGGCCCCGGTGTTGCGGCTGCCGGCCAATCGCGGATCGATGCCGCGCCCGACCAGGGCCACCACCAGCCCGAAAGGAAACGCCCCCAGCAGATAGGTCAGGACAAGAAATGCTGTCGCCGCCATTTAGCCCTCTCCGAAAAGCTGTTCGTCGGGCAGGCTGGCCGGAATCTCTTCCGCGCCGAACACCCGCAGTTCGTTGGTGAGCGGATCGATACGCCCCAAGCGTAGCGCATACCGCTGGCCGGTGTAAATCGTATCGCCCAAGGTGTCCCGGGTGGCCCGGACGTAAATCTGGAAATCGGGCAGGGACAGGGAGATGAACCCGCCGGCCACGTCCACCACCACGCCCTCAAACGTCCGTTCCTTGCAGTGGCGCTGCAGAAAGGCAAGCTTCCAGTAGCGCGGCCGGAAACGCTGCACCCGGCCCACGGCCTCGATGCGCGAAGACAACAGCGGCAGCCGGGCTTCCAGCTCCCCCCGGCTCCAGCGCGGCGCACCGGTGCGCAGCAGGGCTTCGAGCTGGGCCAGGTTGATGAGGTCGGCATAGCGCCGCAGCGGCGAAGTGACCGGAGCGTAGGCCGGCGCGGCCAGGGTGGCGTGGGGCCGGGGATCGGGTTCGGTCAGGGTCGGGGGCAGTTCGCGCACGGCCCGCTGGATGGCCGGCGGATCGCTGTGAATGCCGCGAACCTCGGGCGGCAGGCGCGCGTCCTGGGTGCGAAAGAGCATGGCCGCGCCGTGGGACACGGCATAGTCGGCGGCGGCGGCGTTGCCCAGGATCATGAGTTCGCTGACCAAGAGCTGGGCCTTGGGATAGGCCGGGCAGACCGACATCTCGATTTTGACGTCGTCGGGGTAGCCCGACAGGCTGATCTCGGGTTCGGGGCGTTCGATGATGACCGCTCCGCGCTCCAAGCGCTTGGCCCGCAGCCAGGAGGCCACGCGCCAACCGAGCTGCAGATGGGGCGCGGCGTCGCCCCGGTCCAGGGCCGCTTCCACCACGGCGTAGGTGGTGTTTTCCGCCACCCGGACAAAGGTCTTGCGCATGGCGAAGCCCACGATCTCGCCTTCGGGGGAAAAGTCCCACTCCATGACGAGCGACGGCCGCACGTCCCCGGCGCGCAGGCTGTAAAGGTCGGTGCCCAGGCACTCGGGCAGCATGTGGCTCACGCCCTCGGGCAGATAGAGGCTCGAAGCCCGGTGGGCCACGGCCGTGTCCAAGGGGCCGCCGAAGTCCCAATCCAGGGCCGGGTCGGCCAGGGCCAGGACCAGCCGGATGGTTCCATCGGGGCGGGTCTCGGCGAAAAAGGCATCGTCGATGTCCCGGGTGGTGGGGGAATCGATGCTGACAAAGGGGATGGGTTCGGGCTCGCGGGAAAGCGCGGCCAGCCCGGCCCGGCGGGCCTCGATCTCGGCGGCGTAGGGCGCGTGCCAGTCGTCGCCGGCGACGTAGTCGGCCTGGTCGAGATGGTAATTGTAATGCGGCGGGACAATGCCCCACTGGGTGGCCAGGATATAGGCCTGGAGGGGATGGTCGGGCAGGCCCTTGCGCAGCATGGCCCACAGCACGGCGCTTTCCTGGTCGTCGGCGTCGGCCATGAGCCGGCGCAGCATGGCGGCCAGCTTGGCAGCCGCCTCGGGATCAAGCTTGGCGGCCAGGGCCGCGCCCTTCTTGCGGTCGCCCGTGGCCCAGCCGTGCCAGAGTTCCTTGAAAAAGACCTGGCCGGCCACGACCACCTTTTCGCGTTCCTCGGCGGCGGCGGCTTCGGTGAGGCGGCGCTCCACGGTCTCGGCGGAATAGACCTCGAACTTGGGGGCGTGGAACTTGAAATGGGTCTTACAGCCCAAAAGCGCCCGGCCCATGCCGGCCACGGCGTCGACATCGGGTTTTTCGCCCACAAGGCCGGCGAACCATTCGGCCGATTCCTCGCGCACCTCGCCCTGGGCCAGCTCCCACAGCTCCAGGGGGGCGATGGCCTTGGCCGCGGCCTCGCGTTTGGCCTGATGACCAGCCAGGATCTCGGAAATCGCGCTGCGGTCGCGGGCCCCGTCATAGCGCGGCCCCATCCAGGGCAGCACCCGGGCCATGGCCATTTTTTCCTCGCGATGCGTGAGCGTATACACTCGCAGCCGGCCCGAAGACTCTTCCAGCACCCAGGCCACTTGCGCCTGGTTGCCCTGCATGAACTCCACCAGACACCCCGGGCCGACGTAGCGTTCCAACGCCATCGATAATCCTTCTGTTTCGCGCGCAAGGCGGCCGGCGGCGGCCGGACGGCTACCCGTCCGGCCCCGCCGGCCGCCCTTTTCCGTTTACGACAAGCCAAGATCGCACCAAACCCGCGCCCTCGGCACAAAATACTCGTTCCGCCCCCTTAAAACCCTTTCGGGGGGTCCGGGGGCCTCAGGCCCCCGGCCGCCGGAGGCACTCTTCTCTTCTCTACATCATCTAATGTCTAAACGACCGCTGCCCCGTAAACACCATGGCGACCTGGGGCGTGGCTTCGTTGCAGGCGGCGATGACTTCGGTGTCGCGGATGGAACCGCCGGGCTGGGCGATGGCCGTGACCCCGGCGCCGATGCACAGGTCCACGCCGTCGCGGAACGGGAAGAAGCCGTCGGACACCACCACCGATCCGGCCAGCCCGCCCATGGTCGCCTCGGTGCGGGCCTTGATGTCGGCCAGGCTGGCGGCGGCCTCGGGATCGGCGGCAGCCTTTTGGGTCAGTTCGTAGAGCGACAGCTTGTGGGCAGCGAAGGCCAGGCTGTCGGCGTACTTGGTCTTGGCCTTGAAGATGGTCAGCTCGACCACGCCGACCCGGTCCTGTTCGCCGGTGCCAATGGCCACGGTGGCCCCGTTTTTGACGAAGATGACCGAGTTGGAGGTGACGCCGGCTTCCACGGCCCAGGCAAAGAGCAGATCCTCGGCTTCCTGGGACGTCGGAGTCCGGGCCACGACGGTGGTCCCAGCCTTGTCCGTGGCCTGGGCGGGCAGGAAATCAGCGGCGGCCAGGATGCGATTCCTGAACGAGAACTGGGCCACGATGCCGCCGTCGGCCAGGGACTTGAGGTCCAGGTAGGGCTGGCCCACGAGCTTGTCCAGCTGGGCCAGGCCCGGAAGCTTGAAGATGCGGAGATTTTTCTTGGACTTGAGGATGTCCAGGGCGGCCGGTTCGTAGTCCGGAGCAGCCACCACCTCGAAATAGACGGCATTGATCTTTTCCGCCGTGGCCACGTCCAGGGTGCGGTTGACCACGATGGCCCCGCCAAAGGCGGCGATGCGGTCGGAGGCAAAGGCGGCCTCGAAGGCGGCGCACAGGCCGGCCTCGGACCAGGCCGCGCCGCAGGGATTGTTGTGCTTGAGGATGACGGCGGCCGGCTTGGCGGTCAGGTACTGGAGAATATTGACGCCGTTGTCCACGTCGGTGAGATTGGTCTTGCCGGGATGCTTGCCGGACTGGAGCAGATGCTCCTCGGTGGCGGCGCAAATGAGGCCGTCGCCGGGGCCGCGAAATTCCACGCCGCCCAGGGACAGGCGGCCGGCGGCCGGGGCGTAGAGCGCGGCCGGCTGGTCCGGATTTTCGCCGTAGCGCAGGCCCTTTTCTTCGCCGTCGATGGTCCAGGTGCGCTTGGCAAAGACCAGCTCGGTCTCGCCCAGGCGGATGACGAGCTCGGACGGGAAGGGGTCTTCCACCACGGTGGTGTACATTTTCTTGAGGTCGCTCATGGCTTGACCGCTCCTTGTGGCGTGTGTGCAGGCTGCCTAGCACAGCCGGCCCGGGGGGGCAAATTGCATTTGGAAGGGCCGGCCAATTCTGCTACCAAGGCCTGTCCGCGGCGCAACACGCCGCAGGTTTTCGGGGCAAGGGAGTTGTCGTGGAACAGGTGTTGCTCAAGATGGCCAAACAGCTTCGGGCCTTTGACGAAGCCTCCATCATGGCGCTTTGGGACAAATACGCCGAAACCGTCGAACGTTTCGAGCCGACCCAGCGCTGGGAAGAGGCCGTCCTGGTCCTGGCCATGATCCAGGGCATGCGTTTTAAAAACCAGTTGTTCAATCATCACTGGGCCAAGGGCCGCCAACCCGGCGAGGCGAACGAACCCGCCCCGGCCCCGGCCGCGACGGACATCGCCGCGCCCGCGCCGGCCGCCGCCAAACCCGGCCCCAAGCGCCAGGGCAAAGTCCTGGCCTTCAAGCCCAAGGATGGAGGAGAAGCATAATGGGTGAATTTCCGACGCAGCAAAACCCCGGTTCCGGGCGCGGCATCGTCATCCACGGCGCCCAGTGGGGCGACGAAGGCAAGGGCAAGATCGTCGATCTGCTCACCGAATCGGCCAAAGCCGTGGTGCGCTTCCAGGGCGGCAACAACGCCGGCCACACCCTGGTCGTGGGCGGCGAGAAAACCATCGTGCACCTGATGCCCTCGGGCATCCTCCACGACGGCAAGACGTGCCTCATCGGCAACGGCGTGGTGCTCGACCCCGAAGTGCTGTGCCGCGAGATGGACACCCTGGCCGCCCAGGGCGTGGACGTCACCCCCGAGCGCCTGACCATCTCCAAAAAAACCCAAGTCATCATGCCCTACCACCGGCTCCTCGACGGCGCGCGCGAAACGCTGCTGGCCGGCGCGAAGATCGGCACCACCGGCCGGGGCATCGGCCCCTGCTACGAAGACAAGATGGCCCGCATCGGCATCCGCGCCGGCGACTTCGCCTACCCGGAACTGCTGGCCAAGAAAATCGCCAAGGCGCTGGTGGAAAAGAACACCCTTTTCACCAAGCTCTACGACATGCCCGCCCTGGACCCCGACGCGGTGCTCGAACAGATCCTGCCCGTGGCCAAACGCCTGGTGCCCTACCTCGGCGACGTGTCGAGCATCATCCAAAAGACCCTGGCCGCCGGCGGCGACGTGCTGTTCGAAGGCGCCCAGGGCACCCACCTCGACATCGACCACGGCACCTACCCCTTCGTCACCTCGTCCAACACCGTCTCGGGACAGGCCGCCGCCGGCAGCGGCTGCGCGCCAAGCGTGCTGGGCCGCGTCGTGGCCGTGGTCAAGGCCTACACCACCCGCGTCGGCTCCGGCCCGTTCCCCACGGAACTCTTCGGCACCGTCGGCGACTACCTCCAGGAAAAAGGCGGCGAATTCGGGGCCACCACCGGCCGCAAACGCCGCTGCGGCTGGCTGGACCTCGTGCTGCTGCGCGAATCCGCCCGCCTCTCCGGCCCCACGGACATCGCCCTGACCAAGCTCGACGTCTTAAGCGGCCTTTTTGAAATCAAAATCTGCATCGGCTACCGCTACAAAGGCAAAGTCTACGAATACCCGCCCCAGGACGAAGGCGCGCTGGAATTCGTCGAGCCGATCTACGAAACCATGCCCGGCTGGGAAGAAGACCTGTCCGGCATCACCACCTGGGAAGACCTGCCCCTGGCCGCCCGGGAATACGTCTCGCGCATCGAACAGTCGCTCAAAACCACCTGCTCCATCCTCTCCGTCGGCCCCGACCGTCGGCAGACGATTATCAGGGGATAGCGGCAGGGATTAGGGAGAAAAGCGAGAAAGCGGGGAATAAAGACAGAAGAGCGGGCTCTGCCCGCACCCGCCGGGGGGATTATCCCCCCGGACCCCCGTCCCGGTGTTCGGTTGGGAGGGACGGGGGTCCGGGCGGCGGGCGCGAAGGCGGCCGAGCCATAATGAAGGCCGGGATTTCGGTTGGTTGTCCGGGCGGAAGCCGCCCGGACAACCAACCGAAATCCCGGCCTTCCACTTGCCAGCGAAGGGGGGCGGATTTGGGCGCGATCAAAGCCTCGCGCCCAAATCCGCCCCCCTTCGCATTCTTGGAACCGGAGCGACAGGATAAGAAGTTGACAGGATAGCCAATCACGGGACCATTCGCTTTGCTCCCGCGCCGGGCAACCCCGGGCGAACCGGGTCGTCGGGATTTCCAGGGCTTCGAGCACCCGGCGGCAGCCGGGCGCATCGAAGCCCTGGAAATCCCGACGACTCACGCGGCGCAGCCGCCACGCGCCCCGCCACGCCCCCCACCTGCCAACCGCTTGTGGCTCCCCCGCCCGCCACAGACAGCCAGGGGGTCCGGAGCAACGCCCTGGCGGAGCCCTGCCGTCCCGTTCATCGGGAGGCTTGAAGCGCGGCCGGTTTCGGCGTAAGGCGACATTTCGCCGCAAGGCATTCCATTGGAGGTTTCATGAGCAAGCGCAGCAGCGTCGCCCTTGGCACGATTCTCAAGCAGTCGGTCAAGGTGGCCCGTCATCCCTGGATCGCCGGCCGCCTGGCCGCCCTTGAGAAAGAAAAGTTCCTGTTTTCCTTCCTCAATCCCCAGGCCGAGACCGGCCATGCCCGCAGCATCCGGCAGCTCTCCATCCGCATCACGGACGTGTGCAATCTGCGCTGTCATACCTGCGGCCAGTGGGGCGACCAGGGTTTTCTCCACGGATGCGATCTCAAGGACCTGAAGAAAAAGGAAATCTCGCCGGAGCGCTATCTGGCGCTCTTGGAGGATCTGGCCCGTCACGGCCATCGTCCTTCGGTGTACCTGTGGGGCGGCGAGCCGACCATGTATAAAGGATGGTTGGAGATCATCGAGCGGGCAACCGAGCTGAGAATGCCGACGTCCATCGCCACCAACGCCACGCGTGTGGCGGCGGCGGCGGACCGTTTGGCGGCCGCGCCGATGTTTTTGCTCCAGATGTCCATCGACGGCCATTCGGCCGAGACCCACAATGCGGCCCGGCCTTCGGCCGGCGGCGGCGACAACCACAAAGTGGTCCAGGAAGCCCTGTCGGCCATCAAGGAAGCCAAGAAGGCCCACAAGACCCAGCTGCCGCTGGTGGCAGCCTTGACCACGATTTCCAGCGCCAACGTCCATCATTTGGTGGATATTTACGAGGCCTACAAGGATCGGGTCGATCTTTTTGTCTATTACCTGTCCTGGTGGATTGACGAAAAGAGCGCCAAGGCCCATGACGAGGACTTCACCCGTCGCTTCGGCTTCACGCCCAAGCTGCATTGGGGATGGGTGGGCGATTGGACCATCAAGGACCATGAGACGCTCAACAAGCAGCTGGCCGAAGTGCAGCGCCGTTCCAAGGGCTGGAACAATCCGCCGGTCAACATCATCCCCAACGTGGCCGGCGTGGACAGCCTGCGCGAGTACTACACCAACCACGAATCGACCTTTGGCTACAACCAGTGCATCTCCATCTATCAGGCGGTGGAGCTGGATTCCAACGGCGACATGTCGCCGTGCCGCGACTATCATGACTACATCGTCGGCAACGTGCGCGACCACACCATCACCGAGCTGTGGAACAGCGAGTCCTATCGCCGCTTCCGTGCCAGCCTGCACACCGAGGGGCTGATGCCGTCGTGCACCCGTTGTTGCGGGTTGATGGGGTATTGATGGCGCGAGAGACTCCCGCCCGGGTCGTTTTCCTGTTGCAGGACCTGGAGTTCGGCGGCACCCAGCGCCAGGCCTTGGAGCTTGGGCTGCGTCTGGACCGGTCGCGTTTCGCCCCGGAGTTCTGGATGCTGGCCGACGTCCGCGACTTCGCGCCCCGAGCCGAGGCCGGCGGCATCCCGCTGACGTGGTTGTCGCCCTATCCCAAGGTCGGGGCGCAATCCCTGGCCGGGCTGTGGCGCAAGCTCAAGGCCAGCCCACCCGATCTCTTCGTGCCGCTGACCGCCGTGCCCAACATCTGGGGCCGGGTGTTCGCCAAGCTGCAAGGGGCCAGGCCCGTCATCGGCACCTGCCGGGGCGGCGGGGCCATCAAGCGGCAGCACGAACGATTTTTAAAAGGGCTGTGCGACCGCCACATCGTCAACGCCGCGCCCCTGGCCAAGGAGCTCATCGCCCTTGGCCGGCCGGCCGAGCGCGTGGAGTGCATCCCCAACGGCGTGGACACCGACCATTTCCTGCCCCCGCCCGACGACATGCGGCCGGTGCGCGAGGTGGTCTTGTGCCTGGCCCGGTTTTGCGAGGACAAGGACCACGAGACGCTCATCCGGTCCTTTGAATACGTCGTGGCCCGGCGTCCCCGGGCCGAGCTGTGGCTGGTGGGCGACGGGCCGCTGCGCACATCGGTGCGGACCCTGGCTGCCCGCAGCCCGGTGCGCGGGCTCATTCGCAGCTACCCTTCCACCCCCGATCCCCGGCCGTTTTTCCAGCAGGCCTCGGTGGCTGTCCTGTCCTCGGTGCGCGAGGGGCTGCCCAACGTGCTGCTCGAAGCCATGGCCATGGGCCTGCCCGTGGCGGCCACGGCCGTGGGCGGCATCCCGGACTTGGTCGTGCCCGACGTCACCGGGCTGTTGTGTCCGCCGCGCAATCCCGAAGCCCTGGGCGAGACCATCGCCGGCCTGCTCGCCGACGAGGACAAGCGGCTGGCCATGGGCCGGGCCGCCCGGGAACGCGCCGTGGCGCTGTATTCCATGGACGCCATGGTGCGCCGCCACGAAACCGTCTTCGCCCAGGCGTTAGCCGGGAAACGTGCCCCGGCCGCCGCCAACCGCGACGCCGAGACGTAAAACCCGCCCGCGCAGCCGCGCGACCCTGTTCCGGCCATGGAGTCCGACTCATGCGACACCGCCTGCACGCCGTTTTCTTCGCCTGCCTGATCCTTTTTTCCCCGGCGCTGGCCGCCGCGGAAGCCGACGTGGCCGGCGTCTGGCGCGGGTCGCTCTATGGCTCCAACCTGCAAGCCGTGGTCGAACAGGACGGCAACGCGGTCAAGGCCCAGGTCGTCGTCAGCGCCCTGACCGGCGAAACCAACGTCTACCACGTGGTGGGGGCCATCTTTAACGGCCACCTCTACATGCTCCACGGCAGCGGCCACATCTTCGAGGGCGACGCCAAAGGCAACGAACTGACCGGCGTGCTCACCACCAAAGGCGGCAGCAAAGTCGAACTGCGCGCCGTGCGAACGCCGTAGAGAAAAGAGAAGACGGAAGATGCCTCCGGCGGCCAAAGGGGCTGAGCCCCTTTGGAAACCCCACATGGGGTGATGGGGGCGATGGACGAAGAGGCCGGGAGGGTCTCTTCTTTGTTATGGAAGACGATAATATCAGGCGGCCGCCGGCCGCTTTGGAGGATGCGTGGAGGGATTCGTTTTCGGCGTCATGGCTGCCCAACTGGTGGTGCTGGCCGCCCTGTTCCTGCTCGGGCGCAAGCATGTGCGCGGCGGCGACGGCCCGGAGGCCATGCCGCAAGACCGCCCCCGGGCGGCGGTCATCGTGCCCGTCACCGGCGACACGCCCGGGATGCGCCAGGCCGTGGCCTCGCTGATCGATCAGGACTACCCCGATTTCCTGGCCGTGTTCGTGGTGGCCGAGGCGTCCGACCCGGCCGCCGATCTCGTCGTGGGCGTGGCCGGGGCCGATCCCCGGGTCCAGGTGGTGGTGGCCGGCCGGGCCGAAGCCTGCGGTCAGAAAAACCACAACATCTTAGCCGGCCTGCGCGCCGCCCACACCGCCGATGTGTTCGTGTTCTGCGATTCCACCCACGTGGCCGACCGGCACTTCGTCACCAATCTCGTGGCCCCCATCGCCCGGGGCGACGCGCCCATGACCAGCGGCTTCCACAAGGTCGTGCCCGGCGACGGAGCCACGGCCACGGTGGGCATGGCCGTCACCTGCCTGGCCCTGCATCTGCTCCAGCCCATCCGGGCCATCACCCAGCCCTGGGGCGGGGCCATGGCCGTGTCGCGCCAAGCCTTCGACCGGTTCGGATTGGCCAGGCTCTGGGGCCAAAACATCGTGGACGACTTCTCCATGGGGCCGCATCTCCACACCTTTGGCGTGGCCGCCTGGCCCGTGGCCGCCGCCTGCCTGCAAACGCCGCTGGAGAAGGTATCCCTGGCCCGCTGGGACGATTGGCTGACGCGTCAGCTGCTCTATTTGAAGTTCTGCATCCCGCCCGGCTGGATCGTCTCCATCGCGGCGGTGCTGCTCCTGGCCGCGCCGCCCGTGGCCGCCGCGGCCATGCTGGCGGCCTGGATTTTCGGCGCGGGCTGCGGCGCGGGCGCGGCGCTCTCGGCCGTCTATCTGGCCGCTTTTGCCGGGCTGGGGCTGTGTTTCCGGTCGCTGTGCCCGCGCCGGGTGGGCATGCTCGCCTGGCTGCGCGGCTACGCCGCCACGTTTCTGATGCTGGGCTGGTGTTTTGGCCGCACCTTTACCACCAACACCATGTCCTGGCGCGGCATCCGCTACAAGGTCGGCTGGGGCGGCGTGGTCATGCGGGTGATCCGGGACTGACGCACGATGCGGCCGCCTGCCTGCAGACGGCCGCGCCCCCTCCCTGTTGACGCCGGCCCGCTTGCCGTTTAGTGCTGCCCCACCTCTGGCTGCCGCGCGCCGCCGGCAGCGCCCCATATTTTCATCGGAGACGCGACACCACCCATGGCCCGCATCCTCTACGGCGTCCACGGCACCCAGCACGGACACGCCATACGCGCCCTCATTCTCGCCCGGCGGCTGGCCGCCCTGGGCCATGAATTCCTCTTTGTCTCCAGCGAGGAAGGGGCGGGCCTGCTCTCCCGCGAATTCCGGGTCGAGCGCTTCGAAAACCCCGGCACCCGCTACAAGAACCAGCGCCTGGACACCCCGGCCACACTCAAGCTCGCCGCCCGCACCCTGATCAAGCGCCCCTCGGAACTGGCCCGCCTGGCCCGGCTCATCGCCGATTTCAAACCCGACGCCGCCATTTCCGACTACGAATATTTCGTGCCCATCGCCGCCAAACGCGCCGGCATCCCCTGCCTGTCCATCGATCACCAGCACGTCATTTCCTGCTGCGACCATCCCGTGCCCTGGCGGCTGTATCCCGACTACCTGGGCATCCGGGCCTCCATCCGGTTTCTTTTTTCCGCCTGCTCCGATTATCTGGCCATCTCGTTTTTCCAGCCCCCGGCCAAGCCCGGGGCCAGGGCCATGGTCGCCCCGCCCATCCTGCGCCAGAGCGTCATCGACCGCAGCCCGAGCCAGGGCAGCCACATCCTCGTCTACCAAAGCTGCGGCATCTGCGACGCCTTTGCCCCCTACCTGAAAAGCATTGACCGGGAATTCCGGGTCTACGGCTACAAGGTGGACAAGGTAGACGGCAATCTGACCTTTCGCAGCTACGCCGAGGACGGCTTTCTTGACGATCTGGCTTCCTGCGCCTACGTCATCTGCGGCGGCAGCCACAATCTCATGAGCGAAGCCCTTTTTTACGGCAAACCGGTTCTGTCCTTCCCGGTGGCCGGGGCTTTCGAGCAACAGTTAAACGCCATCTACCTGGAACGCCTGGGCTATGGAAAGGCCGCCTCCATGGAGCGCCTGGCCCCCGGGCTCATCCCGGATTTCGAAGCCGCCCTGCCGGCCATGCGCCAGCGTATTGCCGGCGGCCGGTTTTGCGGCAACCAGGACGTGTTCGGCCTTATCGACGCCTTTTTGCGCGACGGCCGTCTGCCGGGCCGTTCCTGACCACGGCCCCTGGCATAAAATTTCCGGTTTTTTTACAGTGCGCCCACGCCAATCCCAGCCCAAGGAGAACCCCATGCGTCGCCTCACCATCCTGGCGGCCGTCGCCGCCCTGTTGGCCGTCCTGGCCGGCTCCGCCCTGGCCGCCGACAAGCCGCTGACCTTTGGCATGTTGCTCGTCGGCCCCTACAACGACAAAGGCTATAGCCAGGCCCAGTACGAGGGTGGCAAATACGTCGAGGCCAAGCTGCCCGGCGCGAAAATGCTCTACCTCGACAAGGTCAACCCGGCCGACCGCCCTGGCGTCACCATTCCCCAACTGGTGGACGATCTGGCCGCCAAGGGCGCGACCCTGATCCTGGCCGGTTCCGACGACATGAAGGACGGCATCCGCGAGGCCGCCGAAGCCCATCCCGACCTCATGTTCGTCCATATTTCAGGCGACGACGCGCTCACCGGCAAGGCCCCGAAGAATCTCGGCAACGTCTTCTCCAAGATGGAATACGCCAAGATGATGGCCGGCTTTTCCGCCGCCATGACCACCAAGACTGGCAAGATCGGCTTCCTTGGGCCGCTGATCAACGACGAGACCCGCCGTCTGGCCAACGCCGCCTACCTCGGCGCGCGCTACGCCTGGGAAAAGGTGCGCGGCAAAAAGGCCGAGGACCTGTCCTTCAAGGTCAGCTGGATCGGTTTCTGGTTCAATATCCCGGGCGTGACCTCCGACCCCAACCAGGTGGCCGGGTCGTTCTTTGACCAGGGCTACGACGTGGTCATCTCCGGCATCGACACCCCCGAGGCCCTTACCGTGGCCGGGGCGCGCAAGAAGGCCGGGGCCGACGTCTACGCCCTGCCCTACGACTACAAGCTGGCCTGCCAGGCCGCGCCCGAAGTCTGCCTGGGCGCGCCCTACTTCAACTGGGGTCCGCCCCTTTTGACCGTGGCCAAGGCCGTGGCCGCCGGAACCTACAAGCCGGGCTTCGAATGGCTGGCCCCGGATTTCGCCGCCTTAAACGACCCGGACAAGAGCCCCATCGGCTTCACCGAAGGCGACGCCCTGGCCCCCGAGGCCAGAAAGGCGCTGGCGCAGTTCATCGCCGACCTCGGTTCGGGCAAGGTCAATCTCTATGCCGGCCCCCTGGAGTACCAGGACGGCGCGGTCTTCGTGCAGGCCGGCTCCACGGCCACCGACAAGGCCATCTGGTTTTGCCCGCAGCTGCTGCGCGGCATGGACGGAGCCAGCGCCTCCAAGTAGGGGGGCGCGGCCAGCAAAGGACTGCCCGTGGACGTCGTGCTGTCCCATATCGTCAAGCGTTTCGGCGCCCTTGCCGCCAACGACGACGTGACGGCGCGTTTCGCGCCGGGCCGCGTCCACGGCATCCTGGGCGAGAACGGGGCCGGGAAATCGACGCTCATGCGCGTCATGTGCGGCGTCCTGGCCCCGGACGCCGGATCGATCACCGTGGACGGCACGGCCCATGCTCGCCTGGACCCCGACGGGGCCGGCAAACTCGGCATCGGCATGTTGGCCCAGGACCCGCTGGATTTCCCGCCGCTTACCGTGTGGGAAAACTTCGCCCTGGGCGGCGGTCCAGTCCTGTCCCGCGGGCAAGCCCGGGAGCGTCTGGACGCCGTGTGCCGGCGCATGGGCTTCGACCTGCCCCCGGATGTGCCGGTCGGCAGCCTCACCGTGGCCGCCCGGCAACATCTGGAGCTGGCTCGCCTCTTTGACCGCGACGTGCGCTTGCTTATCCTCGACGAACCCACCTCCGGCATCTCCCCGGCTCAGAAGGCCGCCCTTTTCGACGTGCTGCGGACCTTTGTGGCCGATGGTGAGCGCTCGGTGGTGCTGGTCACCCACAAGCTGGCCGAGGCCAGGGAGCTGTGCGACGAGGCCACGGTGCTGCGCCAGGGCAAGGTGGTGGGGCATTTCGCCGCGCCGCTGGACCCCAAGGCCCTGCTCGGGGCCATGTTCGGGGCCGACGGGGCCTGTCAGGCAGCCGTCCCGCCCAGGCCCACCGCCAGCAGCGGCGAGAGCCTGCTGACCGTGCGCGACGCCGTCATTGCGGATGAAAAACTCGTGCTCGAACCGTTTTCCCTGGACGTGCGCCCGGGCGAGATCGTCGGCGTGGCCGGCATTTCCGGCGGCGGCCAGGAAGCCTTCCTGCGGGGTCTGGCCGGCATCGCTCCGGCCGTGGCCGGTTCGCTGCGCGTCGGCGGCCTGGAGCTGGCCGGCAAGCCCCACAAGCGGTTCCTCGACGCCGCCGTCCATTATTTGCCAGCCTCGCGCATGGAAGAGGGCCTTTTTCCGGGCCTGACCCTCCTGGACCATGTGCGCCTGGCCTTCCCGGACCGGCGCGACGAGGCCCGGGCCATTTTCGAGGAGCGCTGCGTGGGCCGCTTCCGCCTGACCAACCAGCCCCACGCCCCGGCCGCCCGGCTTTCCGGCGGCAACCAGCAGCGCCTGCTGCTCTCCCTTGTGCCCGACGACACACGCCTGCTGCTGGCCGACAATCCCACCCGGGGCCTGGACGCCGCGTCCATCGCCCAGATCTGGGACCATTTCCGCCAGCGCGCCGCCGGCGGCGCGGCCGTGATCTTTTTTTCCGAGGATCTCGACGAACTCCTGGCTCAGGCCGGGCGCGTTCTCGTCTTCTACAACCGCGCCCTGGTCGCCGACCTGCGGGCCGGCGTCTTTGACGCCGGCTGCGTGGGCGACCTTATGACCGGCCGTCTGGCCCCGGGGGAGATGCCCCAATGACCGACCGCGCCGCCTTCCTGCGCCGGGCCGGCCTGTCCCTGGCCCTGGCCCTGGGCGTGACCCTGGCCATTGTGGCCGCCGCCGGCGCGCCGCCCATCGACACCCTGGCCGTGATGCTTTCCGGCGGCCTGGGTTCGGGCCAGGCCTGGCTGCGCACGCTTTCGGCCCTGGTCCCGCTGCTGTTATGCGGCGCGGCCCTGTGCGTCACCTTCGCCGCCAACCTCTGGAACATCGGCGTGGAAGGCCAGATCACCCTGGGTTCGGTCTTTTGCCTCTGGTTTCTGCGCGATTTCGGCCTCTCGGGCGGCCTGCCGGGCGAGCTGGCCGTGGCCGGCTCCCTGATTGCGGCCATGGTCGGCGGCATGGCCTGGGCGCTGTTATCGGGCGTGCTGCGCACCCACGGCCGGGTTCATGAGATTTTCTCCGGCCTGGGGCTCAATTTCGTGGCCATGGGCGTGTCGTTGTGGCTGATCCTTGGCCCCTGGAAGCGCCCGGGCATGGCTTCGATGTCCGGCACAGAGCCCTTGCCCGCCGCCTTGTGGCTGCCGGCCCTGGGCGGCAAGCCCATGAGCCTGTGGGGCCTTGTCCTGGCCGTGTGCGCCTTTGTCTTCGTGGCCTGGCTGCTCCATCGCACCTTTTTCGGCCTGACCCTGTCCGCCGTGCGCCAAAACGCCATGGCCGCCGAGCGTTTGGGCCTTTCGCCAAAGCGCCGGATGCTGGCCGCCATGGCCATCGGCGGGGCCCTGGCCGGCCTGTCCGGCGGCATATTGGTGGCCGGGCTCTACCACCGCCTCATTCCGTCCATTTCCGGCAACTACGGCTACACCGCCATCATGGCCGTGCTGTTGGCCTCGGGCAGCCTGCGCTTTCTGCCCCTGGCCTGCCTCTTTTTCGCCGTCCTCACCGTCGGCTCCATCCAGCTGCCCCTGTCCCTGTCATTGGATTCCTCCCTGGCCGGCGTGGTCCAGGGGGTGCTGGTGCTGACCCTTTTCGCCGCCCGGCGCATCCTGCCGGCCGGACTCGGCGGAGGCCGGCCATGACGTTGGATTACGCCGCCGCCCTGCTCGGGGCCGTGCTGTTCGCCGCCGCGCCGCTTATTCTTGCTGCTCTCGGCGAAACCGTGTCCGAACGGGCCGGGGTCATCAACCTGTCCATGGACGGCACCGTGCTGTTCGCCGCCATGGCCGCCTTTGCCGCCGCCCGGGCCACGGGCGACCCGTGGCTGGGGCTTGCCGCCGGGGCCGGCTCCGGCGCGGCCATCGCCGCCGTCTTGGCCGTTTTCGGGCTATTTCTCGGCGCATCCGAGCTGGCCGTGGGCTTTGTACTGACCCTTTTTTGCCGGGAACTGGCCTATTTCATGGGCCATGCCCAGGCGAGGCAGCCCGGGCCGGATCTCGGCGCGCTGTCCATTCCTGGGTTGTCCGACCTGCCGCTTATCGGCCCGGCCGTCTTTCGCCAAAGCCCGGTGGTGATGCTCAGCCTCGTGGCCGTGGCCGTGGTCTGGTTTTTCCTCATGCGCACCCGGCCGGGGCTGGTGGTGCGGGCCGTGGGCGAAGCCCCGGCGGCGGCCGCCGCGCGCGGGCTGGCCGTAAAGAAGGTGCAGTTCGGTTGCGCGCTCATCGGCGGAGCCTTGGGGGGGCTGGCCGGCGGTTTTTATTCCCTGGCCGTCAAGCCCGGCTGGGGCCATCCCCAGGGCTGCGAGGGCGCGGGCTGGATTGCCCTGGCCATCGTCATCTTCGGCGGCTGGAAACCGGTGCGGGTGGCCCTTGGGGCGCTGTTCTTCGCCGCCATCCAGGTCTCGGGCATAGCGCTCCAGGACGTGCTGCCCGGCCTTTCCGGCACGCTGTTTCAGATCGCCCCTTTCCCGGTCATGATCCTCACCCTGCTCGTGGTCAACCTGCGCCGCTCGGCCGCCTTCCGCGAGGCGGCAAGGCGCGTGCCGCTTTTGGGCCGCTTCATGCCGCGCACGGCCGGCGGCGCGCCCGGAGCCATCGTCGGCGCCCTGGACAAGGGCTTCTAGTTTTTTTCCACCCTTTCTTCCCCAGCGGCCCGGACGGTGTTCGGGCCGCTGCAGCCTTGCGACCCGCGAAAACATGCCGTTCCCGGGCATCGCGGTTGCCAGCCCCGGCCATTTGCGGTAACGCAAACGCCGAGTCGCCGCCAAAGCGGCAAATACCCTGCCCAATGGATGCAACCGCCATGAGAAAACGCCCGCTGACGCCGCATCTGTACTACCGGATGCCCTGGAACCTGGCCGACAACGCCATCACCTGGCTTGAGCCGACGACCAAGTGCAACCTGTACTGCGAAGGCTGCTACCGCGAGAACGATCCCTTCGGCCACAAACCCCTGGCCGACGTCATCCGGGATCTGGAGCAGGTCAAAAAGATGCGTCGCACCGACGGCATCTCCATTGCCGGCGGCGAGCCGCTTATTTATCCCGACATCGTGCCCCTGGTGCGTTACGTCGCGGCCCAGGGCTGGAAGCCCATCATCAATTCCAACGGCCAGGCGCTGACCCCGGAGCTGGTGCGCGAACTGACCGCCGCCGGCGTGGTCGGGTTCACCATGCACGTGGACTCCCACCAGGTCCGGCCCGGCTGGAAAGGGGCCAGCGAGAAAGATCTGTGCGCGTTGCGCCTGAAACTCGCCGAAATGATCCACGAGCACAGTGGCGGCACGGTGTCGTGTTCGTTTAACGCCACCATCTACCGCGACACCCTGGCCGACATCCCCATGCTCACCCGCTGGGCCCACGAGCACATCGACCTGGTCCAGACCATGGTCTACATTCTCTTCCGCTCGGCCCGAAAGCGCGGCGATTTCGACGTGTTCGCCAACGGCAAGCCCGTGGACGTCGGCAGCCTCGTCTACCAGCTCGACCATCAGGAAAACCACGAGGACCTCGACTCCCAGGAGATCGCCGACGCCATCCGGCTGGCCTATCCGGACCACGAGCCTTGCGCCTATCTAAACGGCACCGAGGACCCGCGCACCATGAAGTGGCTGCTCACCCTTCGCGCCGGCTCCAAGGACGAAATCTTCGGCTACCTCGACGCCAAGTTCGCCGAGTGGATGCAGGCCTTCCACCACGTGCTGTTCGGCACCTACCTGGCCTACACCCGGCCTTGCTGGACGGCTTGGCTGCAAAAGCTCATTTTCCTCACCCCCTTCAACAAGAGCCTGCGCAAGATTTTCGGCCGGCTGCTGCTCAAGCCCAAGCAGTGGACCAAGCCCATCCACATCCAGTCCATCATGGTCATCCAGCCCTGCGACCTCTTTGACGACGGCCGCCAGAACATGTGCGACGGCTGCCCCGACGCCATCTACTACCAGGACAAGCTGGTCTGGAGCTGCCGGGTGGACGAGCTGGAGAAGTTCGGCGCGTTTATTCAGTGCGCCCCGCGCGGCTGCTGCGGCGGCGGCGCCAAGGCGGCCCCGGCTCCCGCGCCCCAGGCGGCTGCCGAGCCGGCCGCCGAACCCGTGACGGCTCCCGAACCCGCCCCTGAGCCGGTGAAGGAACCTGAGCCGACGCCCGCGCCCCAGCCCGAACCGATCCCGGCTCCCGCGCCGGCCCCTGCGCCGACGCCCGCGCCGGCCCCGGCACCCGAGCCCGTGGCCCAGCCCGAGCCGCAGCCGGAACCCGCTCCGGCACCCGAGCCCGTGGCCCAACCGGAGCCGACGCCTGAGCCGGAACCCGAACCCCTGCCCGAACCGGCTCCTGAGCCTACGCCGGAACCGACTCCGGAACCGACTCCGGAGCCTGCGCCGCAGTCCGAGCCGGAACCGACTCCGGAGCCTGCCCCCACGCCGGAACCTGAGCCGCAGCCCGTGCCGGCCCCCCGGATCGAGACCGCCCCGGCCACCAAGGGCATCAGCGATCCCGTGGTGAAAGTGGACCTGCCGCCCGCGCCGGCCGCGCCCGAACCGGCCAAGGCCGCCAAACCGGCACCGGCCGCCGAAGCCAAGCCGGCCAAGGCCGCCAAGACGGCCAAGCCCGCCGCTGAAAAGCCGGCCAAGAAAGCCGGCAAGGCCGCCAAGAAAAAGACCAAGGGACGCTAGTCGTACCGCCTGAACTTCCCTTCCGGCCGCCCCGCGCGGCCGGAAGGGGGAACACCCGATGCCCCCCAAATCCCCCGAGCCCAGCAAAGCGTCCAAGCCGTCCTACGGCATCCTGTCCAAATTTCTGCAACTCGCCGGCGCGCAGTGGATACACGACGGCCTGCACACCTTTTTCCTGATCTACCTCGCCCGGCTGTCCTCCAGCGACTACGGCGAATTCATGGTCGCCTTCGGCCTGGCCTCCATCATTCTCTTTCTTGGCGAATTCGGCCTCAACCAGCCGCTGGTCTCGTCGCTGTGCAAGAAGTTCAGCCACAAAGGCGACATCCTGGCCCAGTACACCCTGCTCAAAGGCGCGCTCCTGGTGGCCGGGTGGCTGGGCGTTGCCGTCTTTATCCACTGGCAGGGCTATACGCCGGGGCTGAAGAACCTCGTCCTGGTCATCTCGGCCGGCGTGGGCCTGGAAGCCATCGCCAGCTCGTTTTTCGTGGCCATACGGGTGGAAGGCCGGCAGGACATCGAGGGCCGCATCCGGGTGGTGTCCGGCATCCTCGGCTATGGCTACGCCATCGCGCTGTTGTCCCTTGGGGCAGCGCCGCATTGGATCGCGCTCTTTAAACTCATCGAAAACGTCGTCAACCTTATCGGCGGCGTCTGGATGGCGCTCAAGTTCACCAATTTCGACGGCCTGTCGCTCAAGCGCAAGTCCCTGGCCCGCACCTGGGCCACGGCCAAAAACGGCACGGTCTTCGTGCTCATGGCCCTGGCTGCCATCCTCTACAACAAGGCCAACCTCTACTTCCTGCAAAACCAGGCCGGCCCCACCAAAGTGGCCCAGTACAGCGTCACCTGGGAGCTGGTGGACGGCATCTCCATCCTGGTCTCCAACCTGCTCCTGCGCAGCATCCTCTACCCGCTGTTCGTGCGGCTGTGGAAAAGCGACAAAAGCGAGTTCACCCGTCTGGCCAACAACTCCGTGCGTTGGCTCATCGGCGCGTCCATCCCTATCATGTTCGTGCTGTATATCGAGTCCGACAGGCTCATCGGGCTGATCTACGGCGGGGCATACTACGACGCCATGTGGATGCAGAAGTGGCTGGTCGGCACCATCATCTGCGGCTTCATCCACAACCTCGCCGCCTATCTTATGATGAGTCAGGGCAAGCAGCGGCTGCTGCTGTTCGTCTACATCGGAGGGCTGGTCCTGAACCTGGCCCTGTGCGCCACGCTCATTCCCATGGACCCCCTGCTCGGGACCTGCCTGTCCATGCTCATCACCAAGGCGGCCGTGGCCGTGACCACCACCACCTACTGCCAGGCCACCATGCGCATCATCGACCTCAAGTCCATGTGGCGCATCGCGGTGGCCTGTCTGGCCGGCGCCGCACTCTATTTCGCCACCTACCGGCTTGGTATTCGCGAGATCCCGGAAGTGTTGGCCCTGGTTCCCTTTGTATTCCTGGTTCTGCAATGGCGCAAGGAACTGCGGGCCCAAAAGGCCCAGGTGGGAATGGGCTAAGCCTCTTGGACCCCACGCGGGATCGACGATGTGCACGATCTGAAACGCAGCGCACGGATTATCGCGTCTGCCTTCTGTTAGTATGCCCACTTGCCCAGGGCATCCTATTGCAATGAAGAATGAATGTTATTCGTCGAATGACTGGAGTAATTGCTGAATTTCTTCTCTCTAAAGACAATCAATTCTGAGACATTCGTTTGCTCGCACTGGCACGATCAATCAAACGACAGTCAAATTTCTCCAGACGTTTTGACGATTGGTTGGCCCATACGCCGATCTATTTCTTTCGATAGCCTCGGAGCCTTTCCAGTAACCATGCCTTGTAACTGACCATTCCTCAAAAGCAACGATTTGCGTCAAGGCTTGCGTTCCAGACAGTGTTGAGATCAAACGTAAACAAAGAATAGTTATCCCAAGACAATTACAATAAGTGGAAATAGTTAGCTTCCACAAAAGATCCCCGCCGAGCATGGAGTGATCTTGACTGGCAGACAAGAAATGGCTACAAGATAGTAGACTTCTTTAATTTTTGAACCCTGGTGAAATACGACACTATTTCTCCGTGTCGCGAAGTTGATCCGACCGAAATGCTCCGAGAGAAGCTTAAAAAGGCTTACCTTGTCTCACCCCCACCAAAGATGGACCATGAAAAAACACTGCCACATCAACAGATATATGTATAACGTCTTCGGCATAACACTTTGCTGCCTTGCCGGAGTCGTTTGCATTACCTCATTATCATTGGCTCAAGACGCCAAACAACTCTCAGTATTTTGTCAGAATACAAGCCTAAGTGATTGCCTGAAGATATTCACCAAAGAAAGTCAGATTGAGGTTCAGCTCGTTGGGATATCCTCAAGCAACATGGTTCGGATCAATATTCAGAGCAACTCACAAATCGACATCCTCAATAGAATTCTTGAGGCAGCAAAAGTCGAGAGTTATGCGATAACCATTGACCAAGCCAAGCAGCGTGCTGTCATCAACGGCATTGGTGTTCAGGCAAACGCCCCTATCAGCGCCAGCCAACCATCGGATCTGACATCCATCAATTCGGCAAAAAATACGCCACAGCAGGCCCAAGCCGCCAACGCCTTTCCGGAGATTGACCCCGCCCAAACCGCAGCCGATGCTTTGACAGCCAAGGCCCCCCCGAATCTCGACGAAGTCATAGAGTTTCCGAACGAGGAGAACGTTACGGTTCGCGAGCTTCTTCTCCGGCGCGATCAGATCGAACTGCTTACACCTAAACCTCACGACATCGCGTTCCAGGGGGACGATGGACAACCTGTAACATTTGGAGATCTGCGCAAGCAACAGCATGAGGCGGATGCGGTCACCAGCGCCGACAGAGTCATTGAACTTCCTGACGGAACCACTCTCACGCACGAACAAATGCGTGCGGATCTCATAGAAGCCAACAAAACCCTGGCGGACAAAAGTGCCTCCGTGGCAGACTCCAAGTCTGAAGCTGACAGCGCCACGTCTCAATCCACGACTTCGTCAACGCTGCGTTCCAGCATGAAAAGCAGTCCATCGGGGACTGAAAAATTGGACACCCCAAAATAATCGGAGGAACTGATGAAATCGTTGTTCAAGATCCTGCTGCTGATTTCTCTTGTGGTGCTTTCCACCACAACGCCCTCCTGGGCAGCTCCGACCACAGGCACCGTGAACTACCTTTTGACGGTACCCTCCGGGGCCGACGCTCCTGTCAACTATATAAATATCACTCCCACGGGTAGCTCAACATCTGCTACACTAACTATTCCCAGCGGCTCCGTTTCCATGGTTTCCGCCATTGCCATGACAGCGCTCGCTTCCAATCTTACGGTCCAGTACCAATCATCCAACAAAGTTTTAACAGCCCTTTACCTTGTCAAGCAATAGTTCAAAATAAGATTTTATCCTGCCAGTTAGTCCCGTGCATTGCAAAGATATTGACAAAGCCCTGCAAAGTTCTGTTTGCAGGGCTTTCCTCATTAACTTTTCCCTCATCTACAAGTGCGTGACCAGAATGCGCGGACGCCTATAGCCAAATTACTTTCTGACGGCCGCCATGATTACCTGTGTGATCAACCCACAAGACATATGTCATCCCGCTGACAGCAACACAAGAGTTTCCCTCGCAGTTTCACTCCAAGGTTTATTCACGCTTTGCATCATCGCCCTAATCTGACAAGATGGATCAACCCTCTGCCTTTCCGCAAAGAAACAACCCTTCCATTTTGCATCGAAACAAGGCAAACTTCTCACGTCTAGTATTTTTCGGATTAGTTATGACGACACTTTCAGATCCTATTCTCCTCAACGAGGATCACGACGATGAACGGACGTGATGGCTCGAAAGAAGCTTCTATACAACGGGGAGATCGTTCGTTTTTAATTCATCCTGATGTTGCACGACACGACTTTGGCAACGACCCTTTTGCTGGTAGCCATGGCGCACTGGATCATTATCTGGGAGCTGGCATTTTATACTACGCGCTCGGCTATCTGAGTCGTAGCCAAGTGTCGATTTGCATCGGCTCAGGTGGCGGTTTCGTTCCAAGCCTCATGCGCCGGGCACAACTGGACATTGGCATTGATCCGTCAGTAACCATGCTTATTGACGCCGACATACCGGATCTGGCTTTTGGCAGCCCTCACCAACCAGGGGGATGGCTGACAACGGAAAATACTTTTCTACAGCGGGAATCAGATATTCTCGTCTTGCCCATGCTTTCACGGGATGCGGCGAAAATCTTAACTACGGAAGGTATTGGCATTGATTATTTACATATCGACGGCGACCATTCCCGGACCGGGGTCTTGGCGGATTTTAAAGCCTATGCCCCTCTATTGACGCAACAGGGTATGATCACCCTGCATGATTACCGCCTGCCGAGCGTAAGCGAAGCTGTTAGAGAGATTTTGGAAAGCTATCCAGGATGGGAACATCTCACTTTCCCCGAAGTGGGTACCGGCACAATCCTCTTGCGCCGCGCCCTGCCACCAGATGTCCCGAGACAACCGCAGAATTGGACTGAATTTACTGACAAAGGTCGTAAAACAACATTGGCACAAGAAGAGCTACAGTCTTGCATTACCGAATACAAGAGAAAATCACGATTTACACATTGGCAGTATTTGACTACCTCTGCCTACCGCTTACGATACGTTCTAGCGATGGAATTCATCGATCAGACTGATTGCACCGTCGTTGAAGTTGGCGGCTACCCCAATACTGTCGTCAGACACCTGCAACAAGCCTCCGTGGTACATCTCGTTGAGCCTTACGCACCGCAAGAATACGTTGCTGAAGTTGAAGCCTTGGCAGCGGAAGCAGGCACCACGCTCTTTTTACACCAGACGAACCTAGCTGATTCTAATTTCGATTCCTCCTGCCTGGGAGCCTTCAATCTTGTGCTGCTCGGCCTGGATATTTCACCAGGCTGCGAAACACGCGAAGACTATGAGCAGACGCTTGTAGCGTTGCTCCGTCTCATTAGCTCGGCCAATCGCGTAGCCCTTGAGATTCCCGACCGTGCTCCGTCGAAGATGACATGGACACTCATTAGCGAGGCATTTCACCCCACCCTCCAGTTAGACGTCACATTGGATTATGGGCATGACCCTGTTGCCGACGCTTATTACGTCAAAGACAACAGAAGCTTAAGAAGGCTGATTCTGTTTTCCTTGGAAGACTCTCCCTGTCCGACCACAGAACGGATCAGGAGTTTAGTCCACGAAACTGCCGATGCTCTCTGGAAAATTCACATCAAACTCAACGAACCACATAACTACGCTTACTGCATTGGCACAACGATTGACTTTACCAGCGAAGGCAACGCAGACGGCTATAAAGCACAAGGCTGGGTCGGCGCGGAAAAAGACCACTCGTGGATGATTGGCGATGAGTCAGTACTTTTTTTGTCGTTCGACGAGAAAAGTATGCCCTCTATTCCTAGCGTTGCCCTCGAAATGGATCTCAAGCCCCTTTTGGCTCCAGGACTTCTTGAACGACAACGAGTAACAGTGACAATCAACAATTTCCCTTTTTTTAGTCTCATTGTTACTGAACCAGGAACCATAAATATCAATATCCCGACCGACATTTTACGAGGCCAACAACCTATAAAATTGTTGTTACAGCATCCCGATGCCAGACGGCCGTGTGATATCAACCCCGAAAGCACTGACCGAAAATTATTATCCGTGGCTGTCCGGAAACTAGTGTTCAAGAACTTGCAACAAATCACTGAAAACCATGACATATGATCTGAATATACCAGGCCAAATCAATGAATTCCAACTTCGCGCCATTGAGGCTGTGGCAACTCTCGTGCCTGAAAACGGGGTTGTTGTTGAAATCGGCTCATTGTTTGGGCGATCAAGCTACGCTTGGGGAGCTAGTGTTTTACCATCTGTGACAGTACATTGCATAGATCCCTGGAAGGGAAACTCCGGCGCAACCCCCCTGCAAGACCGCTGGGGCATTACCTATTCTATTGAACAATTTCGTGAGTACACCAAGAGACTTCAAAACATCGTTCCACATCAGGGTTATAGCCCACGAGACTTTTCAACATGGGATCAAGACATTGACCTGTTTTACGAAGATTCCGTCCATCGCAATCCCACCTTCTCGAAGAATCTTCACTTCTGGCTTTCTCATTTAAAATCCACAGGGATTGCCTGTGGCGATGATTATCGACCGAGGTTTCCGGATATCGTCAATGGCGTCGGTGCGCTGGCGGAGCAGCTTGGCAGAGAATTAATCATAGTTGACAAGTTCTGGTGCTTGCTTCCTTCCGCCGAACTTGTTCCAGCAGTTGAGGCGATACGAGAGCGCCTGCTGGTTATCAAATCCGAAGCGGAAGAGGCCGCGTTGACACATCCATTCGCTCATACACTTTCTATCACCAACAAATCGCACACCATCTCGGCCGGCACGCCTCTCTCTATCGAAATATATGCCTGCAATGAAAGTCCATTTTCCTGGAATGATGACTGCGGAAATCCTTTAACAAGCAATGTACTCATCGGTTTTCAATCTACTGCAAACAGCACCACTGCCAGCTCTATTTACCCACTCAACACGGCGCTTGAACCTGACCGACCGGTCATTGACACCGTCTTGATCTCTACCACAGGATTATCGCCTGGAACGTTCACCGCAACGGCCCAACTTCTTCTTACGGATGACCAGGGAAAGGTTAATCATATACTAAAAGACAACATGCACTGGCTATTTGAAATAACTCCTGAAAAAAATTTGCACGGTATTCCGGATACTTACCAAGCTTTTCACGAAGATAAGCCAGAAAATTTTAACGAAATAAGCTCACTCGACGTCCATGCTGCCTACAGAATGTTCCTTGGGCGCCCCCCCGAAGGAGGAGAGCAAAGGATTTCGAACCATCTTGAAGCAGCAAAAAGTCTCGATGGATTACGACAGCGCTTTATAGTTTCGCCTGAATTCCAACGAACGATTCGTCGCTTTATTCCCGACGGGTACACAAAAAGACACCCTACCGACTTGAATACAATTAAATTCAGGCATCAAAGCGTTAAACATCGCGACCGGACTATGGATAAAATATTTGAGATTCCTGTCGTCGATCCAAATCTTTCACGAGATCACTTGCTTAATATTTTTAGATATCAACCCTTTAAGCTGCCGGACGGCACAATTACGGGTTCAGGCAATGGACAAGTTTATGGCGGCCTCACTCGAGCGATGCGGCCTGGCGAAGTCACCAAAAAAGAATGGGATAATTTTTTCCTTTTAAACAGTGAACTTACCATGATGTATGAAGACATCATCTGGGCTATCAAGAATGAATTTGGAAGCTTCAAAGGGCTCTCATTTGCTGACTTTGCCTGCAATAGCGGGTACTTCTGTTACCGCTACCTGCAGGAAGGGGCCGAAATGGCAACGGGTATTGACGGCTACGATTTTAGCGAAGCATTTTCTATCGTTAATCGCGCGTGCAGTCTTAACGCCAAATTCATCCACGCTTCGTATAACATGATGACTCATGAAGCGAAAGGGCTAGCTGACACTTACGATATCGTCTCATGCATTGCATTCATGTGTTACAGTAGCGACCCAACATATCTATTAACATACCTAGCCAAGCTGGCAAATCGTGCCCTTGTAGTACTATCAAAAATTCCTCACGGAAATGACGAACTCTTTATTAAGTACGCAAACACCGAATCAAAATATTTCAACAAACAATTTCCCATTTGCTTTGACGCCGCAACAGAAATATCCGAAGAATTATTTCGCTGCGGATTAAAGTCTCTGGGTTTTAAAACAGTAATAGAAATTTTAAGGGAAAAACATTGGCAACCCCGTGGAACTGCCTGGAGATGTTTTATTGCTCTCAGATGAGACCAAAGAATTAATCTGTTGCCAACTCTTGATGGAGCAATTGACGCTTATGGGTCGTATAAATATCGTCACTTCAGATAAAGGCTGGATACTCGAGAAATTGGCAACAGAAATCACATCGCGCGTTCCCTATACAACATATACAGACGCAGAAGATCTCAAATCCGACATTCAATATTATATTACTTATTCAAGACGCATTCGCCGTTTCTCACCAATAGAAATTGCTTGTTATACACACCAAGAACACGACAAAGAAGCTGCTAACCTTTTTTTTTCTACAGCATCTGAAGTTGAATATTGCATCTGCATGTCAAAAAGATACGAAGACGTGCTTCGCGGCCATGGCCTCACGCACGTTTCCACTATCTCGCCTGGCGTCGACCTGGATGAACTGTCGCTTAAAATCCGAATTGGCGTTGTCGGGCGGACCTATCACACCGGTCGCAAAGGCGAGCACTTGGTGGCCGCCGTCATGGATATCCCGGAAATCGAATGGCATTTTACCGGTGAAGGCTGGCCCGGGCCTGCAGAAAATATCCCTGCCGACAAGATGGCCGACTTCTATCGGGACATGGACTACATTTTGGTCCCTGCCTTGTATGAAGGCGGCCCGATGTGCGTCGTGGAGGCTTTGGCCTGCGGACGGGAAGTCATCGCGTCTTCGGTCGGGTGGGTCGATAATTTTCCCCATATTCCTTTCAAGAACGGCGACGCGAACGACCTGCGCCGAGTCTTGAAGTCGCTTGTCGAGCAGAAAAGCGCGCTTAGAGCTGCCGTGGCAGCTTACACCTGGGACAACTGGGCGGAAAGCCACGATCGGCTGTTTCGGGACCTGTTAGCTCGCCACGGCAGACCTCCGATAGCCGGCAGCAACGTGTTTTCTTTTGGCAAGGCTTCACCCACGCTCTCGACGGCCTCCTTTCAACCAGCCTTGATCCTGCACGGCAACGAATCCAACAGCAAAGGCGGGCCATCCTTGCGCGTGCCGCGCACCGCCAAAGAACTGCGGAATCATGGTTTTTCGTGCGAAGTTGTATGGAACACCATCAGGGCCTCGAGTGCGCATGACCTCGTTCATCTTTTCAATATTTGGAGCCCCCAGAGCGCTTTGCGAATACTGCGCCAAGCCCGGTCCCTGGACAAACCCGTCGTCTTCTCGCCCATCTATCTGGATCTTCACGAACATGCCTACTGGAGCAACCAGCTGCTCAACCACTTCAAGCGATTTAGAGGCAGCGAATTAGAGACCGTGCTCACGTGTGAAGCAAAGCGATTGGCAAAGACAAGACCTGAAACAATTCTTTTCGAACCATTGCCAGGCTTTCATTCATACTTGCACGAAGCAGTTTCTCTGGCTGACCACACCATTTTCTTAAGCCAGCACGAACGCGACCGAGTCGCCGCGTTAGGGATTTGTCCTGAACAATCGAGCATCATCCACAATCCCGTAGATTCGGATTTTGGCTTGAGCGAAAACCCGCAGCTGTTCGCCGAAACACATGGGCTGCGAGAGTACATTCTCTGTGTTGGCCGCATCGAACCGCGCAAAAACCAACTTATGCTGGCGCTGGCTACGCGAGACCTCGACATCCCTGTTGTCTTGCTCGGGCATAGCGGTTCACAGCAATACACCGAACTCATTTACCAGGTAAATCACCCAAACCTCGTGATGATCGATCGCCTGCCAAATGACTCCGCACTCCTGCGTTCAGCTTACGCAGGAGCCCGTGTAGTCACCTTGCCAAGCTGGGCGGAAGGCGCTTCCCTTGCGGCTTTGGAAGCCGCCTCGACCGGCGCATCGATGGTCCTGGGCAATCGGTCATCAGAGCTGGAATACTTCGGCAATCATGCGCGCTACTGCGACCCGGCCCACCCTGGATCCATTCGCGACGCCATTGTAAAAGCCTGGGACAATCCTCGCCACCAAGACGAAATTCAAGAGCTGCGCCGTATGGTTGCAGATCGTTATTCCTGGGAACGCTATGCCGCAGCGACTGCTGACGCTTACCGGAACGCCGTCGTCGTCCATTCTTCAAAAAAGCGTCCTGATTCGAATTCCGTGGTGAACCGCTCGGGGACTACGCCGACACGCCTCGTGTTTGACGTTACGACCAGCGCCAACCATCGAGGCCGAATTACTGGCATAGCACGCCACGAACGCAACATGGCTCTTGCTCTTCTGAAACACGAAGGCCTCGAGCTCTGCTTCATTGTCTGGCACGATCCAAGCCGCCAGTTTATCGAAGTGCACTCCCGACTGGTTGAACACGGCCTGCTGCCGGATTATCTGAAATACTGCCAGCCTGACAAAGACCTCTTAACCGTACGCTCGATGCCAGGTGCTCCTTTGCTTGTTTGCGGCAGTGCTTGGATGCAAAACAGCCGTTACACAGCCGGTCTGTTGTCCTTAGTCAAGAAGACTGACCTCCGTTTGACTTTTATCATTAACGACATAATCCCTGTAAAATTTCCCTATTGGTTCCAGGACAATTACGCTCCAGTTTTCAACACAAACTTGAGGCACCTTCTCATTGCGGCACATCAAGTTTTGGCCATATCCCGGTCATCGGCGAATGACGTTGAGCAGTTCGCGCTGGATAATCTCGAGACTTCGATTACAGTATCAACTTTTGAATTAGGCAGCGCCATTATCGAAGCTGGCAAAGCCGACGTCGCTGTTGCGCAATCCCTTTCCGAAAGGCTACAAGCTGTTGCCAATATTCAGCAAGGATTTGTCCTGTGCGTAGGCGCCATTCATCCCCGAAAGAACCATCGGCTGCTATTCGATGTATGGACAAAACTCAATGAGACCATGGGAAACAAGACGCCAGTTCTGATCATCGTTGGCGGCGTGGCTTGGTGCGGCGAGGACGTAGCACGCGCTTTCCAGGGCTCCCCCTTGCACCAAAAATATGTTCGAAATCTCACCGACATCACCGATAGTGAACTGCAATGGCTTTACGAGAATTGCCAACTCACCGTCTATCCGTCTCTCTATGAAGGGTGGGGCCTTCCTGTTGCTGAAAGCTTGCGGTATGGCAAGATCTGCTTGGCCAGCAACACTTCGTCTATTCCGGAAATTGCCCCGAACCTAACGGATTTGCTTGATCCTTTGGACGCTTCGCCTTGGGCGCAACGAATTGCTTTTTATTGCAAAAGCAAAACAGCCCGGGCTCAGCGAGAAGAGAAAATCGGACGGCTGTATCAGCCAAAAACCTGGGAAGAAGCGGCTTCGAGCCTCTTGCAATGTCTGGGAACAACTCACACTGCGCCGTCCTGGCGCTATCTCCTGGGATCGTTACTTCGCGGCAATTGTGTGGATGAGTATATCCGCTATTTTACAACAGGGTGGCATACTCCCGAGCATTGGGGCATTTGGTCCGCCGAAACTACTGCCAGCATCAAGCTAAATCCCACACCGCAACCCCAGGGCGACATGATACTCGCAGCCAGTTGCATGGCTGTCAATTCACCATCTTGCCCTTTTATCTGTACGCCGAGCATCAACGGCACAGCATTGCATCGCTGGGTCCTGGACAATCGGCAGTCGAAAATCTGTTTCGCTTATATTCCCCAGAAACTGATCGATGGCTCCGATGCAATCACTGTTGACTTTACCTGTGAGACACTGACGCACATAGGTACGGCAGTTAACAAAAATGACTCCCGATACGTCGGACTCGGCATAAAGGAGATTGCCTTAACCGATGCGGGACAAATTGAGGCCATTCCTCATCTTTTTACGGACAACGCTGCGACGGCCCGGCTCCTGCGCCCCGGGGATTCCATCGGGATCCACACCCCCGGGCTTCATCTGCGAAACTGTGTTGCCGACGGGCAGGTGGTAGACGGGTGGGGCGTTGTCGTCTCCGAAGGGAAACCTGTCCGCTTGTCTCTGTCGCTGCTCGAATTCCACAAAGACGCCGTGCTGGAATTTCTCGTCAGACCCGTGGCAACGACAGAACACCCCGTGGAAGTTTTTGCTTTCGCTCAGGGAAAATTCCTGACGGCGTTACGTTTTGCCGATGACGCGGTAACGACAGTGACGCTTTGCGTCCCACAGAGCGCCCAGTATCCAGGCATGGTCTCCCTAAACATCGAATTCGTCGGAACATCGCCCCTGACACCCAGCAAGTTGGGCATTGGCTCTTCTGACTGTCAATTTTCTCTTGGTTTTTTTGGCCTTCGCATGGGCAGGCAAACCTCGCCCTCCCGCTACAGGGAGGCATGGATGACACTTGGCAAAGAATATGGCGCGGCCGAAGATTGCGCCCAAACCCCCTGCCCAACCTATGATTGTGACTGGTATCCGCCCGAACCCGAAGGCCGTTGGAGTATCGGGGCCCTGGGCACGCTTCGGTTCCAGCTGGCCGACGCTTGTGACGTGCCGCTGTTGCTGGGCATCGAGGCGACGCTCCCGCCGCAGCCGAACAATGCACGCCCCCGACTCAAGGTCGCCCTCAACGACGTGTCCCTCAGGAACGCCAATGCCCCCAACCCCGGTCGCTGGCGGTTCTTTTTCTTCGTATCCCCCGACATCCTGCGCCAAGACAACAGCAACACGTTGACGATTTCCACGGACACCGGCATGGCACCCTTCAAACTGGGGTTGCCAGATGAACGGCATATGGGCGTACAGCTGCACGCCCTCCGGATGGACCGGATTGACGCGGAATCCGCCCTGCGTAACGCATTGTCTTCCCTGACCTCCCCTGTGATCTTGTCTGATGCAATGCCTTGCGAGATGCGCAATCGCCTGCACCTGACAAACCAATCCCTGGCCACCGGGCCTGTCTCCGGGACGTCAATACTCGGGGATGATTTGTTCTCCGTCGCCTTTGACGCAGAGCCTGGCCAACCCCTGCCCATACCTCATATTGTGCTGCTCCTCTTCAAAGCAAGAGCCGACCTTCAGGCGGCCTATTCGTTAGACACGCCTCAAAGTCGTTTCCAACTGCTTCTTTGGTTTTTATTTTTCGAACTTGACAGCGAAACGGCCAAAGCACTGCCACAGAACTATTATAATTTCTTAATCACGCCTCAAACATCTTCTTATTTGAAAGAAGACACCCCACTTCCTTTCTTCGCACATCACATACTACACCTTCGAGACGACGTCATGTCGGCGGTAAAAGATGAACATGGCTCCTTGCAACAAGAAAAATATCTGTACTGGCTGATGCGCTACGGCAGAAATGACTATGCTGTCGTCGATGAAATATTCAAAAGAGTACGCGATACCGCCCTGAACTTGAGTTGATGCGTTCTAAAAGAGCCGAACATCCACAAAGACGTGCCGACAGACTGCTCATGAAACGATGAAGCCACGGACATCCCGCGACCAATAGCGACAGCGCCTGAATGTATTGCCGACGCCGCCCAAGCAATGGCCTGCGAGGCCTACGCCAGCCCAAGACGACCGACCCCAAACCAGACCACGGGGCTTTCGCTCTGGAGCCAGCGCCCTTAGCTTGACCCGACCAGACCCAAGATGTGCCGATTTTGCTTGTACCAAAGATCCGCATAGAGCGGACAGGTACGCAGCAGTTCATCATGCGGAGCGTTGCCCACCAACTCGCCTTTTTCCAGAACAATAATGGAATGGCAAATGGTCAACATGGAGAGGCGGTGGCTCACAATAAGCATGGTGCGCCCATGAGCGATGGCCGTGAGGTTGGCCTGAATGATTGCTTCGGATTCCGCGTCCAGTGCGCTTGTGGCTTCGTCCAGAATAAGGATCGAGGGCTGAGTCAACAATGTCCGGGCAATGGACACGCGCTGCCGCTGCCCGCCGGAGAGGTTCGAGCCGCCCTCGAACAACGGCGTGTCGTAACCGTTGGGAAGCCCCTGGATAAACTCATCAGCTCCGGCCATACGCGCGGCGAAAACAATTTCTTCAAATGTCGCGGTAGGCTTCGTGATCGCGATATTTTCCCGTATGGTGCCCTCGAACAAAAAACTCTCCTGAAGCACCACGCCGATGGAGCGCCGCATATGGGCTAGGTCAAAATCCCGCATATCCGTGCCGTCCAACGTTATGCGCCCCTGCTGCAAAGGATAAAGCCCTTGAATGAGCCGGGTGAGCGTGGACTTTCCCGAGCCGGAACGTCCCACGACACCGACGATAGAGCCGGCTGGAAAGTAAAGGGAAATGTCAGACAGAGCGGGAGGCAAGTTCGCGGCATAGCGAAATGTCACACGATCGATGCCGATGGACCCCGTAATGGGCGTCGTGAGCCCCCGGACGTTGGGAGATTGTTCCGCGGGACGGTTGAGTATAAGCCCGAGCATCCCCACCGACACGGCAACTTCTTGGTACTCATGCAGCAGGGAAACAATCTTGCAGATCGGCGACGTGATGAGATTGCTCAGCATCACAAACGCGACCAGACTACCTGCGGTCATTTCCTGCTCAATGGCTAAACGGCAACCGTACCAGATGAGGACCACACGAAGCAACGCCTGGAGAAATTCGCTGAGCCCCATGACGACAAGCGACAGCTTTCGGATGCGAAAATTTCGCGAAACGGTCTGGGCCGAGTCGGCCTCAATACGCCTAAAGCGGGTGGGCTCCAGGGCCAGCGCCTTGATGGTGCCCATGCCGCGCAGGGTTTCAACCATATAGCGATTTTTTACCGCTTCGGCATGCTGCAACTGCTGCATGGCGTATCGAAAAGTCTTCATCGTCGAAAAAAGAATCAAAGCAACAACTGAAGTCATCGCCAAGACAATGAAGGTCAGCTTCCAGGAATAGAAAAACAACACTGGCAGAACGACGACAATCATACTCAGATCGAACAGGGTCGTAAGAAGCGTCCCCGTCATGAATTGCCGAATACGCTCCTTCTGAAACATATAGCGGGTTATAAGCCCTATCGGCGTAAAATCAAAAAAATCGATAGGCAGGCGCAAAATATGGGCAAAAATGGTCTTATCAAGCCGAAGATCAATCTTACTGGTAGCAAAAAGAACGATATATCCCTTCAAATACTGCAAAATATGGTCAAAAATAGTAACCGCAACCATGGAGACAGATAAAACGATGAGCGTCGACAAGGCTTGATGCCCAACAGCCTTGTCAAATGCCAACTGCAGATAAATTGGAAGCGCAATTGCCAGAAAATTGACAAAGACCGTGGCCAATGCGACGTCGCGAAACAAGGATTTATGTCGTATGATCTCAGGTATGAACCAGTCAAGTCCGAACGGTTTATATGTATCCTTTGAGCTGTAAACTTTCTTGAGCAAGAGCATGTCGCCTTCCCAAATCTCCTCCAGTACAGCTCTGGACAGAAACTGAAACTCAAGCGTTCCAAGACTTGGATCGACCACGACGATTTCGCCGCCTTCATGCTCGCCGCGAACTCCTGACATGATGACGTATTTACCGGAACGCAATCGAGCAATGAGAGGAAAAACATTGCCTAGAAAAAAAAGCTTCTTCCATCCAAGCCGAACTTGGCGCACCTTGAAGCCAATATCCTTTCCAGCACGCCATAGCTGCTTTAGCGAAACGTCTTCACCATGAATACCATAGCGATGAGAAAGACTGTCCATTGTCAAGTCAATGCCATGATGCCTCGCCACAAGCAAAAAACACATCAAGCCTGTATTGTGACGAAACGCCTCACTACCATTGCTCATAAGAACCTCACATCAACTAACTGGCCAACAAAAGGGCAATTCCTTCGCTTTGGAAAATGGCTTGCAAAACGATGATTCCGCTTCTAGAATAAAATATCTGCGGACGCCAGCCCTTTACGCCGAACCGTTGAGGAGCAAGCATGACAGAGGATCAATTTAAAACCCCATTGGATCTTCAATACAAGACCGACCGTCACAACGAGGCGCAATCGGCCGCCCCCTCCGCACATTCTAGACTCGAAGCAGGCCCTTCAAGCCTTGTCGGCCTCCGGGGGGACAATTTGACGTTTCACACGCAAGGGGCCAGCAAAAAAGGCTACATGAACCTCCTCTGGGGTTGGGCCTGGAAAGACCTTGCCGCCGCATTTCTCGGCCTTCTGCAGATATTCCTGCCGTCAAAACGCCAATAGGCCCGCAAACAAACAGTCCTCAGACATCATAAGATCATGGCATTTACGTCTTTACACCACAAGACGGACCACAGAATCGCCCAGGGAACGCCGTTATAGAACCAAGCATTTCATCGCGAGCCAAAAGCATCAAATCGTCTCTCAAGACGATACGACCCGATGCACTCGACATCGGCGCAATGCCGACAAGATTCCCAGCATCCGCCGCGTTCACTCAATGCTCTTAGGCATTCTCCGTGAAAGGAAAATCAGCTAGACTAGCGCACCGAGCAGCGATTGCATCCGCAAATCCCGGCAACGGCCGGTATAGCCGCCGCCAAGCGGCACGCCCGGGCGTGTTCGTCCATGTCCGACGGCACGTAAACTGGCGGGGTAACGCCCAAGCCTGACACAAAAGGTCCGACCGGAGCCTCGGGGCTAGCGGAGGAAGGCGCCGGCGACCTTCACCGGCAGTATTTTGCGCCCAGCAGAATCATTGCGCCGGCAGATTCATCACAAACAGACTCAGCGATCCGTCCTCATCCCGAAAGACATTGCCCGTCAGCGTCACGGACTGCCCCTTGAACTTCTTGTGAAATGCCTCTTCCTGCTCCAGGCTCACTTCCTCGGGGGTCAACACCATGTAGCTGGTGCCGTCCTCGGTGGTGACGAGCAGGCCGTCGGTATAGTCGTCTTCAACGATGCCGGTTATCGTAACGCCGGTCTTCAGCGGTTTGCCGTCGTCATCAGCCTTGGCCGCGCCAGCCGAGCCGGCGGCCAGCACCATCAGGCAAACCAGAAGCACAGCGGCCATGAGTCCAAGGTAATATCGGTGCTGTCTCATAAAATCTCCACGCGTCCGTATCATGCGCCAAGCGGCTCGGGCCGACGCGCCATGCCCTCGCGGACTGCATGTATACCGGAACGTTCGGCCCGGCAATCGTCCCAAGCCCGCTGGAATGCCTTGCCATAATTCTTTTTTATGCAGTATGTCGGGACATGTTCCAAGATGACGAAACCCTGGCCGGGATGCTGCGTCGAAACGCCCAAGTCCGGGGCGGTGCGCCGGCCATCCTGTCCGGCGACGTGTCCGTGTCCCACGAGGCCCTGGCCGAGGCCGCCCTGCGTCTAGCCGGCGGCTTGGCCGGCCTGGGTCTGGCCCCGGGCCAACGTCTGGCCGTCTATGCCCGTAAAACGCCCCAGGCCGTCACCGCCTTCCTGGCCGCCGCCGCTGCCGGCGGCGCCTTTTTCCCCCTGGACCCCAACCAGCCGCCCGAAGTGACCCGGGCCATCCTCGACCGCCTGACCCCGGCGGTCCTGGTCGTGGCCGCCGAATACCTGCCGGCCCTGGCCGCTCTCTACCCCGAGGACGCGCCCATGCCCACGGTGGTCTGCGACGGACCGGCCCCGGCGGGCAAGCCGACCCTGGCCGAACTGGCCGCCGGCCCCATGCCCGCCGCCCTGCCCCGGGTCCAACCCGACGACCCGGTCTATTTGAACTTCACCTCCGGCACCACCGGCGCGCCCAAGGGCGCGGTGACGACCCTGGGCAACCTCCTGGCCAATACCGCGGCCGCCATTGACGCCTTCGCCCTGACCCCCGACGACGTTCACCTGTGCATGATGCCGGTTTTCGTCCACCCCCACGAGACCCTGCTGCGCCCCCTGGCTCTGGGCGGAACCATGGTCCTTTGCGACAGGGTTTCGTCCCGGGCCGTGGCCGAGGCGTGTTCCCGCCACAAGGTCACGGCGCTGATGGCCGTGGCCGCCATCTACGAAACCTTGCTGCGCCTGCCGGCCGGGGCGGACAATCCGCTTGCCGCCGTGCGTCTGGCCGAATCCGGCGGCATGCACGTGCCCTCGGCCCTGGCAGCCGGCCTTCGGGAGCGTTTTGGCGCGTCGATCCTGCCCGTCTGGGGCAGCACCGAGACCACGGGCGTGGCCCTGGCCAACCGCCCGGGCGACGCCTACGCCCCGTGCTGCCTGGGCCGGCCCGTGCCCGGCTACGACGTGGCCGTCACCCGCGAGGACGGCTCGCCCTGCGACCCGGGCGAACCCGGCGAGCTGGTAATATCGGGGCCGGGCGTCTGCCCGGGCTATTTCGGCGAGGAGCCGCGGCCGGAATTTCGCCTTTACGGCGGCCGCTTTCGCACCGGCGACGAGGTCTTTCACGACGGGGACGGACGCTTTTTCTTCGCCGGCCGCCAATCCATGCTGCTCAAGGTCGGGGGCATGAAGGTCTTTCCGGTGGAGATCGAGGAGGCCTTGCGCCAGCACCCGGACGTGGCCGAGGCCGTGGTCATTCCGGTGGCCGACGCCCTGCGCGGCGAGGCGGCCAAGGCCGTGGTCGCCCCGAAAAACGGCGCGTCCTTGAGTCCCGGCGAGCTGCGCCGTTTCCTGTCCGGCCGGCTGCACCGCCTGAAAATGCCGCGGGTCATCGAAATCCGCGACGCCCTTCCCCGCACTCCAGGAGGCAAGATCGCATGGCGCGCCCTTGTGTCGGACTCGCCCACGCCGTAATCGGCGAGGCCCCGGACAATTACACCGAGGCCGGCTTGACCGCCGTGACGGCGCTGGTCGACCGGGCCGTGGCCGTCTGCTGTGACCTGCCGGCCTTGGTCGGCGGCAAGTCGGTCTTTCTCAAGCCCAACCTCGTGCGGCCCAATCCGGCCAGCCCCCGGTCGGTGGTCACCGACGAACGGGTGATCCTGGCCATGGTCCGGCTCCTTGTCCGGGCCGGGGCGCGGTCGGTTGCCGTGGGCGACAACCCGGGCTGGGGCCTGTCCCTGCTGGAGGCCACCGCCGGTCTGTCCGGCTTCCTGCACCGCCTGGAGGCCGAAGGCGCGCAGCTGGTCGCTTTCGACGCTAAGCCGCCGGTCCCGGTCCCCAATCCCGGGGCCTTTCTCTTCGACCCCGTGCCCCTGCCCCAGGCCGTGCTTGAAGCCGAGGTCTACATCAACCTGCCCAAGATGAAGACCCACGTGCACACCCTGGTGACCCTGGGCATCAAAAACCAATACGGACTCATTCTCGACGACAACCGGATGCCGTTTCACCGCAACGACATCAACCTCAAGATCGTGGACATCCTGCGGGCCATCCGGCCCCATCTGACCGTGGTGGACGGGCTGTGGGCCGTGCAGGGCCAAGCCCCGCTGTCCGGGTCCAGCCTGCCGGACATGAACGTCGTCGTGGCCGGCGCGGACGTCTGCGCCGTGGATACGGTCTGCGCCGACCTCATGGGCATCGCCGCCAACGAGGTGGCCATGCTGCGTCTGGCCCGCCAGGAGGGCCTGGGCGAGACCGACCTGGCCGCCATCGACGTGGCCGGCGACGATCCGGACCGCTGCCGACGGCGGTTTGTCCGGCCGGTCCTGAGCTCCATGGGGGCCTATCCCGCCGTGCGGGTCATCGAGGGCGGGGCCTGCCAGGGCTGCCAATCGGCCCTGCGCCACGCCCTGGACAAACTGGCCACCGAGGACGGCTTCGCCGCCGGCACGCCCCACACCGTCTATCTCGGCGTGCCCATGCCCCAGGCCGTCAATCTGCGAAACGTGCCCGGCCAGCTCTGGTGTTTCGGAGCCTGCGCCGCGCCCCTGGCCTTTGACGTGCGCCGGCCGGGAAACGTGGCCCGCTTCGTGGCCGGCTGCCCGCCGCACATTCTCGACTTCTACAAGGCCTACAAGGCAGCGACCCGGTGACGTCTCCCGGCCGCGACGGCCAAGGCCGCCGCCCCCCTGCCTTGACAGACCACCGCCGGCATCGCACAACCCCTGGGCGCGACGTCGCGCCAAAGGACACCATGCCATGCGCGTCGCCCTGATCTCCCCCTATCCCGACATCACCGCCTACGGCCTGCGCTCCATCGCCGCCTATCTCAAGGCCCGAGGCCTGGCCGTGCGCCTGATCCTTTTGCCCGATCCCCTGGGGGACGCCCTGCTGGACGCGCCCGAGCGTTACCCGGCCCACGTCATGGCCGATCTGGTCCGGCTGTGCGCTGACTGTTCCCTGGTCGGGGTGTCGCTGATGACCAACTACGTGGACAACGCCGCCCAGATCACCCGGGCGCTGGGGGATGCCGGCGGCCCGCCCGTGGTCTGGGGCGGGGTGCATCCGACCATCCGGCCCGAGGAGTGCCTGGCCGTCGCCGACTACGTCTGCGTGGGCGACGGCGAGGAAGCCCTGGCCGATCTGGCCGAAGCCCTGGCGACCGGCAACGACGCCACGGCCATCCCCAACATCTGGACCCGGCGCGCCGACGGCTGCCTGGCCCAAAATCCGGTGCGCCCCCTGACCCAGGACCTCGACAGCCTGCCGCCGCCTGACTGGTCCCACGACGACCACCACATCTGGGACCCCGAGCATCCCCAGGACGGCATTGTGCCCTTGACCCCGGCCATGACCGAGGCGTTTTTGGCCCGGGGCACGGTGTCGCGGCTGCTCGGCCGGGTCGGCTACCAGACCATGACCGGCCGGGGCTGCCCCCATCGCTGCGCCTACTGCGTCAACGACGCGGTCAAGGCCCTGTACGGGGCCAAGGGCTATCTGCGCTGGCGCGGCACGGAGCACGTCATGGCCGAGCTGGAGACCGTGCGCCGGACACTGCCGCATATCGGCTACGTCTGGATCTCCGACGACGCCTTTTTCGCCCGGCCCCTGGAAGAAATCCGGGAATTTTGCCGCCAGTGGAAGGCCCGGGTCGGCCTGCCCTTCACCTGCCTGGGTTCGCCGGCCACCATCACCCGGGAAAAGCTCGACGCCCTGACCGACGCCGGCCTATGCTATCTGCAAATGGGCGTCCAGACCGGCTCGGCCCGCATCCAGGAACTGTTCAACCGCAAGGCCATGGGCAACGCGGTGATGTTAAAAGCCATGGCCGTCATCAACGCCTACAAGGACAAGCTCCTGCCGCCGAGCTACGACTTCATCCTGGACACGCCCTACGAGACGCTGGCCGACCGTCTGGAATCGGTGCGCTTTATCGCCCAGATCCCCAAGCCTTTCCGGCTCCAGCCCTTTTCCCTGGTGCTCTACCCCGGCACCAAGCTCCACGCCATGGCCGCCGCCGACGGATTTCTCACCGACGAGCGCCGGCAGGTCTATACCAAAAGCTACACCATGCGCCGGCCGGACTACGTCAACCTGCTGATCCTGTTGGCCAAGGGCGGCCGGATGCCCTCAAAGCTCCTGGCTTGGCTGGCTTCCGACGCCGTGGCCGTGCCCCTGTCCCAGCCGGTCATGGCCCCGGTCTGGCGGGCCGTGTTCGCCCTGGCCGAACCGGTCAAAAAGCTCCTGCGCCTGGCCCGAAGCTGGCGCGCCCGGCCGGGGGACCACGCGTGAGAATCGCCCTGGTCCAATCCTGGCTCGGCCCCGGCACGACAGACCCGGTTTTCCCCATCGGCCTGGCCTCCCTGGCCGCCAGCCTGCCGGGGCATGTCGTGGCCGCCTTTGACCCCAACGTGGCCCCTGGCGACCCCATGGCCGCCCTGGCCGGGTTCCTGCGCGACTTCGCCCCGGACCTCACCGGCGTTTCCCTGCGCAACATCGACTCCACCAACACCCGGGTCAACGTCTCCTATCTGCCGCCCTTTGGCGAAACCGTGGCCGTGGCCAGGCAGGAGACAACCGGGCCGGTGGTGGTCGGCGGGGCCGGTTTTTCCATGTTCGCCGAGGCCGTCATGGCCGGCTGGCCGGCCATCGACCACGGCGTGGCCCTGGAAGGCGAAGCCGCCTTCGCCGCCCTGGCCGCGACCCTGGAGGCCCGGGGCGACCCGGCCGCCGTGCCCTCGCTCTGGACCCGCCGGCCAGACGGCAGCCCGTTTTTCACCGGCCCCTCGGACAAGATCGATCTGGCCGACCTGCCCTCCCCGGATTTTTCCATCCTGCCCCTGGCCCCCTACGTCGCCGTGCCCTGGGGCGTGGGCGTCGAGACCAAGCGCGGCTGCGCGCTTGCCTGCGTCTACTGTCCCTACGGGTTCCTCAACGGCCGGCGCTACCGCCGCAAAGCCCCCGGGCAGGTGGCGGTCGAGGTCGTCGCCCTTCGCGACGTCCACGGCGCGCGGCGGTTCACCTTCCTCGATTCGGTCTTCAATCTGCCCGCCGACCATGCCGCCGCCGTCATGGAGGCCCTCATCGAAGCCGGTTCGCCCCTGCCCTGGTCGGCCTGGTTCGCCGAAAGGGGACTCACGCGCGATTTTCTGACCCTGGCCCGCCGGGCCGGCTGCGACACCGTGATCTTTTCGCCGGACGCCTTTAGCGATGAGGCGCTGGGTGCCCTGGGCAAGGCCTCGTCCGTGGCCGAGATCGAGGCTGCCTACGCCCTGGTGCGCGATCTGGGCTGCTTCGAGGTCAGCTACAACTTCTTCAAGAACCCGCCCGGCCAGACCGCCAAGGCGGCCCTGGCCATGCTGCGCTTTATCCTCAAGGCCCGCCGCGAGATGGGCAGGAAAGCCCACTTCGAGCTCAACAGCATCCGGGTCGAGCCCCATACCGCCCTGGCCCGCCGGGCCGTGGCCGAGGGAATTATCCCCCCGGACGCCGACTTGCTTGCGCCGGTCATGTACACCCAGCCAAAAACCGCCTGGATCGAAAAGGGCTTCGATCTGCTGCTGCGGGCCGCCGGGAAATAGCCGTGCGCGTGCGCGAAAGCTTCTCCCGTGACCTGCTGCGCCTTTTCGTCTGGTATCCCCTGCGCCTTGTCGCCGAGCGCCTGCCGCCCCGGGCGGCCGTGGCCCTCTACCGGGCCATGGGCCGGCTCCACGCCGCCCTGTCCCGGGGCCGGGCCGGGCGCATCGCTATCGCCGCCCGGGCCGTTAATCCCGCCCTTGCCGAGGCCGAGGCGGAACAAGCCGTGCTCGACGCCTTTGCCACCCACTACGTCAACCAGCTCATCGTCTTTCAATTGCCGCGCCTGACCGCCGCCAATTTCCACGAGTTGCTGGAAATCGACGGCCTCGACCGCTTGGGGCTGGCCCTGGCCCACGGCCGGGGCGCGGTCATCCCCATCGGCCACTTCGGCCCGACCCAGATGCCCCTGGCCGCCCTGGGAGCGCTGGGCTTCCCCATGGTCCAGATCGGCCACCTTTCGGACGAGGGCTTGTCGTTTGTCGGCCGCCGCGTGGCCTTCCGCCTGCGGGCGCGCTACGAAGCCCGCATCCCGGCCCGCATCGTGCCGCCCGGGCCGGGCGTGCGCCTGGCGCTCACCCACTTGCGCGCCGGGGGCGTGGTCATGACCACGGCCGACGACGGCCCGGGCCAGCCCGCCTTCGGCCATCACGCCACGGTGGAGTTCCCGGGCGGGGCGCTGTCCGTGCCCCTTGGCCCGGCCCGGCTGGCCCTGTCGGCCGGGGCGGCGCTTGTGCCGGGATTTCTCGAACCCGGACGCGACGCCCCCTTCCGTTTTGTTCTGGACGCGCCCATCATCCCGCCCCAGGGCATGGACCGCGACGCGGCCGCCCTGGCCATGACCCGGGCGTTCATGGCCCGCTACGCCGACCGGGTCGCCTCCCGGCCCGGCTGGTGGCATGGCCTGGAAACCCATCTTTTTTCTTGAAGCCCGCGCCCCCCTCGGACACAATCGCGCCCCAACGCCACCGCCAAAGCGAGCCTGCCCATGAAAAACGCCATGCTGCTGTCCGTCGTCATCCCGGCCTACAACGAGGAAGGCAACATCACCGCCACCATTGACGGCATCCGCGCCGTGCTGCGCCGCGAAGGCGTTCCCTACGAACTGGTGCTGGTCAACGACAACAGCGCCGACGCCACCGGCGCGGTTCTCGACGCCCTGGCCGAGGCTGACCCGGGCGTGGTGGTCGTCCACCGCGAGCCGCCGCGTGGCTTCGGCCGGGCCGTGCGCGCCGGCCTGGAACGGGCCAGCGGCGACGTCATTGTCATCTGCATGGCCGACCTGTCCGATGACCCCGAAGACATCATCAAATACTACCGCAAGATCGAGGAAGGCTACGACTGCGTCTTCGGCTCGCGGTTCATGCGCGGCTCGCGCTGCGTCAATTACCCGAAGCTCAAGCTCTTCGTAAACCGCCTTGTCAACAAGATGATGCAGATCATGTTCTGGACGCGCTTCAACGACTTGACCAACTCCTTCAAAGCCTATCGCTCCTACGTCATCCGCGACATCATGCCGCTCAAGGCCTGCCACTTCAACATCACCATCGAACTGTCGCTCAATACGCTTATTCGCGGCTACGCCATCGCCATGGTGCCCATCTCCTGGCAGGGCCGCACCTGGGGCAGCTCCAACCTGCACCTGACCGAAATGGGCCGGCGCTACCTCAGCACCCTGCTGCGGGCCTGGTTTGAAAAGAATCTGATCCTCGACGACCTCATGGCCGAATCCATGGCCCACCGCACCCGGCTGGCCGAAAAAGCCGCCGGCCTCGAAGGCCGCGTCGCCTCCCTGGAACGCCGGCTGGCCGCCGTCGAGGCCAGGGTGGGAGACTGAGCAAGGGCAAGAGCAAGAGGAAGATGCCTCCGGCGGCCGGGGGCCTGAGGCCCCCGGACCCCCCATAGGGGATATAAAGGACGCGACATGGCCGATATTTTGGTTGTAAACGCCCCATTTTTGCCCAAATTCTCCCGGCCCCAGCGCTCCCCGGCCGTGACCAAGAGCGGCACGCTCTATTTCCCGCTGTTTTTGGCCCAGGCCGTGGCCGTGCTCGAAGCCGACGACTTCGAGGTCGTCTTCGTGGACGCCCCGGCCGCCGGCCTGGACCTCGACGCCGTCGTGGCCCGGGCCAAGGCCGAAACGCCGTTTTTAGCCGTGCTGGACACCTCCACCCCGAGCATCGACGCCGACATCAAGGCCGCCGCCGCCCTGAAAAAAGCCCTGCCCGGACTGACCACCGTGCTGGTCGGCCCCCATGCCACGGCCCTGGCCGGCAAGGTGCTCCAGGACGGACGCGGGGCCGTGGACGCCGTGGCCCGGCGCGAGTACGAGGCCACCGTCCTGGAACTGGCCCGGCTCCTGGCCGCCGGACCGGCCACACCGCAGCGCCTGGCCACCGTGGACGGCCTGTCGTTTCTGGGGGCAGGGGGCGTCGTCGTCCACAACCCGGACCGGCCGTTTATCGAGGACCTCGACGCCCTGCCGCCCGTGGCCCCGGTCTACGCCCGCCACCTCGACATCCGGCACTATTTCAATCCCAACGCCAAGCCGCCCATGGTCACCCTGGCCACCTCGCGCGGCTGCCCGTTTCGCTGCTCCTTTTGCCTGCACCCCCAAACCCTCACCGGCCGCACCGCCCGCTGCCGCTCCATCGACAAGGTGCTGGACGAAGTCGCCTGGTGCCTGGACCACTTCCCGGGCCTTCGCACCATCTTTTTCGAGGACGATACCCTGACCGCCGACAAGGTCCGCTGCCGGGCCTTTTGCCAGGCCATCATCCGCCGGGGGCTGGTGTTCGAGTGGACGGCCAACGCCCGGGCCGATCTGGACCCGGACCTCATGGGCCTGATGCGCCGGGCCGGCTGCCGGCAACTCTGCGTGGGCTTCGAATCCGCCGACCCCACGGCCCTGTCGGCTATGAAAAAAGGCCTGGGCGCCGAGCGCATGCGGTGCTTCCGGGCCGACGCCGCCGCCGCCGGCATAAAAATCCACGGCTGCTTCATTTTCGGTTTCCCCGGCGACACCAGGGAGTCCATCCTGGCCACTATCGACTTCGCCCTGGACCTCAATCCGGAAACCGCCCAGTTCTACCCGGTCATGGTCTATCCCGGCACCGAGGCCTTCGCCGACTACGAGGCGCGCGGATTTATCGCCGCCGGCCGCTGGCGCGACTGGCTCACCCCCGAAGGCCTGCACGGCTGCGTGGTGCGCAACGAGTCGCTGTATCCGGCCGAGATCGTGCGGCTGTGCGACCTGGCCCGCAAACGGTTCTACCTGCGGCCGCAATTTCTTATCCGCCGTGCCCTGGCCGCCTTGGCAAGCCCCGGCGAAATGGCCCGGACCCTGCGGGCCGGCCGGGTATTCTTGAAGCACCTGCTGCGCGGCTCCAAGGTGTAAGGGGAGTGGCATGCCCCGCCTGACCGTCGTCATCCCGGCCTACAACGCCGCCGCCACCCTGGGCGACGCCCTGGACGCCCTGGCTGCCCAGACCATGCCCCGGTCGGCGTTTTCCGTCATCGTGGTCGACGACGGCTCCACCGACGCCACCGCAGCCATGGCCCGGGCCAGGGGCGTGGCCGTCATTTCCCAGCCAAACGCCGGGCCGGCCGCCGCCCGAAACGCCGGAGCCGCCGCCGCGCCGCCGGACAGCGACATCCTTGTTTTCACCGACGCCGACTGCGCCCCGGCCCCGGATTTCCTGGCCCGCCTCACCGCCCCCCTGGACGATGGGGCCGTTGCCGGCGTCCAGGGTGCCTACCGCACCCGCCAGACGTCGCTTGTCGCCCGGTTTGCCCAGATCGAGTTCGAGGACCGCTACGCCTATGTCGCCAGGCGTCCGGCCATCGACCTCGTGGCCACCTACGCCGCCGCCTACCGCCGCGCGGTGTTTGATGCGGCCGGCGGCTTCGACACGTCCTTCCGGGCGGCCGACAACGAGGACACCGAGCTGTCCTACCGGCTGGCCGCCGCCGGCCACCGGCTGGTCTTCGCCCCGGACGCCATCGTTTATCATCGCCATCCGGCCACCCTGGGCCGCTACTTGACCATCAAGGCCAGCCGGGCCTTTTGGCGGCTTCGCGCCTGCCGGGAACACCCCGAAAAGCTCGTGCGCGACGGCTACACCCCGCCGGTCATCCGCCTCCAGACCATCCTGGCCGGGCTGTTCGCCCTGGCCACGGTCCTGGCCCCGTTCTCCCGGCCGGCCGGCCTGTTCGCCCTGGTTGCCCTGACCGCGCTGCTGGGCAGCGCCCTGCCCTTTGCCCGCTTCGCCGCCCGGCGCGACAGGGCCGTGGCCCGTCTGGCCCCGATGTTCGTCACGCTGCGCTCCCTGGCCTTTGCCGCCGGCCTGGCCCGGGGGCTGGCCGACCGCGTGCTGTCCCGGACAGCCTGCCGCCCGCCGCATGGGACAACCCCAAAACGGGTGGGCCTTGATCTCCACACCATTTCCGGCATCCGCCAGGGGTCGCGCACCTACATCGAAGCCCTGGCCGCCCGGCTGCCCCAGGCCGCCCCGGACCTCGACTTCGTCTTCTACGCCACCCGGGATGGCCTGGACGCGGCCCGGACCCTGGCCGGAGACGCCCCCAACGTCACGGTGCGCGAGATCCCCGCCGGCCGTCTGGCCCGGCTGATCGCCCCCTTCCCCTGGCGGCTTCGCCGGGAAGTCGACGTCTTCCACTGCCAGTACCTCGCGCCGCTCACCCCCACGGTCCCCTGCGTGGTCAGCCTCCACGACATCCTGCACGAAGCCATGCCCGAGCATTTCCCCAAGGGGCTTTCCCGCCTCATGCGGCTGCTCTATCCCCTGGGCGCCCGCCGGGCGGCCAGGGTGCTGACGCTGTCGGCCTATTGCCGCGACGAGATCGTCGCCCGCTACCGCGTGCCGGCCACGCGCGTGGCCTACGCCTTTCCCGGGGTGGACCCGGCCTTCGCCCCGGTGACGGACCCGGCCGCCCTGGCTGACATGCGCGCCCGCCTGGGGCTGCCGGGTGGTCCCTACATCCTTTTTTTGGGGCGCATGGAGCCGCGAAAAAACGTGCCTGGGCTGGCGGCGGCCTATGCCCTGCTGCGTCGGCGGCTGGGGGCGCAAGCGCCCACGTTGGTCATCGCCGGGCCGGACGACGGGCTTTTCGCCGCCTTCGGCCAGAAGCTGCGCGAAGCGGGAACGGGGGAAGGCATTGTCTTTTGCGGCGGCGTGGCCCAGGCGGAGCTGCCGGCCTTGCTGTCCGGGGCGGCGGTCTTTGCCTATCCGAGCTTTGGCGAGGGATTCGGGCTGCCGGTGGTCGAGGCCATGGCCTGCGGCGCGCCGGTGGTGGCAAGCCTGGCCCCGGCCGTGCCCGAGGCGGCCGGCGGCGCGGCGCTTTTGGTCGATCCGTCCGACCCGCAGGCCCTGGCCGAGGCCCTTTATCGGGTGCTGGCCGAGCCGGAACTGGCCGCGGAACTGCGGGCCAAGGGTCTGGCCCGGGCAAAACGGCTTGATTGGAACGACACGGCGGCCATGGCCGTGGCCGCCTACCGGCGGGCCTTGGCCTGATGTGGCGGTCGGCGGCGATCAGCCGGCCGCATCCACCGCCCGGCTGCCGGCCATGGCCTGCCCCAGGGCACGCCCCAGCTCGGCCATGTCCACGGGCTTGACCAGATAGGCGTCCACGCCCGCCTCCAGGGCGGCGCAACGGTCCTCGGCCAGTGCGTGGGCGGTCAGGGCCACCACGGGCATGGTCCGGGCGGCCGGCCCGGCCTCGCCTCGCCGCATGGCCCGCACAGCCGAAAGCCCGTCCAGCTCGGGCATGCGCATGTCCATGAGCACGCAATCAAACGTGCCCTCGGCCAGGGCCGTGAGCGCTTGGCGGCCGTTTTCGACCAGTTGGGGCCGGCAGCCCAACTTTTGCAGCATCACCCGGATGGTCAGGCGGTTGACGGCCTCGTCCTCGGCCACCAGCACCCGCTTGCCGGCCAAGGAGGCTGGCTCGCGGATCGGGCGCGCCGGCGCCGCCTCGGGCAAGGCAAAAGGCAGGGTGACACGCACCTCGGTGCCCCGGCCCACTTCGCTGGCCAGCATGATCTCCCCGCCCATTTCCTCGGCCAGGCCCTTGGCGATGCAAAGCCCCAGTCCGGCCCCGCCAAAAATCCCGCCCCCGTGGGGCCGGGCCTGGGCAAAGGGTTCGAACAGCCCCGGCAACCGCTCCCGGGGGATGCCGATACCGGTGTCGGAGAGGCCAAAACGCAGCTGCAGCGGTTCGCTGGCGGGCACGGTTTCCACGGACAGGACCACTTGGCCCTCGGCAGTGAATTTGACCGCGTTGCCGGCCAGGGCGAAAAGAATCTGGCGCAGCCGGGCCGCGTCGCCGCGAAGATGCCGTGGCACGTCCGGAGCCACCCGCTGCACGAACTGCAAGCCCTTGATGTGGGCTTCATAGGCCAGGGAGGCGGCCACCGGGGCGATGACCGCGTCGAGGTCGAAATCCTCTTCGGCCAGACGCACCCGACCGCCCTGGATGTTCGTCACCTCCAAAAGGTCGGAGAGAATCCGCAAAAGCCCCCGGGCCGATTCCATGGCCGTATCCAGGTAGTCGGCCACCTCCGGGCCGGGACAAGCCGATTGGGCCAGCTGCAACATCCCCATGATGCCGTTTAAGGGCGTGCGCAGTTCATGGCTCATGTGGGCCAGGAAGGCGGATTTGATGGCTTCGGCCGCCTCGGCCTTGGCCAGGGCGTCGGCCCGCTGTTTTTCCAGGCCCTGGCGGGCGGAAATATCGCGAAACATCACCTGGATCGTGCCGGCCTGTCTGTCCAGCAGCCCGAAGGACACGGCCACGGGCAGATACGTGCCGTCGGCCCGGCGGTAGCGCCGGTCCATGTGGCGCGGCCGGCCGTCCAGGGCCGCTCGGTGGTTGGCGCGCAGGGGGGCTGCGGCCTGGTCGTCTGGATGCACAATATCGGCCATGCTGGCCCCAACCAGTCTGTCCCGGTCATAACCGAGCAGGGCAAGGGCCATGGGGTTGGTCTCAAGGATGCGGCCGGTCGCGTCGCCGACCAGGATGCCCATGGCCGATTGTTCGAAGAAAAGCCGCCAGTATCGCGCATCGTCCGACCTGTCGGCGCGGGGCGCGTCCATGGGGCCGCCGGGGGCTTGAAATGGTTGTTCCGGGCTGGTCATGGCGGCGTCACCGATCCGGGGCGTTTGGGGTCTGCGCGTCTGTCATTGGCCGGTCGGCCAAGCCGTATTGGCCGGCAGCATAACATGAGGGGACGGCCGTTTGGCAAGAGCCGTCCAACGCCCCCGCCAGAAGACAGCGACGTCTTTTTGGGATAGGGAAAGCCAATGGGAAACCCTCTGCGAGCCGCCATCGCCGCCATGACGCTTCTGGCCTGCGCCTTTTCAGCCGCCCTGGCCGGGCCGGCGCCGGCGCAGACTGCCGCGCCGGCGGTGCTGCTGCTCAGTTCCTACCACCACGGCGACCCCTGGTCGGACCGGATCGTGGCCGGTTTTCTCCAGCGTCTGCCCACCGCCAAAGCCCGGGTGTTCGTGGAGCACCTCGACGCCAGGCGCTTTCCCGAAACCGAGGACCGCGGCGATCTCACCGACTATCTGGCCGCCAAATACGCCCATGTGCCCATTGCGGTCCTCGTCTCCTGCGACGACGCCGCCCTCAATTTCTGGCTGGCCCGACGCGAAACGCTCTTTCCCGGCCGGCCCATCGTCTTTTGCGGGGTCAACGACTTCACCCCGGCCCGCCTCTCCGGCCAGACCAACATCACGGGCGTGGGCGAGTCGCCGGACGTGGTGGGCACCCTGGAGCTGGCCCTGGCCCTGGTCCCGACAGCCCACACCGTGCTGGCCCTGACCGCCGACGACGCCGCTTCGTCCCGGGCCAATATCGACCGGTTCCGCCGGGCGGCCCGGGCTCTGGAAGGCCGGATGCGGCCGGTGGAGCTGCAAAACGTCAGCCTGGAGGCGGCGAAAAAGGCCCTGGCCGCCGCGCCCCGCGACGCCGTGGCCGTGCGTTTGGCTCCCCTGAAAAGCGAATCAGGCGCTGCGCCGCTCATGGGCGAGGATCTGGCCGCCTTGGCCGCCGTATCCCAGGTCCCCCTGTTTTGCCTGTGGGACTTCGATTTGGGCCTTGGCGCGGTGGGCGGCCGGGTGCTGCGCGGCCAGGACCAGGGCCGGGCCGCCGCCGCCCTGGTGGAACAGGTGCTGGCCGGCAAAGCCCCGGCCGACATCCGGGTGACCGACGTGCCGGCCGAAACGGTTCTGGACCAGACCGTCATGACCCGGCTTGGCCTGCCGGTGGACCGCGCGCCCCCAAACACCGTCTTCGAAAACGCGCCGGCGTCCTTGTATGAACGCCACAAAGGTCTTTTTTGGGCCGGCGGCGCGGCCCTGGTCATTTCGTTGCCCGGAGCCCTGGCCCTGCTCATCCTCCTGGCCGGACGACGGCGGGCCGAAACCCGGCTGGCCGAAAGCGAACGCCGCTACCGGGAACTGGTGGAATCGGCCAACTCCCTGATCCTGCGCTTCGACGCCGGGGGCCGGCTGGTTTTCGTCAACGAGTACGCCGAACGGCTCCTGGGCTACAGCCGGGCCGAAATGCTCTCGGGCAAGGCCGTGTTCTGGCCCTCGGCTCCGCCCGATCTCACGAGCCTCCTGGCCCGGGCCATGGCCGCGCCCCATTCCCTGGCCGGAGCGGGCAACGAAAACGAAGTGGCGGCCAAGGACGGCCGACGGGTCTATCTGCAATGGGATAACCAGCCGCTTTTCGGGCCCGACGGCCGTCCCGAGGGCTGGCTGGCCGTGGGCGCGGACATCACGGCCAGACGTCTGGCCGAGGAGGCCTTGGCCGCCCGGGCTCTGGCCGAGGAGGAGCTGGCCCTTTTCGGCCGGGAACTGCTGGCCGGCGGCGACGACGCCGTGGATCGGGCCCTGGTGCGGCTTCTCAGCGCCTTTTCCGTGGGCCGGGCCATATGGTTCGACAATGTCGAGGATTCGCGCCTGGGACTGTGCTGTCGGCTGGCCGCCGAGGCCTGCGCGGCCGGACTCGCCCCACGCCGGGACGCCCCGGAAGCGGCCCTGGTGTCTTACAGCATCGACGGCTTCCACTGGGCCGACCGCATGGCCGCCGGAGAGATCGTCACCGGCCTGGACACGGATTTTCCCGAAGACCTCCAGGAAATCCTGCGGCTGTTTGAAGCCAGGGCGTTGTTGGCCGCGCCGGTGACCCGAGATGGCTTCTGGACAGGATTTCTGGTCATCGCCGACGTGCGCGAGCCGCGCCGATTCACCCGCCAGGAACATTCCCTGCTGTCCACGGCGGCCAGCCTGCTGTCGGTCTATCTGGCGAGGCGCTAGTGTCGCGCCCGCGAAAAGCGCATATGGTGTTTTGTAGTCAACAAGCTAAAACCATTTTTTTTCTTAAAAAATACTCTCGTATTTTTTAAGGGACGCGGCACTAGCCCTTACGCCCGGCCACGGTGGGATCGTGGCGCAGGGTGCGCCGCACAAACGCGGCGATGCGGCCGAAATCGCCGCGCGACAGCGCCGTCGCCCCCTTGGCCATGAGCCTGGCCACCTCGCCCAGGGCGTAGCCGAGCTTGTACACGGCCGGCGGCACATGGCGCGAACACCAGGCGACCGTGCCCGGGCGCAGCAAAAAGGCGTAGCCCCCGGCCGGAATGCGCTGGAAGGTGAGCAGGTAGAGCATAAAGGCGGCATAGCTGCGCTGGGGCCGCAGGTAAAACGGCCGGCGGTAGATTTCCGTTTCCTCGTGATGGATGCGGCCCTCGGCCTTGGCCCGACGGTAGAGTTCGGTTTCCGGGAAATAGACGAGACTGGCGATGGCCAGGCCAAAGGGCTTGGGCAGCCGGGCCAACAGCCGCACCGTGGCCAGCAGGTCCTCTTCCGTTTCCCAGGGCGCGTCGATGATGACGTGATAGTCCGGGGGGAGCAGCTTGTCCCGCCGGGAATGCAGCAAATTGGCCCCGGCCAGAACCGCGTCGTCGTCCTCGGGCCGGCGAAAGATCTCGCGCATCCGGGGGCTGCCGGTCTGGATGCCCATTTCCACGTAGCACAGCCCGGCCTCAATGAGCACGTCGAGCTTCTCGGCGTCCAGGGTCGTTGGCGAGGCCTGGCAGTACAGCGGCAACCCGATGTCGGCCTTGTAGGCCGCCGCGAACTCCCGCAGCCAGTCCAGACGGCGGGAGAAAAAAGTGTCGTCAAAAAGCTGGATGGCCTCGATGAAGGGATAGCGGGCAATGATCCCGCGCAGCTCGGCCATGACGTGGGGCACGCCGCGATGGCGGAAATAGGGCACCCCGCCGCCCCGGAAAAGGGCCTTGACCGTGGGTACGTTGCAATAGGCGCAGCCATGCGGGCAGCCCCGGTCGGTCATGGTGCGATAGGCCGTGACCAGCCGGCCGTCCCAGTGGGGCAGGCGCGGCAGCGCCAGGCGCAAAGCCTCGGCGTCAAGGGGCACGATGCGGCCGCGCTCCGGAGCCATGACGAACTGGTCCTGGCCGGAAAAATCGAAAAAGGGCAAGGCGTCCAGGTCCGGGGCCAGGGGGGCCAGGCCGTTGTCGACCACCGCCCTGTCGCGCAGGGTCCAGACCCCGGGGATGGCGTCGGCCGGCCGGCCGGTTGCCAGTTCCCGGGCCAGTCGGTCAAGCGCCGCCTCGCCCTCGCCCCGGCAGACGAAATCGGCGTGGTCGAGCGCTTCCTCGGGCCGCACCGTGGCGTGGACGCCGCCCCAGACGACCGGAATGCCCAGGCGCTCCCGCACAGCCGCCGTCAGCTGCACGGCCCGGTCGAAATAGTTGGTGAAAAACGACACCCCGACCACGTCGGCCCCGGCGGCCAGCTCCAGGGCCTGGTCGATCACCGTGTCGGCGTAGCGGTAGACGTAGGAGCCGTCCTCCTGGGACAGGCCGATGCTGCCCGGAAACAGCACCAGCCGGACGTCGTGGCCGGCGGCCTTGAGGCTGGCTTGCAGGCTGCGCACGCCAAAAGCCGACAGGTCCGGCGGCGTGGGGGAAAAAAGCACGATCCGGGCCATGGTCAACCGCCCATTTCCAAGATTTTGCCGTCAATGGCGGCGGTCAGGGCGTCAAAGCCCTCCTGGGCCAGCACCACCATGATGTCGCCCGTGACCTGGAAGCGCTCCAGCACGAAATGGGCCCGCACATAGAGGGTCACGGTCTGGCAGGCGTCGGCCACGGCCAGAAGCGGCTCCAGGCTCTTGGCCGTGGACAGGGGCTGGTAGGTGACGTGCAGGCCCAGCATGGTGCCCATGGCCCCGAGCACGCCGACCAGGATGACGTTGCCCACCTCGCGCAGGGTGTCCTCGCGCATGTCTTCCGAGGGTTCGTCGATGCCCATGGCGGCGGTGAGCCCGGTGACGAGCTTGGCCGCGTCGCCGTAGGCAAAGGCCAGGGCGGTCATGCCCATCATGGGGCCGACAAAGGGCAGAAACACGCCCTCGCACACGGCCGGGCAACGGCCGGCGGCGGCGGCGGTCAGGGTCGGGCGGTTCATGACGCGTATTTCCGGGGCCGAAAGCGCCACATGGCTTTCGCACATGCGGTTAAGCGCCTCGGCCGCCCGGCCAAGGCCGATGTTGACGCACTCGGCGAGAATATCCATGCGGGCTTCGAGACTAATTTCCTGCGACATCAACCGGGTTCCTCCTGTCCAACGCCTTCATCATAGCCCGAGGCGAGGGACTTGGAAATCCCCGACAGGCACAAAAGGGACGACGCGGCACGCCAAACAAAAACCCAAGACGCCGCCCCACCTTGTGGGCTAGAATAGACCCGCGCGACAATTCCACCCGGAAGGTGACTGACCCTATGCACGCACAGCCCATCGTCATTGTCGGCGGCGGCGTGGCCGGCCTGGCCTGCGCCCTGAGCCTGACCGAAGCCGGCCGGCCCTGCCTGGTCCTGGAACGCGAACCCGAGGTCGGCGGGCTTTTGCGCTCGGTGGCCCTGGACGGCGTGGTCTTCGACCTCGGCCCCCACGTCCTTTTTCTCGACGCGCCCGGGCCGGGCGAGACGTTTTTGCGCGGCCTGCTCGCCGGCGCGCCGGTCATCCGCCGGCCCTTCGCCTTTTCCATTTTCGCCGCCGGCCGGCATTGGAAGTTCCCCAACCATTTAGATTTCTTCCGCTATCCCCTTCGCTACCAGATCGAAGCGCTGCGCGCCGCCCTCAAGCGCCGGGGCGCGCCGCCGCCCGAGCCCATCTCGGCCGCCCTGGAGTTGTCGGAAAAATGCGGCCCGGGCCTTTACGACCTGCTTTTCCGCGACCTGTTCGCCAAAAAGGCCCTGACCCCGCCCGAAGCCCTGCACCACCACTGGCTGGCCCGGGTGGACCGCACCATCGACAACGACAAGGAACCCTTCGTGCGCCGGGGCAAGGGGCAGGCCGTGCTGGCCGCCCTGTCCCGCCTGCGCCAGCGCTACTGGTACCCGGCCGGCGGCATGGCCGATCTGGCGGCGAGCCTTCGCCGGCGCATCGAGGCGGCCGGCGGCGAGGTGGTCACGAACGTCTCGCACATCGGGCTTGTCCGCGACGGCGGGCGCATCGCCAAGGTGGTGGCCGACGGCCGGGAAATCACGCCGGCCCATGTGGTGTGGACCGCGCCGGCCAATGCGCTCCTGGACGCCCTGGACAGCGACGCCCCGCGCCTGCCCACCGTGACCATGCGCATGGTCATGCTCACCTACGCCAGAACGGAACGTGTGCCGCGCCCCTACGTCTACAGCTACCACCCCGATCCGGCCATGCAGGCCAACCGCATCTATTATCCGGAGTCGATCTTCGCCGAACGTGGCCCGGCCGACCGCGAGGGCCTGTGCCTGGAGGTCAACCTCGAAGACGCGACCGAACCGGAAGAAAAGACCCTGGCCCGGGGCGTGGCCGACGTGGCCCGGCTGGGGCTGTATCCGGCCCAGGCCCTGCGGGCTTCGAAGGTGGTCACTCTGCCGGCGGCCATGCCGGTCTATCCCCTGGATTACGAAGATCGCCTGGCCCGGGCCATGGCCCCGGTGCGCGACATCGCCAATCTCCACGCCGTGGGGCGGCAGGGCGGCTTCTATTTCTGCCTCACTCCGGCGGCGGCCTCCCAGGGGCTGAAAATGGCCGGCCATCTGCTGGGTCGCGCCCCGGCCAAGCCCGCGGCCCCGGGCAAGAAAAGCCTGCTGGACGCCGGATTGGCCACCAAGGGGGCCGGACCGGCCGAACGGCTCAAAATCCTCAAACGCCACGCCCAGGCCTTCGTGCGCCACGCCACGCCGGCAAGGTTGTGGAACTTCTTTGCGGCCGAGCGCAACCGGCTGCAAAAGCGGACCGTTCTCGACTCCATGCCCTACATCCTCAAGATCGAGACCACCAACATCTGCAACCTGCGTTGCGCCTATTGCTACGACGACCGCCGCGCCCCGCTGCCCGGCGAGCGCCCCTATGGGCGCATGACCTTCGAGCAATTCAGGAGCATCATCGACTCTTGCGGCAAGTGGTTGTTCAAGATCAACATGTACGGCTTCGGCGAGCCGTTTTTGTTTCCCGAGACCCTGGAGATGATCCGCTACGCGGCCGACCGCAATATCGGCGTGGGCGTGTCGTCCAACTGCAACCACCGCGACCCGGACCTGCCCCGGCGCATCGTGGCTTCCGGCCTGGAAGTGCTGATCTTCTCCTGCCACGGCGTGACCCAGGAGACGGCCGGCCGGTTCATGCGCGGCGGCAACGCCGATCTGGCCTTGGAAAATTTGAAGGCCATCATCGCGGCCCGCAAGGCGGCCGGCCGCAAAACGCCCTTTATCGACTGGCAGTACTGCGTGACGGGATTTAATGAACACGAGATCGAGCTGGCCCGGGAAACGGCGGCCAGGCTCGGCGTGGACCAGGTGCGGTTCATCCGACCCTTTTTCCCCGAAGACGCGCCCGACGCCTGGTTTTCGACCATGTTTCCACGCCAGACCCTGACCCACGAACACGAGGCCGCGCCGGGCTGCTCGTGGCTGTACCGCTCGGCCTACGTCAACTGGGACGGCGGACTCATCCCCTGCTGCCGCGACCCGCGCGACCCCAGCGTGGATTTCGGCAACGTCTTTGAAACACCCCTGCCGCAACTGTGGAACGGGGAAAAGTATCAAGCCGCCCGGGCGCTTCTGGCCGATCCAAGCCGACATGATCTGCGCAAAGGGATCGTGTGCGGCCGTTGTCCGGTGACGCGCCCCTGAGGGAGGGAGAGGCCTCCGGCGGCCGGGGGGGATCATCCCCCCCTGCCCCCCTCGACGGGGCAAAGGGGTGGTTCGCGTTAATTGGTGGACCTGACCCTAGGGTCCGTCAAAGCCCAGGGTCGCCCGACACTCTCCGGGGCAGGAAACGCCAAGGGGTGTCGTGCCCGGCGACAGCTCCAGGGCCGGCAGGCTGCGCGTGTCCAGGACCAGCCGTGCGGCCATGGGGTAGACTGGCGCGCTCCACAGCTGGCCCCCGTCGCCGGTCAGGCGAAACCGCACCCGCACCGTGCCCGTGAAGCCGCCAAGGTCGAGGGAAGCCCGGCGCATCACTCCCAGCCCGTCCCAGCGCCCCGAGCGGGTGCTCAGGAAAGCGTCCAGCAGCCGGTACTCGCCGTCTCCCAGGGCCACCTCGGCCACCGCCCCGTTTTTCCCTTCCGCATCGCCAAAAAGCCTCGGGAACCACGTCAATTCCAGCGATTTGGCCGGATAGCCGGTGGTTGCGGCATAGGCCACGAAACACGGCTTGGCGTCGGGGCAGGACAGGGCCGGATCGTTTTGCAGGCGCACGGTCGTGGCGCCGACGTCGGCCGCGCCCGGGTCGAACCCTTCGGCCGTAAAAAGCGGGGCCAGGACGGCTTCGCCCTCGCCGCCCGGCTGCAGAAAGGCGCGAAGACAGGCCGGGCCGGACAAGGGCAGCGGCACGGACGCGCCGCCAAGGGCCAGGATCGCGCCGCCGGGGTTGCCGGCCAGCGTCAGGCCTTCAGGCGAAAAGGCCTCCTGGCCGGCGTTGCCCAGGACCGCCGGCCGGCCGGGCGACAGGGCCACGGTCCAGGGACAGACGCTTCCCGACGGGTCGAGCACGTACTGCCCCGGATAGGCCGTGCCGGCCGGACACGGGGCCACCGGGGTGTTGGCGGCCAGCCGGGCAGCCCGCTGGGCCGCCCCGGCCCCGGGCAGACCGGGATCGCCGGACACCGTCAGGTGCGCCTCCAGCCGGGTAACGGCCACGGGCTCGCGCTCGAAGCCCGGACTCAGGATAAGGCGCACGGTCAGTGATTTGGACGGTGGCGGCGGCGCGGCCGGATCGTAAGGGATGAGCGAATCGGCGTCCGGACCGACCAGGACAAAGGCCCGGCCGGTGGGCGTGTCGTCGTCCGGATAATCCGTGATCCGGGCGTCCATGGCCAGTGAAGCCAGGACCACGGTCTGGCCGGGCAGCGGCGTGAACACGTAGGTGGCCTCCCCGGCCCGGCCACGGTCGGCCAGGACGAGGCCCTCGCCCGTGGCCCGGAGGTTTCGCGAGGCAGCCATTTCGCCAAAGGCCGTGTCCGGCCGGAAACCGGCCGAAAAGGCGACGGGCGGCAGATTCGGGGAAGCATTTATCAGGGGCAGGCGGTGGACGCCCACCCCGGCCAGGACGGCGACGGGCGTCGCGGTCTCGGGCAAGGGCCGGGCCGAGGCGTCGCCGCTGGTCGGGACCAGGACCAGGGCCTCCCGGGCAGACCGGCCGTCCGGCCCGCCGTGGGGCAGGGACGGCAGGAACCGGCCGGGCAGATACCAGCGCGTAAAGGCCTCGAAATAGGGCCGCGTCCAGGGATCGGACTCGCGCCACAAGATCAGGGCCGCCCGGGGCGCAGCGGCCTCGTCCAGGGCGGCGGCCAGGGTTTTCAAACGGCTGTCGTCGCGGCGATAAAAAAACGGCGCGGCCGGGATATTGGGCGCGGCCAGCCCCAGGCCGAGCAGCAACGCCAGGATATGGACCGCCCGGCGAGCCGACAGCCGGGCCAGCAGCACCGAGACCCCAAGCCCGGCCGCCAGCAGGGCGGCGAACAGGCAGGGCAGCACGTAGCGCACCTGGAAATGGTGAGCCGTGGTGGCCCGGCCCCAGGCCAGGCCAAAGACGCAGACGAAAAGCAGGCCGACAAGGACCGCCCCGCGCCGGCGGGCGGGGTCGACCAGACCCAGAAGGAGTCCGGCCAGGGCCGGGCCGGCCAGTAGCCAAGGATAGGCCGGGCGGCCCAGAAAGGCGGCGTAGTGGCTGGCGAACGCGGCAAAGGCCGCTTCCAGGGACGCGCCAAGCGACGCCAGATGGGGTGCGCCCGCGCCAAGCAGATACTGGCGCAGACCCGACGTCGCCAGCCACCACGGGGCAAAGGCCACAAGGATCAGGGAGCAGGCCACGACTAGGCCGGCCAGGGTGCGGCGACGCGGCGGGGCCTCGTCGCCCTCGGGCCAGGCCAGGGTCAGCCCCGTGGCCAGGACAGCGAAGGCCAGAAACCCGGCGGACAGATACGAGGTGTAAAAGGCCGCCGCGCCAAACCAGCCGACCATGAGCCAGTCCCGACGGTGACCGCCGGACAGCGCCCGCAGCAAAAACAGCGACGCCCCAAGGAAAAAGAAACCGAACAGGGCATACAGCCGCACCTGCTGGCTGACGTCCACGTGGTACAGGCATCCCGCCAAGGCCGCGCCGGCGAAAAGGCCGCAGGCCGTGCCGCCAAGCCGGCGGCCGATGAGGAACAGCAAAGGCGCGCAGGCCGCGCCGGCCAGGGCCGACGGCAGGCGGGCGAAAAAGTCGCTGTGGCCGAAAAACCAGAGCATCAGGTGGACGACGACGTAGTGCAGCGGCGGCTGGAAATCGATAAACGGCGGATACTGCCAGGCCGCCCCGGCCACCACGTCGGCCACCGAGGGCTCCATGGCCCGCATCAGCGTGGTCAGCTCATCGTAAAAGGCGACAGACGGCCCGCCCAGTTCGTGCAGACGCGGGGCCAGGGCCAGCAGAAACAGGAGAAACGGCCAGGGACGGCGCAGGTTTTCGGTAAGATGTTTCACGGCCAAGGGGTCTATCACGCCGGGCCAGGAGTGCAAGAGGCCCGTGCGTCGGCCCGGCTCTGGACTGGCCGGCCCAGGCCAGAGCCGGGCGACATGGTGGCCATCTGCGGCGCAAACGGCCTTTTGGAGCGTGGCCCCCGGGCGAACCGGGCCTAGGCCGTCGGCGCGGCCGCCCGCTTGTGCCGCGCCCGGCGCAGCAGGTCGGCCCACACGTCGCGGGGGGAGGGTTCGTCGTCCGGCGCGCCCACCAGCACGAGCCGGGGCGCGCGGCCGGCGGCGGCGGCCAGATCGGCCGTGGCCCGGGCCACGGCGGCGGCGTCATCGACCCAAGGACGCAGACAGGCCAGCACGGCGTCGGCGTGGCGGGCCAGGGAGCAGGCGTCGCCGCTGGCTCCGGCCGGCGCGGTCGCCACCAGCACGACGTCAAACCGCCGCCCCAAGCCGTCCAGCAGCCCGGCCACGGCCGGCGCATCCAGCAGCCCCTCGGCCGCTTCCGGCGACAGGGCTCCCTGGCCGGCAGGCAGGGCAAACAGCCCGGACTCGGGGCCGGGCAGGATCACGGCGTCACGAAAAACCTTGCCGGCCACGGCCTCGGCCAGCCCCGGGCCAAGCGGCAGCCCGAGGCGGGCATGGAGGCTTGGCCGGGTGAGATCGGCGTCCACCAGGACCACGGAGCGGCCCGACCGGGCCAGGGCCGCCCCCAGCTCCAAGGCCACGTCCATGGCCTGGGTCGGGCCGGGCAGGGCGTCGGCGACGACCAGCACCTTGGGCGGCCGGCCGCTTACGGGAAAAAGCGCGTCGCGAAGCCGCCGCACCGCCTGGGCCCGGGGGAGTCCGGACCGCCGGGGCAACGTCCCGGCCACGGGCGCGCCCAGGACGGCCGCGCCGGCCGGGCTGAGGGAGGAATCAAGGTAGGCGGCCAGCAGGGCGGCGGTCAGCGCCAGAAACCCGCCCAGCACAATGCCCAGGGCCAGCATGAGCGAGAGTTTGGGGCGCATGTAGTCGTCGAGGCGCCCCGGGGGCGTGGCCGCCTCCACCAGATGGGCGATGGACAGGTCGAGGGCCTGTCCGGCCACGGCCGCCCGGTGGAGCTGGTTCAAATTGCTGAGAAACAGTTCGCCGGCCGCCACCCGGACCTTGAGCAGGGCCTCGGCCGCCGCCCGCTCGGGGAAGGCCATGATGCGGCCCTCCAGGGCGTCGAGGAGGGAGCCGTAGGCGGCGTCCTGGCTCTCCAGGCCGGCGGCCTGGGCGGTGTATTCGGCCGCCCGTTCGTTTAAGAAGGTAAACGTCGGGTCGGTGGAGATGGTCTCGGAGCCGAAAACCTTCTGGGCCTCGCCTTTTATCAGGCGCTTGGCCTCCTCGATCTTGCCCTCGATTTCCTTGACCTGGGGATGCTCTGCGGTCATGCGCGTCTTGGCCACGGCCAGATCCATGTAAAGGTCGCGCAGGGTGAGCTTCAAGGAATCGATCAGGCTCGAACGCTGGATGGATTCGCCGGATTTGCGGAATTCCGGGCGCTTGGCCATCTGCCCCTTGACGTTGGCCAACATCCCCTGGGCCTTGAGCAGGAGCAGCCGGTTGGAGTCGCGTTCGTTGCTGAGGCTGTAAAAGCGCTCCACCAGTTTTTCGCCCTCGGCGGTGAGGTCCACGATCTTTTCGCGCTGGCGCAGCTTGCCCAGTTCGGCCAGGGCCTTTTCGTAATCCTCGCGGGCGCGCGGCAGTTCGGCGGCGGCGGCGGCGGCCAGTTCCCGACACTCGCCGTGGCGCATGTCCGCCTCCCGGGCCATGAACGACCGGGCGGCGGCGTTGGCCAGGGCCATGGCCAGCTCCATGGACTCGGCCGAGCTGGAAAACTCCAGGATGTCGGCGTCGTCCATCATGGCTGCCTTGAGATAGGGCCGGGGGAAGAGGATGTGGACGATGGATTTGTTGGTGAGCTCCTCATAGGTCATGGGTCGGCGGCCGAAACGCGGCAGCCAGGTGTCCACGGCCCAGCGTACCAGCGGGACCATTTCCACGAGCTGGAGCGACTTGCGCTTGCGCGTCAGGTGCAGCTCGTCGAGCAGGGGCCTCAGGACCGGCACGATGGTGGCCAGGTCCTCGTAGGTGGCGCGTTCGGCGTCAGTAAGCGAAGCCGACCCCATCATGGCCGAGTCGAGGTTGACGCGCGACAGCAGGCTGGCCTTGGTGGAGGAGTGGTAGAGATAGACCTTGGCCGAGGCCACGTACTGGGTCTCGCACACAAGCGTCAGCAGCGTCAGGCCGCCGGCCACCAGGCCGAACACCAGCAGCATGAGGCGGCGGCGACGCCACAGCAGGGCAAGGAGCAGGCGCAGTTCCATATCACTGCACCGTGGTCACGCCGCCCTGGCGATTGCTTAAATATTCTCCGGCCACGGGCTGGCTTTGCTGGATGACCGTGTTGACCTGGTTGACCGGCCCCTGGGACAGGTCGTTTATGGCGTCGCGCAGCTGCGGCAGGAAGATGACCAGGCGCTCGGCATTGATGAAGGCGTTGACCACGGCGTTTAGGTGGCCCAGGAACTCGTCGATGTTGGCCCAGGTGCTCTTGGGCACGTAGAGCACGTCGCCGCCTTCCAGATAGCGGTCGAAGCCGGCCGTGCCCTTGCCAAGGCCGGTCCCGAGCTTCATATCCAGGATGTAGGCCTGGGGCTTGTCGGTATCCATGCCCCGGAACAGCACCACCGTGCTCTTGCCGGCGTTGTCGGTGAAGCCGCCGGCCCGGGCGATGGCCTCGAACAGCACGATGTCGTGGTCCACGGACACCACGCCCTGGGACTTGACCTCGCCCAGGACCAGGGCAGTCTGGCTGCGCAGGCTCTGGGCCGTCACCGTCACCTGGGGATCGACGAGGTATTTGGCGTAAGCCCGGGTGAGGTCGGCGCGCAGTTCCGACACGCTGCGCCCGCCGGCCGTGACCTCGCCGGCCAGGGGCAGCTGGATGCGCCCGGCTTCGTCCACCCGCACGGCGGTCTTGAGGTCGTCGTGGCGCCACACGGCCACGAGCAACTCGTCGCCGTAGCCCAGAACAGCCCGCCGGGCCGGGGCGGCGGCCGAGGCGGCGGCAGGATTTTTCGAGGAGGAAGCGGCCGGCGGCGGGGCCGTGGGCCGGGCACAGGAGACGAGCATCCACGCCGCGGCCAACAACATAAGCGGGGCGAGGGATCGCGGGAGGGCGCAGGCGGGCATGGCAGTCCTTTCGCTTTGGATCAGGGTCTCGCCCAATTACGGGATTTCGGACCCGGCGGCAAGACGGACCCGCCGCGTTGTGGTCCGGGATGATCTGGTGTAAGGGGAGGCCGCGTTCGGGCACGTCGTCTCGCCTGGGCGCTGGCGCGGTCGCGCCGCAATCCGAAACCGCCTGCAGGCATGGCATGACAGATATGAAAACCCTCTTCGGACTGGCCGCGGCGCTGCTTCTGGCGGCGGCCCTTCCGGCCTCGGCCGAGACCATCTCCTTCCAGGGCAAGGCCTACTGCCCCATCCGCTACGACATCAACTGGCCCTTTTCCGCCAAATCCAAGAAGGCCCCGACCCAAGGCAGCGGCATCACAGCCAACGTCTACGAGATGCCCAAGGAAGCCGTCGAGGAAAAATCCGCCGCCGATCTGGGCTCGGACATGCGCCGGCTGCGGATCATCTCGGCTCCGGTCCAGATCGGCCAACACGTGGTGGAAGACCAAGTGCTCATCACCTATGAGTTGCCCCTGGAAAACCTCATGGCCGAAAAGCAGCTCGTGTCGCGGGCCGAACTCAACGGCCTGGAACACGCCATGAGCGTCGTGCAGTTCCAACTTGCCACGATCCAAAACCGCCAGCGAGAGCTGGAAAACATGGCCGGCAACCAGGCCGTGGCCGTCAACGAGGTCGCCAACAACGCCCGCGACATCGAAAACCTGCTTTTGCAACGCGACTTTCTTGAAGAAAAACTGGAACTGGCCCGCCAGCGCTACGACAACAGCGTCCTGCTCAGCCAGTCCAAATTCGGCAAGGAAGTGGACCTCAAAAACCTGCCTCGCCGGGGTTACGTGCGCGCCCCCGGCGACGGCTACATCCTGTGGCTCAACTCCAGCCTCGTGCCCGGCATGGCCTTTTCCAAACAGGCTCCCCTGGTCACCATCGGCAAACTCGATCCCATCATCGTGCGGGCCTCGGTGCACGAAATCGCCATGCAGAAGCTCAAGGCCGGCGACCCCGCCACCGTGATCTTCAACGCCTGGCCCGGCGAAAAATTCCAGACCACTATCAGCAAGGTGGACTACGTGGCCCAGCCGGCCATGTTGCAGCAACCGTCCTTTTATCTCATCGAACTGACCCTGCCCAACCCCGACCTGCGCATCAAGGAAGGCATGCGCTGCGACGTCGTGGTCGATCTGCATTAAGCGGCCCGCCATGCAGCACATCGTTCTGGCTCTGGCTTTAAACGGCCTGATCTTCGCCGGCGCGGGCCTTGGCCCCATGGCCCTGCTGGCCCCGCGCCTGGGCGCCCTGGCCGTCCTGGCCCTGGCTCCGGCGGCGGGCTACGCCCTCTATTCCACGGCCCTGACTTGGTGGCTGCTCCAGGAAGGCACGGCCGGCGAGGCCGCCTGGCCCCTGGCCGGGCTGCTTCTGGCCGTCTCGGCCGCCTGCCTGGCGGCCTGCCGTGCCACCATCGGCCCGCGCCTGGCCGCCGTATCCGGCAAACGGCTTCTCGCTGGCCTGGCCGGTCTGGTCCTGTGCCTGGGCTTTTTGCTGTCCCCCCTGGCCGTCGGCAAGAAAGGCTATGACGTCTTTCGCGGCAACGCCTCGGATTCCTTCATTTATATGTTCATTGCCCGGTACTTCGACGAACACCCCCGGGCCTGGGCCTTCGAGCAGACCCCCGAGGCCGTGGAAGCGGCCGGCCCCATGCTGGTGCCGGCCCAGTCCATGCTGAGCATCCGCTGGACCTCCGGGGCCATGCTCACGGCCGCTGCCCGCCTGGGCGGTCTTGGCATCGTCGAATACCAGTACGCTTTTACGCTCACGAGCTTTGTGCTGCTTTTTGCCGCCCTGCTCCCCTTCCTGGCCGCCATGGGCCTGTCCGCCCCGGCCGCCAGCCTGTCGGCCCTGGCCCTGTCCACCGGTTATTACGCCCAGATGGTCCTGGATATCCGGGCATTTTCCCAGATCAACGTCCTGCCCCTGGTGGCGCTTCTCGCCCTGGCCCTGTCCCTGCCCGCCCCGGCCGGGCGGCGGGAAACCCTGGGCCGGCTGGTGCTTCTGGCCGGCTGCTACCTGGCCGCCTTTGTCAATTACACGGAAATATTCCCCATGATCGTCGGGGCCTCGGCCAGCTATCTGGTGCTGCGCCGGGCCCTGGGCCGGCTGCCCCGGGCCGAGTGCGCCGTCCACGTCGCCGGGTTTCTCATCGGCATGGCCGCCACCTGGCCGGTGCGGTTTCTCTGGGGCCACATGCTGGCCCAGATCCAGTTCACCCAGGGCGCGCCCCAGCTGTGGAGCGAGGCCTATTTCAGCTGGCTGTACCACAACCTGCCCTCGGGCCTGTTCGGCCTGCCGCTTTTGGAATACGGCTTCTCCCGTCTGCCGGGCTGGGGCTTTTGCGATCTGCCGGGCTGGCTGGTCTCGGTCCTGGGGCTTGGCCTGTGCGCCCTGTTCGCCCTTGGCGGACTGCGGGCCGCCGCCGACCCCGACCGCCGTGCGCCACTGTGCGCCTTGACCTTTTCCCTGGCCTCCCTGGCCGCCTTTGCCCTTTTCTGGCTGCGCGGCGCGCCCTGGGTGGCCGGCAAGGGGCTGTCCTATTTCTATCCCATGACCGCCGCCGTGGCCCTCTATGCCGCCCTGGCCCGGCCGGCCGGCAAACCGGCCCTGCCCCGGCCGGTCGCTATGGCCGCCGTGGTCCTGGCCGGCGTCTTCTTGGCCGGCCAACTCGTGGCCGCCGGCCTGCGTCCGGCCTATGCCGCCCTGAACATCGACTACCCCCGGTACGTACGCAACCACGGCCGCTACCGGGTCATCGACGGCAACATCGCCGGTCTGAAGGACGCCCTGGCCCGGGCCGGGGCCAGGCAACTGGCCGTGTGCTCGGCCGATCCCTGGAAATGGAGCTTCCTTGGGCTGTCCCTGGACGGCCCCTTCCAGGTGGTCGCGCCGTTAGCCCTGGCCGCCCCGGACGGCCCCGGCGCGGCCGAGGTTTTCGTGGCCCTGGACCGCGCCCCCGGCGGCCCGCCGCCGGAACTGGCCGGCTACCGGCTGGCCGAAAACGCCACCTCCGTCCTGTACCGGATGCCCCGAGAGGTTTGGGCCGGCCTCCTCTCCACCCTCACCTGCAACACCACGCCGTATTAGCGCACACTCATGGCCGCCCCGCATGTCCCCCCAGCTTCCGACCGCCGCTCCCTGGGCCGCAATTTCCTGGCCCTGGCCGTGTCCCGGGGGCTTCAGGCCCTAAGCGGCTTTTTCGTGCTGCTGGCGGCGGCGCGGCTTTTGCCCGTGGACGATTTCGGCCGGCTGGGCGCGGTCAGCGCCCTGGCCGGCGCGGCGGCGGCCCTGACCTATTTCGGCGTGCAGCAGGTGATGATCCGGGAGATGGCCTGCTTCCCGGCCACCTCGGGCGCGGTGGTCGGCCGGGCCATCCTGCTGCGGGCCGCCTTGGCCGTAGCCGCCGGCCTGGGGCTGGCCCTGGCCGGGGTCTGGTCCGGCTACGACGGGCCGCTTTTCGGCCTGCTGGCCCTGGCCTACGCCCTGGAACTGTGCCGGTCCTTCGGGATGCTCGGCTGCGCCGTGTTCCAGGCCCACGAGCGCATGGGCTTCGAAACGCCCCTGGCCGCCCTGTCGGGGCTGGTCTCCATCATCGCCGTGGGACTGGCCCTGTTTTTGGGCTACGGCGTCCCCGGCGTGCTGGCCGGCCTGCTCGCCGCCGCCGCCCTCCATGCCGCCCTGGCCTGGCGGGTGGCCGCGCGGCTCACCACCCCGTCCTTCGCCCCGGACTTCCCGGCCCTTCGGGCCATGTTCCTGGCCTCGTCGGTGGTGGGGCTGGGGGTGTTTTTCCAGCAAAATCTCTTCCGGGCCGGTACGCTGTCCCTGTCGTGGTGGGCCGATCTCCCGGCCGTGGCCGATTTCCAGGCTCCCCACGAGTTTCTCCTCAAGCTCGAAATCGTGCCCCAGGCGCTGATGCTGGCCGTGTTTCCGGCCCTGGCCCGGCTGGCCCCCACGGATTTCGACACGGCCCGCCGGCTGTTCCGGCTGGTCTTCCGCCACACCTTGCAGGGCATGGCCCTGCCGGCCTGCCTGCTGGCCGTCTACGCCGAACCGGCCTGCCAGCTCCTGTTTGGCGGCAAATACGCCGGGGCCGCGCCGGTCATGCGCCTGCTCGCCCTGGCCCTGCCGCTGCTGGCCCTGGACATGCTCGTCAACAACCTGCTTGTGGCCATCGGCCGCCAGCGCTATGCCCTGTATTACGCCGGGGCTGCCCTTGTGCTGGCCTTTGCCGCCAACGCCTTCCTGGTCCCGCGCTACGGGACCATGGGCGCGGCCGGCGCGGCCCTGGGCTCCTACGCCTGGCTGCTGGTCTTTTCGTTGCGCTTCGCCGCCCGCCACGGCTACACGCCCCTGGCCCTGGGGCCGGCCTTGCGCACGGCCTGCGCCGTGGCCGCCTGTCTGGGCGCTGCGTCTTTGCTGCGCGGTTCGCCCGTGCTTGGCGCGGCGGCCGCGACCCTCGCCTACGGCGCGGTGATTCTGGGGCTTAAGGGCGCAACCCGGCGCGACCTCGCCGAACTGCGCCAGATCCGGCAGGCCGGCCGCGACGCCGCCCGTGCCAAGGAGTCGCCATGTCCCTGACGGCAAAACGCGTGGTGGTCATCGGCTGGGACGGAGCCACCTTCGATGTGGCCAAGCCGCTCATGGCCCAGGGCCGCATGCCCCATCTGGCCGCCCTGCTGGCCCGGGGCGTCCATGCCCCGCTGTGTTCCACCGTGCCGCCGGTGACGCCCGTGGCCTGGACAAGCTTCGCCACCGGGGCCAGCCCCGGCCGCCACGGCGTCTGCGATGCCCTGACCCTGGACCCCAGGACCCACGAGGTCCGGTTCGTGTCCGCGGCCCAGCGCCGCCTGCCGCCTATCTGGCGCATCCTGTCCGACCGGGGACGGCCGGCCGGCGCGGCCAACGTGCCCGTGACCTGGCCGCCCGATCCCGTGGACGGCTTCGTCATTCCGGGCATGTTCACCCCCAGCCACGTCGAGGACTTCACGTATCCCCCGGAAATCCGCCGCGAGGTCGAAGCGAAATTCGGGACCTGCCGCGAATCGCCCATGCTGGACCCCGATCCGGCCAAGTACCTGGCCAACCTGCTGGCCGGGGTGGACGCCCGTTGCGAGCTGACCTTGTGGCTCATGGCCCGTAGGCAACTCGACTATTTCTGCTCGGTCTTCATGGAATCCGACCGGGTGCAGCATTTCTTCTGGGGCTACCGCGACCCGGCCCATCCCCGCCACGCCGAGCTGGGGCAGGCCATCGAGCAGGTCTACGAGCGCCTGGACCTCGCCCTTGGCCGCATCGTGGCCGCCGCCGGCCCGGACGCCGCCGTGGCCATCGTCTCGGACCACGGGGCCGGGCCGCTTAAGCGCGCCATTTTCCTCAACCGCTGGCTCATGGACCAGGGCCTGCTCGTCCTGTCCGGCGACCTGGCCCGGACCCTGGCCGGCCGGCGGCCGCCCTCGGGACTGCGGCGGCTGGTGGCGGCGGCGGCCAAGGCCGTGCTGCCGGCCTCGGTGGTGGAGGCCCGGCGCAAGGCCCGTTCGGCCGAACACGCCCGCATCAACAACCTCTTTTCCTCCATCGTGGATTGGGAGCGCTCGGCCTGCGTCTCCGAAGGCATCGCCGGCGGCATCTTTTTCAACGAGGCTGTGGTCTCCCCGGCCGACCGGCCGGCCCTGGTCGCCCGCCTCAAGGAAGGCCTGGCCGCCATCGTCGATCCCGAAACCGGAGCGTACCCCTTCTCCGCCGTCTACGCCCGGGAGGAACTCTACCAGGGCGAGGGGACGCCAAACGCCCCGGATGTGGTGACGCTGTGCGGCCCGGGCTATCAGGTGTTGGTGCCCCACGAGATCGCGCTTTACGCCCAGGACGCGCCCACCGGCCTTTTCGCCGGCCACAAATGGAGCGGCCGCCACGAGCAGTACGGCGTCTTCGCCCTGGCCGGGCCGGGCATCGCCGCCGGGGTGGAGCTGGCCGACGCGGCCATGCCCGACGTGACCCCGACCCTGCTCCATGCCCTGGGCGAAGCGCCCACCGAATCCATGGACGGCCGGGTACTGGCCGGGGCCTTTACGGCCGAAACCCTGGCCGCCCGGCCCGTGGCCGGAGCCGTGGCCGGGGCGGCGGCCACGGCTCCGGCCGCTCCCGACGACGCGGCCGCTGCGGCCGCCCTGGCCGAGGAACTCTCCGATCTCGGCTACATGTAGCAGGCGCGACCAACCGCCCTCCCGGCCTGTCGCCTTGCGTCCCGGGCGACGGCGTCGTATGGCTACACCATAAGGAACCACCCTTCCCCATGGCCGACGACGACACCCTCTACGAACTTTTTGCCGAAAGCTGCCTGGAGCAGCTGCGCGGCATCGAAACGGCCATCCTCGACCTGGAGTCCGCTCCGGCCGGCGAATTGGCCGGCCGGGTGGACGCCATCTTCCGGGCCGCCCACACCATAAAGGGCGACGCCGGAGCCATCGGCGCGGCCAATCTCGCCGCCCTGGCCCATGGGGCCGAATCCGTGCTGGAACTCATGCGCCGGGACGGACGGCCGGCCGACCGCCAGTTCGTGGGTGAACTGCTCGGGGCCTTCGACGACATGCGGGCCATGGCCGAAAACGCCCGAAACGACGCCTCCCGTGACATTGCCGAGCGTCTGGCCCGGCTGGCCGCCCTGGTCCAAAACACGCCGTCCGCCGCCGAACAGCCTGCCGAGTCAGGTGCCGAACCCGAGGCCGAGCCGGAAGCCGAGGTCGACACCGACAAAGCTCCGGGGCCGGCCTGGGCCGATGAACGCATCCGCAAGCTGGCCATTCCGGCCCTGGAACTCGACGTGCTGGTGGATCGCGTAGGCGAACTCGGCATCGCCCAGGCCCGGCTCTCCGGCCTGGCCCTGCGCCGGGCCGACCTGGAACTTCGGGGCGTGGCCGAGGAGGTCGAACGGCTCTCGGCCCTGCTGCGCGACCAGGTGCTGGGGCTGCGACTGCTGCCCATCAAGGTGAGCTTTCCCAAGTACCGCCGGCTGGTGCGCGACGCCTGCGCCAGCCTGGGCAAGGACGCCGCCCTGGTCATGGAAGGCGAGAACACCAAACTCGACAAGGCCGTCATCGAACAGTTAAACGCCCCCTGCATCCACCTGCTGCGAAACGCCGTGGACCACGGCGTCGAACCGGCCGAGGTGCGCGCGGCCCTGGGCAAGCCGCGCCAGGGGACCGTCACCCTGTCGGCCCGCCAGGAAGGCTCCGATGTGGTCATCGCCGTGCGCGACGACGGCGGCGGCATCGACGGCCGCAAGCTCTGGGCCAAGGCCGTGGCCGCCGGCCGCATCGACGCCGGCCGCCCCTTTGACCCGGCCGCCGCCCTGGAACTTATTTTCCTGCCCGGCCTGTCCACGGCCGAGGCCGTAAGCGACGTCTCGGGCCGGGGCGTGGGCATGGACGCCGTGCGCGAGGCCATCGCCGCCCTGCGCGGCCGCCTGGACGTCCAAAGCGCTCCGGGCGCGGGCAGCACCTTCACCATCCGCCTGCCCGTGTCCCTGGCCATCATCGACTGCCTGGAAGTCCGCTGCGCCGGCGAGGCCTACTACCTCCACCTGGACTACGTGGAGGAATGCCTGGAGCTGCCGGCGACGGCCGCCCTGGCCGGAACCACGGGTATCATGGAACTGCGCGGCCTCCCCATGCCGCTGTTGTCCCTGCGCCGCTTTTTCGACCTCGACCGGGTCGAGGCCCACACGCCCCACGTGGTCACCGTGCGCCGCGACGGCGGCCGGGCCGGTCTGGTGGTGGACGCCGTCATCGGCCGCAAACAGGCCGTGCTCAAGCACCTTGGCCGAGCCCTGGGCCGGGTCGAGGGCGTCCTTGGCGGCACCGTCACCGAGGCCGGCGACATGGCCCTGGTCCTGGACGTGCCGGGACTGCTGGCCGCCGCCAAGCGGCAACACGACGCCGACAACCATTAACCCTGACGGAGACCGGACCATGCCCCGCGCCCTTATCGTCGACGACAGCCGGTACCAGCGCCATCTCATCATCCAGGCCCTGGGCAGCCTTTTCACCGCCGAGGAAGCCGCCAACGGCAAGGAAGCCATCGCCCGCTTCGCCGCCGCCCAGGCCGCCGGCACGCCCTTTGATCTGGTGGTCATGGACATCCTCATGCCGGTTTTAAGCGGCCACGAAGGGCTGGCCGGCATCCGCCGCCTGGAAGAGTCCGCCGGCATTCCCGAAGAACAGCGCGTGCCCGCCGTCATGCTCTCCAGCCTCGACGATCCGGCCAACATGCTGCGCGCCCAGTTCGAATCCGGGGCCCAGGCCTACGTCACCAAGCCCTTCGAGCCGGCCACCCTGCTGGAAACCCTGGCCAGCCTCGGCCTCGTCGACAATCCCCTGGGCGACCTCGACGAAGCCGGCCCGGAAGGACCCTCCCCATGCAAGGCCTTCTAGAGCGTTTCCCGGACCACCAGACGGCTTTTTTAAATGTCGCCCAGGGCATCCTGGTCAACAAGCCCACCCTGGCCCACACCGTGCTTGGCTCCTGCGTCTCGGTCACCTTTTTCGCCCCGCGCCAAGGCCTTTCCGCCATCTTCCACGCCCTGCTGCCCCGAGCCGCCGACTACCGCCTGCACAGCCCGGGCGACACGCCCTACAAGTTCGTGGACATGGCCATAAGGACCCTGGTCGCCCGAATGGCCCGGCGCGGGGTGGCCTGCTCCGAGATCGAATGCAAGGTCTTCGGCGGGGCCAGCGCGCTTTTTGCCGAGGAAATCTCGGTTGGCCGCAAAAACGTGGAAACGGCTTTCGCCACCCTGTCCGACCTGGGCCTGCGCGTGGCCGCTTCCAACGTCGGCGGCATGGCCGGGCGCAAAATCGTCTTTTCGACGTCCACGGGGGAAATTTTCGTCCGTATGCTCAATAACGGGGCCGCCAAATGAGCCGCCATAGTCCGACCGCCATCTGGCGCGAAATTTGCCTGGACTCTGCTTCGACGTCGAAGCCCCACCACGACGCCAAGGAGCATCCCATGTACGACAACGCTTCCCCAAGCCCCCGACGCCGCGTGGCCTCCATCGCCGTGGCCGCCCTTGTCTGCCTCAACCTGGCCGCCCTGGCCGCCCTGGGGCTGGCCGTGGAACGCGGCCGGGCCGAGCTGGCCGCCGTGTCCGACCGGCTGGCCGCCCTGGCTCTGGCCGACGAAACCGCGACCCGGGACGAGCCGGCCGCCCTGGCCGAAGCCCTGGCCGCTTTGGACCGCAAGATCGACGCCCTGGCTGCGGCCTCCGGCCATGACGCCAAAACCGCCGCCGCCCTGGCCGCCGACGTCAAGACCCTTTCCGGCCGCGTCGAGGCCCTGGCCGCCAAGGCCCAGGCCTCTCGGGAAACCGCCGCCGCCGCCAAGGCCTCCCCGTCCAAACCCCAGGCCCAGGCCGCCAAGCCCGCCGCGCCCAAGGCCGGCCCCAAACCCAACTACGCCCCCATGCCGGCCTACGGCTCTGGCTACGCCGCCTGGCCCGTCTACTGACGTCCGCCGCCGGCCCGGCGGCAAAGGTCCACCCTATGCAACGTCACGCCCAGAATCTGCTGGTCCACCACCGCCGGGCCGGGGAACTCCGCCAGGAATCCGCCGGCTTCCCCTCCCATGCCCTGCGCCAGGACCAGCTTCTTGGCCTCGAATTGCTCCTGACCGGGGCGCTCTATCCTCTGACCGGCTACCTGAGCCGCGAGGCCGTCCAGAGTATCCTGGAAACCCTGCGCCTACCCACCGGCGAACTTGTCCCCATGCCGGCCAGCCTCGACATCCCGGCTGAACTCGGACGCGGGCTGTCCCCCGGCGACAAGCTCGCCCTGCGCGATCCCGAAGGCTTCATGCTGGCCGTGCTCACCGTGGCCGACGCCTGGCCCGACGATCCGGCCCGCCACGCCCTGGCCCTTTTTGGCGCGCGCACCCTGGCCGAACACCCGGCCGCAGCCGAATACGCCGCAACCCTCCATCCCTGGCGCGTGGCCGGCGAGGTGGAAGGCGTGGCTCTGCCCCAACACCCGGACTTCACCGATCTGCGCCTGTCCCCGGCCGCGCTGCTCGAAGGCTTTGCCCGGCGCGGCTGGCGAGCGGTCCTGGCCTGCCAGTTCGCCGGTATACTGACCGAACCAGACCGGGCCGCCTTCGAAGCCGCTGCCGCCGCCGCTGGCGCGCGCCTGCTGTTGTTGCACACCGTGGGCGACGCCATGACCGGTGGTCCTGGCCACTTTGCCGCCGTGCGCTGCGCCCGCCTGACCGCCGCAGCGCTGCCCAAAAACGCCGCCCAGCTGGCGCTTTTGCCCATGCCCAGCCTGGCCGCCGGCCCGCGTCAGGCCCTGTTCGAAGCCCTGGTCCAGGTCAACCTCGGGGCCAGCCACGTCCTGGCCCGCCCCGGCTATGCCGACCCGTTCCCTGGAAACGGCTCCCGGTATTATCCCGAGCAGGCCGCGCCTGAACTCCTGCGCGCCCACGCCGCCGAGGCCGGCTACACCGTGGTCGAGGCTCCGGCCATGGCCTATGCCCCAAGCCAGGGCCGCTTCCTGCCCGCCGCCTCCCTGGCCCCGGGCGAGGCCGCCCCGACCCTGGACCAGGAAAATATCCGCCGCCGTCTGGCCTTTGACCAGGATATCCCGGCCAGTACGCTGCTCCCGGACGTTGCCGCCGAACTGCGGCGGGCCTTTCCGCCCCGCTCCCGCCAAGGGCTGGCGCTTTTTATGACCGGCCTGTCCGGAGCCGGCAAATCCACCCTGGCCAAACTGCTCTATGTCGCCCTCATGGAACTGGCCAGCCGCCCGGTCTCGCTCCTGGACGGCGACATCGTGCGCCGTCATCTGTCAAGCGAGCTCACCTTTTCCAAGCAGCACCGGAACTTGAACATCGCCCGCATCGGGTTTGTGGCCAGCGAGATCGCCAAAAACGGCGGCATCGCCATCTGCGCCCCCATCGCGCCCTACGCCGCCGGACGTCAGGCCGCCCGCGACCTCGTCGCCCCCCACGGCGGCTTCATCGAGATCCACGTGGCCACGCCCCTGGCCGTGTGCGAGCAGCGCGACCGTAAAGGACTCTACGCCAAGGCCCGGGCCGGCCTCGTCACCGGCGTCACCGGCCTCGACGATCCCTACGAGGTTCCGGAAAATCCCGAAATCCGCCTCGACACCACCGACATCGATCCCTCCGAGGCCGCCCAGGAAGTGCTCCTCTACCTTGAACGCGAAGGCTATCTGGGCTAACCCCAGGCAGCCGCCACAGCCGCATAGGAGGCCCGCCATGCCCGAACGCTCCAGCACCATGCTCGACACCGCCGCCTACGTCGAAGCCCTGGATTTCGCCCGCAGCCTGCGCGCCCCGGGCAAACCTCTGGAATTTCCCGATTACGCCGAATATGTGCGACTGGTTGCCGAGCGCGCCGCCCTGGACCTCGACGTCTACGAAGGCGACCGCCACGACTTCGAGGAGCTGCCCGAACCCTACGAACTGGCCTACCTCACCGCCCGCCTCGAACGCCTGCGCGACCGGATCAAGGCGGAGAAAGATATCAATGTTGGTGAGTTGTAGGGGTATAGGAAAATAAAGAGGCCTCCGGCGGCCGGGGGGCTAAGCCCCCCGGACCCCCTGAATGGGGTGGGCGGAGCGAGTAGCGGCAGCCGTTCGTCGCCGCTGGGGTGGGCGGAGCGAGTAGCGGCAGCCGTTCGTCGCCGCTGTGGATGTGTTTACCGGACGGCGTCCGAGAGGATTTTCATGCTAGCTGCCACTGATTCGTTGCCTTACGGCGTCGCGCCGCGCCAGGCCCAGGTCCTGGCCGGCCTGGACTCCCTGGCCCGGGCCATGCCCCAGGCGCTCATCCTCGAAGGCGGCACGGCCGACGAACGCGCGGCCATGGCCATGTGGCTGGCGGCGCGTCTCAACTGCGGCGCGCACCAGCCGCCCTGCGGCGTCTGCCCCGTCTGCATCCAGATCCGCGACTTCGTGTTCAAGGATTTGCTCTATTTCGACGGCGGCCTGGAAACCATCAAGGTGGCCGACATGCGCGAGGTGCGCGCGCTTGTCGGCGAACCGCCGCGCGGAGCCGGCTGGCGGGTGGTCATCCTGGCCCAGGCCCAGGCCCTCACCGACGAGGCCGCCAACGCGCTGTTAAAGGCCATGGAGGAACCCAGGCCCGGCAACGCCTTCGTGCTGCTGACTCCCCAGCGCGAGCGGCTTTTTCCCACCCTGGTGTCGCGCTCCTTCGTCCTGACCCTGGCCTGGCCCGACGCTTCCCGGCCGCTGCCGGCCGGCGGCGAGGACGATCCCTGGCCCATCATCGACGCCCTCTACGCCTTCTGGCGCTCGGGACGGGGCTGGTTCACCGGCGTCAAGGGCCGGCCGTCGCGGCTGATCGCCGAACGGGTCCTGACCGAACTGGCCCGGGAGCTGGCCGCCTGCCTGGCCGGCCGGACCGACACGCCCCTGGCCGGCCGGCTTGCCGCCTGCGGCGAACCCGACGTGCCCCGCCGCCTCGATCTGCTCTTGGCCGAATGCCAGGAGGCGCTGGTTGCCCAGGTAAACCCGGCCGTGGTCCTGGATAGACTGGCCACCCGCGTTTATCTGTGGCTTCGCGGGTAGAGCGCCTGGGAAGGGTAGCCGACAATTTCAAAGCGCCGCCAGGGCGGGTCAGACGTCTCCCCGAAAACGCAGGCTTCGTTGTGCACGACCAGCCGCAGATACAGCCGGGCGCACGGCGCTTGGCGCAGATCGATTTCCGAAAGCCGTCCGTTTTCAAAGCCGGCAGCCCCATCTCCGGCGGAGTCCGAGACGAACTGCAGTTGTTCGTAGCGCGTCCCATCCCGTGACCAGGACAGTTGCACAAAGCCGTTGACCGGCGGAAACACCCGCCGAAAAAGCGTGACCGAGACCATGTCCAGGGGCATGTCGGCGTCAATGCGCACGACGAGTTCCCCGGTGGGCTTAAAGCGCAAATCGGGCCGCAACCCGCTAATATGGTTGCCGCCTTCCATCGTGACGTCAAAAAAGGCAAGGTTGTCGCTGCGAACCGGAACCACGGTCATGGGTTCTTGCCGTTCGGCGGCGATGCCCTCGGGCGAAAACCGCAGGACGCGGACAATGGGGTCGGCATAGGCAAAAGCCGCTGCCGCCGGCTCGACCCGTTGCCGCCCGGCCGGGTCGAATCCCAGGGATTCAGCCAGGAGCTTGGCCATGACCGTATGCCCGTGGACGTTGGGGTGGTTGTTTTTGGGCGTGAGATAAAACAAGTCGGGATTGTCGCCGGACATGGACCGCAGGACCGTGGTCATGTCGAGGACGGGAATGCCGGCGGCCCGGCACGCTTCCACCAGGGCCGCCCCGGGGGCATTCTTGTTTTCCCGCATTTGGAGCACGTCCGGAGCCAGGACCAGCAGGAGCTGGGCTCCGTCGCCCCGGACCGCGTCGCGCAGCTCGAGCAACGCCTCGCGGTAGTTGTCCCAAAACCGCTCCATGGCCGGCAGACTGGCGGCATCGAGCAAAGCCGCCTTGTCATTCAGATGGCGCTTTTCCTCCGGCGTGGCCTGGAGGTGGTAGGCCTTGAAGGGACCGGAAGCGGCCGGAGAGGGGCCACCCGACGACGACCGGTTGCGCAACCCGTCCATAAGCCAGGACAAATGAGTCTCGAACCAGCTGATCAGGACGCGCTCGACCTTTTCGCGCCCAAGCCCCTGGTCAAAAGGATTGTACCGGCCACCCTGGCGCACCTTGAGGTCCTCCCGAAAAAAAGAACCGGCCATGGCTTCCAGGTCATTGGCGTAGAATTGGACAATCACCAGATCAGGGCGCAACAAGCGCCCTTTTTCACGGTAGTAGGAGAGTTCGTCAAAGATATCGTAGAAGGGAACTCCGGCGTTCACGACCGAGACCCCGCGCGCCGGAAAACGTTTTCGCAGATAGGTTTCGAGCAAGGCGGGATAGGCTTCGCGGTCGGCCACGCCGACACCGTAGGTGAAGGAATCGCCGAGGCACAGGATACGCAGGGGGGCCGGCGTCCGGGACGGCGGCCCGGTGCGCCGCCAGCCCTCGGCGTCGATGCCCACGGCATAGGGCAGGCCGGGGATCTCGCGGGCAACAACCGAGAGCCTGGGCTCAAGGTCGCCGAGCACATTGGCGTAAGCCCGTGGCTCCACGACATCGGGTGGCGTGGTGTCGGTCAGCGCCCAATAGCCGTGGATTCCCAGGTGCAGCAACAAAAAGAGGAGAAACACGGCGCACGACGCCCAGGCGATGGCGCGGCCGCACCAGTGGGCGGCAGGAATGTCCCGCATACGGCCTGATACGCGCCATGGGCGAAAACGGCAAGCGCCCGGCCGCCGTGCATACGGCAGCCGGGCGCTTGGATGAAGTGGTGACGGGAAATCGCTATTCGGCGGCTTCCTTTTTCTTTTTCTTGGGCACGCCCTGGTAGGCCATGGTCTGCTTTTCCGTGGCCACGGGGCGATGCTCCTTGGACATGGACAGGCAGCCGGTGGGGCAAACGTCCACGCACACGCCGCAGTATACGCAGCTCATGGCTTCGCAGGTCCAGGTGCCGGCCTTGTTGTCAACGGCGATGCACTGGGACGGGCATTTGATCATGCAGGTCCGGCAGAAGATGCACTCGTCGATGTTGATATTGAGCGTCCCCCGAAACCCCTCGAAATGGCCCCGCACGGCAAACGGATAGAGCCGCGTGGAGCTTTTGGAGAAGAGGTTCGCGACGACGTTCTTGGTCATGTTGAACATGGCAGCGCGCTCCTTGTTTACCGTTCGGTGCAGCTGATGCAGGGGTCGATGGAGAGCACGATGACCGGCACGTCGGCCAACTCGCAGCCCGGCAGCATGGCCAGAAGCGGCGGGATGTTGGCGAACGTCGGGGTGCGGATGCGCACCCGGTCCATGTGCTTGGAGCCGTCGGCCTTGAGGTAGTACAGGAGTTCGCCGCGCGGCTGCTCGACCCGGGTGACGGTCTCGCCCTGGGGCTTGCCCTTGACCTTGGCGGCGATTTCGCCTTCGGGCAGACGGGCGATGGCCAGGCGGACGAGGTCCAGGGACTGGAGCGTCTCGCGGAAGCGCACGGCCGAGCGGGCGTAGCAGTCGCCGTCGAATTCGACGATGGGCTCAAAACCCAGTTCGCCAAAGGCGGCGTAGCCGGTCTGGCGGGCGTCCTGGGCCCAGCCGGAACCGCGCAGCATGGGACCGACGGCGCCGAGCTGGTAGGCTTGGTCCTTGGAGAGTACGCCCTTGCCGCAGCAGCGCTTTTTCACGGTGTAGTCGTTAAGGATGGTGGAGGTGAGCTGGCGGATCTCCTTCTCGGCGATGGCGACCTGCTCTTCGATCCACTTGCACTGTTCCGGGGTCAGGTCACGGCGCACGCCGCCGATGACGTTGACGGAAACCACGACGCGGTTGCCGCAGGTGGCTTCCATGATGTCCATGATGCGCTCGCGAACGCGCCAGAACTGCATGAACAGGCTCTCGAAGCCGAAGGCGTCGGCGAAAAGCCCCAGCCACAACAGATGGGAGTGCACGCGGTGCAGCTCGCCCCAGATGGTGCGCAGGTACTTGGCGCGGCGCGGCACTTCCACGCCCATGATCTGCTCGACGCCTTCGCAGTAGCACAGGGCGTGCAGGCAGGAGCAGATGCCGCAGACGCGCTCGACGATCTGGATCATCTGGTTGAAGTCGCGGACTTCGCAGAGTTTTTCCAGACCGCGGTGGACATAGCCCAGGGTGGGCAGGGCCTCGACGACGATTTCGTCCTCGATGGTGAGCTTTAAGTGCAGCGGCTCCGGCAAGACCGGATGCTGCGGGCCGAACGGCAATATAGTACGGGCCATATGCTTCCCTCTTTAAGACTGTTTTTCGGCCACGCTGACCTTGCAGAACGGCATGGCGCGGACTTCAGCTTCAAGGTACAAGGCCCCGCCGAAATCGAGGACGATGTCGGAGAAGCAGATGCCGAATTGGTCGCGGATCTCGTTTTCGATGAGCAGCGCGCAGAAGTACACCGGCGAGATGCTCGGCACCACGGTCTCCTTGGGGATGGAGAGCCGGTAGTGCTTCATGACCAGATCTTTGTCGTAGTGATACAGGATTTCAAAGCCGGCCTCGCCGCAGTCCACGGCGGACATGGTCACCTGCCGCCAGCCGTCGTCAAAGCACTCCTTGGCCACGGCGGCGACTTGATCGAGGCTCAGAGGTATCGTTTCCAGCACGGTAATCTCCTGGAAATCGGGGAAAACCCCGGTTGCATCCGAGTTCTCGGCAACCCTTAGGCGGTCATGCCGAGCAGTTTCTTCACCTTTTCCAGGGCCGCCACCACGCCGTCGATGATGGCCTCGGGGCGGGCCGGGCAGCCGGGCACGTACACGTCCACGGGGATGACCTTGTCCACGCCGCCGACGACATTGTAGGCTTCGCGGAACACGCCGCCCGAGCAGCCGCAAGCGCCGATGGCGATGACGGCCTTGGGGGTGGGCATCTGGTCGTAGATGTTTTTGAGCACGTGCTTGTTGCGCTGGTTGACGGTGCCGGTCACGAGCAGCACGTCAGCGTGCTTGGGGTTGCCGATGTTTAAGATGCCGAAGCGTTCAATGTCGTAAAGGGGCGTGAGGCAGGCCAGCACCTCGATGTCGCAGCCGTTGCAGCTGCCGCAGTCGAAGTGGACCACCCACGGGGATTTGATGCGTCCCTGATTGATCAGATTGCCTAACATGGCGTGCTCTCTCTTTTGGCTTCTCGGTGGTTATTGGGCATAGAGCCACAGCAAGTTGACCACGGTGAGGACCAGCCCCATGCCGACGGCGGACTTGAGCATGACCCGCCAGGTGAGGCGCGCCGTGACGTTGTCCACGATGATTTCGGCCATGTAGGTCAGGGCCACGAGCACGATCATGCCGACAAAGCTGGTGGACCAGAACAACGCGCAGATGCCAAGGACCAGGATCACCTCGTACCAGTGGGCGATCTCGATCATGGCCAGGTAGGGCCCGGAGTACTCGGTGTAGACGCCGCGCACCAGTTCCTGGTGGGCGTGGGCGCTGGCCGAGATGTCAAAGGGCGATTTGCGCAGCTTGATGGTGAGCGCGTAGCCAAGGACAATGAACATCAGCGGCAGGTCATAGAGCATGGGCCGGCTGAGTTCAAAGACCGCGCTGACCTTGAAGCTACCGGTCACCATGGCGATGGAGGCAAACACGAGGATCAAAAGCGGCTCGTAGGCCAGCATCTGGAGCAACTCGCGCTGGCCGCCGATCTGGCTGTAGGGCGACGGCGAGGCCAGGGCGCCCATGACCAGGAAGACCGCGCCGATGGTCAGCACGAAGAAGATGAGCAGCAGATCGGAGCCGGTAAAGAGCAACACCACGGACAGGGCCGCGCCGACGAGGTAAACGTAGGCGCAAAGGGCCTGCCAGGTGTTGACGAGCATGGGCTGTTTGCCCAGGAGCTTGAGCACGTCGTAGAGCGGCTGGAGGATCGGCGGGCCGTAGCGGGACTGCAGCCAGGCGGTGATGCGGCGGTCCACGCCGGTAATGAGCGCGCCGAGAATCGGGGCCGCGACCAGGGCCAGGACGGCGAGAAGGATTTTGGTCATCACAGGGCGCCTCCAAAGAGCATGATCACCAGCACGGCCAGGGCGATGACGTTGATCCACTTGGAGAGCATGGCCTCTCCAAAGAACTGTTCCAGGTAGTAGTTGCCGGACACGGCCGTGACGTTCTGGCCGAGGGGGCCAAGGAAGCCGGGCTTGCCGTCAACGGCGGTCTGCTCGCCGCACATGTAGGGGCCAACCGCCTGGGCGGCCGTGATCTTGCGGGTCTGGCGCAGGGCGAAGAAAAAGCCCAGGCCAAGCAGGATAAACAGCGGATAAACCAGGAAGACGCCGGTGGACGATTCAAAGTTGCCGAATCGCAGCACGTACGGCGCGGTCTTATAGTACATGGCCACCACGGGAGCGACCAGGCCGTTGTAGACCAGGGGCGAGAAGAAGCTCAACACCACGGCCAGGCCGGCCAGGAGGTAGAGCGGTCCCCGGATGGTGCTGTCCTGGGCTTCGGGAGCGGCCTTGGCAAAGGGCGTGGCCAGCATGAGGCCGGCCCAGCGGCACCAGAAGAGCACGGTGACGCCCGAACCCAGGGCCAGCATGATCATGAGCAGGAACTGGCCGTGGGCCGACTCGATGGCCATCCACTTGGCCATGAGCATGCCGAAAGGCGGCAGCATCATGGTCAGGATGCCGATGACGGCGACCAGGGCCGTGCGGGGCATGCGGGCGAACAGGCCGCGCATGTCCTCGATGTCGCGGGAGCCGATCTTCTGCTCGATGGCCCCGACGCACAGGAACATGAGCGCCTTGGAGATGGCGTGGAACAGGATCAGCAGGATGGCCGCGGTGATGGCGGCCGGGGTGTTGATGCCGGCGCAGGCAATAATGAGCGCCAGGTTGGAGATGGTGGAGTAGGCCAGGATCTTCTTGCCGTTGGACTGGCCGGCGGCCAGGCAGGCCGTGGCCAAAAACACGAAGCCCCCGAACAGGGCCACGAAGTTGCTGAAGTAGGTGCCGGCGTAGATCGGGGCCAGGCGCACGATGATGTAGACGCCGGCCTTGACCATGGTCGAGGAGTGGAGCAAGGCCGAAACCGGGGTGGGAGCCACCATGGCCCCGGTGAGCCAGCTCTGGAACGGGGCCTGGGCGGCCTTGGTCATGCCGGCGAAGACCAGCAGGAACATGGGCACGAGGATGGCCCCGCCGGCCACGGCGAATTCCGGTCCGCGAGCCAGGATCTCCTGGAGCGACAGGGTGCCGGTGACCTTGTACAGGAGCATGACGCCAAACAGGAAGGCCGTGCCGCCGAGCACGTTCATCCACAGGGCGCGTTCCGCGTTCTTGCGGGCGATCTCGGTGTCGTCATGGCCGATGAGCATGAACGAACACAGCGTGGTGCATTCCCAGAAGAAGTACATCCACAGCATGTTGTTGGCCAAAACGAGGCCGTTCATGGCGCCCAGGAACAGGACGATGAAGAAAAAGAACTGAGGCTGTTTCGACGTGGTCAGATGCAGATGTTCCTCGTGTTCCTTCATGTAGCCGATGCCGTACACGGCGATGAGGGAACCGACGATGGACACCACCAGCACCATGACGAGGCTGAGGTCGTCCGCGAAAAAGGCCGGCGTCGCGCCGTGGTCCTGGATCATGAAGAAGTCGAACCAAATAAGTCCGACGATCTGGGCCACGGTGAGCCATACGATGATCTGGTTTTTGCGTTTCAAGCCGACCAGCAACACCACGGCGAGGATCAGGAAGTCACCAAGGGTGACCAGTGAACCCCATAGTGGCGCCGGCGACATGATGAACGCGCCGCCCCGAAGCATGGCCAACGACGCGAGTATGAGTACTCCCGCCGTGGCGACCAGGATGACCTTGCGCACATTTTGCTCTCGCAAAACGAGCAACACGGCTGCGACCAAAAATGGCAGCAGCACCGTCACAAAGACCAGCGTGTCGAGCATAGGCACCTCGATAAAAAGGTTAGGGGACCGCCTGGGACACACGCTCCGCCTCCGCCGCGAGGCAAAACTATCCGCTAGCACCGCGGCCGCCTGCTATTGGATGGTTCTAGGCCCCTGTGGAGAGAGCGTCAAGTTTATGCGGTTTACTGGAAAATGCCATCCGCCGCAACAGCGTGATTCCTTTCACAAGGGTATCTTGCGTCCCAAAACCTGCCCAAAAGCCCTCCTGAAACAGCAGACCATCTGCCATCTGCCCGTTTTTTACAAAAATCATCAAATATACAAGCGACTTATTTCGAAAACAAAATCTTCCGGCCCGCCAAACTTTTTTCACGCCGACCTCTTGCCTTTCACGCCAATGTGTTTAGATAGTTTCCCGCCGGCGCTGGCACTCGCCGCAAGCGAGTGCCAGCAGCCAATCCATCCGCCAAAAACCATGGAGGTTATTGTATGAAGCTCAAACCCTTAGGCGATCGCGTGCTGGTTAAGCGTCTCGAACAGGAAGAAGTCACCAAGGGCGGCATCATCATCCCTGACTCGGCCAAGGAAAAGCCCATGAAGGGCGAAGTCATCGCCGTGGGTCCGGGCAAGCTGGCCGAAGACGGCAAGCACCTGAAGATGCATGTCGAAAAGGGCGACCTCGTGCTGTTCAACAAGTACGCCGGCACCGAGATCAAGGTCGATGACGAAGACTTCCTCGTCATGCGCGAGGACGACATCCTGGCCGTCATCGAAGCCTAGGGCTTCGCGCCTTTTTCGCTCCAACCATTCCGTATTCTAGCGCAAGGAGAACATACATGGCTGCCAAAGAAATTCTTTTTGATTCCAAAGCCCGCGAGAAGCTGAAAAGAGGCGTCGACAAGCTGGCCAACGCCGTGAAGGTCACCCTTGGACCCAAGGGCCGCAACGTCGTCATCGAGAAGTCCTTCGGTTCCCCGATCATCACCAAGGACGGCGTGACCGTGGCCAAGGAGATCGAACTGGAAGACAAGTTCGAGAACATGGGTGCCCAGATGGTCAAGGAAGTCGCTTCCAAGACCTCCGACATCGCTGGCGACGGCACCACCACCGCCACCATCCTGGCCCAGGCCATCTTCACCGAAGGCGTCAAGCTCGTGGCCGCCGGCCGCAACCCCATGGCCATCAAGCGCGGCATCGACAAGGCCGTGGCCTCGGTCGTGGCTGAGCTGGAGACCCTGGCCAAGCCCACCCGCGACCAGAAAGAGATCGCCCAGGTCGGCACCATTTCCGCCAACTCCGACGCCACCATCGGCAACATCATCGCCGAAGCCATGAACAAGGTCGGCAAGGAAGGCGTCATCACCGTCGAGGAAGCCAAGGGCATGGAAACCACCCTTGACGTCGTCGAGGGCATGCAGTTCGACCGCGGCTACCTCTCCCCCTATTTCATCACCGATCCCGAGCGCATGGTGTGCGAGCTCGACGAGCCGCTGATCCTGATTAACGAGAAGAAGATCACCGCCATGAAGGATCTGCTGCCCGTCCTGGAGCAGGTTGCCAAGATGAGCCGCCCGCTGCTGATCGTGGCTGAAGACATCGAGGGCGAGGCCCTGGCCACCCTGGTCGTCAACAAGCTGCGCGGCACCCTGCAGGTTTGCGCCGTCAAGGCCCCGGGCTTCGGCGACCGCCGCAAGGCCATGCTCGAGGACATCGCCACCCTGACCGGCGGCCAGTGCGTGTCCGAAGACCTGGGCATCAAGCTCGAGAACATGACCCTGGCCGACCTCGGCAAGGCCAAGCGCGTCATCGTGGACAAGGAAAATTCCACCATCGTTGACGGCGCTGGCGACGGCGACAAGATCAAGGCCCGGGTCAAGCAGATCCGCGCCCAGATCGAAGAGACCACCTCCAGCTACGACAAGGAAAAGCTGCAGGAGCGTCTGGCCAAGATCGTCGGCGGCGTGGCCGTCATCAATGTCGGCGCGGCCACCGAGACCGAGATGAAGGAAAAGAAAGCCCGCGTCGAGGACGCCCTCAACGCCACCCGCGCGGCCGTTGAGGAAGGCATCGTTCCTGGCGGCGGCGTCGCTCTCGTGCGCTGCGTCAAGAGCCTGACCGGCATCAAGGCCGTGGACGACGACGAGCAGTCCGGCATCGAGATCGTGCGCCGCGCCATCGAAGAGCCCCTGCGCCAGATCTCCGGCAACGCCGGCTTCGAAGGCTCCATCGTCGTGGCCAAAGTGCGCGACGGCAAGGACGGCTTCGGCTTCAACGCCGCCACCGGCGAATACGAAGACCTGATCAAGGCCGGTGTCATCGACCCCAAAAAGGTCACCCGCATCGCCCTGCAGAACTCCTCCTCCGTGGCCGGCCTGCTCCTGACCACCGAGGCGGCCATCGCCGAGAAGCCCGAGCCGAAAAAGGACATGCCCCCGATGCCCGGCGGCGGCATGGGCGGCATGGGCGGCATGTACTAGCCGACCCGTTTCCTCCACGTTACCGTCACGGGGGCCGCGCGCTGGCGCGGCCCCCGTTTTTTTTGCGACGACCAGAGGCCGTTTCACCGTCGCCAGCCTGCCGCCCTCCCGCGCCTTGCCCCCCGTCCCCGGCTGGTCTAGATTCACGCCGACATCGGAGGCCCCATGACCGACGCCCCTGCCCCGCAACCGGCCGCTTCCGCCGCCCCGGACGCCCGGCCCTACGACCTCACCAACCCCCAGGTGCTCCTGGCCTGGCAGCGCAACCACCTGGCCAACGAACGCACGTTTCTGGCCTGGTGCCGCACGGGACTGGCACTTTTTGGCTTCAGCTTCGTCATCGAGCGCTTCGACTTCTTCATCCGCCAGCTGCAAAACGTGCCCATGTTCGAGGGCATGGCCCACAAGCACCTGCACACCGAGACCGTGACGCTGTCCACCTTCGGCGTGGGTGTTTTGGTCATGGTTGTGGCCGTGTGGCGCTTCTGGTACATCCGACGCTGCATCAACACCGGCGCCAAGACCTTTTCGCCGATCCCGGACATCGTCTTCACCGTGGCCGTGGTCGGCATGATCCTTGGGCTTTTTTCCGTGTTCTGGCATCTCATCATGCAGTGACCGCCAAGGAGGCAGCCGCCATGCGTTTCGCGACCGCCGCTTTCGGAATCATCCTCGCCTGCTGCCTGCTGTGCCCGGCCAACGCCCCAGCCGCCCAGGCCGCGCCGCCGAAGTTCGCCCTGGCCCTGGCCGCCAGCGCCGCCGGCCGCCTCGACGATGCGCTTGCCGCCGTGGAGCAAAGCGCCAAAAGCCTTGGCGCGGCCTACAAGGAACTCTTCCGGGCCACCCCGGCCATGGTCCCCGAGGACCGTGGCCGGCTGCTGCAAAGCTACGCCGTCAAGGACGGCACGGTCGCTTTCCGCGACCTCCAAGGCCCCTGCGGCCCGGACCCGGCCGCCAAGGCCCCCTGCCAGTCCCTCTATTTCTACGACGGCGAAAACTTCTCCGACAATCTCTTCCGGGAGCTGGCCGCCCTGGGCAGCCTCGCCCCGGCCATGGCCGCCGGCTACGGCGCGCTGCCCTACTCCTGGGTCTACCTGACCACCCCGGACCAGGGATTCGCCATCTACCCCACCCTGCCCCTGGTGGAGGCCGTCAACAATTATAAGCCCACGGACAAGGACTTTTACACCGCCGCCGATTTCGCGGCCAAGGCCTGCGGCTGGCAGTCGCCCTACCTCGATCTGGCCGGCGACGGCATGATGGTCACGGTGTCCTGCCCGGTCTACGACGGCGAGACGCTACTCGCCGTGTCGTCGCGAGACGTCACCATCAGCCAGCTCTCCGGCCGGGTCATGGCCGATCTGGCCGCCATCCCCGGCGCGCGGGCCTTTCTGATGAACCGGCGCGGCAAGGCCATCGCCGTCAGCGACCCCCGGCTCGCCGCCGCCATCGACGCCATAAACGCCAAGGCCGAGGAGGCCGTGGTCTATTTCCGGGCCGACCGGGGGCTGGCCGCCATGGGCCTGGAAAAGGCCGAGGACTCGCCCGACGACGGCCTGAACGCCATCGGCGAGGCCGTCATCGAACGGGCCGAAACAGAAAAGAAGTGGCCCATGGCCTTTGTCTCGGGCAAGGACATGGTGCTGGCGGCGCGCCTTCGCGCCACGGGCTGGCATCTCGTGCTGGTGATGCCGCAAAAAGCAGTCAATTAATTGAAAGAAAAAGCTTTTCCCCACGGCGGCAATCTGCGCGCCCTGGCCGCCGAGGCCGGACGCGACCCATCCGAAATCCTCGACGCCTCGGCCAGCATCAATCCGCTGGGGCCGCCGCCCTGGCTGCGCGACGTCTTAAGCGCCGCCGTCGCCGACCTCGTCCACTACCCGGACCCGGACTGCACCGCGCTCCTTGAGGCCGCCTCGGCCCGCTACGGCGCGCCAGCCTCCCATTTCGTGGCCGGCAACGGCACAAGCCAACTCCTTTTCGCCCTGCCGCGCTGCACCGGCCTGGCCCGGGCGGTCATCCCCTCCCCGGCCTACACCGACTACGCCGTGGCCTGCCACAAGTCCGGCATGGACGTGCGCCGGCTGCCCGGCTCGGAATTCGACGGCTTCGCCCCCCAGCTCGACCGCATCGAGGCCGTGCTGCGCTCGCCCTCCCTGGTTGTCATCGCCAGCCCCGCCAACCCCACCGGCGTCGTCACCGACGCCACCGCCATCATTGAGCTGGCCGGCCGTCACCCCCAGAGCCTGTTTTTGGTGGACGAGGCCTTTGCCGACTTCGTGCCCGGCTTTACGAGCCTGGCCGGCGAGGACCGGCCCCACAACGTGGCCGTGCTGCTCTCGCTCACCAAAAGCTTCGCCATACCCGGCCTGCGCCTGGGGCTGCTCGCCGCCAGCCCCGATCTGGCCGACTGGGTGCGCCGCACCCTGGCCCCGTGGTCGGTGGGAACCCTCCCCCAGGCCGTGGGCCTGCGCGCCCTGGCCGACAGGACCTTTCTGGAGGATACCCGGGCCGCCCTGCCCGGCCTGCGCCAGCGGCTGGCCGAAGGGCTGGCCGGCCTTGGCCTCACGGTCTTCCCGAGCCAGGCCAATTTCCTGCTGGCCCGGCTGTCGCTTTCCGGCCCCAACGCCCCGGAGGTCTGCCGCCGCCTCTTAACTGAACACGGCGTGGCCCTTCGCGACTGCACCAATTTTTCCGGCCTTTCCGACCGCTACCTGCGCCTGGCCGTGCGCCCCGAGGCCGAGACCGACCGCATCCTGGACGCCCTGGCCGCCGTGCTGGCCGCCTGCCCCATGCCCGCCTCCCGCCCCCGGCCCAAGACCCCGGCGCTTATGGTCCAAGGGACCACCTCCAGCGCCGGCAAATCCGTGCTCACCGCCGGCCTGTGCCGGCTGCTGGCCCGGGCCGGCTACAAGGTCGCGCCGTTTAAATCGCAAAACATGTCGCTCAATTCCGGAGTCACGGCCGACGGCCTGGAAATGGGCCGGGCGCAGATCGTCCAGGCCCGAGCCTGCCGGCTGGCCCCGGACGCGCGCATGAACCCCATCCTTTTAAAGCCCACCTCGGACCTCGGCTCCCAGGTCATTGTCCTTGGCAAACCGGTCGGAACCATGCGCGTGGCGGACTACATCGCCTACAAACCCACGGCCTTCGCCGCCGCCCGGGAGGCCTACGACGCCCTGGCCGGCCAGGCCGACGTCATGGTGCTCGAAGGAGCCGGCAGCCCGGCCGAGGTCAATCTCAAGGCCCATGACATCGTCAACATGGCCATGGCCCGCCATGCCGGGGCCAGCGTGCTGCTGGCCGCCGACATCGACCGGGGCGGCGCCTACGCCGGGCTGCTGGGCACCATGGAATGCCTGCCCGAAGCCGAACGGGCGCTCGTCGCCGGCTATGTGCTCAACCGCTTCCGGGGCGACGCCACGCTGTTGGCCCCGGCCAACGACTACCTCGCCCAGCGCACCGGACAGGGCGTGCTGGCCGTGGTCCCCTTCCTGTCCGATCTGGGCCTGCCCGACGAGGACTCGGTCACCTTCAAGGACGGCCAGTCCCTGCCCGATACCCCGCCGGCCGACCCGACGCTCCTCGACATCGCGGTCATCGACCTGCCGCATCTCTCCAACGCCACGGACTGCGACGCCCTGGCCGTGGAACCCGACACGCGCCTACGCCGGGTGCGCGAGGCCGGTAAGCTCGGCCGGCCCGACGCCGTGCTGCTGCCTGGCAGCAAGAACACCCTGGCCGACCTGGCCTGGCTCCAGGATTCCGGCCTGGCCGCCGCCCTGACCACACTGGCCGCCGCCGGCACAACCGAAATCGTCGGCATCTGCGCCGGGCTGCAAATGCTCGGCGAGACCGTGGCCGATCCCCTGGGTCTGGAATCGGATCGCGGCCACACCGCCGGCCTGGGCCTGCTGCCGCTCACCACCCGCCTGGCCGCCGAAAAAACCCTGACCGCCACCGATGCCGTCCACACGCCATCAAAGCTGCCCCTTCACGGCTACGAAATCCACCACGGCATCACCATTATTCAAGGGGACGCCGCCGCCCTGGACATCATCGCCGCCCGGGCCGACGGCCAACCCCTGGCCTACGCCCGAAAAGACGCGCCCATTTGGGGTGCCTACCTGCACGGCCTCTTCGACGCCGACGCCTTCCGCCGCCAGTTCCTCAACACCCTGCGCCAGCGCCGGGGTCAGGAACCCATCACCCGGCTGACGCCCTACGACATCGACCCGGCCCTGGACCGGCTGGCCGACGTGCTGGAAGAACGCCTGGGGTTGGCGACCGTACGTCGATTGCTGGGATTGTAGCTGGGGAGAGTGATAAGAGGGCGAGAATAAAGAATGCTCCGGCGGCCAAAGGGGCTGAGCCCCTTTGGATACCCCACTCGGAGCGGACGGAGAAAGGATATTTCGTCGGAGGGCGCGAACGCGCCAAGCCCCTTGGGCGCGGGATCGCTGGCGGCTGCGCCGCGTGGGTCGCCCGGGGTTACCCGGAATGGGAGGGAGCCGTCCGGCCGGATGGCGGGTCGGGAATAGGCGTCCAAGGTGTTCGAAGGACGCAAAAAAACCCGTCGCGCCAGCCCTGTCGGACCGGCGCGACGAAGCAAAAATCGGAGCGGGAGCGGTCTAGGCGTCGGCGCTGGACGCGGAGGCGCTCGGGCAGGACGAACAGCCGCCGGAAGCGCAGGGCGAGGCCGGAGCCGCTGCTTCGGCGGCCGGGGCGTCGGCGGGCTTGGCCGAACCGTTGGACCCGTTGGCCGCGTTGCCCGAAGCGCTGCAACCGCCGTTGGCCTTGTAGTCGGTCACGTACCAGCCCGTGCCCTTGAGCACGAACGAGGTGTTGGACATGAAGCGCTTGCCGGGAGCGCCGCAGTGTTCGCAGGGCGCTTCGTCCACGTCGAAGCTGCGTTGAAGCACTTCGAATTCCTTGCCGCATTTGGTGCATTTGTATTCGTAGATGGGCATGATCCTCTCCGCTTACGCCTTAGGGCCGTGAAATCCGGCCGCAACAAGTCCACCTTCGGCCCGGGTTTGTCAAGGGCCGAAGCCATGGCCGGGGCCGCCCCGGCAGCACTCGCCGCGGGCGAGCGCCAAAAAAGTAAGCGGCCCGGCCGGCCAGTCAAGAGCCGGAACGGCAAAAAACGCCCGTTAACCGCCGGAACCGCCGCCGAGCTTGCCTTTCGGGTGTGCGCGTCAGTCGGGAATGATGATCACGCATACGCCTGGATAGGCGCTGAGCTTGCCCAGGTCGAGGTCGTGGCCCCGCGAGGCCGGCACAAAGACCGTGCCGCAAAAGCCCTTGTCCAACGCCTGCCACAACCCGGGTTCCTCGCCCACCGACGTCACCTCGCCCGGGCACAGCAGGAACCGCCGCGACAGCCGCCGGCCGCCGTCGTCGGCGTAGATCAGGCATGGGCGCGCGTCGTCCTCGCCCGGGCCTTCCAGCAGGTTGCGCACGGCCGCCAACAGCGCCTCCTCGTCCACGGGCTTGGCCAGAACCGCGTCGGCCCCGCTGGCGGCCCGTTCGCGGCTGGAAGCCACGGTCAGCACCATCACCGGAATGTCCCGGGTGGCCGGCTCGGCCCGCAGCCGGCGGATGGCCTCCCGGCCGTCCATACCCGGCATGTGCAGGTCCATGGTGATGCAGCCGGGTTTCCAGGCGGCGGCCAGCCGCAGCGCCTCGACCCCGCCGCTGGCCGTGGCCACGGCGTAGCCGCCCTCGGCCAGCACGGTTTCGAGATAGCGCCGCACGGCGGCGTCGTCGTCCACCACCAGCACCCGGGATGCGTCGCCTCGGGTCGCTGGCGCGGCTCTGGCCGGGCAGGCCGCCTCGGCCGTTTTCGCCGCCTGCCCGGCCAGGGCCGGCAGGATGAAGCGGAAGACGCTGCCCTGGCCGGGCACGGATTCGGCCCAGATGCGCCCGCCGTGGCGTTCCACGATCTGGCGGCAGATGGGCAGCCCCAGGCCCGTGCCCTTGGGCTTTTCGGTCAGCGTGTCCCCGGCCTGCTTGAACTTCTCGAAAATGGTTTCCAGGTCCTTGGCCGCGATGCCCGCGCCGCTGTCCGCCACCGCCACCCGCACCTCGCCGTCGACGGCCACGGCCGACAGACGCACCCAACCGGAGGTGGTGAACTTCACGGCATTGCCGATGAGATTGAGCAGTACCTGCACCAGCCGGTCGCGGTCGGCCATGACCGCCGGCAGATCCGAGGCGATGTCGGCGGTGAGCGCCAGGCCCTTGCGCGCCGCCAGGGGCGCGGCCGCCTTGACGGCGTGATCGGCCACGGCGGCCAGGGATACCGGCTCCATGTCCCATTCGCAGCGCCCGGACTCCATCTTGGCGATGTCGAGCACATCGTCCACCAGCTCGGTGAGCCGCTCGCCCTCGGCCACGATGATGTCGAGGTTCTCGCGGATCTGGCCGGCGCCGCGCGCCACCCGGGCATCGCCCGGCGGCAGGGCCGGAACCACCAGCTCCAGGAATTTGCGGCGGATGATCTTGGCAAACCCCAGCACCGACGTCAGCGGCGTGCGCAGTTCATGGGAGACCGTGGAAATGAACTCGGTCTTCATCCGGTCCACTTCCTTTTCCACGGTGACGTCGCGCACGAGCAAAATGACCGCCGTGCGGGCCTGGCCGGGCAGCCGGAAGGACGTGGCCACAACCTTGCCCGTGCCGCCGCCGGACAGGGCCACTTCGGTTTCCGGGCAGGCCTTGTCGCTGAGGCACGAGGCGGCCAGGGCGGCCATGGCCGGCGGAAAGGCGTCGCGCACCCAGCGCCCGGCCGGGTCGGTTCCGGTCAGGCCGAACATGGCGAGCAGGGCCGGGTTGTGCAGGGTGGCCCGGCCGGCGTCGTCGACCACCAGCAGGCCGTCGGCCAGGTTGTCGATGATGGCCTGGATGTGGGCCAGGGAGTCGTTGAGTTCGCGGGTGGTGTCGGCCACGGCCTGCTTGAGGTTGGACACCAGCACCGACAGCTGGCCGGCCATGGAGCCCATGGCCCGGGCCAGCACGCCCACCTCGTCGTCGCTGGCCGGGGGCGGGGTGGCCGAGAAATCGTGGTCGCGGATTTTGACGGCATATTCGGCCAGGGCGGCCAGGGGCCGGGCGATGCCCGAGACCAGGGCGTAGAAGATGACCACGGCCACGGCGAACATGGCCAGCATCAGCACTTCCTGGCGGATGACGGCCTCGCGCATGACCCGCCAGATGCCGGCCTTGTCCATGCCCACGCTCACCTGCCCGGCCTCGCCGGCCAGGATCGGGGCCGTGACCTGGATAAAATCCCCCCGGTCGGGAATCACGGCGTCGTCGATGGAAATGGCTTCCTGGTGGCTTACCGTGACCTGGGGCACGGTGGCCGGCATGGCCGGTAAAAAGGTGTGGGCCGCGATGCGCCCCATTCGGTCGGCCACAAAGACGTAGCCCACGCCCTCGATGCGCAAGAACTCGTCGATCATGGCCTGGACCGAGGCCGCGTCCCCGCCGACCAGGGCGTCGGGGCTGGCGGCGGCGATGGCCATGGCGATGGCCCGGCCCTTGGTGACGTATTCATCGGTCAGGTGGCGATGGAGCAGCCAGGCCGACAGCAGGGCCGTGGCATTGGCCGAGACCCCGAACACCAGCACGATGGCCAGCAGCGTCTTGCGGAAGAGGCGTGACACCCTCTAGTCCTCGGTCTCGGCGACGGCCAGGCTGGCGGTCAAGGGCACGAGCCGGCCGTCCTTGGCGGTATTGAGGTAGACCATGTCCAGAGCCTGATGGTTGGGGCCGGTCAATGTGACGGGCCGGCCGATGCCGATGTCGATCTGATCGATGGCGGCGGCCGCCGCGTCCAGGCCCTGGCGGTCGTCGGGGTCGGCCATGGCGTCAAGGACCGCCAGGAACAGACGGGCGTTGAGATAGCCCTCGAACCCCACGGAACTGCCGGCTTGGGAGGCCGGCGTGTCCCAGCCGCCGGGCGGCGGCTGGCGGTCGCCCAGATCGGCCAGGGCCTGGCGGTAATCATGGGCCGCCGGCAGGGTATCGTCGCGCCAGTCCGGCACGACCTGGGAAAAAAGGACGTCGTGCTCCAGATCGACGCCCAAACGCGCGCCCTCGGCGGCCAATTGGCGCAGCAGCAGTTCGCCGCCGGCAAAGGACACCACGCCGATGGCGGCGTCGAGGCCGGCCTGGCGAAAATCGCGAATGGCGGCGGCGCAGGCCGGGGCCGGGCCGACCAGCAGGATCGCCTGGGGGTTGCAGGCGGAGAGCACCTTGGCCTGGGCGGCCATGTCGTCGGCCACCGTGGCGATCCGGGCAAAGGTGGCCTCGCCGCAAAGGGGGAGGTTGCGCCGGGAAAGCGCCCGCCTCGCCCCGTCCCAACCGCTGCGGCCAAAGGCGTCGGCCTGATGGCAGATGGCTACCCGGGTGGCCCCCCTGGCGACGAAGGCCCCGACCAGGGCGTCGATCTCCTGGCGGTAGCTGGCCCGCAGGTTGTAGACATAGCGCACGTAGGGCGCCGTGCGCGAGGCTTCCAGCCCCGTGACCGGGAAAAACAGCCGTGCCCCCTGGTCGGCGTAGGCCCGAAGCACCGGCAGCACCCGGCTGACCGTGGGCGTGCCGAGCTGGGAAAAAAGGGCCAGGGCTTTGTCGCGGGTGAGGAAACGCACGGTGTTTTCGATGGCCGGCCCGGGTTCGTAGCCGTCGTCGGCAGCCTGGAGGACGACCTTGCGCAGCCCGGGCGCGGACAGGACGCTGCGGCTTTCCAGGCAGGCCAGCGCCCCCCGGTAGAGTTCCACAGCCATGGACCGGGTCGGACCGGAGAACCCGGCCGTCATGCCCAGGACGACCGGGCTGTGGTCCTGGGCCTCGGCCACGCCGAAAAGCGCCAAAACCAGGGCAAGCATCACGCCCGCGGCCTTGCGTAACCTGTCCGCCATTCTTCCCATGCCCTTCGCGTCCAAACGTCCGACGCATGAGATTTTCGAGGTATGGAACCCTAGGCCCATTTGGAAAACGCGTCAAATTGCCGGCCCGGAATTCGGGAGAGCGGCACGAAAATGTCGTCCACGGCTCGACGTTGCGCTTTGGCGCGACTGGTGTCACACAATCGTCACGCGACATACATCGCCGCGTCAAGGCGACGTGTTCTTGATGGCCCCGCAAACCTCGAGGTGGTCGCATGTCCAAGGATTCCATCCTGATTGTCGAAGATGACGAAGATATCGTCGAACTGCTCGCCTTCAATCTGCAAAGCGCCGGCTTCGCCGCCGAGACCGCCCGCGACGGTTACGAGGGCCTGGCCAAGGCCCGGCGCAATCCGCCGGCCGCCGTCATCCTCGACCTCATGCTGCCGGGGCTGGACGGCTTCGAGGTCTGCAAGGAACTCAAGCGCGACCCCAAGACCGCCAGCGCCCCCATCATCATGCTGACGGCCCGGGGCGAGGAAGTGGACCGCATCGTCGGGCTGGAGCTTGGGGCCGACGACTACGTGGTCAAGCCCTTTTCCCCGCGCGAACTGGTCCTGCGCCTGCGCTCGGTGCTCAAACGCCACGCCCCGGAGCCGGAAAAACGGCAGGTGCTGGCCCGCGACGGCCTGTCCGTGGACATGGCCGCCCACCGGGTGAGCCTGGACGGGGCCGAGGTGGCGCTCACCGCCACGGAATTCAAGCTCTTGGCCGAGCTGTTCCAGAGCGCCGGCCGGGTGCTCACCCGGGACCGGCTGCTCAATTCCGTCTGGGGCTACGAGTTCGAGGGCTACGCCCGCACCGTGGACACCCACGTGCGCCGCCTGCGCCAGAAGCTTGGGCATTTCGCCGACATGATCGAGACCGTCCGGGGCGTGGGCTACCGGTTCAAGGAGTAGGCCGTGGCCGGCTCCGCCGCCCTGGGCCTGCGGGCCGCCGCCGTGTGCGTGGGCGTGGCTGCCCTGGCTCTTGGCCTGTCGTCCCTGGTTCCGACCACGGCCACGCCGGGCCAGCGCCTGGCCGCCAACGCCGGCATCCTGGCCCTGGCCGGGGCCGTGTTCTGGTTTTTCACCCGCCGCCTGTCGCGTTCCCTGGCCGAGGTGGTGGACGTGGCCCGGGCCATTGGCGACGGCGACTACCGCCGCCGGCTGCATTTGCTCCCCGGGGGCGAGTTTTCCGTCCTGGCCGGGGCCGTCAATCAGATGGCCCGGGGCATCGAGGCCAACATCGCCACCATCGTGGCCCAGAAAACCCAGCTGCAAGCCATCCTGGACGGGATGCGCGAGGCGGTCATGGTCCTGGACGCCGCCGGCCGGGTGCGCGTGGCCAACCCGGCCCTGGCCCGGCTGGCCCCCATCGCCGCCAATCCCCTGGGCCGCCGGCCTATTGAGGTCATCCCCAGCCCCGAGCTGCAACTGGCCTGCGACCGGCTCCTGGCCGCCGATCCGGCCGGTCCCGAAGCCGAAAGCGCGGCCGAGGCCGTGACCCTGGAAGCCCGGTTCGGTCCGGGCCGGGTCTACGAGGTGTCCCTGGTGCGCCTGCCTGGCCGAGATGGGGCCGAGGCCGGGGCCGTGCTGGTCTTTCACGACGTGTCCGAGACCCGCAAGCTCTCCCGGGTGCGGCGGGACTTCGCCGCCAACGTCACCCACGAGCTGCGCACGCCGCTGACGTCCATCAAGGGCTACGCCGAAACCCTGCTCGGAGCCGCGCCGGAACTGGCCGCCGAAAAGCGGCGCTTCCTGGAAGTGATCCTCAAAAACGCCAATCACATGTCCAAGATGGTGGACGACATTTTAAACCTCGCCCGGCTGGAGGACGGCCAGGGGCCGGCCCCCGACGCCAGGGCCGAGGCCGGGGCCGCCCTGGCCGACGCCGTGCGCGAGTGCGAACCCCTGGCCCAGGCCCGGGCGCTTGAGCTGGTCCGCGCCCTGCCCGAGGCCGGGCTGGCCGTGGCCTGCGACCAGGGCCAGCTGGCCCAGGTCTGGCGCAACCTGCTCGAAAACGCCATCCGCTTCAGCCCCGAATCCGGGCGCATTGAGCTGGCCGCCGCCCCCGATCCCGACCGGGGCCTGGTCCGGTGTTCCGTTCTCGACCAGGGGCCGGGCATCCCGCCCGAGGAACGCGAGCGGGTCTTCGAACGCTTCTACCGGGTGGAGCGCCATCGCTCCAAGACCCCGGGCAGCACCGGCCTTGGCCTGGCCATCGTGCGCCACATCGTGGAGCGCCACGGCGGCCGGGTCTGGGTGGAGCGCGGCCGGGGCGAGATGGCCGGAGCCGCCTTCCACTTCACCCTGCCCATGGCCCAGCCGCCAAAGGCCGAAGCGTCGGCCGAAACGGCCGCCCCCGGGCCGCGAACCCAGGCCTCATGAACAGGCCGTCCGCCGACGCGCGTAACCGCCGCAGCAAGGAAACACCATGTCCGACACCGTGAAAATGGCCTCCAGGGCCCTCAATTTCTACTACGGCCGGTTCAAGGCCCTTCAGGACATCAACCTCGTTGTCTACGCCAACCAAGTCACGGCCCTTATCGGTCCCTCGGGCTGCGGCAAATCCACCTATCTGCGCTGCCTTAATCGCATGAACGACCTCATCGCCGGCGCCCGGGTGGAGGGCGAGCTGACCCTGGACGGCCAGGACATCTACGCCCCGGACCTCGACGTGGTGGAGCTGCGCCGCCGGGTGGGCATGGTCTTCCAAAAACCCAACCCGTTTCCCAAGACCATCTTCGAAAATGTGGCCTACGGCCTGCGCGTGGGCGGCATCCGCGACAACACCTATATTTCCGAGCAGGTGGAAAAAAGCCTTCGCGGCGCGGCCCTGTTCGAAGAGGTCAAGGATCGCCTCCACGACTCGGCCCTGGGCCTGTCCGGCGGCCAGCAGCAGCGTTTGTGCATTGCCCGGGCTCTGGCCATCGAGCCGGAAGTCATCCTCATGGACGAGCCGGCCTCGGCCCTGGACCCCATCGCCACCCAGAAGATCGAGGAGCTCATCCACGAGCTGAAAAAACGCTTCACCATCATCATCGTCACCCACTCCATGCAGCAGGCCGCCCGCGTCTCGGACCGCACCGCCTTTTTCTACATGGGCCGGCTCATCGAGGAAGACGCCACGGAAACCATCTTCACCCGCCCGGCCCAGAAACAGACCGAAGACTACATCACCGGCCGTTTCGGCTGAGGCGTCGCCGACAAACAGCGTGAAATCGGGGGCGGCCGGCATATTGTCCGGCCGCCCCCTTTGATTTTGGCGCGTAATTGGCTACACCTTGTAGCCTCTCGCCCGGGAGCCGGGTTGTTTTGTGCCGCCTCCCCGTGCCGCATCTCCAACCGCAAGGACGCACCGGCATGAGGTTTCCGCTTTTTCCCGCCAAGATCGCCCTGGCCGTGTGCCTGCCCGCCGTGGCCGCGCTGGTGCTCGGGCTTTTCGCCGTTTCCCGACTGGACGGCCTGGCCGCGCGCTCCAAGACCCTGGAAACCGCCCGGCTGCCCCGGGCCGATCTGGCCGTGGCCGTGGAACGCCGGTTGCTCCTGGCCGCCCAGGCCATCCGCGGCTATGCCCTGTCCGGCGACCGCGACGCCCTGGAACGGGCCAAGAAAGACCTGGGCCAGGCCGCCGACGCCCTGCACGCCGCCCGCGAGGCGGCCAGTCGGCCCGGCATGGAAAGCCTGGCCGCCGAAGCCCAAAAGATCGGTTTCCTGCTCGACACCTACAAGAAAGCCGCCGAATCCGCCGCCGCCGCCAACGAGTTGGTGACCAGGGACCGGGCTGATCTGGCCGCCGCCCAGGAGGCCTATGCCGCCGCCGTGGCCGGCTACATCGAGTTCAAGACCGCCCAGTGGGACAAGGAGCTGGCCGCCAAATATCCTCAGCCCGAGCCTCTGCGCCTGCACGCCAAGCGCCTGAAAACCGCCCAGGCCGTCCAGGACGCCGGGCGCGACGTGCGGCTGGCCGCCGAGGCGGCCAAGGCCGAGCGCGACCCGGGCCGCCTGTCCCAGGCGCTCACCCGCTACGACGAGGCCGAGGCCCTGCTGCGCGAGATCAAAGCCGGCAGCGACGAGGAAAACAAGCGTCTGGCCCCGGTCTTTGCCGCCCTGGCCACCTGCCGTCAGGCCGCCGGGGCGCTGCTGTCCGACTGGGAGGGCCTCAAATCCACGGGCCGCCAGATCATCGAGGCCGAGCGGGCCGCCCTGGCCGCCGGGGCCGATCTCGGCGGGGCCACCCTGGCCGAGGCTGCCGCCGACGCCTCGGGACTGGCCGATGCCGTGCGCGCCTCGCGCCTGCTGCTTGGCGGCGCGGCCTGGGGCATTTGCCTGGTCGGCATCGTCTTCGGCCTGGCCGTGGCCTTTCTCCTGGGCGGACCGGTGCGGCGCTGCGCCTTTTTCGCCCGGGATCTCGCCGTGGGGCGCATGACCGGCAATCTGCCCGTGTCCGGCCACGACGAAACCGCCGTGCTGGCCCAAAGCCTGCGCGAAATGGCCCGGCGCATCGGCAAGCGGCTGGCCCGATAAGCCATGGCAACCCTGGCCGCCCGACTGTTTGGCCTGGCCCTGCTGGCCCTGGCCGCCTGGCTATCCCTGGCGGCCAGCCCGGCCGAGGCCGCCAAGCCGCCGGAATTTCGCGGCATCCCCTTTGGCGCGCCCCTGGCGGATGTGCCCGGGCTGGTTCCGGTCCTGGACGCTGGCCCGGTGGCCCTTTTTCGCCGCGAGGCCGAAAAGCCGGCCTTTGGCGAGGACTGCCCAACCACGGTGCGCTACGGCTTTTCCCGGGGAAAATTCTTTTTCGTGCGGATGCATCTGGCCGGCTGCGAGGAGCTTGGCCATATCATCGCCGCCTACGAAGCCAAGTACGGCCGGCCGGCCCGGGAAGGCGCGCCGGGCTGGACCCGGCTGGTCTGGCGGCAGCCCACCCTGGCCGTCAGCCTGTCCCACGACGCCCGGGAAGGGACCACCGACATCGACTACGTCTATCTCCCGGACCTCAGCCACGACGAGCGCGACACCTGGCAAAGCCTGGACGACGTGCGCGCCCATGGCCCCATCGGTTTTCGCGGCATCCGTTTCGGCCGCGACATCGAAAGCCTGCCCGAAATGGCCGAGGCCTACCGCGAAGGCGCGGCCGTCTATTACCGCCGGGCCGGCGAACGCCTGGAACTGGGCGAAACGCGCCTGGGTGACATCCTTTACGGCTTTTACCAGGGCAAGTTCTTCGCCGTGCTCATGCGGGCCGACGCCGGGGTGGACTTCGAGGCCCTGCGCCAGGCCTACGCCGCCAAATACGGCGCGCCCCGGGCCATCGCAGCCACTTTAGAAGAAGAACTCGTCTGGAGCTGGCCGGCCGCCCAGATCGCCCTGTCCCGCGACACCGCCGCCGGTGGTCTGGCCATCCGCTACGCCGACGCCGCCCGGCTGGCCCAGGTCGTGGCCGCCGAGACCGCGGCCGGCGCGCCGCCGTCGCTGTCCGGGGGGCTTCGCATCTTTTCCAAGGGCGACCCGCCCCGGTCCTTTCGCGGCGCGGCCTTCGGCTCCCCGGAAACCGCCCTGCCCACCGGCGAATTCCTCTTCACCCACCGGGGCCGGCGCTACCTGCGCCGGGCCGACGAACGCTTAAATCTCGGCGACATTCCGCTTATCAGCGTGGTCTACGCCTACGACGCCGGCAAACTGGCCGGCGTGGCCCTGACCATCGCGCCCTCGGGCAGCGACCCCAAAGCCGATTACGAACGCGTGCTGGCCGCCTACAGCGCCAAATACGGCCCGCCCGTCACCCGGCCGGAACCTGACGGCGCCACCATGCACCTGTGGTCCTGGCCCGGACTGTCGTTGGCCCTGGTGCGGCCGGCCAAGGGTCCCCTGGAGGTCCATTACGTGGACGCGTCGCTGCTGCGCCGCCGCGAAGCCGCCCTGGCCGAACGCGCCCTGGACGCCCTGGACCGCAAAACCTTCGCCCCGCCCCCGCGCGGGGAAAACCGCATCGAAAATCCCGGACAGGAGTAGCACCATGGACCGCGCCCTGTGCATCCACGGCCATTTTTACCAGCCCCCCCGCGAGGACCCCTGGCTTGGCCGCATCCTGCCCGAAGGCAGCGCCGCCCCGGCCGTGCACTGGAACGAACGCATCTGCCGCGAATCCTACGCCCCCATGGCCCGGGCCCGCCGCCAGGACGGGGCCGGACGCATCGTCGAACTGTTCAACTGCTACAGCCACATGAGCTTCAACGCGGGCCCCACGCTCATGTCCTGGATGGCCCGCTCGGCCCCGGACACCTACGCCCGCATCCTGGAGGCCGACCGCGAGAGCCTGGCCCGCCTGGGCCACGGCAACGCCCTGGCCCAGATCTACCACCACGTCATCATGCCCCTGGCCACCGAGCGCGACAAACGCCTGGAAGTGGCCTGGGCCGTGGACGACTTCAAGGCCCGGTTCGGGCGCGATCCCGAAGGCATGTGGCTGTCCGAGACCGCCGTGGACACTCCGACTCTGGAAGCCCTGGCCCAGGCCGGCATCCGCTTCACCATCCTGGCCCCGTCCCAGGCCACGGCCATAAGCGACAACGGCCGCGACTGGCGCGGCGTGGACGCCGGCTCCCTGGACATCCGCCGGCCCTACGCCGTGCGCCTGCCGTCCGGCCGGGAAATCGCCGTCTTTTTCTACCACGGCCCCCTGTCCCAGGCCGTGGCCTTTGAAAATCTCCTGGCCGACGGCGAACACTTCTTCCGCCGCCTGTCCGAATCGGCCGGAGGGGGCCTGCTCTCCCTGGCCACCGACGGCGAAACCTACGGCCACCACTTCAAATTCGGCGAAATGGCCCTGGCCTATGCCCTGGACAAGGCAAAATCCGGCCGCGATGGCCTGACGCTCACCAACTTCGCCGCCTATCTGGCCGCCAATCCGCCCAAGGCCTACGCCAAGATCCGCGAGGCCTCGGCCTGGAGTTGCGCCCACGGCGTGGAACGTTGGCGCTCGGACTGCGGCTGCACCGCCGGCGACCATCCGGGCTACAACCAGCGCTGGCGCGCCCCCCTGCGAAACGCCCTGGATCTGCTCAAGTCCCGCCTGGACAGCCACTACGACGCCAAGGCCGGCGCGCTCTTCAAGGCCCCCGAAGCGGCGCTTGACGCCTACGGCCAGGTGCTGGCCGGCACCCAGTCCAAGGAGGGCTTTGAACGGCTGCACATGGCGCCATCGGCCGACGCCGTCCGCCGGGGGGCGGCCTGGAAACTCCTGTCCATGCAGGCCTGGGGACTGGCCTCGTTTGCCAGCTGCGCCTGGTTTTTCGACGAGATCTCGCGCCTGGAACCGGTCAACGCCATGACCTTTGCCCTGCGCGCCGTGGAACTGGCCCGGGCCACCGGCATGGCCGACCCGGAACCGGAAATCCTGACTATCCTGGCCCAGGCCCGCTCCAACGAACCAGCCATGGGCAGCGGGGCCGACATCTGGGAAACCATGGCCCGGCCCCGGCGCGAAACGCCCAAAACGCTCATCACCCAGGCGCTTGTGACCCTGGCCCTGGAAAACCGGCTGCCCCTGGGCGGCGAGGAAGCCGCGGCAACCTGGCCTGGCGTCGCCGTGACCGTGCGCCTGGAAAACGCCCCGGCCGGCGCGCCGCGCCCTGGCGCAGCCGCCATCGTCTACCGCCACGAAACCGCCGCCGACCGCTACGAACTGACCTATACGCCCGCGCCCACGGCCAACCCGTTTGCCGCCTGCGCCGCCATCCGGCCGGCCACGGGCGGAGTCGAGGAAGGCTTCGCCTTCGAGGCCGTAGGCCTGCCCGTCAATAAACGCCAGGCCCTGGCCGACGCCTTCTCGCGCCATCACGCGGAAGTCTTCCACGCCGAAAACCTCGCCGCCGCCGCCGTGGCCCGAAGCCTCGTCACCGAACGCCAGGAAGCCCAGAACACCCTGACCCTGGCTCCGCTTGTCCTGCACCTCTGGCCGGGACTGCTGTGGCTGGAAGTCTTCGAACCGCCGCTGCCCCCCAAAAAACGCGAGCTGCTCCACCTGTTCCTCAAGCACACTGGCGACGGTTCGCCCGTCAAGGCCGCCCTGGAAGCCCGCATCGCCGTCGAAGCCGCCCGGCTCATCGAACTGCCCGACCCGGATTGGCGACTCCTAGCCCGCCTGACCCGCCACGCCGCCGAGCTGGGGCTTCACCCCGACTGGTGGGCCGCCCAAAACGCCCTGTGGCAACGTCGGCCCTTCACCGGCCCGGCCCGGGAACTGGCCGAAGCCCTGGGCTTTGCCGTGTAGCATCGATAGCGTGTGCCCCTGGCGTAAGGTTTTTTTGCCGCTTGGCGCAAAAAGACCGGCCCCGGGGATTGTGCGCCGCCCGGCGCGCGGGTTACCGATTGGAAACAAAACCGGCGACCTCCGCCGGGCCGGGCCGGGGCCGCCGGCCGCACCAATTACGAGACTTCGACCGTTACGGGAGACGACCATGCTGCGAAACATTCCGGCCGTCCTGGCCGTTCTGGCCCTGGCCCTGGCCATCGGCGGCTGCTCCGCCAAATCCGCCAAGCCCGCCAAACAGACCTACATCAACATTGATCAGGTCTTCGCCGCCTACGACGCCAACGGCGACGGCAAAATCACCAAGGAAGAATTCACCGCCAAATTCCAGCAGAAACAAAAAGCCGATACAGCCTGGAAGAAAATCGACAAGAGCAGCAACGGTTTCGTCGAACGTACCCTCAACGACGACGAGCCGCTGCGCGTCTGGAACGACGTCGAATCCCAAAACGAGCCGTATTAGCCGGCAGCAGGGCGCTGCCCTGCACCCGCTGGGACGCTGTCCCAGACCCTGCCAGGGCGCTGCCCTGGACCCGCCGGGGGGCTCAGCCCCCCGGACCCCCGACCTGGGGTGGGGTAGGCGGGTGGTGGGGTTGTCGGCGGGCGGCGGTCCGAGAGAAAATTAGGTCGGGAGTATGCCTGAGGCGGCCCCCACCACATCCCCGTTCCGGGTAACCCCGGGCGAACCGGGTCGTTGAAATTTTGGGGCCGTCGAGCACCCGGCGACAGCCGGGCGCATCGACGGCCCCAAAATTTCAACGACCCATGCAGCGCAGCCGCCAGCGCTCCCGCGCCCAAAGGGTCTTGGCGCACTCGCGCTTTTCGACGTAATATCTGTCCGTTACCGAACCCAGAAGGGGTTTCCAAAGGGGCTCAGCCCCTTTGGCCGCCGGAGGCATTCTTCCTTCTCTCTCCTCTCCACTTCGCTCCTCTCAACTCCTTTCCGCTTCCCCCTGCGCTACCCGGCGAATTCCTGCAGCAGCACGGCGATTTCCTCGCGGATGACGGCGGCGGCCGCTTTGGGCACGGCGGTTTCGAGTTCGGCCAGCAGATTTGCGCGCAGGGTGTTGAGGGCGGCGTCGAGGTCGCCGGGGGTGACGCGGCCGCCGAGGCCGTTTAAGGCGTCGCGGGCGTCTTGCGCAGCCGCATCCACGGCGGCGGCGAGGTTGTCCAGGGCGCTGGCCGGGGCAACGTCGGCGAGCAGGTTTTGGCGCAGGGTGGCGGCCAGGGCGACGGGGTCTATGCGTTCGTTTTCCAGGCCGGCAAGACGCGGTTCCAGGGCCTGAGCCAGGGTATAGGCTTCCTGGCGGGCCGTGGCGACGGCGGTTTCGGCCAGGGCGTCGAACCGGGCGTCGAGGTTGTGGATTTCCGCGACAGCGGCCTGCCGGGCGGTCTCGGCCAGGTCGGCCAGACGTTCGTCCAGGCTGGCGGCCAGGGTTTGGACCTCCTGGCGGGCGGCTTCGGCCGTGGCTTCGAACCGGCCGTCGAGGCTGGCGGCCAGGGTTTCGCCCAGGCCGTCCAGGGCTTCGGCGAGCCGCTTGGCGGTGACGAAATCCTCGGGGTCGGGCAATTCCCGGCGCAGTTCGGCCAGGCTGGTTTCCATGGAGCGGGCGAAGTCCTCGAACTGGGTGTGGCGTCCCTGGCCCAGGGCTTCCAGGCGGGCCAGGCTTTCGCGCAGGCGTTCCAGGGCGGCGTCGAGGTCGCCGGACGGGGCTGCGGCCGGCGGCGGCAGCTCGGCGAGCAAGGCCGCGCGGTGGTCTTCCAGGCTGGCCCGCACCTCGGCCAGGATGTCGTCCTTGAGGCTGGAGGCGTCCGGGGCCGGTTCGTACTTGGCGAGCAGGCTTTCGACGCGAAGGGTGAGCGCGCTTTCCAGGCGGCCGGCCAGGGCCACGGCCAGGGCGTTTTCGTCGGGCGGCGGCGGCAGGGCGTCGAGGCGGCCGGCCAAGTCGGCGGCGGCGGCCTCCAGGGCGGCGATGCGGCCGGCCAGGGCCTTATCCGGGGCCGGGGTTTCGGCCTCGACGGCCGGGGCCTTTGAGGAATCGATGAGGTTGTCCAGGGCGCCGAGGTCGATGCCGCCGACGGACGGCCCGGCCTGGGCGCGGGCGACCACGGCCGGCATGGCGGCCGCACCCACGGCGGCGGCTGCAGCGACGGCCAGGGGGATGGCCTCGGCCGGCAGTTCATCGACGTCGGGCAGATCGGCGAAATCGGTCAGATCGTCGGCCTCGGGCAGGGAGTCGCGCGGGGCGGGCTTGTCCGGGGCGGCGTCGAAGGCGGCCAGGGTGTCGTCGTCCTCGGGGACGTCGGGCAGCGTGCCGAGCAGATCGGGCAGGGGCTCGTCGTCGCCGGGTTCGGCCAACAGCGCGTCGATGTCAGCGTCGCTGACGGCCTTGGGGGCTTCGTCGCCGTCGATGTCGGCCAGGACGGCGGCCACGGCTTCGGGTTCGCCGGTGACGTCCGCTTCGGGCGTGGCGGTTTCGAAGTCGAGATCGGCCAGATCCATGGACTCGTCGCCGTCCGGGGCGGACGCGGCGGTCTCGGCGGGCGCAGCGTCGAGGTCGCCGAAATCGATGTCATCCAGGCTGTCGGCGGCTGCGGCCTTGGCGGCGTCGCCGGGGCCGAGGTCTTCAAAGGAGACGTCGGAAAGATCGGGGGTGGCGGCATCCGGGGCCGCGTCGTCGTCCAGGCCCAGGCCGACGAGATCCAGGGCGTCGTCTTCGTCAGCGGACATGGCGGGCGTGGCGGCCGGCGGCGCGGGTTTGTCGTCGCCCAGGCCGGCCAGGGGATCGTCGGCGTCGTCATCCAGGCCGAAATTGGAAAGATCGATGGCGTCGTCGTCCGCGGCGGCGGCTGTGGCCTTGGGGGCGGCGTCCTCGGCCTCGAAACCGGCCAGATCGATGAGATCGTCCTCGCCGTCCGAAGCGGCGGCGGCCTTGGGCGCGTCATCGACCTCGAAACCGGCCAGGTCGAAAAGATCATCCTCGCCGGCGGCATCTGCCGGGGCGGCGGCGGCCGGCGGCGCTTTGGCCGGCAGGGGTTCGGAATCGCCAAAAAGATCGTCGAGCTCTTGTTCGAAGCTCATGTCGACGCCGTCGTCGGCCGCGCCATTCCCGGCGCCGCCCTCTTCCACGAGGTCAGTGAGATCGATGATGTCGTCGTCGGTATCGGGAAGGGGCTTGTCGCTTGCCATGGAATACCTCGGCCGGGTTGCATCGCGCCGTCGCGGGTCCGGGGGATAGGCACCCGGCCCCGCGACATGCGCAGTGGGGTTAGGCGCCCTTCTTGGGGTGGCACTCAGGGCACTTGGTGGGGCCCTTGGCTTCCTTCTTGTGGCAGCCCATGCAGCTCTTTTCGCTCTTCATGTCGTGGAAGGCACGATAGAACGACTTGTCGCTGGTCTTGTCCTTGGGATCAAGGCTGTCGTGGCAGCCGGCCGAGGAGCACTTCTGAGTGGCTTCGCCCTTGTGGTGGCAGGCCTTGCAGTCGATCTTGGCGTGTCCCTTGTGGGAGAACTTTACCGGCGACTGGGTGGCAGGCATGCCCTCGGGGGCTTTGATCTCTCCGTCAGCCGGAGCGTCCACGGCGTGGACCATGGGCAGGCCGACAAAGCCCACCAGCGAGGCGCACATCAGACACGAAACCAATGCTTTTCTCATCCCTCACACCTCCTTCCAAGAAGAATTTATCACTTAGAGGGTGTACGGCCAGCCTGGACAGCCTGTCAAGGCATACGCCCCGGAAAAGACGGAAGATTTACCCTCTCGGAGGTCGGAAATCAGCCCTCCAGGGCGTACTTGCCGGCATACCCGCGCGGGGTGAGGAAACGGCCGGCGGCCAGCCGGCTGGAGGTGGAGCCGACCACGACCAGGGTAAGCATGTCGGCCCAGTCGGGATCGGCCTGGGCCAGACTGGTCAGGCGGATCTCCTGGGCCGGGCGGAAGGCGTTTTTGACCATGCCGACCGGCGTTTGGGGATCACGATGCCGGGCGGCCCGGGCCAGGGCTTCGGCCAGATGGCCCGAGCGCTTGCGGGAGCGGGGATTGTAGATGGCGACCACGAAATCGGCGGCAAAGGCGGCCTCCAGCCGCGCCTCGATGACCGGCAGGGGCGTGAGCAGGTCGGACAGCGAAATGACGGCGAAATCATGGGTGAGCGGCGCGCCGAGCAGGGCCGCCGCCGCGCACACGGCCGGGATGCCGGGAACCACGGAGAAATCCAGGGCCTGGGGCAGCCCCATGGCGTCGAGCATTTCCAGGGCCAGCCCGGCCATGCCGTAGACCCCGGCGTCGCCGCTGGACACGAGGACCACCCGCCGGCCGGCGGCGGCCGCCTCCAGGGCGGCCCGGCAACGAGCCACCTCGCCGGTCATGCCCGTGGCCACCACGTCCTTGCCGGCGAGCAAGGCCGGCGACACGAGATCGACATAGGGGCCGTAGCCGACGACGACGCCGGCCTCGGCCAGGGCCGCCTCGGCCATGGGGGCCAAAAGCGCGGCGTCGCCGGGGCCAAGCCCGACTACGGTCAGCGCGCCAGGGCCAGGGCCAGCGTCGCCACGGCGTTTTTGGTCTTCGGGGCCACGAGCCTGCCCCGGTTTGCCGCCAGAATCGCCGCCGCTTCGCATACGCTTTCCACTCCCATATGTTTGGCCGCCATCGCCGAGGGATGGGGCACGCTTATGCCGGACAGTTCGTCGGCGGAAAAAAACACGATGCCCGCTCCAAGCCGCCGGGCCGCTTCGAGCAACCCCGGCTCGTGGCGCTTGGCCTCGATGCTGGCCACCTGCCCGATGGCGGCCGGAGCCAGCCGGTACTGGCGGCAGGCGGCGTCGACGAGCTCCAGGATGGCCTCGGCCGAAGCCCCCTTGCGGCAGCCGATGCCGGCGGCCAGGACGCGGGGGCGCAAATAGAGCCGCGTGGGCGTTTCCGGCCCGGCCCGCCAATCCACCACCACCAGGGGTTCGTCCGGACCCGCGCCGGCCGGATCGGCCAGCCAGACGAAATGCCGGGCGGCGGCCTCGGGCGGCGTGAACGCGCCCAGGGGATCGAACACGGCCACTGGCTCCCCGGCGGCCAGGGCGGCGTTGACGCGGCGCGTGGCAACCGGGTTGTCCAGGAACAGGCCGGCGTCCCGGGCCAGGAGCTCGATGGCCGGCGCGCCGGCCGCGTCGGTGGCGGTGGTGACCACGGGCACGGCCCCGGTCAGGCCGGCCAGACGCCGGGCCAGGTCGTTGGCCCCGCCCAGGTGGCCGGACAGCAGGCTTACGGCAAAGGTCGCGGCATCGTCCAGGCAGACCACGGCCGGATCGACGGCCTTGCCGCGCAGGTGCGGCGCGACGGCCCGCACGGCGATGCCGCAGGCGCACAGGAAAACATGGGCGCGGCGCTGGTGGAAGGTTTCGGCCACAAGCTCGGACAAGGAAGCAAAGGGCACGGCCCCGCCGTCGGCCAACCGGGCCGGGGCGTAAAGTGTTGCCGGCAGTTCCCGGGCCAGGGCGCGGCCCAGGGCCAGGCCCTTGGCCGTGACGGCATAGACGGCGACGTCGCCGGGCGTGGATGCGTTCATGGAAAAAGCATAGGCCATTTCGGTCCGGGACTAAAGACGGCCCGGCCAGGGGCCGATAAGAGCTGCGAACGGGACGAGTCCCGGACAGGAGAGAGCCATGATCGATGCGGTGGACAGCGGCGGATACGGGACCCTTGGGCTGTACGCGGCCCAGGCTCCCGCCGTGCCTGATCCGACGCCGCCGCCGCGAGTGACCAGTCCAGATGCCGAACCCGTCCGCGCCTCCCAGGCAGCCCCGCCGATCCAGGGCCAGGGAAGCGGGCCGTTGCCCGGGGCGCAGTCCGGCGCGGACGGTTCGGCCACTTCAGGCCGCGAGTTTGGCGACAGCGGCTTTGCCCAGTCCCGCCAGACGGCGGTGCTGACTTCGCTTGCCGGCGCGGTTTCGACTGCCGCGGCGACCGGGGCGGCCCCCCCCGACGGGACTGCGGCCGGCAACGCCGCCGCCAGCGCCCGGACGCTTCGGGCCTACGACCGGGCCGGCGCGTCCACCAGCGCCACGGTGGCCCCAGGGGCCATGTTCACGGCCCGGGCCTGAAATCGTCTCCCCCCAACTTTCCCACGAACAGCAGTTACCGCACCGGATAGCTGCCCGTACAGACGTCGCCTTCGGGGATGCCGTCGCGCCAGGGTTTTAATTGCTCCGTGCGCTGTTGGGTCAGCGCGGCCAGACCGTTGCACCAGCACAGGTCAAAGGCCGAGCCGTATTCCCCCTTGTCCCTGGCCGGGTAGCGGGCGGCCATTTCGGCGTCGCGGAAGGCCACCCAGGCCCGCTGGGCGACCTTGAGCTTGTCGATGAAATTCTTGTCGTCGGCGTTTTTCTTGAGAACGGCCGTATACACGGCGTTGAGTTCAGCGTCGGCCTTTTTGAGGGCCGCGCAAGCGGCGGCGTTGTAGGCCGCCTGGGACTGGGCCAGGGCGGCCGTGGCCGGGACGGCCAGCGCCAACGCCAATGCCATGACACACCGTGCGAACATGGACCCCTCCTGGCCGCGCCACGCGGCAACCATTCTACGCAGCCCCAGCCCAAACCTTCTCCCCCCTATCAGGGAGGGTCCGGGAGGGGGTTACCCCCTCCCGGCCGCCGGAGGCATCTTCGCCTTCGTATTCGTATTCGTATTCGTTTGCGCATTCGCCGGCGTACGCGGCTTGGGAAACGACACCGTGACGGTGGTGCCTTTCTGTTCGGAGGTGGCCATGGCGATCTTGGCCCCGTGGGTTTCGGCGATGAGCTTGGCCCCGTAAGCGCCAAGGCCGGTGCCGTCTTTTTTGCCGGCCGTGGCGAACTTGGTGAAAAAGCGCTGGCGCACCGAGGCCGGCACGGCCCCGGCGTTGTGCACGGCCACGTCCAGGGTCCGGCCCTCGGCCAGGGTCACGGCCACGCGCTGGCCGGGCGGCGAGGCTTCCAGGGCGTTTTTTATCAGGTTGGAGAGCATGGTGTAGAGAAGCATTTCCTCGCCGCGCACGGCAAAGGCGTCGCCGTCCTGGCGGGGGCGACCCCGCACGACGACGTCCAGGGCCAGGTCGCTGGCCTCGATGACCCCGCGCAGCTCACCGGAGATGTTGTCGAGGATGGGCAGGATGTCGACCATCTGGGGCGAGAGTTCGTAGACGCCGCGCTCCATGCGGTAGAGATCCAGGGACTGGTTGATCATGTTGAGCATTCGGTAGCCGGCGTGCTGCATGAGGCTTAACATGTCGTTTTGGCGCTCGGTCAGGTTGCCGTCGCGGCGCAGGAGCTGGGGCAGGGTCAGGACGGCGGTCAGCGGTGACTTGAGGTCGTGGCGGGTCATGCGTTCCACGTCTTCGCGCAGGCGTTCGGCCTTTTTGCGGTCCGTGACGTCAACGATGGTGTAGCCCAGGATGTCGGCGAAGTGGGTGGCGAACTCCGACCCCTTCTCGCTGGTGTAGCGGTCGGGGTTGGAATCGAAAAAGCTCAGGATGCCGACGAGCTTTTGGGGGCTGAACTTGTCGCGCAGGGGATAGATGAAGCAGGATCCCAGAAGCAGCACCTTGCGTTCGGCGCAAAAGCCCTGGCCGAAAAAGAATTCCGGGTCGGGCACGGCCCGGATGGAACCCATGAACGGCCCTGGGCCGGCGCCCTTGGGCATGAGCTCGGCCAGCTTGGCCCGAAGAGCCCCGGCCTCGGCCAAACGCGCCCCGGGCGGCTCGAAGGGGGCGTACTCCCCGGCGTCGAGCAGCAGGCTCACGGCCCGCAGGCCAAAGAGGTCCTTGATGCGATCGAGCACGGCCGGCAGATCCTCGTGGCCGCGCATGAGCTCCACCACCCGGATGGCCTTGCGGAACTTCTCAAAGGCCGTGAAACTGCCCTCGAAACGGTCCACAACGGTCTTGAGCTTGGCCTGCAAATCCACGCACTGCTTGCGGTTGCGCTCGATTTCCTTGCGGCTGTCGAGAATTTCGGCCTGGGCCAGGGCCACGGCGTTGGCCCGCATTTTAATGGAGCGGCGCAGCTCGGACAGGGCCTTTTTAAACCGGTAGCCGTTGCGGTCGGCAAAGGCCTCCTCCAGGGCGAGGAGGCGTTCCTGGATATCGGGGAAATCGTGGGTATCGGCCATGGAAGGATCAGCGCCGGCCGGCCGGAGTTTGCGGAAGCACGCAACAAGACGTGGCCGGTCGCGCGACAATGCGCGCAAACGGCCTGCGGCCGGCCAGACCCTGCCGGGCCGGCCCCCCTGGGACACATGGACGAAATGGCATGAAGGCTCCCTGCGGCAAGCGCCCGACCCCCGTCCGGCGCTTGCTTTCCCTACCCTACGGCAAGCGCCCCCCGGGCGCAACGCCGGGAGCCGGGCTTTTGACTTTCGCCATGCTCGCGGGTACAAGCGCAACGTCGATTCCGCCCCGGCTCCCGGGGCAGGCCATACGCGTTCGCCACGCAAGGGGAACCAAACCGCATGTATCACGTACTTCGCGCCAGCATTCTGGCCGCCGTAGCCATCCTGGCCCTGGTCGTCGCGCCCCTGGCCGACCCGGCCCAGGCCCTGGCCAAGGAACAGCCCGCCAAATCCCAGGCCAAGCCGGCCGCCAAAAAGTCGGCCAAAGCCGAAACCGCCCCCAAGGCCAAAAAACAGGCCAAAGCCGCCAAGGCCGCCGCTCCGTCCAAAGCGCCCCACCCGGCCAAGGCCGCCCTGACCGACAGCCCGGCCCAAAAGCCCCGGCGCGCCAAAAAAGGCGAGTTGCCGGCCAAAAATGACATCGAAAACGAGGAAGGCGACATCGGAGCCTGCGCCGTGGGGTCGCCGCTGACCGTCAAGTCCGCCATCCTGTGGAACATGAACACCGGCGAGGTGCTCTACGAGCAGAACCCGGACGTGCAGATTCCGCCGGCCTCGCTGACCAAGGTGCTCACGCTCTACATCCTCTTCGACGCCATCCGCCAGGGCCGGCTGCGCCCCTGGGACGTCATCGAGGTCTCGCCCCGGGCCGCCACCCAGGGCGGCTCCAACATGCGCCTGCGCCCGGGCGAGCAGGTCAAGGTCACGGACCTCATCAAGGGCATAGCCGTGGCCTCGGCCAACGACGCCTGCATGGCCATCGCCGACAACCTGGAAAACGGCAACGCCGAGGCCTTCGTGGCGCTCATGAACGACACGGCCAAGCGCCTGGGCATGACCAACTCCGTGTTCTTCAATCCCAACGGCCTGCCGGCCGACGGCCAGGTGACCACGGCCCGGGATATGCTCAAGCTCGCCGCCGCCTACCTGGAGCAGTTCCCCAAGTCGCTCACCATCCACTCCATGCAGTTTTTCACCCACAACAACCGCCAGCGCCACAACGCCAATTCGCTGCTGGGCCGCTACGAAGGCGTGGACGGGCTCAAGACCGGCTTCGTGTGCGCCTCGGGCTACAACATCGTGGCCACGGCCATGCGCGGCGACACGCGGCTTATCGCCGTGGTGCTCGGGTCGCGCAACCCGCGTGTGCGCGAGCGCGAGACGGCCAAATTGCTGGATAAAGGCTTCAAGATGGTCCAGGCCAAAAAGGCCGCCGGCCCGACGCCCGTGGCGGCGGCGACGCCGCCGGCCACGCCAGCCCAGGCTGTGGGACAGCCTTGAAGCGATCGCGCCCCTGACCAGGGCGGACCCAACGCACAGCAAGGGAGCGCCGGCCGCTCCCTTTTTTTCGCCCAGAAAGCGCCAGGGCCTCAGGCTCCCAGCCGCCAAGGCTCTTCTCTCTCCCCGTCCCCGCCCATCGCCACCGCCCCGCCCGCCCCCGTTACACCATTCGGGGGGGCCGGGGGCCTCAGGCCCCCGGCCGCCGGAGGCTCTTATAATCTTCTTCCTCGAACCCCAGCTTCCGCATCCGCTTCGGCGCGAGCAACGTCGCCGCCTCGGCCTGGGGCAGCAGGCCCACGGCGTCGAGGTGGGCGGCCAGGGAGCGGCCGGCAGCTTGCGCTTCGGCCATGAGCCGGGCCACGGTCTCGTAGCCCAGGGCCGGCACCAGCACCGTGGCCAGGGCCTGGCTTTTTTCCACCAGCTCCCGGCAGCGCGTCTCGTCGGCCTCGATGCCGGCCACGCATTTGTCGGCGAAAAGGGTCGAGGCGTCGCGCAGCAGGCGGATGGATTCCAGGAGCTTGTGGGCCAGAAGCGGCAGATATTGGTTGATTTCGAGCTGCCCCAGGCCGGCGACCAGGGTGACCGTCTGGTGGTTGCCCATGACCGTCAGCGCCGCCTGGCCCACGCATTCCGGGATGACCGGATTGACCTTGCCGGGCATGATGGACGACCCGGCCTGCAAGGCCGGCAAACGGATTTCGCCGATGCCGGTGTGCGGGCCGCTGGCCAAAAGGCGCAGGTCCGAGGCGATTTTGAGCAGATTGGCGGCAAAGGCCGACAGGATGCCCGAGACTTCGACGAAACAGTCGGCGTTGGCCGTGGCGTCCACGAGGTTTTCCGCCCGCGATACCGGCAGGCCCGTCAGATGGCGCAGATGCTCGGCCGCCTTGAAGATAAACGCGCGCGGCGCGCCAAGGCCCGTGCCCACGGCCGTGCCGCCCAGCGGCACCTGTTTGATGCGCTCGCGGCACTTGAAGATGCGCCACCGGTCCCGGGCCACGGCCTCGGCAAACGCGCCAAAGGTCATGCCGAGCGTCATGGGCACGGCGTCCATGAGTTCGGTGCGGCCCACCTTCACGACATGGGCAAAAGCCGCTTCCTTGGCCTGCAAGGCGTCCTGCAGGCGCGAGGCGGCCGTCTCCAGGTCCTTGAGCAGCGTGAGCGCCGCCACCCGAAGGGCCGTGGGGTACGTGTCGTTGGTGGACTGGTGCAGATTGACGTGCCCCAAGGGCGAGAGAAATTCGTGGTCGCCGGGCTGGCGGCCCATGAGCTGCAAGGCGCGGTTGGCCACGACCTCGTTGACGTTCATGTTGGTGGAGGTGCCGGCCCCGCCTTGCAGGGCATCGACGGGGAATTGCTCGGTATGCCGCCCGGCGGCGATTTCGCGGCAGGCGGCCACGATGGCCGAGGTCCGGGCCGCGTCGAGATGGCCGGCGTCCTGATTGGCCAGGGCGCAGGCCGCCTTGACCCAGGCAAAGGCGGAGAGAAGCTCCGGGGCCACGCTCTGGCCCGAAACCGGAAAGTTGGCCAAGGCTCTGGCCGTGTGCACGCCGTAAAGGCTGCCCTCGGGGAGCGCCGTCGCTCCAAGGGCATCAGTGTCCTGTCGCATGGAGCACGCTCCCCGAAAGGCAACCAGTGCGGCAGGCCGATCCCCGGACCATCCGGTTGGCGACCCCCGCTGCGGCGGCTTGGGTAACACGAATCCTGTTAAAGATCATTATCCGGGCGCTGCCCGGCAGGGCTCCGCCCTGCACCCGCCGGGCGCTGCCCGGACCCGCCGGGCGCTGCCCGGACCCGCCGGGCGCTGCCCGGACCCGCCGGGCGCTGCCCGGACCCGCCAGGGCGCTGCCCTGGACCCGCACGGGCGCTGCCCGTGACCCGCCGGGGGGATAATCCCCCCGGACCCCCTGGCCGTCTGTGGCGGGCGGGGAACCACAAGCGGGACGGCGAGGTGCGGGAAGCTTGGTTCGGTCTTGCCGACCTCTTGCAGGCGGTGGCTAGCGTCAAAGAACAGGTGGAGGGGAGTATCCCCCGCCGGACTCCCTGGCGGTCCGCGGCGGACAGGCCGCCGCGGACCGGCTGGAGCGCGGAACTGGCAGGTTCCGCCCGGCTCCCGCCAGGAAGCGAAATTTTTCCGAAGTCCCCGGCAGCCCGCGACGGCTGGAGGTGTTTACCGTCGCGGGCCAACCAGGGCAGCGGCAATCATCAAGGAACAATCCACTTCCCCCGTTAAGGGGGGCCGGGGGGGATGATCCCCCCCGGCGGAGAGGTCTGGAGAGGCAGCGCCTCTCCAGTCTTCGTCTTTATCTTAACTCCCCGACTACAGGCGCTGGCGCTTGAAGTAGTGGGTGTGCAGCAGGTGGTGTGACTTCTCGGACAGCGGCTTGCCCAGGAACTTTTCGTACAGTTCAATGATGTACGGGTTCTGGTGCGACTTGCGCAGCGGCTTGCCGGCGTCTTCGGCGTAAAGCACCTGGGTGCGCAGCTTGAGCAGCTCAATGTCACCGTGGTGGTAGGGCTGTCCGCCGCCGCCGATGCAGCCGCCGGGGCAGGCCATGACCTCGATGGCGTGGAAGGTTTCGCCTTCGCGCACCCGGTTAAGGAGCTTGCGGGCGTTGCCCAGGCCATGGGCGATGCCGATGCGCAGTTCGTGGGGGCCGACCTGGACCGTGGCCACCTTGACGCCGTCCATGCCGCGCACGTCCTCGAAGTCGACCTTCTGGAGGGTTTCGCCGGTGGCCAGCTCGTAAGCGGTGCGCAGGGCCGCCTCGATGACGCCGCCGGTGACGCCGAAGATCGGAGCCGCGCCGGTGGACTCGCCAAGGGGCGCGTCGAAGTCTTCGTCAGGCAGGCTGGCGAAGTCGATGTTCATGCGCTTGATCAGCCGGGCCAGCTCACGGGTGGAGATGACGATGTCCACGTCCGGGTTGCCGTCCACGGAGAACTCCGGCCGGGCGCGTTCGTACTTCTTGGCCAGGCACGGCATGACCGAGACCACGACCAGCTTGTCGCGGGGGATGCCCAGCATGTCGGCGTAGTAGGTCTTGGCGATGGCGCCGAACATCTGCTGGGGCGACTTGGCGGTGGAAGGCACGTCGAGCATGTCCTGGAAGTTGTGCTCGAAGAACTTGACCCAGCCGGGACAGCAGGAGGTCAGGATGGGCAGCTTGGCCGTCTGGTCGCCACCCAGGTAGCGGGTCAGGCGGTCGAGGAACTCCGAGCCTTCTTCCATGATGGTGAGGTCGGCGGCGAAGTCGGTGTCGAAGATGTGGTCAAAGCCCAGGCGGCGCAGGGCGGCGGCCATCTTGCCGGTGACGGACGTGCCCGGGGCGATGCCGAGGTCTTCGCCCAGGGCGGCGCGCACGGCCGGGGCGGTCTGGACGATGACCACCTTGTCCGGGTCGGCCAGGGCGTCGACCACGTCCCAGCTGTTGTCGTTTTCCACCAGCGCGCCCACCGGGCACACGGCCACGCACTGGCCGCAGTTGGTGCACACGGTGTCGGCCAGGTTCATCTCGAAGGCCGGGGCGACCACGGCGGTGAAGCCGCGGTTGACGCCCGACAGCACGCCGCAGGTCTGGATGTCGTTGCACATGGTCTCGCAGCGGCGGCACATGATGCACTTGTCCATGTCGCGGATGATGGAGGGCGAGACGTCCTTGCGGTAGTGGGACATTTCGCCGCCGTCATAGGGCGACTCGCGGATGCCGAACTTTTCGGCCAGATCCTGCAGCTCGCATTCGCCGGACTTGGCGCACACGAGGCAGTCCTTGGGGTGGTCGGAGAGCAGCAGCTCCAGCACGGTCTTACGGGCGTTAAGGACGCGCAGGGTGTTGGACTTGACCACCATGCCGTCGGTGGCCGGGGTGGCGCAGGCCGGAGCCAGGTTGCGCCGACCCTCGACCTCCACCACGCAGATGCGGCAGGAGGCGGCCTTGTTGTTGACCTTGAGATCCTCAAGATTGAGGTAGCACAGGGTCGGGATGTCGATATCCAGTTTGCGGGCGGCGTCCAGGATGGTGCCGCCGGCCGGGATGGTGGTGGTCTTGCCGTCTATATGCACTGTCAGCATGGACATGTGGGGCCTCCTTGATCCTTACATCTTGATGATGGAGTCGAACTTGCACTTGTCGTAGCAGGCCCCGCACTTGATGCACTTGGAGGCGTCGATGACGTGGGGCTGCTTCTTCGTGCCGGAGATGCACTCCACCGGGCAGACCTTGGTGCACAGCGTGCAGCCGGTGCACTTGGCCGGATTGATGGTGTAGGTCAGCATGGCCGTGCAGACATGGGCCGGACACTTCTTCTGGGTGACGTGGGCCTCGTACTCATGCCCGAAGGTGTCCATGGTGGACAGGATCGGGTTGGGCATGGTCTGCCCCAGGCCGCACAGGGCGGTGTCCTTGATGTTGTCCGACAGCGACTTGAGCCGGGCCAGGTCGGCCTTGGTGCCGTGGCCCTTGGTGATCTTGTCGAGGATCTCGTAGAGGCGCTTGGAGCCGATGCGGCAGGGCGTGCACTTGCCGCAGGTCTCGTCCATGGTGAAGTCGAGGAAGAACTTGGCCACCGAGACCATGCAGTCGTCCTCGTCCATGACCACCATGCCGCCGGAACCCATCATGGACTTGCGGGCAATGAGCGACTCGTAGTCAATGGCCACGTCGAGGTCCTTGTTGGCCAGGGCGCCGCCGGACGGGCCGCCGGTCTGGACGGCCTTGAACTCCTTGCCGTCCGGGCAGCCGCCGCCGATGTCGAAGATGACTTCGCGCAGGGTGGTGCCCATGGGCACTTCAATAAGGCCCACGTTGACGATCTTGCCGGCCAGGGCGAACACCTTGGTGCCCTTGGAGGTGGCGGTGCCGATCCCGGCGAACCAGTCCGCGCCCTTGATGATGATGGCCGGGACGTTGGCAAACGTCTCGACGTTGTTGACGATGGTGGGCTTTGCCCAATAGCCGGACTGGGCCGGGAAAGGCGGCTTGCTCACCGGCTCGCCGCGATGGCCTTCCATGGACTTGATCAGCGCGGTTTCCTCGCCGCACACGAAGGCGCCGGCTCCGTACTTGATCTCGATGTCGAAATCGAAGCCCGAACCGAAGATGTTCTTGCCTAAAAGCCCCATGGCCCGGGCATCGTCGATGGCCTTGCGCAGGCGCTTGATGGCCAGGGGATATTCGGCCCGGATGTAGACCGCGCCCAGGGTGGCCCCGATGGCGTAGCCGCCAATCGCCATGGCCTCGACCACGGAATGGGGGTCGCCTTCCAGGACCGCGCGGTCCATGAACGCGCCCGGATCGCCTTCGTCGGCGTTGCACACGATGTATTTCTGGTCGGCCGCGTTGGACAGGGCGATGCCCCATTTGACGCCGGTGGGGAAGCCGCCGCCGCCGCGACCGCGCAGGCCGGCGACTTTGATGATTTCCACGACTTCGGCCGGGGTCATGGTCAGGGCCTTGGCCAGGGCCTCGTAGCCGCGCACGGCAATGTAGTCGTCGAGGCTCTCGGGATCGATGAAACCGCAGTTGCGGGTGGCTATCCGAAGCTGCTTGATGTCGGTTGTGGCTGCCATGTCTGCGTCTCCTGGCGTCTTAAAGGACCACGCGTTCGTAGGTCACGGGAATGATGCCTTCCACCGGTTCGCCCTTCATGACGTACTCGGTGACGAGCTCGCGGGCCTTGGCCTCGTCCACGCCGCCAAAGACCACCGGGGCCTTGCCCGGCAGGGTGATCTCCACGGTGGGTTCGGCGTAGCAGAAGGTCATGCAGCCGGACTGCATGAATTCGACGTTGGCGATGCCGTTTAAGGCGACTTCGTCCTGCATGGCCTCCAGGGCGACCTTGCCGCCGGCGGCGATGGAGCAGGTGGCCAGGGAAACATTGATGACGATCTTGCCATTGCGCGCCTTTTGGCGGGCGAGGATGTCCTCGCGCCGGGCCCGCAGGGCGTCGAGACTGGCGATGGTGCTCATATGGGGCGCTCCTTGCGTGTGTGGGTGAGGATCGGGGCTAGAAGTCGGCCAGGATCTTTTTCACCTGTCCCGGAGTGACGTTGCCGTAGACCTTCTCGCCGACCATGACGATGGGGGCCAGGGCGCAGCCGCCGACGCAACGCAGGGTGTCGATGGAGAACTTGCCGTCCGGGGTGACGTCGCCGATGTCGATCTTGAGCTGTTCCTTGAAGGCATTGACCACCTTGTCGGCCCCCTTCACGAAGCAGGCCGTGCCCATGCAGATGGAAATGGGATGCTTGCCCTTGGGCACCATGGTGAAGAAGGTGTAAAAGCTCACCACGCCGTAGACCTGGGCCAGGGGCACTTCCATGTGGTCGGCCACGAACTGCTGCACTTCGATGGGCAGATAGCCGAAGACGCTTTGGGCCTTGTGCAGCACGGTGACGAGATGGCCCTCTTTCTGGGGCAGCGCGTCAATGAACTGGACGACTTCCCGGTAGAGCGGCTGGGGCAACACGGCGTGCTCCGGCATCCGGCATTCGCCAATCGCCTGACATGTTGAAGTTTGCATACGCGAGCACCTCTCCTTAACGGGTTTTGCGGGTCGAGTGCCTGTGGGCCTGCTTGCGGCGCCGGGACGTCGGCCGGCAGCCGGGGCGGCCCCCTTGTGTTTCGTCATCTCAATTTGTGATTATTTTCACAAATTAAGGGGGTTTGCGACAGCCGGCCATGCTCCTGGGGCGTCCCCCCGCGAAGGTCGGCTGCACGCGCAATCGGCCTCCTTTCAGCAAGAAGCAGACCATTACAAAATAATCAAAAAATACGGCTAATTGAAGGATTGCCGAAGAAAACAGTCCGGGGAGGATGGGAAGCCCTGGGGGAATCGGGAAGGAAGAAAATCCGGGACAAACGTTGCGATAATTGTAGAAAGTAAAAAAAAACAGGCTGTTATCCCTGGAAAGACAAAGTGCGCTAGCCTTCGGCAAAAAATGGGTCAAAATGTCACCCCTTTTGCGTCTGCCATGAGTCCGCATACAAGCGCGGGCCAATTGCCTGAAGATTGCGGCAAAAGTAACACGTTTTGAAAGAGAGTGCACCCCCTTTCCTGTCCTGGCGGTGTGGGCGGCCGGACGGCCATTCCGTGCCCGGATGCGTGGAAGATACCTGTCGATGTCCCAAAGACTGGCAGGGCCATTGGCCTTGCCCCGGGCGCGTGGAAGAGGCAGGTTGGTGAGGACGAAACCGCTCCGGCGCATCGCTGCCTCGGACCACGGCCCCGCCAGGGAGAACACCATGGAATCCATCGATGCCTCGGTTATCGTGCCCACCTGCGACCGACCGGAGGAACTGCGGGAGGCGCTGTCCAGCTTGGCCGGACAGACCCATGGGAATTTCGAAGTCGTGGTCGTCAACGACGGCGGCGGCGACGTGTCCGGTCTCGTGGCCGAGGCTACGGCGTCCCTGGGGGGGCGGCCGGTGCGCCTGGCCCCTCGGGGCAAGTGCTCCGGCCCGGCCGCCGCGCGCAACCGGGGACTGGCCGTCGCCCGCGGCGCGGTCGTTTTTTATCTGGACGACGACGACGTCTTTTTTCCCAACCACGTCGCCGTCCACATGGCCGCCCATGCCGCCGCTCCCGAAGCCAGCGCGGTCTACAGCGACGCCCGGCGCGGCGTCGTCAGCCGCGACGCCTCCGGCCGGGAGTCCGTGGCCTGGTCCGTGCCCCATTCCCGGGAATTCGACCCTGACGCCCTGCTGGTGGCCAACTACATCCCGGTGCTGTGCCTGAGCCACCGACGTGAGCGCCTCACCCAGGCCGGGCGCTTCGAACAAGCCCTGCCCTGCCTGGAAGACTGGGATTTCTTCATCCGCCTGGCCCGGCTCGGACCCTTTGTCCATCTGCCCGAGGCGACGGCGGCGTATTTCGAACGGGGCCTGGGGACAAGCGTCCAGGAGCGCTCCGGGACGGAGTTTATCGAGACGCTGCTTCGGGTCTACGCCCGGGCCGATGCCTTGTACCCCCACGACAAAGCCCGCCTGGACCGCGTCTGGCAGGGACGTCTGGCCCACATCGCCGCCATGGCCGAAGCTACGGCCCGGCGCTGCGAGGCGGCCGGCGATTGGTCCGGCGCGGCCATGGCCTGGGAAAACGCCGCCCGGCACGCGCCCACCCCCGAGCGCTACCTCGCCCTGGCCCGGGTCCGCAAACGCCTGGGACAAGGCCAAAAGGCCCTGGTCGCCATGCAGCTCGCCGCCGCCTGCCGCGACCTGGTCGGCGGGAAGTGAGGGGGATGTGCCTCCGGCGGCCAGGAGAGGTTCTGCCTCTGCCTTACCCTCTCCGCTGGGGGCCTCAGGCCCCCAGACGCCCGAAAGGGGGCAAATGACTGTGCTTGGGCTGCGCCGGCCTTGGGGCGCGGTTAGCCGAGGTCGCGGCCGGAGCAGGTTCCCGGGGCGGCTGACGCGGCCGACGTTTCCTCGGCCAGCATGTCGTCGGTCAGGTGCGTCAGGCGCTCGGCCTGGTCGGCCAGCCGGCTCACCGCCGCGTCGGCCGTGGCCATGGCTTCGGCCGTTTCCTGGGATATGGCGCTTATGCCTTCCAGCGCCCGGCCGATCTCGTCGATGATGCCCGACTGCTCCTGGCAGGAGTCGGCAATGGCCCCCACCTGCCGCGTGGCGTCGGCGACCAGTCCCACGATCCCGGAAAGCGCCTCGCCGGACCGGCCGGCCAGCTCCGAGGCCGCGCCGATGGCGGCCACGGCCTTTTGCACGCTGCCCACATGGTCCCTGGCTCCGGCTTGGATGCCGGTGACGGCCCGCTCCACGTCCTTGGTGGCGGTCATGGTCTTTTCGGCCAGCTTGCGCACCTCGTCGGCCACCACCGCGAATCCCCGCCCGGCGTCGCCGGCTCGGGCCGCTTCGATGGCGGCATTGAGCGCCAGCAGATTGGTCTGGTCGGCGATGTCGGAAATGACCGTGATGACCGCCCCGATGCCCTCGGCCTCCCGTCCCAGGGCCAGGATGTCCCGGCGCAGGGTCTCGGCCAGGTCGCGCAGGCCCTCGATGCAGACGGAAAGCTCCCGCACGGCCTCGGCCCCCAGTCCGGCCCGGTCCCGGGCCTGGCCCGAGACGGCGGCGGCCTTGCCGGCCGTGGCTACGGCCTCGGCGGCCACGGTCTGCATGACGCCGATGGCGGCGCAGGTTTCCTGGGCCGCATCTTTCTGGGTGCGCGCGCCGGAATCGGCCCGGGCCACGGCCTCGGCCAAGGCCACCGAAGCTTCGCTTAAATGATCGACCACGGCCTCCAGGGTCCGGGCCGCCGCCGTGGAGCCTTCACGCCGGGCGCTGGCTGCGGCTTCCCGGGCGGCCTCGGCCTCGGCCAGGCAGACTCCGGCCCGGTCGGCCTGACAGGCGGCTTCCCGGGTCTTGTCGTCGGCCTCGGCGATCTTGGCCCGCAGATTGTCCACCAGGTCGCACAGGGATTCGCCAAGAACGGTGATCTCGTCGGCGGCGTTTCTGGCCCGACGTCGGGCGTTGCGGTCGGCCACGGCCCGGCAGGCCTCCATGTCGCCGTCGGCGATCTGGCGGCTCACCCCGGCCAGGAAGGCCAGGCGGTCGATGATGGCGCGCTTCATAAAAAGGAGCAGCCCGGCCACCAGCCCGGCCAATCCGGCCAGGGATAAAAACCCGGTGCGCAGCTGGTTGTCGGCCAGGGCGGCCATATCCGGGCTGACGTCGGCCACGGTGACCAGCGCCCCGAGGACCTCCCGGGATGCGCCGTGGCAGTGGTGGCACTCGGGGGCGTTTTTGACGGCCCGTACCGTGGCGTAGCCGGTGCGGCCGCCGGCCGTTTCCAGGCCGTCACCGTCGCGGCCCTGCTCCAGGGCCTCCCGGAGCAGGCCGGCCAGGGCCGGGCCGGGCATGGCTTCGGCCAGGGGCCGGCGCAGGCTGGCGGCGTCGGTGGCGTAGGTGACCTGCCCCCGGTAGTCGGCCAGGGCCACGGATAGGCGCGAGCCGCCCGAGGCGATCTTGGCGAACTGGGCGGTGGTGGCGGCGTTGTCGCCCACGCGCATGGGTTCATCGACAATAAGCCGCACCAGTTCGGCTTCGGCCGCCCCGACCTGGCGGATGCGGGAGAACGCGGCCTGGCGCTGCCAGGCCGCGTTGGCCCAAAAAAGCCCGCCCAGGGCCAGGGCGGCAATGAGGCTGACCAGGGCCAGGGCCTTGACGCGAATGGAGCGGATGGGGCGGCGCATGGCGGTTCTCCGGCGCGCCGCCGGGGCCGGCGCGGCCTTCATAAGGTGCGACGTCAGTGGGCTCCGGCCTGGAGCAGGGGCTTGTAGCCAAAGGAGCGCACTCGGGGATCGTCGTGGCAAGGAGCGCAGTCGGCGACGGTGAGCTTGCCCTTGATGGCGGCCGGGTCGCTGGTGGCGACATGCTCCGCGCCCGGGCCGTGGCAGACTTCACAGCCGGCGTCGGCCAGCTCCGGGGTGGCGGTAAAGTCGGTGAATCCCCCGGGTTTGCCGTAACCGGTGGTGTGGCAGCCGTAGCAGGAGGCCAGTTCCTCGGGCGTAAGCCCCTTGGCCATGAGCTTGATGCCCCGTGAGGAGTGGGCTTTCTTGGAATATTGCCGGTAGCGTTCGTACTGGCCGGGATGGCAGCCGGCGCACACGGCCGAACCGACGTAGCGCGGCGCGCCTGCCGGGGTCGACCCCGCGGCCAGGTTCGACGGCGTCCAGACGGCCAGGATCGCCAGCGCGGCCAGCGCCAGAAAACGCGTTATTGGCCTTTCCATAACGGCCTCCTTGCCTGAACGAGGCGCGGGGCTGGGACATTTCGACCCAAAAAACGCCTGGACCATTGTCTCGCCGTGACGGTCCCCAACGGCGCGTGTCCGGAGCACAGCCGCTCCGGCGGGCGTTTGTTCGCCGCAACGGTCACACGAGACGGGGATGTTTTCGTGATATAAAGCAAAAGGCATACCGGAAGAGTCGCTCAGGAGCATCCTTACCGACGGGTGGAGCGGGCGTTGAGAACCCTATGCAACTAATCGTTGTTGCTGGAATTTTTAGGCAGCACAAGAAACGCTGCCGGGCCTGCCGGCCATGGCCGGGGCAAGGGGCGGGGACAGGATGCGCCAGGGCCGGCGCGTTATTACTCACTGTTTGCGAAGTGAGGGCAGTGGACAGCAATATGGAAAATCCAGGGAGTAATTAACGATAACAGCTTGATTTATTATTATAAATTATGTCTATGCGTGCAAATTTGACAGAGTGGATAGCTTGTTTTTGTGTTTTTGGTATTTTCTGAATCAGATGGGACAGCACTCAAGGCAGATTGATGAATAAGACTGGAGTTCTTGATGAATATTCACAGAATGCGAAATTTTTTTCTTGAAATGAATGTTATTCCAGAGCAAATTGGTGTTTTGCAGTCATTTTGTAAAGATTACGTAAACTATAGGAAGATAATGCTACTGCTTAAATCGCTTGACAAGCGCAGCAATGAAGATTTTTTTATTTCAATATCAAATAGTTGCGTGTTGTCTTGTGTGACGTCTTGGTGTTTATTGTTTGGCAACCCAAAAAATAATAAAATTCACTGGCATCGTAGTGCACCAGAGAATGGAGTTTCTATAGATGGAGAGGTTGTTGATAATAGCGAGTATAAAATTATTGTTGGCTCTATTTTATCTAATGCATGTTCGAGGCATGATAAAATATTGGATCAATATGTCTTTGAAATGGTATGTTTTAGAAATAAATATGCTGCGCATAGAGATATTGGAGAATATAGACCTTTGCCATTTTTAAATGCGGCATTTGGTGTCGCTTCTGCGTATATGTCCTGGTTAAGTGATGAGATATTCTGGGCACAGCCCCTTGAAACATTAGAAGAGTTGCAGGTTTCATACGAGTCAATAGTTGATAGCGTTTTGATAGTGCATAATATTAATGCCGTACAACTATAGCCTCGTTGCGCAAGGTTTGAAGTCTTTTGTGAAGAGCCGTGGTGACGACCTCCGGCTAGTTTTACCGAAGCTGGCAATCAGCTTTCCAGACTATTGACCAGGGCAAAGGAGGTGATGAGCCATTGGGGAACTCATCTGGTAGGTTAGGCAAGGTTCGGCCCGGCCGGCTCCTCAAAACAGTGGTGGTAGAGCACGTCGACGGCCAGCATGTGCACCATGACCAGATCATGGACGATGAAGCGGATGATGGCGTCGGCCGGGGATACGCCCTCATTGCACTCCCGGGCCAGGGCCAGCCCTTGCTGCAACAGGCGTTCGTGTTCGGCGGCGTGTTCTTCCAGGCCGTCAAACCCGACTTCGCGCAGCGCTCGCTCCTCGTCGCGGAAATGCTCGGCGACATGAAGTAAGGCGTCGTCCACGGCGGCGGCCAGGGTTTCGCAGTCGGCGGATTGGGTGGTCAGCAACAGCAGGTCATTGGCCTTGGTGATAAGCAGCTGGTGCTGGCGGTCGATGGCCGGGTTGCCGCTTTCAAAGGCTTCGTCCCAAAAAAGGCGCACAATGCCTTTGTCCGGTCCGCCGCTTTGGGCGGCCGGGGCGTCGCCGCCGGCCTCGACCCGGTTGCGGCCGTTTTCCTTGGCCTTGTACAGCAAGGCATCGACCTGCCTGAAGAGGTCGCCGGGGTCGGCGTCGGGTGGGCAGGCGGCGGTCAGCGCGCCGATGCTGACGGTGACCACGGCCGCGGCCGAGGAACGGGCGTGGGGAATGGCCAGGGCGGCCACGGCCTCGCGGATGGATTCGGCCACGGTCCGGGTCCCCCGGGGGCTCGTGTCGGGCAGCAGGCAGATGAATTCCTCGCCGCCGTAGCGGGCGGCCAGATCGCCCGGCCGTTGGAGGCAGCCGGCCATGGCCCGGGCCACGGCGGCCAGGCAGGCATCCCCCTGGGCATGGCCGTAGGCGTCGTTGAAGTTCTTGAAATAGTCGATGTCGAGCATGACCAGGGACAGGGGCGCGCCGGTGCGGGCATGGCGGGCGTATTCGCCGGCAAAGGCTTCGTCGAAACGGCGGCGGTTGGCGATGCCGGTGAGCGGATCGGTGGCGCTTAAGGCTTCAAGCTTGCGGTTGGACTCAGCCAGGGCAATTTCCATGAGCTTTCGGACGGTGATGTCCTCATGGGCCACCACCACCCGGGGCGGGCCGTCGCCGGGAAAGGGCGTGACCCGGCCCACGAACCAGCGCCGTTCGTGGGGGGCATGGCAGGGATATTCCATGGCGAACTGTTTGAGCTCGCCGGAGAGCACCTTGCGGATGCCGGCGGCAAAGGAGTCGGCCTCGGGCTCGTTGCGGCAGGCGGCGTTGTCGCAGGCGCAGAGGTAGTTGGTCCCTTCGCTGACCAGTTCCGGATCCAGGCCGTTTTGCCGGGCGAAGTCGCGCCAGGCCTTGTTGACCAGAAGGATGCCGCCGTCGGCGTCGATCAGCGCGATGTGGGCGGTGAGGCTGTCCAGGACCGATTGCAAGAACAGCTTGGAGGTCCGCACGCTTTCATGGCTTTTCCGGTTTTCGGCGGCGAGCTTCTGGTTGCCAAGAACGATGAGCCCGATGCTGCCGAGGGGGCCGGCCACCAGGAGAACGAGAAAGGTCAGGGTCATGGGCAGAGGGGGCGAAAGCTGCGGAAGTCCCAGGGGGGGCAGGGCGGGGACGGCGGCCAGGGCCAGGCCGTTTGCCGTAAAAAGGGCGGCCACGGTGCGCGCGCCGACGGCGATGTCCGGGGTGTTGTACCGCAGCAGAGCCCGGCTGGAGGCGAAGCAGAGCAAGGCGTAGAGGACCGAGCCGCAGACGCGGCGGGCGACTATGTCGTCGTGGACGGTGGTGAAGGTCAGGGCAGCGGCGGCGGCCAGGGCGGCCAGGGTCAGCAGGGGGCCGCGTCGCTCCCTGCGCCCAAGGAAGCGCAGGATGCCGACGTAGACAAGGAGTTGCCCGCCGATAAGGGACAGATTGTAGGCGACGATGGACGCGGTTTGGATGCTGGGGAAGTCGCGCAGAAAATTGACGACAAACCCGACGCAGCCCAGGGCGCTGGCCACGGTCCAGCACCCCGGCCCCGGCCGGGCCGGGTCGATGCGGTATTGGATAAAAAAAGCGACGAACTGCAGGAGATTGACAATCCCCAGGCAGATGGCCAGCGTGACGACGTCAATGCTCGAGATCATGGCGGCAACTCTCGGGTACGGCTTGGAGAGAGGTTGGCCGCTTGCGCAAGCGGCGGCGACGGTTGCCTCGGCCAGATGCCTTTACAGGGGTTCGCTCGCCTACATGATATTATATTCGCGGATCTTGCGATAGAGCGTCTTTCGAGAAATGCCCAACGCCGTGGCGGCCAGGGTCCGATTGTTGCCGAAGCAGGCCAGCACCTTGGCGATATGCTCCCGTTCGACGGCGTCAAGGGACAGAAAATCGCTTTCGCCCTCGGCCTTGACCGACAACTCCCGGGGCAGGGCGTTTTCGGTGATGACCCCGGCTTCGGACAGGATCACCCCGCGCTCGATGACGTTTCGCAGCTCGCGGATGTTGCCCGGCCAGTGGTAGTTGATCAGACACCCCATGGCCTTGTCCGAGACGCGATACGCCCCGCCGCCTTCGATGCGGCCGAGGAAATATTCCACCAAAAGCGGGATGTCTTCCTTGCGTTCGCGAAGGGGCGGCAGCTCGATGTTAAAGACGTTGATGCGGTGATACAGCGCCTCGTGGAACCGCCCGGCCTCCACTTCCTTGGCCAGGTTGCGGTTGGTGGCGAAGATGAGGCGGATGTCGGCCGTGCGCTCGTCCTTGTCGCCCACACGGCGGTAGGTCTTGTTCTCGAGTGTGCGCAGCAGCGAGGCCTGGACCTCCAGGGGCAGCTCACCGATCTCGTCGAGAAACAGCGTGCCCTTGTTGGCGAAGGTCATAAGCCCCTCGCGGTTCTCGGTGGCCCCGGTGAACGATCCCTTGACGTAACCGAAGAGTTCCGAACGGGCCAGTTCCTTTTGCAGGGTGGCGCAGTTCTTGATGACATAGGGCTTTTCGGCCCGTTTGCTGCGGGCCTGGATGGCCGTGGCCGCCACTTCCTTGCCGGCCCCGGATTCGCCGGTAATGAGCACGGGCACGTCGGTGGGGGCCACTTTGTCGATCAAAAACCGTATCTGCTTGACCGGGGCCGAGTTGCCGACGATCTGCTGGGGCTGGGCCTGTTTCTGGGCGTGGCGCAGCTGGCGGTTTTCAAAACGCAGGCAGGCCCGCTGGTAGGCCCGCTCCACCACCAGTTCGAGTTCTTCGAGATTAAACGGTTTGGTGATGTAGTCGTAGGCCCCGAGCTTCATGGCCTCCACGGCGCTGTCGATGTTGCCGTGGCCGGTGATGATGATGACCTCGATGTCCGGGGAGTGCTGGCGCAACTCCACGAGCACGTCGAGGCCGTCGGCGTCGGGCAGGCGCAGGTCGAGCACGGCCACTTCATAGGTGTTGCGGCGCAGCGCCTCCCGGGCCTGGTGGGCGGTCTCGGCCGTGGACACCAGACGCGAGGGCGTGGACAACTCTTTTTTGAGCAGCTTGCCGATGGACGGTTCGTCGTCCACCACGAGTACGGAATAAGGGCTGGTCACGTGGTCTTTTCCGGGTTGACGGGCAGGCTCACGGTGAAGGTCGCCCCCTGGCCGGGGGTGCTCTTCAGGGTGATGTCGCCCTGGTGTTTTTTCACGATGGACATGCAGGTGGAAAGCCCGATGCCGATGCCCTTGCCGGAGCGCTTGGTGGTGAAAAAGGGTTCGAAGAGCTTGTCCACGTTCTCCGGCGGCACGCCGCAGCCGGAATCCTCCACGGACAGGCACACCGCCCCCTTGGACGACTGATAGGTGGTGATGATGATGCGGCCCGGTCCGGTGATGGCGTCCATGGCGTTGACGAGCAGATTGAGCATGACCTGCTTGATCTGGTGTTCGTCGCCGTGGACCATGGGCAGGTTTTCGCTGAGGTCCACCCGCACGGTGATTTTGGCCTGGTTGCGCTGCTTGAGGTGGCTGCGCAGGAGCTTGAGCGTGTCGTTGACCACGGCGTTTAGGCTCACGGCCGAGAAACTGACGGTCTTTTGGCGACTAAACGTCAGCAGCGTGGTGACGATGTCCTGACAACGCCGGCACTCGCGCAGGATGGTGGCGACATAGTCCTCCACATCCTCCATGACCCGGGGATCGACCTTTTCCTTGAGCGCCGGCAGGCGACGACGCAGCCCCTCGGCAAAGCCGAAAATGGCGGTCAGCGGATTGTTGACCTCATGGGCCACGCCCGTGGCCAACATGCCGATGGTGGCCATCTTTTCGGCCTGGTAGAACTTGGCCTGGTATTCCTTTTCCCGGCTGACGTCGCGCTTAAAGACCAGGATGTGCCGGTCCGGGGCGTCGGGGCGGTTTATAGGCGAGGCCACCATCTCGAATTGCACGTTCTTGCCGCCGATCTTGAAAATGGCCGTCTCACGGCAGATGTCGCCGGCGGCAAACGAGGCGCTGGCCGGGCAGCCCGGGCAGGGCACGTCCTCGCCGCGAAAGATCTGGTGGCAAAACATGCCCTCGGGCCGGGGCACGTCGGGAAAGGTCTGGCGAAAGACGTGGTTGACCGAGAGGATGCGCAGATCGCTTGTGAGCACCATCATGATGTCGGTGATGCCGTCGAGGATGGCGGCGATCTCCCGGCGGCGCTGGGCCGATTGGGTATTGGCGTCCTTGAGCGCCTCGATGGTCTGGCGCAGCTCCTGGAAAAACCCCAGCTTGCTGTGCTCGATGCCGATGAGGTCTTCCAGGGAAGGCCCCTTCCCGGGCATCACCAGGCCTCCTGACACACGCCAAGCAGCGATTCCCAGCTAGCCGGCCGGGGGTTGGTCAGGGTGCAGGCGTCGTTGACCGCGGCTTTGGCGATGGTTTCCAGGCAGCTGCTGTCGGGCAGGATGTCGCGCAGCCGCACGGGCACGCGCAGATCGGCGAAAAAGTGTTCCAGCCAGGCGATGCCGGCCTGGGCCAGATACTCGTTGGAACACATGCGGGGCCCGCACAGGATGCGGCCGATGTTGGCGAGCTTGTCCACGCTCACGGCCAGATTGAATCGCATGACCGGCGGCAACAGGATCGGATGGACCAGGCCGTGGAGCACGTCGAACATGCCGCCCAGGCTGTGGGCTAGGGAGTGGCCGATGCCCAGGCCGGCGTTGGAAAAGGACATGCCGGCGCAGGTGGAGGCGATGCTCAAGTTTTCCAGGGCCTCGATGGAGCGGTTCTCCAGAGCCGGGCGGATGTTGTGGGCGATGAGCCGGATGGCTTTTAAGGCCTGGTGCTCGGTGAAAGGCGAGGACAACAGCGACAGATAGGATTCCACGGCATGGGCAAAGGCGTCCACGGCCGAGGAAATGATGAGTTCCTCGCTCTTGGTCAAGAGGACCAGCGGATCGATGATGGAGACGTTAGGCACCAGCGACCGGCTGATGATGGACATCTTCACCTGTCGGGCCACGTCGGTGATGATGCAAAACTGGGAGATGTCCGAGCTTGAGCCGGCGGTGGTGGGCAGGAAGATCATGGGCGGCAGGGGCCGCATGATGCGGTTGGCCCCTTCGTAGTCGCTGATGCTGCCGCCGTTACCGACGATGGTGCCAATGCCCTTGGCCGCGTCCATGGGGCTGCCGCCGCCCACGGCGATGATGACGTCGGCCCGCTCGCGCACGTAGATGTCGGCCCCTTCGTGAATCTGGTGGTCGCGGGGGTTGGAGTTGACGGCGTCGAAGTAGACCCACTCCAGGCCGTTGTCGCGCAGGATTTCCTGGATGCGGTCAACCCAGCCGGCCTTGGCCAGGCCGCTGTCGCTGACGAAGAGCACGCGGCGCGCGCCCACGCGTTTGGCGCAGGAAGCCAGATGGACGATGCTGCCCCGGCCGAAGATGATTTCGGGAATGGCGAACTTGCTGATCCGCATGAGGCTCCTTGGCGCGCGCCCGGGGGCGGCCGCGCGCGACGCGGGCCGAAACCGCCGGTCCGCCGCGCGGCCCCGGGCCGCATGCCGGCCGGCCGCGCCTGGGGAAGCCCTGGCGCTTTCAGGATATCGTTTTCGAAAGTAGCCCGCCGCCCGGCAAAAGGTCAAGCCGAGGGGGAAGCTACGGCATTGCGGGCGAATTTTGTCTCGCGCCTTGGACGATGGAGCATTTTGACCCAAGTGGCTCAAAGAGTGTTTCGTTTTTGGGGCGCCTTCGCAACACGCTATAATATTTAAAATAACATAGTTTTCAGAACCAGTTGGTTCTTTCCGGGATCGCCGGGACGGTCACGATGGGACGCAGCGCACACACCGCATTTCCAATAGAATAACACCAACACCTTGTATTCAATTGATATTATCGGCATGGAGTGATACTTGCTAGTTTTAACACAAACGTGTCCGTCCAGTCCCTGCGTTTCGGTCAAGGACGTATGCCGCCAAGACTCTCCCGTGGGGGTCGGCGGCGGGCGATGGGGCGACACGAAGCGTTTTGTTGCCGTGTGGCATGTAAGGCCGGTTGGCCAAGAAAACACCATGGTTGGAGGGTATAATGCCAAAGTTCATTCGTATCGACATGGGCGCGAAAGCGGTGAAGATCGAGGAATGCCCCGAAAAGTACGCCGGCCTGGCCGGCCGCGGGCTGACCTCCATTTTCGTGGCTGATGAAGTGAAGCCGACCTGCCATCCCCTTGGCAAGAACAACAAGCTGATCTTCGCCCCCGGGTATTTGACCGGCACCAGCGCCGCCAACTCCGGCCGCCTGTCCTGCGGGGCCAAAAGCCCTCTCACCGGCGGCATCAAGGAAAGCAACACCGGCGGCACCTTCGCCCAGCGCATGTCCAAGATGGACATCAAGGCCCTGGTTTTCGAAGGCCTGCCCGAGGGCGACGGCTTCTACGTCGTCAAGGTCACCATGGACGGCGCGACCATTGAGGAAGCCCCGGCCGAAATCATCGGCATGGGCAACTACGAAGCCATCAAGGTCCTGCAAGCCAAGTACGGCCCCAAGGTCGGCGTGGCCATCATCGGACCGGCCGGCGAAATGCGCCTGACCGCCGCCAACATTTCCTTTGCCGATCCCCAGAGCAACATCCGCAGCGCCGGCCGCGGCGGCCTGGGCGCGGTCATGGGCGCGAAAAAGATCAAAGCCGTGGTCATCGACGACACCGGCGCGCCCGGCGTGACCATCGCCAATCCCGAAGCCTTCAAGGACGCGTCCAAGCGCTTCACCAACGCCCTGACCACCCACCCGGTCACCGGCCAGGCCCTGCCCAAGTACGGCACCAACATCCTCATCAACATCCTTAACGAGGCCGGCGGCCTGCCCACCAAGAACTTCCGCACCGGCCGCAACGAGTGGGCCAACAACGTCGGCGGCGAAACCATGGCCGCCGTCATCGAGTCCCGCAAGGGCAAGACCACCCACGGCTGCCATGCCGGCTGCATCATCCGCTGCTCCCAGCACTACAACGACAAGGACGAGAAGTACCTGACCAGCGGTTTCGAGTATGAGACCATCTGGGCTCTTGGCGCCAACGCCTGCGTGGACGACCTCGACGCCATCGCTTACGCCGACCGCGAGTTCGACGACGTGGGCGTGGACTCCATCGAGACCGCCGTCACCGTGGGCGTGGCCATGGAAGCCGGCATCATCCCCTGGGGCGACGCCAAGGCCATGCTGAACCTCATCCTGGAAATCCGCAAAGGCACCCCCCTTGGCCGCATCCTGGGCAGCGGCGCCGGCGCCCTTGGCCAGATGTATGGCTTAAGCCGCGTGCCCACGGTGAAAAACCAGGCCATCCCGGCCTACGACCCGCGCGCCGTCAAGGGCGTCGGCCTGACCTACGCCACCACGCCCATGGGCGCGGACCACACCGCCGGCTACGCCGTGGCCACCAATATCCTCAAGGTCGGCGGCTTCGTCGATCCGCTGGGCAAGGAAGGCCAGGTCGAGCTGTCGCGCAATCTGCAGATCGCCACCGCCGCCGTGGACAGCACCGGCATGTGTCTGTTCATCGCCTTTGCCATCCTGGACATCGCCGACGGCTTCAACGCCCTGGTGGAGATGATCAACGCCCGCTACAACCTGTCGCTTACCGGCGACGACGTGGTGGCCCTGGGCAAGACCATCCTCAAGGCCGAGCGCGGCTTCAACGAGCGCGCCGGCTTCACCAAGGCCCACGACCGGCTGCCGGAGTTCTTTGAAGAGCCCTGCGCCCCGCACAACGTGACCTGGGACTTCACCGACGAAGAGATCGACGAGGTCTTCAACTTCTAGGGCGTCGCCCCAAGGCTTCGCTGCTCCGCCCGGGAGGAACGGCCCCTGCCGTCCCTCCCGGGACCTGGACATCCCCTTGCCGCGTCGAGCCAAGGCCTCGCCAGGACAAGGGGATTTTTGTTATCCTCGCCAGAATTGCCTACGACCAAACCTGCCGTTGGAGGGATTGTCCATGGCGAAGTCCATTGAATTGCGTGGTTTCATGGAACTGTCCGAGCTGTTTCGGGAACGGGGCTGGAACACGCCCCACGAAGTGGCCGTTTCGGGCACGATGACCGGGCCTGAACTGCTGGCCCTGCTCGACGTCGGGCGGGAGCGGGTCGAGGTGATCTTCGTCAACGGCAAGGCGACGAGTCCCGAGGCGGCCACGGTTGCCGCAGGCGACCGGGTCGCCCTGGCCCCGCCGGGCGTGCCCGGACCGTACCGCGTGCTGCTGGGTTTCAAGAAAATGGGCTGACGGGACGGTCTTTGGGCCGCGCGCCGTTTGCGCCGCTTCCGCTCCGCCGCCTGCCCGCCGACTCGGTTTCGTTTGGCTCCGGCCGTGGCGCGCGGTATTTGATCCTCCACGACTTTCCGACATTACCGCTTCCGGCGGGCCATTGGCCGCCGGGACGACGCGTGGTTCCCTGGCCGGCGCATCGAAACGCCCCGGCCGGCGGCGGCTTTGGGTCAAAAAGCGCCGGTCTAGGCGCTTCGTCGCCGTTGCGAGCGGACAGCGCCCCGGGGCACGGCATCTCCCACCCCGCCCGTTAAACCCGGCCCGGCCTGGATTTGCGGCCGCCGCCCGGCTTTCGCAGCGACGTGCGGCGTTATTTCCTACCCAATTGCTCCGCTTTTTGCATGGCCTCCTGGCGCGCCCCTAGAAAAAGGATTTTAGGCGCTTGTCCCCGAAACGCCATTGGCGCTTTTCGTGGACGCGTCACGAGACGGCAACCGCCGCCGTAGCCACGACCTCGGCGTAAACCGCGCCCAGGGCGGCCAGGAAGGCGGCCTGGACATCGGCCGGGGCCACGGTCCGGCCGCCGTAAGCCAGCTCGCGGGTGGCGCAGGCGTCGGCGGCCACGGTCACGGCGTAGCCCAAATCAAAGGCCGCCCGGACCGTGGCGTCCACGCACATGTGGGTCATCATGCCGGCCACCACCAGGCGCTTGGCGCCGCAGGCGTCAAGGGCCGCGCCCAGGCCGGTGTCGCGGAAGCTGTTGGGCCAGTGCTTGAGGATGACGGCCTCGCCGGGCAGCGCGGCCACGCAGGCGTGGATGTCGGCCCCGGGCGTGCCGGGCAGGAAAAACGTGGCCCCGGGGCGGGCGGCCTCGTGGCGGATGTGGAACACCGGCCCTCCGGCGGCCCGGAACCGGGCCAGCAGGGCGGCGGCGTTGCGGCCGGCGGCCTCGGGTTCGGCCAGGGCCATGGCCCCGCCCTGGAAATAGTCGTTTTGGATGTCGATGAGGAGCAGCGCGCTCGGCTGTTCCGTTTGGGAGCTGGTCGGCATGGCCGCCTCCGGGCATGGCCGGGCCTTGACCCGGGTTTGCGGGCGCGACTTGACGCGTGCCCGGTTCCTTTGGCAAGTGGTATCATCGAATCGATCGGTTTAATCGATTATCGCCCCCCCGTGGGGACGGGGCGCATTGTGGAGTACGAACCTATGGCCGTCATTCATAGCGTATGTGTGAGCCGCAAGAAAGGGGAACGCAAGAGCGCCGTGGAGCGCGTCTCCCTGGTCGTTGACCACGGCATCGAGGGCGACGCCCATGCCGGCTCGCCCCGGCAGGTGAGCCTGCTCTCCCTGGACGCCCTGAACCGGATGCGCCAGAAGCTCGACTGGCTGGCGCCCGGGGATTTCGCCGAAAATCTCAATGTGGACGGGCTTGAAACCCTCGACATCGCCGTGGGCCGGCGCATCCGGGTCGGCGCGGACGTAGTGCTCGAAGTCACAGCCATCGGCAAGGCCTGCCACGACGCCGGCTGCGCCATCAAGAAAGCAGCCGGAACCTGCGTCATGCCCCGGGAAGGCGTGTTCGCCAAGGTGCTCGTCGGCGGCGACGTCACGGCCGGCGATGTGGTGGCAGTGGTGGAAGAGTAAGAAAAAATGCCTCCGGCGGCCAAAGGGGCTGAGCCCCTTTGGAAACCCCACATGGGGGGGACGGGGGCGCTTGGGTAATGTGAACTGCGCCCTCTGGGCGGCGAGGAGACGGACGTGGCCGTGACCCAGAAATGCCAATACGCCCTGCGCGCCCTGCTCGAACTGGCCCTACGCGAGGGAACCGGGGCAGCCCCGGCCGGCGAGATCGCCGACCGCCAGGCCATCCCCAAACGCTTCCTGGAAGTGATCCTCAACCAGCTGCGCCAGGGCGGCTTCGTGGCCTCCCAACGCGGCAAGGAAGGCGGCTTCTACCTGGCCCGGCCGGCCTCGGAAGTGACCGTCGGCGCGGTGATCCGCTTCATGGACGGCCCCATCAGCCCGGTGGACTGCCACCGGGAGCGGCCGGGCCACGACTGCCCCCTGCAAGGCGGTTGCGTTTTTCGGGGACTCTGGGACGAGGCCCGGGACGCCCTGGAACGGGTCTACGACACCCGCAGCCTGGCCGACCTCGTGGCCGAGGACCGGCGCATACGCCAAGCGGCCAAAACCGCCGACTACGTCATCTGATAAACGTTCCCTACGGCCGAAACATGTCCGCCGCCCAGGCCAGGGCCTCGAAATAGGCGGCCGAGGCGTCGTCCGGGGCCAGGCCGTAGGCGCGAAGCGCCGCCCTGGCCGACTCGCCGCCGGCGTCGTAGCAGCCGGCCAGGGCCAGACAGGGCGTGCAGGAACTTTCCCCGCCAAGCAAGGCGACCCGCGTGCGCTCGTCAATGGAGATGCCGGCCAGGGCCTGGACCATGGGCATCCCGAGCATGGCGTCGAGCAGCGACAACAGCCCCGTCAGGCAAATGCTTTGGCCGTCGTGGCAGGTCGCGCGCCCAGGGAGGCGGCGGCCGTCGGCCAGAGCCAAAAACCGGCCGCGCACGGCCGAGGCAAAGGCCAGCTCCCGGTCGCGGGCGGAGTCCCCAATCGTGGCCAGCATGTTGACGGCCACCCAGCTGGACAGGGCGTTGCGGCCCAGGCGCGTGACCGCGAAATCCACGGACTCGATGGGCTGGCCCCGGTAGAAGCTGGCCGTGTTGACATAGCGCAAAAGCTTGTAGGTCAGCGACACGTCCGAGCCGATGATCTCGCGCACCCGGCGCACGTCCAGTTCGGGCTGGCTCACCTCAGCCAGGAGATTGAGCTTCACCGCCTGGTTGGGTTCGAGGATCTTGGCCGTGACGATCTTGGGCCGGCTGTAGAAATACCCCTGGGCCAGAGGCACGCCCCGGTCGCGGCACCAAGCCACGTCGGCCTCGGTTTCCACTTTTTCGGCCAGCACGGTCTTGCCCAGGGCCAGACAGCGGTCCACCACGGCCCCAAGCTTGGCCGAATCGCCGGCCAGGGCCAGGAAATCCACCTTGATGTAGGTCACGTAGGGTAGGATCGGATCAAAGGACGGATCGCCCACGTAATCGTCCAGGGCCAGCACGAAGCCGGCTTCCTGGATGCCGCGCACCAGCTCCACAAAGGCCGCGTCGCAGGTCACATGCTCCAGGATTTCGATGACGAAGCGTCCCGGGTCCAGGAATTTATGGTGGCCGGATTCCAGGATTTCCTTGGAAAAGTTGATAAAGATCTTCTTTTTCGGGTCGATGTCCTGGGAAATGGCGTGAATGCCGTTGGCCAGCACCGACAGGGTCGCCTCGGCATCGGAAGGAAAGGAAGCCGCGTTGGGGCCGCCAACGGTGCGATAGAGCAGCTCGTAGCCGAACACGTCGCCGTCGATGCGATAGATGGGGTGTCTGGCTACGGCGTAATTGTCGTCTGTATTGGGGGACATGGTGGTTAAGGCGCGTCTGGCGTACGGCTGAAATGTTTCTGGTTCAGGCGTTGTCCTGGCGGGGCAAAGCCTGGGCTTGGAAAAAAACGCCGCCTGTTGCAAAGGCAACAAGGAAAAACTCAGGCTTCCGGTCTATACCTCGCCGGGCCTGGGCCTTCAAGCACGAAGGCGCAAAAGCATGTTGAAGACGAAATCAGGCCAGGCGTTGGGCCAGATCGGCCGGCAGCACGGCCCAGCCGCCGACGCTCCCCGGAGCCAACCGGCCGAGGTCGTCGCGGCCAAGCAGCCGGGCCGGATTCACGGTCAGGGCCTCAAGCACGGCCCGGCCCGGGAGTTCCGGGTGGGCGGTGAAAAGCGCCCGGGCCTCGTTCCAGAGGTTGAGGTCGTCGTTGGAGGCCAGGCTGTCCGTGCCCAGGGCGAGCCGCACGCCGGCCGCCGCCAGGGCCGGCGCGTCGGCGACGCCGACGCCGATGCGGACGTTGCTGCGCGGGCACAGGCAGGCCGTGACCTCGGACCGGGCCAGGATGTCCAGATCGCCCGGGGCAAGGCTGACCACATGGACGGCCAGAGTGTCCGGCCCGAGCAGCCCCTGGGCGGCCGCTTCGGCCACGGGCGACCGGCCAGGCGGCTGCCAGCCCTTGGGCAGCAGCCGGCCGGCCAGCATGGCCGCGAACTCGCCCCGGCCGGTGGTGAACAGTTCCATTTCGCCGGCATGTTCAGCCAGATGCAGGCTAAAAGGCGTGCCGTGCTCACGGCAGACGGCCCGCGCCCGGCGCAGCAGCTCCGGGGCCGTGGAATACAGGGCATGGCCGCAGACCGTGGCCGCCACGCCGTCGCCGGCCGCGTCAGCCAGCTGGGGCGGCAGGTCCAGGGAGACGCCGGCCCGGCGGCCCAGGATCTCGCGGCACACCAGCCCGGACAGGCCGGCCGCCCGCAACGCCCGGGCCACGGCCGCCCCGGCCCGGCCGGCCACGTCGATGACGGCGGCCGTGCCCGTCCCGGCCACCTCGGCCACGGCGGCGGCCAGCACGTCCGGCGGCGCGGTGTCCCGGGCGGCGGCGAAAAGCCAGCCCGCCCAGGCGCAAAAGCCGGCCGGCGGCGGAGCCTGGCCGCGCAGATGGGAAAGTTCCAGATGGGCGTGGGCGTTGACGAGTCCCGGCACGAGGACGACGTCGCCGAGATCGTCCACGGGGCCGTGAAACCCGGCCAGCACCCGGCGGGCCGGGCCGACGTCCAGGATGCGCCGGCCGGCCAGGATCAGGGCGGCGTCATCCAGAGGCGCGTCCCCGGGGACCATGGTCAAGGCCCGGGCGGCGCGCACGGCGCGGGGAGTCGGCGGCGGGCGCAATATTAGCGTTGAAACACGACCAGGGAGGACTTGACGAAGGCCCGCAGCTTGTCCACCCGCTCGTTGAAGGCGGCCAGTTGCCGGGCGGCCGCGCCGGATTTGTTCTCCAGCGCGACATCCCCGCCGACGTAGGGCGTGTCCTTGATCTTCTGCAAGGCGTCCATGATATTGTCCAACCGGTCGAAGAGGTAGTTCTTTTCGTCCTTGGTGAAACAGTAGGTCGTCTTATTGTAGATGTAGTAGAGGTCGCAGAGATTGAGCGCCAGGCCCAGCGATTTTTCGATGCGGGCCTTGAGATCCTGGTAGAAGACGAACTCGTCGGTGTACGGGCGTTTTTCGGTCAGCCCGTCCCGGTCTTCCTGCTCCTTGATCTGGATGGCCTGGACCACCGCCTCGTTGAAGTAGTTCATGAAGTAGTTGATGCTTTGGCGCATGTTGGGCGTTTCCGCCGCGGCCGGCGCGGCCAGGGCCAGACAGACGAGGCAGGCCAGGGGCGCAAAAAATCGCTTCATGGTTGTTCACCAGACGGTTTGAAGGTTGTCGGGGGGCGTGTCCCTTGTCCGGTTTGGCACGAGGGCGCGGCCAAGTCAAACAGCTTTCGCGGCAAGGAAAAAAACCTCGTCCCGGGTAAAGCGCAACAGCTCCCGGGGCAGCCCCAGGGCGGCGTAGGCCGGGGCCAGTTCGCCGGCGTGACCCAAAAGCTGGCCAGCGAAGCGGCGCGGCGCGAAAAGGCCGGCTGGCGCGCCGCCCAGGGCGGCCGCTTCCTCCCGTACCAGGGCCAAAAGCGCCCTGGCCCGGGCGCGGTCCCCTAGGGCCGGATGGCGTGGCCCGGCGATGATCGCCGCTTCCAGTTCCGGCTGCGGGGCCAGCCCCAGGCGGGCCACGGCCACCCCGGCCCGCCACAAGGGAACCAGCGCCTCGGCCAGGGCGTCGATGGTCGCTTCCAGGGGCCAGGGAACATGCCGCCCGGCCCGGTACAGGTCGGCCAGCGCGGTGCCTTCCACCACCAGACAGGGATGGATGCGGACCAGGGACGGAGCCAGGGCGCAGGTCTCGGCCACATCCCGGGCCAGGGCCGCCGGATCGTGCCTGGGCAGGCCGGGCAGGAGCTGCAGGCCCAAATCCAGGCCGGCCGCCCGCACGGCCCGGGCGGCCCGGCGCGTGGCCTGGGCGTCATGGCCCCGGCCCGAGGCGATAAGCACGGCGTCGTCAAAGGTCTGGGCCCCGATCTCGACCAGATCGAGCCCCAGGCCGGCCAGTTCGGCCAAAAGCCCGGGCGGGCAGGCGTCGGGCCGGGTGGAGCAGCGGATGCGCCCAATGAGTCCGGCCCGGCGAAACCGCAAGGCCGCTTCCAGAAAGCGCCTGGGCCAGGGTTCGGGCAGGGCCGTGAAGACGCCGCCGTAAAAAGCCAGCTCATAGGGACCGCGTCCGTCCCGGGCGGCTTGGGCAAGCCCCCCCTCCATGGCGGCCAGGGTTTCACCCAGGGAAACTGGCGGCGCGCCGGCCTGCACGGACTGGGCACAGAACACGCAACGTCCCGGACATCCTTGAAAACTGATGTAGACCGGCCACACCCGCGTGCGCTCCCTTGGCGGCTCGGGATGCCGGAAAAAACGCCCCCGGGGGCTGCCCCCGGAAATGACATTTTGGCGAAGATGGCGAACGATATGCGTGGAGGCCATTATTTTTCTCCTAAGCCACTTGAAAAAATGCCTTTCCTTTTTTATAGCTTGAACCAAGGCGTTGGGCCGGCCCGTGGCCGGGCTGTTTCGCCTGGGGAGAGAGGGGACAATTCATGGATGCCGCCGACTGTATTTTTTGCAAAATCGTCAAGGGAGAGATCCCCTGCGCCAAGCTCTACGAAGACGAGCTGACGCTAGCCTTTCTGGACATCGCCCCGGTGGCCCCGGGCCATGCCCTGGTCATCCCCAAGGCCCATCACCCCGACCTGTTCGCGCTGCCGGTTGAACTGGGCGCGGCTTTGCTGGCCGCCCAGCAGCGGGTGGGCCGGGCCGTCATGGCGGCCATGGGCGCAACCGGCCTCAATGTCCAGCAAAACAACGCCCAAAGCGCCGGCCAGATGGTGTTTCACGCCCACTATCATCTGATTCCGCGCCGGGAAGGCGACGGCCTGGCCTTGTGGCCGGGCACGCCCTACCCCGCCGCCGCCGCCGTGGCCGCCGTGGCCGAAGCGGTGCGCGCCGCCCTGGCCAAGTAGCGCCCGGTTTCTCAACTTGTGCAATCCGCCGGCCGGGCCTGCCCGCCCGTCCTGCTCACCAAACGCAACGCGCCGGAGAACGTCATGAACGGGAAAACCCTCACCAAGGCCGACATCGTTGACTACATCTACGAAAAGACCGAGCGCAACCGGGCCGAGGTCAAGGTCCTGGTGGACCATCTCCTCGAACTCATGAAACAGTCCATCAAGCGGGACAACTCCCTGCTCGTCAGCGGTTTCGGCAAGTTCGAGTCCTACGACAAAAAAGCCCGCAAGGGGCGCAATCCCCAAACCAACGCCTCCATCATGCTGCCGCCGCGCAAGGTGGTGGTGTTCCGCCTGTCCCGCAAGTTCCGGGCCGAACTCAACCCCGACGAAGTGCTGTAGCCCGCCCGGGGTCGGGCTGGCGGCCGCTCCAGGCAGCCCTGAAATTTCGGGAGTCGACCCGGGCGGCGGCCGCCCGGCCGGAGACCCAAGCCCCGTGGCCGGCCTGGCGGTCGCCACGGCCGTCGTGCCCATGGTCCGGCAACGGACCTGCCCCACCCGCCCGGCCTTGACCCAGCGCTTTTTCTCCAGGGCGACCAGCGCACTTCCCGCCGCGCGCCCGGCATGGGCCATGCACGCCGGACAGACGACGTTGCGCCTCTCCCCCGCGCGTGGACTGGCCTGCCACTTTTCTGGAAGTTTTGAGGCGTGGCGGACCGCGACGCCCCTTCGTGCCCGGCAGGGTCCGCCGGGCCGTTACCGGGCGACGCCTCTCCCGGCCGCGCTCACGCTCGGGCGCTTCCGACAGCCCCCCTCGCCGCCGGGCCAAAGGCGTTACTGCGCGATGATAAAAGCCCCGGTAAACCGCTCGCCCAAGCGGAATCGCGCCTCGTCCGCCACCGCCGACGTCGGGAAAGTCCCGGCGTGGACCAGATGCAGCAGCGCCCCGTCGATCTCCCTGGTCTGGATGCGCGATCCGGCATACCCGGCCGCCTGTAGCCGGGCAAAAAGACGTTCCGCGTTGCCGCGCAGGGCAAAAGCCCCCACCTGCACGTAAAACGGTCCCGGCAGCTCGCCGCCGGGTCCGGCTCCCGGCGCATCGCCCTCCACCTCCACCCGCACCCTGGCCGTGCCTCGGGCGTGGACCCCGAGTTCCCGCGCCCCGGCCTGGGACAAATCAATGATGCGCCCAGCCACGAACGGCCCCCGGTCGTTGACCCGAAGCGTCATGGACCGGCCGTTCTCCAGGTTGGTCACCCGCACCTTGGTCTGCATGGGCAACAGCTTGTGGGCACAGGTGAGCTGGTATTGGTCGTAGACCTCGCCATTGGACGTGCGCTTGCCGTGAAACCCCGGGCCGTACCACGAGGCAATGCCTTCCTCGCGGTAGCCCTTGGCCGAACGCAACGGCACATAGGTGACGCCTTTAATGGTATACGGTCGCAGCGTGGCCGGTTCGCGGCTGCTGGGGCCGGGCACCGGAGCCTTGGACGCGCAGCCGGCCAGAAAAAACGCCGCGACCAGGGCGGCCAGGAGCCGAAGGGCCATCGGGCCGGCGCGTCGAGGGAGGCGCAACATGCCCCCAAGGTAGCCGCCGCGCCCGCCCCTGGCAACCATGGAGGAAATGGAGGAGGCCTCCGGCGGCTGGGGGCCTGAGGCCCCCAGACCCCCCTCCTGGAGAAAGGGTTAGGGGGTTGGGGCTGCTTCCGGTGACATGGTCGGGCGTGCATAAGAGGAGGCAGGACAAGGCGGCAGTGCGCAGGGCCTTGGATCATGTTGCCGGGGGGGCGCTCGTGGCGACTAGCCCTTGCGGCGTGGCCGCCGGTTTCGTAGGGTGGCCTAACGGGGGATCGTATGCGTCTTCGCTGGAAATTCTTCTTGATTCTGCTCGGGTTTGCCCTGGTCCCCATGCTGGTGCTCACCCACGTCAACCGGCGGCACGTGGAACGCCTGGGTCAGTCCATCGCCGCCGAGGGCAACGCCGTCATCAGCGAGGTGGTCAAAAACGAGCTGCGCCAGACCGCCGAAGACTTTTCCCTGGTCATCCGCCGCTCCAAAAGCGCCCTGGACTTCAGCCTGTCCATGACCGTCGCCGAGACCGAACGGCTGCTTTTCGCCCCGCCGTTGCCCCGTCAGGACCAGGGCGGGCACGAGACGCCGTCCGTGGGCGTCCATGTCCCCATGGGCGTACGCCCGGACACCGTCGCCCTGTCCCGGCTGGCCGGCCTGGCCCCCACGGCCGGACTGCTGCGCCATGAACTCGACAACACCGTCCTTTTTGTAGCCGTGTCCCTGGAAGACGGAATCTCCGTCGCCTTTCCCGCCCGGGAAGGCCTGCCCCCCGACTACGATCCGCGCCAGCGGCCCTGGTACAAAGCGGCCAAGGCCGCTTTCGACCCCAAGCGCCCGACCGCCCAGGAGGTGGTCTGGAACGATCCGGCCGTGGACCCGGCCACCGGCCGCCTGACGCTGACGCTGTCTCGGGCGGTCGTGGGGCCGGGCGGGCGATTTGTCGGCGTGGCCAGCCTGGACGTGCCTCTGGAGCGGGTGCTCCAGGAACAGGAGATCGCCTCCCAGTGGTCCCAGGCCATGCGCGCCTATCTGGCCGCCCCGGTCCGCGACCCGGCCACCGGCAAGCGCGTCCTTTACGTCTGGGCCCGCCGGGACGACGACGCCACGGCCCGAGACTGGAAAAGCGCCGTCAATTTCGAACCGCTGACCTCGTCCGACGCCGCCGGCTTCGACGCCATGCTGGCCGCCATGGAGCGCGACGCCTCGGGCACGGCCGAGCTGCCCCTAAACGGCGTGCCGTCCTTTTGGGCCTACGCCCGGCTCATGCGCGGGGCTTCCCTGGTCATCGTGGTGCCCACCTCCATGCTCGATCCCATGGCCGAACAGAGCCGCCGCGAGATTCTCGCGGCCACGGACCAGATCGTGCGCCTGTCCGGCGCGGTCATGGCTGCCGCCCTTTTCGCCGTGGCCCTGGCCGCCTTTTTCAGCACCAAGGCCTTTGTCCGGCCCATGGTGCGCATGATCGAGGCCTGGAAGCGCCTGGGGGTCGGCGACTTTACCGTGCGCCTGGACGAGCGATTGAGTGACGAGCGCCAGGCCCTTGTCGACGCCTTCAACGAGACCGTGCCGGTCCTGGCCGACCATGTGCGGCTCCAGCGCTCCCTGGAGCTGGCCCAGGAGGTGCAACAAAACCTCCTGCCGGCCGCGCCGCCGGTCCTGGACGGCCTGGACGTGGCCGGAACCTCGATTTCCTGCGACGAAACGGGCGGGGATTACTTCGACTATCGCGTGGTGTCGCGCGGCGGCGCGGTCTGCCTGGATACGGCCGTGGGCGACGTCACCGGCCATGGCGTGCCCTCGGCCCTGCTCATGGCCACGGCCCGGGCGCTGCTCTTGGCGACGGAAGACTCCGAGACGCCGGCCGGCCGGGTACGCCGGGCCAACAGGCTCCTGTGCCGCGACGTGGGCGACTCCGGCCGGTTCATGACCCTTCTCGCCATGGAAATCCGGCCCGGGGAAGGCATCGCCCGCTACGTGCGGGCCGGCCACGACCCGGCCCTGTGCTACGATCCGGCCCGGGGCGTTTTCGAGGAATGGCCGGGCACGGGCATACCGCTGGGTATCGATCCGGACTACGCCTACACCGAATACACCATGCCCTTTACCGCACCCGGGGTCGTGCTGGTTCTTGGCACCGACGGCATCTGGGAAGCGCGAAACGAGGCCGGCGACATGTACGGCAAGGCCCGGTTCCGGGAGGTGGTGGCTGGCGCTTCGGGGCTGTCCGCCGCCGGCATCGTGGCCGCCGTGCTGGATGATCTGGTGGGATTTCGCGGCTCCCGCCGCCAGGAAGACGATGTGACGCTGGTGGTGGTCAAGCGGCTGTAGCGTCGCGCGGCGGCGGGAAATCCGCTGTCTGTGGCGGGGCCGGCTACAGCCCCCGTTCCCTTCAGGCCTCGGCCTCGGGCCGGCCTTCCAGCAGGGTCACCACAATGGCCCGGCGCTTGCCGATCTTTTCCGCTTCCTTCCTGTCCGGCACAGCCACGTCGATGGTGCGGCGGTGGCGCTGGTGCATGGTGTCTTCGATGGTAAAAACGCCCAGGCCCTCAATGTGGACCTTGTCGCCGAAATTCCAGCCGGATTTGAGCAGATCCCGGGACACGGCCACGATGCCGGGCCGGATGCGGGTGCCGATGGCGGTGCCGGATTTCTTGCCTTTACCGCCGTTTTCCCGAGGATCGGGGGTGTAGGCGGTGACCGTGGCGGCGATGCGCTGTTTGTTGGAAAGGTTGCTGATGGAAATGTTTTTGTGGGTTGAGGCTTGCGCCGCTGCGACGCTTAAAAGCAAAGCAAAAACGACTGTAAAAACTCTCATGGATGCACGTCCTCCATGTAGTGTTTCGCGCTGGCTCCGGTGTGGGCAAAGACACCGGGCAGGCGTCCCGGGTGCATGATCCAGACGGCGGCGGACATGGATCAGGGGGAAGTTGGCGCTGTGAAGAATCCTCTCGGAGATGAAGCGAGCCGCGAGGATGATGCGGAGTGATTCTTTGGCCGTTGTGAGGGGCGGTACCTAGTGAAGCCCGGGCGGGATGTCAACCCGAAACGGGCGGTTTCGGCTTGTCTGAAATTTATTTTAATTTTTGTCTTTTAGCACGATATTTCAGGATGATAAGGCTTGACAGGAGCGGTCTGGACGCGGTCGGGGCCGATTTTTTTTCATACCGTGGCAGTCGGTGAACTCGCTAAAAAATCCAATGATTCTAGCTTATGGGCAAAGACGGTCTGCCCCCTTGCGTCCAGGCCGGCGCAAGGCTACCTTGCCGGGACGCGCCGCAAGCCGTTTTAAGCGGCGCGGCCAAGGAAAACCCATGACCATCACCCGCGCCGCACCCGTGCTCATGGTCGACGACGTCGCCCGCACCGTCGCCTTTTACCGCGACGTCCTGGGCTTTGCCTTCCTGGCCGGCGTCACCGAGGCCGGACGGGAGACCGTCGTCGATTGGCCGCCCCCCGGCCCGCTGGTCTTCGCCATGATCGAAAGCGGCCAGGCCCGGCTCATGTTCGAGACCCGCTCCTCCATGGCCGCCGATCTGCCGCGCTTCGCCGAAGCCAAACGCGGCGGTTCGCTGATCCTTTATCTCGAATGCGACGACCTCGACGCCCTGTATGAGCGCTTAAGCGAACACGCTCCGTTTTTGAAAGCGCCCCATGCCACCTTTTACGGAACCCGCGAGTGCAGCATCGAGGACCCCAACGGCTACGTCCTCACCTTTGCCCAGCGCCTCGAAAAAACATCGCCAACCCCGGAGACTGCCCCATGACCCTGTCCGCCGACCTGTTCGCCAAGGCCCAGACGCTCATCCCCGGCGGCGTCAACAGCCCCGTGCGCGCCTGCCGCAGCGTGGGCTGCGATCCGCTTTTCATCGCTTCCGCCGCCGGCTCCAAGATGACCACCGTCGAAGGCCGGGAGATGCTCGACTACGTCATGTCCTGGGGCCCCATGCTCCTTGGCCATAAAGACCCCGACGTCACCGCCGCCATCCGGTCCGCCGTGGAAGCTGGCGTCAGCTACGGCGCGCCCTGCCCGGGCGAAGTCGCCCTGGCCGAGGCCGTGGTGGACGCCGTGCCCGGCATCGACATGGTGCGCATGGTCAACTCCGGCACCGAAGCCACCATGAGCGCCGTGCGCCTGGCCCGGGGCTACACCGGCAAATCCATGATCGTGAAGTTCGAGGGCTGCTACCACGGCCACTCCGACGCCTTCCTGGCCGCCGCCGGTTCGGGACTGGCCACCTTTTGCATCCCCGGCACCCCGGGCGTGCCCGCCGACACCGTGCGCCACACCCTGCTCGCCCCCTACAACGACCTGGATGCGGTCAAGGCCCTCTTCGAGACCCGGCCCGACATCGCCGCCGTCATCGTCGAGCCCGTGGCCGGCAACATGGGGCTGGTGCTGCCCAAGCCCGGCTTCCTCGAAGGCCTGCGCGAACTGACCGCCGCCCACGGCGCGCTGCTCATTTTCGACGAAGTCATCACCGGCTTCCGCCTGGCCTACGGCGGCGCCCAGAGCGTGTTCGGCATCGACCCGGACCTCACCTGCCTGGGCAAGATCATCGGCGGCGGCCTGCCCGTGGGAGCCTACGGCGGCAAGCGCCACATCATGGAGCGCATCGCCCCCTGCGGCGACGTCTATCAGGCCGGCACCCTGTCCGGAAATCCGCTGGCCATGGCCGCCGGGCTGGCTACGCTGACCAAGCTCAAGGCTTCCGACTACGACGCCCTGGCCGAGCGCACCAAGGCCCTGGCCGAGGAAATGGCCGCCATCCTGCGCGACAAGGGCGCGCCCGTGACGCTCACCCGCATTGCTTCGCTTTTTACGCTCTTTTTCTGCGACGGCCCGGTCACCAACTTCGACGAGGCCAAAAAAGGCGACGCCGCGCGCTACGCCAGCTTCTATAACCAGATGCGCGAAGCCGGCGTCATCCTGGCCCCCTCGGCCTACGAATGCGCCTTCACCTCCTTCGCCCACTCCGAGGACGACTACGCCCGCACCCTCGACGCCGTGCGCAGCGTGAAATTCTAAGAAGACGGGGCGCTGCCCCGCGCCCCGCCAGGAGAGGCGCTGCCTCTCCTGGACCTCTCCGCCGGGGGGCTTAGCCCCCCGGACCCCCAAATGGGGGGCGTCATGTGGCGGGCGAGGGGCGTTAATCGTCGGGCGGCAGGCAGGAGCGCGGTGTTTCCGAGAAAACGAGACAAAGACGCGACGCCAGCCGCTTCCGGAGCGGCTCCGCCCGGGCCGCCGCCCGCGCGATTCGCCGCTTTTCAGCCCGACGCCCTGGAGATCGTGGCCACGCCCACGCCCGTGCGCTATCGGCTGACCCTCTATCTGCTCCTGGCCTTCTGTCTGGCCGCCCTGGCCTTTGCCTGCCTGGCCGAGGTGGACCGCATCGTCGTGGCCCCGGGCAAGCTCGTCTCGGCTCGAAAAAATATCACCGTCGCGCCGCTGGAAACCGCCACCGTGCGCGAGGTCTATGTCTCGGCCGGCAAGTCGGTCACGCGCGGCGACGCACTGATTGCCCTGGACCCGGCCTTTGCCGAGGCCGGGCTGGCCGAGCGCGACAAGGACCGGGCGGCGCTTTCCGCCAAGGTCTGGCGGCTGCGCTGCGAGGTCTCGGGCCTGTGCGCCCAACCGCCCGACGCGCCGCCCTCGGCCGCGCCGCCGGCCGAGCTGGCCTTGGAGCGCGATGTCCTCAATGCCCGACGTCGGGAATTCGCGGCCAAGGTCGACGCGCTCACCCAGCGCCAGCGGGAATTGTCGGCCAAACTCACCACCAATGCCGCCGAAGCCGCCAAGCATAAAAAGCAGATCGCCCTGGCCAAGGATCTGGAGCGCATGTACGGCGACATCTACAGCCAAGGAGCCAGCTCCAAGGTCGAGTACATGAAGGCCCAAAGCAGCCGTATCGAAGCCGAGGGGCAACTGGCCAGGCTGCAAAACGAAGCCGGCGAACTGCGCGAGTCCCTGGCCCGGGCCGAGGCCGAAAAACGCGATTTTGTGGAGAACTGGAAAGCCGGCGCGGCCAAGGAGCTGGCCGACGCCTCGCGCGAGCTGTCCGGGGCCGAGGAGCGCCAAAAAAAGGCCGAGCGGCTGCGCGATCTGGTGGTGCTGCGCGCCCCGGAGTCGGGCACGGTGCTGGACGTGGCCGCCAGGTCGGCCGGGGCCGTGGCCCAGGCCGGGGAGACGCTTCTCACCATCGTGCCGGCCGGCGAGGAGCTGGTGGTGGAGGCCGAGGCGGCGGCCCAGGACATTGGCCTGCTGCGCCCCGGCGACCCGGTGCGCGTCAAGTTCGAGGCCTTCCCCTACCAGCGCCACGGCGTGGCCGAAGCCCGGCTGGCCACCATCAGCCCCGACGCCCTGGAGAAGACCACGCCCGAAGGCCAGCGCCTGTTCTACCGGGTGCGCGCCACCCTGGGCGCGGTGCGCCTGACCGCCGTGCCGCCGGACTTCCGCCTCATCCCCGGCCTGAGCCTGACCGCCGAAATCCGGGTGGGCAGCCGCCGCATCATCACCTACCTGCTCTATCCGCTGCTTAAGACCTTTGACGAAAGCCTGCGCGAACCTTGACGGCGCGGCGTCAGGTCGAAAGCGCCCAGTCCGTGCCGTAACGGCTATGCACCAGGGTGCTGCTTAAAAGCGGCAACGGCCCCTGCGGCAGCAGGATAGGCAGCTCGGTGCAGCACAACAACGCGCACTGCGCGCCCCGGGCCTTGAGACCCTCCAGGATGGCGATAAACCGCGTGCGGTCCTCGTCGGTGTAGACGTTGCGGCACATGCGCTCGAAAATGGCGGCGTTGATGTACTCCCGGTCGGGTTGGTCCGGGGTCAGGACCGTAACGCCGCCCTTCTCTCGGATGCGGTCGCGGTAAAAGGCCTCTTCCATGAGCGGGCGCGCCCCGAGCAGGGCCACGGCGGCGTAGCCGGCGTTCTTGACCGCTGCGGCCACGGCGTCGCCGATGTGCAGGATGGGCACGCCAATCGCCTGGGCCACGGCGTCGTGGTAGCGGTGGATGAGGTTGGAGCACAGCATGACGCCGTCCGCCCCGGCCCGTTCCAGTTGCCGGGCCGCGCCGGCCAGGATGGCCTCGGCCCCAGACCGGTCGTCGGCGCGCATGGCCTGTTCGAGTTCGGCGAAGTCGATGCTGGCCAGCACCAGCCTGGCCGAGTGCAGCCCGCCCAGGCGCACGGCCACCTCCTCGTTGAGAAAGCGGTAGTATTCCACAGTCGAGGTCCAGCTCGTGCCGCCCAGCAGTCCAAGGGTCTTCATGGGGATTCCTCCGGAGACAAGGTTGCCCATGGTTTCGGGAAATACGTGGCCCGGGTCAATGGACAGATTTTTGAACTGTGTCGGCGCCAAAACAGCACAGATGGTTCTTCCGCTTGGCGGCCGATGGCGGTAGGATGGCCGCAACCACACCGGATCACGGAGCAAATCCCATGAGCGAGGAAGTGTTTGCCGACGGCATATTAGGCGTCGGTTTTGGCAAGGGGGCCGTGCGCATCGATTTCTTCGCCCTGTCGGCCGACGCCGCGGACGCCAAGGGCCAGCCGGCCAAGGAGCGCCGCCAGCGCATCGTCATGACCACCGAAGGCTTCATCGAAGCCTACGCCATGCTGTCGGGGGTCATGGAAAAGTTGCAGGCCCAGGGCCTGGTGCGACGCCAAGGCCCGGGCGCGGCCGCCCCGGACAAGGACGGCAAGGACCAGACGCCGGCTTCCGGCAGCCCGAGCCCGAATTTCTAGCGTCTCCCCGAAACTACGCGAGGTTCTGGAAAAATGCGGGTTGCGGTCTGTTGTCCGTGAGTCCGCCAGACGCGTTTTCTCTGGAAGCGGCACGCGTGGCGACTGTGGTCCGCGCGGCGGTTTGCCTTGACACGTCGCGTCGCCCTGGCCCAAGGATACGGCGTACCTGTAACGTTTAGCGGGAGGGCGGACGGCGGCATGGAAGAACGCGAAATCACCATCTCCGAACGGGTGCTGGGGCTTGTGCGCCGGATGCCCGCCTTCGCCGACCTGTCCGACGGCCAGATCATCGCCCTTTTCGCCGACAAGGGGCTGCGTTACCGCGAATACCGTCCCGGCGAGACCATCATCCGCGAGGGCGACCACGACAGCTGGGTCTACTACCTCATCTCGGGCCAGGCCCGGGTGCTGGCCCAGGAGGCGCAGGTTGCCCGGTTGGCCGATTACGGCGACATCTTCGGCGAGATGGGGCCGCTGCGGGGCCGGCCGCGCAACGCTTCGGTGGTGGCCGACTCCCCCGTGTCCTGCCTGGCCATCGATCTTTCCATCCTCGACCGCCTGCCCCCGGACGAACGCCGAGCGGCCAGCCGGCTTTTCGAGGAGCTCATCACCGACGTGGTCCACGACCGCCTGTCCCGGGCCAACCTCGACGCCGCCGCCCTGCGCCGCGATCTGGCCATGGCCGCCTCGGCCCTGGCCGGCGTCAACGCCAGGGTGCGCGACCTGGAACGCCGCATCCTGGAACTGACCCGGGAAAACCAGGAACTGCGCCGCCAGTGCGGCAGGTAGCAGCCTGCTCCACGGTCCGGCCAGCCGGTCGCCAGTCCGCGCCCGGCCAGGGACGGAACGCGCCTCGATCCCGGTTCGCCGCTGTCCGTCAGGCGGCGGCAGGAACATGAGCCGGCCATGAGCGTTGTCCGCTTCAGCCCGACCTGGCTCACCGAAGACAATTCCTATCGCGTGCGCGCCTGGGCCGAGGCCTGTTTCTTTCCCGAAACAGCAGACGATCTGGTTGCAGCCTTGCGGCAGTCCGTTGGAGTCCGGGTCGTGCTCCTCGGCCATGGCTGCAACGTCCTACTTTCCCGGGATCATTACGACAGTTCCTTCCATTTTATCGCCACGTCCCGTCTGGAGCCGGCCCTTGTCGTTGCAGGAGACAGCTTGCTGGCCGGGGCCGGGGCGCGGCTTCGTGACGTCTGCCGGCTGGCGGCCCGCTGCGGCCTGTCCGGGCTGGAGCGGCTGTGGGACATTCCCGGCAGCATCGGCGGCGCGGCCCACATGAACGCCGGCGCCTATGGCGCGTCCTTTTATGACGTGGTGGAGTCGGTGGACGTCTATGACCCGGGCGCCGGGCAACGCGCGGTCCTGTCCCGGGAACAGTGCCGGCCGGCCTACCGGATGACGGCCTTCCAGGGCACGGACACGGTGATCCTGGGGGTGGCCCTTCAGCTCACGCCGGCCGATCCGGCCGCCGTCCTGGCCGAGATGGGGCGCATCGGGAAGCTGCGGCGCTCCCGGCTGCCCTACGACTTTCCCAGCGCCGGCAGCGTGTTTCGCCGGCCCGACGGCGCGCCGCCGGTGGGGCAGATCGTGGAAGAAGCGGGGCTCAAGGGCTTTCGGATCGGCGGCGCGCAGATTTCGCCGCGCCACGCCGGCATCATCGTTAACGCCGGCGGCGCGACCGGAGCCGACATCCTGGCCGTCATCGAGGTCATGCGGCGCGCGGCCTGGCAGCGCTACGGCGTGGAGCTGGTTTTGGAGCAGGTGGTGGTGTGACGCGTGGCGGCCGGCGTCAGCTTTCGCCGACCGGCGGCCCGGCAGCTTCAATGGCTTCCCGAACCAAACGCAGCAGGCTGCCGCCCTGGAACAAATAACCCCGGATGCCGGCCCGCCGGGCGGCTTCGAGGTCGGACGGCTTGTCGCCGATGAGCAGGCTGCGCTCCCGGTCCACCCCCCAATCGTCCATGGCCGCCAGGAGCATCCCCGGCTGGGGTTTGCGGCAGGAGCACTCCACGGCCAGTTCGGCTATGAGGCCGTCCACATGGTGCGGGCAGTAGTAATAGGCGTCGATGTGTGCCCCGTGGCGGCCCAGCTCGTCCTGCATCCACCGGTGCAGACGGGCGACGTTCCCGGGGCCGTAGTAGCCCCGGGCGATGCCGGACTGGTTTGTGACGACAAAGGCCAGCCAGCCGGCGTCGTTGACGTGGCGGACGGCGGCCACGGCCTCGTCGGTCCAGACAAAGGCCTCGGGGGTGTGCACGTAGCCGGCGTCGTGATTGAGCACGCCGTCGCGGTCAAAAAAGACGGCCGGTCGGCCTTTTTTCATCATGGCTTTCGTCCTGTCGCCTGAAGGGCGCTTGCCCCGCCCGGTTCGGGTCGCGGAGGCGACGCGAGGAGGCGGCCGGCAAAAACTGCTACAGCGCGCCGCTGCGGTCAACGATCATCCGGGCAAAGGCGAAGCTGCCGGTGAAGGCCGGGGAAATGGCGTTGAGCACGTGCAGGGAATTGCCGTCGCCTTCCAGGATGTAGTCCATTTCCAGGCGCTTGGCGGCGACGCTCACGAGCTGGGGCCGGATGCCCGCCTTGGTGGTGGGCACGAGATCGTCCATTTCCAGCCCGGGAAAGAGGCGGCGGGCGCATTGGTGAAAGAACCGCTTGGAGTATTTGCGTATCTCCGTGTGGGCCAGGAGCCGGAAGTTGCTGCGGTCGGCGAGATACAGCCGGGCCAGGCGGCCGAGAATGGTCGCGGCCTCGCCCCATTTCGCGCCGGAGACCAGCCCGTAGTTCTCGCGGCCCAGGGCCGGGATGGCTGTTGGCCCCACGTAGACCTCGCCGCTTATGCCGCGCGTGAAATGCACGCCCAGAAACGGCATGGCCGGGTCGGGCACGGGGTAGATGTTGCCGCGCACCAGGTGATTTTTCTGGGGTGAGAGCTTCCAGTAGATGCCCTTGAACGGAACGAGCACGTATTGCCGGGCAAAGTTGCAAGCCTTGGCCAGCACGTCGGCGTAGGCGCCGCAGCAGTTGAAGAGAAAGCCGCCCCGGATGGGGCCGCTGGTGGTTTGCAGCGACCCGTCGGCGGCCGGGCCAAGGACGCGCCGCTGGAAGTAAAACCGCACGCCGCCCTCGGCGAGCAAGCGGCGCAGGGTCTCCAGCACGGCCTTGGCGTCGATGACCGACGTGTCCGGGCAATGGATGGCGGCCACGGCGTGGGGCGGCGCGGCCGGCTCCAGGGCAAGCAGGGTTTTGTTGTCGATGCGCTCGGCCCGTATGGCGTTGTCGGCGGCGTTTTGCATAAGCCGCTCCACGGCCGGCAGCTGGTCCGGCTCGGTGGCCACCAGCACCTTGCCGGTATTTCGCCAGGGGATGCCATGGGCGTCGGCAAAATCCTTCATGGCCCGCCCGCCGACGGCGCAGACCTGGGCCTTTAAGGTGTCGCTGCCGTAGTACAGGCCGCAGTGCAGCACGCCGCTGTTGCGGCCGCTGGCATGGCGTCCCGGGGCGTCTTCCTTTTCCACCACGGCCACCCGGGCCGACGGGGCGCGGTGCACTATTTCGTAGGCCGTGGTCAGGCCGACGATGCCGGCCCCGGCGATGATGAAGTCGAAGTGTTGCATGACGACGCCTTGCAGTGGTGCTTGGTAAACGCAAGTTCTATATACGGCATCAATTTTGCATCAATGTCAGGCATAACCCTGCACATGGAGGTTTTTGCCCATGTCGGACGCCGCCTACCAAGTCGATCTTGCCTCCGTGACGCCCATCACCGCCAGCCTCAAGGCCGTGCCCCTGGCCGAAGCGCCGGATGACCTGTTTCAAATGATGATGGCCGCGAAACAGGACATGCTCGAACAGCGCTATTCCACGCCCCCCGATACTTCGAAAAACCCGGCCTACGCGCCCTACGCCACGGTCACGGTCAACGGGAAAGTCGTGGCGAAAATCGACAACCACGGGTTCGTCGAGACCTCCAACGCCATGGGCGGGCAGTGCGCCGACGCCATCAAGGCGGCCGACGACCGGTCGGGAGGAGCCAGCGGGCCGCAGCTGGCCCAGGCCCGGGCCGAGGAAATCGCCAAGGCCCTGGGCGGCAAGGTCAACAAGGCCTCCACGGCCATGACCCAGCGCGCCTTCGAGGCCACGCCCCAGCCCAAGGCGACGGTCAATGAAGCGGCCCTGCGGGCCGATCCGGAGTACGCCCAGATCGCCCAGCTCCGGCAAGCCCACGCCGCCTTCCTCGCCCAGCACATGGACGAGGAGCAAGCCACGGCCTGACCGACCTGACGGGGCGCGCCGTCAGCCGGCGCGCCCCGTCACGGACGCACGAACCACTCCCCCCAGGCTTTGCGGGCCCGCTCGGGATAGGCCATCTTGCGGTTGGCCTTTTTCATTTTCTCTTCCAGGGGCGGCGTCAGCCCGAAATTGACGTTGCTGGGCTGGAATTTCTTGGCCGGGGTGCGCAAATGGTTCAGGAGCGCCCCCAGGGCCGTGACCACCGGCGGCGGCGGCAGTTCCTCGCCGCGCGCCAGCCTCGCCCCGAGCTGGGTTCCCAGCCACAGGCCGCAGGCCGCCGACTCCACATAGCCCTCCACCCCGGTAATCTGGCCGGCCAGATAGACGCCCGGCCGGGCGACAAGCTCCAGGCGCTCGTTTAACACCTTAGGCGCGTTGACAAAGGTGTTGCGGTGGATGCTGCCCAGGCGCGTGAACTCGGCGGCGTGCAGGGCCGGGATCATGCGAAACACCCGCTCCTGTTCGCCGTAGACCAGCTTGGTCTGGAACCCCACCAGATTCATGGTGGAGCGGGCCACGTTTTCCGGACGCAGCTGCACCACGGCATAGGGCCAGCGGCCGGTGCGTGGATCGGTGAGGCCCACGGGCTTCATGGGGCCAAAGGTCAGGGTGCGCTCGCCGCGCTCGGCCATGGCCTCGATGGGCAGGCAGCCCTCGAAATGGATTTCCTTCTCGAATTCGCGGCTGGGCACCTTGCGGGCGGTCAAAAGGGCGTTCCAGAAAGCCAGGTATTCGTCTTTATCCATGGGGCAGTTGAGGTAGTCGCCTTCGCCGTCCTGCCAGCGCGAGGCCCAGAAGGCCTTGTCCATGTCCACGGATTCGGTGGTCACGATGGGGGCGATGGCGTCGTAGAAATAGAGCCCCTCGCCGCCGATGGTTTCGAGCAAGCTGGCCGCCATCCGGTCCGAGGCCAGGGGGCCGGCCGCCACCACGACGGCCTCGAAACCGGCCAGGGCCGGGTCGGAAAGGCCCATGATTTCGCGGCGCACAAGGGTCACCAGCGGCTCGGCCTCGATGCGGGCGGTCATGTTCTCGCTGAAGCGGTCGCGGTCCACGGCCAGGGCCTTGCCGGCCGGCACGGCGGTTTCCCGGGCGGCGGCGATGACCGCGCTGCCAAGCTCGGCCATCTCGACCTTGAGCAGGCCCACGGCCGTCACCGGCTCGTCGGAGCGCAGGGAGTTGGAGCACACGAGTTCGGCCAGCCCGGGAAGCACATGGGCCGGAGAATACAGCGCCGGCTTGCACTCGAAGATGGTCGAAGCGACGCCGGCCCGAGCCAAGGCCAAAGCGCATTCGCACCCGGCCAACCCCCCGCCAATAATACCAATAGCCATAAGATATTACACTCCCTTCACAACAGAATAATATGGGGGGTCCGGGGGCCTCAGGCCCCCGGCCGCCGGAGGCCTCTTTCTCTTCCTCACCGCACCTGCGGCGTCCCGCCGCCGGCCGCCACATGCCGATTCTGGCTGTTCCAGAGGTCGCGGTAGACGGCGCAGCGTTTGAGCAGTTCGGCGTGGGGCGCGAAATCCACGGCCCGGCCGGCGTCGAGGACAAGGATGGCGTCGGCACCGGCCAGCATGGACAGGCGGTGGCTGATGACGATGGTGGTGCGTTGGCGGCCGATGCGGGCCATGTTGTCCTGGACGATGGCTTCGGATTCGGCGTCAAGCGCACTGGTGGCTTCGTCGAGGATGAGGATGCGCGGATTGGCCAAAAGCGCCCGGGCGATGGCCAGGCGTTGGCGCTGGCCGCCGGACAGGTTGGAGCCGTTTTCCTCAAGGGGCGTGTCGTAGCCGCGCGGCAGCCGCCGGATGAATTCCTCGGCTCCGGCCAAGCGAGCCGCCCAGACGACTTCCTCCAGGGCGGCCGTGGGCCGGGCCATGGCGATGTTGTCGCGCACCGTGCCGGTAAAAAGAAAGCTTTCCTGCAGGACCACGCCGATCTGGCGGCGCACGTGGGCGAGGTCCAGTTCGCGCAGGTCGTGGCCGTCCAGGCGAAGGCTCCCGTCGGTGGGCAGGTACAGGCCCTGGAGCAGCCGGGCGAGCGTCGATTTGCCCGAGCCGCTGCGGCCGGCCACGCCGATCATGGCGCCGGCGGCGAACCGGGCCGACACGCCGGACAGGGCGGCCGGCGCGTCGGCAGTCTGGCCGTAGCGGAAGGTGACGTGGTCGAGGACCACCTCGCCAACCAGGGTCGGGCGCAGGCCTTCGCCCGAGCCGGCCCGCTCGGGCGGCTCGTTCATGATGGCGGCCAGCATGTCCACGGCCAGGGCCTTTTCCTGATATTCCTGGAGCAGCGAAACAAACTGCACCAGGGGCTGGGTGACGCGGCCGGCCAGCATCTGGAAGGCAATGAGCGCCCCCACGGACAGGCTGCCGTCGAAGACCAGCGACACGCCGATCCAGGGGATGCACAGGATCATGACTTTTTCGAGGAACCCGACCCCGGCCGTGGCCGCGTTGCCGATCTTGCCCACGCCAAAGCGCATGGCCACGGCCCGGGCGGCGGCGTCTTCCCAGCCGCGCCGCCGGGACGGCTCCAGGGACAGGGCCTTGACCGTCTCCATGCCCCGGATGGTCTCGACCAGATAGGACTGGCGTTCGCCCTCGGCGGCGTAGAGGGCGGCCAAGCGCTTTCGGAAAAAGGGAATGATGACGGCCAAAAGCAGCCCCAGGGCGAGGCTTAACGCCAGCACCAGGAAGGTCAGCGGCACGCTGTAGAGAAAAAGGACCGGGATGAAGACCACCAGGGCCGCGCCGTCAAGGAGCGTGAAAAAGAGCTTGCCGCTTAAAAATTCCCGAATCTTGTCGGCCTGCTGCATGTGCTGGATGAGCACGCCCACCCGGCTGTGGCCGAAAAACCGCAGGGGCAGGGCGGTTAAGCGGGCAAAGGTGCGGGCAGCCACGCGCACGTCGATGCGGGCGGCGGCGTGGAGCAGCACGATGCCGCGCAGGTAGGAAAAGCCGGCCTCGAAGGCCAGGGCGCAAAGCATCCCGAAGCTTAAGACCTGCAGGGTGGCCAGCCCCTTGTGGGTGAGCACCTTGTCGATGACGATCTGGAAATAGATCGGCATGGCCAGGGCCAAGGCGTAGAGCATGAAGGCGGCCACGGCGGCGTCGGTAAATTCCTTGCGGCAGCGCAGAATTTCCGGGACGAACCAGGTCAGGCCAAAGGGTTGGTTCTCGTCGGTGAGGCGGCGTTTGCGTTTGAGAAGGAGCGTTTGCCCGTCCCAACGCCCGGCCAGATCGGCCACGGGCAGGGGATCGCGGCTGGGCGGGAGCCTTGTCGGGTCCACCACGTCCAGGACGGCCCGGCCGTCTTCCTGGCGGCAGCCGGCGGCGACCAGGGCCGCGCCGTCGCGCATAAAAAGGAGCACCGGATAGGCTCCGGCCAAAAGCGGCAGCTCGGCCGGGGCCAGGCGGCGCAGCTCGGCTTTGAGGCCCGAGGCGGCGGCCACGGCGCAAAGCTCGGTTGGCGTGGGTTCGGCGGCGTCGAAACCGTGCTGGGCAGCCAGGGTTTCGTGGGCCAGGGGCAGGCCGTGGTGGCGGCCTATAAGGGCCAGGGCGCGCAGCCCGGCCCGGGCCAGGGTCGGGATGGCGACGACGGTGACGCCGCCGTGGCTTTTCTCGAAACTTTCCTGGTCGACCTCAAAGGAGCCTGGGGTCTGGGCCAGGGGGTCGGCCACGCGGGCGACGAGGCCCTCTGACGTGTCGCGTACGCCCAGCACCACCACGCTGTTGCCGTTGGAAAGCACGCACAGGAGCGGAAAACGGCCCAGGGCGGCCATGGCCGGGACGTCCAGCTGTTCGACGCGGGCGGTAAGCCCCGCGCCGGAAGCCAGGGCGAGCAGGACGTCGAGGTCCGGCTCGGCCGCGCCAAGGCCGAGACGGTCGGCGGCGGCGGCCGGGTCGAAGGTCAGGCCGTAGGCGTCGGCCACGGCCTTGAGGCAGGTCAGCGCTGTCTGCATGGGCTCTCGTCGCCCGGGGGCGGCTGGCGGTCGGGTCGGATCGAATCGGGTCCGGTGTAGGGCAAATGCGGCCGGGCGGCAACAATGCCGCCGCGCCCTTGCCCTTTCCCCTTGGCGGGCGTAGACAATCGCTATCATCAACCCTTCCAGGGAGCACAAGTCGTATGAACGTGCTGATTGTCTACTACTCACTCTATGGCCATGTGGCGGCCATGGCCCAGGCCGTGGCCGAAGGCGTGCATCAGGTTCCGGGCATGACCGCGACCCTGCGCCGGGTTCCCGAGACCCTTTCCGAGGAGGTCATCGGGAAAATGGGCGCGACCGAGGCCCAAAAGGCCCTGTCCCATGTGCCGGCCTGCACGCTGGAGGAGCTGGAGGACGCCGACGCCATCGTCTTTGGCACCCCCACCCGCTTTGGCAACATGTGCGGCCAGATGCGCCAGTTCCTGGACGCCACCGGCCAGATCTGGATGCGCGGGGGCCTGGTCGGCAAGCCCGGCGGCGTTTTTTGCTCCACGGCCACCCAGCACGGCGGCCAGGAGACGACGCTGATGTCGTTTATCCAGACCCTGCTCCACCACGGCATGATCGTGGTCGGCCTGCCGTATTCCTTTGCCGGCCAGATGCGCCTTGACGAGGTGACGGGCGGCTCGCCGTATGGCGCGACCACCATCGCCGGCGGCGACGGTTCGCGCATGCCCAGCGAAAACGAGCTTGACGCGGCCCGTTTCCAGGGGCGGCACATCGCCGACGTGACTCGCCGGTTGCGCGCTTAGGGCCACGCCCGAAAAGCCGCACCCCCGCCGTGTCGTGAAAAAAGGCACGAGCTTCTTTTTTGACGCCCTCGCAGGCCTTTACACGGCCGATAAAAAGCGTCACACAGAGATATGGCCTCTGCAAACTCGTGCCTTTCCGGAGACGACGTGAGCGCCTCGCACCAAAAACTCGCCTGTCGCGGCGAGGCTGCCGTGGATAACGGCCTAAACGGCCGTCCGCCCCGTCTGCTCATCGTCGAGGACGAGCGCGTGGTGGCCCTGGACCTGAAAAACATTTTGCGTCGCCTGGGCTATACCCTGGCCGGGGTCACGGCTTCCGGGGTCGAGGCCGTGGAACTGTGCGAGTCTCTTCGCCCGGATCTCGTGCTCATGGACATCTTTCTGGGCGGGGAAATGGACGGCGTGGAAGCCGCCTGCGTCATCCAGACCGAGTGCGACATCCCGGTCATCTACCTCACCTCCCATACCGACCAGGTGACCCTGCAGCGGGCCAAGCGCACCGCGCCTTACGGCTACGTGCTCAAGCCCGTGGACGAGAACTGGCTGCGCACGGCCGTGGAAGTGGCGCTTTTCAAGCACCACACCGAGCAGGAACTGCGGCGCAGCGAAAAGCGCTACCGCGAGCTTTTCAGCGCCATGTTAAACGCCTTTTTGCTGCTGCGCCATTGCCCCGGGAGCAGCCAGGGCCAGGACGATTTCGAGATCCTCGGGGCCAACCCGGCCTTTGAGCGGGCCACCTCGCTTTCCAACGACGAGATCGTCGGCCACACCCTGCGCCAGACCCTGCCCGGCATCGAGCCCTTCTGGATCGACACCCTGGCCGCCGTGGCCGCCACCGGCCGGCCGGTGCGGTTCGAGAACTACCTGTCCGACCTCAACATGTATTTCCTGGCCCAGGCCTACAGCCCCCAGCCCGGACAGGTGGCCGTGGCCCTGGAAGACGTCACCGAGCGCAAGCGCGGCGAGGAACGGCTGCGTTACCGCACCTTCCACGATGCCCTGACCGGCTTGCCCAACCGGGCGCTGTGCCTGGACCGCATCGCCCGGGCCATCGAACGGGCCAAGCGCCGCTCCAACTACATTTACGCTTTGCTCTTTCTCGACCTCGACCGGTTCAAGCTCGTCAATGACAGCCTGGGGCATCTGGTCGGCGACGGCCTGCTGCGCCGGGTGGCCGACCGGCTGCGCCGGGAGGTGCGCCAGCTCGACACCGTGGCCCGGGTGGGCGGGGACGAGTTCGTGGTGCTGCTGGAGGAAATCGCCTCCCCGGGCGACGCCCTGCGCATCGTCAAGGCCGTGCGCGAACGCCTGCGCGTGCCTTTCGTGGTGGACGGTCGGCAGATCTACGTCACGGCCAGCCTGGGCGTAGTGCTTGGGCCGGCCGACTACGAACGCCCCGAGGAGCTGTTGCAAAACGCGGCTATCGCCATGAACGCGGCCCGGTCGGCCGGTTGCGGCCGGGTGCGGGTGTTCGACTGGTCCATGCGCGAGCGGGCCGAGCGGGTCATGGACCTGGAGACCAACCTGCGGGAGGGCTTGGTTCGCGACGAATTCGTGCTGCACTACCAGCCCATCCTGGACCTGGCCACCAGACGCCTGCGCGGGGTGGAGGCCCTGGTACGCTGGCGGCGGGTGGACGGAGAGCTGGTCCCGCCTGGGGAGTTCATCCCGGCCGCCGAACAAAGCGGGCTGATTATTCCCCTGGGGGCGGTGGTCCTGACCGAGGCCTGCCGGGCTTTGGCCCGCTGGCGGGCCGGCAGCCTGGGAGACAGTCCCTTTTTCATGGCCGTCAACCTCTCGGCCCGGCAGTTCACCCAGCCCGATCTGGTCAAGCAGGTGGTCACGGCGTTGCGCCGGGAAGCCATGGCCCCGGCCGATCTCAAGCTCGAAATCACCGAAAGCGTGCTCATGGAGCACCCGGAATCGGCCATGCTGAAGCTCCGTGGACTGCGGGAACTGGGCGTTTCCATCGGCATCGACGACTTCGGCACCGGCTATTCGTCCCTGTCCTATCTCCAGCGCTTTCCCATCGACACCCTCAAGGTGGACCGGGCCTTTGTCTCGGGCATGGAAGAGCAGGGCAACAGGGTCATCGTGCGCTCGGTGGTGAGCCTGGCCCACAACCTGGGCTACGACGTGGTGGCCGAGGGCATCGAGACGGCGGCCCAACTGGACGACCTGTCGCGGCTTGGCTGCGACATGGGCCAGGGGTTCCTTTTTGCCCGGCCCATGGAGGAGTCGGGCATCGTGGCGCTGCTGGACCGGCAGGACCCGCCCGCCTTGACTTGACGGGACGATTGGGCAAGGATTTGACCATGGGGCGCGGTTTTTTGCCATGCGCGCCGACAGGAGACACGGCATGTTCGTAGCCGACCTCATGACCAGCCAGTTGCGCTGCCTCAAGGAAACCGACAGCCTGGCCGACGCCGTGGCGGCCATGCAGGAACTGTTTATCCGCCACATTCCGGTGCTGGACGCCGACGGCCGGCTGGCCGGACTGGTCACCCAGCGCGACGTCCTGGCTCTGGAGCACAAAAAGGACCCGGGCACGCCGCTTCGCGACATCATGCGCAGCGACGTCGCCACGGTGGCCCCGGACACGCCCCTGCGCACGGCGGCCGAGACCATGATTTTCCACAAGTACGGCTGCCTGCCCGTGGTCGCCGCGGGCAATCTCGTCGGCATCATCACGGAAACCGATTTTTTGAAGCTCGCCATTTTTCCCATCGCGCCCCGGCGCGAGGGATAGGCGACCACAAGGACGCCGCCCATGTTCCTGCCCCGCGCCCTGGTCCTGTGTCTGGCCCTGACCGTTCTCGCCGTCGCCCCGGCCCGGGGGGCCGGCCAGTCCCTCAGCCTTGGAGCGTACAAGGAGCTGCGCAACGACTACGTCAAGGTCACGGACATCAAGGAACGGGAGCGCACCGAGGAACGCTACATGGACGCCGGCGGCAAGGTGACCCTGCAAAAGGTTCCCTATAAGGAAGTGCTGGTCACGGCCGAGCTGGCCCAAAAACCGCCCAGCAACATGGAAACCATGTTCGGCGGCGAGTCCAATCAGCCGTTTTTGCGCATCTGCATGACCCCCTTCGACAGCGCCGGCAAGGCCCTGGACGATACCTGCCAGGCCTTCAAGTTCCAAAGCTTCGTGCGCGGCAATGTCGGCACGACCACGTTCCGCCTGGAGCCGGGAACCGCCCGCTACGAATTCCGCATGGTCCAGCCCCAGGGCGACAAGGGCTCGGCCATCAAGCTCTGGGTGCCCACGAAGTAGTCGTTCTTCGTTGTATTCCGCCAGTTGCGTTCCGTGGAAAGACGATGGTATTTTCCACGAAAACCGTATTGATTTCATTCCGAAAAGAAATTCGCGGCGCAACGCCCATTGCGTCACATGACTGCAACGGCAATGGTTGCGTATCGTAACCGCCTTGCGTATCGTCCAACCACTGGAAATAGCGGTGGACGAAGTCGGTCGCGCCCGCGCGCCCGGCCAAGGGGGCATAATGACGCAACCCCGCATCCTCATCGTTGACAAGGACCAGGCCTCGGCCAACGCCCTGGCCCGCCTGCTTGGCGAGCATGGCTACGAGGCCGTTGGCCCGGCGGCTTCCTGCCGCGAGGCCCTGGAGACCGTGGACCGGCTTCGGCCGGACATCGCCGTGCTGGAGCTGCTGTTGACCGGCGCTTGCGACGGCCTGGACGCGGCCAAGCTGTTGCGCGAAGGCCACGGCATCCCGGTCATCCTGCTGGCTCCGGGCGGCGAACCCGGCCTCGCCGCGCGCCTCAAGAAGTCCCCGCCCTGCTGCTGCCTGCCCCTGCCCATCGACAGCCAGGCGCTCATCGTGGCCATCGAGAGCAGCCTGGCCCGAAAACGGGCCGAAGAGGCGCTGCGCCAAAGCGAAGCGCGCTCCCGGGCCATTTTTGCCGCCTCGCCCACCCCCCTTTGTCTGGTGGATGGCCACAATGCCATAGCCGACGTCAATCCGGCCGCCACCCGCCTGTTCGGCCACTGCGCCGACGCCTTGCGGGGCCAGCCGGCCCAGGATTTTTTCGCCGCCCGCGACGCGGCCACGCTGCTTTCCGTCATCGACGCCGCCGCCAACGGCGAGGCCGGCCATGTGCGTCTCAGCGGCCTGCGGCCTGAAGGCGGGGTGTTCCCGGCGGCCGTGGCCGCCTCGCCCCTGCCCGACGCGGCCGGGGTCGGCCAGGTGCTTCTCGAAGTGCGGCCCTGCCAGATCCAGGGGGCGCGACCCGACGTGCCGGAAATCGATCTGGGCCTTTCGGCCGAGGGCTTTTGCGTCATCGACGCCGAGGACCGACTGCGGTTTTTAAACGCCAGCGCCGCCCGCATGTTCGGGCTGCCGGGGCTGCCCGAACCGGGCACGCCGCTGTCGGACGCGCTGCCCCAGGAGCTGGCCGCCTCCCTGGTCCGGGACGCCTCCCGAGTCATCGCCTGGAACGAGCCGGTGAAAAAGGAAACCACCTTCGCCATCGGCGGCCAGGACAAGACCCTGCTTGTGTCGCTGTTTCCCATGGGCCTGGACGAATCCCGGCGGCTGGCCGGCGGCATCGTCACGGACATCACCGACCGCAAGCAGCTCGAAAGCCAGCTGGCCCACATGGCCTTCCACGATCCCCTGACGGGCCTGCCCAACCGCAGCCTGTGCCTGGACCGCATCCGCCAGGCCTTGGAGCGCTCCAAACGGCGCGACAATTACCAGTACGCCGTCATTTTCCTCGACCTCGACCGTTTCAAGATCGTCAACGACAGTCTGGGCCACCATGTGGGCGACCGGCTGCTGGAAAGCGTGGCCCGGCGGCTTCGCGACTGCGTGCGCAGCCTGGACACCGTGGCCCGGCTTGGCGGCGACGAGTTCGTGGTGGTCCTGGAAGAGACCGGCTCCTACCGGGAAGTGGTGCGCATCATCAAACGCATCCGCGATGCCATGAGCGAGGTGTTTCCGCTGTCCGGCCACGACGTCCACGTCTCGGCCTCCATGGGCATCGTGGTCAGCCCGGCCATCTACGAAAAGCCCGAGGAGCTGCTGCGAAACGCCAACATCGCCCTGCACCGGGCCAAGGACGAGGGGCGAAACCGCTTCAAGGTCTTCAACACCCGGATGCTCGAAGACGCCATCCGGCTCATGGACCTGGAAAGCGATCTGCGCGCGGCGCTGAAACGCGGCGAGTTCTATCTCGACTACCAGCCCATCCTGGCCCTGCGCGACCGGCGGGTCACGGGGTTCGAGGCGCTGGTGCGCTGGCGGCGGCCGGGCAAGGGCATCGCGCCGCCCGGGGAATTCATCCCGGTGTGCGAGGATACGGGGCTCATCGTGCCCCTTGGGCTGTGGGTCTTGACCGAAGCCTGCCGCACCATGGCCTCCTGGCAGGCCCGTTTCCCCGAGACGGCCGGCATGTCCATGAGCGTGAACCTGTCGGCCAAACAGCTGTCCCAGCCGAGCCTGGTCGAGGATGTGGAGCGCATCCTGCGCGACACGGGTATGGACCCCAGGGCGCTCAAGCTCGAAATCACCGAAACGGTGATCATGGACAACCCGGAAGTGTCCATCCTGCGCTTAAAACGCCTCAAGGCCCTGGGCGTGCGCCTTTCCGTCGACGACTTCGGTACGGGCTATTCGTCGCTGTCCTATTTGCAGCGCTTCCCCATCGACACCCTGAAGGTGGACCGGGCCTTTGTCAGCGACCTGGACACCAGCGAGAACCGCAAGATCGTGGGCGCGGTGGTGGCCCTGGCCCACAGCCTGGGCCTGGACGTGGTGGCCGAGGGCGTGGAGCTGGAGACCCAGTCCGACGTGCTGACCGGCTTTGCCTGCGAGGCCGGCCAGGGATTTCTCTTTTCGCGGCCGGTGTGCAAGGAGGACGTGGAACGGATGCTTCGGGAGGCATAGCAACGTTCGACAGTTGTCGGAGCGATAACGCTGCCGGATGATCTCGCCCGCCCAGGCGAGGATGCCGCCTGACCGTCGCGGCGCTCAGGGCAACCAACGACTATCGAAGGACATTGGCAAGGCTATCTTTTTGCGCTTTTGAAACACTTCGCCCAAAGATGACCGACGAAGAAACGAGCAGGCCGCCATTGTCCGTTTGGGCGATAAGCTTGCACCGCAACGCGTTGGCGGAAAATAAGTCTTTGATTCTCTTGCCGTGCTCCCCTCCAATCGCTTCAACGCTCTCCAGCTCGAACCGGACTTCGGAGTTTGGTGGCACAAAGAGGTAGTCCCCCTCGGCTTTTTTGGGAAGAAAGGGCTCGACATAAACGGAAGTCCCTTCACTGTCGTTCCCCTCGTCCCGTTCACCCGTCGCGTGGCCGTTGTTTAATCGTTTCGAAACGGCAAGGATCGTTTCCGTGCCGTTCAAGTCTTCATGCTCAAATTTGAGCCCCATGTAGGGATTGACCGTCAACGCCGTGGACCCGGAATTGTAAACCAGTGCGGACAAGGAGATATGCGACTTTGGGAGCAAAACCTTCTCGACCCCGGAGATTGTGCGGTTGAGACCATCAAGGTCACGATAGGCAATAGTCTGATACTCGTTCATGAAGTGCGCGATGTTCGCTACCGAGCCACAAGCAAAGCTTCTGGCGAGACATTCGACCATGTTCAGAGCATGTTTGGTCTTGCACCTCTTGTACGGGAAGTTAGTAACTTGTCTTTTTAGATAGATCATCCATCGATCACCGTCATTGTCTATATTGGTGACTAACTCCGTCGCGCGCAGCCGTTCAAGGCTTATGGGCGGACTTGACACTTCTTCACGGATAATAGATCCAATCAGCAAGCTCCCTATTATTTCAAGATTGCATAGGGGTGTTTTTAATATTTCGTCTAAAGATAGCTGTTGCCTGGACCCTCCTAGATTGTGCGACGTCCAGGACTTCACATTCTCGATGCCTGCTTCAAGCATTTTTTTCATTCTGAGCATATTTTCATAGCTTTTTTCTAGGCTGCTATATGTTTGATAACGCTCAAAAGACTCTGACCATGGGTTGTCTCTTGTCAATATGACAAGTTCTTCTCCTATATCAATGTATTGCTGGCCGCCAGTAAACCCTATGGAGGTGACTACGACTTCAGGCTTTGGCCTTTTTAAGTACTCGTTGAACAATGATCCGCCAATGCCCGAAATGACAAACGTCACCACCGCGGTAATTGTAATGGTCCAGACGGAGAATACTCGCTGCGTGCTCATTGTGTTGTCTCCTGTGTGAACTCCGTGGGTCTCGGGAGGCGAGCATGCCGGGCACGTGTTTACCTAGCCTCGCGTTGCGCCCCTGGAGATTTCAAAGGGAAATTTAAGCGGAGAATGCATTAACGCCGGCAGGAAATATGTTTGCACATATCGATTGCTACGGCAAGACAAATTTCAATTTATTATAGTATATTCTTTTATTGCTTTTATACCCGAAAAGCTTGAAAAATTGGCAAGAAGTAATGCGGGGGGGACACCAAAGGCGGACATGGGGGAGGGCGACCTTGGCCGCTGCTGGTCCTTGGGAGCTCCGCCGCATGGCGAACCCTTCCCTCCTGGACATGGAGCGCAGGGACCGCTGTTTCCCAAGCGGAAGCCCGGCGGGCAAAAGCAAGGCGGGCGGCTCCTTCCGGAGCCGCCCGCCTTGTTATTTCAGCGAAAGCCCGCCGCCGGCCTATTCGGCCATGAGCTTGCGGATGCGGTCCTTGAGCTCGCGCAGCCGGGCCAAGCGTTCGCTCAGCGCGTCCTGCTTCTCCCGCTCCTTGGCCACCACCTCGGCCGGGGCGCGGGACACGAAGTCCTCGTTGCCGAGCTTTTTTTCCACCACGGTCAGTTCCTTGACCGTCTTCACTTCTTCCTTGGACAGGCGCAGGAACTCCACATCGAAGTCCACCGCGCCGGAAAGCGGCACGAAAAGCGCGCACGAGCCGCAGGCGGCCGAGGCCGAGGCCTTGGGCGCGGCCACGTCCGGGCCGGCCTCGAAGCGTTCCAGCTTGGCCAGGAAGCTGATCATGGCCGCGTTGGCCGTCAGCGAGGCGGCCTGGGCGGCATCCTCGGCATGGACCAGGGCGGTGAGCTTCACGCCCGGGTTGATGTTGAGCTCGGCCCGGATGTTGCGCACCCCGACCACCACCGAGCGCAGCAGCTCCATGGCCGCCTCGGCCTCGTCGCTGATGAGTTCGGTGCGCAGCGGCGGATAGGGAACCTTGGCCAGGTTGGGTTCGGCCATGCCCGGCAGCTTGCTCCAGATCTCCTGGGTAACGAAGGGCACGATGGGGTGCATGAGGGTGAGCGTCTCGGACAGTACGGTCAAAAGCACGCGCTTGGCCGCGCCCTTCTTGAACTCGTCCTCGCCGCCCAGGTCCACCTTGGCCATTTCCAGGTACCAGTCGCAGAATTCGCGCCAGAAAAAGCCGTACAGCTCCTGGGCCGCCTCATTGAACTGGTAGCCCTCGATGGCCCGGGACACCGTGCCTTTGAGGCGCTCCAGGCGCGAGAGGATCATGGCGTGGCACAGCCCGGCCTTGGCCGCCTGGGACAACTCCATCTCCGGCGCGCCGTCGGCCACGTGCATCAGCGCGAACCGGGCCGCGTTCCACAGCTTGTTGATGAAGTGGCGGTAGCCTTCGATGCGCTCCTCGGCCAGCTTGATGTCGCGGCCCATGGCGGCGAAGGCGGCCAGGGTGAAGCGCAGGGCGTCGGTGCCGTAGCGCTCCATCATGGCCAGGGGATCAATGCCGTTGCCCAGCGACTTGCTCATCTTGCGGCCCTCGGCGTCGCGCACCAGGGCGTGGATGTAGACGTGCCTAAACGGCACTTCGTCCATGAAATGCAGGCCCATCATCATCATGCGGGCCACCCAGAAAAAGAGGATGTCGAAAGCGGTGCTTAATACCGAGGTGGGGTAAAACGTGGCCAGTTCCTTGGTCTGATCGGGCCAGCCCATGGTGGTAAAGGGCCATAGCGCCGAGGAGAACCAGGTGTCCAGGACGTCGGGGTCTTGGGTCAGGCGCGAGCCGCCGCAGGCCGGGCAGGCGGTGGGCGTCTCGCGGGAGACGATGAGTTCGCCGCAGGAATCGCAGGTCCAGGCCGGGATGCGATGCCCCCACCAGATCTGGCGCGACACGCACCAGTCGCGGATGTTGTCGAGCCAGTCGTAATAGGTCTTGGTCCACTGGTCGGGCAGGATGATGGTGCGGCCGTCTTCCACGGCCTTGCGCGCCACCTTGGCCAGGGGGCCGGTCTTGACGAACCACTGCTTGGACACGAAGGGCTCGATGACCGTGCGGCAGCGGTAGCACTCGCCCACGTTGTGCTCGTAGTCGCGGATATCGTCGAGCAGCGTCAGTTCCTTGAGGTCCTCGACCACGGCCTTGCGGGCGGCCAGCCGGTCCAGGCCCCGGTACTTCTCGGGAGCGTTCTCGTTGATGCGCCCGGCCGCGTCCTGGACGGCGATGACGTCCAGCCCGTGTTTGCGGCCCAGCTCGAAGTCGTTCATGTCGTGGGCCGGGGTGACCTTGAGGCAGCCCGTGCCGAATTCGCGCTCGACGTAGGCGTCGGCGATGATGGGGATGCGGCGACCGACCAGGGGCAGGATGGCGAACTTGCCGACCACGTCCTTGTAGCGCTCGTCCTCGGGGTGCACGGCCACGGCCGTGTCGCCAAGGAGCGTCTCGGGGCGGGTGGTGGCCACGGTGACGAACTGGTCCGTGCCTTCCACCGGGTAACGGATGTGGTAGAGCTTGCCGATGTGCGGGGCGTATTCCACTTCCAGATCGGCCAGGGCGGTGTGGCAGCGCGGGCACCAGTTGATGATGTAGTCGCCCTGATAGATCAGCCCGTCTTCATAAAGACGCACGAACACTTCGCGCACGGCCTTGGACAGTCCCTCGTCCATGGTGAAGCGTTCCCGGCTCCAGTCCACGGACGCGCCCAGGCGGCTGATCTGGTTGAGGATCTTGCCGCCGTACTCCTCGCGCCATTTCCAGACGCGCTCAATGAAGGCCTCGCGGCCGAGTTCCTCGCGGGAGGTTCCGGCGGCGGCCAGGGACCGCTCCACCACGTTTTGCGTCGCGATGCCGGCATGGTCCGTGCCCGGCACCCACAGCACCTTGCGGCCGAGCTGGCGGTGGTAACGGCACAGGATGTCCTGAATGGTGATGTTGAGGGCATGGCCCATGTGCAGGGCGCCGGTGACGTTGGGCGGCGGGATGACGATGGAATAGGGTTCGCCCGGGCCGTCGGGGTCCGGAGTGAAGGTCTTTTCGTCCTGCCAGTAGGCGATCCATTTCGCCTCGACGTCGGCCGGCTCATATCCCTTGGAAAGGGCCTCGCTGGTCATATGCGCTCCTTGAAATAGCTGCGGCGCAATGCGCCGCCAAGCGGCCCTGGATACAAAAGTTCGGCCGCAATGTCACGAGCCGACGGCAGGGACGGCCGGCCGGGGCGCGCACCGCTCCCGACCAAGCCGTCGCACCTTGGCGGCGTGGCTGACGATAGGCCCCAATACTGCGCGGCCCCTTGAAATACAAGGCGCTTCTTGCCGGCGGCCGGCCGAGGTTGTAGGACAGGGCCATGACCGCGCCATTCGCTGTTTTGTGGGACCATGCCCATGTGTGGGGGCTGCTTTTGTGCCGGGGGCTGGCCGCCCTGGGCGCGCCGTGCCGCCCCGTGACCTGCGCCGCAGTGGCCGGCGGCGCACTGGCCGCCGACCCGCCCAAGGCGCTTCTGGTGCCGGGCGGATTTTCCCGGCCCAAGTTCGCGGCTCTGGGGGAGGCCGGACAGCGGGCCGTGCGCGACTACGTGGCCGGCGGGGGCACGTATTTCGGAGTCTGTGGCGGCTGCGGCCTGGCGCTCTCCCACGAGGCCGGCCTGGGCCTTTGCGATTGGACGCGCCGGCCCTTCGCCGACCGTCTGGAACATCTGGCCAGCGGCCACGTGCGGCTTCGCGGCGACGCCGCCTCGCCGTATCTGCCGGCGGGGCTGCCCGAGGATTTCCAGGCCCCGGTCTGGTGGCCGGCCGGCTTCGTGCCGCCGCCGGGCGCGAGCGACGGCGACGGGGCGGCGGTGGTGGCCGCCTATGCCGGTCCGGGCGAGGATTTCATGCTGGCCGACATCGCCCTGGGGGCCATGCCCGGGGCGCTGCTGGGGGCCTGCCAGGAGCGCTTCGGCCTGACCCTGGCCCCGGCTTTTCTGGACGGCGGGGCCTGCGTCATCGCCGGGGCGTTCGGCCATGGCCGCTACGTGCTGTCCCACGCCCATCTGGAGACGCCGGATTCGCCCCAGGCCAATGCCTGGCTGGCCCATCTGCTGGGGATTTTCGATCCGGACGGGGAAATCGGCGGGCGGCTGGTGCCGGCCTGGCATCCGGCCAAGGAGGCGCGACGTTTTGCCGACGTCCATCTGGAGGCGGCCCGGCGGGACATCGAATCGGTGATCGCGGCCGGCATCGAGGCGCGGCTGCTCATGCGCCGCAGCGACTGGCTGCTGGGCTGGCGGCCGGGGATGCCGGGATTTTCGCTGTCCAACCTCTCGGCCCTGCTGGCCGGGGCCTCGGCCCTGCCGCCGACGGAGGCGGCCGTGGCCTACTGGCGGCAGACCGGGCCGGATTTCGCCCAGCGGGCGGCGGCCTTTGCCCGGCGGCTGGAGGTGTTTTTCCCGGCCCAGCGGCTGGAGATCACCTTGTCCCTGGTGGAGCGCCGGGCCGGGGCCGACCCGGGGCTGGCGGCCGAGCGGCGGGAGCTGTTCGGGGCCTCGCCCGGCGGCGGCGGGCTGTGCGGCGAGCTGGCCGCGACCCTCGACGCCCTGCTGCTGCGCCTGCTGTCCTGATCTTTCCCCATTCGGGGGGTCCGGGGGCCTCAGGCCCCCGGCCGCCGGAGGCATTCTTCCTCTTATCCCCCTACCTTCTCTCCGCCCCCCGCCGGCTTAAAACCAGGGCCAGGGCGGTGGTGAGCTTGACCACTTCGACGTTGTTTTTGCGCACGAGTCCAGCCAGGCGTTTGGCCAGGGCCGTGAGCAGCTTGACGCCCAGGGCCGGATGGGCCTGGAGGCAAGCGAAAAAGGCGTCGCGGTCGATGCGCAAAAAGCGGCAGTCGGTCAGGCAGGTGACGGTGGCCGAGCGGATATCGCGGTCCAGCAGCGCCATCTCGCCGAAAAAGGGGCTTTGGGCGTCGGAAAGCTCCACCAGGGTCTTTTCGGCAGCCGTGCCGTCCAGTCCCGGGGCGACGATGCCCTTAAGCAACATGGCCTTGCTCACACGCACCCGGCCGGAGGTGAGCAAAAACATGTCGTCTCCGGGCTGCCCTTCAACGATGACCGCCTGGCCGGCGGCCAGGGACAGGGGCGCAAACGCCGGCATGAGCCGGTCGCGTTCGTCGTCGCTGAGGCCGGCGAACAGGGCGGCTTTTTTCAGGGCCTCGCCGTTCACGGCTGTTCTCCGTCGCCGGCCGGGGCGTGGGCCTTGGCCGGCGGAGCCTGGGTTTCGAGCAGGATCAGGCCGTCGAAATCGGCCAGATCCAGGCCGTCGCCGGGATTGACGGCCACGGCCGGCCCCTGGCGGCCCAGGCGGCCTTCCTGGCCGTAGGCGGCGAACATTTCCAGGATGAACTGGTCCAGGGCCGAATCGGCGTCCAGGAGCTCCTTGATGGTGATGTCGCGGCGCAGGCGAAAAACGGCCACGGGCAGGCCGTCGCCAGCGGCCAGGGCATGGCCGACCAGGGCCGACCAGCGCAGGGCCTTTTCGTCGTGGCTCATGGCCCGGGCGCGCATGGCCCGATGGCCGGACGTGCCGAGCAGGCGTTCGAGAAAATGCCACAGGGCCGGGTGCTCGCCCATGGTTTCCAGGGCGCGCTCGGCCAGATCGCCGCGCACCAGGGTCACGTCCACGCCGGCCCGGGCCAGGTGCTTGCGGTTGGTTTCAAGCAGGGCCTCGGCATAGAGCTGGACCTTGGGGGCCAGGCCGCGGAAGGTGAGCGCGGTGAGGAGCGTTTGCTGGTCGGCTTCCTCCGGCGACAGCCCGTCCTGGGACAGGATGTAGGCGGCCCGGGCGGCGGCCGGGGCGGCCCGGGCCACGACGGTCTCCTGGGCCGGGTTGCCCCGGCAAAAGGTCAGGCGTTCCTCCAGGTCGAGGTCGGCGGCCAGTTCGGCAAAAGCTTCGGGAGTCAGCGGGGCGACCAGGGCCACGGCCGGGCCGCGTGTGGGCGGCGCTGCGGCGGCCAGGGCCTTGACGAGCCCCGGAGCATGGGCGTTGTAGCCCAGCACGATGCTGTGTCCGGCGGTTTTCACGGGCAGTAACCCCAGGCGTTTGCGGTTGCGGCGTTCAATGAGCGCCGAGGCCAGGTTGCCGGTCAGGGCGGCCATGATGCCGATACCCGCGCCCATGATGCCCATGCCGATGAGCCTGCCTGGCACGGTGGTCGGCACGATGTCGCCGTAGCCCACGGTGGACAGGGTGGTCATGGCCCACCACAGGGCGTCGAACAGGGTCCGGCCGGGGGTGTCGCGCAGTTCGACGAAATAGAACCCCAGGCTGGCCAACAGCAGGATGGCGGCCACCAGGGCCGTGGCCGTGGCCAGGGTGGAGGCGAACAGATGGCGCAGAAAGGCGGCGGGGGCGTTCACGGGCGGTGGGCCGGCGCGGCGGGGGGCCTGGGACCCCGCGCCGCGTTTGCGGGCCGTTGCGGATCAGTTGATGCCGATGTCCTTGGCCACATCCAGAACCTTCTTGCCGGGTTTTTTGGCGCAGGCTTCCATGAGGGAACCGGAGAAGGCTTCCAGATTCTTCCAGTTGAGCACGGCGTCACCGGAGACGCCGCTCAAATAGCCGTCGATCCACATGAGGATGATGCCGGCTGATTCCTCGTCGCCGGCGGCGATCTCGGCGATAAATTCCTTGCAGGTGACGGCCCCGAAGTCGATGTTCTGGGGTTGTTGCTGTTTCTTGGCCAAGGCCGGGGCAGCGGCCGCCAGACACAGGACCAAGGCAAGAGCGCAGGCGCGAAGGGTATGCATGGAGCCTCCGACGGTTGGGATAAAAGCACGGGCGCGCCGAACGGGCCGGGCCGATGCCGACGGACGACGACCAGCCTAGCGCAACTGCCGCCGCCCCGCCAGAGGCAACGGCGTTTGCGTCCGTGCGCCATCGCCGACCGCCCCCCTTAACCCCTTTCCCCATGTGGGGGGGCCGGGGGCCTCAGGCCCACGGCCGCCGGAGGCAAAAAAATCCGGCGCGCCGCGACGACCTAGAAGAGATTATACTGCCGAATCTTGCGATAGAGCGTCTTGCGGCAGATGCCCAGGGCCTCGGCCGCCAGCGACCGGTTGTTGTCGTAGAAGTTGAGCACCTTGGCGATGTGCTCCTTCTCCTTGGCCTCCAGGGTCAGGATTTCTTCCTCGGCCCGGGCCGGCTCCAGGAATTCGCGCGGCAGAGCGTGTTCGGTGATGAGGCTGTTTTCCGACAGGATGATGGAGCGCTCCATGACGTTGCGCAGCTCGCGCACGTTGCCCGGCCAGTCGTAGCTGGTCAGGCACTTCATGGCCCGGTCAGAGATGCGGAACGGGGCCTGGCCGGCCGTGAGGCGGGAGAGGAAAAATTCCACCAAAAGCGGAATGTCCTCGCGGCGTTCGCGCAGGGACGGCATCTCGATGTTAAAAACGTTGATGCGGTGAAACAGGGCCTCGTGGAACCTGCCCTCGGCCACTTCCCTGACCAGCTCCCGGTTGGTGGCGAAAATCAGCCGGATGTCCACCCGGCGTTCTTCTTTCTCGCCGACCCGACGGTAGGTCTTGTTTTCCAGCACGCGCAACAGCGCCGCCTGGACCTCGATGGGCAGCTCGCCGATCTCGTCAAGAAACAGCGTCCCCTTGTTGGCGAAGGCCATGAAGCCCTCGCTGTTTTCCACCGCGCCGGTGAACGAACCGCGCAGATGCCCGAAGAGTTCGCTTCGGGCCAGCTCCTTTTGCAGAGTGGCGCAGTTCTTGATGAAAAAGGGTTTGTCGGCGCGCTTTGACAGGGTCTGGATGAGGTGGGCGGCCACCTCCTTGCCGGCCCCGGATTCGCCGGTAATCAGCACCGGCACTTCGGTGGGGGCGACTTTTTCGATGAGGTAGCGCACCTGCTTGATGGCTGGCGAGTTGCCGACCAGCTGCACCGGCGGGGTCTGGCCCTGGAAGTGGCGCAACCGGCGGTTTTCGCGGCGCAGATAGGTGCGCTGGTAGGCGCGTTCGATCAAGAGTTCCAGCTCGGCCAGGTTGAAGGGCTTGGTGACGTAGTCAAAGGCCCCGAGCTTCATGGCCTCCACGGCGGTGTCGATGGCCCCGTGGCCGGTGATGAGAATGGTTTCGAGATCCTCCTGGCGCTGGCGCAATTCGACCATGAGGTCCAGGCCGTTGGCGTCGGGCAGGCGGATGTCGAGGACGGCCACCTCATATTCGTTCTTGGCCAGGAGTTCCCGGGCTTCCCGGGCCGAGGCGGCCACATGGACGGCCCGGGCCGGGGTGGTCAGTTCCTTGAGCAGGAGCTTGCCGATGGAGGGTTCGTCGTCGACCACAAGGACGCTGTAGGCGCTATTCACTGGGATGCCCGCTGTCGAGGGGAAGTTTCACGGTAAAATGCGTGCCGATGCCCACTTCGCTGGCCACCTCGATGACCCCGTGGTGTTCGCGCACGATGCTGTAGCAAGTGGAAAGGCCGATGCCCAGGCCCTGGCCCACGGGCTTGGTGGTGAAAAAGGGATTGAAGAGCTTGTCCATGTTGTCCGGCGGGATGCCCCGGCCGGTGTCCTCCACCGAGAGGTTCACGGTGTTGTCGTTCTCGGGATGGGTGGTGATGGTGATCTCACCTTCGCCCTCGATGGCGTCCATGGAATTGACCAGGATATTGAGGAGCACCTGCTTGAGCTGGGCCTCGTCGCCCGGGACCGTGGGCAGCCCCTGGTGCAGGTTGACGGTGAGGCGAAGTCCGGCGGCGGCCCGATCCTCCAGCCGGCTTTTGAGGATGTTCAACGTATCGGTGACGACTTCGTTTAAGCACACCGGCGAAAAGGCCAGGGTGTGGGGCCGGGAAAAGGACAGCATGGAGCGCACGATGTCGCGGCAGCGACGGCACTCCATGAGGATGGTTTCGGTGTATTCGGCCACGTCGCCGTAGAGGTCGTCGTCCACGGCCTGGCGGATGGCCGGCAGGCGGCGGCGGATGCCCTCGGCCAGGCCGTAGACGGCGGTGAGGGGATTGTTGATCTCATGGGCCACGCCGGCGGCCAACATGCCAATGGTGGCCATTTTTTCGGCCTGATAATACTTGGCCTGGTATTCATTTTCCAGGGTGACGTCGCGCTTGAAGATGAGGATGCGCGATTCCGGGCTGTCGGGATTGTGGATGGGCGAGGCCACCATCTCGAAGCGCCGGCTGACGCCGTGGATCTTGAACGTGCCCATGCAGCGGCACACGGCGTTGGAGCGAAAGGAACGATGGGCCGGGCATTCCGGGCAGGGCGAGGCCGAGGCCCGAAACAGCTTGTAGCAGTGCTGGCCCTCGGGACGCGGCACGTCGAAAAGTTCGTGGAAAACGTGGTTGACGGAGATGATGCGCAGGTCCTTGGTGAGCACCATCATGACGTCGGTGATGCCGTCGAGGATGGCGGCGATCTCCTGGCGGCGCAGTTCCGATTCCTGGTGGGCGTCCTGGAGCTCTTCGACCTTCTGGCGCAGTTCCTGATAGAACCCGAGCTTGCTGTGCTCGATGCCTATGAGGTCCTCAAGGCTTGGCGGATGGGGCAGGACGTCGGCGGCCATGGGTTCCGGGGACCGTCTGGGCAGGGGCGTGCGCAAGCGCGATGGCGTCATGAAAGATTCCCGCCCGTCGCGGAGCACGTCCAGGGTCAGCCGCCGCAGCGGCAAAGTGCGCGCCGGACCGGGCACAAGCCGGTCCAATCGCAGGCGCTGGGGAGCCTTTTGCGATGCGTCCCAGGATTTTTCATCCTCACCGGCGGCCGCGGACATCATGCCGTTCCATGGGGTCTGGCGTTACGACAGCAGCAGACAGGCCGGCTCCTCGCCCCTGGCGGCGGGCCGGGTGACGATGAGCCGGTCGGGACCGGCGGACTCTATGGCGGCAATGGCCCCGAGGTCCAGAAAATCCTGCAGCGCGGCCACGGCCCGGACCCGGAAGGCGGCCATGGGCTGGCGGGACAGCCCGGACAAACGGCGAAGAGCGGCGAAATCCAACCGCAGGGCGGCCGGGCCGTAGGACAGGAAGCCGGCCAGCCAGCGGGCAAAGCCGTCGGCCAGGGGCGCGCGGGCGGCGATGAGGCGCTCCATGCGTTCCGGGTCGCCGCAGGCGGCCAGCACGCGCGGGCCGACGTCCACGGCGCACAGCCCGGCCCGGCGGTCGCACAGGACGGCGTCGAGCAGGCGCATCTGCAGGGCGTAGCCGCCGCCGGCCTCTTCCACGTTGAGGCGACAGGCAGCCAGGCGCCACAGCGACCGTTCCAGGCGGCGGACGTCGAAACGCCGGGCCTTGGGCCGGATCAGCCGGGCCAGATCGCGCAGGGAAAAACGGGCCGAACCGCGCAAGGGGCTGCGCAGGGCCAGCAGCAGACAGCCGAGAAAAGCGTCGAGATCGTCCTGGTCCAGGGCCTCGCCGGAGACGGCGATGGCCGCTCCAGGCCAGCAGGCGGCGACCGGAACGTTTTGCCGGGACTGGCGGGGCGAACCCGTGCGGGCGGCGAACAGATCGGAGGCGAGCACAAGACCAAGCAATCGGGCGGACAGTCCCTGCTCCAGGGCTTCGGCGGCCCGGGTTCCGGGGGCGCTGTCCAGGGGGCTGGCCAGAGGCATGGCGTCAAAGCCGAACACATCGTGGTACATGGTCGTCCTCCCCCGGCTGGCGTTTGGGCCGGCGACGCGGCGGTTGCCCGCCGCCGGCCCCAAACGCGCGGTTTCGGGACGTCGGGCCAAGGCCCGGCGTCCCGCATCGGACGGTTAGGCGCTGCGACGAAGGGTCGCCAGCATCTTGGTCAACTGGCGCAGGTGGCCGCGCTCCTCGTCCAGACACTGCTTGACGATGCCGGACTCGGCCGGCGGCAACAGGTCCATCATCTCCCGGAAGTAGAGGATGGTGTCTTTTTCGAAGCGGGCGGCCAGCTCAATGGCGGCAATGGCATCGGAAGCGTTGGCCAGATCCTTTTCGGGGGCTCCGCCGCAGAAAAGCGCGTGGGAGTCGAGCAGGGCCTGGACATAGTCCATGTACTCTTCCTCATCGCTGCCGGCCGGCACCTCGATCTTGGCGATGCGCCCGGCCATGGCCTCAAAAATTGCCTGGTGGCGGGCTTCCTCGCCGGCAAAGAACTCCAGGAAGCTTTTGACGTCGGGATTCGTGGCGGCAGCCGCCGCCTTGCTGTAAACGTTGCGGCCCCGGCGCTCGATCTCGATGGCCGTGCCGACAATGTCGCTGGCGCTGAAAAAACGAGCCATGTCGCGTCTCCTTTTGAAAAGGCCTCCGGCGGCCGGGGGGGATCATCCCCCCCGGTCCCCCCGGATTGGGGACTTGCGTCGTCCCCCGGCTGTGCGTCGTGTCCTGGGCTCTTACAACTCGTTGGGGAGCTGTTTGAGCTGGGCGTAGGTGTACACCGGGCCGTCCACGCAGACGTAGCTGGTGCCGATGTTGCAGCGGCCGCAGATGCCGATGCCGCACTTCATGCGCTTTTCCAGCGTGGTCACGATCTGTTCATCGGCAAAGCCCAGCTTTTTGAGGGCTTCCAGGGTGAACTTGATCATGATGGGCGGGCCGCAGGTGATGGCCACGCAGTTGTCGGCCGCCGGGGCCATTTCCAGCAGCACGTTGGGGATAAGGCCCACCTTGTGCTGCCAGCCCTCGGCCTCGCGGTCGATGGTCAGCGTGGTTTCGATGTCGCTGCGTCCGGTCCACTCGGGCAGCTCGGCGGAGAAGGCCATGTCCAGGGGCGAACGCGCGCCGTAGAGCAGGCGGATCTTGCCGAAGTCGGCCCGGTTGTCGAGCATGTAGAGGAAGAGCGTGCGCAGCGGGGCCATGCCGATGCCGCCGCCGACGAACACGATGTCCTTGCCCTTCATGTCGGCCACGGGGAAGGAATTCCCCAGGGGCGCGCGCACGCCGATCTTGTCGCCGGCCGTGAGCGTGTGCAGCTTGGCCGTCACTTCGCCGGCCCGCATGACCGAGAACTGGAGGTAGTCCATGCGGGTGGGGGGCGAGTTGATGACGAAGGTCGACTCGCCGATGCCCGGGGCAGACAGCTGGCCCACCTGGCCCGGCTCGAAGGTGAAGGCCTTCATCTTGGCTTCGTCGTCGAAACGCACCCGGAAGGTCATGATGTTGTGGGTCTCCTGGACGGTCTCCAGGATGGTGGCCACTTCCGGCAGATAGGGATTGAATGGATCGGTCATGGGTAAACCTCTAGCCCTTGGCCTTGGCCACGGCGTTTTGCACGATCTCGCGGATGTCCACCGAGACCGGGCAGCTTTTCACGCAGCGCCCGCAGCCGCAGCAGGCGATAAGCCCGTCGTGCAGGGTCGGGTAGTAGCTGAACTTGTGGCCGACGCGGTTTTTGAGGCGGTGGGCCTTGGTCGGGCGCGGGTTGTGGCCCGAGGCTTCCAGGGTGAACTGGAAGTGCATGCAGGCGTCCCAGGAGCGCATCCGCCGGCCGGCCGTGCCCGTGCCTTCGTCGGTGATGGAGAAGCAGTAGCAGGTGGGGCACAGGTAGGTGCAGGCCCCGCAGCTCACGCACTTGTCGGACTGGTCGCGCCAGAACTCCTGGTCGTCAAACAGCGCCAAAAGCGCCGCCGGCGAGGAGGCGATGTCCGGGGCTTCGCCCAGGGCGTCGCGGCTGGCCTTTTTCACGGCCTCGGCCTCGGCGGCCTTGGCCGCGCCGTCGGTCAGGGCCGGGTTGTCCAGGAACTTCGCGCCCTTCTCGCTCACGGCCTCGACGGTGTAGCCGCCTTCGACCGGGGTTAAAAGCACGTCCGAGCCGGCCGCGTCGGCCGGTCCGGAGCCGACCCAGTGGCAAAAGCAGGTGTTCTCCACCGTGGCGCAGGCCATGGTCACGAACACCGTGGCTTCACGGGCGGCGATGTAATACGGGTCCGGGAACTTCTTGCCCATGTAGACGCGGTCGAAGATGAGAAATCCGCGCGCGCCGCAGGGCTTGGAGCCGAAGACCACCGTGGGCTGGGCTTCGGTCTTGGGATCAAGTTTGAGGGTCGGGGCGTGGTCCTCGCCTTCCTTGCCGTAGGCGTAGCTGAAAAGCTCCTGGCTGGCCGGGAAGACCGCGCCCTTGGGCGGGGCCGTGGCGTCGGAACCGAAGACCGGAGCGCGGGCCGGGTCGTATTGCCGGAACACCACGCTGCCGCCTTCCTCGACGGGGACGAGCACCCGGCTTTGGGCGGCCAGGGCCTTGAGCCACTCGGGGAGTTTCTCCCGGGGGATGTATTTGACGGCGGCCATTACCAGCTTCGCTCCTTGATGTTGTCTTCCTCGAGCTTAAACTGCAAAAGCGGCGGGATCGCGGCAACGTCAACACCGGCCTGGTAATTAAACAGGTCGTGGATGGTGCGGTTGAGGTGCTTCTTGAGCGCCAGAACCGGGATATCCATGGGGCAGGCCCGCTGGCATTCGCCGCATTCCGTGCACCGGCCGGCCAGGTGCATGGCGTGGACCACCTGGAACATCAGCTTTTCCGTCACCGAGTCTTCCTGGCTCAGCCAGTGAGGCTCGCGGCTCTGGGCGATGCAGTGGTCGCGGCACACGCACATGGGGCAGGCGTTGCGGCAGGCGTAGCAGCGGATGCAGCGGTCCATGTGGTAGCGCCAGAAAGCCATGCGCTCGGGCACGCTCATGGCGTCCAGGGCGGCCAGGTCGGCGTCGGCGGCCGGCGCGGCCTGGACCTGGGGAGCCGGGTCGCCCACAAAGGCGTCGGCCAGCACGGCGTTGGGGAACTGGCAGCGCAGGCACTTGTCGGCGGCCACCTCGGCCATGGGCATGGACACGGCCTTGCCGGCGGCGGTGACGGTGACGGTCTTGCCGTCCACGGCCACCTTTTCGGCGTTGCCGGCGTTTAATCCGGCGGCAGCCAGCTTGGCCCGCACCTTGGCGATGTCCACCACGCCGTCGCAGCCGGCGGAGAAGATCACGACGTTGTCGCGGTCAATGAGTTTTTCCTGGAGCAGTTCGACCACCGAGCGGGAGTCGCAGCCCTTGACCACCACGCCGACCTTCTTGCCGGCAAAGCTCGGCAGGTAGACGGCCGGATTGTGGACGTTGAGCGCCCCCCACTCCAGCTTGTCCACGTCGGCCTCGCCGCGGATGAAAAGCGGCGTGTTGTGCAGGGCGTCGTAGCCTTTCTGCCAACCGATGACGCATTCAAGGCCGGGCAAAGCCTCCTTGATGCGGGTTTTGAGAGCGTCAAGCCGCGACACGGTTGCCTCCTTGGATGGCCGAAGCGACCTTGGCCAACAGTTCCGGGGACACGTTCTCGTGGCGCGTCGCCGGTCCCAGGGCGTGAATCTGTTCGGTGAACACCGTCACCACCTTCTGCCAGCGCTGGCCTTCCGAGGCCGAGACCCAGGTGTAGTCGAACCGGGCCGGGTCGATGCCCAGGATAGGCAGGAAGCGCTTGAGGACTTCCAGACGCCGGCGGGCGTAGAAGTTGCCCTCGGCGTAGTGGCAGTCACGCGGGTGGCAGCCGGAGACGAGGACGCCGTCGGCGCCGTTTATCAGCGTTTTGGCGATGAACAGGGGATCAATGCGCCCGGAGCAGGGCACGCGGATGATCCGCAGGTCCGTGGGCTGATTGAACCGCCCAACGCCTGCCGTGTCCGCGCCGCCGTAGGAGCACCAGTTGCACAGGAATCCGACGATCCGCAGTTCCTTGCCGGTCAGGACTGGCATAAGGCGTTGACCTCCGCGAGGATTTGGTTGTCCGTGAAGTGCGACAGCTGGATGGCCCCCTGGGGGCAGGTGGAGGTGCAGATGCCGCAGCCCTGGCAGACGGTCTCGATGACCTCGGCCTTTTTCTGGCCCCGGAATTCGACTTCCTTGATGGCCTTGAACGGGCAGGTCATGATGCACTTGCCGCAGCCCACGCAGCGCTTGATGTCCACGCGGCTGATCTGCGGATCGCTTTCCAGCATGTCCTTGGAGAACAGGGCCAAAACCTTGGCGGCGGCGGCGCTGCCCTGGCCCACGGACTGGGGAATGTCCTTGGGGCCCTGGCAGGAGCCGGCCAGATAGACGCCGGCGGTGTTGGTCTCCACGGGCTTGAGCTTGGGATGGCTTTCCATGAAAAAGCCGTACTTGTCGTAGGAGATGCGCAGCTTCTCGGCCAGCTGGGGCGCGCCCTTGGCGGCTTCGGCGCCGGCGGCCAGAACGACCAGATCGGCTTCGATCTCGACCTGGGTGCCGGCCAGGGTGTCGGCCCCGCGCACGATCATCTTGTCGCCCTTGGGGTAGACCATGGCCACGCGGCCCCGGATGTAGCGCGCGCCATACTCTTCCATGGCCCGGCGGGTGAACTCGTCGTACATTTTGCCGGGGGAGCGGATGTCCATGTAGAAGACGTAGGACTGGGAATCCGGGATGTGGTCCTTGGTCAGGATGGTCTGCTTGGCCGTGTACATGCAGCAGAAGCCCGAGCAGTACGGCCGGTCCAGGGACTTGTCGCGCGAACCCACGCACTGGATGAAGACGACGTTTTTGGGTTCCTTGCCGTCCGAGGGCCGCTTGATGTGGCCGCCGGTGGGGCCGGAGGCCGACAGCAGACGCTCGTACTGCAGGCCGGTGATGACGTCGGGGTAGCGCCCGCCGCCGTACTCGGTCACCTTGGAGATGTCGAAGAGGTCGTAGCCGGTGGCGGCCACGATGGCGCCGACGTCCTCGGTGACGATCTCATCGGTCATGTCGTAGCGGATGGCCTTGGTCGGGCAGACCTTGGCGCACACGCCGCACTTGCCCTTGACGAACTGGCGGCAGGTGCTCGGGTCGATGACCGCTTTTTTCGGGATGGCCTGGGGAAAGGGAATGTTGATGGAGGTGCAGGGGCCGATCTTTTCGTTGAAGGCGTCCGGGTTTTTCTTGCTCGGACACTTCTCCATGCAGGCCCCGCAGCCGGTGCACAGTTCCCAATCGACGTAGGTGGCGCGTTTTTTGACCTGCACCTGGAAGTTGCCCACGTAGCCGCCGATGGAATCGACTTCGGCGTAAGCGTGGAGCGTGATGTTGGGGTGCTGGGCCACGTCGACCATCTTGGGGCCCAGGATGCAGCTCGAACAGTCGACCGTGGGGAAGGTCTTGTCGAGCTTGGCCATCTTGCCGCCGATGGAGGATTCGCGCTCGACCAGCACGACCTCAAGGCCGCCGTCGGCGCAGTCCAGGGCCGCCTGAATGCCGGCCACGCCGCCGCCGATGACCATGACGCGCTTGTTGACCGAGAACTTGCTGGGGATCAGCGGCGCGTCGCGGCGCAGCTTTTCCACGGCGATGCGCACCAGATCCACGGACTTGTTGGTATTGGCCTCGCGGTCCCGGCCGATCCAGGAGACGTGCTCGCGGATGTTGGCCATTTCGAACATGAAGCGGTTAAGCCCCGCCCGTTCGACGGCCTTGCGGAAGGTGGGCTCGTGCATGCGCGGGGTGCAGGAAGCCACCACCACGCCGGTAAGGTTTTTGTCTTTGATGGCCTGGATGATGCCGTCCTGGCCGGGTTCCGAGCAGGCGTACATGGTGTCCGTGGCGTAGACGACCTCGGGAAAATCCAGGGACGCCTTGGCCACGGTCGCGGTGTCCACCGTGCCTTCGATGTTGCTGCCGCAGTGGCAGACGAAAACGCCGATTCGCATTGCCTATGCTCCCTCGCTGTTAGTCCGCGACCGCAAGGGCCTTGGAAAGGACGGGCCTGGGGTCCACGCAGAGCTTGCCAAACCCGATGTCCTCGTCCGCGATGTTCAGGGCCACGGCCATGAGCTGGGTGAAGTAAGGGACCGGCATCCGGTAGTTGGTGCCGCCGGCGCGGTTGACCTGGCCCTGGCGCAGATCCAGGTTCATCTGGCACAGGGGGCAGGCCACGGCGACCATGTCCGCGCCGACGCTGACCGCGGCGTCCAGGAGCTTGCCGGAGAGCTTGGCCACGACGTCGGGCCGGGGGATGCCGTAGGAGGCCCCGCAGCACTCGACCTTGAGCGGAAAGGGCACGACCTCGGCCCCCATGGCGGCCAGGATGTTGTCCATGGCCATGGGGTTTTCGCAGTCGTCAAAGGCCATGAGCTCGGGCGGCCGGTTCATGATGCAGCCGTAGTAGCAAGCCACCTTGAGGCCCTTGAGCGGCGTACGGGTGGCCGATTTCACGGCGTCCAGCCCGACCATCTCGACCAGGGCCTGGAGCACGGACACGGCGTTGACGCCGCCGGCGTAGGGATCGTCCAGGAGCTTGTCGACCTTGGCTTTAAAGGGCGCGGCCTCGCAGCGGTGGTTGGCCGTGCGCAGGTTGGTCAGGCAGCTCGGGCAGGGCGTGGCCGCGGCCTTAAGGCCCATGTCGGACACGAGCTGCAGGTTGCGGGCGGCCAGGGCGGCGGAGAGCACGTGGTCCTTGGTGTGGGCCGGAGACGAGCCGCAGCAGCTCCAGTCCGGGATGTCCACCAGGGACAGCCCCAGGGCGGCGCACACGGCCCGGGTGGAGGTGTCGTACTCTTTGGACGTGCCCAGGCCCGAACAGCCCGGGTAGTAGGCGATGGCTTCGCTCATGAGTTGGACTCCCTCTCAAAACGCTCGAAAATCCGGGCCACGTGTTCTTTGCCCTGGATGTCGTGGGGCTTGAACGCGAGCTTGCCCTTGGGCAGGATCTTGGGGCCGAGGTCCATGTCGGTCCAGAACCGGCCGGTCTTGGTCACGTAGTTGATGAGCAGTCCGAGTTCGAAAACCCGGCCGTGGGCGCGCACGGAATCCAGGAAGCTGTCCCAGAAGGTCTTGACCTGGGGCACGGCGGCCAAGCCCTCGCGGCGGGCCATGTGGCGCAGCACGTCCATGACGCAGGCGACGTCGATCATGTTGGGGCAGCGGGTGGTGCAGGATTCGCAGGTGGCGCACAGCCAGATGGACTTGCTGGAGAGCACGGTCTTTTTCTGGCCGGCCTGGACAAGGCGCATGATCTGACTGACGGGGATGTCGTAGGCAAAGGTGTACGGACAGCCGGCCGTGCAGTTCCCGCACTGGTAGCACAGGCTGACGTTCTGACCGGACTCCTCCTCCACCCTGTGAACGAAATCCTCGTCATAATCGCGGGTGAGATTGATGATGTTCATTCGATCCTATCCGGTTGACGTGAAAGGTGACGACACTATCGCAAGCGGAGCGCCCAGACGCCCAGACCCCCCCGGCGGGCACGACGACCGCAGTCCGGGGTGGATAGCACGGCGGTCAGGTGTTTGCCACCCCGGACCGGGCGTCGAGCCTGGAGGAAAAAACCGAATGTAGTAGCGTGGTTATGCCAAAGCTCCAGATTTTTGGCATAGTGACCTTGTGCCATTTTGGTACAAAGTCGGAAAATTTCGGCCGACATGGGCCGCATTTTCGGTCCGTTCGGACGCATTTTCGGCCTGAGAATGCGTCCGCAAAAAGACATGGCCGGGTCGCTGCCACGGCCTTAGGCCATGCCGGATTGCCGTTATCGTCGTTTGCGCCTGACGGAGCCGCCCGGAAAGGTTCCCTGGGCTGCTCGTCAAGAGGGGGGCCCGAAGGCCCCCCTTTCGCATCCCGCGTTCCTGATTGTTACAGGGCGGCGGTGTAGATGTCGGAAACGTCCTTGTCGGTCGGGCAGCGGGGGTTGGTGAAGCCGCAGGCGTCCTTCTGGGCGTTGCCGGTCATGGTCGGGATGTCAGAGGCCTTGACGTCCTTACCGTACTTCTTGCCAAGCTCGATGAGGCCGGACGGGATGCCGACGTCGGCGGACAGCTGGCGGATGGCCTTGAGCGCCAGTTCGGCGGCGTCGCGGGTGGACAGGCCGGCGATGTTCTCGCCCATGATCTCGGCCATGGCGGCGAACTTCTCGGCCTTGGCGATCAGGTTGAACTTCTCGACGTGGGGCAGCAGGATGGCGTTGCATTCGCCGTGCGGCAGGTCATAGAAGCCGCCCAGCTGGTGCGCCATGGCGTGGACGTGGCCCAGGGAGGCGTTGTTGAAGGCCATGCCGGCCAGGTATTCGGCGAAGCACATGCCTTCGCGGGCTTCCATGTCCTGTCCGTTGGCCACGGCCTTGCGCAGGTACTTGAAGATCAGCTTGAAGGCTTCGATGGCGCAGGCGTCGGTCATCGGGTTGGCGATGGTGGACACGAAGGCTTCCACGGCGTGGGTCAGGGCGTCCATGCCGGTGGCGGCGGTCAGCGCCGGGGGCATGCCGACCATGAGGACCGGGTCGTTGATGGCGATGTGCGGGGTGACGCGCCAGTCAACGATGGCCATCTTCACGTGGCGGGACAGGTCGGTGATGATGCAGAAGCGGGTCATTTCCGAGGCGGTGCCGGCCGTGGTGTTGACGGCCAGGTAGGGCATGAAGGACTTGGAGGACTTGTCCACGCCTTCGTAGTCATGGATCTTGCCGCCGTTGGTCACGACCAGGCCGACGCCCTTGCCGCAGTCGTGGGAGGAGCCGCCGCCCAGGGTGATGAGGCTGTCGCAGCCGTTGGCCTTGTAGACTTCCACGCCCTTGTGGACGTTTTCGTCGGTGGGGTTGGGGATGGTCTCGTCGTACACATGGTACTTCATCCCGGCGGCGTCGAGGAGATCGGTGACCTGCTTGCAGATGCCGACCTTGACCACGCCCTTGTCGGTGACGATCAGCGGTTTGCTGCCGCCCAGGGCTTTGATCTTCTCGGGGATGGCCTTGGCGGCGCCGATGCCGATAAGGGTCACGCTGGGAATGAAGAAACCGTAAACTTGCTCGCGAACAGCCATGGTGCCAACCTCACTGTGGTTAAGGTTATGGTTTTGCGAACGGACCCCAAACCTGATTTCCGTTTGGCGTATGCGTAAACGTTGCCCCTTCTAGAGCAATTCCCGGGCCAACTTGGTGGTCCATGTATTTCAAGCGTTTAAAACGTCAGACCTTTTTGCCCCGGGGGCAGTCTGGCCGCCCAACGTCCCATCTCGCCCGCCCATACCGGCCCCCTTGCCGTCCCGACACACAAAAATCACACAAAAACAGTATCTTACCAGCAGTTGGACAAGTTGTCCCACGCTTCAGGGCGCGTTGGGTAAAAAGGGGACACTGGCCCGTCGTGGGACGACTTGCCCCATGGGTGTGGGTCGTGGGTAAATATATGCCGCATGATTTTGGTAGTTTGAAAAATCCGCCCCGTTGTTTGCCGGACAGGACAAAAGGAAACGCCAGCCTGTGGAGAGAGGCCAGGGGAACTCGCGACGCGACGGGCAGGGGCATGGCCGGGGAACCATTGGACGGGCCGGCAGGAGCTTTCGCCGTTTTTCCCTTGGTCGTCTGGCCTGGGCATGTGGCGTGCCCGCCGCGTCTGTAACAGAAATGCCACGGCGTCGGGCTATGCCGGGGCATCCGGTTGACAAGGAGGATTTCATGCGCGTGCTTTTCATCTGCGTGCACAACAGCGCCCGCAGCCAGATGGCGGAGGCCTTTTTGCGGCAAATGGCCGGCGACGGCGTGACCGTCGAAAGCGCCGGTCTTGATCCCACGGTGATCAACCCGCTCGTGGTCGCCGTCATGGCCGAGGAGGGCCTTGACCTGTCCGAGAAAAAGACCCGCAAGGTCTTTGATCTGTTCCGCGACGGCAAACTCTACGACGCCGTCATCACCGTGTGCGAGGAGTCCCTGGAGGGCAAGTGCCCCGTGTTTCCGGGCGTGGCCCGGCGGCTGCATCTGCCCTTCCCGGACCCGGCCACCGTCACCGGGACCGAGGAAGAGCGCCTGGAGGCGGTGCGGGGCATCCGCGACGCCATCAAGGCGCGCATGGCCGTCCTGGCCCGGGAACTGGCCGGCGAGGCCGCCCGTCCCTTGGGCGACCGGGCCTAGTGTCGTGTCCACGAAAAGCATACCGGACAATTCGCTGGCAACAGACTAACGCCATGAATTTGTCTTAACAAATACTGTCGTATTTCTTAAGGGACGCGACACTGGCGGTAACGCGTGCAGAACGCGTTTTGCCGGCCACGTGTGAAAACCGTTGTTTATTTGAAAAACCCCATGGTATTTTCCCAAGACGCGCCGCCTGAAACGTGGGCTGCGCCAGCAACCCGAATAAACCCTTTTCCCATCGCCGGGGCCCGGGGGGATCATCCCCCCGCCCGCCGGAGGCATCTTTGAAAAATATCCTCTTCCTGTGCACCGGCAATTCCTGTCGCAGCCAGATGGCCGAGGGCTTTGCCCGGGCGCTTCGCGGCGACGTGCTTACCGCCTATTCGGCCGGAGTGGAGAAACACGGCATGAATCCACGGGCCGTGGCCGTCATGGCCGAGGCCGGGGTGGACATTTCGGGACAGTCCTCCAAGCTTGTGTCCGAGCTGCCCGACGTCGCCTTTGACTACGTCGTGACCCTGTGTGGTTCGGCCCATGACCTGTGCCCGTTTTTCCCGGGCCCGGTCAAAAAGGTCCATGTCGGTTTCGAAGATCCCCCGGCCCTGGCCGCCGGCGCGGCCAGCGAGGAGGAGGCGTTGTCGCATTATCGCCGGGTGCGCGACGCCATCCGGGATTTCGTGGCCGGTCTGCCGGAGAATCTCGGGGAATAACGGCCGGAGCTCTCGTGGCCGGGGCCTCCCGTTGGCGCGCCGCGCCATGCCCTGCCGCGTTGTCCCAAGATACCCGGCCGGGCGTCAACGCACGACCCGTAAAACTCCGGCCGAAAGGCGCTCGAGGCGGTTTTGCCGGGCACTGCTTCCGGCTGCAAAAGGCCTGGCCTGAACGCCAGGCCTTTTGCGTGCCCTGCTGTCCGTAAGGAGCCGTTGGCTGTTCTCATAACAACAACTTTGGCCGATTATAGACATCTTGCTGTCAGGTTGGCATAACAGGTATTCCCCCGGGCTGTTGCGTTCCCCGCAGCCCGGAACCCTTGTCGCTGGAGGGAACGCCATGCGCCTGTCGCTTCGCGCCAAATTCTTCGCCCCCACCTTTGTTCTTGTTGTCGTCGGCATGGCCGCTCTGGTCATGGTCAATGATCGCGCCGTCAAATCGGCCTTCACCAAGGTCGAGGGACAGACCATGGCCTTGCTTGGTCAGTCGTTGGCCAAGGACGTGGCTGGTTCGGTGGCCGACAACCTGAAACTGTTGTCCAGTTTCGCCAAGGCTCCGGCCCTGGCCCGGGCCGCCCAGGGCCAGGGCGGCGAGGCGGCCTCCGAGCTGCTGACGAGTCTGGTCAAGGGCATGACCGGGGTGGACTATGCCAACGTCTTCGACGCCTCGGGCCTGTGTCTGGCGTCCACCAACCCGGCGGCCGTGGGCAAGGTCAACGTGGCCGACCGCGACTACTTCGCCGCGGTCATGACAGCAGGCAAGGCTGACGTGGTGTCCAAGGCTCTGGTCAGCCGCACCACGGGCAAGGCCGCCGTGGTTTTGGCCCAGCCCATCCGCGACGCCGCCGGCAAGCTCGTCGGCCTGGTCAACGCCGGCATGGATCTGGAGTCGCTGACCGCCGACCTGACGTCGCTTAAGGTCGGGGAGACGGGCTACGCCTTTATCCTGGACGCCCAGGGCATGGCCCTGGCCCACCCGGACAAGAAGCAGCTCATGAAGGACGACCTGGGCCGGTCCGAGGCCGGCAAGCGGGTTCTGGGCGTGGCTGTAAGCGCCGTGCTCGAATACGAGGACGCCTCGGGCCGGCATCTCGTGGCCGTGGCCCGGGACGCCAAGACCGGCTGGTTTGTGGCCGTGGAAGCGCCAGTGGCCGAGTTCGGGGCCTACGCCGACGCGGCCACGCGGCAAAACGCCATTATCGCGCTCATTGTCACCGTGGCCATCCTGGCGGCCATCCTCGTGCTGTTGCGCGTGGCCGTGCTTGGCAAGCTGCGCCAATGCGTGGATTTCGCCGCCGCCGTGGCCAAGGGCGATCTGGACCGGCGCATCGCCATCGCCTCGGGCGACGAACTGCAAACCCTGGGCGAGGCCCTGGGCGCCATGGGGGCCAGCATCAAGGCCAATCTGGCCGAGGCCCAGGCCAAGAGCCGGGAGGCCGAGGCCCAGGCCGCCCAGGTGGCCAAGGCCCTGGAAGACGTCAAAACCGCCCAGACCAAGGCGGAAGAAGCCAAGACCCAGGGATTGCTTCTGGCCGCCGACCAGCTCCAGGGCGTCATGGAGGCCCTGGACGGGGTGGCGGCGGAACTTTCCCGGGAGATATCCACCGTGGCCGCCTCGGTGGAGGAGCAGGAACGGCGCACGGCCGAGACGGCCACGGCCATGGAAGAGATGAACGCCACCGTGCTGGAGGTGGCCAAGAACGCGGCCGAGGCCTCGACCAAGGCCGACGCCGCCCGGTCTCAGGCCATGGACGGCCGGGCCGTGGTGGAACGGTCCATCGCCGCCATCGGCCGAGTGGACGCGGCCTCGCGCCAGGTCAAGGCCGGCATGGACGAGCTTGGGGCCAAGGCCCAGGCCATCGGGGCCATCATGAACGTCATTTCCGACATCGCCGACCAGACCAATCTGCTGGCCCTTAATGCCGCCATCGAGGCGGCCAGGGCCGGGGACGCCGGTCGCGGGTTTGCCGTGGTGGCCGACGAGGTGCGCAAGCTGGCCGAAAAGACCATGACCGCCACCAAGGAAGTCGGGGCGTCCATCGGGGCCATTCAGGCCGGCGCCCGGGACAGCATGGCCAAGGTGGACGAGTCGACCGCCGCCGTGGCCCACGCCACGGAACTGGCCGGCGAATCCGAGGCGGCCCTGGCCCGCATCGTGGCCCTGGTGGACGAGACGTCCTCCCAGGTCCAGGGCATCGCCACGGCGGCCGAGGAGCAGTCGGCCACCAGCGAGGAAATCAGTCGGGCCGAGGAGGCGGTCAGCCGCCTGTCCTCGGAGATCGCCCAGGGCATGCGCGAGTCGGCCGGGGTGGTCACCAGCGTGAGCCGGCAGGTCGAGGCCTTGGAGCAGCTCGTGGCCACATTCCGCAGCAACAGCTAGGGGTGTGGCCCACGCCCTCCCTTGAAACGACAAGGCCCCGCTGCGGCGGGGCCTTCGCTTTTGGAATAATATTCCTAAAATGCCGGCCCAGGCATCAGTCCAATTCCCGGGCGGTCCAGATGCAGCGGCCGATGATCTCGAAGTCGTCGGCGTCGGACACAAGCAGCACGTTGGCGTCGGCGTCCGAGGCGATGCCGAGCCGGCCCCCGGCGTCGATGAGGCGCTTGATGTACATCTGGCCGTTGTAGCGCAGGTAGTAGACCTTGTTTTTGACGAACTGGCGGCGTCCCTCGTCGATGAGCACCACCGAGCCGTCGGCGATGGTGGGTTCCATGCTGTCGCCAAAAGCCCGGATGGCGGTCATGTATTCGGGGTTGCCCTTGGAGCGGATCCAGTCGGTGCGGAAGCTCAAGTAGCTCAGGGTGCGGTCGCCGGTTTCGGTGGACCCGCCGCCCATGGAGGCCGTGGCCTCGCGCAGGGGCACTTCGGTGTAGGCCGATTGGCGATCCTCCCGGGCGTGCAGGTCGCGAAGCCAGGCCCGCAGCGCCTCGCCGCCGCGCCCCGTCGCCTCGCTCCCGCCGTAGGCCGGTTCGCGTACCTGGCAGCGCCGGCTCGCGCCTTCCTCGGCCGGGTAGGCGGCGGCGTCCAGGCGTTGGCGGCCAAAGGCCAGCATATCCTCGTAGGACAGCCCGAAAAAGGCGGCCAGCCGTCGTCGCAGGGCCGGCTTGGGGGCCTGCTTGCCGGCCAGGATCTTGCTCACGTAGCCCTGGCTGGCCCCGGCAAAGGCGGCCAGTTCGCCCTGGCTGGCTTCCTGGGCGGCGGCCAGCTCCACCAGCGCCTTCCAGAAAAAATGATCCTCCTCGGTCCGAAACCCGGACTCCGGGGAGGCGGCGGCAGGGCAGGCGTCGCGCATCATGACCGGATTGTGCCCCAGTCTGGGAGGCAATGTCCATTCCTTTTTTGGAATATTATTCTTGACAAATATTCCTAATAGGAATAATTCTGGTTTCAGGCAAGGCCGCAGTTCCACCCAAAGACCATGGAGACGGTTGCATGCGTGAAGCCGAGTTGGAGGCCACATTGGCGCAAAGCCTGGGAGCCGAGGCGGCCCGGGCCGCCCTGGACGCCCTGATCGCCGCCTGGGGCGGTTGTCGGTTGGATATTCCCAACGGGACGTCGTCCCGCAAACGCCGTCGCGACGCCGAGATTCGGCGGCGGCACCGTGACGGCGCGGACCTCTTCGCCCTGCGCGACCAGTACGGACTGTCCGACCGCCATTTGCGGCGCATCCTGTATCCGGCTCCTGGGCGGCCCCTGCGTCCGGGCGTCGTCCGCGGGCAAAGCGAGGTCGTGTCCTGACGTCGCCCTCCTGAAATCCCCGGGCGTCATGGGACGCTGCATCACTTCCCAGCCGTGCCCCGGCCGATCAGGTCGGGCAGGCCGGGAAAAGCCTGCGGGAGCGATCCCGCCCAGGCCGCCGGCTCCGAGAGTCGGCGGCTTTTTGCGGTTTTGGGCAAGGCTGGGAGCTCGGGACAGGACGTCGGGCGGCAAGTCGGCGGCAGCCGGGGCCGTTGCCGATCCAATGTCCGGCCCGGGTTACGGCCGACCACCGCCCGCCCGGTCACAGGATGGGCGAGAACAGGCGGCTGACCATGACGCCGGTCTTGAAAAAAAACGAACGGTCGGCGTAGTCGTCGGCCGTGGCCCGCAGGCAGTGCTGGAAGTCTTCCCGCAGCATGGCTTCCACGTCGGCGATGAAACCCTTGTGGGCAACGGCCAGGGTCAGTTCGAAATTGAGCCGAAACGACCGGTTGTCGCAGTTGGCCGTGCCCACGCTGGCCATGACGTCGTCCACCAAAATGATCTTCTGGTGTAAAAATCCGTTCTGGTAGCGGTAGAACTTGACGCCCAGGGTCTCCAGATCGGCCAGATAGGAAAACGAGGCCAGGTAGACCATGTGGTGGTCGGCCTTGTGGGGCAGCATCACCCGCACGTCCACGCCACGCAGCACGGCCAGCTGCAGGGCCGAGATGATCTCGCGGTCGGGCACGAAATAGGGCGAGACGATCCACAGGCGTTTCTGGGCGGCGGAAATGGCCTGGAAGAAAAAGAGGTCGCAGGATTCGATGTCGTCGGCCGGGCCGGTGGGCAAGACCAGCACCGGCATGTCGCCGCCCGGAGCCGGGGCCAGCTCCCAGCGCAGGGCCGGGGTCTGCCTCGTGGCCCAGTACCAGTCCTCCAGGAAAGACAGCTGCACCAGGGCCACGGCCGGGCCGTCCAGGCGCACGTGGGTGTCGCGCCAGTGGCCCAGGCGCGGGCTTTTGCCCAGGTATTCATCGCCCACGTTATGGCCGCCCACAAAGGCCGCGACGCCGTCGGTGACCACGATCTTGCGGTGGTTGCGAAAATTGAGCTGGAGCCGGTTGCGCCAGCCCAGGGTGGTGTTGAAGGGCGAGGCCTGGACGCCGGCCTTTTTGAGTTCGTCCAGATACGCGGCGTTTAGGGAATGGCTGCCGATCTCGTCGTAGAGGAGATAGACGGCCAGGCCCGCCCGGGCCTTGGCGATCAAGCGTTTTTGCAGCGCTCGGCCGATGTCGTCGTCGCGGATGATGAAAAACTGCACCAGGACATAGTGTTCGGCCGCGTCGATGGCGGCGAAGATGGCCTCGAAGGTGGCCTGCCCGTCGATGAGGAGCCTCACGTGGTTGCCGGCGGTAAACGGCAGCTCGGCCAGGCGCTCCAGCACCGGAAAAAGCCCGGGCAGGCCCGGGGCATGAGGATCGGGGAAGGCCTGGACGGCGTGGAGCTTGGGGGCCATGGCGTCCACGGCTTTGTCGCCGGCCCGGCGCGAGGCGACATAGCCCTGGAAGCGGTTGCGCCCGAAAATCCAGTAGAGCGGCACGGCCAGATAGGGGAAGGTGATCATGGCCATGACCCAGGCCATGGCTCCCTGGGACGAGCGGGCCGTGAAAAGCGCCCGGGCGGCGGACGCCGCGCCGATCAAGTGGCAGCATAAGAGAATGAGAAACAGCACCGGACCTCCCCGGCCGGCGGTCCTTGGGAACACGTCTTCGCGTCCCGGGCTTGACCGGCCTTTGCCTCTTTCTATACGCACCCAAGAGTCCCGGCAAGAAAGGCCGGCATCCCCACAGCCCAAACGGAGAACTCCATGTCCGAACAAGCCTTCGACGTGTCCCTTAACGCCCCGGTTTTCGCCGAAGACGCCAAGGTCGGGCGCGTGGCCAACGTCGTGGTCGATCCCTCCCACGGCCGGGCCACATTCCTTGTGGTGCGCGAAGACGCCCTGCCCAACACCCTGCGCCTGGTCTCCGAAAAACACATCGCCGCCTCCGGCCCGGACGGCGTGCGCCTGTCCTGCCCTCCGGCCAAGTTCGCGGCTATGCGGGAATACGTGCTGACCGAGTACTATTCGCCCGAGTATTTCCTGCACATGGCCGAAAAAGAGCATTGCAAGCTGCCCATGGCCCCGTCGAGCTGGACCGTGGAGCGCCCGGCCACCCCAGCCGGCTCCGTGGCCCTGGCCGGTCACGAGGCCGTCGAAGCCACCGACGGCAAGGTCGGCAAACTCGACGGCGTGCACCTGGAAGCCCACACCGGCCGCGTCATTTACCTCATTTTGCGCCAGGGACACCTCTGGGGCGCGCGCGAAGTGGCCATCCCGGCCGGGCTGGTGGCCGGCTACGAAGACGGCGTCATCAAACTGTCCGTGGACAAGGCCGCCATCGCCGCCTTGCCGGCGCTGTAAGCAAGGGTATCAGGCGGGAGCGGCCTTGCGTTGTCCCTGGGTGTTTGCCAGGAAGAACCAGGGTGCGGCAAATCCGCGGCCCTTCCCCCGGCCTTATGCCGCAGCCGGGAGAAACCGGCGTTTTTTCCTGAATCCAAACGGTTGTTTCTGCGGCAGGGGCTTGCCTGCCGCCGCATGGATACGCAGAGGTGGAGATGGAACGGGAAAAGCCCTGGGCGGCGACGGGATTGGCGGAGGTCGGGCTGGCCGGCCGCGTGGCCGGGTCGGATCGGCTGTTTTTCCACGCCGCGCTCTATTCCAATTTCGCCCGGGACCGGGCCATGGCCGACGCTCTGGAGGCAGCCTTGCGCCGTCCCGGGTTCGAACGCCTGGAAGTGGTGTCCCTGGACCCGGTGGCCCGGCCGCCCTACTGGGACGAGTTCCGCCAGATCCTGCGCCAGGACATGCCCGCCGCCGCCATGCAGCGGGAATTTTCCGTGTCCGCCGCCTTTCTTGACGCCCTGGCCTCGCGCCATCCCCACAAGGTGCGGCTTTACGTGACCGTCGCCCTGCCCCTGGCCCCCATCCTGCTTTTGGATGACGTGGTCATCGTCGGGCACTACGCCCACTCCCCGGCGCCCGCGCCGCTGGGGCACTGGCTGGTGATCCCGGCCGACGTGGCCTCCCTGATGGAATTGGCCGAGGAAGGGGCGCAGCCCGAATCCCTGGACCCGGCCGACGTCGGGGCCTACCGGCTGATCTGCGACTGCCTGGCCGCCCGCCTGGCCTCGCGACGGCTGGCCTAGCAACGGACCCACGAAAAGCGAATAAGGCGTTTCTCAGGCAACTCGCTCCAACAAGAAATTAGCTTAAAAATACTCTCGTATTTTTCAGGGGATGCGGGCCTAGCGGCACACCCCTACAACAATACGCGCGTATTTTAGAAGTGACACCGTATGCAACAGGCTGAAATCGCCAAGCTGCTGGCCGGGGCCGACGATCCAGGACTTTTTTCCGCCGCCGCCGCCCTGACCAGGGAAAATTTCGGCGACGAGGTCTATCTGCGCGGGGTGGTGGAATTTTCCAACCACTGCCGCAACAACTGCCGCTACTGCGGCCTGCGCGTCGCCAACACGGCCGTGCACCGCTACCGCCTGTCCGTCGAGGACGTCATCGCCTGCGCCGGCCTGGCCCGGGAGCTGTCCATCGGCACCATCGTCATCCAGTCCGGCGACGACTTCCACTACACCCGCGACGACATCGCCCGCATCGTGGTCGAGGCCAAGGCCCGGGCCGACGTGGCCGTCACCCTGTCCCTGGGCGACCGGGCCGATGACGAGCTGCTGTTCTGGCGCGAGCATGGGGCCGACCGGTATCTGCTCAAGGTGGAGACCTTTGACGAGGCGCTCTATGCCCAAAGCCGGCCGGGGCTGACCCTGGCCGACCGGCTGGCGCGTCTGGAAACCCTGCGCCGGGCCGGCTACGAGGTCGGCTCGGGCGTCATCACCGACCTGCCCGGCATGACGCCGGAAATTCTGGCCAATGATCTCGTCCGGCTGGCCGAGCTGGACCTGGACATGGTCGCCGTCGGGCCTTTCGTGCCCCATCCGGCCACGCCCTACGGCGACGCCCCGGCCGGCTCGATCCTCACCGCCTTTCGGGCCATGGCCGTGCTGCGCCTGCTTTCCCCCCTGGCCAACATCCCCTCGACCTCGGCCCTAAACGCCCTGCGCGACGGCGCGCGGGAGCAGGGGCTGACCCTTGGGGCCAACGTCGTCATGCCCTCGCTGACCCCGGAAACCGTCAGCCCGGATTACGCCATCTACCCCGGCAAGAATGCCTTTCGCGCAGACGCCCGCTCCCGGGTCGAAGCGGCGCGGGAGGCCATTCGCCGGGTGGGCAAAATTCCCTCCACCGCCGTGGGCGGTTCCAAAAGGAGACGCCATGTCTGAAACCGCCGCCGAGAAAGCCCCACGCGGGGTGCGTCTGGTCATCACCTTTGTCGGGCGGCGAAACGCCGGCAAGTCGTCGCTCATTAACGCCGTCACCGGCCAGGACGTGGCCATCGTGTCCGATTTCGCCGGCACCACCACCGATCCCGTGGCCAAGCCCTACGAGCTGTTGCCGCTGGGGCCGGTGACGCTCTACGACACGGCCGGCCTGGACGACGAGGGCGAGCTTGGGGCGCTGCGCATCGCGGCCACGCGCAAAGTCTTGTGGCGCACGGACATCGCCGTGGTGGCGGTGGACGCGGCCGGCGGCCTGGGCGATCCCGAACGCCGGATCATCGAGGAAGTGCGGCGGCTGGAGATTCCGTTTCTGGTGGTCTTCAACAAGACCGACCTGGCCGCGCCGTCGCCGGCCGATCGTCAGTGGTGCCGCGAGCAGGGCATTGCAGTGGTGACGGCCTGCGCCGCCGACGGAACCGGGGCCACCGCCGTCAAGGAGGCCATCATGGCCCTGGCCCCGGCCGAAAGCCTGCGCGAGCCGGTCTTGTGCGGCGACCTGTTCGCCCCGGGTGAGACCGTGGTCTGTGTGGTGCCCATCGATCTGGCTGCGCCCAAGGGCCGGCTGATCCTGCCCCAGGTGCAGGTGTTGCGCGAGGTCCTCGACAACGACGGTATCGCCGTCACGGTCAAGGACCGGGAGCTTGAGGCGGCGCTAGGGAACCTGCGCCAGCCGCCGGCCGTGGTCATCACCGACTCCCAGGTGATCCTCAAGATGTCCGGCGACGTGCCGGACGAGGTGCCGCTGACGACTTTTTCCACGCTTTTTGCCCGCTACAAAGGCGATTTGACCACCCTGGCCGCCGGGGCGGCGGCCATCGACAACCTGCGCGACGGCGACGTGGTGCTCATGGCCGAGGCCTGCTCCCATCATGTCCAGTCCGACGACATCGGCCGGGTGAAGATTCCGCGCTGGATCTCGCAGTACACCGGCCGCGACCTGACCTTTGAGATGCACGCCGGACACGACTTTCCGGACGATCTGGAACGCTACGCCCTGGTGGTGCATTGCGGCTCGTGCATGTTCGGGCGCATGGAGATGCTGCGGCGCATCCGCGAATGCACGCGCCGGGGCGTGCCGGTGACCAACTACGGCGTGGCCATCTCCAAGGTGCAGGGGGTGCTGGACCGGGTGCTGGCTCCGGTCATGCGGTAGCCACCCGCCTCTACACCGGAAAGGTCAAGGTAAACGTCGCGCCGCCCTGATTCTCGGCCACAAGCATGCCCCGCAGTTGGCGGGTCAGGTTGGCCACGAGCTGCATCCCCAGGGTCTGGCAGGCTTCCACGGCAAACCCTTCGGGCAATCCTGGCCCGCCGTCCGCCACCATGACCCGAAAGCCCTCCGGCGTCCGGGACAGGCATACCCGCACCTCGCCCGCCTCGCCCGGGGCGTAGGCGTGCTTGATGGCGTTGGTGAGCAGTTCGTTGAGCAACAGCCCCAGCGGCGCGGCCTTCTCGATGGACAGGTGCGACGGCTCCAGACACAACAAGAAGCGTACCCCGTCCCGGCCGCCGATGGATGATTCCAGCTGATGCGTCAGCCGCGACACGTAGTCGGACAGTTCAATGCGGCCGAAGTCGCCGGTGCGGTACAGCCCCTCGTGGACCAGGGCCATGGAAGCCACCCTGGCCCGGCTCTCCAGAAGCACTTCCCGGGCCTCGGCATTGTTCGTGACCTCGGCTTGCAGGAAAAACAGGCTGGAAATGACCTGCAGGTTGTTTTTCACCCGGTGGTGCACTTCCCGCAGCAGCAGTTCCTTGTCTTCCAAGGATTGGCGCAGGGCCTCGCCGGCCCGGCAGCGGTCGGTGACGTCCTCGCCCACGCACAGGAAATATTCCGGCTCCCCTGCCTCGTCGCGCACCAGATTGACGGTCAGGGCGCAGCGAAGGGCCAGCCCGTCCGGCCGGATCACGGACGCTTCCCGGGCAAAGGTCGCCGCGCCGCCGGCCAGGGCCGTGGCCATGCCCGCCCGTAACGCTTCCCGGTCCTCGCCGTCGGCCAATCCGTCCAGGGAGCCGGCCAGCAGTTCCGCCCGGCCGCGCCCGGCCAGCCCGCACAGCCGGTCGTTGACCCGAAGCCAGGCCCCATCCGGCGCGGCATGGCCCATGCCCACCGCCGCCTGCTCGAAGGACGACCGGAAAAGCCGCTCGTTTTTGACCAGCGCCTTGGCCATCTCGTCAAAGGCCCCTTCAAAGACGGAAAGTTCGGCAAAAGGAGCCGATCCCTCGGTCTCGTCGACGCTTTTGGGCAGGCTGGCCGCGAACCGGGCCAGCGGCTCCTCCACCCGCTCCCGCAGCTCCTTGCGCAAAAGCCCGGACGTCAGCACGAACGCCCCGGCCATGAACACGAAAAGCAGTCCCGTGGGATACAGCGCCGGGGCCACCAGTTCCCAGACCGGCACGGCGAGCAGCACCTGCCAATCGCCGGGTTCCGCCTTACCGGCCGTGCCCAGCCACAACCGTCCGCCTTGGGCGTAGACCACCCGGTGTCGCCCGGCCTTGGCCGCCAGAAAAAGCGGCGTGTCGCCGATGTTGGCCTGTTCGGCCACCTGCCGCGATTCCGGGTGGACGATAAGGTTGCCGTAGGCGTCGCAGGCCATGACCCGGGCGTCCGGCATCCCGGCCATGGACGGCAGCTGCTGGGCCAACCCGCCCAAATCGAGTTCGCCGGCCAAGATGGTCCCCTTGGGGCCGCGCACGCCGATATAAACGCACAGCCGGCCGTCCACGGGCGAGGGCAGCGGCCGCGACAGCATGAGCCGCTCGCCGCGCAGCCGGTCGAACTGGAGCGGAAAATCCGCCCCGGCCTGGCCCGGCGGGGCGGTCTCGGCCACCATGCCGGCGGCGTCGATCCAGAGCAGCCGGCGCATGGTGGGCGAAAAAAGCAGCAACTCCCCAAGGGCCTCGCCGCTGGCCGCGCCCTGGGTGTCCGGCAAGCGCCGGGCAAACACCTCAAGGGAGCCGTACGCGTTGTCCAGGTAGGCCGAGACAAAGGCGGCCAGGGTCTTGGCCAAACGGACATTGTCGCGCTCCATGGCCCGCCATTGCAGGCCCGCCGTGGCCGTGGCCAGAAGCGCCAGCAAGGCCAGTCCCGGCGCGACCAGCCGCATAAGCAGGCTGCGGCCCACGACCCGGCTTAAGGGCGAAGTCCGCACGCCTCAGTCTCCCTCAAGGGCCGAAAACCGCCCATCCCGGATGGTGACCAGAAAGGTCTGGCGGTGCACGTCGCCGTAGGCGTCAAAGGCGAAGGAACTCATGAGGCCTTCCTGCTGGCCCAAGGCCAGCAGGGCTTCGGGCAGGCCCGCCGTGCGCCCGCCGGTGCGGCCCAGGGCGGTGGCCAGGACCTCCACCGCCTCATAGGCGTAAACGGCGGCGAAATTGGCCGGCCAGCCGAAGCGTTCCTGATAGCGGCGCATGAAGTCCTGGAACCGGGGCCGGGGATTGTCCTCGGTATAGCTGGCCGCGAACACGATGCCGTCCACGCTGCGCCCGCCCATGGTCAGGATTTCCCGGGTATAGGGCCAGGTGGGGCACAGGATGGGCAACCGCTTGCCGGCCGCGTCCATGGCCCGGGCCAGGGCGGCCACGTCCTTGGCCGAGGCGGCGGCCACCACGGCCCCAACGCCGTTTTTCGTCGCGGCGTCCACCAGGGCCGCCCAGTCGACGCCCTCCCGGGAGGAAAACATCCGGCGACAGGCCACATGGCCTCCGGCCTCGTCGTAGCCCTGGTCGAAGGCGTCCAGGAAGCTTTGGACATAGGAGAGGTTGTCGCTGTCGCCAACCAGGCAGACCGCGGGCCGTCCGGCTCCGGCGGCGTGGTGGGCCAAAGCCAACCCCCAGGCGACATTGGTGGGGATCACCCGGAAAAACAGGTCTTTTTTCCCCGAAAGTTCGGGGGTGGCCGTGGTCGGCGAGAGCATGACCAGGCCGGCGGCGGCGGCCTGGGGCAAGGCGGCCAGGGTCTGGGCGCTGGTCATGTGGCCCACGATGGCGGATACGCCGGCCTTGATGAGCTGGGCATCGGCCTCCACGGCGCTTTCCGGCGTGGCCCCGTCGTCGCAGGCCACAAGCTTAAGCGGCCGGCCGGCGATGCCGCCCCGGGCGTTGACGTCCTCCACGGCCAGGGTCGCGCCGTTGCGGCCCTGCACCCCGAGATCGGCCCGGCCGCCGGTGAGGGGGCCGCTGTAGCCGATGAGGATGGGTTCGTCCCGGCCGCAGCCCCAGGCCATCAGGGCGCAGCATAAGGTCAGCCAGGCGACAAGACGCATCGACAACCCCGCTCCGACCGCCAAGGGCCGGCAAAACCAAAAGGATAGTCATCTTTACGACAGCCGGCCCGCTGCCGCAATGGCCTTGTCGTTACGCCATCGCCACGCCTTGCCACGGCCGCCGCCCTCCCGTACCTTGAGGCCATGCAACGCAAGCCCCTTACCCTGCGCAACAACGAGGAACGCCGCCTGCGGGCCGGACACCTGTGGGTGTTCAGCAACGAGGTGGATACGAAAAAAACCCCGCTGACGGCCTTCGCCCCGGGCGAGGAAGCCCTGGTGACGGCCTCGCGCGGCCGCCCCCTGGGTGTGGCCACGGTCAACCCCGGCTCGCTCATCTGCGCCCGGCTCATCGACCGCGACCCCGAGGCCGTCCTTGACGCCGACTTTTTCCGCGCCCGGCTGCGCGAAGCCCTGGCCCTGCGCCAGCGGCTCTACCCCACGCCCCACTACCGGCTGCTTTTCTCCGAAGGCGACCATCTGCCCGGGCTGGTCCTGGACCGCTTCGGCGACGTGGTGGTCGGGCAGTGCAACACCGCCGGCATGGACGCGCGAAAAGCCCTGATCCTGGAGGCGCTGCTGGCCGAGCTGTCGCCCCGGGCCGTCATCTGGCGCAACGACAGCGCCTCGCGCGATCTCGAAGGCCTGCCCCGGACCGTGGAGGTCGCCTACGGCGACGCGCCGGACCACCTCGACGTCGAGGAGGACGGCGCGCGCTTTGCCGTTCCGGCCCTGGGCGGCCAGAAGACCGGCTGGTTCTACGACATGCGCGAGAACCGCTCCAAGCTGTGCCGGCTGGTGGCCGGCCGCACGGTGCTCGACCTTTTCGCCTATGCTGGAGCCTTTGGCGTGCGGGCCGCCCTGGCCGGAGCGGCCAAGGTGGTCTGCCTGGATTCGTCGGAAACGGCTTGCGCCATGGCCGCCGAGAACGCCGCCCGAAACGGCGTGGCCGACCGGGTGACGGTGGTGCGGGCCGACGCGGCCGATTATCTCGAAGCCGCCGCCGCCGAAGGCCGGACCTTCGACGTCGTCAGCCTGGACCCGCCGGCCCTGGTCAAACGCAAAAAAGACCTGGAAGCGGGACTCAAGGCCTACGAACGCTTCAACCGGCTGGCCATGGACGTGGTGGCCGACGGCGGCCTGCTCATGACCTGCTCCTGCTCCCAGCACGTGGACGCCTACGAGCTGCGCCGGGCCGCCCTGCGCGCCGCCGCCGGCCGCAACCTGCGGGCCCAGATCCTCGACCAGGGCCGCCAAGGCCCGGACCACCCCGGCCACCCGGCCATGGCCGAGACAGAGTACTTGAAGTCGTTTTTGCTGCGGCTGGTGCGGCCGTAGGGAGAGGGAGAAGAAGAGAAGAGGCCTCCGGCGGCCTTTATCGGAGACGGCTAGATCTCTTCAGGGCCGCCCGAGGCGTCGGGCCAGGCGTCTTCCTCGGCTTCCGGCGCTTCCGGGGCGGCGGCCTCCCACAGAGCCTCCACCACCGCCTCCACGCCTTCCCCGGTCAGGGCCGACATGAAAAAGAGCTTCTCGCCGGCCGCCTTGGCCGCGGCCTTGCGCTCGGCCAATTCCTCGGGGGTGAGCAAGTCGATCTTGTTGACCACCCGGATCTGCGGCCGCTCGGCCAGGGCCGGGTCGAACTTGCGCAGCTCCTCGTCCACCACGCCAAACGCCTCGAACACGCCCTCGGCCGAGGCGTCCTCGGCGGAAACCACGTGCAGCAGCACCCGGGTGCGCTCGACATGGCGCAAAAACCGGTGCCCCAGGCCCTGGCCCAGGTGCGCGCCTTCGATAAGCCCCGGGATGTCGGCCAAAACCAGCCGACGACAGGCATCGTCGTGCTCGATAACCCCGAGGTTGGGGGTCAGCGTGGTGAAGGGATAGGGCGCGATCTTCGGCCGGGCCCGGGACACGGCGGCGATAAACGTGGACTTGCCGGCGTTGGGCAGGCCGATGATGCCGACGTCGGCCAGGACCTTGAGCACGAGCTTGATGCGCCGCTCCTCGCCGGGTTCGCCGGGCTGGGCGAACCGGGGCGTGCGCATGGTGGAGGAGGCGAAGTGCAGGTTGCCCTTGCCGCCGCGTCCGCCCCGGCAGGCGATGAAAGTCTGGCCGGGCTCGGTCATGTCCACCAGGAACGTGGGCTCGTCGTCCGGGGCTTCCGACTCGATGGCCGGGGCTTCGTCCGCCTCGTCGTCCACGGCGATGTCCATGGCCTGTTCGGGAACCCAGGTCTGGACCGGCTCCTCGGGTTCGTCGTCAAAGGAATCCGGCGCAGGCAGGGGCGGCAGCTCGAAGAGCTGGGTGCCCACCGGCACGTCGATATAGAGGTCGTCGGCGGCCTTGCCGCATTTCTGCCGGCCCATGCCGCCCTGGCCGTTTTTGGCCTCGTAGATGCGCCTCAGCCGCAGGTCGTACAGGGTCAGCAGGTCCGGGTTGGCCCGAAACACCACGTCGCCGCCCTCGCCGCCGTCGCCGCCGTCCGGGCCGCCCCGGGGAATGAACTTCTCGCGGCGAAACGACACCGCGCCGCGACCGCCCTTGCCCGAGCGGACCACAATCCAGGCTTCGTCGACAAAACGCATGGGACCTCCAGGATGCCGGCGCGGTGTGCCGCCGGTCCGTGAATGGACCAACGTCGCGCCGCGATATGCCGTGCCGCCAGGGGGCGGCGTTTATTGCGGGGGGAGGCGGCCTTTAAACAATGCCGCGACCTTTGGCAAGCCGGCGCTCCGGCCGGCCTTCAGGGACGCAGCCGGGTCAGCCGGTCCTCGCGGCCGACGATGACGAGCTTGTCGCCCTGGCGCAGTTCCTCGTCGGCCCGGGGAATAAACGAATAATGGTCCTCGCCGACCCGTTTGCGGGCGATGACCTGGACCTGATGCTTGTTGGTGAGATCAAGCTGACGCAGGGTCCGGCCGGCCCAGTCGTCGATGCCGATCTCCTTGAGCGCCACGTCCTTGTCCATGGGCAGATACTCGATAAGCCCGGGACTGGCGAGCTGATGGGCCATGTTCTTGGCGGCAAAGCGCTCGGGAATAAACACGTTGTCCACGCCGATTTTGTGCAGCAGCTTTTCGTGGTCCGTGGAAATGGCCTTGACCCACACCTGGGGCACGCCGAGTTCCTTGAGGTAGAGCGAAATAAGGATGCTCGCCTCCATGGAATGGCCAACCGACACCACCACATGGGACATCTCGTCCACGTGGATCTGCTCCAGGGCTTTTTTATCCCGGGCGTCGAGCTGGTAGACCTGAGTAAAGACGTTCTGGGCGTTTTTGACCTTGTCCTCGTCGCCGTCGACGCCAAGCACCTCGCGCCCGAGCTCCACCAGGCACCGGCCCAGATGAAACCCGAACTTGCCCAGTCCGATGATGCAGATCCGTTCCTCGACCATGCGCTCCCTCCGCCCGGCCGGCGCACCGCGCCCGGCCGGAAAAACCGTTATCCGATCATCATGCCCTGTTCGGGCCACCGGTAGCGCCGGGGCTCCTCGAAGCCCTGGAGCACAGACAGGAAGAGAATCGGCCCCAGCCGGCCCACGAACATGAGCATGATGATGACCAGCTTGCCGGCCGGCGTCAGGCTGGTGGTGATGCCCGTGGTCAGGCCCACCGTGCCGAAGGCCGACACCACTTCGAAAAGGATTTCCAGAAACCGGCCGCCGGCTTCCACATGGGGCGCCACCGCGCCCTCGGTGAAGCACATGAGCAGCACCGAGGCCAGGACCAGCCCGAGGGCAAATATCGTGAGCGTCACGGCCCGGTCCACGGTATCGTCGTCCACGGCGTAACGCCCCACCACCGACTGTTTGCGGCCAAACATCTTGGCCCGGCCAAAGGCCACCAGCACCCGGAAGGTGGTGGTCTTGATGCCGCCGGCGCAGGAGCCCGGCGAACCGCCGATGAACATCAAAAGGATCATGATGACCAGGGAGGCGTCGGCCATGCGGCCGATGTCGATGGTGTTGAATCCGGCCGTGCGGCAGGTGACGGACTGGAACAGCGCGGCCATGGCCTTGTCGAGCAGCGACAACTCGCCGTAGCGGCCGCCCAGGAACTCGCCGCAGTAGATCATGGCCGCGCCGGCAAAGATCAGAAACGCCGACACGCCGAAGATGGTACGGGCCTGCCAGGACAGGGCCAGAGGTCGCCGGCCAGGGGCGGTCACCAGGATGACGAGCCGGTCCTTGACCACCCGGTAGCCTTCGATGAGCACGGCAAACCCCAGGCCGCCGCTGACGATGAGCCACATGATGACGCCGTTGACCCCGGGATTACCGGCATAAGCCACGAGATTGTCGGGCCTTAGCCCGAAGCCGGCGTTGCAAAAGGCCGAGACGGAATGGAACACGGCGGAAAAGGGCGCAAAGCCCACGGGATCGAAGGCGTAAAGGGAAAGCGCTCCCACGGCCTCGATAAAAACCGTGACCGCCGCCATGCGCACCAGGAAGCGGCCCAGGTGGAAGGAAGCGTCATGGAGCAGGCTTTGGCCCACGGCGATGTGGTCGGCCAGGGACACCCGGCGTCGCCAGAGATAAAAGATGAGCGTGGAAAAGGTCATAATGCCCAGGCCGCCAAGCTGAATAAGGGCCAGGATGACGGTCTGGCCGAAGCGGTTGTAGGCCGTGCCGGTGTCCACCACGGTCAGCCCGGTGACGCAGGCGGCGGAGGTGGCGGTAAAAAGCGCGTCGAGAAAGGAGACCGGCTCCCCGACGCAGCTTATGGGCTGGCACAATAGCCCGGCCCCGAGGAAAATGGCCGCAGCGAAGAAATGGATGGGCAGGGCCAGCGGGGTGTAGATCTTTTTCAGCCACATGGGCGTGTAGGTAGCCTATGCGCCGGGGATTCTCCAGGGGGTGGACAGGGGTCCGATAAAAAAGGGCCGCCGGGTCCCTGCCGAGCAGGGATCATTCTTCGGCGCAGGCGGCGGTTTCGGGGCAGTGGTTTTCACCTTGTCCAGTTTCTTCTTCTATCCCAATGCAAAAAGAAAGGCCCCGGCTGCACAAGCCGGGGCCAGTAAAGTTATGTTTCTTAAAAAGACTTATGGGTTGACGATTGCGCCTCGACTAGAAACGTAGAGCTCGTGTTTGCCACACATGGAGCTTGCCAGATTGCATTTTTTTACTGGCCTTCAAGTGCTCTACTGCGAGGAAGACTCTCCGACAATTGATTCACCCAATGGCATCGCCTCCGTTAGGGTTGCTGACAACCTTCACTAGGGACACGACTAACATATAGGCCCGGGACCAACCGCTGTCTAGTGCTTTTTTGGAGGAAGATTCGAAATACTCATGGCGCATTCCTGTCGGCGGAGAAAAGTGCAGGAAGTTCAAGGGGAAATTTGTGCTTCTTTCCCGGCGATGGCCCAGGCAGGGGAAAACGGCCTTTTCCGGCATCAGAGGCGGCCGTAGCGGCCGGTGGCTGGTCGCGCCGAGCCGGAGTTCAAACGACTAGCGCAGCTGCCTGCGGCCGCTATACCACAAACACGATCTCGAAAAGCAGCCAGCCCAGGGCGCAAAGTTCCAAAAACGCGTAGGACAGCAGGTTGGCCCTGAACATGGCGGACTGCAGCCGCGCCCTGTCCGCATCGCGCAGCATTCTGGCCGCCGCCAGATACTCCAGCCACCAAGACATGAAAAAGGTCGGCACCAGCAGCCACATCATGGCCGCCGGCACCATCCAATAGAGATTGTGGTCCGCCTCGTACGGGATCAGCCAAGGAGCCTGCCAGGTGACGGCCAGCAGCTTCTTGGCCGGCGTGTCGATGCCGTAGGCGCGATCACCGCCGGTCACGCCCTCCAGGACGGTCAGGATGGCCCAGGTCAAGGGCACCCCGACAACGGTGGTCAGGAGGTTCGCCCAGGCCGAGACCTTGAAGGCCACCCGCCGCGTCAGGCCCAGGCCCTTGGCCAGGACCTGCATCTCCAAGAACATCACGGGAACCAGAGCCAGGGCCATGCCGGGCAAGGTCAGAAAGATCATGGGCACGCCCGCGTTCGCCTGGGCCGGGCCGGGAAAGCACAAAACCCAGGCCGCGACCCACAGGAACACGCGCAGGCGTTTCATAATGGGCTTCATGGCAGATTCCCCGTGGGCGCTACGAAAGCAACAGGGCCGGGCAACGGCTATTCGCCCAGATCCAGGTAGGTCTCCGAGGATTTGAGGAACTGCTGGATCGCCTTGTACATCTCGCTCGCCTTGCGGGCAGCCGCCACCGCCTGCCCGGGGTCGGCGCCCCTGGCGTTTACGGTATAGAAGGAGACGGCGGGCTGAGAGAACTGAATGGCGATGACCAAGGGAATCGGCCCGTTGGCGTCTTTTATCATGGCGGCCACCTTGGCCTCGTCGGCGTCGGCCAGGGGATTGAGCAAGGTGATGGTCGGCTGCTGGTTGGCGTTGACCGTGTTCTTGCCATAGCGAATCCACTTGCCGGGCATCTCGGCGGCCTGGGCGCTCATCGCCGACAGACACAACACCAGCGCCAATGCGGTGGCCCGAATTGCGGTGAAGATGGTCATGGGCGGCTCTCGGAGGATTGGGGTTGTGGGGCGGTTAGGTACGACGGGAGAAGTATTGGGATACGTTTTGGGATAAATCGCGGGGAAAAGCTAGATGGGGATGGTGGGGCGGTGGGGGGATGCCTGCCAACGGTCATGTAGGCGTGCCATCAAGCTAAATTCTTCCAATGTGTAAGCGGCTTGGGCTGGATCGCGCCACGATCTTTCGCAAGCTCAAGCGATCGAGCGGCGAATAGCGCGTTTTCCCCAGTGACCAGACGGCGCGACCACCGGCCCGGTTTTACCCCGCGGCCTTCGTTGCCGCGACTTCCGGCGCGCGGCCTATCCGCCCCCCCTCTCCCACGCCACGCAAAAAGGGCCAGGAACATGTTCCTGGCCCTTGGTCATTGTCGAGAGGCGTAAGTGGAGTCCTCGGGGACTACCAGCGGCTGCCGCCGCGGTTGCCGCCGCCGGAGCGGGGCTTGTCCTCGGCTTCGTTGACCTTCAGATTGCGGCCGCCGAAGTCCTGGCCATCCATGCCGGCGATGGCCGCACGGGCGCCTTCGTCGTCCATCTCGACGAAACCGAAACCGCGCAGACGGCCGGTTTCACGATCGGTGATGAGATTGACGCTGATGACTTCGCCGTAGTTGGAGAACTGGGTGCGGATGTCGTCTTCGGTGGAATTGAAAGACAAGTTGCCGACATAGAGTTTCTTGGACATGGGTTGCTCCTGTTTTTAGCATTTCTTTTCGCATCGAGTGGAGCTGTACATCAGAACGCCCAAGATCCAAAAAATCCATGCTCGTTGAAATAGACTGAACTCAGAACAGATACGCCTTTCACAGCACATGTAAAGAGATTGGCCTGAAAATAATTTTATAATTGGCATTATTTTAGTGTTCCATGCCCTTGCCGGGGTCGTTTCATGGCGTTGCATAAACTGACTTTCGGCCATAAAGAGTAAAGTAGCGCGGCGTGTTACGTTGTATTTTGCGAATCGATGAAGGGTGACGACAATATTTTGGCCGGGCCGCGACAGGGGGGAGCGGCATGGGCAGGAGGCCGACCGCCGGACAGGCAGCGAACCGGCGGCAGGCAAGGCTAGGCAAGGGGGTGGTCCCATTGCAAGCCCCTGTATGAGCTGGTCGGGGTGTAAGCCTCCCTTAAAATAGGACAGTCTGCTAAGCAGCGTCACTACCGAAATGATTATGACACGACAGGCCATCACGTATCTGATACTCTGGAAACAGAGCCGAGCGCCGTCCTCATCCCATGGAGACCCAAAGGTGGCGAAAGAAAAAGAGCGCGTAAGCCTGGTTCTGGCCCTGCCCCCGTCCGTGATACTTTGCTTTTTCATCGCGGGCAGGGAGAGTCATGCCGCCCCTTCCCTGGGCGTGGCGGCGGTTGTCTCCGCGCTCGTCTTTTTCGCGCTGTACGCCGCGCTCAACGTGCGAAAAAACCCACTCCCAATTGGATGGGCGTTTATTTTCTTGTTCTGGCTGGAGTTTTCATCCTGTCCTTTTTCCCCGTAGCGGTCATTTTCGCCTTGATGCTGTTGGTGGTCCCGGGACTGCTCATCCTTTCGGCCGGAAGCGTCCTGTTCTACTCCCTCCTTCTCTCTCCCCTGCTGCTGCCCTGCAGGACGAAAACGGGATGCCTGGCCCTTACGCTCTTCACGCTTGTTTTTTTCTTCAGCGCCATCCTTTCCCCGTCCCTGATCGGACGCAGTCAACTCGCCAGCCTGACAGTGAATGACGTGAGCCCAGATCTCGACGCGTTGAAGGAGGGGAGGATACGATCCATCGCCTTGGGAACGACCGACAACCGCATTCTCGCGGGCGGTCCGAACCTGCCTGCGGTCCGCTGCGACCAGACCTGCCAACAGCTCCTTTTCAATAAGGAAGTGGACGTGGTGGTCATGGAGCATCTCAAAATCAATTCCCTGGCGCCGACTCCCGACAAATCCACCACGTACCGCATAGAACGTCGGTCGGAATGTCCGAACCTCTATCCGCAACGCTACGCGTCGCCTTTGGCCGAAAGCGTCGCGATGCGCATCGCGGCGGGCGAGTGCCTTGTCGCCGAGGAAGGCGAAGACCGAGAAGTCGTGGACGCGCGGGTAAGCGTCCTGGAGATTGGGCATTTGACCGGACCCTTTGTCGAAGCCCGGGGAAACCGGGCAAACTCTTTTTTCAGCGATGCCCGGACAATCAAGATATGCGCCGTCACCCGGGGGGATGATGCGTCTCGCCCCCTGGTCCGAAGGATTGAGGCCCTTGGCGAGGTCCCAAGCATGCCGTTGACGGTCGGCAATACAAAAATACACGGGCTGGGCTTAGGGCGCGGCTTGGTCACCGTGAACGAAACCGGCATGCGCGACATTCTCAAAAAGGATTTGGGATTCACGCTTGCCCCAGTCCCGGACAGTCTCGACAAGGTTGAGCTGGCCAAAAGCGTCCTGGCGGCTACCCAGGGAAACGACAAGCAGATCACAATCGAGCAAATCCGGCTCATCGAAGACGCGGCAAAGAAAATGGGGAAACAAGGTCCCACCAGGGAAAATGTGGAGCTGGCCCGCCGCCTCATCCGCGACCCCAGGATCGCTTCCAGTTCCGCCCTAAAGGATATTTTCTGCCCCAACGCCTACGCCCTGCACGATCTGCTTCCTGATATCCTTGACCGATTGGCCAGGGCCGATCCCGCCAGGGATCGCGACATCCTGTTCGCCCTCAATTATGTGATCCGCCATCTGATGCCCTTGGACCTGCTCAAGGAACACAAGGAACGCATCCTGGAAATCGTTGGAAACGCGCTTGGTCCGGCGCCTCCCCAATCGGGCAAGGATGGGCCGCCCGTGGCCGTGCATCACAATCCCGCCGACTGGGCGAGCAGAGCGTGGGCAGTGGACGGCCTCATCTCCAGGCTCGGCGACATGGGGTCGGAGGCGTTGCCATTGCTCAGGGAATTCGTGCGGCATAAACAATCCGAGGAGGTGGTGCGCTGGGCTGCGGTCTCCCTGTGCCGCATGGGACCGCCCCTTGCGGTTGCGGCGATCCCGGACCTGGAACAGGCCTTTGTGGACCTCCGTGAATCGGGGAAATCAGATCAAAACGAGGCCGTGGCCAAGGCCCTTATCCGCCTCGGCGATAAAGAAGGCCTGCGCCGACTCGTGGAGCAAACCATTACTTTTAAGAAAAACTTTGATAATACGCTCGAACTGGAAGCGGGCTTTTCGGCTTCGGAATGTTGGCCAGTATTCCATTTCATGCGTTGCCAAATAGAACCGCCGGATTAACCCAAAGGAACAAACCCAACCACGCCCAGTGACAGGGTAATCCTCCCCGAACTGCCCAGACTTTTTCCTCCGGATGCAGCCGAAAAGTCCAAAAGCAGGGGCGACCTCTTGAAAAAATTCAAGCGACCGTGGAATGGTTTCTCGGTCTAACAGGTGGGCTGGGAAATGGTTCTGCCCTGGTACATACCCGCCAAACCCTAGTGTTGACGGCGTTGGCGCTTAGGCAAAGAAAAGGGGTTACCGAGTTCACGGCAACCCCTTTAAATTATTATTTGTAAAGTCGGAGGCAATCGAACCCACAGGAGCAACGGTCGAGTCTCTTGGAGGGCTTACTTTTGTCTTTTGGCTATCCCAATAGCAACAACACTGTCAGATGGCTTGGCATGGCGATATACACCCTCAAGCTTATCTTTGCCAACAATTCGCCAATCGACAAATCCATCTGCATCAACAGAGTACATGAATTTTCCATCAGAAGAGATCATCCCGATGATTTTTTCAGACCCGCGTTGAGACGTATACGTCCCTTTAACAAAACGATCATCCTGACTGATGATTTCAAGCTGTCCGTTCAGAATTTTTTGACCAGGAGTCCAGTGCGTAATGCTTGACTCTTTATCCGAATTCAGCATCACGCCTCCTTTCGTCTCTACATCCCATTTTCCAACCAACGAAGGGATTTTGCCCTCGGCCAATGCAAACGACGAAGAGAGCAGCAAAGAAAGCACTGTAGCAACAAGAGCGGTACACTTCATGTCTCGACCTCCAGGCGTTACATGTTTCGACTATAAATGAAAGAAAGCATCTCAACGGGCCAGGGTAAAAAGCCCAGCCCCTGTGACTCACTCCGGCTGTCGTTCCGCTAGACCCTGTGTCACCGCTCGCTCATGGAGAAAACGCCTCGCGCCCAAATCTCCGCATCAATTGGTCTGCCGATGCATCATTGGACCTTTTCCTTCATGCGAAGAACCCGCTCGACAACCTCAACTAGCGCTTCTTTATCCACGGGCTTTGCAATGTAATCATCCATCCCAGACGCAAGAAACTTTTCCTTGTCGCCAGACATTGCGTATGCGGTCATCGCGACGATTGGGATGCTCGACTTCACTCCAAGTATGCTTGAGCCTCTGATTGCCTTTGTCGCTTCGACGCCGTCCATGACAGGCATCTGGACATCCATAAGGATCAGATCGAAATCCTGTTCAGTCAGTAACTGCAGCGCTTTCTGCCCATCATTGGCGGCAGCGACAGAGTAGCCGGACTTCTCAAGCATCCGCTTGCAGGTAAGTGAGCTTAGCGCATCATCCTCAGCAAGGAGTATGCGCCTGGGAACTCGTCCAGGGGGTGATGCTCCATATGCGATAAGCTCCTCTGTTTTCTGCGAAGTCGCAGGAAGCTTGAACGGCAGGGAGAGATAAAACGTCGACCCTTCACCAGGGGTACTATCAATCGATATATCACCATCCAGGAGCTTCACCAGCCGACGAACGATGGAAAGTCCCAGGCCAGCCCCTTGAAAACGCCGAGTATATGAGCCCTCAGCCTGAACAAATGGCTCAAAAATGTCCTTGAGGTGCTCCTCGGAAATCCCAATCCCCGTGTCGCCGACTGTTACCAACACACGGACCGAAGAGTCGCTTGCTCTTGGCAACAAACAAGCATCGATTCGTATTGTTCCTTTTTCAGTAAACTTTATTGCGTTTCCAACAAGGTTAAAAAGGATCTGTCGAAGCCGAACTTCGTCTCCAATCAATCGCAGAGGCAGGTTGTCATTCCATCGGAATTCCAAAAGGAGTCCTTTCCCGCGTGCCTCCATGTCAAACAGTTCGCTTATGGAGTCCCGCACCATCTTAATGTCGAATTCTGCCTCAACAATCTGCATCCTGCCTGCTTCGATCCTTGAAACATCAAGAATATCAGAAAGAAGACGGGTCAGTCTATTTGTAGACCGGATCGCTCCCAACAGGTACTCTTTCTGTTCGTCATTCGGATCAGTAGTCTTAAGCAATTGAAGCATTCCGAGAATGCCGTTGAGCGGGGTACGTATTTCATGGCTCATATTGGCAAGAAATACTGACTTTGCCTTGTTGGCTGACTCCGCTTCTTCTTTGCTTTGCCTGAGAGCCTCCTCGGCCTGTTTGCGCTGGCCGATGTCCAGGGAGATCTGCACGCGCACCGTCTTGCCGTCGAACCAAGGCAGGAGGCGGTCGTGGTTAAGTTGCCATCTGCCTGAAATGGGGTTGCGATCCTCCCACACGCTGACGCCAGCCTCCCCTTCCGTATTCACGCTCATCCGTTCGAGGTGGCAGTTCTCGCAGACGCAGGACTTGCCACGGAAAACGTCATGGCAGACTCCACCGACGCCATCCCTGCCCAAGGCCTCCTTCAGCGCCCGATTCATAAACAAGACTTCCCGGGTGGAGACATCCACCACGTTTACCAGGGCTGGGATTCCGTCCAAGACCGCGGCGAGGGTCCTGTTTGCTTCCGCCAGCTTGCGCTCGGCCTCTTTACGGGACGTGAGGTCCGATACGATCCCCAGCGCATGCGGAACGCCGTGCAGTTCCAGCATGACGGCACGAACCTCGACCGGATAGATTGTGCCGTCCTTGCGTCTGTGGTGTGACTCAAACGTCATGCCGGTTGCGGACTGCATAACCGCCTGGACAACAGCAGCGCCTTCCATACTTGAACTCGCGTCGACATCCGGGATACTCATTGCCAGGAGTTCTTCTCGCGCGTAGCCGGTCTGCCGTTCCGCAGCGGCGTTGACCTCCACGAACCGCCCACTCTTATCTGCAAGGTAGATGGCGGCGGCCGCGTTCTCTACGACGGCGCGCAGGCGCTCCCGGCTTTCCCCAAGGTCTTCCAACGCCTGTTGCCGCGCGGTGACGTCCTGGACGATGGAAAACAGCAGCTCCTTTTCCCCACTCTCCACGGGGGTGGAAATTACCTCAACGGTCTTGACGTCCCCGTTCTTGAGTTTGTGAGGAAATATGAACTGCTGTTTGTATCCGGACAAGGCCAGGGTGCGCACGGAGGCGAGCTCTTCCGGAGCGAGCATGTTGATCTGACTGATGTTCATGCCCTTGAGTTCTTCCAGGCTGTACCCGTAGAATCCAACCGCGCCGGCACTGGCATCCATGATTTGTCCGGAGAACGGTTCAATGAGAAGGAACGGAGCCTTGTTTCCGTGAAACAATGATCGGAACCGTTTCTCGCTACGCGACAATTCAGCTTGCAGCGCTTCCATGTAGGCCATCATGATTGCCACTGCGGCAAGAAGTCCGAGTACCGCGCCGATGAGGAATCCCCACGGGGCAAACCAAGCCATCGGACGCAGGAAAGGATAGTCGAAGTGGTGAAGGCCCCACAGGATCATCGCGCATCCGGCAATACGCCCGCCGATGCTCTCGCCGCGCGACTTTCGAATGAGGACCAAGCCGTTATAAATCTGGCTCGATCCGAAGAAAAAATAGTTAGGGATAAAGAACCACGGCTGGGGGACGGCGAATACCACTGCCGCGACGGGCCACAGCACGGCCCCTCCCACTGCGGCGAAGAACCATCTCCTTGGCGACTTGCCGACGTAGTAGAGCGACCCCAGAAGTAGAAGGGACCCCGTGCAGGCCACCAGCATCTGTTCCATGATGGCCAGGAAGACGATGGGGCCGTAGGTCGTGTTGACAAGGATGGTCACATTGCGCAACGCGTGAGATAGCCACGCGATGCCCCATAGCATCAGCGAGGCACTGCGATATTTGGCATAGAGGAAACAATACAGGAATCCGACCATTGAAAAACAGACGGCTCCGGCGAAAAGCGCGACGGTAAGCCAGTTATTCATACATGCAACCATTCATATATGAAGCAAATCCTGAAAGTGTAAATCTGGCCCACCGAAATATCTGGCCAAGCAGAAGGAACCTAGTTTGGCATACAGTGCTGTCCGGCTAAAGGTCAAATATATATTCCAAACCTCCGGGGGAAATCCCCCCAGAGACTACGCGATTTGCTGCATTCCATAGACATCTGGAATGCGAAGGACTATGATTCATGGGATAAAATATTCACAATTCTTGCTGCTTTTACCCCTCTCCTTGCATGGTTTCCAGACGCATGACGCCTGGCCCGGTCGGTTCAGGACGCAATCCAATGCAAAGCCGTGAAGGCCGTCGCGCACAGCTTTTCCGCCGCCAACATCCATCGGGCTGAACTGTGAAGATTTAAATTTACTCCGCCTAACAGCGTGTTGAAAAACTCCGCCAAGTGACCGAGAATCCAGCCATCGCGGTTCCGGAGGTGATCTGATGGGGCTTGGCCGTCAGGGTGATCAGCAGGGGACGATGTATCTGGCCTGGGATGAGATTCCTCGGTCTCGTGGGCACGCTTTTTACGATCGTCTCCAGCAGACTCTCCGGAAAGCCGCCTTCGATGGTTTCGCCGAGAAGCTGTGCAAGCCCTTCTATTCCGACAAGGGGCGTCCCTCCATTCCGCCTGGCCGGTATTTTCGGATGCACCTCGTGGGGTATTTCGAGGGCATCGACAGCGAGCGCGGCATTGAGTGGCGCTGCGCCGATTCGCTTTCCCTCCGGGATTTTCTCCAGCTTTCGCCCAAGGAGTCTGTGCCGGATCATTCCTCGCTCAGTCGGACACGGTCCCGTCTGCCGCTGGCGACCCACCAAGAGGTTTTCACCTGGGTTCTCAAGGTGCTCAGCAAGGATGGCTTGGTCCTTGGAGGCCGCATTGGCGTGGACGCTTCGACCATGGAGGCCAACGCGGCGCTCAAAACCATCGTGCGCCGGGACACGGGTGAGAGCTACCGCAAGATGCTCCTGCGCATGGCTAAGGAGAGCGGCATCGACTCTCCGACGGATGAGGATCTGGCTCGCATGGACCGCAAGCGCGTCGGCAAGACGCTTTCGAACAAGGACTGGCAGTCGCAGGTCGATCCCGAGGCGAAGATCGCCAAGATGAAGGATGGCCGAACGCATCTGGCGTACAAGCCGGAGCACGCGGTGGACCTGGACACCGGCGCGGTCGTGGCGGTCGAGGTGCATGAAGCGGACAAGGGGGACACTTCGACTCTGCAAAAGACGCTGAAAGCCGCTCAAGAAAGTTTGCGACGGGTCACTTCCACACCGCCATGCCCGGACGATCCTGCGGAACTGGTCGCGGACAAGGGCTATTTCTCCCGGGATGTCCTCAAAGACCTGGACGGAGGGCCATGGCGGACGAGAATCGCCGAACCCAAGCGCAACGGCCTGAACTCCTGGCGTGGCGATCATGAGGCGCGGCGCGCCGTGTACAACAACCGAATCCGGATATCGTCGATGGTCGGGAAGGCCATGGGAAAACAGCGGACGGAACTGGTCGAAAGAAGCTTCGAGCATACGCTGGACCGGTCTGGCGGTATGCGCCGGGTCTGGCTCCGGGGACGGGAGAACATCCAGAAACGGTATCTGCTCCATGTGGCCGGTTTCAATCTCGGCCTGCTGATGCGGGTCAAGACCGGCCATGGCACCCCCAGGGGCTGGGCCAGTGCCTGGCTTGCGCTCATTTGGCCCAATCAGCATCCCTCAATGGCCTATTTGGCCATCGTCATGGTGGTCGAAGGACGATGCTGTGGAATCATGCCCATCGCCGTCATCTGCGGGGGAGAATAGCCGGAAACAGCTTTTTGCAACGGCCTGCTAAAATCTCCCCAAAACGATCACAATTATTTTTCAGCAACATATTTCACCATTTTTTAGCTTGACGCTTTTCAAACAAGCGATACTATCACCAGAAATAAATATCGTTTGGAGGTCATGACATGCCTATCGCCAAAGGCCAAAAGATCGAAGCAAAATACGACGGGGAAAAACTTTACGGCCTTATCAAGGCTGGCAGCAATGAAGCCCAAATCATGGCCGAGCTTGGCATTCAGTCGAAACCGACTTTGAAGAATCATCTGCTCAAGCTCATGAATGAAAAAAAGGAATACTTGGAAATTGCTGGCTCTTCGACCAGGACCAGAAGCAGCTCCCCGGTTTATCGCGGCAGGAAGATCGTGCTGACCGCTAACATGCTTGCTGGAATCGAGTTCGAGGAAGGGCAGAAATTTCGGATCGAGAAGAACGACGCCGGATTGATGCTGATCCCCGTGTAGCTCGCGTCTGACTCATAAGACGAAGGAGAGGCCCAGCGCGGCTGTTGGGCTAGATTTCAGAGCTGGCGACCGCCCAGATCGTTCGCACTGGAGTAGCCCGGCCTGCTGACGCTGCTTGTCGTCTGATTTTTCACAGCCCACGCATCGAAAATGTCCGAAAGTCCATCCTGCCCGGTCATCGGGAATCGCTTCAGCCCACCCAATGCAAAAAGAAAGGCCCCGACTACACAAGCCGGGGCCAGTAATATTACGTTGCTTAGAAAGACTTATGGGTTGACGATTGCGCCTCGTCTATGAACGTAGAGCTAGTGTTTGCCACACATGCAGCTTGCCAGATTTCATTTTTTACTGGCCTTCAAGTGCTCTACTGCGAGGAAAACTCTCCGACAATTGATTCACCCAATGGCATCGCCTCCGCTAGGGTTGCTCACAACCTTCACAAAGGACACGCTTAAGATATAGGGCCGGGCTGCAACTCTGTCTAGTGCTTTTTTCGAGGGCGATTAGAAATAACTGCAGTGAATTCAGGCAGTCGAGAAAAAGGTCAGTAAGTTCGCCGAGATTTTTGTGCGCATTTCCTGCCGATGTCCCAAGCCCAAGTGAAATCGGACATTCAGCCTAGGAAGCCCACCCTGGAGCGGGGGAGGGACCGGGGGACAAAGGGGCCAGGACCAGGGGAACGGCCCAGGAAGGGGGGCTAGGGCGCGCATACAGGGGGTGTCCAGGCCGGCGACCGGGGGAGAGGATGGGGCAGGACCAGGAGACCAACAGGCCCCGGTTATTTCCCAGCCCCTGTGACTCAATAGGCCAATTCCTGCGGCACTTTCTCGGGCAGGGTCAGTCTTCGATGCCGACGGCGAGGTACCGAACCAGAGATTTCGCATCTGATTTTTACAGCGGCCATATTTGAAATGTCACATTTGCCACCAGCAGATAAGTTTCATTAATTAAGTTGCTTATCTAGAAATCGCCGGCGCATGGTGTGACATTTGGTCCAGTGGGCGACACGGGACAGGACCAGGAAGACCAACCGGCCCCTGTAAAATCCCAGCCCCTGTGACTCCATAGGCCAGTTCCTGGGGCTTTTCCTGCACCAGCACTCGTCCAAGCAGAAAACTGTGAGCAGCCCCCGCTCGGGACATCCCGAAATATCTCTTACTCACATGAATCATTGAGTATTTCGCTTCAAGCTCAGAACCCTCTCGATCACCTCAGCCAGCGCCGCCTTATCCACAGGCTTCGAAATATAATCGTCCATGCCCGCCGCCAAAAAAGTTTCTTTGTCTCCAGTCATTGCGTATGCGGTCATCGCAACGATTGGGACGCTCGACTTCGCCCCAAGATTGCTTGCCCCTCGGATAGCTTTAGTTGCTTCGACGCCGTCCATAATAGGCATCTGGACATCCATAAGGATCAGGTCAAAGCTCTCTTCAGTCAGTCGCTGCAGCGCTTCCTGACCATTTTTGGCGGCAGAGACTGAGTACCCGGATTTCTCAAGCATCCGCTTGGCAGTAATGAGGCTGATGGTATCGTCCTCAGCGACGAGTATGCGTGAAGATACGTGCACAGGAGATGGATCGTCTGAGGCAATCTCTACAGATTTCTGCTCAGTCTTTGGAAGCTTGAACGGCAGCGAGAGGTAGACGGTCGTCCCTTCGCCAACGGTACTGTCAATCGATATATCACCACCCATGAGCTTAACCAGCCGCCGAACGATGGAAAGCCCCAGTCCTGCCCCCTGAAAGCGCCTCGTGTATGAGGCTTCAGCCTGAACAAATGGTTCAAAGATGCCCTTGAGGTGCTCCTCGGGGATTCCTATACCTGTATCTCTGACGGTGACCAACACACGAACATGGGAGTCGCTTGAACTCGGCAACAATGATGCATCAATTCGAATTTCACCTTTCTCGGTAAATTTGATAGCGTTCCCAACAAGGTTGAAAAGGATTTGCCGTAGCCTTGCCTCATCTCCGACTAATACCAGGGGGAGGTCTTCATCGCGTCCGAACTCTAATCGAAGCCCTTTTCCTTTTGCTTCTGGGTTAAATAGTTCCTTAATAGAGTCACGCGTCTTCTTGATGTTGAATTCAACCTCAACAATTTCCATCCTTCCTGCTTCGATCCTAGAGATATCAAGAATATCTGAAAGCAACCTAGTCAGTCGTTTTGTGGAACTTATAGCTCCAAAGAGGTACTCTTTTTGTTCATCAGTCTGGTCTGTGGTTTCAAGCAATTGAAGCATGCCTAATACGCCGTTCAGTGGCGTGCGTATCTCGTGGCTCATGTTAGCCAGGAATTCGCTCTTTGCGCGGTTGGCTGTCTCGGCGAGGTGCGTAGCCTTCTGCAAGTCCTGCTCAACCATGCTGCGACTCACCATCTCGCCAATTAGCCTTGCTGTCGTCTTGAGTCGCTGTTTAGCTGTGTCGATGATGAAGTCGGGGCGATGCTCGTACTCCATTGACAACTTCCACAACTCGTCAGGATCAACCTGATAAAGGGCGGCTAGTTCGGCAATGACTTTCCTGTCGCGAGGCGGTGTGCCATATCCGAAGTTGACTGCCCCCACTATTGCGTCCCCGGACTTGATCGGAACGGCGTATAAACGGATGCCCCCCGTGCAGGCAATGTCCGCAGGCTGCCGGGTTTCAATGGCGGTTAGAGAAGCCTCGCTCCAGCACGACTCATGACAGAGCCACTTGCCGCTAGCCAAGGCCTCTGCATTGGTTGTACAGCCACACAGCCGACGCGAGGCCTGATCCATTGTCTTGCACCAGCCGGATGCAAATATTCCGAAGGCGTAGTCGCCATTAATTTCATACACAGCTGAGGAAGTGCTAAGTATCTCCATATAGTCTTGGACCATGTTAGCGAGAATGTCACTGCCCACGGCATTGAGGATGACGCGGGAGTTATTCAGCTGGACAAGATCACCGTATTCGCTGGCCTCGGGTGCCAAGGCTGGGCGAACCTCCTTGTCCACAAGCCACTTAATGGAGTTCAGCGATGCCTCAGCCTGCTTGCGTTCGGTGATGTCCTGCATTGCACCGATCATGCGAATTGGCTTACCCTGTCCGTCTCGAAGTAAGTAGCCGCGGTCTATGACATCTGCATAAGTACCGTCTGCTTTCATAAATCGGTATTCGTCATGCCAGACGTCAATCTCAGGATTGTTAACAACGGAAAAGAATGAATCGTTCACCCTTTCCCGGTCATCAGGATGTACCCGATCTACCCACCAGTGTGCACTCACTGGTCGCGCTACAATTTCAGTCCAACCGAAAACGGCTGTTCCTGCCTCATTCCATTGTTGGGTATCCTGGGTGACATCCCAATCCCATATCACGTCATTGGTCGCTTTATTTGCCAAGCGAAGGCGTTCAGCAGTCACGTGCAGTTTATCCTCTGCACGTCTACGTTCAGTTATATCGGTGAAGATGCAGTGAGTGCGTATGAAATTGCCCTCACGGTCAGCCTGCACCCGGCCGTTGAAGCTCACGGTGATGCGTCCGCCATCCATGCGGAGCATCTCGAACTCCACGCCGTCGATGACACATGCTTGCTTGAACATGGGAAAGTTGATGTCGAAGTGGTCTTTGTAGTCAGGTGCCAAGAAATCGCCGAACCATTTGCCGAGCACCTGCACCTTGTCCTCATATCCAAGGGATTCCAACCATTTGCGGTTCACGTCCAGGAACCGTCCATTTTCGTCCAGGGACTGATAGGCCAGCGGCGCATTTTCGAACAGGTTACGGAAGCGCTGCTCGCTCTCCTTGAGAGCTATTTCGCTTCGACGCCGCTCTGTAACGTCCACCCCCATACATGTTACGTCGAGGGGCAATCCTTGGGAATCCAGGGTAAGCACGTTAAACCATGCCACGGTCAGGCATTCCCCGTTACGTCGAAGAATATCGTTTTCATAGGTGGAGTAGTCGTGATCGTGCATTCGAGTCATGGAACTATTAAAAATTCCACGAATCTCATCACGAACAACTTCAGGAATACAGGTATCGAACCAATTCCTACCCAACAGTTCTTCTCTGTTCCACCCAGTCAGATCGAAATAATGATTATTTGCAAAAATAATTTTTCCGGATGGGTCAAGCGATATGACAATTTGTGGAGCATTAATCAGAGTATTATTCCATTTGTTCTCTACCGAACCGACCACGTGCTCAAGTTGGGATATTCGTGCGCGGGCCGCATCAAGTTCGGCTAAAAGCTGCTGTGAGGTCTTGCTTTCGTCACTGACCATTTTGGGCTATCCTCGAAAATTGTTAACAGGACAAATACCCAGCTGACAAACTGCCCAAGGTAAATTCGCAGCCCTCGGTGACATCTTTGGGTTTGAACTCGCGCCACCACCTGCGTCGATACTCATACAGAATAAAATGGTGAACTGTCTCCGCCCCTGGTCGTCCCTTGTCCCAACTTACTACTTCCATGAATGCCCCCTAAATGTCCTAATGTCCAAGCAGATAACACCGACCAGGCCCGGCATTCATACTATAAAGCACCACATCCTCTCTATTTTTCGGGCTTTCACCCTAGGGGGTCCACCCTGGAGCGAGGACGGAGCCGGGGGACAAAGGCCCCAGGACCAGGGAAATGGCCCAGGAAGGGGGCGTAGGGCGCGAATAAAGGGGGGTGTCCGGGCCGGCGGCTGGGGGAGAGGATGGGGCAGGACGGACAGGCGATCCCCGTGAGCATATTTTTTGTTTCAGTCGCGTATTCCTTCTGGGAGGAACATTTTTTTTGTTGCTTCATCTGCAGGGCAGAGTGATTCGATACGCAGTTCCTGGGATGTTGAGTCAAGTGGAGTGCCAAGAGTGGTTATTAAGGTGAAGAACTTACATAGCATACCATCACACTTAAGCGTAATACTGAGCACAGGCAGGTCTGCAACTTGCTGCTCAGCGCCTTCCTCGACATCTGAAAACATGGACAAGCACTGCTGATAAAGCGAGTAAACTTTACTGTTCTTGGTCATGATCGCTTCGTTCATTAGTCGATCAAGCATAAATCTACCAACAGCTGGCCAGGATTCAATGTGATTACAAAACCCATCACATGAAAATGTAAGTAAATACGCATTGTTATGACGACTAAAAGCATCTTCTCCAATAATGCTTTTTGCCATCCTCTCGTACCCAAAATTCTTCATCAAAATATTGTACTCACCGTCGATGACAAAAGCGGGATAAGGATCGTGAGCGCTCAGAAATCTCTGCAAAGCTTGACGGACTATACCCATTCCTTCGCCGTTAAAAGATTCCTCTGCGAATTCAGAAGAATATCCTGCGAGTGCTAGTAATGCATTTCGATGCCTAAATGGCATTTTAAGAGATTCCGCTATTTTAAAGACCAGCTTGCGGCTGGGCCGAGACTTGCCCGTTTCAACGAAACTTAAGTGCCTTGTGGAAACGTCGACTTCCAGGGCCAAATCCATTTGACTGATTTTTTTTGTATTTCTCCAAAAGCGGATGAGATCACCAACGGTCCTCGGCTCGGCTGGTTCGACTGCCAATTTGTTCATTGAGATTACCTGCAAGGTAATGGATTTGGTTACCTGACGAAGTTATCCTCCCCAGAACTTTAGGGCAACCACTAACAACTGGGAAGGAAACATGCTTGCTTTTCGTGCCTTGCTGGGTTTATTTATCATCTGCGTCTCAGTCTATACATCTGTTGTAATCAGTAAACATGGCTGGAATTTATTTACAGTATTTTTCGGAGACATGTTCGCCATGAACTGGGCAGGACAATTCAATACCGATTTTACTTGTTTTCTTACTCTTTCAGGACTCTGGTTGGCGTGGCGTCACAAGTTCACTCCAATGGGTATTTTGTTTGGAGTTCTCGGATTTTTCGGAGGCATCATGGTACTTGCTCCATTTTTGCTTTACATAAGCATCAAAGATAAAGGGAATATTTCCAAAATGCTGTTGGGAAATAGACAGATCCAGGACTGATGTGTTCTGGATTTGACGACTGGGGACGAGGCCGGAGCAGGCCCAGGAAACCAACCAGCCCCGGTAAAATCCCAGCCCCTATGCCTCAATAGGCCAGTTCCTGCAGCACTTTCTCGGGCAGGGTCAGTCTTCGATGCCGCCGGTGAGGTACCAAACCAGAGATTTTGCTTCTGATTTTTGCAGCGACCATATTTGAAATGTCACATTTGCCACCTGCAGAGAAGTTTCATTAATTTAGTAGCTTATCTAGAAATTGCCGGCGCATAGGGTGACATTTGGTCCAGTGGGCGACACAGGACAGGACCAGGAAAACCAAACGCCCCGGTAAAATCCCAGCCCCTGTGCCTTCATAGGCCAGTTGCTGCGGCACGTTCTCGGGCAGGGTCAGCCAAAGTTTCCGCCCGCAGGAAACGGGGCCAGAAAATTTTCAGGGGATGCACCCGGAAAGTCCAAAAGTCCAAAATGGGGGGGATCGCTTGAAAACCGCCCAAGCGACCGTGGTTTATTTTCTTGTGCAACCACGCATAAAGTAGGGGATTATTTTTGACAGGAGCGAAAGAGGCGGAGGGGGGGCGACCTCTTGAAAAAAATTCAAGCGACCGGGGAATGGTTTCTTGGTCTAACAGGTGGGCTGGCAAATGGTTCTGCCCTGGCACATACCCGCCAAACCCTAGTGTTGGCGCGCGTTGGCGCTTAGGCAAAGAAAAAGGGGTCACCGATTTCTCGGTAACCCCTTGGCATGCTTCGTGGTGGAGCTGGAGGGAATCGAACCCACGACCTCTTGAATGCCATGCCAACAGAAAATCATAACATATTTAAAATATTAAATTTTTAGCATAAAATTTGGGGAGCCACAGTGCCTTTGTTGGCTCCTGCCAACAGTCACCAGTAGGTCTGTGGCGCATCAGCCAACGGACAGCCAACGGGTAGCCAACGGTCATGTTGGCGCGTCTGCCAACGGTCATATTGGCGCTATCAGTCGATAAACATGCTCCATGTTGGAAAGCCTTCTGCTACGTTTTTACATGCACTTTCCCTCCAATTCCCCCAAATAAACGAGATTTGCATTAGAGTCATCCGCCGAGCAAAACGGCTAGGTCCGTACTTATAATATTCACCACTGGCGTTAACTGGTTCGTGACCAGGGCGCACAGCCAGCCTGGGGTCAATTCAGGATGAAATATCCTCCAGACTTCCTCGCCCAGACGAATGGACTCCCCTCGGGCGTCGATGAGGCTCGGATCCAGGGACATCCCACGCCCGTCGGCCTTGAGAGTCGCCTCCTTGCCCGTCCATAATTCAAGTGCCCGCCTAGATTGATTCTCGGCCGACCGAATATCTGACATTTCTTCAGGGCAGAAAGCCGCATCGAGCGCTTCAATCGGGAGTGGTGCCAAGACCTCCACGTCCACACCCACCCGACCAGGCAAGCTCACCGCTGCCGCGACAAGTCCGCCGGAGTGGCTCACGCTGCAATCCGCTGCGCAACCTGACAGATAGGGGCGTCCAAACTGATCCAAGCGCCACCCTGCCAAGTCTCCGTTGGCCACGCCCAGGGTTTCCAGAGCCAAGCGGACAAGCAAGCGCCCTAAGACCCGGGTTTGGCGATCCATCGGATTGCGCCAGCGCGCCATTTCCCGACCCATCCAGGGGGGCAATTGGTTCAGCGCGGCGACCATGCATCCGTCTGGCCACGGTTCCCGGGCCTGCGCCCAGACCAGAATCAACCGACCAGACATCGACCAAATGAGTGCATATGATTTGGCATGCGTTTCCAGTCCCACCAGCGGTCAAGGGCAGGAACGACCTTCTGCCCGTGCGCGCTTTCGTTTAACAGGCAAGAGGCTTTCCAAACCAATCCAATGCGTATTCACACGCGCAGTCCAGACTTCAGACGCCCTTTCAACCAACACGTCTCGCCGGCGCTCCCTGCCATTTGGTGCCCTGAGGCAGGGTCTCACCCTTCATCAAAAGGGACAAATCCCCAAGGGACACATTGTCCTCAAGGCAGGTGTTGTAAAGAACCGTGGCCTTCATGCCCACTGCGCAGCGTTTCCCAATGACCACCTTGCCCACTTTCATGACCCGGTCCTCGAACAGGTGGGTCTGCAGGTTGGCGTCCTCGTTCAAGGCTGCCTCCTCACCGATCTCCACAAGATCGAACTCCGTGAACCAGGTGGAATCGATGTAGCAGCGCGGTCCCACCCGCATGCCAAGCATACGCATAGGCCAGCGAATAAACGGCGTCCCCCGTAAAAGTTCGAGCAAGAACAGGGTGCCAAAATTCTCATATACTCCTGTGACCAGCTCTGTACGCCAGACAAAGCCGCACCAGAGTGGATGGTTACTTTCGCGGTAACGGCCAACCACCAGCCATTTGAGCCCGACTACCAACAGCAGGGCCACCACTCCTGCGGCCAGGTACAGAAACGGCAGCGACGCGATCTGGAGCCACAAGGGCAGCCAGTCCTGGTACATGTCCACCACGTTCATGATCATGGTGGCCAGCAGCACGAAAAGCGTCAGCGGCAGGGTGACGCGGAAGAACTCGATGATGTAGCGCAACAGCACCAGATGCCATGGCGGGGAATAGGTTTGTTTTTCCGAAAAGCGCTCGGCCTCCTGCCGCCTTGGCAAATGGATGGCAGGAGACCCGAACCAAGAGGTTCCCGTGGGTACGGGGTTGACGACCGGCGTGGTGGACAGGCAGCCGATCAAGGCCCCGTCGCCCAGGACCATCCCCCCGGGCACCAGGGCGCTGTTTCCCACGAAAGTTCTGTCGCCCACGTGCACATAGCCGATGCTAATAGAACCACCGCGTACGCTGGGCGCGCCGATCATGACGTCGTCTGCCAGGAAGCAGGCCTTGCCGGCCACCAGGAATTCGGGGTTCACATGGCGTACCGTGGATATCTCCGACCCCTTGCCCAGGCGTGCCCCGAGCACGAAAAACCAGGGCTTGAGGTAAAGCGTGGAATAAAGCGTGCCCAGTATTTCCAAGCTCACCTGCATAAGCTGCGTGAGAAACCATTTGCGCCAGTAGAACCATCCGCGCAACGGGTAGCGCCCTTCCTTGATACGGGGAAGAAACAGCCATTTGAAAAAGGCGATCTCAAAGCATATCAACACAATAAACGATATTCCAACCACAGGCGCGTAGAGCGTCCACCAGTAATATTGATCAATGTTGTCAAGTATCTCCATGAACATCAAACCTGGAAAGATCGCACCTTCCACGAGCAGGGGGAACAGAAACACTCCCAGAACGAAAAGCAACCCATAGCCGAAGGACCAGGTTCTGGGGGGAGAGACGTCCTCGAAAGTCCCCGCCGACACAGCCGGCGTACCGCTATACAAGCTCCCGGAAGGAATCACGCCGCCTTCCGGCAACATGGACAGGTCCGCCAAGCCGGAATTGTCCTGCATGACGGCGCTGGGACCGAGCACCGAACGGTTGCCCACGAAGCAGTTCTTGCCGATGGTTACGGGCGCCAAGTGCAGTAGACCGTCCTCCACCCAGGATCCGTCCACGCTGCTGTCGTAGCCGATGCTCGTGCCGTCGCCCACGGTCAAGAGGTCGAAGGTCATAAGCCCCGCGGTGCCGAAAAAGACATCCTTGCCCACCCTCGCTCCGAGCAGGCGGTAGTACAGGCAGAGCAGGGGCGAGCCCGCGAGATATTTCACGGCCACGGCCCGGGACAGTTGGCGTACGAACCAAAACCGAAAATAATACCACCCCCACAACGGATGCTGGCCGGCCTTGATGCGCCCAAGAAACAGCCATTTTGCCAGTACTACCACGGCCAACAGCAGGGGATACGACACAGCGTAGACTAGCAAGCCCGCCAGCAGGGATGGCCCAAGTTCCCAGTGATCCAAGATCAGATACGCCGAGGTGAAAAACGGCCCCAACCACTGCCAGGCATAGACCCCGGCCAGCACAACCACGGCCAGGAGCTGGGCACACGCGCAGGCGAAATGGCGCGAGGGGGGTATTTCGTGGAAGGCTTGGCCTGGAGCCGGTTTCGGTGCCGTTGTGTCTTGGTCGCGGATCGTGGCCAGAGATTCTATGGTCGGGTGCTGGTAGACGTCGCCGACGGATACGCCGGCGAACCCGGGCACATGGCGCAGCTTGGAGACCATGACCGCCGCAAACAGCGAATGTCCGCCCAGATCCAGAAAGAAGTCATCCGTCACCGAAAGGCCCTTGCGCTTGAACACCTCCTCCCACACTCCGGCCACGTCGCGCTCGACTTGACTGCGCGGGGCGGTCACCTCGCGGTCCCGATCCTCGAAGGGGTCCACCGGGGCCGGCAGGGCCTTGCGGTTGACCTTGCCGCTGGTCAGCAGGGGCAACTCGGCGATCACGTCCAGGGTCGCGGGCATCATGTAGGGGGGCAAGCGCTTGGCCACAGTCTCCCGCATAAAGCCCAGGTTCAGGCTCGTGCCCTGGCGGGTCACCACGTAAGCGGCCAACGCTCCGGTTTCACGCCACATGGTCACTGCGGCGCACTGTACTCCCGGGCATTGCATGAGCACGGCCTCGATCTCGGTAAGCTCAATCCGGTAGCCCCGGACTTTGACCTGATCGTCGGCCCGGCCCAGATAGTCGATATCCCCGTCTTCGGTGAAGCGGGCCAAGTCCCCGGTGCGGTACAGGCGCACCGGTTCGCCGGTGACCCGCTCCGTCGTGATGAAGCGGTCACGCGTAAGGTCGTCGCGGTTCAAATATCCCCGGGCCACGCCCGGACCGCCGATGAAAAGTTCCCCCTCGGCTCCCGGGGGCACGGGGTCGAGCTTTTCGTCCAGAATGTAACAGCGGTAATTGGGCAACGCTTGGCCTATGGTCACCGGCCGGTTGGGGACGAGCACGCCGTAGGTGGCCGCCACGGTGGTTTCCGTGGGGCCGTAGGAATTGAATATGGTCCGGGTGGGTCGGTGCCAGCGTGCGGCGAGGTCTTTGGGGCAGGCCTCGCCACCCACGATGAGGATACGCATGGTGTCGATGTCGCCCTCGATCATGGAAAGAAGCGTGGGCACGCAGGACAGCACGGTCACGCCGCGTTGGCTCAAGGCTTGGCCCAGCATGGGCCCGGTGCGCATGATCTCCTTCGTGCCGGCCACCAGGGTGGCTCCGTGCAGGAACGCCATCCAGATTTCTTCCAGGGAGGCGTCGAAGGCCGTGGACGCGCATTGAAAGACGCGGTCCTCTGCGTGGATGCCGTAGACCTTGGCCTCGGAGCGCACTAGGCTGCAGATGTTGCGGTGTTCGATCAGACAGCCCTTGGGGCGGCCGGTGGTTCCGGAGGTGTAGATCACGTAGCACAAGCTTTGCCGGCCAAGCCCAGTCTGCTCCCGGCTCAGGGGCGTGTCCGGTTGTCCCGAAAGTCCCGGGCCGTCGCGGTCAGCCAAGAAAACCGGTGTGCCCCTGACCTCTTGGCCCAGGGCCTCAAATAGCGCCGCATCCGTAATGCATAACTTGGCGGCGCAATCATCCAAAATAAACCCAACGCGGTCAGGAGGATAGGCCTGGTCCAGGGGAACATAAGCAGCACCGGCCTTGAGCACGGCCAGCATTGCTACGTAAACGAATTCAGTCTTAGGCAAAAGCAAGGCCACCCTGTCTTCATGGCCGACGCCAATATCTCGCAGATAATGCGCCAGCTGGTTGGCCCTACGATTCAGCTCATGATACGTTACTTCTATAGAACCGCTTTCAACTGCTATCTTTTCGGAAAACTGTCTGACTGTCGCTTCGAAAATCTCATGCAGGAGCTCGTCTCTATCCAAATCGACATCGTACGGAAGGCCGCTAAACTTTTGCAGCAATTCTTCGCTTTGGATATCTTGCATATGTGATGGCTCTTTCGTCTAAGATTATATCCAATCACCAAAAAAACAACGACACGAGTTCCCGCCCAGATCGACTTGTCAAAATTATTGCCAGTGCATGAATGAGCATCCCCGCTTGTCAGTGGATTCGAGGACACCCTTGACGCGTGCTTTGCCCACGAATGCATGACAGTTCGGTATTTGTGTGTGGCGAATAAACCTTACAGAAACAATGCATCTTAAATGGCCAAAAGTCCAATGAGAAGCTGCCGACTGACACGGACCATTCCCCTGCCGCCAACCCAGCGCAAGGGAGGACTGTACTGAGCAAAAAGGGAAAAGGTATCTAAATCGCTACGGCTAGGGTTCCTCCTCACCGCTTGAACCCCTCTCAAGAGATCCCCCTTCAAATTATAAAAATTTATCAAACAAAGATATATAAAAACAAAACGGGGATCGAAAGTGCAAATTATATCTTCTATAACTCAATGCGCCCAGAGTGATACTAATTCAATGGCAGTATCATTCTGACAATCAGCCCTCCATCGCAGGCATTCATAGCAGATATGCGTCCACCATGAAGACGGACGGCCCTGTCGGATATGGCCAGCCCAACACCAGCACCACCCTTTGTATCCGTCGTATCGCTGGCCACTCGATAAAAAGGGAGAAAAATATTGGTCAATTCTTCTTCAGGGACACCTTGGCCATGATCCTGCACTTCCAATGCTGCCACTGCTCTCCCGGATTCTGACTCTTTGGCCAAGCGAACTATTACGCCAGTCTGGGGAGCTGTATGCCTGATAGCGTTTCGCACCACATTTTCGATGGCCTGACGCAGCAGTTCACGATTGGCGGTGATGCGGAGCGCCCCACAGATCTCCGTTCCTATCCACCGCCCCTGGCTATTCGCTTCGAAGCCCACATCTCGCGCTATTTCCTTCAATAATTCCACGAAGTCGAATTCTTCATAGGTAATATTCGGTTGTTCTCCTTCCAGCCTGGCCAGTGTCAGCAATTGCCCGATCAACTCATTTAGCCTGCTTGATTCCCGCTCCATTCTGTCCAAATAGGTGACGGCACTAGGTCCGGCGCTTTGCCTGGCCAATTCTAGTGCCACATTGAGCCGGGCTAGGGGGGATCGCAACTCATGGGAGATGTCGCGTAAGAGTCGCTTCTGGGTCTTTACGAGTCCCTCAATACGGCTTGCCATCCGATCGATGTCAAGCCCCAGATCCGCGATTTCGTCCCCACGTTGATTCAACGCGTGGTCGACGCGAACGGTGAGGTCGCCGGCGGCCAGTCGCTGGGCAACCAGGCGAAGCCTTCGCAAGGGCCTCGTTATGCGCCACGAAAGCAATCCACATGATGCGCCGCTGACGATAAACACAATGGCCAAGACCTTACCAAGCCTATCGCTATAACTGTCCAGGCTCCCTTCACTCCAAGGAGTCAGTGACCTAAGCCAGTGTGTGGCTTTTCTTGCGTCGCCCGACTTGGTTTCCCGGGACGGCGCGACCTGGGCAAGAGGCTCCCGGCTCCCTGGAATATCTCCGATGGCGGAGGAATGGAGGGGTGGCACATTGGGTGTCCCACCCCCAAGGGCCAGTATCTCGGGTACGCAAATCAACCGAGGGTCCGTCCATTCACGGCATTGCCCATGCTCAAGGCCATGACGTGAATAGAAGGAACAGGCGTCACCTGGGTTCGCTCCGGCGCAGGCCTCTACGGCTTCGGGCCTCGGCCTGCGCGGCGCGGGCGCGCCCCCGGCCGGGTCCAGTTGGGTTTTGCCAACAACGACATACATTCCTTTCACGGCGTCCCGCAGGGGCTTGGCCAACAAGAACTCGTCTTGATGCTCGGCATATTCCGTTTTACCCGACAGCCAAGCGCGCCTAGCCAATTCCAAAACATCCGGGGGCGCTTGGCCTTGTACCCAGGCACGGTCGGGTTCGATGAAGAAAAAGGGGCGCACGCCTGCGGTCCGCGCCAATTGCTCGCCGTACACCTCAAGGGCCTGGGGGCCGGCCTGGTCCACGAGGCGTATGGAAGTTTCCCCGTAAAAAGAGAGCATGTCGGAAAGTTGGCTACGACGTTCTTCTGCCTGCGTCCGAGAGGTTTCCTGGTTGCGGGCAAGCTGGCCTTGTACGGCGGCAATAAACAGGATTGTGCCAACCAGCACCATCATTAGCCAAAACCAGAGAAATATTTTTACATAAAGAGATCGCGATCTGACTTTCATAGGAGCCACAGACGCCGCATCATATAAGAGTCAAGTCGACAGAACATACAGATAGCCCATATTGCGAACGGTCTTGATCCGTTCACCATAAAGAGAATGCGTTCCAAGCTTCTTGCGCAGACTACAAATATGAACATCAAGACTGCGCTCGTAAGCTGAATGCTTTCGACCCATTGCCTTCTCCGCGAGTTCCTCTCGGCTCACTACCTTACCAGCCATTCTCATCAGTACTTCCAAAATCGAATATTCGATGGATGTGAGATCTAAAGGCTTCCCATTACACAGGACACTCCTTCCGCCGACATTAATCACTACATCGCTAATGGAAATGGATTCGCCTGCTTTGCTAGGAGTGGGCTCCCCCGTCTCGGTCCGGCGCAGAATCGCCCGGATTCTTGCTACGAGTTCGCGCGAGTTGAACGGCTTGGGGAGGTAGTCGTCAGCACCAATCTCCAGGCCAACGATGCGATCGACATCCTCCCCTCTTGCGGTGAGCATGAGTACAGGGATCTGCGATGCGGCCCGTATGCGTCGCAGAACCTCAAATCCATTCAGCTCAGGCATCATGACGTCCAGCACGACGAGGTCATGTTGGCCGGACACTGCTCTTGTCACCCCGACCATGGGGTTGTGGACCGATTCAGTGTCAAACCCCTCGCCGTGCAGGTAGTCGCCAAGCAATTCGCACAACTCCATGTCGTCATCAATCAAGAGGAGGCTGTTCATTGCCTTTGCTCCTATGCCCCCGAAGGAGCTTGAGGCAGTGGCCCGCTTTTGAAGGCTCCAGGCTTTTCAAACAATTGTAAATACAAAAACTTGGATCTTAACAAATCTTAACGGAAGCAGTAGATAATTTAACACACCTTTAGACTCCCCAGGCGTAAGAGATTAACAAGGCTTAAGAAAGAATTATGTTCGTCTGGCGTCGGCATGTCGTCAATAATTTTTCTACGCGATAAGGCTCTTTTCTTACTAGGTCAAAGGCAACTCTACCAGGAGGAGTTATGAACAACACTTTAACAAAATACATACTACTTCTAGCCATGCTCTCTTTTGGGCCTTGCCTTCTCTGGGCAGGCGAAGAGCCGCAACGAAAGACAAACGCGAGACTGCAGCAAGGTCCGCCACCTCAGGCTCTGCAAGACTGTTTAGGCAAGAATGCCGGCGATAAGGTGCTGCACAACACCCCTGAGGGCAAAGTCGATGCCACATGTGTAGAAACGCCACAAGGCCTGGCGGCACGTCCCCTTCAGTCACCCTCCACGAGCGATGTAGGCTTGGAAATGCGGTCCTCGCCTGAGCAACGGGAGGGTAGGCAACAGGACGCGCTTCAAGACGACAGCCGTCCTTTCCCGTCCTTGCCCCAGCAGCAGCGCAACGCATCTGCAGAGCCTCTTCTCGCACCCCCACCCCAAACGGAGGCGAGACAGCAACAAGGGCCGCCTCCCAGGGCCTTTCAGGATTGTCTGGGCAAGAAGGCCGGTGACCAGGTGCTGCATGCGACACCCGAGGGCAAGGTCGATGCCATATGTGTGGAGACGCCTCAAGGCTTGGCGGCACGCCCCCTGCAGCCCAGGGCTCCAGGGAAAAACGGATTGGAAAAGCCAGATCCGTCCGGGCAGGCGCGAGGCAGGCAAGGTGACCTTCAAGACAGCCGTTCTAGTCCTACCCTGGCCCCGAGCCGGCGTGAAAGACCGGTGGAGCCTCTCTCCAGGCAAGTGCAAAGGATGAGCGCCACAAATGGGGACTACTCTATCGAACAGGCACTCTCTGATCAAGCCCAGCGAGACACTATTGCCTTCAACGCCCTGGCTTTTATCACAGGGGATTTTCGCGCAGATACATTTCTTCCCCCCGGAAAAGTGTCGGACTACTTTGGTTTTCAGTATATGCGCGATATAGATTCTGGAGACAAAGGACATAATACATCATTTCTCACTAAGATCGCCGACAATACGCTCACCATTCTCAGCGATAGCCAGCGGGCGCAACTAGTGGCCTTGGCCCGGGAGCAAGAAGCCGGCATCCGGCAATTCGCAGAAAAACGATTCCCCTTGATCCATGCCTTTCGCCGCAATCTCGAGGGGAATATCCCGGCCGGATCCAAGGGCCTGGACCGAGACGCCGTAAAGCGGGCCTCGGCCGACCTGTACGAATTGGACGGTGCCTTGGCATACGGTCGGGCAAAGGTCATGGGGCGAATTCTATGCGAACTCAATGCGCCGCAAAGGAACGCCTTGGCGCGGTTGAAATTTGGTGATTCTCGATCCTGGCCTGAAGTGGGTTCGCCGCTTGACAAGAGGAGCATGTCGCATGTGAACCATGTGGCGGTGATGACCTATGCCAGCGAGATGTTTGCTTGGCATGCGGGGTCTCTGGACGCTGACATATATTTTTGTCCGGAACGCCACGGAATGTATTTCGGTGGGTTCGGCCTCAAAACCGCGCCGGCCATGGGCAAGCCCAATTTCTCCATCAGCACCGGACTCACAGCTGATCGGGGAGAATCCTTCTTGTCCATGCTGACTGGCACGCAGCAAAAATTCATAACAGATACGGTGAATGAGCAACGCCAACTTTTACATGATATTGTCAGGATACGTCGAGAAATTGCGACCCAATTGCGAGATTTTGAGCGGTGTGGTTCTGCCAATTGGGAGAAAGTCCGTGCACTCTCAAGGAAGTATGGAGAAATAGATGGAGAGATCTCCTACCTGTATGCAACGACGTTCGCCTCCATAGCAAAAACCCTTACCAACCAACAGAAGGCAAGCCTGTCAAGGCTACGTCCTTCAAATCCTTCCGATCCCAAGGGACCGTTTTTGTATTCTGAACCAATTCCTATGCCGCGCATCGATAACACCGACTTCCTTTTTGGCGTCAGGTGAGTTTCTCTCCTTTGCCAACCTTGTCACACGACAAAAGGAATCCGCACCATGAAAGCTCTTATAATCTCGATCATTAATGCGTTGACCATGATAGCTGCTGTGGCGGCCATCGCTGCAAACTCGCCTTTGAATCTCCAAAAATTAAGTACCGATTCCGAGGGTCCGATTATCACCGCCTTTAGTATGCCAATGACTTCCACCAGCCTGACCATCCAGGTGGCACTGTCCGCTACCGACAACACCGGCGTCTCAAGCTATTGTATTTCTGAGTCCAACGATAGCGGAAGTTGCTCCTGGAGCGCTACGCCTCCTGCGAGTTACACTTTTGCGAGCCCAGGCTATAAGCTCTTGTACGCTTTCGCAAGAGATGCCGCGAATAACGTCTCTGGGAGCGCCACAGCGTACTCCATCATCGTGACGGGCACCTCTCCGTTTAATATCGTCCAGGCTTTAAGTGATGGGGCCCAGGGCACGACTATCGCTTTTGCCGGATTCGGCATGATCACCGGCAAGTTGGGTGCCCAATCTTTTTTTCCACCCGGCAAGGTGGCCGATTATTGGGGATTCCAGTACTTGCGCGACAATGATCCGGACAACATGGGACATAACACGAGTTTCCTGACCAGGGTTTCCTGTAATATTTTGTATATCTTGAACGATACACAAATCGCATCACTAAAGAACCTGGCGCAAAACCAGGTGGACAATATCAATCTCTATGCGTGGAAGCGCTACCCACTGATGCAGGCATTTCGACGCCTTATCGACGGAGCGAAGCCAACGGGTGCTACTGGTTTGAATCTGACGGCAGTGAAGGCGGCTAGTCGAGAATTATATCTTCTTGATGGGCAAATTAGCTATGAACGGGCCATCACTTATGCCAATATATACCGTTCGTTGAGCACAAGCCAAAAAGCATATATTGATGCCATGGTCGGCAAAGGGTTCAACTCTTGGCCGGACAAGTCAGAAGTTGATGTCAGGACAAAGCTTCAGGGCCTGCCAAGCGATGTTGTGGTGGCCATGATGACCTATGCGGGGGACCTTTATTCGTGGTATGCTGGATCAGTTGATTCTGATGTTTATTTTTGTCCCGAACGGCACGGCACATATTTTGGTTCATTCTATATGAAAGACGCACCAGCAATCGGACACCCTGGCTACAGTATCGATGAACAAATGACAGCGACAATAGGCAAGGTACTCTGCGACAGCAGTTTTGGCTACATTTCCGACGCTGGTGCTGCCAAAATGAATGCATTGACTAGCGTGCAAAAGTTAAACCTCTATGCCAATCCCAGTGAAAACATTGTTTTGGCCAGGACAAGAATATCTGAGGCGTTGCGTAGCCTTATTGTCGATACGGCTCCGTCTGAAGCCACTCTTGCCCAAGTCAAGGCCACGGTCGATAACTTCTCCGCGATCTATGGGATGCTCGACGGAGAAAACAATTTCCATTACGCCACCACATTTGCACAGTTAAACTGCAACATTGCCGCAAATTATTTTACGACTGCTCAAAAGGCAGCCATGACTTCCTTGAGGAAGCAGTATATGACCGTTACTTATCCGGACGGAACAACGGCTGACTATTCAAGCCTAAACAAATATTACCTTTACGGGCAGGAAATTCCGGAAGGGACACAAAACCTAGCCGTCTACACCAGTGACAACGCCACCAATGGTTTTTTCAGCTTCGGCTCAGCCAGTGCTTCATTGCCGAGCCTCCTTCTGCTCCAATGAATAGCTGCGTAACGCAGGTCGTTACGAGAAACACATTACTCAGGGCATGAAATACCTACCTAACAGGCCGTTGCAAAAAGCTGTTTCCGGCTATTCTCCCCCGCAGATGACGGCGATGGGCATGATTCCACAGCATCGTCCTTCGACCACCATGACGATGGCCAAATAGGCCATTGAGGGATGCTGATTGGGCCAAATGAGCGCAAGCCAGGCACTGGCCCAGCCCCTGGGGGTGCCATGGCCGGTCTTGACCCGCATCAGCAGGCCGAGATTGAAACCGGCCACATGGAGCAGATACCGTTTCTGGATGTTCTCCCGTCCCCGGAGCCAGACCCGGCGCATACCGCCAGACCGGTCCAGCGTATGCTCGAAGCTTCTTTCGACCAGTTCCGTCCGCTGTTTTCCCATGGCCTTCCCGACCATCGACGATATCCGGATTCGGTTGTTGTACACGGCGCGCCGCGCCTCATGATCGCCACGCCAGGAGTTCAGGCCGTTGCGCTTGGGTTCGGCGATTCTCGTCCGCCATGGCCCTCCGTCCAGGTCTTTGAGGACATCCCGGGAGAAATAGCCCTTGTCCGCGACCAGTTCCGCAGGATCGTCCGGGCATGGCGGTGTGGAAGTGACCCGTCGCAAACTTTCTTGAGCGGCTTTCAGCGTCTTTTGCAGAGTCGAAGTGTCCCCCTTGTCCGCTTCATGCACCTCGACCGCCACGACCGCGCCGGTGTCCAGGTCCACCGCGTGCTCCGGCTTGTACGCCAGATGCGTTCGGCCATCCTTCATCTTGGCGATCTTCGCCTCGGGATCGACCTGCGACTGCCAGTCCTTGTTCGAAAGCGTCTTGCCGACGCGCTTGCGGTCCATGCGAGCCAGATCCTCATCCGTCGGAGAGTCGATGCCGCTCTCCTTAGCCATGCGCAGGAGCATCTTGCGGTAGCTCTCACCCGTGTCCCGGCGCACGATGGTTTTGAGCGCCGCGTTGGCCTCCATGGTCGAAGCGTCCACGCCAATGCGGCCTCCAAGGACCAAGGCATCCTTGCTGAGCAGCTTGAGAACCCAGGTGAAAACCTCTTGGTGGGTCGCCAGCGGCAGACGGGACCGTGTCCGACTGAGCGAGGAATGATCCGGCACAGACTCCTTGGGCGAAAGCTGGAGAAAATCCCGGAGGGAAAGCGAATCGGCGCAGCGCCACTCAATGCCGCGCTCGCTGTCGATGCCCTCGAAATACCCCACGAGGTGCATCCGAAAATACCGGCCAGGCGGAATGGAGGGACGCCCCTTGTCGGAATAGAAGGGCTTGCACAGCTTCTCGGCGAAACCATCGAAGGCGGCTTTCCGGAGAGTCTGCTGGAGACGATCGTAAAAAGCGTGCCCACGAGACCGAGGAATCTCATCCCAGGCCAGATACATCGTCCCCTGCTGATCACCCTGACGGCCAAGCCCCATCAGATCACCTCCGGAACCGCGATGGCTGGATTCTCGGTCACTTGGCGGAGTTTTTCAACACGCTGCTAACACCGTCACGAGGGCAAATGGCGCTCTGTCATGATCTCTGTCGGCCAACTAGAGCAAGATGTTAGATATTAAGTGCTCCCAGCAATTAAAGGTCCTATCCTGGCTGTCAAATATTTCAGAGACCTGGCCTGTGGTATGTTGCGACACCCCGGTTGGTGGACATTGAAAAGAAAAAGCTCTTCCTTCTTGCTTGCGGCCCTTTTCGGGACCGCCTTTCTATTTCACCTGGGGACCTTGATCGTTCCTCGCTCCGTCGCGAATGCAAACCCAGGGCCGGTTCTACTGGCCCAGCAATGGCCGCCGCCCGGATTCGATCCCGACATCCGCTATAACCAGCCACCGCCTCCGCCCAGGCCGGGGGGAGACAGTAGGTATCCGCCGCCAGCACGGAGGCCGGGACGCATAGATCACTATCCTGACATCGACCAGGGACGTTCTCCCCTGGCCCCCGGTCCGCCGCCTCATCGAGGCCCTCCTGGGGGAGAAGGCTGGCGCGGACCATCAAGTCCGGGGCCCGGACGACCAGGTCAGCGGCCGCCACCATTCCCAGAACCAATCGACAGATATCCGCGACCACTGCCCCCTCCTCCGGGACCGGGTTCGTATGGCTGGCGAGGGCCACTGGGGCCGTGGCGTCCTGACTCAAAGACGTCGACACAGCCACCCGAGTTGGGTCCGGAGCTTCGATTTCCGGGCCAGCCAATGCCCCCCCCTAAGCCGGGAAACCATGACTTGCCGTTGCATCCCAGGCAGCAGGCGGAGCGTCCAGACACGAAACCACCTGCCTCGGGCAGTCGAGAGGTGGCACCTATTACCTACACTTATGGCCTAGGCTAAGGAGAAGTCGGTTTTTCCCCCTTTTTCCTGACCGCTTTCCTTCGGAGTGGCCTTAAGCTGTTCAGACTCAGCAGCAGGAGTGTCCACCGCCGAAGGGGCATCTTCGGTTTTCTGGTGTCCGAGCTTGTTATCCTTGGCAGATTCCTTCCGCTTTTTGCTGAGTTCACCCGAGACAAGTGCCGTTTTGGGTGCATAGCCATACTTAAGCAAATAGGACGTCTTATTCAGGCCATGCTTAGCGAGATGGGCATCTCCGAGCATCTTCATTTTGGCACCACACTCGCAGCACTGAACGTAGTCTTCCTGAATAGCCATTTTGGGATCAACACCCGCAGGCGATTTCACTCCATCGGGTTGATTGCCACTTCCAGCTTGCGCAGGACTACCGCTCGGGACACCACCCGAGAGCAAAAGGCTAGTCTTGATCATGTTCTGACCGATCAACAGCTTTTCCAGCATAACTAAAGCTGCGTCAGGGTTAATCCCGGGATAGTTGTCCAAGATAGACTTCAAAAGGGAATCAGTCTGCATTATGCACCTCCATTGGTGCTACAAATATTTTAATACCCGTGTCGAGTCGCTTGTTATGTCACCAAGAACTTTTCGACACGATTCCAGGACACTCCTTGTTTTCCGGTCGAACCGGCTAGATGATCATCATGCGCCTCTGCCCATTATAAAAGGTATTTTGCCAGTGGGCCAAACAATGTTGAGTTAAACAACTTGGCGCTTCAAGTATCTTTACTATCTCCTGTTTCGAGTGATGAGGTCAGTTCGCCCACGGGGCCGGCATCCGTTCCAAGGAGAGCTTCCACATCATCAGAGCAGACAAGCTGCTCAATGTCGTGCCGGTCACCCCACCAAGGCCGTCCCTGCCTAGCTCACTGCCACGACTTTTTGCCGTGGCCAGGACGGTGCCTCGACCTCTGCGAGCAGGATGTGCCTGCTCCTAGGTAGAGCTTGCTCTTTAGCCGAGCCCACAAGGCTAATGACCTTGCTGATCAGCTTAGGATAGCTTTGGAGAGGGGCTTGGGATGACTCTTGGCGGGACATCCGCTGTTCTCCTTGGAAAGACGCCCCAGCGCCGAGGACAAGTGGCGTTCGCCTTACCCCGGGCTGGTGACAACCCTTTTTCCAGACGGAACATCAGAAGTCCCGCCATGTTCTAGAAAAAGAAAATGGCAGGAGACGGGCGGCACGAGAAAACTATTGATTTAAGGATATTATCGTACGATTTTTAATGCAATAATCCGTCACATCGTAATACCCGCGCACCCGTTTCCGGCGCGTCACGATTTGTTCCCAGACCTTGCCGGATACCCCGGCCTGTTCAATTTTTGACTTCAGCAAGGGATAAACATCATCAAACTGTGCAGGATTATCTTCATTTTGCTTATGAGCTTGATCCCACAGCCAAAGCATTGCGAGACGCATTATACTGGAGCTTTTAATATGTTTTCCAGCCAAACAAAATCTGTATATCAGCTGAAGCATGTAATCAGTGACAAGTGGATTTTCTTGTTTGCAGCCATTAACAAACAATCTATTGAGAAAAGCAAGAACATTGGCCATGCCAGAAATCGTTCTTTGATCTTCACGATCTAGGATGACGTCATCTGAAAACTTGAAAACCTGATCCATCTCTATCTTGATATTATTTTGACCAGTATTTTCGACCGACACCATCTCTGCAAACCATGGCCCTAATATTTTGATTCGAGCCTTTGAATAATCAAGCGTTAATTTCAATTTTAATTCTTGCGGCAAAATCGCTATAAGGTCAACTAGATCTTTTATTTCAAAACATGGCAAATTACCAGAAAGCAGTTTGTCAAGCTGTTCACTGGAATCAATACCAATGTGACAAGGCTTAAAATACCTTTTAAACTTCTTATTGAAGCCATGAAACAATAACCTGTATCTTAAAAACAACATTCCCTTTTCCCGATCGAGACCCCTGATTAAAAACCATTTGAGCAAATGATTTATAGACTGTTCTCCTTCTTGCTTGTATAAGTATTTGTCGAAGATTCCTCCGAGAGGGACGACTGTAATGTCTTGATGCAATCCTCCAGCGCCAATAAGCCCATTGCGAAACGACTCAATTTTATTGCTATACAGTTTGTACAACCTATTCCTTCTTGTGTACTCCCAATGCCAAAATGCGATTGTTTTAAAACGACCAACGTCGTCTGCTTGCGTTATTGTATTCATACCTGTAACTTAACAGGGATGCTCGAGCAAATCAATAATAGCGGCGGAATATCGGCAATGCTCCACAAAATTATACATTTAATCAGATAGTTGTAGAATCCGGCCAAAGCCAGGCGTGCTTCTCTAACACAAAAAACTCTTTCTCCCACTCGACCCCTTATTTTCGAAGGGGAGTGCTCAAGATCCCTGGGTTTGACTTTTCGATATTCCACCACGCCTCAAATTCAGAAGATTTTAACGCCAAAGAATCCCACCTTGCTGATTATTATCTTGAGACGCCACGCAGCAATTTCATCGTAATTTCGTATAGAATTCGTGCGTGTCATTTTCAAGCCATCCTTCAGGTATCTTTGAGCAATTAGTCGTCTTCCGGCAGCATGATCGTCATGACCGGCTCGCCCTGGTCACCAGGGCCGATGACCGCCACGACATGGGCCGTATCCCAGTGCCCGGGGGCCATGAGGAACAGGACGCCGAATTCGGCGCGGTCGCTGTCCCTGATAGCCTTAGCCGCGAGCAAGGTGCGAAAGAGGAGGTCGTGAAGCCGCCCCTCGATGGACTGCCCTTCGCCTTCCAGGCCTGCCGGCGGAACAATGTAATCCCCATAGAGGTGGTCGGTGACCACCGTGTGCACCTTGAAGCCTACCTCGGCGGCTTGGGCGGTGACGTCGATCAGGACGCCGTCGGCGATAGCCTGGGCGCGGGTGTAGCTGAAAATGATCGGCCAATCGTCCATGGTAACTCCTCCTGTCGGGCAAGTTCGCGGTTACTCGTAGAACTTCGGGTCGCCCTTGGTGACCTTGAGGTCCTTGAACCGGCTACGGACGTTCTTTTCTTCCTTTCGAATCGCATTACGAACATTGTCCCGACCAACAATCGCACCGCCGCCGTGGGCGATCATCTTGATGACCCCACCAGCCGCAGCACCTAAGGCAATTCCGGCGATGAATTCGAAAAGCATCATGTTCTCAACCTCCGTTTACGTGCGTTTACGGACCAGAACTTCAGTCGTTTTTCCTAGATGTTGCGACGATCTGGTCCAGGTATTCCCGAAAGCTAACGGCGAGCTGCGTGCCGATGTCTGCCCAGCGGCGCACAAAGACGGCTTGGACGCCAACGTCCGCCGCGCCCATGACGTCGAAGAGCTGTTCAATAGGGCGAAACCGCTGGATGATTTCTTCGGCCAGTTCGAGCGTCTTGTCGTTGGATTCGGCATCGGTCGGCACGCTCACCTCGTGATCTCGGGAATCGGGGCCAAGAGAGGATACCCTCGGGGCTACGCCGGGGTCACGGGGCAGGGGCCAAAGGCTGAGACATAGCAAGGAGCAAAGAGGTGGTGCATGTATACTTGTTGCTGACGGCCCCCTTAGCAGCCGACGATCAGCCTTTCAGCCAATAGGACGGAACCCGTCATTTCAAAGAATTAGTTTAAAGACATTAATTTATATCGATCAGAAAGAACAAGTAGACTTGCCAAAAACGATTACAACCTCGACGACAAAAACACCATTTCTGAGCCCGACGAACAATCCTAAGAACAACGATTGGCAGCCCTCGTGCACAGCCTCTCAGGCACAAACGCCTATCAATCAGAACTATGGAGCTTTAAATTCACTCCGCGTAAAATTTCCCCAAAACGATCACCATTATTTTCCAGCGACACATTTTAACCGTTTCTAATTTTTAGCTTGACGATTGTCGAACAAGCGATACTATCCCCAGAAATAAATATCGCTTGGAGGTCAAGACATGCCTATCGCAAAAGGCCAAAAGATCGAAGCCAAATATGACGGGGAAAAGCTTTACGGCCTTATTAAGGCTGGCAGCAATGAAGCCCAAATCATGGCCGAGCTTGGCATTCAGTCGAAACCGACTTTGAAGAATCATCTGCTCAAGCTCATGCAGGAAAAAAAGGAATACCTGGAAATTGCTGGCGCTTCGACCCGGACCAGAAGCAGCTCCCCGGTTTATCGCGGCAGGAAGATCGTGCTGACCGCTAACATGCTTGCTGGAATCGAGTTCGAGGAAGGGCAGAAATTTCGGATCGAGAAGAACGACGCCGGATTGATGCTGATCCCGGTGTAGCGCACGTCTGACTCATAAGACGAAGGAGAGGCCCAGCGTGGCTGTTGGGCTAGATTTCAGCGCTGGCTACCGCCCAGATCGTTCGCAACCTGGAGTAGCCCGGCCTGCTGACGCCGCTTGTCGTCGGATTTTCGCAGCCCACGCACCCGAGATGTCCGAAAGTCCATCCCAGACCGACATCCGGATATTCCTTCAGCCCTCCTGATGCAAAAAAGAAAGGCCCCGACGGTACAGGTCGGGGCCAGTAATGTTACGTTGCGTAGAAAGACTTATGGGTTGACGATTGCGCCTCGACTATGAACGTAGAGCTAGTGTTTGCCACACATGCAGCTTGCCAGATTTCATTTTTTACTGGCCTTCAAGTGCTCTACTGCGAGGAAGACTCTCCGACAATTGATTCACCCATTGGCATCGCCTCCGCTAGGGTTGCTCACAACCTTCACTAGGGACACGACTAACATATAGGCTCGCGGCCCAACGCTGTCTAGTGCTTTTTTGAGGTGGCTTCGAAAGAATTGCTTTGAATTCAGGCAGGCGGGAAAAAGCTCAGCAAGTTCGCTGAGAAATATGTGCGCATTGTCTGGCGATGGCCCAAGCCCACGGGGAAATCGGACTTTCACCCTAGGGGGTCCACCCTGGAGCGAGGAAGGCCCGGGGGGAAAAGGTTCCAGGACCAGGGGAACGGCCCAGGAAGGGGGTGTAGGGCGCGAATACAGGGGGTGTCCGGGCCGGCGACCGGGGGAGAGGATAGGCCCATGAAAAAGGGGGCTACCCGGTGCATGGGCAACCCCCGTCACATCAGAAAAACCGGACAAATCTTGCCGGGCTGGTTACTTCTGGCGCTTAGCGATTCCAATAGCGACAACACTGTCCGTTGCCTTCACATGACGATAAACAATTTCAAGCGTATCTTTATTGGTAATTTTGCAATCAAAGAAACCATCGGTATCTGAGGCATACATATATTTTCCGTCAGGAGTGATCATTGCGATAAACTTTTCTGATCCACGGGCAGAAGTGTACGTCCCTGACACAAATCGATCTTCTTGAGTCGTAATGTCCATCAGCCCTTTAAGAACCTTCTGACCCGCAGTCCAATGGGTTTCTTTCCCTTCCTTTTCAGCATTGAGCATCATCCCACCTGATGACTCTACGCTCCATTTTCCAATAAGCGTAGGTATTTTCCCGCCAGCCCAGGCAATAGATGAAGTAAGAATCAATGCGAAGAAAAACCCAAAAGCGACCTTAAGTTTCATACTGTGTTCTCCTGGCAGGTAGATGGTGCATGCTGACACAGAGCGACAATCCCACTTCGGCTACACAATCAAGGATTTCCCTAACAATTGAATATTCCCACAAAAAAAACGCAAGGGCAAGAAGCAGATCCGCCTTAACGCTACGCAACATTAAGCCTACAGAAACATTTACTTTAAAGCCAACTTCGTGCGCGCTCCAATCTTGCTTGCAGGAGCCTCCGTGCCACCACCCTCGTCTTTCATCTGGTCAATCAAACTCTTGAGCACCTGAGCTTGGTGAGCGAGTTCACCAACAGCCTGTGCTGATTGCCTCATTGCATCAGAAGTCTCTGATGAAATCCGGTTGACGTCTTCGATGCTTCGGTTGATCTCTTCACTGGCTGCTGATTGCTGCTCGGACGCTGTTGCGATCGACCGGACTTGGTCGGTCGTCAGGTCAACGAGGGATACAATCTCGTTCAGGGCCTCACCGGATTTGCCAGCTAAACCCGTCGCAATATCGATCTTTATAACAGCGTGATCAACGTTGGATATATTTTTACGTGCGCCCTCTTGAATTCCACGAATTGCATCTCCAACTTCTTTGGTGGCTGTCATTGTCTTTTCAGCAAGCTTACGAACTTCATCGGCAACGACCGCAAAGCCTCGGCCAGCATCACCAGCACGGGCTGCTTCGATGGCGGCGTTAAGTGCAAGTAGGTTTGTCTGGTCCGCTATGTCCGAAATGACGTTGAGAATCTGCCCGATTTCTTCGGCTTGTTTGCCGAGAGCAGTCATATCTGTTTTGAGTTCAAGGGCTGACGCCTGAACTTCTCCGATTCCCTTAACCACTTGGGTGACAACCTGGGAACCATCTTCCGCTTTATGCTTTGCCTTGTCGGCAGTTCCAGCAGCCCGAGAAGCGTTCTTTGCAACTTCAAGGACCGACGCGTTCATTTCTTCCATGGCGGCGGCGGTTTCACTCGCTCGGTGCGATTGCTCTTCGGAACCTCGGCTCGACTGCTCGATCTGGGCAGAAAGTTCTTCGGAGGCGGAAGTGACTACCTCGACGATACCTTCCAACTGGTGTGCAGCTTGAAACATGCCTTCAGCTTTAGCACGTTCAGCTTCAGCTTTGGCTGCTTCGGCATCAGTCATGGCCAGCCGTGCTTTTTCGGTCTCTTCGGCAGCCTTACATAAGGCAGCTTCCGCTTCTGCGATCTTGCCTTTAAGAGCTTCGACCATGTTCTCCATGGATTTTGCTAAATCGCCGATTTCATCATTAACTTCGACGTCGAGATTTGCAGTATAATCTCCTGACTCTACCTTACGAGCAAAAGTCGCCAAACGTAAAACTGGGTTTGTAAATTTTTTAGAAGCAAGATAACCTGCCATAGCCAGAAAAGCCATAGCAACAAGGCAAACATATAGGATATTTAAGAATGCGACCATCTGCTGATCTTTGACTACCGACATATCTTTTCCTAAAAAGAACATCCCAACTGGCTTCCCATCGTTATTGAAAAACGGCCAATATGCAGCCATATATGGCCGGTTAAATAACGTAATCTTTGTCAAGTACGGCTCTTTTCTTTCCATCACACGCTCGATGACACTTTTATTGTCAAGAGTTGTTCCAGCTGCCCGTTTACCATCAACAATTATAGTGGTAGATTCGCGAACGTTGCCATAAAATATCGTCGATTCTGCATCTAGCAATTTTTTAAGACTGTCTACAAACGCATCATTTTTAGAAATATTCATTCCTACAATGACTGCACCAATAATTATGCCGTCTTTTTGCACAGGAGAGGAAGCCCGCAGTGAGACCTTGACTACTTTCCCGGGTTCGAATGTGCTACAACTTAATCCACTCAAAGCTTTGATAACGCATTCTTGCTCTGCAATGCTATCCCCAAAGGTGTCATCGTGGCCCCTTGCGAGCACCTTGCCATTGTTGTCAACGAAAACAATGAAATCAGTTTGACCAGACTTCATCAGGTCTTGGCCTAGCTTTTTAAGCAGTGTATGATCAGCTGTCGCCACACCATTTATGACGTTTGGTCTTACGCTCTGAGCTTGGGCCAACCCCTTGTAGCCTGTATTGAGTCGATCTATTAAATCTTGTGTTACTTTCATGTCTGAATTGATAACTTCAGAAAAAGTTTTTTCGAAGCCTTGCCCTACTGAATAATAAGACGCTATCAAGGCAGATGTGCCGCTTATAAGCACTGATGCCATAACAAGAACGACTAATTTGAATGATATATTGATGCGCACTTCTCACCTCCGGGTTCTTGATATCTTGGAGTGGGCTGCGAGGTGGACTCCGGTACATATAGGTTCATTTTGTACCGAAGGGATTGGCTTTGGACAATCGGAAAATCGCCCTAACTGTGTTGCTAGCAGTTGAGGGAAGGACGGGATTGGCCCAGGAGACCAATCGAGCCAGGTAAAAAGCAGAACCGGGGAAATCGGGCTTTGGCCCTAGGGGGGCCACCCTGGAGCGGAACCAGGCCCGGGGAGACCAATCCCCCAATCCCAGGGGAACGGCCCAGGAAGGGGGCCTACCGCGCGATTCCAGGGGGTGTCCGGGCCGGCGGACGGGGGGAGAGGGCGGGGCAGGTCCAGGAAAACCAACGGGGGCGGGTAGAAACCGATCCCCTGCGACTCTCTCCGGCTGTTTCCGAGTCAAACCCCGCGTCAGTGCTCGCTCATGCAGAAAATGGTTAGCGGCCCTCGGCACCTTCATCACTTGTCTTTCATTTATTTTCGGGGGTACACTTGAAATATCCAAATGCCCGACTGGGAGGTATCAGACGAGCAGGCCAGTGTTTCCCAATCCTCTAGCCGCAGAAGGAAGTAAGCATAATGGACTACGGCAGAATCAATCACTTCTGGCAAAGTATAAATCTGCTCGTTGCTCCGATTTTGCTTACCCTTCTGATCCTATTCAAAGATCACATGTCCCCGTGGATGTGGCTCATGGCTATCCATCTGCCAATCTTAATGATTCACGAAATCGAGGAATACGTTCTTGCACCAGAGGGCTTTAAGGAATTCATCAATAAGCGCTCCCCGTTAGGTACCGGCAATGATCCCGATTATCCGTTGGACGAGGCCTACGTCTTTCAGGTGAATATCCTAATCGCTTGGCCACTGATCATTCTCGGGACTTTTCTGGCTAACGTCGCTCCGTGGGTAGGTATGTCAATGATCTGGTTCCAGATCATCATCAACAACGTGATGCACACGGTCGGCTTCCAGCAAGGCAAACCAACTTACAATCCGGGCCTACTCACGAATTGCCTCATCATCGTGCCTTACTGCGTTTACGTAATATACGAAGCGTTTGGATTCTTTCGCTGGTACGACTGGGGAATGTCGCTCCTGCTTGGCGTCGGCATCACCCTCCTTCTGATGAAAAAGACGTTTGGACGTCTAGCTGCATACAAAGCCGTCACGAATACCACTGACAAGCAAACCACGTAAATTCTAAGTGTTGCATCAAACTTGCCGGCGCATAGGGTGACATTTGGTCCAGTGGGCGACACGGGGCAGGACCAGGAAGACCAACCGCCCCCGGCAAAATCCCAACCCATGCGACTCAATTGGCCAGTTCCTGCGGCACTTTCTCAGGCAGGGTCAGTCAAAACCACCGCCGGCGAAAAATGGGGCAAGAAATTTTTCAGGGGATGCACCCCAAAAGTCCAAATGTCCAAAATGGGGGGGGATCGCTTGAAAATCCCCCAAGCGACCGTGGTTTCTTTTCTTATGCAACCACGCATAAAATATGGGAATTATTTTTGGCAGGAGCGAAAGAGACGGAGGGGGAGGCGACCTCTTGAAAAAAATTCAAGCGACCGTGGAATGGTTTCTTGGTCTAACAGGTGGGCTGGCAAATGGTTCTGCCCTGGTACATACCCGCCAAACCCTAGTGTTGGCGCGCGTTGGCGCTTAGGCAAAGAAAAAGGGGTCACCGATTTCTCGGTAACCCCTTGGCATGCTTCGTGGTGGAGCTGGAGGGAATCGAACCCACGACCTCTTGAATGCCATGCCAGCAGCCCATTGAAATAATTACAGTTTTTAAAAAAATTTGAGGGTAGCCACAGCGTCTTTGTTGGCTCCTGCCAACAGTCACCAGTAGGTCTTTGGCGCATCAGCCAACATACCGCCAACGGACAGCCAACGGGTAGCCAAAGCGTCTGTGGCTCACCTGCCAACGGTCATGTTGGCGAGACAGCTAACGATCCCCATCAGCAGGTTCTTTTCTGTTTCTTAAACCTATTTTGCATTGTACTGGTCGTCGGTTACTTTTTCCAGCCACTCCACCGCGACGCCGTCCTGTTCCTCTTGGAGCGCAATATGCGTCATGCTTGTTGTCGAGGCTGCTCCGTGCCAGTGCTTCTCTCCAGGTTCAAACCAAACTACGTCGCCGGGCCTGATTTCCTTGATGGGCCCGCCCTCCCGCTGGACCAAGCCTAATCCGGCAATCACGATAAGCCGTTGCCCTACCGGATGGGTGTGCCAAGCCGTTCGCGCGCCCGGCTCAAAGGTAACGCTGCCGCCGGTCATTCGTGAAGGTTCAATGGCCTTCAAAAACAGTGGATCAATGCGAACCTCGCCGGAAAACCAATCCGATGGTCCCTTGAAACTGGCTTGAGATCCGATCCGAGTGATGTTCATTTGTATGTCCCTCTTTTTTGAACTGCATAATCAAACTACAATGCGTTTTGGGGCACAAGTAGCTTACCCCAATAGTCTTAGGCGAGCCGGCCGGTGTCCTTCGCATAGAGGGAAAAGCTGACCTTGATCAGGATTGAGGCGATAACAAGAAATCCGGCCGCAGCCAGAAAGATGCCCTGAATACCGCTCCGATCGAAGATGAAGCCTCCGATGGCGGCTGCCCCGCCGATGGAGAACTGGATGGAGGCGACCGACAATCCGCCCGCCATCTCAGCCCGGTCAGCGAGAGTACGTGTTATCCATGAAGACCAGCCGACCGGCATGAACCCCCAGAGAAATCCCCACAAGACCACCAGCGGGATGCTTGCCCGCAGGAATCCGTCAGTCAGGTAAAGCAGGACGGCCACCACCGCGAGGACACCCTGCAGGAGAATCATACAGCTTCTGAACTGCCGGTTGAAAAGCAATCCGGCAGCAAACGTGCCGACACAGTTGGCTACCCCGAAAACACCCAAAACGATTGACAACGTGTTCGGGCGCAAGAAGAGATCAAGCTCCAGAAATGGTCTCAGGTAGGTAAAAAAGACGTTATAACCGCCGAAGCTGAAAATGGTGGCGAGGATGCCCAGAAGGACCCAATCCTGACGAAAGAGTCTGAGCATACCACGGAAATCATTGCTCTTGTCGGACGAAAGCGAAGGCAAGGAAACAAATTGCCAGACAAGCCCGACTCCCCCCAGCAATGCCTCAAGGTAAAACACGTTTCTCCAGCCAAGGAGATGACCAAAATAGCTGGCGACCGGCAATGAAATGATGGTCGCACCCGCCACCCCGGCGTAGATGATGCTCAAGGCGCGTGGGACATAATTTATCGGCACAAGTTGCAAGGTCACCGCAGCCGACATCGACCAGAATCCGCCCACACAGATACCGAGCAGGCCGCGACCAATCAGCATAATCGGATAATTAGGCGCGACGGCGACCAGGATATTGGAGACGAGGAGCATTGAAGAGAACGCCAACAGGATATGCCGCCGATTGACCCCCTTGGTCAAAGGAGCCAGCAGGAGGCTTGTCAGAACGGCGAATATCCCAACAACCGTCACGGTCTGCCCAGCCATGCCTTCCGTGATGGCGAGATCGCGCGCGATGGGAGTCAGAAGGCTGATGGGAATGAACTCCGCAGCGACCAGACTTGTCACCCCGACGAACAAGGAAAACACCGCAGACCAGTTGGCAGTCCTGTTGTAGAAGAGAGCTTGTTGTGAGCACATGAAATCAGTTACCCGCTTTATGCTCATGATCTGATGAAGCATCATGCGCTTATTGCTTTAGCGTTGTCGCTGCACTTTTAAAAAAATAGCGGGAACACCATGCGAACAAGGAGTTCCCGCCATGCTTGCGTCAATCTCATATCGCTAGAAACGAACGAATGACTCCCGTTATTGCAGCGATTTATTGAAGAAAGTGTTCAATTTATCCCAAGGAATGAGACCAACGCGGTCGTAGAGGTCCACATGCCCGGCACCTTTGACGATCACGAGTTCCTTCGGTTCGGCGGCCAGCTTGTAAGCCTCTTCGCTGAACTCAATGGAATGCGCATTTTCCCCGGCAATAAACAGCATGGGACGGGGAGAAATCGTCTCGATGTCGTTGAACGGGTAGAAGTTCATGAACTTCACGTTGCTGGTCAGGGTGGGATGTGTCGTCAGCTTCGGCGATGAGCCTTCAGGCGTAACTTCTCCCCTCGGAGTGCGGTAGAACTCATAGAATTCAATCTCAATCGGATGCGATTTTTCAGTAATCTCGTGCACAGTCCCGCTGGTGTACTTGGTCTCGCCTCCGGTGAACTCCACATAGCGCTGCTCAGCCGCTTCTTCGAGGACTCGCTTCCTCTGCTCAAGGGTCATGGAATGCCGCAGCGCATTACGGTTGGCAGCCCCCATGTCATACATGCTGACGGTGGCAATAGCCTTCAGGCGAGGGTCGATCTTGGCCGCGCTGATGGCGAAGCTGCCGCTGCCGCAAATACCGATGACACCTATCCGCTCCCTGTCGATGAACGGTCTGGTCCCCAGATAATCCACCGCCGCGCTGAAGTCCTCGGCATAGATGTCCGGCGAAACGGCGTTTCGCGGCTGGCCTTCACTCTCTCCCCAGAAGGACAAGTCCAGGGACAAGGTGACGAATCCCTGTTCAGCCATCTTCGTGGCATACAGATTCGCGCTTTGTTCCTTCACTGCGCCCATGGGGTGCCCCACGATGATCGCTGGATATTTCTTGTTCGTATCCAGGTTTTTGGGCGTAAAAAGATTCCCCGCGACCTTCATTTTATATTGATTGTCGAATGTTACTTTCTGGACATCCACCGTCTTGCTTTTGTAAAAATTATCCGCGTCCCTGGGCTTGGTTTGAGCAAAAGCGGTTGAGCCGACAGCTGTCAGCATGCCCATAATAAAAACCACCATGCACCATTGTGTAAGCATACGCATCTCAGCTCTCCTTCTCGTCAGAATATTCCATTTTGTCGCCACGCATAGGTCCGTTACACAGCGGCCTTGAACACTTCTACGATATCCGCTTCGCTCATCGCCGGTCGCCCTGGCAGCTTGCCGTCTGCATCGTGGATGATCTTCAGGGTGTCCTTGGCATAGGTCTCGAACAGTTCACTGCCGATGCCGAGTTCGGAGAACCGCGTGGGGCAGCCAATAGCCCGCAGGAATGCCTCGAAACGGTCTATCCCTTCCAGTGCGCAATCGAGGTCCGTTGTGGATTTGGCCTTGAGACCGAAAACACGCTCGGCGAACTGAACGAACTTGGCGGAATTGGCCCTAGCAGCGAAGCGCATCCACGCCGGGTTGATCACTGCCAAGCCTGCCGCGTGGGTGACGTCATGGTAAGCGGAGACCGTGTGCTCAAGCATGTGCACGGGGTACATGGGGTTGGTGCCGGCATGGACCCAGCCGTTAAGGGCAACCAGGGCCGCCCACTGCACCTGGGTTCGTGCTTCCAGGTCATTGCCGTCGGCGATGGCCTTGGGCCCCCATTCCATGGCGGCAAGGATGACGCCCTCGGCGAAACGGTCCTGGAGGGGCGTACCGTCAATCCCATTACAGTAGGCCTCGGTCACATGGGTAATGAGATCGCAGACGCCGAACGCCGTCTGGTCCTTGGGCACGCTTACCGTCAGCTCAGGATCAACGATGGCGATGCGAGGAAAAAGACAATCCGCCACGAGGAACGACTTTACCTTGGTTTCCTCATTGGTGATAACCGCCCCGTTATTCATCTCGGAACCGGTTGCCGCCAGGGTCGGGATGGTTATAAGGGGCAAGGCTTCACTGGGAATGTGCCACTTTTCCTGGCCGTGAAGGATCATGTCCCAGGGGTTGCCATCGTAAAGGACAGCGGCTGCAATGACCTTCGAGGCGTCCATGGTGCTGCCGCCGCCTAGCGCGATGACCATGTCGCACGCCTCCTGCCGGGCGATTTCAGCCCCTCTGACAACTGAAGTGATGCGCGGGTTGGGCTCGATACCCGAGCATTCAGCGATGGAGACGCCGGCGGCTTTGAGGGTCGCGACGGTTCGATCAAAAACCCCGCTCCGCTTGACGCTGCCGCCCCCCGTGACAAGCAAGGCCTTTTTGCCAAGCCGGCTGGCAGCTTCACCAATCCGGAAAAGTGAACCTGCTCCAAAAATGAGCCGCGTCGGGTTTTGAAATTCAAAATTCATACGAATCTCCAGGTGTTTCGTTTTCTGTTCCGCCGTATCTACTGCGGCAAAGACTTGCCTTGAACACCTGATCCTCTCAAAATGATGCCTATTCCTCTTCAGACTCCTCATTCCGGTTGAATTCTTGCCGTGAATGGTATCCAAGATAAGAAGACATTGCCGGAGGCCATGCAAATGCCAAAAATTGTCGAATTACTTGGAAAATTTCAGATAACCGACGGCGGGGCAACGGAATCGAGACTTACCGGGGTGCGGTTTTTTAAAGACACACAGCCCGTTCCCCGAAGGCCAATGCTGTACAATCCTGGAATCTGCATCGTCGCCCAAGGCCACAAGATAGGCTATCTGGGGGGACACACGTTTCGTTATGACGCCGACAATTATCTTGTGACTTCTGTGGCCATGCCTTTTGAATGCGAAACGTTCGCAAGCCAGGACGACCCGCTACTTGGCCTCTACATCGATATTGACATGGCCCAGCTTCATGATTTGATCGGCCAGATGGCCCTTCAAGAGGAGGTCGGCAAACTGGGAGAGAATGATTTTCCACTGGGGATCGGACCGTCCACCATGGATGAGGACATGAGGGACGCGGTCATCAAGCTGCTCAAAGCCCTCTGGACTGAGACTGAAGCAAAAATTTTAGCGCCAGGTCTAGTTCGGGAAATATACTACCGCGCTCTTCGTGGAACACAAGCTCCTGTGCTCTATTCCTTGGCGAGGGGAAACGGTTCATTTGCTCAGGTAGGGCGAACGATCAAGATGATGCAAAGCAACTATTCAAAAAAGTTAGAGATAGAAGACTTGGCAACTACAGCCAACATGAGCGTTTCAGCTTTTCACAAGGCGTTCAAGGAGATTACCTGCGACTCGCCACTTCAGTACTTAAAGAAAATTAGACTTTCGAGAGCCAGAGACTTGATTGTGCAGCAAAAAGCGAAGGCTTATATGGCCGCCAGCGAGGTAGGATATGAAAGTCCGTCCCAATTCAGTAGGGAATTCAAGCGCTACTTCGGGCATAGCCCGGCCGACTTGATGCGTGAGGTCCGTTAATTCGCAAGTAATAGTGCAACGGTTTCAAGCTGGCCCTTCCGATCGCTTGAACCCCTCTCAAGCAATCCCCTCTCAAATTTACAAAATTTTTCAAATAAAAACATATAGATAAAAACAAAACAGGGGATCGCTGGAATTTTAGTCAAGAGGTCGGGGGTGGGCGAAGGATCGCTTGAATAGAGCATCAAGTGTCCGAAAACGCGTCTTTTTCAAGCACCTGATATGACTAACGATTAGTCAGGAGCGCGCCTGAATGCCATGCCAGCATACCATTGAAATCATTAACTTTTTTCAAAAATTTGGCGAGCAGCCACAGAGCCTTTGTTGGCTCCTGCCAACAGTCACCAGTAGGTCTGTGGCGCATCAGCCAACAGGCTGCCAACGGGTAGGCAAAGCGTCTGTGGCTCGCCTGCCAACGATCGTGTTGGCGCGACAGCCAATCTTTAAAGCTGAGTGTGATTACCCTGTGTACGCTTCGACACGATCACTCCGCAATTAAATATAGCCTTCCAGGTTCTACAGCGTGAGCCAGCGACCGATCCGTGAGGCTCTCATGACTTGCAATAAAACATTTTATATAGTAGACCAATAAAGCGTTGGTTTGATAAATAACTTTTCACAATTTAACAGGAACACAGTCTGAATGAAAATTTTTAAAACATACTGCCTGATTGCTGTCATATTATTACTTTTTACAGCAAAAATTGTTTTTGCCCAACCTCCACTTAAGGAGTGCGTTTATGGAGACTTCCGCTGGACAATCGCCCCCTATGGGTGGCTTACGGGTATTTCCGGCAAGGTTGGAGCCCGAGGCTATACGACTTATGCAGACGTTTCGTTCGCGGATTTGTCAAAGTACTTGAACCTCGCCGCCATGCTCCATGCCGAGGTTACCTACAACAACACGTTTGGCCTTTTTACTGACTTCAATTATTCACTCCTCGGTGACCAGGCATCCGGCAAACGGGTGTCCCTGGACGGAAAATCTCATCTGATCCTGACGGATGTTGCCGCCTTCTATCGTGTCGGAACCGTCCCTCTGGGCAGGACGCAAACCGCATCCGTTGATTTTGACCTGCTCGGGGGAGCCAGGATCTGGAACATGGCGCTTACCAGCGTGTTGAAAAACTCCGCCAAGTGACCGAGAATCCAGCCATCGCGGTTCCGGAGGTGATCTGATGGGGCTTGGCCGTCAGGGTGATCAGCAGGGGACGATGTATCTGGCCTGGGATGAGATTCCTCGGTCTCGTGGGCACGCTTTTTACGATCGTCTCCAGCAGACTCTCCGGAAAGCCGCCTTCGATGGTTTCGCCGAGAAGCTGTGCAAGCCCTTCTATTCCGACAAGGGGCGTCCCTCCATTCCGCCTGGCCGGTATTTTCGGATGCACCTCGTGGGGTATTTCGAGGGCATCGACAGCGAGCGCGGCATTGAGTGGCGCTGCGCCGATTCGCTTTCCCTCCGGGATTTTCTCCAGCTTTCGCCCAAGGAGTCTGTGCCGGATCATTCCTCGCTCAGTCGGACACGGTCCCGTCTGCCGCTGGCGACCCACCAAGAGGTTTTCACCTGGGTTCTCAAGGTGCTCAGCAAGGATGGCTTGGTCCTTGGAGGCCGCATTGGCGTGGACGCTTCGACCATGGAGGCCAACGCGGCGCTCAAAACCATCGTGCGCCGGGACACGGGTGAGAGCTACCGCAAGATGCTCCTGCGCATGGCTAAGGAGAGCGGCATCGACTCTCCGACGGATGAGGATCTGGCTCGCATGGACCGCAAGCGCGTCGGCAAGACGCTTTCGAACAAGGACTGGCAGTCGCAGGTCGATCCCGAGGCGAAGATCGCCAAGATGAAGGATGGCCGAACGCATCTGGCGTACAAGCCGGAGCACGCGGTGGACCTGGACACCGGCGCGGTCGTGGCGGTCGAGGTGCATGAAGCGGACAAGGGGGACACTTCGACTCTGCAAAAGACGCTGAAAGCCGCTCAAGAAAGTTTGCGACGGGTCACTTCCACACCGCCATGCCCGGACGATCCTGCGGAACTGGTCGCGGACAAGGGCTATTTCTCCCGGGATGTCCTCAAAGACCTGGACGGAGGGCCATGGCGGACGAGAATCGCCGAACCCAAGCGCAACGGCCTGAACTCCTGGCGTGGCGATCATGAGGCGCGGCGCGCCGTGTACAACAACCGAATCCGGATATCGTCGATGGTCGGGAAGGCCATGGGAAAACAGCGGACGGAACTGGTCGAAAGAAGCTTCGAGCATACGCTGGACCGGTCTGGCGGTATGCGCCGGGTCTGGCTCCGGGGACGGGAGAACATCCAGAAACGGTATCTGCTCCATGTGGCCGGTTTCAATCTCGGCCTGCTGATGCGGGTCAAGACCGGCCATGGCACCCCCAGGGGCTGGGCCAGTGCCTGGCTTGCGCTCATTTGGCCCAATCAGCATCCCTCAATGGCCTATTTGGCCATCGTCATGGTGGTCGAAGGACGATGCTGTGGAATCATGCCCATCGCCGTCATCTGCGGGGGAGAATAGCCGGAAACAGCTTTTTGCAACGGCCTGTTACCCTCGATGGCGACACACGTCGCAACAGCCGCACTGTTTCCAAATCCATAACCTGGGCTGACCCGATTGTCGGGACCAGGGCCGTCTTTCACTTTACGGATAAATGGCAGATGAGCCTTCGTGGAGGCGTGGGAGGCTTTTCGGTCAGTTCGGTCTTGACCTGGGATACAACGGCCGTCATTGGCTACACTTTTTGGGAGCATGGTACGTTCTGGGCCGGCTATCGGGCGGTTGGCGACAACTACACGAGCAACGGGAAAAACGCGTTCAAATTCGATGCGGTTCTTCATGGCCCCATCATCGGTCTGGCGTTCACCTTTTAAGAAAATCAGCGCCAATTTAGATGTCAGGGCACTAAACAACCACCAGCTGAAGCTGGTGGGTTTGAACCAGCGGACTGAAAGTCCAGCTATTGACCGGCAGGCTTCGCAGCCGGTTGCTCAACCTCGAAGGTGTCATTGGGGTCTCGCTCAAAATGATGTGCAAGGTACTCCTGGATCATTTCTTTGGTAAGCTCACCTGCTGTGACGCAGAAGTATCCTCGCGCCCAGAAATGTCGTCCCCAGTACCTTTTCTTCACCATGGGAAATTCTTCAAATATTTTACTGGACGTTCTCCCTTTGATGCGCCGCATGATTTCAACCGGCGCAATCTCAGGGGGAGCTGAAACAAATATGTGGACATGGATCTTTGCTGACAACGCCTCGCAGTTTTTGAATCTCAAACCGTTCGCAGACTTGGCGCACCAGATCACGGACTCGCACGGCAAGGTCGCCCTGAAGAACCTGGTAACGATATTTCGTTACCCACACAAAATGGTACTCGACCTTGTACTTGGCGTGGCTGCCACGGCGGTAGTCCATGCCAGCTTTCTTAAAGCAACCGCTAGCTGAAAGCTACCCGGCTGAAGCCGGGGGTTTTAACCTTAATTCGGACGAATAAAAAAGCAATCTACACGACAAACGCCATCGAGTCGCTTAACATGTCACTTCGTAAGGTCACCAAGAATCGTGGGCATTTTCCCAGTGACGAAGCGATGTTCAAGTTGCTCTATCTGGCCTTGAAGAATATTGCGAAGAAATGGACTCTGCTTATCAGAGACTGGAAGTCAGCATTGAATCAGTTTAGCATTATGTTTAACGATAGGTTGCCGACCTTCTGAATCAGGGAAAAGCATCTACATATAGAATACACCGTTCTAACCAGTTACGAATTATGGGCAGTTGGCGCCACCGCCAGCAGTTTCGGAATGACCGCGTTACTCAATGAGGAGGTTAATAATGAAGTTCAGTTTCAGACATTTGCTGCTTGTTAACGCTCTTCTAGTTCATTCGGCAGTCTACGCTGCGGAACCCGTCACGGTCGACAACTTCGTCCGTGCAGAGTCCGACATGACCATCGCCCGTTACGCCAAGCAAGGAGCGTTTGGCAAGTTCCTGCACATTCGCCAACCCACGCCAATCGACAAACAGGACGTCATCCGCATGAACCGCGACACGCTCTACTCGGCTGGTGTCTTCGACCTTACCGAGCAAGTTACAATCATAAAGCCGGACTCCAAAGGGCGGTTCCAGTCGATGATGGTCATCAACGAGGATCACTCGATACTTCCCGTTGAGCATGGCGCTGGCGAGTTCACATTGACGAGGGAAAGAGTCGGGACGCGCTACGCGATAGTGCTCTTCCGCACATTCGTCGATGCGAATGATCCACAGGACATCAAGGCCGCCAACGCCATGCAGGACAAGATTGCCGTGCGGCAGAAGAACACGGGAACGTTCGAGATTCCAGATTGGGATGAGGCGTCGCTGAAAAAGGTTCGTGATGCGATCAACGTTCTCGCGGAGACCCGAACCAGTGCCAAGGGCATGTTTGGCGACAAGGCTAAGCTCAACCCGATCAGTCACCTGCTGGGCACGGCTTTCGGTTGGGGTGGAAATCCTGAAGAGGCCGCCGTCTATGACAACGTCGTGCCGACGAAGAACGACGGCATGACGCCATACCGTATAACCGTGAAGGACGTGCCGGTTGACGGTTTCTGGTCCATTACCGTTTACAACAAGGCGGGCTTCATGGAGAAGAACGACCAGAACGTCTACTCCTACAACAACGTGACGGCGATGAAAAACGCAGATGGGAGCATCACGATCAACTTCGGCGGTGGCCTCAAAGCCATCAATAATCTGCCGATATCTCCCGGTTGGAACTACATTGTGCGCATGTACCAGCCGAAGCAGGAGGTCATTAACGGTTCCTGGAGCTTCCCTATAGCACAGCCCTCCGAGTGATGGGCGAAGTCCACGAGTATAGCAACGAGTACATAAACCACCGCCGCGCGGCGGAAAACAAAAGGAGGAGAGCATGAAGATAGTTAAATCGATGACCCTACTGGCACTTGCGCTGCTGGGTGCCGTGACGCCGACTCTGGCCGAACAGAACGTTGCCCTGAAGGACCCTTGCCCGATCAAGATTGAGAACTGGCGCGGCAAGCCCTTCTACGAAATTCTGTTCATGAACCGCAAGGACGACGGCAGGGGGGTCGGTTACTACTACAACTCTCTGGGCAAGGAATTTGAGGCAACCGACGAGGTGATGGACGCCCGCTTCCGCGCGCTGAATGCCGATACCTTGAAAAAGGAGTACGGGAGCGATGGCATCCTCTTCAATGGCCCGCGCCGTCTGGTGACGAACGGCATAACTGGGATGGCCTGGGATGGCTGCAAGGAGAGGGTGATCACCACGATACCCTTACGCGTTTTGGGTATCTTCGAAACCCCTGACCTCAGCAAGGCTGTTTCCGGAACGTTGCCTGCTTACGAGGTGCTGGTTTCCAAACGTAGCAATACCTTCAGCTTCAATGCGGGCGAAACGGTGTATGAGTTGATCACTCCAGAGGGCGCCGTATACACGATGTTCAGTCTGTCCCTGAAGAAGGACACCAATAACACCATCGAGAACCTGCCCACGCTGGGCAAGCGCCTGACCTTGCCGCAGGGCTGGCAATTCAGATCACGCAAGTTGGACAAGGATATGATGCTGACGTCCACCGCCGATTCCGATCCGCCCAACACCATCGTTCTCGACGAGCTTGATGGCAACTATCAGTACAACGCTGGTGCCAGCGCTAATGCCGAACAGAAATCCTATGTCGCAGGGGCCTTTGCACCGCAAACATCCACTGCGGAACCCAAGGTGCTTCGTGACGGCGAAGGTGCCAAATCCATACGTATCGATAATTTGCACAAAGTACGTTTCGCCGAGATCTTTCTTGCCCACCGCGATGCGAAGACGGGGAAGATGGTTGCGGAGTGCTACAACACGAGTCTTGCCCCCAATGCCGTTCCCGCTTCGAAGGACACGGCCCCGCAGGGGTGGGCTAAGGGCCTCAATTTCAACAAGATGAAGAACAAGTTCGGAGTCCTGGGTGCGTCGTTTAATGGCCCGAAGCTCTGGATGCCCGATTGGATTGAAACCCTGAATGGCGTCGTAAGGGACTTCAATGGCCGCAACGTTCCCTGGGTCGGCCGACTGGACATGGGCGACAACGCGGGTGGCGTATCAGAGTCCACGCCCTACAAACCCGTAACCATCGCACGAGGTGACATCGGTTGGTACAAGGGTACTACAGCATTGCTGCTTGATGATGCGGAAGGCAACACATGGATCATGAAGGGGTTTCAGGTCGGTCTGAAGCCGGCATACACTTTCGAGCAATTCGTTGCCGCAGGGCAAAGCCAGTTCAAGAAACTGCCGCCGGGCTGGAAGTTTCGTATCAAAGTCCTGGATAAGGACTTGACAGAGAGGCCCGAAGGCGGCGTGGCCACGATTATGGTCGACGAGTTCTTCAACGTGTATGACAAGACCGGGCCGGGCATGAGCAACTACAAGCCGTAGGCATTCGACAAATTAACTGCGGAACCGAATCGGTTCACTTTGTCTGACTGAGGGTATCAGCAATTAAGAAGGGGCACCGGCCTAAAGCCGCCGGTGCCCACCCACCCTGTTGCTGCAAATATAGAGCATCTCATCTAAGGCCAGCAGTCTATCATGTGAGCCTATTATTAATGATAGTTGTTGCATCTTTTGCGCTGATGGTGCCATTCGCTCTGGCAACAGAATCTGAAGATGAGCTTGCAAAAAAGGCCCAGAACCTGGTTGCCCGTCTTGTCAACGTTCCGTTACAGTCCAATTGGGATTTCAAAATGAGATTCGCCTATCCGAGGGCTGGGCCGGGGAGACCAATCCCCCCAGTCCCAGGGGAACGGCCCAGGAAGGGTCTTGTTGACCGCCCGCGATTCCAGGGGGTGTCCGGGCCGGCGGCCGGGTGTGGTTGTGGACGGGGCAGGCCCAGGAGGACCAAAAGGGACGGGTAGAAACCGTGCCCCCTATGACTCATTCGGCCTGTTCCTAAGACTTTTCCTGCATCAGGATCAGTCTTCGATGCCGGCGGCGAGGTACTCAAACCAGAGATTTCGCATCCGATTTTTTCAGCGGCTATATTTGCAATGTCACCTTTGTCATCACAAAATAAGTTGCATAGATTCAGATGGTTGCCTGCAAATTGGCGGCGCATAGGGTGACATTTGGTCCAGTGGGCGACACGGGGCAGGACCAGGAAGACCAACCGCCCCCGGCAAAATCCCAACCCATGCGACTCCATTGGCCAGTTCCTGCGGCACTTTCTCAGGCAGGGTCAGTCAAACCACCGCCGGCGAAAAATGGGGCAAGAAAATTTTCAGGGGATGCACCCCAAATAATGGTATGGACCGCGCCCCCTTATACCCCCTAGTCTCGGCTGACTTCACTCAAACGAGACAGGAAAGGAGGCGGGCCCATGGCAATTATTACCACTGTTGGTCTTGATCTGGCAAAGCGGTATTTCCAGGTGCATGGCGTGGACAAGCAGGGCAAAGTCGTTCTCAAGAAACAGCTTTCTCGGGAGGGAGTGCTCTCCTTCTTCGTCAACCTTCCGCCTTGCCTTGTGGGGATGGAAGCCTGCGGGGGCTCACACTACTGGGCCAGGGAGATCGGGAAGTTCGGTCACACGGTCAGGCAGATAAGCCCTCAGTTCGTGAAGCCCTACGTCAAGTCGAACAAGAACGACGCCAATGATGCCGAAGCAATCTGCGAGGCTGTCAGTCGTCCCAGCATGCGCTTCGTCACAACCAAGAGCATTGAGCAGCAGGATATCCAGGCCTTACACCGTATCCGAGATCGGTTGGTAGGCAACAGAACGGCCCTGGCCAATCAAACGAGGGGCCTGCTCCTTGAGTTGGGAATCGCCATGCCGCAGGGAATACGGCATCTGCGAACGATGTTGCCCATAATCATTGAAGATATGGATAACAACCAGACCCTCCTTGAGAAGGACTATTTATCCGACCTTTACTCCGAATTGGTCGAACTTGATGCGAAGGTCGCTGCCTACGACGCCAAACTCGCCGCCATCTGCAAGCAGTCCGCAGAGTGCATGAGGTTGTTGAAGGTTCCCGGCATAGGTCCTCTTTCCGCCACGGCAATTGTGGCGGCGGTGGGCCAGGCTAAGGAATTTAAGAACGGACGGGAGTTTTCTGCCTGGCTGGGCTTGGTGCCTCGACAAAACTCTTCGGGGGGCAAAACAAAGCTTCAAGGCATCAGCAAAAGGGGTGACATCTACCTGCGGACTCTGCTGATCCATGGAGCCAGGGCTGTGGCCTACCGAGGTAGTAGCGGGAACGATGCCAGGAGCCAATGGCTAAGAGCCATCTGCGACAGGCGGGGCATGAATCGGGCAGTCGTGGCCCGGGCCAACAAGACCGCCCGAATAGTCTGGGCTGTGCTGGCCAAGGGGGAGGCCTATAAGGAGGCAGCATGATGAACAGCCTCAAGCCTTGGCGAAAAAGTGAGGCGATGGTTGTGGCGTCGGCAGGGTAACTGTTCAGAATTTCCTACCCATTGGATGCGACAAGAGATGATTGATGGCACGACAGGTCGAACCGGCTTGCGAAAAACCTGATTTGGACAAAGGCCATCGAAGGCCGATGAAATGATGAGGAGCGCAAGCGCGGATTTCCATCGGGGCAGCGGGCCATGCCCGACATGCCGGATACATGGCTGCATTCAACCTGGAAGGCGTCAGAAATCTCTTGCCATCGGGGTGCGGTCCATACATGTCCAAACGTCCAAATCGAGACAGGAAATTTGGGGGACTGCTGGAATTTTTTCCAGGTAACCTGTTGAAAATTTTCAAGAGGTCGCCCCCGGGGGTGGGGAGGGAAGCGAGCCAGCCGGCCGGGGACCGGGCTGTCAGAGCCAACGGGAGCGTTGGCGGTGAGTTGGCACGGGGCCAAAGAAAAAGGGGTCACCGATTTCTCGGTAACCCCTTGGCATGCTTCGTGGTGGAGCTGGAGGGAATCGAACCCACGACCTCTTGAATGCCATGCCAGCAGCCCATTGAAATTATTGACTTTTTTTAAAAAATTTCAGGGGAGCCACAGAGCCTTTGTTGGCTCCTGCCAACAGTCACCAGTAGGTCTGTGGCGCGCCAGCCAACGGACAGCCAACAGGCTGCCAACGGTCATGTTGGCGCATCTGTGGCTCGCCTGCCAACGATTATGATGGCTGTCCCCTCATTTTGCTTTGATAAACTAACTTTGATTTTTACAAACAACCCATCACTACTAATTACAAAATTCAATCAGGTTTATCTTAAATATATGAATACTGACCGTCAGCCAATCTAAGAATGGGAGGAAACCCACTGGCCTCGCTATCCCACGCAAGACCATGAATAGGGATCAAGACCCTTGGATTCATCACTTGAGCAAACTTTTGCAGATCATCAGTTGAAGCGTGACCACTGGTATGAATATGATACGGCTGACTTTGTCCAGAATCGAACCAGGACTTAACTTTTTGACCATCATCCTTCGACAAATAACCACTCCACATAGACCAGCACCATGAATCTTCTTGCGTGGGCATTACGCCTTTGAATTCATAATCACGGATGAGAGATGGTCGTGTCATTATCACCCATTTGGACGGCGTTGCAGCGAGTTTATCCGCAGCGATACCGAACTTTGCCATTCTTGCGACGAAATCTTCGCGTCCGGCGTTACGATATACGCGGGCAAAGGAGCTAGTCACTACCACCTTAAGATTTCGCCATCCTGGCCTTGGCAAACGCCCAAACTTCGCCAATACTTCCAGAACCTCTGCAGTGTAAAGATCAATTACAAGCACTCTATTTGACTGTAGACATGCACGATAAAGGGTAACAGTACGATCAATATTCTGCGCCGACCAGGACACGAATACTCGTCCCTTTGTGTTTCGAAAAAGATCCACAAAGCGGTTCTCTAATTCGACCTCGGAGCAACTGGGTTTATCGCTGCCTAGGTTTGTCCCCTCCATAATCAAAGCATCAAGATTTTCTGGTGGATTAGCCATAATGTCACGAACTAGTTTCCCTTTACGCCCATGCATTCTAAAGTCACCCGAATAAAGGAGACGCTTTCCATGCGCTTCAATGAGCAGCATATAGGCATCAAAAGCTGAATGATCTATCAGATAAGGAGTGATCGTAAACGGACCAATCGCGAATGGGACTCCACTTTTCCATGAGTTGAAATGTTGGGGGGGCGTAACTCCAAATATACGGCCTGTCAGTTTGACCAACTTCTCACAAGCAGCCCCAGCATAAACAGGCCAGGCAGCAGGCAAAACTCCTAACAACCCGTAATGGTCTTGATGAGGATGCGAGAGCAGAAGGCCTTCGACTGACGCTGACGTATCCAGCGTAGTTGGCACGAGACCTTCTGTCACCCCCACAGGGGCATCCAAAGGGCGTCCGGCATCAAGGAGAAGACTTTGTCCAGTAGAAGATGTCAGTTCTATACAATTACCACCGATTTCATGGGCTGCACGGTGGATAACAAGTTTTAGTGTACACACGCATCAAACTCCGGGCCGATCACATCTCCAAAATCAGATATTTTAATCATTTGAAAGGACACAGGCCAATCAATCTTAGTAGTAGCGCTGTTAAGTAAATCGAGAATTATCCCGCCACAAAGAAGTGGATGAAACTCCGGGGCCAAAAAGCAAGCTTTAACACTTTTGCAATTCATTATAGCCCTTCTTACGCCACCAGAGAAACGAAGCGAAGGCCCATCTGGCATCATGATTCTCTCCCGAAGCACATCACGGATTAAAAAAGCATAAAAAAACAATTCTGAAACGACTCCCATCTTGTTATTTTGGCGTTGCTTGAGTTCGAATATCCAGAACTGTCGTTCTAAATCAGTTCCGAAAAGATCTATAGCACTCTTTCTACCACAGAATACTCTGCTTTCATCGCTGACAGTTCCATCAAAAAGACCAACCGGGAGTTGCCGCTCTAAATGTTCCAACTTAAATTGTTTTTTAAATTTATCTGAACGTACAATCAGCCACTCAAGCGCCGCTTCGGAATTGTCGTTAGGCGCAGCTTGAGAAGATTTACTACCAGCAATATTAAGAACCAATTTGTCGGACTTAAGGAATAAAGCTTCGGATATAGCCGCATCAGGCATTACACTAAACCAATCGTGAAACATATTCTTGAAATGATGCAGGCGATAAAGAAAACGTCGATAATGACATTCCTTGCTGTCGCTGCCATTACCGCCCTCAGGGGGGGGGGGGGGATTCCCAATCAATTGCTACATTTTTTACACCACACCAAGATTTCAAGACCAAAGCCCATGCTTCAAACGCGGCCGAATCACCTTGCATATTTGCAGTTACAGCCTCACGAGACAACCAAATCCTCACATTATCAATGTCACCTTCAATTTTTATATCCCGCCCTGCGGGGAAACGGACTTTACTGTCTATTCCAGTTGCATCCTTAAACCTGCCCTTAAGAAAAGCACTCCAATCTATAGTGGCCATAAAAAACTCCTTTGTTAAATAACATGCCAACAAAAAGCGCAGAAAAACTAACCGCCTAATCGACGAACAATCTCGTATGGATCTGCTGAAAACAATGCATTTTCACACTCTACAGTGCAATAGACCCCGGCATGATATCCGTAAAATTTATTCAATTTAATATACATTGAGCAAGAGCAAATCTCACAGTTGCCAAAGTAAGCCCAAGAATAATGAAATGACGACGATTCCAATTCTGGATTTTGAGAAACCATCTTGTCAAGCTTAAATCGACAAATATCAACAACCGTTGCTTGCCCTTCCCCGCCAGCAATCACACATTGAGCGCTCCCTAAAAACAAAAGTTTTTTGAAGTGTGCCAAACAAGAAATATCTTCAACATCAATATCTACACTTTCTAAATTATCTGACATCTCAAATCGATCAACACGCATTTTCTCTACATGTCCGCAAGATTCGCATTGCACTTCAAAATCCACACCCTACTCCTGGCTGACCATATACCCCTTTACAATACGAGAACACCATCACCATGACAGCTCGACAAATACAAAAATCAGCAACAGCAATACATATTCATTCTAAAAAAGAAACCGACTCGACTAAAACAATGACCCCGTTTTCTTATTCCGTATCGAAAATTAAATAACGTCGAGATCAGTTGAAAGTATTGCCATATTCATGAATTTCTTTTTCGAATATCACTAGAAGAGTTGTTGTCCCCAAAGAATTCTTGAGAAATCTCATCTCCAGTACAAATTTGTTTAGCATCTTCAGCGCTCTCCGGAAGGCCGAAGAGTTTATTTAGTTTTACGACAGTCTCATCGTCCAGAGAATTGTTTTTTCTAGTCATTGAGCAGTCCTTTTGGGTTGCAGTTATATTTCTTTAAACCTTACCTTAAATTAAAAAACTTTTTGGTTGTATTTGAATTCTACACCACCCTCTCGAAATATCGGGCAAAAAAACAGGCATAACACCCAAAACAACTGCGCTACTCGCAATTTTAAAATAACAGAGCAAAACCCAAAATGTCACTAACTAGCTAGACGAAAACCCATACTTTTCTAAAGACTTTAATAAACGATTCCTGACCATAGTTCTCAAATGCGCCGGCTCAACAACTTCAGTCTTATCCCCAAAGCTTAAAATCCAAGCAACAACCTCTTCTAAACTATTCGCAGTTAAACTCATTTCGACACCACCTGTCGGCAAAAATTTAAAGGTTTGATCACTGCTCCAAGTTCTTTCAGTGACATAATTTGATACCGATTTATCGAAAACTAATGTCACTTTTTCGCTTGCAGACTTAATAAGACCAAAGTTTTCATTGTCTTTGCCGGGCATATCCTTAAAAGAGTGTTTTTCTAGAGTCGGATTAACGCTCTCAATTCTTTGCACAGACAAAACCATAGACTGCAAATTATTACAATCAGCTTCTCTCTTGATTCGCCAATTTTCGACATACATAGCATTGTTATATGTCAGCAGCCTCATCGGTGCTACAAGAAAAATCTTTGGCGATGGTGACGATAGACTTCTGTAATTAACTTCACATAATATTTTTTTAGAAATAGATTGGATAAGAATTTTAATTATTCCTTGAAATGGTGTATAGTCAATTGAGCCTCTCGCAAGAGATCTTCCCAGTGGTTGCATCGCCAATTGCTTTATACAGTCATCAGATATAAATTCCGCCGCTTGAGCCACTGTACTTTCGATGTCTTCTTTTAGCTCCGACGGCAAAACAGTTGCCGCAAAATCCTTGCACAATGACAATTGCTGTATTTGCTCACACATTATCATTACTTTTTTATTTTTCCGCAGTCTATTTATCTGGTACCATCGTTCTCGGCCTTCTTTGCCACGTTCAACTTGGTCAAAAAGTTCTATCTCGCTTATTAACCGATCTATTGTCGTTTTAGAGCATTGAAGACGCTCTGCGAGAGTCGTTAACGTGTATTTTCTGCCACTAAACAGAAGCAAAGAGTACAATTCAAGCATCTTGCGTGAACTTGAAGCATCTGGGTTCAATCTAGACGGCATTTTCATCCTTCCACCAGATTGGTCACACATGGGCTTATACCAGCTATGATCCCACGGTACGGAATTTTCCCAGGACAAAAAAATTTATTCACTGCCGACCATAATCATTCAACTGTCTAGAATAATATAAAAAAGAGAGGCCCCGAAGAGCCTCTCGCCAGATATTTTTAAACTCTAGCAAGGCTGGGCAATTTTCCAACCGCCTTTTCCTTCTCGCCTTCAAGGTAATGGTAGTACACGTCGGCGGTCATCTTCACGGTCGAGTGCCCCATGAGCTTCGACACCGCCGCCAAATCAGCGCCATTGGCAAGCATGGTTGTCGCGAAGAGGTGACGCAGGTCATACATCCGCACATCCACGGTGATTCCAGCCTTTTCACACGCCGTATTGAAGCTCCGCCGAATCGTCGTCAGCGGCTTCCCTTCATATTCGACGATGAACCCGGACTGGCTCTGATCCCGCATCTCCCGCAGACGAATCAGGAACGACTCCGTCACCGGCACAGTCCGAAAGGTCTTCGTCTTGGTCGCGTAAATACGCACGGTCCCGGCATCGAAGTCAACGTGTTCCCAGCGAAGGGCGAAGAGCTCCGACGGGCCGGGGCGAGTTCCCAGGTTGAAGCAGACCTCCATGGCCCACCGAATATGCGATTCTGCATGGTCCATAATTCGCTTGAGGTCGTCAATGCCAATCTGGACATCCCGGGGCTGCTCCTTGGCCTTTTTTCTCCCCTTCATCGGACTTTTGGAAATGAGTTCCATTTCCATCCCGAAGTTGAAGATCGCGTCGACATAGTCACAGTAGCGATTCACGCTGGCCTGAGACCGGGGCTTGCCAGTCTGCTGGCTGACCCCTTGCATCTGACGGATGAACGGGACAATGTCCTTCAGGTAGGTCATCCCGGCCACCGGGGTATCCTTGCCCAGAATGTCGAAGAACATGCGTTTGAGCAAGTTTTCCAAACTGGCAATGTGCTTCTCGGTCCGCCCCGACACTCGTAAGTGGTCAAGATACATCATCGAAAGCTGTCCAAATGTAAGTCCCTTGGATGGAGCGGCGGCCGGAGACACCGAAACAACCGGCGCGGCCAACGGAGCCACTGGCGCAACGTTCGCCTCAACTGCTCCCACTGGAGCCACCGCCGCCGTCTCGGCCTGGCTCTGGACAACTCCCGGGACGCCAACCGTTACGATCTCAACCTCAAGAGCTGGCCTCCCCTTTTCTTTGGCCTGCATGATCGCCAAGTCAAAGGCTTCAGCCCGAAGGCGAGCATCGTCGCCCCGGCCGAAGGATTTATCGTGCCGTTTGCCGTTTTCATTCCAATAAACCATAAACCGTCCATCACGTTGATAAACGCCCATAAGAACTCCTTTTAGAAAATTGAAAACTCGTAACGTCAACATTTTGTCGACATACAAATAAAAGGGGTAGAACACCCCTTTTGGAAGAGAGTTAAATTGTATTAAGCAATATTTCTTCAACTTCCTCCTCTTGCACTCCAAGGTACCTTCGCGTTATCGAAGGGCTACTGTGGTTCAATCGCTTGGCTAAGACTTCCCAGCTTACTCCAAATGTTTTACGCTGGTGATAGCACCAGGTTTTTCGAAGGGTATGCGCCCCATAGTTTCCTGAAAGATTTACCGCATCACACCACCGCTGCACCATTTGCGTAACTGCATATGTCGTTAATGGATAATTTTTCCCTTTCCTGCTTTTGTACAGGAAGTGATTATCGACTAGTTCGATTGACGTAAAATGATCTTGAAGAGCAGCAAATATTTCTTTGTTCATAATGAACACGTTTTCTTTGCCAGTTTTCTTTTCTTTGACAGCAATTCGGTCGCCGATTTTACAGGATTTAACGTCGCTGATCTTCAACGACAGAATGTCCTGTACCCTGAGTCCAGAGTTGATCCCCATGATGAAAAGTAATCGATCACGAGGATTGTTACTCAAAAGTTTCTTGATGCTTTTGATGTTTTTCAAATCAATGATCGGTTCGACTTTCATGGCGAACTTCCTCCAATGTTCGATTTCATTTGCAAGGCTAGTAAAACCATACATTCAAAACAGGGGCATGGCACGACGGCCTAAGGCCAACGGCTTGATCTTGTTGGAATCCAAAGACTTTCTCTGGCCTCCAGCCCCAATGTACGTTTCTACGACAAATCGTACATTGGCTTATGATAGTATATCTGTATTTTCTTGCTCAAAATTGCTTAAGAAGCATCAAAACCTAGCTGAATGATTGACTCCTGAAAGTCGCCATCAACATTCGCATAAAAGATGAAACAAAGAATAATGCCACGCAATTGCTTGCATGGCACTATCCAACAAGGCGTCAATGCTCGATCTTGGTCAGAACGATAGAACCGTTCTCCACCATAACCGTGAACTCGTCACCTTCAACCAGTTGAAGTTCTTCTAGTCCAAGGTTTTTAAGATAGAGTTTGATTTCGTTGTTCTTGTTAACCTTGGGTCTGGTAGAGCTTTTAACGTACATTCCCTTTACTTCGTAAAAGTTGCGATCATCGCTCATCAACTTCAAGACGTACTGCTTAAGCGTTTGCTTGTGGGTAATCCCTAGCTTTTCCATGATTTCGCTGGCAGAGTTATTGTTCTTGATGCACTCTCGAAGCAACGTTGGATTGTATTTCGACTCAAGCTTCATTCCCTTGGCAGGTTGATCTTCCTTCTTCGACATAACAAATCTCCTTGTTGGTTTTGTATAAGTAAATATCTGTCGGTCGCTCTTGAAACGACAATAAGGAAATAAAGTGAATTAACAGAAAAATTTCTTGTTTACTCAAAAGTTCTCATAAAACACACCAAGTAAGCGATTTACCGTGTATTTTAATTCATAAATGTTGGTCCTGATCATGTCGGAAACGTGGATTGGCCGTAGGACGCGAATCCTGGCGTTTTTGGGGTCGACGGGAACCTGAGCATGGGTTCGGCCCCGAAAACCCCAGGAAGGGGCAATTTGGAGGGGGGCTTTTTTGAGGGTGTCCAGAAAAGTGGAGGACAACAGTAGGTAAACAAGCAAACGACACCGCGCCGTTCGATACTCCGTAATCCCAAGATAATTGAACAAAAAGAAGCTTATCCTCGTTAAAGGACAAGCTTCGCTAGCATTTTCGGCCGACCCAAGGCATCAACTTCTCATTGACACCCAGAATCAGCCCCAAGATCGAAAGAATTATCGCTAATTCAAGCTTCTTGATCTTTCTGTACGTTCGGTTTTCCCGAATACAGCTAGATGAGATGATGCAGCGCTAGGCAAATTGTTGTTTTTATATGGTAATTGTAAAATTTTTACACTTTTTATTGAATCTTACGATATGTCTTGACTTTATACTATCTTTTTGAACAGATTTTCAATTGTTTACTGCATCATCTCATGGTTCCTTACGAACCGCAGCCACCCATTGGCACAAAGATTCCTTGTCTTTTATGTACTTATGGGCTTCCCGTGGTCAAATCGGTGTCCGTCTTTTCAACATCCCGAGCATAATCGCTTCAATGTGCTAAAATGAATTATTCATTAGATTTCGAACGGCCATGGTTCTCATCCTGCACATTGGCCACCACTGCTTCATCCCTAAGGATTTCGGGCTACTGAATCGTCTCAACCACTCATTTGTTTTGATTGCTCAATAGCAAACTGGTTCATCTCATGGATTTTGATTCAAAAGGAAGTGATCATCTTCTTTTTCATGAGACTCTTTGTTTTTTGACTTTTTGGTAGCCAGGACATTTAGACCTGACTTCCTGGACGCCGATGCTTCACGGCTCCCATGACCAAATTTAATTTTTCTGATCGAAAGATTGTAATCAATACATATCTTGTAGATACAAAGTGTATAATTTTTAATATCTATCAAGATATAAGGATAAAAACAGCTAAAACTCTTCCTATTTTTCAGATGGCGAACACTCGATTCGTTGCTGAGCAATCGGGAGATGGAGCGGTGTGCAATGAAGATCATTGCTGCTTGGTATAATCTATATTTTCTTGATCTTTTAGCTAAACAAGTATGTTTTCGTTTGGTTCGGCAGATCAGAACAAAACTTTACAGATATAACATGGGATAGAATGCAGCACTGCATTACGATAATTTTGTCATGACGGAGCGGTAGTCATGAATACCAATCTGTCGCCTTCATGGGGTCCATGAAGTATGCCCCTCCGGTGGAGGGGCTTTTTTAAGCATCATTCTGGCCGAGAAAAGAAAAGGGGGAAGCAATAGAAGCCTCCCCCAAGGTGTTTACCGCAAAAATATAAAGACAGATCAATTAGCCAGTATAATCATCAATTTCAGGTTCATTTTGTAGCTCCGTCTTTGGCTCAAAGTTGTCACATTGCGTGTCAGTGGAAGTTAATTTTTTATTAGTAAAACCACATACTAAATCGTCGCTAGGAGTATAATTTCCATTGTTTTCAAGGTAATTGCATTTGAAACAATCAACTGAGTTAATTGACGAAGTCATTTCGATGTCGTGTCCAGGATTAATATTTTCAATAGAATCAACTTCTATTTTTTCACTGACGGTTATATTTTTAGTAGATGATTTTAAATCATTTTGAGGAATAGATGTTAAATGAGATGTTTTTCCAGAAGTATCCAGATCAATTTGTTTTGAAATCAAATTGAAGTTACTCTCTGGCAAATTGTAAAGTCGAAGGATCTTTTCATAGTACATGACTGTGCCTACCTTGCCCCAGGGGAATACTAAAAACCATTTTTAGTATTTTCACCAGGGGTTTTAGTTTTTTATAATAAAATCAATTAGATAGATTTAATACAAATTACTAACTTTTTTGACACCCCTCCCCCTTTTTTTTATATATATGAAGGAGAAGGATATTATATTATATATTAAAATTAAATTTAGTATTTTAGTATTTATTGTGTAAATATATAAAATAAATAAAGAATTTAATACTAAAATGGTTAGTACTGGAGTTAGTATTTTAGTACTCCGACACCACTATGATTAAATTTTAACTAGGATTAATAATCACCACTTCATCATGCAAAGTCAATCTCATTAGGACTGAAAGCCGACTTCTTGATACAGTACAAGTTCTTTTTGAAAGTTCCAGTTGCACCGCCACTAATAACAACTTGTTTCTGGCTTCCTTTCGAACTATTATTAACATCTATCAACTTTTTAGCTAGTAGTGTTCTTAAGACTTCTGACTTATTAAGCTGATTTTCTTTGACAAGTGTCTTGAATAGTTCTGAGCTGATCCCGATGAAATTCCAGTCAGAGCCATCATGGTCTGAATAGATCTCAATATCTCTTGATGCTACCTGTTGGTTTCTTTCTACTTTAAACTTTGTCAATAATTTGCTAGTATCGTCTGCTATGTAGTCAGACAAGATCTGGATAAATCTCGAACCATTATCTTCCAATACCGCTTCTTGATGTGCAAGTTCATTTATGGTGCCAATCAGCGATTTCAAATCGATATCTCTGCGTAGCTCTGGCAAAGCTGCATGAATCAAAGGAATTGCTGTTGCAATAGCTGCAACACTTTCACTGACGCGACATTGTACGGCGTTTACATTTTCTTTGCTTGCTAGTTCAAAGCAAACTTCTTTATAAGCTTCTGCCCAACATGGCCAATCAGATTTATGATTCATAATAAAACTTACAAGTCGTCTAGCAACATGGCCGTAATTGTTTCGAAAAATAGTTTTCAAATTTGAAATATAGCTACGAATTTCTGGAGATTGCTTTTTGAAAGGGTAACCCCAGAGGGAAATGATTCTTCCTCTTGAGCCACCATCGCTTGTCAAGTCTATCGATGGAGACTCACCAGAAGACATCACAATTGTACTATAAGAGGCGTTTGCGTCTGTACCTGACAAAGTTCCCCTGGATTTACCTATGCCAGTAGAAATCATGTAAATCGTCTGTACAACAAGGGGTGTGCACGATTTTCCACACTTGTCATATCCTGGAGCGTTTTTTGTGTCATCTAAAATAATGGGGATGCCATTGACAGACTGTAATATCCTTTCAATGGCTGTGCTTGTACTTTTCCACGTTCTAAAAAAGCCACCTGAACTTTCATGGGGATCTCCCCAGTTTGACGCAGCGATTTCAAGAGCAGCTGTCTTTCCAGTAGAAGTAGGGGCTGATATTTCATACATAAAATTTTTACAGTCAAATATTTTCAAGAACGGAGCCGTTATGGATGCGTAGAATGTAAAAAGAACTATTGGAAACGCAAAAATCGTATTTATACCCTCAACACATTTTTCATATGTTCCTTTCGTGTGAAAGCTGTGGGCAAGTTGTCGTTCTCCAGCGTCTACAGCCCGGAACCTGTACGGCCTTGAGACTTGAGGCTCATAGTGATCAAATATCTCATTGAGATCAATCTCTGAGGTAGGAACGATGCAATCATTCCCGAGCAAAAAACAATGCTCTTCTTTATTCCAACCCATCTGGGAAGTGTTGATTGTCACAGGAATATGTTGAGCATTTATTTTTTCATACCACCGGAGATATGAAGTTATTTCTTTTGCAGAATCAGAAGTTATTGGAAATCCATAGTCTGCTAAATCAACAATCTTTGTGTGCTTGCAAATATAGCTACGGTCAACTTCGATGAATTTCCATTGATCATCGCGCACCCAGGCCAACTCAACTGTCTCTTTTTGGGACACGAGATCGATGCCTCTTTTGGATATGAACAGAGGGCATGGAGAAATGAAGTCAGCTTTGTCTGTTTTGATGTCAATTCTCCTGATTAGAGATTTTCCTGAAGAAAAGACGACTGTGATGGGTAAGGTGCAGTGAATTGATACAGGTGCATCTGGAAGAACGGACCTAATGTTTACTGACGTTATTTTTTTCTTTTGGCTGTCACTCTCTAACTGACCATCGATGTCCGATGAAAACTTAGTAGCTTCATTTGATTGCATGATCATTGTTGTCTCCATAGAAATAGAAAGAGCCACCTGGGGGCAACCAAGTGGCTCTTTCGACTAAATGTTAAATACTATTTTAACCAAATCACAGCCTGGTCGTCGACACGATAGCCGTCGCCGTTCGAATAAACCAATATTTTCAATTTATCGATGCAGTTCATCTCTTTTGCAATGTTAGTAGCCATGTTAATAAGATTTTCAACATAGTCCATATGTAAAGTAGAATTTCTAATTATATCAAAATGAGCAGCAATATTTGAATGATTGTTTTTGTCCAAGATTTCCATGCATCTAGTAATTCCAGGTCCACGAGGATTCAGCGGTTCAGTCCAAATGGCTTCAGGATCACATTCTAAAACAGCAGAAAGCATTTGTTTGTAGCTTTCAGGATCATTCCCAATCCCAGGAAGAACAGGACAAATCATTCCAAAGGTTTTAATCCCCAGGGAGTGGGCTTTTTTCATAGCGTCAATACGTTCAGACATTAAGGATGCATTGGGTTCAATCAACTTTATAATATTCTCTTTAGATATTGGACTTGTGATGCTCAATCCGATACGAATGCGATCTCCAAATTGCTTTATAATGTCGAAATCATTTTGAACGGCGGCATTCTTTGTGAGTACTCTAACTTTGCACTTTGAATTAATGAGGACTTGTTCTAGTATTTTTCTTCCAAGATTATGCTTCTGTGCTTCTGGCGACCAGCAGTCAGTTATCGTACTGATCATTACCATATCATTTTCGGTAAGACTCCCGATCTGTCTACCGACACGAATAGCTGTCCATGGGTCAACTACAGAGCCACCTTCTGCAAAGTATTGAAAAGAAGAAATTCCCATGTCTCGAAATAGTGCATGGGTTCGAAGTAAAGAAGGCGTGGAGCAATATGCACAACCATGTCCACAGATTAACCCTCCATTGATAGCGTGTGTTGCTAGCTGTTTTTTGTTGAATTCTTCTGATTTTGTGACGCCGACACTTCGTTGAAACTCTTGCACTTTACCCATAATCACCCTGCTTTGTTATTTTTGTTTGTTTAAGAACGTTGCCATACGACAGGGAATTAACACGAAATATTTTGATTCACATTTTGTAATATCTATAATGTTGTGTTCCTCTAGTGATGGTCAATACTGAGGACGAATAACGATGTCTGCTCCGCGTCAAATCCGGGAACGACAGACCTATCCCAGGACGATTCGACTTCGACGGATACAAAGAACGCAAACTTTTTGGGCGGGTTTTATTCGATAAGACCAAGTGGCGGTGATACTGGAGTTAAGATCAACATAACGGCGTTTAAATATAACAACCGAAACTTGTCTTCATTGTCTTCAATAAGTTTTTATTAATCTTTATATCTGATCACATGAGACTTTCTCTCAGACGTTTATCAAATCAATGTCTGACAGGATGACATACATTCGAATAACCAATCAAAAGCTATTGTATTTACTCAAATCGAAATGCAGCAATTTCATCTTAAATACGTATGAAATAAGTGCATGACATTTCGAATAGAACAGATCGATTCAAACAAATTAATCGTCACCAGGCATCATGATCGTCAAAACCGGGGCCGGCGTGTCACCAGGGCCAATGTGGGCGATGATGTCGACCGTCTCTGTCTTTCCTGGGGCCATAAGAAAGTCGACCTTGAAATAGACCCGGTCGGTTCCCTTGCTCGCCCTGGCGGCGAACAGCGCCAGCGTTAGGACGTCATGGAGTCTGCCGGCGGCGCTCTGACCAAAGCTCCCGTCCAGGCCGGCAGGCGGGACGACATAGCCGTGGTAGAGGGTGGCGGTGACGACGGTATGCACCTTGAACCCGACTCCCCTGGCCGCATCGGTGACGTCCACAAGGACGCCGTCAGCAATCGCCTGTGCCCTTGAATATTCGAACACGACGTTCCAGTCCTTATCAGGCGTCATTACTAGCCCCCTGTGATATTGAAGATAGTATCTCTTCCAGCTTGCTTCGAAAGTTTTCGCAAAGCACAAGACCGACCTCGCCATACGGACGAGTCACGTCTCCAGAAACTTCTGGTGATGACTTATCCATTATTTTGAAAATCTGCTCTATTGGACGAAATGCGTTGATGATCTCATCCTTAAGAGTAAGGCTGTCGAACTGTTGTTGCTTCATTTGATATCCTCCCATGTATACACCAGTGATTGATTTGGGGAAGGATACCCTGGGGCAAGGGGTCGGTCACGGGGGAAGAAAAGGGGACGGAGGGGGGCGGTGATGCCGATGCGAAAAAAACCGCAATGCTTCAGGTGGATACGGTGACTGTGTGAGATTTTAAGAGCTGTGAGCGAGCGAGATTTGGATCAGGAGACGCGGCCGATCCACCTCAGTGTTTCAGATCACGAGAAAGAGGGTGTCGGTAACCGGCGGGAAGGCAAGAAAAGGGCGCGGTCCAGCGACGACAACTACGGCGAAGGACATCAGCATGCCTCTTACGAAAAAGCCCCAGTACGGGGAGGCGCACCGGGGCTGAGGGGGAGCCGCATCAGGCGGGGCGGCATCGAATGGAAATAATAGGCCTATTCGGTCTTGGCTTTAGTTCTGCGTTCCCACAGCTTCATGTCTTTCATCTTGTTGCGGCGGTCCCGGGCCAGGGATTTGCAAGCAAGGGGCTGGGTTTTCTTGTAGCCATATTTTGCTTTGTACTCTTCAGTGGTGAGACCGTGGGTGGCAAGATGCTTCTTGGTGATGACCTTGAAGGACTTCCCGCACTCAAGGCATGTAATCGAAGCTTCTTTGATGGCCTTCTTCGGGTCCATGGCCGGAGCGGCGCTTTCGGCTTCGCTGGCGACCAGTTGGCCCGAGCTCACGGCGGCGATGCCGTTTGCCACGGACCTGACCATGCTGATGATCTCGTCTTCTGTCATGGGTCGCGCACTGGCCTGGGCTTTCACGATCTCAAGGGCGCTTTGAAGATAGTCGTCCATATTGTCCCTCTTGGCAGGTTGGTGGTAGATTCTGAGATATGCGATCTGTCGCCAAACAAGATCGCAACAAAATGGTTCCTGTCAAGATAAATTTATTGAATGAGCTGGATCGTCGCGTTTGACAACTACATTGACTTGCGACGATCGCCTAAAAAGAAAATGAGACGCGCAGAACCGGAAGCTACTTCCTTTTTCAAAGGATGCACCGCAAATTTTTCTGGGATGCACTTCAAATGTCCAAATGTCCAAACACTCCCAGAAGCGCCTGAATCCATAATAAATAGGCTCACTTCTGAAGCTAGACACACCGGCTTTTAGAAATAATTAGGAAAGAGGGGGAGCCTTGCGGCTACCCCTCCTGCCTTCTGCCCTGGTGGAATGGCGATGCTTGTTGCCGACCCGATCAGCCCTTCAGCCAGATAACGGAGCTTCCATCCCCGCGAAAGCCCTCCCCGTCTTGGTAGACGAGGATTTTCAAAAGGGATTTGAGTCCGACACCAGCCGCCGCCACGTTCAGATTTCCGATCAATCTGGCGGTATAATCAAGGTGCTCCCGCTGCCCCCGGATAAACCGGACTTCATTGGCGATGGCGATGAAGTCGGCGTCGGCAAGGGCCTCCTGACACAGGCGAAGTCCGGGACCGCGTGCATTAACCGGCTCGGCCCAGATCGCTTCCGGGGCGAAGGGCTTTATCATGTCCAGCATCTCGTCCAAGTCGTCAGGCCGATCCGCCACGCCCGGCATGCAAGGACAAAGCATTCCGAAGATGGGCACCTTAGCTTCATGGGCGGCCTGGAGAGCGCCCAACCGTTCCTGGATACTGGATGCCCTTGGCTCCAACACCTCTGCCACCTTCGCCTTGGAAAGCGGTGCCGTGATGCTTAATCCCAGGATGACACGCTCCCGAAACTCAGCCAGCAGGTCCAACTCGTTTACCACGGCGGCGTTTTTCGTCAGGATACGCACCCGGGCCTTCGACTCACGCAAAAGCTTCTCCAGACACCTCCGGCCCAGGTCGAACTCCTGAGCCTCCGGGCTCCAAGCATCGGTCAGCGTGCTCAGCATTACGGTGTCCGTGGGTTTCAAAGCGGCCAGTTCTGGACCAAGCCGATCCGGCGTCGTGGGATCGACGGCAGCCGCGCCGGCAGCGAATGCTTTGAACGCCGAACCGTCGTATTCCGGGAACAGCTTCGACTGCGTCCGCAGAATGGCCGGGGTGGAGCAGTAAAGGCAGCCATGGCCACACAGGACGCCGACATTAAGGGCATGGGTTGCCAACGTCTTTTTCTCGAACTCCTGCGACCGCGTGATCGTGCATTTTCTTGCGACTATTTTGACCATAGGTTCTTCCTAGGGTTAACGTTTATCAGGGTCACCGGGTTGCCCCGGCAGCCTGGACTAAGCCAAGCGACCGGGGAAGCCGATTTTACGGATATTGGACAGGATCAACGACTCCAGTCCGGCACGCGAGCGATCATCGACGTACCAGCGGTGGAACTCGTAAGTGATGGCCACGTTCCGCATAATTGCGCCGCAGGTGTGCTTCGTGAACAGCGCCGGGTAGGACTTCGCGAGCGTCCCAAGGACGCCGGCATAATGCCCGTTGATTTTGGTCAGGCTCCATTCCTGGAAGAAGACCTCGGCGAGGCCGTGTGCGGCGACGACATACTCGAAGAAGTGGTTAACCTGCTGGTGGCTGTAGATGTTGAGCGGCCCGAGCGAGCTAGCCTGCTGAAGGCGTGCCCCAGACTGGCGACGTGCGATTTCTTCCTGGACGTGCCCGATGAGCTCTGGCTCGCCATAGACGTGATCCAGGATGCCGGCCGGCGCATCGGTGAGGTTGTTGTAGACGGTCAGGCCGGAGCCGGTGAATTCGAACAGGGGGATGTCCGTTTTCGCCCGGGTCACCTGAAGAGGGTTGATGGAGTCGTACGTGGTCACGGCCTGGGCCTCCCCTCCCAGGTAGCGGGCGAAGAGTCCGTCCAGAATCGTCATTTCAAACCGGTCATATGGCAGGTACAGACCCAGGAAGTGGAGGGTGAAATCCAGGTCGAACCGGCCGGCGTCCAGGTAGTCCAGCAGGCAGCGATAGGCCATGCCGATGAACGGGCTGAACTTGATCCCGGTGATCCCACGCAGAGCCACCATGCCACCGATGGCGCGGTGCCTGATGATCTGGTTGAGGCCGTGCTTCGCAAACAGGTGGTCCCAGATCGCGTACTGGGCCGGCATCTTAAAATGCCACACGAAACTGAAGCGCTCCAAGGCCTCGGCGTTGGCAAGCAGGATGTCACGTGCCGTGGACAGGGCGTAATCGTTAAGCTCCATGATTTTCTGCTTCGTATTCATCTCCGTGAACACTTTGCTCCACGGGATATCGAGCGAGAAGACTTTGTCGAACGCACCTGCTTTCATATCCAACATAGCATTGTAGCATTGAACGAATCTCGGAACTGCTTTCGGGTGGACCGCCCCCTGGATGATTGAGTACCCGCCAGAGTCGATGAATATTTCACCATCGATTGGCCGAACATAGCGCTCTGTGTATTCTTGTATCGACATCAGTTCGTCGTGAAGAGTATGCGTATTGAAGTCGTACTGCTGCATACCGCCGATAATGGAGTACAGGCAGAGCTTATTCTTGGGCATGATGGCCCTATCATAGTCAAAGCCTTTTCCTTGCGGCTTACTCGCTACGTGTACATATTTCGACATGATCATATCCTTACCAGGGCCACGACATCCGTCGCAGCCCCGGTTTATTTTCGATGCGCTAGCTGGCGGACACGACGTCCAAGACCTCGGTGACAACCAAGTCAACACCCATGTCGATAGGGGTGGTGGCGCGAAGAACGTATTGATCGTTCAACGTCCCGATTTGAAGTGTCTGCTTGTGGCCGATGAACCGGAATGCAACCTGTGATTTGAGCACCAAGCTCGGAATACGGCTGGCGAGGCGCTCGGCCATTCCTGCCGTGAAGGTATAAGGTCCACTCGCCCCATTGACCCAGACTTGCTCAAGTTGGTCACCGTATACGGCGAGATGCACCGCTTCTTTTCCCTTGCCGATCTTACCAATGTACTTGCCAAAGTCCTTCGAATCGTACTCCGACAGTTTGGCGCCGAACCACGAGATGGGTGGCATGGCGAAGTAAGCGCCATCTGGTACTGGTATCGCAGGAAAACTAGCATCGGTATGATCGCCATGGATGTGGCAATGCTCTGCCTTAAAGCTAATGCGAACATTACCCTCGCCACGGATTGCCTTCGCCTCCTTGATGACGGCCTTGTCTGGCACGAACGCCATGGTAACGAGCGGCTTGACCAAAGGATCCTTTTCCGACGAATGATAATCCGCTTGAATGAATGCCATACGGTCTTCGGTGAACGCCATGAGGTTGGAATTTTGCAAGACCAACGACGGAGGATTGAACTTCATAGCGATTTTGAATCCACGCACAAGGGCATGGTACTCGGCCTGCGTGAGACTATATTCTTTTGCCAACCCCAGGCTGGCTTGATTCAGGGGCGTCGTCATAGCAAATCTCCGTAAGGGAATGGCGGGGGCCGTAGCCCCCGCAGATGGTTGCTCGGGAGGATTACTGCGGCATGCCGGCGAACGAGGAAGCACTGGCAACCGCAGACGGCGGCGGGGTGGTCATCCCGAAAGGACTGGGCTTGACGACCGTGGGCGCGGCTTTGAGGGCGACACCTTTCCAACGCCATGTCCCGGACTTGACCTTCTTGAAGCCCTTCTGACCCATCAGGGTTCCGAACAAGTGCAGGTTGGCAGGGTCGACGACCGCGCCCTTGGCCCAGTTCTTGTAAGCCTCATACAAGACGCCAAGCGGCGTCGAGACGTTCGGATCAAGGATGCAGCACTCGTCCAGGAAGGACTGTACCGTGTCCATCTCGGCCCGATACGCCTTGCAGGCTTCGACCACGCAGTCGGGCTTCACGAGATGGCCGCGCGCCTGCCAACGGAGGAAACCCTGAACGGCCCAGGCCAGGATTCCATCGATCTCGGCCTTCAACTTTTCCGGGAGGTCGCGGTCCATCGTGGCCTGAAAATCGCCGTCGAAGGGAATGACGACCAAGCGGCGGTAAATTCCATTGTCCGCCCCCGTAATCTTGGGCAGCGTGTTGACGGACAGGAAGAATTTCGCGACAGGATGGAAATCGAAATATTCCTTCCCGATAAAGCGAGCAGTCATGACATCACCGGCTACGCTACGTTTCAGCAGCGACTCGTCGAAGGACATGCCATCGTTGGCCTCGGCGATTGTCCCCAAGCGAATACCGGGCCACCGAGCGATGTCGTTGCGAATAGCACGGGAATTGGACTTTAAAAACGCGTGCCCGGGCATCCCAATACCGTACTCGCCGAGCAGATAGAGGAAGATTTCCACGAGCGTCGACTTCCCATTCGCACCTGTTCCCACCAGGATAAAGAAGGCGTGCTCCTTGATGAGTCCAGACAGGGCATAGCCGAAAACTTCCTGGAGAAAGTCCACGAGATCCTGGCGGCCCAGGCAAATCTGGCGCATGAAGCCCTGGAAGATCGGTGCTTCGGCATCCGGGCGGTAAGCGGCACTGGCGTAGCGCGTGATGCGCAGTTCAGGGCGGTTCTCGATCAGCGTCCCGGTCCGCAAATCAAGGACGCCGTTGGCTACGCCGAGCAGGTAGGGGTCGCTATCAAGTTCGGCCTTGGCTACCCGCACTTTGGGCAGGTCGCGGACCATTTCCAGCACAGCCTTCTTACGGCTGTTCTGCGATGTAGCCTTGGCCCAAGCGAGGGCCTCTTCCGGCGTCACCTCCTCCCCATTACGAGTGCGCAAAGGGCGGAGGGACTTGGCCTGACGGTACAGTTCGTCAACCAGCTTCATCACGAAGCGCATCATCAGTTGACGGGCTAATCTCCCGGTAAGCCAGCGCTTCTTGTCGTTGTCCCACCCGACCCATTGTGCACTCTCATGATCATACATGAAGAATTTATTGTAAACGCGGTAGAACTTCTGGGCGTTCCCCAAATCCGTAAGTGGATAGGCGAAGATCGGCCGCAGCCCTTGACTGGGCGCAGTGAGTCCAACGTTGAAGTTGCCAAAGACATTCACAACATTTGCCGCATTGGGGAGAGCGACGCCCTCGGGCTGTGAGATGGGCATGACCTCAGTGAACGCGGCCTCCGCCCCGACAGGACATGTGCGGGCCGGGTCCGCCTGGGGATCGAGGCATTGTGCTGGCCACGGCGGCGAGGTTTGTTGCTTAACCTTTCCGGAGCGCTGGTGCCCGCTTACGATGCTCTGGGGGGGGCATGTTTTCGGACACGATCCGAAAGATTGCGCATCATCAACTTTAACCGCAGACGAACAGAGACCCTGGCCATTGCCCAGGAGAGAAGACTTAAACGAAGAAACCATAGCTGGCTCCTAAGCTTATAGATGAAAGCAGAAAAAACCATTTGGCCGCGCGTGCCGAAACTATGGCGAGGAAAGGGGAAAGCCCCTAACACCATAGCGAAAGGCACTCGACAAATTATCTCAACGGTTTTTTTGAATTGGCGGAGCTAGGAGGATATGCCGGCTAAAGCGGCATTATTGACTATTTGGCCAGATTATTATGAAACCCACCGCCTAGTATTTGGGGCGCTTTTTAATGGGTGAGAGTCAAATGCCACGGGCCCAACTAAAAAGTCAAGAGTCAATTTGCTCTACAGAATCAGCTTTCGACGCCGACAGCGAGAAACTGCTAGTGGATTATCGGGGTCTCACGGGACAGTATCTTTCACCTGAAATTTTCCAGTGGCCGACACGGGCCAAGTCCGAGAAGACCACCCGGCCTTGGTAAAACCCCAGTCCCTTGCGCTACAACCGACTAATCCCTGCACCCATCACTGCATCAGCCTCGGTCAAAACCGCCGGCGGCGAGCGTCACGGGGCCAAAAATCTCATGGGATGCACTCGAAAAGTCCAAATGTCCAAAACTCACTCGCCAAGGGTGCAGGGAGCGTCTCCTCAGCGGGCTGAAATCAAGGTGACTTCAGGCGGCTTCTGTGGCAACGAAATAAACGAGAACGCACTTCAAAACCACAGGACTGGCCATGATAACCACATCATATTATGCACAAGAGAAAAAAATCAAAAATCCCGTAGCCATTTCACAACAAAAATACCGATGGGGTACAAAATCAAGAGAATACAAAAAACTTGCCCCGCCCATGTATCTCGTTGATTATTGGAAGAAAGGGTCGATCACAGTCGAACAATATACCGAAGAATATTATCGCGTCGTCTTGTCAAAGCTTAACCCCCAAGAAGTTCTAGATGAAATTATAAGAATCTTCGGTGATGACGCTACTTTATTATGCTTCGAAAAAGCCGGCGAATTCTGCCATCGCCGTCTCGTAGCAGAGTGGATCGAGAAGGGTACTGGGGTTGAAGTGCCGGAGCTTCAATTCTGAGTGGCAGAGCTGGCCCGGGCTAAGCGGCGCGGAGGCTATGTTCGCTGACGAAGATTTTTTCTGGGATGCACTTCAAAAGTCCAAATGTCCAAAATGGCCGTGGCCGCAGCCAGGGGACAGGACCAGGAAGACCAAACGGCCCCGGCAAATCCCCGTCGCCGTAGTTCTAGCTCCGGCTATCACTGCGGCACAATCCTCGCCACCGCTCAGTCTGGAGGTCCAGGGCAAGCGGCCAAAGGAGCATTTGCCTCTCGCCCTTCAATTTTTTCCAGGGATGCACTGCAAATGTCCAAATGTCCAAAATCGTATTTATCATATTGAAATAATGGACATTAACCAAATCCGAGGCGTCCTTGGCGTGCCTATTGGGGCAAATCTCTGCTTCACCAGCCCTCCTACTGCAAAAAAGAAAGGCCCCGACGGTACAGGTCGGGGCCAGTAATGTTACGTTGCTTGGAAAGACTTATGGGTTGACGATTGCTCCTCGACTATGAACGTAGAGCTAGTGTTTGCCACACCTGCAGCTTGCCAGATTTCATTTTTTACTGGCCTTCAAGTGCTCTACCGCGAGGGAAACTCTCCGACAATTGATTCACCCATTGGCATCGCCTCCGTTAAGATTGCTCACAACCTTCACTAGGGACACGACTAAGATATAGGCTCGCGGCCCAACGCTGTCTAGTGCTTTTTTCGAGGTGAATTCAGGCAGGCGGGGAAAAGGTCAGTAAGTTCGCTGGAAAATTTATGCGCATTTCCTGCCGATGTCCCAAGCCCTAGAGAAACCGTACGTTCACCCTAGGAGGGCCACCCTGGAGCGGGACCAGGCCAGGGGGACAAAGGCCCCAGGACAAGGGGAACGGCCCAGGAAGGGGGCCTACCGCGCGAATCCAGGGGGTGTCCGGGCTGGCGGCGAGGTGGGGCGGACGGGGCAGGTCCAGGAAAGCAATGGGGCCGAATAAACTACCGTCGACATGGTGCTCACTTGGGCTGTTCTTGCGTAAAAACCCGCATCTGTGCTCATTCAAGCAGACCTGACGTGAGTAACCAAGTACTGATTTTCATGGACCCACCTAACCTAGGAGGGCTTTAATTTCAGGGGAACATCACCGTCTACGTGGCGAAAGTTCCTTGCAGCTAGCAGAAGTACAAGCCCCTGTAGACTCTTTGATTTCAGCAAGTGTTTTTGCCCCGTCGCTGATGGCATCAAGCACCTGCCCTTTTGTTACGTTGCCGCAGTAACAGACGATAGCATCAATAGGGGCAGTCAGGATATCTTTTGGATCGAAATGATCCTGCTTGCCTAGGATGGTTAATGGCTGAAGCATCGTTTCCCTCTTGGCTTGTTAGCCCTGAGAAATAATGACTGAAGAGCTCCCGCAACAACAGCGTTTAGGTGGAGTTCTGAGGACTTCATGCTAATCACAAAAAGTGATCACAATGGTAGTTTCATTTGCTTCGTCAGACGTATGCATTTCCATCTTATAGCCAAGCGCTTCAGCGATCAATTTTGCCGAATACGTTCCGAGCCCTGTTCCATGCTGCTTGCCAGATTTCATTTTTTACTGGCCTTCAAGTGCTCTACTGCGAGGAAAACTCTCCGACAATTGATTCACCCAATGGCATCGCCTCCGCTAGGGTTGCTCACAACCTTCACTAGGGACACGACTAATATATAGGCTCGCGGCCCAACGCTGTCTAGTGCTTTTTTCGAGGGCATTTTGAAATAACCGGAGAGAAATCAGGCAGGCGGGAAAAAGCTCAGCAAGTTCACTGAGATTTATTTGTGCGCATTGCCTGCCGATGGGCCAAGCCCAAGGTAAATCGGACTTTCACCCTAGGAGGGCCACCCTGGAGCGGGACCAGGCCCGGGGGGACAAAGGCCCCTGTCCCAGTGGAACGGCCCAGGAAGCCCCCCTGCCGCGCGAATCCAGGGGGTGTCCGGGCCGGCGGCCGGGTGGGGCGGATGGGACAGGACCAGGAAAACCAACCGCCCCCGGTAAAATCCCTGCACCCGTGACTCCATAGGCCAGTTCCTGCGGCACTTTCTCGGGCAGGGTCAGCCAAAAGCACCGCCGGCGAAAAATGTGGCCAGAAAATTTTCATGGGCTGCACCCTAAAAGTCCAAAAGTCCAAAATGGGGGGGGGCGACCTCTTGAAAACCGCCCAAGCGACCGTGGTTTCTTTTCTTATGCAACCACGCATAAAGTAAGGGAATTATTTTTGACAGGAGCGAAAGAGGCGGAGGGTGGGGCGACCTCTTGAAAAAAATTCAAGCGACCGTGGAATGGTTTCTTGGTCTAACAGGTGGGCTGGGAAATGGTTCTGGCTTGGTACATACCCGCCAAACCCTAGTGTTGGCGGCGTTGGCGCTTAGGCAAAGAAAAAGGGGTCACCGATTTCTCGGTAACCCCTTGGCATTCTTCTTGGTGGAGCTGGAGGGAATCGAACCCACGACCTCTTGAATGCCATTCCACATATATAGCTGAAATCATTGGACTTTCTAGTTAAATAGTTGGCTGCCAAAGCTTCTTTTTGGCTGTAACCAACTGATATGTGGTCGTTTTTTGGCGGCAGTGCCAACAGTCCAGCCACAGGCGTAAGTAAGTAAATACGTATATAGCTTTTTAATGAAAGTTAAAAATAACTACAATCGTTTATACGGTCATTCAAATCATTTAACAATTATAATGTTTTTAGTTTATGCTAGCCATGCTAACATTTGACAATCAGCAATTACGAATGTTAAGTATTTCTATGTTAAAAAATAAAGTATAAGGAGAGCCTCTCGACTCTCCTCATACCCATTAAACAATGTCTGGCAACATGCTAACAGCGCGTTCTTTTTCTCCTTCAAGATAATGATAGTATGTGTCAGCTGTCATCTTAACGGTAGCGTGCCCCATTAACTTTGACACTGCTGCCAAGTCCGCATTGTTACTTAATAAAGTTGTAGCGAACAAGTGCCTTAAATCATACATTCGAACAGGGTAGTTTATCCCTGCAAGTTCACAAGCAGTTCTGAATGAACCTTTTAAAGATTTAATCTGGTGACCGTTGTATTCAACAATGTATTCCGATGTTGAATACTCACGCATAGCTTTAAGCTTTTCGAGAAATGAGACCTTAATCGGTACTGTTCTAAAGGTTTTGGTTTTTGTAGCATAAATATGGACGGTTGCTTTAGTGAAATCAACATTACTCCACTTAAGCGAAAGAAGTTCAGATTCTCCTGGTCGAGTACCAAGGTTAAAACATACTTCCATTGCCCATTTTAAATGAGGTTCAGCTTTATCCATAATTTTCTTCATGTCCTCAATGTTAAGCTGAACATCACGCGGTCTTTCCTTCGAACGTTTCCGCTTTGACATAGGATTGGTCTTTGACAACTCATTTTCAATGCCAAAGTTAAAGATTGCATCGACATAATCGCAATAGCGATTGACTGTTATTTGTGATCTTGGTTTGCCAGTAATATTACTCACTCCTTGAAAGTGTTTAATAAACGGCAGAATGTCATTAACATACGTCATGTTATCCACACACTTATTTTTGTCGAGAAGATTGAAAAAGCAGGTTTTTAAAAGGTTTGCAATAGTTAAAATGTGCTTCTCGGTCTTACCTGAAGCACTTAAGTGTTCCAAATACTTCTGTGCAAGCTTTCCGAACGTTATTGAACCAGTTTCAACAACAGCCACTGGAATAACAGGCTCATAACTAATTTGACTTACGTTGATTACCGGGGCTTGGTAAGTTTGCACCAAGCTTGGATCAGGTACAGTTTGATTGTTAGCTTTAGCATTTTTCACAGCAGCATCAAACACTTCGGCTTGATATTTACCATTATCTCCACTTCCGAATGATTTGTCACGACGTTTGCCGTTTTCATTCCAATAAACCAACCATCGACCATCACGTTGATAAACGCCCATAATAACCTCCAAATTCGTAAGTAATTCAACAAATATCGAGTTAATTAACCAAATTTAAAATTCAGTCATTAAAACTTTCTAAATAAAGGAGCTTTTGGCTCCTTTGGTTGAAGTTTAAATAGTATTGAGTAGAATGTCCTCTACTTCTTCCTCCTGAATTCCAAGATATCTTCTTGTAATTGACGGAGAACTATGTTGCATCCTAGATGCTAGCAAAGCCCAACTAACCTTAAAATATGTTCGTTGTTGATAACACCATGTTTTACGGAGTGTATGAGCACCAGCATTGATCTTCAAACCAATCTCATCACACCACCGCTGAACCATCTTAGTGACGGCATATGTTGTTAATGGACTGTTCTGCCCCTTCCTACTTTTGAATAGGTAGTCATCGTCATGGACTTCAACTGCTCCAAAATAATCATCAAGAGCTGACTTAATCTCCTTGTTCACAATGAATACATTTTCCTTGCCAGTTTTCTTTTCCTTGAGACAAACTCTGTCACCAGTATTACTGGTCTTAACACTTGACACTTTTAATGCCAAAATGTCTTGCACACGCAGGCCAGTATTGATTGCCATTATGAATAGCAATCTGTCTCTTTTGTTAGTGATCAAGAGCTTTTTTATGCACTTGATATGCTTCATGTCTATTATCGGTTCAACCTTCATAACCGCCTCCAATCCTTGTTTCTGGTTTAAAACATGGTAAAATCAAGCATTGGAAACTGCTTGTCCTGGGGCAAGCTCCAACAGGTCCAGATTATCTCCTTGTTTTTCTTTGATTTATCCACCATTAAAATCCCAATGTCCGTTTCTATGTAGAATCGTACTTTGGATATATTAATTATATTTATATTTTATTGTTCAAAATGAAATGGACAGAGTTATAATTACATATAGCTCTGAATTATAAAAATATGATGCAAAAGCATGCAAATATTGCAGAGTAACTAATTGTATTAGAATAAATTACTTTACTTGCTCACAATAAGAAATGTCATGCAGACGTATCTACATGACATTTCAGTTAGAGTGTTATGGGTGAATTTTGGTCAGGATGATCTGATTGCCATTGACTTCGACTGAATACTCATCACCTTCGTTAACTTCAATGTCACCGAGGTCGTGAGCGTTCAGGTTAATTCGTAAAAATCCAGCTTGATTTACTCTCGGACGTTTCGAGTCCTTGATATACAAGTCCTTAACTTCATACAGCACTCTGTCAGTGCTGATCAATTTAAGGATGTATTGCTTCAAGGTCTGCTTGTGTCTGATAGACATCTTTTGCATAATTTGTGTTGCATCAAGACCTTCCTTGACAAATTGCCTTAAAAGCTTTGGGTCGTATTTTGACTCAAGTTTCTTCTTCGACTGTTGATCTTGGTTTTCACCATTGGTTTCATTCTTGACACCCATAACAACTCCTTTGCATAGAAATGTTGTTGTTAATAGGTATATCTGTCTAAATAGGTTTAAATCGTTGGTTTAACGGCAAAATATGCATGTTTTACGCAAATTAACCTTAAAATTTTGCAAAAACACCCAGCCGGAACAAGCGAGATGCCCATATATGGCCCCAGGAGCCCCGTACGCGGCTTTTTGCCATCGACTGACACCCGGGCATGGGAAAAGCCCCAAAAACCCAGGAGAAGGGATTTTACGGGGAGGTGTCACAGGTACAGTCAATGTACCGGACTGGGGGAAGATCGACAGCAGGTAGAAAAGACGGATCAATTTTGCCGTTAAAGCAAATAAAAGAAAAAGGTCCTCATAGGATGAAGACCTTTATGCAAAATATTCTTTGCAGTTCACAGAAACATGCTCCTATCTAAATTAATCAGATAGGAACATGAATCCTAAGAGTAGAAAGGATCAATTACTTGTCCTAGCCCTCTGTTGCAGCTAATTCGTACAAGCGGTTTTCCCGCATACGGCTACGTCAATTGGTATTCGATGTATCACAACTGTCTAATTTTTTTAAGTAGCTTTTAATTACGCTGTACTACTAATGGACAGCAGGGTTATATTTTTATAGGGTCAACTTTTATTATGCTTAAATTTAAAGACATTCCATGCTACACCGAATACCAATCGATAGTTTCTTACAAACTTCAGACACCCTTATGAAAATCAAACTCTTCATCTCCATAAAAATCTTTTCACAAGGGCTTCCTTTGGTCTATTTTATTCCAATGAATCCATCCCGAGTCTAATCGCATTCATATACTCAAACATTATTGCACTTGAACTATAATATTTTCAGATGATTACTTAAAATCAACGGATTTCAGTTTGCCATGAACCTCATCCAATATATGAGCCACCTTAACTTCTGTAATATACATACGGGCTAGATTTCGTCTCAACTTCTTTACTGTCATAATTACTTAATAACAGCTAAGTCATTCTTAAGTAGATATAGTTCGAGGAGAGAGCGACTATTCTAGTTAATCTTAAGTAATGTTTATTTTTTGACTTGATGCCTTTTCAAGATAAAGCATCTCCTAGCTTAGCTAGGACAGGAATTGTAATATACAAAGCACCCATGGCCTTTGTAAACTGCAAATTGGTTGTATATATCTTTCAAAACTACTTGAAAATATTATATGACTTTTGAACACTGACAAAATTAGAAAAATATAATTAATGAGAATTATAATTGAGACATATAATAGAACATTTTCCCAAATGGGTTATTAGATAATGGCATAAATGTTTTATTGGCTGGAATTTAAAATAGCTATATTATGTTATATTATATTATAAAATATTATTATTATATAATTATATTTTGATATCTAAACTATCTATTAAATCTTTATATCCATATACTCTTGATAAACTTAATCCAGTCATTCTAACAATCTCTTTGTAGTCTACTTGTATGCCATTGCTGGTTAAATAATTTACTGCTTCAGTAATTTTTGAAATAGTTTTAGCTCTTCGTACCCTATGAGTATAATATGCTCCTTTTTGCTCACATTCTCGAATCTCTTGTAAATGCTCTGGAGAACCTTTCTCCTGGAATGTTCTAGTTAACCCCATAACACCGCGATTCTTACTTAGATTAGGAAAACTAGGATCATTTTTATGACGCCAAGTCCATTCAGATATAGACCTTGCAACCGATGCTACTTCTTTTAAAGTGTATGGGTGATCTTTGACAATATCTTTTAAATACATTTCATAAAATTGATTACAAATAATTTCTACGGCTTGGTGAAATATTTTTTCGTCCTTATATTGTTTAACAATTTTATAAGCATGCTTCCTACATGAATCAAATAAAGTTTGGTTTCTGCTGGTTGGATCGATCTCTGGTCGAACCGCAATGTTCTTTATATCAAGTCCATATTCATTAAGCTCATTGAGATCATATGTATAATTAGCCCAATGAACTTTCCACTTACTCGTGAACGGCACATTTGTAATCTCTGCTTGTTTCTTCTCGATATACTGGTAGAAAGGATTTTTAATATTTGATCCATTAAAACCCATGTCGCCGTTCATTCTCAAACACAAGCCAAGCACAACACTGTCATAATATCTTTTTGCCTTCGAACTATACGTAGCTTTGCGACCGCGTATTGGCAAAAGCAACGGCACAGTCAATTCATAATGTAAATGGGCATGGGAATTTTCATTATTGATTACGATCAAAGTAGGTTCTGGCAATCCTTCATCCATCCAGACACTAGCAGCGCATTCATAATCTAAATCAAAACTTAAATACTGCTTTCTATGATTCGGCATTTGTATGTATGCAGCAATATTTATTATCTCTTCCTTTTTCCCAATATTACGTATTACTTTGCTATTTCCCCATCTTGGCCTTGGTGATAAATAGTTATAAAATCTTAACTCTGGCGATGTTTCACAAGGAATAACCATAATTGCACCTTAACTTTCATTATCTTTTTATTCGCAGTCATATATATAACCTTTAGCCATTTGTTCTTTAGTCAGTTTTTGTTCGAGTTCATAAAAGTAATAGCTATTGACAGCAAGCTTCATGTCGCCGTGATGAATAACATCTTCCAAGCTTAAACCTAGTCTCCCATGCAACCATTCCTCATAATCTTCACATAACGGGTGTAATCTGACATAATCTTTATTTGGCTCACCATTTTTGCTGTATTCTCTTGTTGCAAAAGAAACCTCTTTGCCGTTAACTTCATCAAAATAAATTAACCTACCATTTTTTATCCACTGTGCAAATGAAGAACAGTCAGACGACCAAACTGGAGCTTTCGTTAATTTAGCAAAACTACCAATACCAAACCAATGGACTTTTATATTAGCAGAATGTAAAATATTTGTTGCTTTTACTAAATCATCAATATTCTTTTTTCGTGTAGACCCGATGGCAACAAATGGATACTTACTCGCTTGTGAAGTATAGTAGTCTACTTCCAATTGTAAATTTTGTATAACAGGTATTGGCGTGAATCCCTTGGCTTCTAATATTCGTTGATTTTCAATACTCGACTCTGTCCCTTCGTCTCCATGTTCAGGATCAAAACCAAAATAGAAATTATAAAAGCTTGAACAGTCTTCTAAAAAATCAGCATAATTTAAAACATCAATATGATGCTTGTGAGTATTTTCAGTAATACTAAACGTTCCAGAATCGAGTGCTAATGACTTTATATTTCCTGGATTCGTACTTAATATTTCGAAGGTTCCAGGCCCATCAACTAAATATGACCTTAGGACGTGTATTTTAATATCTGGCTTTAGCTTTTTTAAAAGTCTAAGAGATGCTGCCGTTATTGATGATTGGTAAATTCTCATAGCTCTCTCTACTCTTCCGCCGGCAATGACAATTTATACAAAATAGAATTATAATGTGCTAAGTCTTCATACATGAAGCCGGGTATGTGTTTCGGGACTGTATTAGTTTTCAATGCCTTGCCCATTAATGTAATCAGCTTTTCCATTACTTCTTCTATTTCAGATGAAACAGCTAGAGGTGATTTAACTTGGCTTGTCTTTGGATTTACAACATCAAAATGTATCAAGCTTTTCAATACTAGATCGGGCCGTGCTTTTCCAGACAGTTCCTTTAAAAGTTTATCCTCGAAAATCACACCTTTCCTAAGTGATTTCAAAATAAGATCCATTGAAATATTAATATTATTTTTCTTCAATAAACTATGAACAACCTTGGCATCGATAGCCATGGAAAATTCACTATAATCAAAATTTTTAATATCTGCTTGGTTGAATCCTAAATCTTTCAGAAATACCTCAACATCATTTCCTTTAATTAGTTCTGATATTTTTACCAATTTACCCCAACCAAGAAAAAGATATTTATCAATATTATTGAGGGAAGCAACCTTCATTCTTTCAGCACGAGTAGTTTTTTTAATGACTGGTGTACCGTCAGGTTTCTTTGGAATTATTTTAGAAACTTCAATTTCCCATTTTAATCCTTGTTTTTTAATAATACTTTTGGCTTGGTTTAAATACTTTCCACTTTCTAACCTCAAGCGGGCTTGGATAACATCTTCCGTGTCTGTTTGTTTATTGATCTTAGACTCAAGTGCTCCAAGGGCGGCAATTATAGAATCCATATCAGCAGGCATTATTAGCCCGTCATCTTTAATATCCATCATCTTATCCTTTAAGGTAATTATAAGAGTTAAAAAGTATTTTAAAATTATTTAACTTACCGAAATTATTAATAAATTAAAATTTTCCAATAAATTTAGTGGGTTGAGTAAAATATTCGCCAGCGCGAACTTTTTTATTAAGTCTTTAATATAATGGGATTTTTTAAATTCATTCCTAGGCCTAGGTTCAGGCTTCCTCCTCCTCTTTGCCGGCATTATATGCATAATTCGGGACTGAAAAAATCCCGGTGGGCATTTCTACCTGGCCCAATCCCAGATATCCCGCGCACCCAGCTCGGCGAGAAACCAAGAGGACAGGGGGTATCCCGGCTTTTAGCTACCTAACTCAGCGGGCTGTGGTCAATCGGTGCATGGGGTAATTCCAGATAGGCCGACGGTGTCTCATGGGATGAGTTGCTTTTACACCTAGCAATCATTGAGAATCCGACCTTCACCGCCACCGGTACGAGTTAAGCCGGGCAGGTGATCCAGCAAGTAAATGATCCTGGCCTATGCAAACCCGACCCAAGGGGTAAATGTCCCAAGAGGTCCGTTTAGCTAATTAAAAAGCTTCATCATCATGGGTATTTTTGTCAGTCAGGGCGGAAGTTAGTGCAAATCAGAGCTCGGTTTTTACTACATTCTATGCTTATCAAGCAATAATTCTGAGATTATAAATATTTTTTTGGCGTTTACATCCTTTCTTCAAAGATAAACATCACTTACTAGTTAATGACAATATTACCTCGAAACGACAAGCAGCTATTTCATCTGAAATTAGTATAGAAAAAGTGCGATCATTATTGAACTATATTAAACAAACATTTGCATTTTACTCATTACAAGACAATTACGATGAACTAATTACAGCAAATTATGATCTTGATTTGAATTGCTTGTTGTCACTTCAGCGGTCTATAAAATAATTTCCAAAGATATCACCAAGCTTATTACGGAAATTATGACATAGAGCCATACCGACTTCAGAATATAAGCTAGTTAAATTTCCATATACTTCTGGCGAAGACGTGTCCATTATTTTGAATATATTTTCAATGAGTCTAAAAGAATTATAAACATCATCCTTAGCTTCTAACAGATCAATATTCTTGCTATTCATATCACCTCCTATTGTTTCCAACAGAAGATATCCTGGAGCACCGGGGCTGTCACGGGGCGGCATTTCAAACCGGACGAACCCCTAGGGTAAACGGTCGTTGGGGATATACGGGGTTTTCCGGGCTTTTTGGTCGGCGGGGAGCCCAAGGGGACGGTACAGTTGGGAAAGCCCAAGGAAGCCCCCCTAGGGCGCGAATTCAGGGGGTGTTCTATACGGCCAGACCAAGAGCCGTTCCCCCAATAGCCGCCGGAAAAATTTCTTGTCCAATTCTCTGGTGAACGTTGACAGTTTATTTGCGGGAGAGCTATATGCAAACCATCATTCTAAAAGGAGATGGTTATGTTTAACAAAAAATTATGGTCTGAAGCAGTTGATATAGCTAAAGATCAGGCTCGCCATGGGAAAGTTCATTACTCTGATTTGCAAAAAGCAACTGAAACAATTTACAACGACCTGTTATTATTAGAACAAGGTCCCGTCTTTGAAACTAACCCTATTCCTGAACCATCTACTCAAGCAGCTCTCCCAGCACCTTCTGCTGGTATATTTAAGCATGAACGTGTTGGTGATTTTGTGACATGCGCTGAATGCGGCGAGCAAATGAAATCTATCAGCATTGCCCATCTTAAAAAACATGGTATCAATTCTCGTGAAGAGTACATGCAAAAACATGGCGTTTTAAAAAAAGACATGATTGGAAATATCAAAAGAGAAGTTCTAAAAGGTGAAGAAAATCCTTTGACGGTCTTGGGCCATATCATGAGAGAGTACAAAGTAGCAAGGGATGATGTTAATGAATTTATTGCTGAACACGGATTTACAGACCTTAAGGATCTTATGAAGAAGGCAAAAGTTGCAGGTGTTCTGCCGTTTGAATTTTTTCAAGACAAGCAAGCCAGGAATTTGCTTTAGTGAAAAGCAAGATAAGGCTGTTGAAGTGTAGCATTTGACTTAGTTTGGCAAAGGCCCACGTCTTCCTTTAAATAATGGTTGGCGTGGGCTTTGACATTACCGACTAATTGTCAATGCTTTAGATGGTATTTAGAGGCAGTTACTATTTGTATTTTAATAATCTATAGAAATAAATAATTTAGTCATTTCACATATCGCCATCTATGACGACTATCTAGCACCCAAGAAAAACACGCACTAAAATCATAGTATTGTCTTCTGTGTTAATTGCAGTAAATTTCAAATTAATTTATCAAAACAAAACTACGGTTACTTATCGTGATACTTTGTCCAGTAAGAAAGTAAAACGTGCTGAGCCCTAAGATAGTGTTCAAAATAAAAAGCATATAGTGTTCTATTGTAATACTCTTTGTTTGATTTTATTTTAAGTGTACTCCAAAAATCTCCTCCAACATCATATTTTTTTAAAGCTTCATGTACAATTTCAGAGTGTTTAACAATTTCACTTTCAAGTTCTTTGATGTACTCAAGGGTATTCTCTTTAGGGTCAGTTATTATTGAAAATGCAGTGCATTTTACTGCATGCTGAAAATTCTTGTACAAAGGGTCTTGTTCACACTCTTCATGAAGTTGTTGTATTAATTTTTGGTTGCAGGCCATCATGGGCTCAGATGTTAATAGCAGTATAGCATACGATTCGTTGAGCTGGGTTGAAATTTTTTTTAAATAGTTCTTTCTAAAGAACTTTTTGTCAATAAATTTAACTAATCGAGACCGTTCAATTCTGTCCTTGTACTGTATTGCAAGAAATGATAGTATGATTCCTGAAAAAAGACCATAAATAACGTTTTTTATAGAACTGACTGGCATAGTGCCAGCATAAATGAGCGACAACGTACCACGCAGCCAAAAAGCTTCTATTGCAATTATTGAAGCACAAATTATCGCCGCGTGGAACTTATTTTTGTGAACTAGCCATAATCCTGTAAAGACAAAAGAAAATGTTTTTACAAAAAAAGAAATTAATATATAAATATCTTTATTTAAATTTGTAGGTAGCATTGCAATGTCAAATACAAATGAAAAAATACCCATTGAAACAATTGATTTTAGTAGTGCGATGCCTAAGTCAATTTCTGTTTTTTTTGAACTGTTCATTGTTTTGCCTCCAAAATGTTATCGCATTGCCTTACTTTGTCAAAATAGCATTTAATTACAATCGTGTTTCTGTGTATTTTTTTCTGTTTAAAGATCTTTTGAGCAAGTTTAATGTTTCTGAATAGTGTCTCGCTTTATTTGTATCCATGTATTTCTCAATCTCAGAAAGTTTATCTTCAATATCTTTGTGAAATAGATTTTGAAGTGAATTAACATTATCTAATTCCCAAAAGTACAGATACTCATACGCTCCTCCTTCTGGGACTGGAATTATTCTTCGTCTAAAATCATTTTTAGGGATATAATTGTCTCCAGTTAAGTTGTTGACATACCCAGATATAGTCTTCCAATCCCTTGCTTCATCTAAAAGTTCCTCTGCCAATTTATTTTCAATAATTAGCCGAGCGCCTTTGTATTGACCTTCTAGAGATATTGCTCTTACTAATTCTGTGCCAATCGGCAACATTTTTTTAAAGCTACTTCTTTCGATTCTAGGATCAAAATTTAATTTTCCAGACACAATAGCGCCTCTTAACATTATTGTACTTTTTGAAAGCAACCTCAAATATAATTTTTGAATGGTAGGGAGATCATTTACTATATTATTGCCAGTCAACAAAATGCTATCACTAAACATATAGGTCTGCATATCGCAGTTGTTTATTTTTTGGTCAGGTATTATATTAAAACATGTGTTATAAAATTCATTGAGAGTTTGGTACGCTTTCATTGGATCATTGCTGTAAATAGATTTCATGCCTATTAAATCCCCGTAAAATGTAAACTCCATTGCTTCTCCTTATTGTTGGCAAGAAAATCCATAAACAATACGAAATGGATATTTTTTATTTGTACCATCACATACTCAATCAACATTCAACGATCTATGTATCAGCTACCACCGGCATAGCCGGTGGTATGATTATGTGAATTAAAACTAAATTACAGCTAGGTCTTACTTAACATTTCCTGTATAATGAGTTGCCCTTTCAACCTGTCATTAGTAATCGAGCCAAAACTTTCAATAACATCTACGGCCTTCTTAAATATTTCCGTTGCAGTTTCATTGTGAAGAGAAAATATACTAATCATTTTTTGCGACACGTCTTCTACCTTACTAGAGTTCAATCTAATAGGTTCTTTCGAAGATAATAAAATACGAACAATCAGAAGAATATGCCACTTAAATCGCTTCATGCTTTGTGGAATAGTTCTGTTTGAAACCAAGAGATGAAGTCTATACAAAGTTAAGCATGCTGCATAATATAAAATCTCTTTATTATTATCCATAAATATAGTGTCTGAAAGCTCAAGGTACATTTTTTTAGGATATTTGAATGACAAATCTGGTCTTTGACAAAACATCGCGGCTACACATCGGGTAACAGTATGCACAGAAAATATTCTTATTGCTGGGATTTCTGAACCTACATATTGTCTTTCACGCCTTTCTAAGTACAATCTTGATTCTGTTGTTTCGTATGTGTTAAAATATTGTTCAATTTTCTTAACAATAGGTTTTAACGAAACAAATTGGGTCTCCTCAATGGTTGTTTGACTATTAGTTGCGCGTACTAGCTCTGAAAAAATATCTTCATTTGTTGTTTCAACGACCTTTAAATTTACCATAACTTCATTAGTTAGGTAGTCTCTGTTTTCAAAAAGTACGTTAGACGTCTGACAGCCATTGACTATTTGGTAATTCTTAAGGTGTAAAGTTGTCCCTTGCACTTGAACATCAGGGCTTACTATTGTTATTCCATTATTAAGGACGGGGAATCGACTTGCTGATCTTGGATTCTGTAACGTCTCCGCAATTGACCTATTCACAGCATTTTCATTTCCAAGAAAAGAACGCACATTTTCTTCAAATACTTGCAATCGTAAATCACCATTTTCATTTACCAAGAGTTCATTTACAAAGTCAGCCGCTTTGACAACAGCAAGGTAAGCCTCATTAATCCCATCGATAGTCCGCAAAGGAGCATTGCTAAGCATTTCAAGTTTTGCTTTTGCCCCTGAATAAGTACCTACCCACAGTGAGGTTAACTCATCTCTACCAAGTATTTGTATATCTGTTTCTTTAAAAAAACCTACATCATCAAGCTGGCGAACAAAATCAGATTTAGCAGTTTCTAATGAGCTAGGGCATTGATACATCCCAGTCCCGACATAGCGTATATAAGCTGAAGGCTTTCCATTTCGTAACTTAGGTACATTTTCTATAATAACATCAAACATTTTCCTAGCTTCTTGTTGCACATCATCCGTTGCCGCATAAGGCTCTGATGTAAGAAATCTTAATATGGATTCTTTAAACTTCAAAAAATCTCCTAAATCGTAAGACTCACTTCTTTTTGCCTGTATAAACACTATCTCGACATCATGATTCCTTCTTTCTGTTATAAAAAAAGATCTGACATCTTCTTCTGATACGACAACTTCTTCATTAATAATTACCGCAATACCATCGCAACCATCGTCTGACGTGCTAGTCGTTATGTCGTCAATGTCATATTGAGTTCCAATCTTTGTTGTAACGATAGAGTAATTAACAAATTTCTCAAATTGACTGGCTTCATCGTCTGACTCTAAAGAGAATTTCTTTACGAAACTATCAAGGTGAGCTTTTACTATTCGATGCATCAAAATTCTCCTTCAATGACGACAACCAACGAAGACAGTGTGATTAAAATTAAATACAGAAAACAAATTATTTGAATTTCATCATTGCGAATGCAGTCCTTCAATTACAAATTATGGTATAGTATCCACCCAAATGATAAGGAGGGGAAAATCGAACGCTTTAAAATCCACCAAGTGTCATCGGGTAATTCCCAGGTACACCAGCCTTGAAAAAATATCCAAAAAAAATCTGATGCAGTAAACAAACCACGGCAGGGCAACCTCTTGAAATTCTATCAAGAGAGCCCGGAAAAGTTTCTGGAAAAAATAATTGGTGGAGATACTGATGCTGGCTCATACAGACCCGCCAACAAAACTTGTTGGCACCAGTTGAATGAGCCAAAAGATTAAGGGGTTAACCCTTTCGGATTAACCCCTTGAAATCTGTGGTGGAGCTGGAGGGAATCGAACCCACGACCTCTTGAATGCCATTCAAGCGCTCTCCCAACTGAGCTACAGCCCCGCAGCGAGGACGGAATCTACGCTTGGCCCGAAAAAAGTCAACAGGAAATTTCGGCCCGCCCCACTTTTTTTGACCGCCCTTTCCAACAAGCCCCGTTTCTCGTACATACCTCCTGGGCCGGCCACTGCCGACATGCCCCCAAGGAGTGCCCCTAACCGTGCTCGCATTGGCCAAACGTCTCCTGCTCAAAACACTCTGGGTCGCCGTCGTGTTCCTCGGCATCACCTGCGTGAGCTTCGCCGTCATCCACCTCGCCCCAGGCTCGCCCACCGACATGGAGACCACGCTTAACCCGCTGGCCACCGCCGAAACCCGCGCCCGGCTCCAGGCGCTCTACGGCCTCGACCGCCCGCTGCACGTCCAATACCTCGACTGGCTCGGCAAACTCGCCCGCCTCGACTTCGGCAACTCGCTCTCCGGCGACCGGCGTCCGGTCTGGGACCGCATCAAGGAACGCCTGCCGCTGACTATTTCCATGAACGTCGCCTCCCTGATCCTCACACTCGCCGTAGCCATCCCCATCGGCGTGGCCTCGGCCCGGCATCAGGGGGGCCTGTTCGACCGCGCCGCCACGGTCTTCGTCTTCATCGGCTTCGCCATGCCCGGCTTCTGGCTGGCCTTGCTGCTTATGCTCTATTTCGGCATCCACCTCGGCTGGCTGCCCATCTCGGGCCTGACCTCCATGGACTACGCCCGGCTTGGCCCCTGGGACAAAATCGTGGACCTGGCCCGGCATCTGGCCCTGCCCATTTTCATCTACACCTTCGGGTCGCTCGCTGGCATGTCGCGCTTCATGCGCTCGGCCATGCTCGAAGTGCTGCGCCAGGACTATATCCTCACGGCCCGGGCCAAGGGGCTGTCGGAATTCACCGTCATCTACAAGCACGCCCTGCGAAACGCCCTGCTGCCGGTCATCACCATCCTGGGCCTGTCCGTGCCCGGGCTTATCGGCGGCTCGGTCATCATCGAGTCCATCTTTGCCCTGCCGGGCCTGGGGCAGCTTTTTTACCAGTCGGTCATGGCCCGGGATTATCCGCTCATCATGGGCAATCTGGTCCTTGGCGCGGTGCTGACCCTGGCCGGCAACCTGCTCGCCGACGCCGGCTACGCCCTGGCCGATCCGCGCATCCGCCTGGGAGGCAAGGGCGATGCTTAACCCGGTCCGGCTCCTGCGGCGTCTGCTCCCGGCCAACGGCCTGCTGGCCGTGGGCCTGTGCATTGTCGGCGCGGTCTCCGTGGCCGCGCTGCTGGCCCCCTGGCTGGCCCCCTACGATCCCTTGGCCCTGGACGTGGACGCCATCCTGCGGCCCCCTGGCGGCGCGCATCTGCTGGGCACCGACGCGCTTGGGCGCGACGTGTTTTCCCGCCTGCTCTACGGCGGCCGGGTGTCGCTGTGGGTGGGCTTCGTGGCCGTGGGCATCTCCGTGGCCATCGGCCTGTTTCTCGGCCTGTGCTCGGGCTATTTCGGCGGCCTCATCGACGAGGCCATCATGCGCGGCGTGGACGTCATGCTGTGCTTTCCCTCGTTTTTCCTGATCCTGGCCGTCATCGCCTTTCTCTCGCCGTCGCTGACAAACATCATGATCGTCATCGGCCTGACCTCCTGGATGGGCGTCACCCGGCTGGTGCGGGCCGAGACCCTGGCCCTGCGGTCGCGGGATTTCGTCCTGGCCGCCCGGGTGTCGGGCATGGGCGCGCCGGGCATCCTTTTCTACCACATCCTGCCCAACGCCGCCGCGCCGGTGCTGGTTTCGGCCACGCTCGGCGTGGCCGGGGCCATCCTCACCGAATCGTCGTTGAGCTTTTTGGGCCTGGGCGTGCTGCCGCCGACGCCGAGCTGGGGCAACATGCTCATGGAAGGCAAGGAAGTGCTGGAAGTGGCCCCCTGGCTGTCCATTTTCCCGGGGCTGGCCATCCTGGTCACCGTGCTTGGCTACAACCTCATAGGCGAAAGCCTGCGCGACATCCTGGACCCGAGGCTGCGGCAATAGGCCATACCACCATGATCGAAGTCCTTCGCATCAAGAACCTGGCGCTCATCGACGACCTGGAGCTGGAATTCGGCCCGGGCCTCAACGTCCTGTCCGGCGAGACCGGAGCCGGCAAAAGCTTCATCATCTCGGCCGTCAATTTCCTCACCGGCGAGAAAATGCACACCGACCTCGTCCGGGCCGGCCGGGACAAGGCCGTGGTCGAGGCGCTGTTTGTCCTGGGCGACGAGGAACTGATCCTGCGCCGGGAACTCGTGGCCGACACCGGTCGCAGCCGCGTCTACGTGGGCGACGCCCTGGCCTCCCGCGAGACCCTGGCCGCCCTGCGGCCAAAGCTCCTGCTCCACGTCTCCCAGCACGGCCAGGGGCGACTGCTCCAGCCCGCCTTCCAGGCCGCGCTCCTGGACGGCTTTCTGCCCGATCCGGCGCTTTTGACCGAAAAAAACCGGCTGGCCCGGGAGCTGGGCGAAGTGGCCGCCGCCATCCGCGATCTCGACGCCAAGGCGGCCGGGCTGGAAGAAAAACGCCAGTTCCTGGAATTCCAGCACGCCGAGATCGCCAAGGTGAACCCCCTGCCCGGCGAAGAGGACGAACTGGTGGCCCGCAAGGCCGCCCTGGCCGAATCGCGCAAGGCCGCCCAGGCCCTTGGCCGCGCCCTGGAGTGCATCGAACGCCAGCCGCCGGTCCTGGATGCCCTGGCCGACCTGCACCGCGAACTGCTCCACGCCGGGGAAATCCACGAGGAATTTACCGCCGACGCCGAGGCCGTGGCCGCTTTCCGCCACCACCTCAAGGATCTGGCCGTGCGCTTGCGCCGCCGGCCGGCCAAGGCGGCCGACGACGACGGCGAGGGCATCGAAAAACGCCTGTTCGAGCTGGCCACGCTGCGGCGAAAGCTCAAGCGTTCCCTGGCCGAGATCGTGGACCTGGGCCGCGACATCAAGGAAAACCTCGATTTTCTCGACGACTGCGGCCTGAAACGCAAGCAGCTGGCCCGGGACGAGGCCGCCGGCATGGCCGCCCTGGCCCAAGCCCTGGCCGCCCTGGGCGCGGCCCGGCGCGAGGCCGCCGCCCGGCTGTCCGCCGCCCTGGAAGACATCCTGCGCGGTTTGGGCTTCTCCAAGGACGTGCGGGTCATTTTCGATTTCACGCCGGTTGTCGCCTACACGCCCGTGGCCTGCGATGGCGAGCCCCTCACCGAAGACCGGGCGCGCGTGCTGTGGCGGCCCAACCCCGGCCAGCCGCCCCAGCCCCTGGACAAGATCGCCTCGGGCGGCGAACTCTCGCGCTTCCTGCTGGCGCTGATGTCGCTTTCCGCCGAACCGGGCGGGCCAACGCTTATTTTCGACGAGATCGACGCCGGCATCGGTGGGCTGACGCTCACCAGCGTCGGCAGCCACATCAAAAAGCTGGCCGCCACCTCGCAGATTCTGCTCATCAGCCACTGGCCCCAACTGGCCAGCCTGGCCGACCGGCATTTCCAGGTGCAGAAATCCGTTGAGGATGGCCAGACCGTCACCCGTTGCCTGCGCCTGGACGCCGACGGCGTGGCCGCCGAACTGGCCCGCATGGCCGGCGGCGGCGAGGCCGGCGCGGAAATGGCCCGGCGGCTGCTGGAGAACGGGGACACGCCGGCATGATCGAGGTCCAGGGGCTGCGCCACTGCTTCGGTCGGCGCGAGGTGTTGCGCGATCTGACCTTTTCCCTGGAAAAGGGCGGTTTCGCCTTCCTGACCGGTCCGTCCGGCGCGGGCAAGTCCACCTTGCTGCGCATCCTGCACGGCTCGCTGCCCTTGCAGGAAGGCCGGGCCGTGGCCGCCGGCCACGATCTGGCCGGGCTGCGTCCGTCCAAACTGCATCAGCTGCGCCGCGACGTGGCCATGGTGTTTCAGGATTTCAAGATCCTGCCCGAGCGCAGCGTGGCCGACAACGTGGCCCTGCCCCTGGTGGTGCGGGGAACCCCGGCCGCCCGCATTAAGCGCCGGGTGAGCTCGGCCCTGACCGCCCTGCGCCTGACGGAGCTGGCCAACCGGCCCTGCGCCGAGCTGGCCGGCGGCGAACAGCAGCGGGTGGCCATCGCCCGTGCCGTGGTGGCCGGCCCCCGGCTCATGCTGGCCGACGAACCCACCGGCAACCTCGACTGGGACCTGTCGCTTCGCCTGCTGGACATCCTGCGCCAGTTCAGCGCCCACGGCACGGCCATCCTCATGGCCACCCACAACCAGGCCCTGGTGGCCGCCGCCCCCGACGCCCGGATCATACGCCTGGAGCGCGCCGCGCCCGACGCCGGAACAGACGCCGCCCAGGCCGCCGCCCCGGAGGCAGCCTCATGACGGCGCGCCTCATTTTCTCCGGCCTGGCCGATCTGTTTCGCCGGCCCTCCACGTCATTAAGCGTCATCCTGGGCGTGTTCGCCACGGTGTTTTTGTGCGGCCTGCTCGCCCTGGCCCAGGTCGGCCTGGACGGCGCCTTGGCCAAGGGCCAAGGCGTGCTGCGCTTTCAGGTCTACTGGAAACCCGGGGCCGACGCGGCGCTCACCGCCCGGCAGATGGACTGGATGCGCGCCCTGCCCGGGGTCATCGAAGCCAAGGCGTTCACGCCCGAGGCGGCCATGGCCGTCATGCGCGGCAGCCTGGGCGGCGCGGCCGAACCCCTCCTGCCCGGGGCGGCCAATCCCCTGCCCTACACCTTGCTGCTGGGCTTTGCCCCGCCCGAGCACGACGACGGGTTCGCCAAGCAGACCCTGGAACGCCTGACGGCCGTGGATGGCGTGGCCGAGGTGCGCTACAACCCGGCCGCCATCGACGCCGCCCGCTCCCTGGGCCTGCTCGGCGCCCAGGCCGTGTTGCCGCTGGGGGCCATCCTGGCGCTGCTGGTCGGCCTTGTGGTCGGCAACACCGTGCGCCTGACCTTGCTGCGCCGGCGCGAGGAATTCGAGATCATGCGTCTGGTCGGCGCGGCCGAGTCGGTCATCGCCCTGCCCCTGGTGGCCGGCGCGGCGGCCATGGGCTTTGTGGGCGCGGGGCTGGCCGCCACGGCCCTGGCCTTTCTCTGGTCGGCCGTGGCCGGCCAGCTCGCTGCCGCGCCCTTGTGGCTGTCCTTGGCCGCGCCGCCGGGCTGGCTGTGGGTTTCGCTCATTGCCGCGCCTACGGCCGTCTCCGCCCTGGCCGGCCTGGCCGCCGCCATGGAGTCGCGCCCGTGACCGAACCGTGTGGCATCATCCTGGCCGCCCACGGCTCCCGGCATCCCGGGGCCATGGCCGCCTTGGACGCGTTCCGACAGTCCGTGGCCGCCGCCCATCCCGGGGCCGTGGTGGCCGTGGCCCGCACCGTGGGGCGCAAGCACGGCAACGCCGCCGCGTTCGGCGGAGCGAGGCAGGTCCTTGACGTGCTTGGCGAGCTGACCGCCGCCGGCTGCGCCCGGGTGGCGGTGCAGTCCCTGCATGTGGTGCCGGGCGGGGAATACCACGAACTGTTGGCCGGCCTGGGCCGGTGGCTCGCCGACGACGCCGGCCGCACGGCGGTGTCGGTGGGCGCGCCGCTACTGGCCGATCTGGCCGATGTGGACCGGGCGGCCGCCGCCATAGACGAAGGGCTGGCCGCCGGACGGCAGCCCGGCGAGGCGGCCGTGCTCATGGGCCACGGCGCGCCGCCGCCCGGAGCCGGATTTTACGAAGCCCTGCGCGAGCGCCTGACCCAGCGCGATCCGCTGCTCTTCTTCGGGGCCATGCCCCGGGAGAAAGGCGCGGCCAGCCTGGAGCTGGACACCATCGTCGCCGCCCTGGCCGCCAAAGGCGTGACCAAGGCGCTGCTGCTGCCCTTTTTCACCGTGGCCGGGGCCCACGCCTGTTCCGATCTGGCCGGAGAGCAGCCCGACTCCTGGCGCGGCCGGCTGGAAGCGGCCGGCATCACCTGCCGGGCGCGGCTGGCCGGGCTGCTCCAGATCGAGGCCTTCGCCGCCATCTGGCGCGAGCATCTGGCCCGGGCCATGGCCCGTTTGTCCTGATCGCGCGCGTGAAAGCCCCGCATTGACGCCGCCCGGGGCTTGTGAAAATATCGTTCGGCTTACGCGCCTGGGCGCGCGGCCAAAATTCGCCCCGAGGATGCCCCATGAACTGGCCCCACAAGGATCTTCTCGACGTCTCGCAACTCTCCCGGGAAGACGTGGACGTGGTCATGCGCACCGCCGCCTCCTTCCGGGAAATAAACGCCCGACCCGTCAAGAAAGTGCCCACCCTCAAAGGCAAAAGCGTCGTGCTGTTTTTCGCCGAGCCGAGCACCCGCACCAAGACCTCTTTCGACATCGCCGGCAAACGCCTCTCGGCCGACACCTTCGGCCTGGCCAAGTCCGGCAGTTCCTTGCAAAAGGGCGAAACCCTCAAGGACACCGTGCTCACGCTCCAGGCCATGAACCCCGACGCCATCGTCATGCGCCATTCGAGTTCCGGCGCGGCCGATTTCGTGGCCAGGCGGGTGTCCTGCGCCGTGATTAACGCCGGCGACGGCTGGCACGCCCACCCCACCCAGGCCTTGCTTGATCTTTTCACCCTGCGCGAAGTCTGGGGCGACGACCTCGTCGGCAAGACCGTGACCATCCTTGGCGACGTAGCCCATTCCCGGGTCGCCCGGTCCAATATTCGCCTGCTCACCATGCTCGGCGTCACCGTGCGCCTATGCGCCCCGCGCACCTTGCTCCCCAAGGACGCCCGGGCCCTGGGCGCCAAGGTCTTTCACGAGCTGGAACCGGCCCTGGACAGCGCCGACGCCGTCATGTGCCTGCGCCTGCAGCTCGAACGCCAGGAAGCCGGGCTGTTGCCCGATCTGCGTGAATACGCCCGCCGCTTTTGCCTGACCAAGGCGCGCCTGAAAAACGCCGCCCCGGACGTCAAGGTGCTGCACCCCGGCCCCATCAACCGGGGCGTGGAAATCGCCTCGGACCTGGCCGACGCCGGCAATTCGCTTATCCTGGACCAAGTGGCCTCGGGCGTGGCCGTGCGCATGGCGATCCTGTATCTCCACATCACCCGCAAGGAAAAAGGGGAAACCGCATGACGCCGCCGGATCTCGTCGTCGCCGACGCCGCCGTCCCCGGCCGCGACGGCCGCTGGACCCTGGTCTGCGCCGCCGGGCAGGTGCTGGAACTTTCGCCCCACGACCCGGCCGCCCGCTTCCCCGAAGCCCGGGTCATCGAGGCCAAGGGGCAACTGCTCCTGCCGGCCATGACCGACGCCCACACCCATCTGCGCGAACCCGGCCAGGAATGGAAGGAAGACATCGCCTCGGGCCTGGCCGCCGCCGCCGGAGGCGGATTTTCCAACATCCTGTGCATGGCCAACACCGATCCGGTCAACGACAACGAATCGGTGACCCGGCTCATGCTGCGCCGGGCCAGCGAGGCCTGGCCCCATGGCCCGCGCCTGTTCCCGGTCGGCGCGCTCACCATGGGCCTTGCCGGCAAACAGCTCGCACCCATGGAAGAGTTGCTGGCCGCCGGCTGCGTGGCCTTTTCCAATGACGGCGAACCCGTGGCCGACACCGAACTTTTCCGCCACGCCCTGGAATACGCCGCCGACCTCGCCCCGGTCATCGACCACTGCGAGGACCCGTACATGGCCAAGGGGGCCGGGGCCAACGAAGGCGTCATGAGCGCCCGCCTGGGCCTTCGCGGCCAGCCCGACGTGGCCGAGGCCCTGCAGGTCGCCCGGGACATTCTTTTGGCCGAATACTTGAACGCCCCGGTGCATCTGGCCCACGTCAGCTGCCGCCGGGCCGTGGAACTCATCGCCGACGCCAAGCGCCGGGGCGCGCCGGTCACGGCCGAAACCTGCCCGCACTACCTGACCATGACCGACGCGGCGCTTTTCGGCTACGACACCATGGCCAAGGTCAATCCGCCGCTTCGCACCGACGACGACCGTCTGGCGCTCATCCAGGCCCTGCGCGAAGGCGTCATCGACATCCTGGCCACCGACCACGCCCCCCACGCCGCCCATGAGAAGGAAACCCCCTTCGAGGACGCCAAAAACGGCATCACCGGCCTGGATACGGCCCTGGGCAGCCTGTGGGAACTGGTGCGCCTGGGGCAGCTGTCCGCCGAAGACATCGCCCAGCGCTTCGCCTGGCGGCCGGCCGAGATCTTCAGGCTCCCCCACTGCCGCTTCGCCCCGGGCGATCCGGCCGATTTCTGCCTCTTCGACCCGGAACAGTCCTGGGTCGTCACCCCCGAAACCCTGCGCTCCAAGGGCAAGAACACGCCGCTTCTGGGCCAGTCCCTCACCGGCCGCGTGACCCTGACCGCCGTGAACGGCCACGTGGTCTACGAACTCGCCCGCGCCGGAGCCTGAGACACGCATCAATCGCCGCACCCGGAGGTCTTCCCATGGCGCAACCCTTCAAGGACGCCACCGCCATCTGCAAAACCATCATGCGAAACGGCTACGACGCCTATGTCATCAACGCCGTTTTGCAGGAAAAAGCCCTGGATAAAGCCGCGCCGGAACTCGACGTGGCCACCGACGCCCCCCTGGCCGAAATCCAGAAGCTCTTCCCCCAGTCCGAGGCCTACGCCGAGGACGGAGCCTTCGCCCGCCTCCAAAGCGGCGACACTATCCTCTATCTTTACCCGGCCGACACCGCCGACGCCTCCCACCCCGAGGAGTCCGTGGCCCGGCTCACCAGCCGGCTCATCGCCCGGCTGACCGCCAAAGGGCTGCTGCCGCCCCACCAGGCCTGCCCCTACATGCCGCATCAGGTCGAAGACCACGACGGCTTCGCCGACCTCTCCAGCGGCGAAGTGCGCCTAAACGGCATTCCCGACGAAGCCATCCGCCAGAACTACCTGCGGGCCGTGCGGGCGCTGCGGTTTTCCGCCAACTACAACATCCCGGTGGAACCCAACACCTTCATGGCCATCCTGCGGGCCTCGCGCCGCATCATGGACTACGTGTCGGTCAAAGACATCATGGACGAATGGCGCAAGGTTGAGGCCGAAAACATGGCCGACTTCGTGGAGCGCCTCTACGACACCATGATCCTCCACTGGTTTTTGCCCGAAGTGGCGACGCTTGCCCGCATCAAGATCACCTCCGACGACGGCGTCGAATATACGCTCTTCGAACAAACCCTGGCCGTCATGCGCCACTACCCCGAGGAACTGCCCTACGACTGGTACGGCACCCTGGCCTGCCTGTTCCACGATGTGGGCAAGCTCCACACCGCCCAGTACGCCGGCGGCGACCTCCACTTCTACCAGCACCATCAGGTCGGGGCCAAGGTCACCCGCAAAATCCTCTCGCGGCTGGGCTTCCCGCCGGACGAGACCGACCTCGTGTGCAACCTCGTGCGCGGCCACATGCACTTCCACTTCATGCTCACCGACCGGGGCATCCGCCGCTTCCGCGCCCTGGACCAGTACCCGCGCCTGATCGAAATGGCCCGGGCCGACATCAAGTCCGTGGGCGGCACCTACAAGGAATTCAACCACAACATGAAAATGCTCGAGCGTACCGAAACGCCCGAGGAAATGCTCGAACCGCTGCTCAACGGCGCGCAGATCATGCAGCTGCTCTCCCTCAAGCCGGGACCGGCCGTTGGCCTCATCCGCGACGCGCTGCTCAAGGCCCAGATCAGCGGCGACGTCGCCAGCCGCGAAGACGCCGAACGCTTCGTGCGCGCCTACTGGGACAAGCAAGGACTGCATTAGCAGAGAGCGAAGAGAATCGGGGCGCTGCCCCGAGCCCCGCCGGGGGGCTAAGCCCCCCGGACCCCTTTTCTGGGGGGCGTTTTTCCCGGCGGGAAGCCCGCCGGGAAAAACGCCCCCCAATAAATGGTTCCAGAAGCCCGGCATGACTCTTCCGGGATTGCCTTTTTGCCTTTAACAGCGTGTTGAAAAACTCCGCCAAGTGACCGAGAATCCAGCCATCGGGGTTCCGGAGGTGATCTGATGGGGCTTGGCCGTCAGGGTGATCAGCAGGGGACGATGTATCTGGCCTGGGATGAGATCCCTCGGTCTCGTGGGCACGTTTTTTACGATCGTCTCCAGCAGATTCTCCGGAAAGCCGGCTTCGATGGTTTCGCCGAGAAGCTGTGCAAGCCCTTCTATTCCGACAAGGGGCGTCCCTCCATTCCGCCTGGCCGGTATTTTCGGATGCACCTCGTGGGGTATTTCGAGGGCATCGACAGCGAGCGCGGCATTGAGTGGCGCTGCGCTGATTCGCTTTCCCTCCGGAATTTTCTCCAGCTTTCGCCCAAGGAGTCTGTGCCGGATCATTCCTCGCTCAGCCGGACACGGTCCCGTCTGCCACTGGCGACCCACCAAGAGGTTTTCACCTGGGTTCTCAAGCTGCTCAGCAAGGATGGCTTGGTCCTTGGAGGCCGCATTGGCGTGGACGCTTCGACCATGGAGGCCAACGCGGCGCTCAAAACCATCGTGCGCCGGGACACGAGTGAGAGCTACCGCAAGATGCTCCTGCGCATGGCCAAGGAGAGCGGCATCGACTCTCCGATAGATGAGGATCTGGCTCGCATGGACCGCAAGCGCGTCGGCAAGACGCTTTCGAACAAGGACTGGCGGTCACCGGTCGATCCCGAGGCGAAGATCGCCAAGATGAAGGATGGCCGAACGCATCTGGCGTACAAGCCCGAGCACGCGGTGGACCTGGACACCGGCGCGGTGGTGGCGGCCGAGGTGCATGAAGCGGACAAAGGGGACACCTCGACTCTGCAAACGACGCTGAAAGCCGCTCAAGAAAGTCTGCGGCGGGTCACTTCCACACCGCCATGCCCGGACGACCCTGCGGAACTGGTCGCGGATAAAGGCTATTTCTCCCGGGATGTCCTCAAGGTTCTGGACGGTGGACCATGGCGGACGAGAATCGCCGAACCCAAACGCAACGGTCTGAACTCCTGGCGTGGCGACCAAGAGGCGCGACGCGCCGTGTACAACAACCGAATCCGGATATCCTCGATGGTCGGGAAGGCCATGGGAAAACAGCGGACGGAACTGGTCGAAAGAAGCTTCGAGCATACGCTGGACCGGTGCGGCGGCATGCGCCGGGTCTGGCTCAGAGGACGAGAGAACATCCGGAAACGCTATCTGGTCCATGTGGCTGGTTTCAATCTCGGCCTGCTGATGCGGGTCAAGACCGGCCATGGCACCCCCAGGGGCTGGGCCAGTGCCTGGCTTGCGCTCATTTGGCCTGACCAGCATCCCTCAATGGCCTATTTGGCCATCGTCATGGTGGTCAAGGGACGATGCTGCGGGATCATCCCCATCGCCATCATCTGCGGGGGAGAATAGCCGGAAACAGCTTTTTGCAACGGCCTGTTAAGCCGCTGGCATCCCGGATGCTTCCATACATTTCCGGCTCTGTTTTTGGTTTTCAATGCGGCGCTTCGCCGCTGGCGCACCTTGGGGCCGGAATCGCTCCGGGGCGGCGCGGGCCGCGTTAGCGGCCACGCGTTGCCCCGGACGATTCCGGCCCCAACGACGGGCATCCGCCGCCGACTGTCCTCGACCGATGCCGACCGTCCGCGCTCCCGCCCGCCGACCCATGACGGGGGTCCGGGGGCCTGAGGCCCCCGGCGGGGCTTGGGGCGGAGCCCCGATCTTCCCTCTTCACCGCCCGAACCCGACTCCATCGCCAACACCGCACACCAACCAACAACCACAACCCCGCAACCAGCAGACCAACCGCCATGACCAATCTCATCGACCTGACGTTTCACGAACTGGAGTCCCTCATTGTCAGCCTGGGCGAGCCGCCGTACCGGGCCAGGCAGGTCTGGCAGTGGCTGTGGCAGAAGCGGTGTCGCGAGATCGCGGGGATGACGGACGTGTCCAAGGCGTTGCGCGCCCGGCTGGAGGAGGTGGCGGAAATTCGGTGGCCGGTGGTGGAAATGGTGCGGGAGAGCCGTGACGGCACGGTGAAATTTTTGTTGGCGCTTGATGATGGCGAGCGGGTGGAGTGTGTATTGATTCCGGAGAAGGATCATTACACGGCCTGTTTGTCGACCCAGGTGGGTTGCGCCATGGGGTGCGGCTTTTGCGCCACCGGGATGCTGGGGTTTCGGCGCAACATGACGCCTGGGGAGATGCTGGGGCAGGTGTTGGTGGGGCGGCAGTACTTGACGGACAAGGGCGTGGAGCTGGGGCTGCGCAATCTGGTGTTCATGGGCATGGGCGAGCCGCTTTTGAATTATGAGAATCTGCTGAAGACTCTTGAGGCGTTGCATCATCCTCAGGGGTTGGATTTTTCGGGCCGGCGCATCACGGTGTCCACGGCCGGCGTGGCCCGGCATTTGTTGGATTTGGGGCGCACGGGATTGTGTTCGCTGGCGATTTCGCTGCACGCGCCGACCCAGGCCCAGCGGGAGCGGATCATGCCCGGGGCGGCCAGGCTGGAGCTGGACAAGCTCATGGATTTGCTGGCGCAGTATCCCTTGAAGCCCCGGGAGCGGCTGACGTTCGAGTATTTGTTGCTGGCCGGCGTCAATGACGCCGACGCCGACGCCCGGGAGCTGGTGCGGCTGCTCTCGCGGGTGAAGGCCAAGGTAAATCTGATCGTGTTCAACGCCACGCCGGGGTTGCCGTATTCACCGCCGGACGAAGCCAGGGTGTTGGCGTTTCAGGATATTTTGAAGAGCAAGGGGCTGACGGCGACGCTGCGCAAGAGCAAGGGATCGGACATCGCGGCGGCCTGCGGGCAGTTGCGGGCGGAGTGCGACGGCGAAGGTGAGGGCGAGGGAAAATAAGGTAAGAGGGGAAGAGAAGAGGCCTCCGGCGGCCGGGGGCCTGAGGCCCCCGGACCCCCCAAATGGGGTAAGGGGGGCGAGGCGGCGCATAAAATTCGGCCGGCGACGGAGCGCTTGTCACCCGGTTGACGTTTATGTAAGCTAATGCTCTTTTTCGCGTAGAATGCGAACGGCGGGATGCCGGGAGGCCCTATGGAAACGACGCTAGACGAACAAGGGCGCGTGGTCATTCCCCAGGATGTGCTTCATGATTTGGGTCTTGCCCCCGGGGCGCGCCTGATCGTCGAGGAACGGGACTGCACCATTGTCATTCGTAGCGCTGACCATGACAATGGGCTTGTCGAGGAAGATGGGGTGCTGCTTTTTGGCGGCGAAACCCTCGGGGAAGTGGATGATCTGGTTGAGCGTGTGCGAAATGACCGCGCTCGGGACATCGCAGGTCTTTCAAAGCGATGAGGGTGTTTTTCGACACGTCGGTGCTTGTCGCCGCCATGGTGAAAAGCCATCCCATGCATCAGCGGGCGTTTCCCTGGTATTTGAAAAGCCGCCGAGGCGAGATCGAAATGGCAGTTGCAGCCCACGGCTTGGCTGAAACATACGCCTGCCTGACGACGTACCCCTCACGTCCCAGAATTTCTCCCGTTGCGGCCATGGCGTTGCTGCGGGAAAGCATTGTCAGGACGAGTACCGTCGTATCTCTAGACGGACGCGATTACCTGGAAGCCTTGGACATGGTTTCCGACAAGGGCCGAAGCGGCGGCAGCGTCTACGATGCCCTGCACGTAATTGCAGCCGAAAAAAACGGCGCTGACCTCGTGCTTTCCTTCAATCGAAAGCATTTTGAACCGCTTATGCGGCCGGGGCAAAGGTTTACCGAACCCTGACGCCCTTGAATCTCCAGTTTTATTGAGCAGTTCGGTTTTCCGCCGGCCAACCGGCACTCCATAGCGCGAAGGAATATTTCGATGAAACGACCCGATTTCGCGAAGTGCGGCGGCCTTGTCCCCGCCATCGCCCAGGAAGCGTGCAGCGGCGAGGTGCTCATGCTCGCCTACATGAACGAGGAAGCCTACGATAAAACCCTGGCCACCGGCGAAGTCCATTACTTCAGCCGCAGCCGCCAGAAGATCTGGCATAAGGGCGGCACCTCCGGCCATGTGCAAAAGGTCCATAGCGTGCGCCTCGACTGCGACGCCGACACCATCCTGGTGCTCGTCGAGCAGATCGGCGGCGCGGCCTGCCACGAAGGGTACAAGTCCTGCTTCTTCACCGAAATCACCAGCGACGGCGAACGCACCTGTTCTCCGAAAGTCTTCGACCCCAAGGAGGTCTACAAATAATGGCCGGCGACAACATGCTCAAACTCGGCATTCCCAAAGGCTCCCTCCAGGACGCCACCATCGCGCTTTTTGAAAAATCCGGCTGGAAGATCCGGATGCACCACCGCAACTACTTCCCGGAGATCAACGATCCCGAGATCACCTGCTCCATGTGCCGCGCCCAGGAAATGTCGCGTTACGTCGAGTCCGGCACCCTGGACTGCGGCTTGACCGGCAAGGACTGGATTCTGGAAAACGAGTCCGACGTGGTGGTCGTGGCTGACCTCGTCTACTCCAAGGTGAGCAACCGCCCGGCCCGCTGGGTGCTGGCCGTGGCCGCCGACTCGCCCTACAAGCGCCCCGAGGATCTGGCCGGCAAGAAGATCGCCACCGAGCTGTGCAACTTCACCAAGCAGTATTTCTCCGGCGCGGGCATCCCTGTGGAAGTGGAATTCTCCTGGGGAGCGACGGAAGCCAAGGTGGTCGAAGGCCTGGCCGACGCCATCGTGGAAGTGACCGAGACCGGCACCACGATCAAGGCCCATGGGCTGCGCATCATCTCCGATCTGCTGTCCACCAACACCCAGCTCATTGCCAACAAAAAGGCCTGGGAAGACCCGTTCAAACGCCGCAAGATCGAGATCCTCAACATGATGCTGCAAGGCGCGCTGCGGGCCGAAGGCCTGGTCGGCCTCAAGATGAACGTGCCCGAGGAGAAGATGCCGGCCATCATGGCCCTTCTGCCCAGCCTCACCGCCCCCACCGTGGCCAATCTCTACAATAAGGACTGGCTGTCGGTGGAAATCGTGGTCACCGAAGGCATCGTGCGCGACCTGATCCCCAAGCTCCACGACCTGGGGGCCGAGGGCATCATCGAATACGCGCTCAACAAGGTCATCTAGCTTTCGAGCCAGAGCGATAAAAAACGGCCGCGGGCGAAAGCTCGCGGCCGTTTGGCGTTTTCGGCCATGTCGCCTTGCCATGGGCCAGGGCGGGGGCTAAACTGGCCGTAAAAGCAATGCCTGGGATGGAGCCGGCCTATGAATATCGCCCCCGACAACGCGCTTTCCCTGGGCAGGCGCATGGCTTGTGTCTGCATCCTGACTCTGGCGTTTTTCACTGCCTGGGCAAGTCCGCCATTCGCCGCCACGATCATACCCATCGAGCGCTTCAAGAAATCCAATGAACCTGCTGTGGCGTTTGCCAAGAACTCTATTGATTTTTATGGATTGCGGATCAAGGAGACAAAGGAGAATGTCGTCGTCTCGTACAAGGGCAAACAAATAGAAGATATCCCCGCCTTCAAACTTTTCCGCAAGGAACCGTACCTCAACGACGCCTATGTTGTGGACGACTACCCGCGCCAAGGCCTTCGCACGCTGTTTGTCCCGACCTATTCTGGAGGGGCGAATTGCTGCGTCGTGGACCTCATCGTGACGAAGACCGAAAGCGGATTGGTCGTGGCCGTCGTGGACGCCGGCAGCGGCCACGGGATAGCGCCCGACGCCGTGAAAAACGGCAAAGAACTCGCTGTCAGCAGCATTTGCGCCAAGGGGACGGATCTTGATGCGGTCGATGCCGACGCCTTCGGCTGGTGCACGGCGACAGCGCCGCGCCCCGACACCTGCCTCGTCTTTGCCGACGACACTTGGCGTTTCGCCAAGCCGGGCGAAAAACCGGCCCTGTACGAGACGCTTTTGCACAAGGAGCTGGCCGACGCCACAGATCCCGGCAAGAAACCCCGCTACGGGGAACCGCTGGACAAGGAAGTCCTGTACGCCAACGCCGTGAATATCTTGTTTTATGCCATCATGGCCGGCAAGTCGGACACGGAGTCCTCGGATGTCCTGCATCGGGCGCTTCCTGACCTGGATGCGACGCAGCGCAGCAACTTCATCGCCAACGTCAAGGCAACCATTGTCCGCTGCAACGCCTTGACCAGCAAGACCATAGGCCTGGATCCGACAAGTTCGGTCCCGACGTCTTCCGCCCCGGCCACCCCGCACCGCGACAACGCGTCTGCCGGCGGCCGTTTCACCCGGACGCCCTGCGGCGCCGTCGCGGACGCCGTCAACAAGCTCGAGTGGTTCGTCGGTCCGGATGTCGACATGACCTTCGACCAGGCCCGGGACTGGGCAAAAAGCCTGGCTGCCTGCGGCAAGGGCTGGGGCTTGCCGAGCATCGCGCAACTGGCGACGTTGCATGATCCCCGCCTGACGGCCGGAACGGGCTTTTACGCCGGCGGCAAGCATTGGCCCGCCCACATTGATCCGCTCTTTTCGGGAATCGGCGGCGGTTCCTGGGTGTGGTCCAGGGAAGAACCCAACGCCGCGACAGCGAAGGCCTACAATTTCAACCAGGGCACGGAAACCCGGACCGGGAAGCCGGGCCAGGGCCTAACGGTTCGCGCCTTTGCCGTGCGCGCGCTCACGCCGGCCCAATAAGCGGCCCGCGACCGCCAGACCGGGCTGTCCCGTACCGCAAGCCGGGAAGAATGCTCCCTACTTCCGTGGCAGATTAGGCAGAATCTCGTTGGCCGCCGACACGATGCTGCGCCGCAGGCCGGGGTCGCTGTTGAGGAATTCGGCCACGGCCGTGGCCAGGGGTTCGGGGATGCCGGTGAGGTCGCGGATGCCCAGCCGGGCGTCCACAGCGCGGCCGGACGCGTCGATGCGCACCACCGGTGCGAGATGGAAGCGCACCGGCACCGGGTCGCCGCCGGAGACGAGATTGCAGCGCACTTCCTGAGGCGGCAGAGCCACGTCGCCCTTGGCGTGGAGCCGGGCAACGACTTCCGAGCGCTTGGCCGTGATGACGGCGGAGCAGGCCAGATCGGAGACAAAGCCGAAGGAATTGCTCTCCAGACGCGAGCGCGTCACCGGATCGAGGCGGAAACCAGTTTGGCAGGCGATCTGCTCGGCCTTGGGGTTGTCGAACACCTGGCGGCAGGCGTCGCCCTCAAGGACCACTCCGGCGCGCGACAGCGCGGGCAGGGCCAGACAGCACAGGATGATGAAAAGGACAGACAGCTTCATGGGTTCCTCCGGCAAGCGCATGGCGCTCCCCTACCGCCGCCGCCGCTTCAGGGCAAGACCCGCCTGCCCCTTTACCCATTTGGGGGGTCCGGGGGCATCAGGCCCCCGGCCGCCGGAGGCATCGTCACGTTTTTTTGACAAAAACGCCATGTCCTCGGCCGCGCCGGCAAAATGCAGGAAGTGGGCGCGGGCAAGGGCCGCGGCGACGCAGCCGGCCTTGAGCCGGGCCAGGATGTCGGGCCGATCGCGGCAGGCGGCCAGAAAGGCCGGGTCCATCAGAAAGGGATAGTGGTTGGCCAGGCTCGTGGCCCAGAGGGCGTTGAACCGGGGGTCAAGCCAGGCAACCGGGCCGTTTTGCAGCAGATGATAGGACAGGGGGCGCATTTCGTAGAGCATGGACCGGCTGTCGGGCCGGCGGTCCTCGGCGTAAGCGGCGGCCATGGCCGGACCGTGGGATTCGGGCGTGAGGACCATGACCCCGGTCTGGACCACGGCATCCGGGCCGTCCTCGAAGCCGTAGTGGCGGTAGAAGGCCTGGGGCGTGTCGTCGTCGGCCAGACTGGCCCCAATGGCCGCGAGGCGGCGGCGCGTGGCAGCCTGGGCGGTGGCGTAGTCGGCCGGCGTGGGGCTGGAAAACTGCTCCACCGCGCCCAGGGTTCCGGGCGGCACGCCGTCAAAGACGTCGGGCGCGCCCGGGGCGACGGCGATGTCGGCGTCGAGCCACAGCACCTGGTCGCAGGCCCGCAGTTTGGGGACGTCGAAAAGCAGACATTTCTGCCAGGCCGGGCTGCGGGCGCGACCGCGCGGCGAATCGTCGATGGGCTTGTCGAGAACGACCAGGGCCAAGCCGTGGGACTTGGCGTAGGCTCGAACGCTTTCGGCGGCGTGGGCGGCGAAGCGCTTGCGGCAGGCTTCGCCCACGACCAGGGTGGCGATGGCGCGTTTCATGGCCGGCAGCGGGCCTGGGCGGGGCTGTCGCCGGGCCGAGGCGGAGGGTTTGGGCCGCAGTGGCGCCATCGTGCCGGACCAACCATCGCCAGGGCGGCACGGACCGGATCCCCAGGCCTGACAGCCGCCCGGCGGCTCATGGCGCGGGTTTGGTTTCGCAGCGTGCCACCAAGGGTTCGAAGCTGCCGGTTTCGGGCAGGTAGCTCAGGAGTTCGCCGCGCTCCAGATCGAAATACCAGCCGTGCAGATGCATTTCGCCGCGCATGACGCGTTCGAACACCCAGGGGAAGGTCAGCAGGTTTTCCAGCGACACGAGGACGGCGGCCTTTTCGCAGGCGTGCTGGCGCAGATGAAAGTCCTTGTCGGACAGTTTCTCGTTGACCTCGCGCAGGGCCGGTTCGGCGATCCTGACCCAGGGGGCGATGAATTCGCCGAGCTTTTCCTTTTGGGGGTGCATGAGCGCCTGGATGCCGCCGCAGCAGGAATGGCCCAGCACAATGACGTGCTCCACGCCAAGCACCCGCACGGCGTATTCCACGGCGGCGCTGACGCCGTGGTTGCCCGGGGTTTTTTCGTAGGGCGGCACGAGGTTGGCCACGTTTCGCACCACGAACATGTCGCCTGGTTCGCAGCCGGTGAGGATGGCCGGGTCCACGCGGGAGTCGGAGCAGGCGATGACCAGGACCTTTGGCGTCTGGCCGCGCTTGAGATCGGCAAAAAAAGTGCTGCCATCGCAGAAATAGGTGCGCTGGAAGTTCTTGAATCCAGCCAGGAAACGAGGAATGTCCTTCATGGGGCAGGAACTCCGGGGGGGCCTTGGACAGGCGCGCCCGCATGGTGAAAAACTGGCGGAGGGAGAGGGATTTGAACCCCCGGACGGGTTTCCCCGCCAATGGTTTTCAAGACCACCGCCTTAAACCGCTCGGCCATCCCTCCGCAGACAGCCTCTTTAAAGCGCTTTGCCCGGACAGGCAATATCCATCTCGTCGGCTTCGCAGCCGAGCTGCCCCAACTCCGTGAAAAGCACCTCGGGCATCTCCAGAAACGCCAGCCCCACGCCCGGCACCGAGCGCCGTAGCGCCCAGGCCTCGTGCCAGGCCACCCGCGTGCGCACCGGCACGTCGCTCACGTCCGGGAACACCACCCAGGCGTCCTGGCCAATCTCCCAGGACGCCGTGGTGAATAAAAAACAACCGAGATAGGAAACATTGACCGTGCAGGTCTTTTCGCCGCCGTCGCCGGCCGGCGGCGCGCGCCACAGCACGGCCGGCAGGTTGGCCTCCACCCGCTCGCCGCGCCGCAGGCTGCGCGGCAGGAAATCGCGGCAGGCGGCGGTAAAAACCGACAGCCCGTCCCGGGACGGCGGCCCGGCGTCCGCGCCCAGAGCAAAAACTGTGTCCGTGCCGGGATCGTATTTGAGGCGCGCTGAGGGATAGATCTCGGCCAGGCGTTGCAGCACGCGCTTGTCGAACTGTTTTTCCCGCACCAGCGTCGGCACGTCGAACAGCACGCCGTTATACCGGCGGCATCGGGCAGCTCGGAGCAGCTCCCCGGGCGTTTCGGCCACGTCGCAGGCCGCGCCAAGGCGCGTCAGCTCGGCCACGATACGATCCCGGGCCTGGCCCCGGCGGGCCACAAGCAGCATGTGCATGGATGGCGACCGTCCTTGAAACATCCTGTCCGGTCAAAACCAGGCGGGCCTTGCCGCTGCCGTCATCGCTCCCGGCAACGCTACCGGCTGGCTTCGATGAGCTTGCGGGCGCGCTCGGCCAGGGTGCCGACCTCGGGCTTGGTGACCTGGTCGTCGGCTCCCACCGAGAGCCCCTTGTGGTAGAGCTGGTCGTTAATAAGCGACGAAAAAAGCACCACCGGCAGCTGCTTGAGCACCGGGTCGTCCTTGATCTTCTTGCACAGGGTATGGCCGTCCATTGACGGCATTTCGATGTCGGTCACGACAAGATTGACGCTGGACGTCAGGGGCTTGCCGCCCTTGGTCGCGGCCTCGCGCCATTCCGCCAGACGGTCCCAGGCGTTTTGGCCGTTGACGTCCTGGATGACTTCGAAGCCGTCCTTCTCCAGATAGGTGGCGATGAGCCGGCGGATGGAGTTGGAGTCGTCCACCACCAACGTCTTGTAAGCCGAACGCTCGGGTTCGGGGATAGCCGCCTCTGCGCGCTGGCGATCCGTCTTCATGGCCAGGGCGGGGTTTAAGTCCCAGATGATCTGCTCCATGTCGAGGATGAGCACGATGTGGTCCGGGAACTTCACCACGCCGGTGAAATTGTTGGCCGCGAACTGGGCCACGTAGCCCGACGGCGGCTCCACCTCGGACCAGCTCAGGCGATGGATGCGGGTGACGCCCGAAACCATGAAGGCGTTAATGACCTTGTTGAATTCCGAGACGATGACCTTGGTGTTCTCATCACGAGCCATGGGCTTGCCCAGCCACATGGACAGGTCAATGAGCGGAATGACCCGGGAGCGCAGATTAAAGGTGCCAATGACGCACGGGTGCGGCGTTTGCGGCATCCCCGTCACCTTGGGCAGCCGGATGATCTCCAGCACCTTGGCCACGTTGACGCCGTAATAAGCCCGGTACGGCTTGGCCCCGGGTTCGGTGGCCTCGTCGATGTAGAACTCGATGATTTCGAGTTCGTTGGTCCCCGCCTCGAGCAAAATATTGGTCTGCGCCATGGCCGTCCTCGCCTGCCGTCAGCCCCGCAAGGCCTTCGTGTTTTTTGCCGCCGCCCGATCCCCAAGGCCGCCGGTTGCGGCAGGCCCCATGTAGTCCCTTAGCCGTTCGGGACAGCGGGCGCAAGCTTTTGCCGGCGCGGGAGCGCGCCTTTACAGGCACGCCCGCCTGGACTACAAGTCGCCTGCGTCACCCAACGCCAAGCGATCATCCGGCGAGCAAACATTTGAGCCTTCCCAAGACCGCCTATATCCTGCTTTGGTATCCCCTGCCCTCGGAAACCTTCATTTTCCGGGAGGTGGAAAACGCCAAGGCGGCCGGCATGCCCTTTTGCGTCCACGCCCTGTACGGCGAGGCCCGTAAGCACTTGTCGCCCCAGATGGCCGCCGTGGCCCCGACGGTCGCCCGTCTGGGCGCCCGGTCCATCCCGCGTATCCTGGCCGACATGGCTTGGTGGGCCGTTAGGCGACCCATCGAAACCGCCGCCATTCTGGCCACCATCCCCTGGCGGCGCTGGAGCTGCCTGGAGGTGGCCGGCGAGAACGTCTTCGCCATGTGCGCCGGCTTTTCCCTGGCCCGCAAATTCCTGGCCGACGGCATCGAGCACATCCACGCCGGCTGGGCCAACGGCCCGGCCACGGCCGCCTGGGTGGCCTCGCGCCTGTCCGGCATCCCCTTTTCCTTTTCCGCCCGGGCCGGCGACATCTATCCGCCCGACGGGGCCCTGGCCGAGAAAATGCGCGCCGCCGCCGCCATCCACACCAACAACAAGGCCAACATCGCCCACTTGCACGCCACGGCCCCGGACGCCGCCGCCAAGATCCGCCAGATCTACAACAGCCTGACGCTCACCGGCCGCGACGTCTCGCCTGTGCACCTGGAGCCGCCCTACCGGCTCCTGGCCGTGGGCCGCTTTTGCCGCACCAAGGGCTTTGACGTCCTCATCGACGCCTGCGCCCTGCTGGCCCGGCGGGGGTTCCCCTTCCAGCTCACCCTGGTCGGGGCCGGCCTGCCCCTGCCCACGGCGCTTATCCGCCGGCGCATCCGCATCCACGGCCTGCGCGCCCGGGTGTTTCTGCCCGGGTTCGTCAGCCACGACCGCATGAGCGAACTCTACGCCGCAACAGACATTTTCATCATGCCAAGCGTGGTCCACCCGTCCGGCGACCGCGACGGCATCCCCAACGTCATCATGGAAGCCCTGGCCCACCGCATCCCCGTGGTGGCCACCGACGTCTGCGGCATCCCCGAGGTGGTGGAAGACGGCGTCACCGGCCGGCTGGTGGCCCAGCGCGATCCGGAAGCCATCGCCGACGCCGTCATGGCTCTGGCCGCCGATCGGGAGTCCGCCCTCGCCATGGCCGAGGAGGGCAAGAAACGCGTGGCCGCCATGTTCGACCCCGAGACCAACACCCGCGCCATCCTCGACTTTTTCGGGAGCCTCCCCCGGAGGCGCTTTTAGATGTGCGGCATCGCCGGTTTCGTCTGGCCGGCGGGACAGACCCCGCCACCGGCCGAGGAGCGTCGGGCGCTGTTGTCCGCCATGACCGGGGCCATGGCCCATCGCGGCCCGGACGGCGAGGGGCTTCTCATCGACGGCCCGGCCGCCCTGGGGCATCGCCGGCTGTCCATCATCGATCTGGCCGCCGGCTCCCAGCCCATGGAAGACGCCGAGGGCCGGGCCGTGGTCACGTTTAACGGCGAGATCTACAACTACCGCGAGCTCAAGGCCCGCTTCGCCGCGCGCGGCTTTCGCTTCCGCACCAATTCCGACACCGAGGTCATCCTGGCCGCCTGGCTCCTGGACGGCCCGGCCGGCCTGGACGCCCTGGAAGGCATGTTCGCTTTTGCCCTGTGGGACCGCGACAGCCGCACCCTGTTCGCCGCCCGGGACCGCTTCGGCAAAAAACCGCTCGCCTACACCATCCAAAACGGCGTCTTCGCCTTCGCCTCCGAGCTGACCGCCCTGGAGAAACTCCCCTTTTTGCGCCTGGAAACGCCCATCGGCGCACTCATGCGCTTTGCCGCCTACGAATACATCCCCACCCCGGAGACGATCTACAAGGACGTCTTCAAGCTGCGGCCGGGGCATTATCTGCTGTGGCGCGACGGGCAGCTGACCACCGCCCCCTACTGGGACATGCCCCTGCCCGGCCCCGAACCCAAGGAATCCGAAGAGGAGCTGTGCGAAAAGCTGCGCCTGCTTTTGGCCCAGTCCGTCAAGCGCCGGCTGGTGGCCGACGTGCCGCTTGGCGTCTTTCTCTCGGGCGGCGTCGATTCCTCGGCCGTGGCCGCCTTGACCGCCGGCATGGTCAGCCGGGTCAAGACGTTCAGCATCGGCTTCAGCGAAGCCTCCTACGACGAGTCGCGCTACGCCCGCATGGTGGCCGGCCGCTTCGCCACCGACCACCACGAGCGCATCCTCTCGGCCGACGCCTGCGGGTCGCTCTTGCCCGAGATCGTCTCGCGCTTCGACGAACCCATGGCCGACCCGTCCATCGTGCCGACCTATCTGCTGTCCCAGGTCACCCGGGAAAACGTCACCGTGGCCCTGGGCGGCGACGGCCCGGACGAGCTGTTCTACGGCTACGAATACTTCCCGGCCTTCCATCTGGCCGCCGGCTACGACCGCTTGCCGCCCTTTGTGCGCAAGCGCCTGATCGAGCCCCTGGCCAAAATGCTGCCCCACTCGTCGGGCTACATCAATCCGCGCTTTGTGGCCGACACCTTCCTGGCCGGAGCCACCGCGCCCCAGTGGCTGCGGGTGCAGACCTGGCTGTCGGCGTTTTCGGCCGAGTCCCAGGCCCATCTCTGGCGCGAGGCCAGGCCCGGGATGCTTGCTCCCGAGCGGCTTTTCGCCCCCACCAGGGAACTTTTCGAGGGCTTCCCGGCCGACGATCCCCTGGCCCGGGTGGGCTACGTCTTTGCCCGGCAGTACATGCTCGACTATATCCTGGTGAAAGTGGACCGCTGCTCCATGATGCACTCCCTGGAAGCCCGGGCCCCCTTCCTGGACCGCGACCTGGCCGAATTCGTCTGCCGGCTGCCCTCGCGCTACAAGCTGCGCGGAGCCAAGCGCAAATACCTGCTCAAGAAGGCCGTGGCCGATCTGCTCCCCAAGGACATCCTGGGCCGGGGCAAGCGGGGCTTTCTCATCCCCGTGGCCGACTGGCTGCGCGGCCAGCTGCGCCCGCAGGTGGACGAACTGCTCGGCCAACGCCATCTGCGCGACCAGGGCATCTTCAATCCGGCCGAAGTCGGCCGGCTCGTCACCGAGCACGCCACCAAGGCCGCCGACCACCGCAAAAAGCTCTGGACGCTGCTGGTCCTGCAACTCTGGCTTGCCAAGCACAAGCCCACCATCATCCCGTGAAAGCACACCTCGATCCGGCCCGGCCGGAATACGGCCTGACCCGGTCCGCCCTGCGCGAATCGGGCCGCCACGACATCCTGCTGTTCCTACTCGTCTCCACCATCGCCTCCACGGCCGGCATCCAGGCCTGGCAGACGCTCATCAACAACTTCGCCGTGGAGTCCGCCCACCTCGGGGCCGACGCCGTGGGCTTTGTCCAGTCCATCCGCGAGGTGCCGGGCTTTCTCTCCATGCTCGTCATCTACGTGCTGCTGGTTTTAAGCGAACAGCGCGCCGCCTCCCTGTCCATCCTGGTCCTGGGCGTGGGACTGGCCGCCACCGGCTACTTCCCGAGCTTTTGGGGCCTGACCGCCACCACGCTCATCATGTCCACGGGCTTTCACTACTATGAGCCGCTCAACCAATCGCTCACACTGCAGCATTTCAACACCTTCGAGGCCCCGGTGGTGCTCTCGCGCATCCGGGCCGTGGGCGCATTGGCCAACATCGGCGTGGGCATCCTCATCTATTTCATGGCCGACGCCATGGGCTACAAGGGCATGTTCGCCGTGGTCGGCGCGCTGGTGGCCATGGTCGGGGTGTGGGGGCTTTGCAAGAAACCCTGCGAGACCGACGTCGCGCCCCAGAAAAAGAAGATGTATCTGCGGCGCAAGTACTGGCTCTATTATCTGCTCACCTTTCTGGAAGGCTCGCGCCGCCAGATCTTCATCGTCTTCGCCGTCTATCTGCTGGTCAAGAAATTCGACTATTCCATCCAGTCCATCACCATCCTGTTTGTCATCAACAACGCCATCAACTACTTCTTAAATCCCATGATCGGACGGGCCATCAACCGGTTCGGCGAACGCCAGCTGCTGTCCATCGAATACGCCGGCATGATCGTGGTCTTCCTCGTCTACGCCTACACCAATTCCCACATCATCGCCGGCACGATGTTCGTGCTGGACTATCTGCTGTTTAATTTCAACGTGGGCGTGCGCACCTACTACCAGAAGATCGCCGCCCCCGAGGACATGGCCTCGGGCATGGCCATGGGGTTCACCATCAACCACATCGCCGCCGTGGTGGTGCCGGTCCTGGGCGGCATCCTGTGGATGGTGGACTACAAGATTCCCTTTTTCATCGGCGTGGGGCTGGGCGTGGTGTCGCTGGTCTTCACCCAGCTCATCCGCACCCCCGCCAAAACGGCCTAGCGCCGTGTGAGTGAAATGCGTGCCTCCGGCGGCCAGGAGAGGCGCTGCCTCTCCTGGACCTCTCCGCCGGGGGGATGATCCCCCCGGACCCCTGCAACGGGAAAAGGGTAGGGGCCGGGATCGACGTCGGCGGCTGGCGATGTGTATTGCAAGTCTCTCTATCGCAAGTTTAAGGGGCGCGTAGCCCTTCCCCTTTTAATCCCTTTATTCTCCCCCCATTGAAAAGTTTTTGGGGAAGGAGGGGGTCTGGGGAAGGAAACCCCTTTTTTCAAAAAGGGGTTTCCTCCCCCAGCATCTCCGAAGGAGCAACCAACCATGACGACCATGTGGCCGGCCGAGTTCGAGGCGCATCGGGCGGTGTGGCTGGCCTGGCCGGGCAACGCGTCCGACTGGCCGGGCAAGTTTTCGCCCATTGCCTGGGTGTATGGCGAGATGATCCGCAAGCTGACCGGAGCTGGCGAGCGGGTGCGATTGCTCGTGCGCGACGCCAAACAGCGCGTGGCGGCCGGACGGGTGCTTTCGGCCGTGGGCGCGGATTTGGCCTTGATCGAGTGGTTCGAGCGGCCCATGGACCGGGGCTGGACCCGGGATTTCATGCCGTTTTTCGTGCGTCGGGGCGGCGGGATCGCGGCCGTGGACTTCGGTTTCACGGGCTGGGCCAAGTATCCGGACCATCTGTTGGACGATCAGGTCGGGCCGTCGGTGTGCCGGGAGTTGGGGATGACGGTGATCCCGGCCGTGCACGGCGGTCGCCGGGTGGTGCTGGAGGGCGGCGGCATGGACGGCAACGGCCGGGGCGACGTGCTGACCACCGAGGAGTGCCTGCTTGATCCGGCGGTGCAGGTGCGCAATCCGGGCTTTGGCCGGGCCGATTACGAGGCCGTGTTCCGGGAGTATCTGGGCGCGAAAAACGTCATCTGGCTCGGCCAGGGCATTGCCGGGGACGACACCCACGGCCATGTGGATGACCTGTGCCGGTTTGTTTCGCCGGATACGGTGGTCTTGTGCCGCGAGGACGACCCGTCCGACGACAACTACGCGGCGTTGAGTGAGAACCGGGAGCGGCTGCAGGGGCTGCGACTGGCCGACGGCGGGGCGCTGACGGTGGTCGATCTGCCCATGCCCCGGCCGGTGGTTTTTAGGGGCCAGCGGTTGCCGGCCAGCTACGCCAATTTCCTCATTGCCGACCGCGTGGTGCTGGTCCCGACCTTCAACGACGCACGCGACCGGCTGGCGCTAGGCATCCTGGCCGAGCTATTCCCGGGCCGGGAAGTGGTGGGCATATCCGCCGTGGACCTCGTTTGGGGCCTGGGGACCATCCACTGCCTGAGCCACGAGGAGCCGGCGGCCTAAGGTCTGGCCGCCGGGTTTTGCTGGCGGCGTCAGTGCTTAAAAAGCACCATGATTTCAATGGCTGCACGCAAGCGCGTGCCTGCGCTCTTGGGGAGCGTAGGCACGCGTTTTTTGTTGGGCCGCCGGACGGCGAGGCGGCGTCTGGCGCTTCGGCCACGGCGGTTTCGGCGCGTCAATGGACGTCTGGCGTATACTGCTCCGGGGCGGTGTAGAGCAGGTAGCAGTGCCGAAACATCAGTCCGGTGTTCCAGACAATGAACACGGCGCTGACGCCAAAAAGCAGATACTCGATGTGGTCGGTGTCAATGATGGCATTGGGCATCTTGACGCAGGCCACGCACATTTCCATGAAAAGGCCCAACAACAGATAAAAAAGTCCGTAGGCGTGGCAGATGTCGTCGATATAAGCCTGCTTTTCAGTGTAAAATTTCGGATAGAGCTTGAAAATGGGCATGAGGGAATGGCGTTCCTCAATGGCGACGCCGTAAGCGATGAGGATGACGCCAAGGGATTCCGAGACATTTTCGAGGTCGGGGATGTTGTCTAAGGCGTTGAGCAACATGGGAGCCATTATCCAAAGCGAGAAAATGCTCAGCGCCAAAATAAGGATATTGAAAAGCAGAATGCCGTTTCTCCCGGTGAGGAAGAGCAGGGCTTTGTCGCGCATCGGGAGACCCTCAAGACGAAACGTCGTTGTGTGAAAAGCCTGCCCTTGATCCTGGGCAAAGAACGCCGCCCATGGCGTTTACTTCAGGCGCGCCGGCAGCGGCTTCGCCTTGTTGCGGTCCTATCCTTGGGCCTTTTGCCTTGGCAAGGGGAAAACCTCACCCCAGCCTCGGGTCGGCCGGGTCCAGGCTGTGGGCCAGAAACGGGCCGTTGAGGAATTCCGGCTTGTTGTAGGGGAAAGGCGAGCCGTCCAAGGCCGTCATGACGCCGCCAGCCCCCAGCACCAGGGCGTGGCCGGCGGCCACGTCCCACTCCGACGTCGGCCCCAGGCGCGGGTAGACATGGCAGTCCCCTTGGGCCAGGGCGCAAAATTTCAGCGCGCTGCCCCGGTTTATGGTACGCACTTCGCCAAAGCGGGCCAGCCAGTCGGCCAGCCCGGGCGAGGGATGGGACCGGCTGGCCATGGCGATGATCGTTTCCCCGGCCCCGGGCCGGCGCACCCGCAACACCTGCTCCGTGCCGTCGCTCTCCCGGCGCAGGGACGGAATGCCCGGCCCGCCGGCATAGAGGCGGTCGGCCACGGGCGCGGCGATGACGCCGTAGACCGGCCGGCCGTCTTCCACCAGGGCCAGACAGACGCAAAAATCCTCCCGCCCGGCCGCGAACTCCTTGGTGCCGTCCAGGGGGTCCACGATGAAACACCGCGTATAACGCCGCCGCTCCTCGTAGGGCGCATTGGCGGTTTCCTCGCAGATAACGGGCAGTCCCGGAAAGATGTGCGCCAGCCCGGCCACAAGGATCTCCCCGGCCCGTTTGTCGGCCTGGGTCACGGGCGTGCCGTCGGCCTTGGTCGTCACGTCCAGGCCGCCGGCGCGGCATTCCAGGATGGCCTGTCCGGCCAGCCGGGCCAGGCCCATGAGGGCTTCACGATCCAGTCCACGCATAATCGGCGTCCTTATGGCGGCGACGGGCCGCTTCCAACAGTTTGCATTCCGGCATCAGGCAGCCCCGGGCCGGCGACAACGCCAGGGCCAGCCCGGCGCGCCGGCAAAGGCGCTGGTACCGGCCAGGGCAGGTTGTGTCAAAACCGGCGTTGTTGCTTTTCCCATGGCGCGCGGCTATGAAATGGGCGTTGTCGCATGTCCGATGGGAGGGATGCTTGTGAGCGAGGCGGTACGGGTTCTGCTCGTGGATGACGAGGAAAGCTACGTGGAAACCCTGCGCAAGCGTCTGATGCGCCGGGGGCTTGAAGTGAACATGGCCCACAGCGGCGAACAGGCCCTGGAGGCGCTGCAAGGCTTCCCGGCCGATGTGGTGCTGCTGGACGTCAAAATGCCTGGCATGGACGGCATGGAGACCTTGTCGCGCATCAAGGCGGCCCATCCGGCGGTGGAGGTCATCATGCTCACCGGCCACGCCAACGTGGACGTGGCCATACGCGGCATGGAGCAGGGGGCTTTCGACTACCTCATGAAGCCGGCGGAAATGGACGATTTGTATTACAAGATCCAGGACGCCCACAAGAAAAAGCAGCTCGCCGACGCCAAGTAGCGGCGACGCGGCTCTTGAAAAAGACGCCCGTATTTTTCAAGAAAAATTACGAGGAGGGCGGCCATGGAGGAGTCGGCCAAGCCACAGCGCACGGTGCTAATCGTCGAGGATGACCCGCTTTCGGCCCGGGTGGCCGAAAAAATCCTCGGCCGGCTGGGCTACGGCATCCTCGGGATGGCCCGCACCGGCGAGGAAGCCCTGGACGCGGCCCGCCAAGCCGCCCCGGACGTGGTGCTCATGGACATCAACCTGGCCGGAGCCATGGACGGCGTGGAAGCGGCCGGAGCGCTCATCGCCGAATTCGGCGTGCCGGTCATTTTCCTCACCGCCGCCGTGGACCGCGACATCATGGAACGTGTGGCCGGGGCCGGAGCCGCCGGCTACATCCAAAAACCCGCCAAACTCCTCGACCTCAAGGCCAATCTCGAAATGGCCATCACCCGGCGCGGCCGGGAACGCCCCTGCCCCACCGACGCGGCCGTGAGCCTGTACAAATCCCTGCTGGCCGGCGTCCTGGCCGCTTGCTCCCGCCGCCTGGCCGCCGTGGACCGTTCCGGCCGGATACTCCTGGCCCACCCCGACGACCACCTCGCCGGCATGGCCTTCACCGAAGCCTTCCCCGCCGAACCGCCCCTGCCAGGCCCCGCCGATACCCCCCTCACCGACCCCACCGGCCAGACGTTAGGCTGGCTGCGACTTTTGGGGTGAGTTGAGAAGATAAAGATGCCTCCGGCGGCCGGGGGCCTGAGGCCCCCGGACCCCCCATCCGGGGAAAGGGGGTTAGGGGGCTTTGCCGTTGGGTGGAGAGGTCGTCGGTGAAGTTCGCGTGGTCCAGTCCTGGCTTTGCGTCTTGCGTCGCGCCAGCGGTCCGCTACCAGGCTTCGGCCACGGCCAGACCGGTGGCCGGCTTCTGGCGCTGCGGGGCCGGCCGGTCGGCCAGCCGGGCCGTGTGCGCGGCATGGCGCTCGATGTTGGCCGCATAGTAGACCGTCACCTGCACCCCGCGCCCCAGCCGCGTCAGCGTCACCAGGCCCTTGTCCCGGGCCCAGGCCTCGCCCGACGGCCCCATGGGCGACGGCGGACCGTGGCGCTCGGACAAATGCTGGCGCAAGCTGGCCGCATAGCCTTCGCCGTGGTCGGAAAAACGCAGGTTGAGCGTCAAAAGCCCGCCCCCAACCTCGGAAAAGACCGCCGAACCCGAAATGGGGCCGGCCGGCTGGGCCACGTTCTTCTCGGCGTTTCGCGCAAAGGCGTAGGTCGAAAGCTGCCCGGGCAGATTGGCGGCGGCGGCGCAGCATTCCCGGCCCAGATCGCGGATATAAGCGGCCACGGCCTCCTTATCTCCAGCCGCGGCGGCCAAGGGATAGGCGAAATTGCAGGTCTGGCCCTGGCCCCGGCTCACCCGGAAACGCTTGTTGGCCAACTTGTCGGCCAAGGTCTGCGGCGTTTCCCGGTCGGAGATGTCGTAAAAGGAAAAACTGGGGCCAGCATCCGGCCCGGCCGCGAACCGGGCCTGCCGGCTCACCGGCGCGCGGTGGACATACGCCGCCGGCGGCGACGGCGGCAGCTGGCGCTCCAGGGCGGCCTGTCCGGCCTTGGACAGGCGCGGCGGCCGCTTTTGCAGCTGCTCGTAGCAAAAAGCCCCGGCCGTGACGCCAAAGGCCAACAGCGTAATGCTCGCGGCCAGGACATATTTGAGCAGCCCCAACCGGTCCAAAACCTCGATGACGGCCAAACGTTCGCGCCTTGCCATGACGGCCTCCCCGACGGCCCCTTCCCGGCCGCCTTGCCGCTCCTATCGGACGATTGGGGCAAGGCATTAGTGCATGGGAGAGGAAGAGAAAGACGGGAAATGCCTTGTATGTTTCCCCATCGAGGTTAGCTTGATGGGGTCAAGGGGACGATAGGTCGAAATTGCCTTGAGTTTTAAGCTCGAGCCGGAGCCATGATCGTCGTCCCCTTCTTCCATGAAGCCCGAACCGTTGCTTGGGCTAAGAGCCCGTATCACAAGGCTGGGTACTGGAGGAATGTACATGGCTGCTGACTGTTTCATCGGAATTGATGTCTCTAAGGAAACTCTTGATGTCCACACGCTTCCTGACGGAAATGACTTTCAATTTGTTAACGACCCCGATGGTATAAAAGCTATCTGCAGGAAATTTTCAAAATTTCGTCCAAAGCTTATTATCATCGAGGCGACTGGCGGCCTTCAAATTCCTGTTGCCACGGCATTGAGTCTCAAGAAATTCCCCGTTGTAGTCATCAATCCCCGCCAGGCTCGGGATTTTGCGCGAGCTAAAGGACGGCTGGCTAAAACAGACAAGATTGACGCTGAAATTCTTGCTCTTTTTGGCAAGCAGATGGAGCCTGAAGTACGCCCTCTGAAGGACGAGCAAGCGCAAGAAATGAGTTCGCTAATGTCCAGGCGCAACCAACTCATTCGAATGCTTGTCATGGAAAAAAATCGTTTTACTCGTGCTTATGGCTCGGTAAGAGCAGATATAGAGAAGAATATTGACTGGCTTGAGGAACGATTGTCTGAGATCGACACGCATCTTGGCACAGTAGTACGAGCGAGTCCGATTTGGCGTGAGCGAGACAATTTGCTCCGGAGCGTCCCTGGAGTCGGAGATGTCCTATCAAGGTCGCTCCTTTCCAATCTGCCTGAGCTTGGAACGTAGAATCGTCGGGAGATCGCTGCTCTTGTTGGAGTTGCCCCTTTGAATTGTGACAGCGGAAAGCGTCGAGGAAAACGTCGTGTATGGGGAGGTCGAAGTGATGTTCGATCTGTATTATATATGGCTGTCTTGTCAGCTAAAAAATACAATCCCGTCATACGTGATTTTTACAATCGCCTCAAGGAAGCCGGCAAACCACATAAAGTCGCCGCAGTTGCTTCGATGCGAAAGTTGATAACGATTTTGAATGCAATGGTGCGATCCGGGCAACTGTGGGGACAGTACGCACACGCGGCGTAGACCCCTGATTGTCGGTTGACTCAGAACACCGTTGCTCCGGCGGCTGGGGGCCTGAGGCCCCCAGACCCCCCATCTGGAGAAAGGGTTAAAGGGGGGCGGCGGAGGTTGGTACTTTGGGCGGCTGGTAGCCAAAGGGGCTGTCGGAATGCCCGTGGCCGGAAAGGTGGCGACTCCGGCGGCCTGGGCTGGGCCAACGAAAACGCCCTTGGCGGCGGCAAAACCGGCAAGGGCGCGAAGACGGCAGGGCAGGGCGGGCGTCAGTCGGCTTCGATGCAGTCGTGGGGGCAAAAGGCCATGGCCCGCTCCACATCGTCCACCGGAGCCTCGGCCAGGAGCAGCACGGGCTTTTCCGTGGTCTCGTCCATGGCGAAAAGCTCCGGGGCCATGGCGGCGCAAGCGCCGCAGCCGTTGCAGCAGACCGGATTGACGGAATAAGCGGTCAGGATCGTCTCCATCGGCGTTCCTTTGTTTTGGTGGCGGGTCCGACCTTTTCCATCTATGTTTCCCCACGACGTTGTCAACGAAAGGACAGGCCAAAAGCGCCATGCGATGCAACAAATGCGGCGGGGACAATCCCGACGACCGCCGGTTCTGCCAGGTCTGCGGCCATAAGCTGCAATCCGGCCGGGCCGGGGCCGACGACACTGCCGCGCTCGAGCCGGGCGCACAGGACGGGGACAGGGCAACCGGCCGACCGGCTTCGGCCGACGGCGAGGCGCGCGGAGACACCGCTGCCTGGACCCCAGGGCTGGACGCCGGCGAGGGCCGGCCCCGGCCGCAAAAACCGGAGCTGGCCCCGGACAAAGCCAGTCCCGACGCCCGACCCGACTCCCGGCTGCTCGATTTCCAGGGCTGGAAAAATCCGCTTTTCGGCCTTGGCCCCTATTTCGAAGCCTGCCTCTATGCCGGCGTGCTGGCCGTGGCCGTCGTCGTGTGCCTCGCCGTGGGCGTCCTGTGGCCGCTCTATCCCCTCCTGGCCGTCCTGGCCCTCATCGCCTGGCTGCGGCGGCTGTAGCCGCCTCGGCGGCCCGATTTGCGGCTTGCCGCCGGCTCCCGCAGACCCCGCCGAAACCGGCCCAGCCGCGACAACTCCCGGCCCATGGCCGCCAACAGACGTCAGGCCCTGACTCGACCGGGCGGAATTCCCCTCCCCGGCTGCCCGTTGCTCGGCTACTGGAAAAGATTGTCTTTTCCGACAATTGACTGGTGCGACAAAAGCGCCGCGCCGGTCTTGTCATACGCCCGTGAGAAACGTAGGAGGGAGGAAATACGTACCTGTTACGCCGGCCCTGTTCTCTGAATGATCGGCCTGACAATGAGGCGCCATGAGCAGCAATAACGACGCCCAGCATCTTTCGCCGCAAACGCTTTTGCGGATCATCGCGTTGCAGACGGAAATCGTCAAAATCGGCCACGATTTGAGCTGTGTCATGCAGTACGTGGCCGACCAATTGCAGGACTTGGCCCAAGCCAGCGGAGCCATCGTGGAGCTGGCCGAGGGTGGGGACATGGTCTACCGCGCCGCCTCGGGCCTCGCCGCGCCCCAACTCGGACTGCGCCTGGGCCGGCAGGGCAGCCTGTCGGGGCTTTGCGTGGACACCGGGCAGGTGCTTGTCTGCCAGGACTGCGAAAACGATCCTCGGGTGGACAGAGCGGCCTGCCGCAAGGTCGGACTGCGTTCCATGGTGGTGGCGCCGCTTTTCCACCAGGAAGCCGTGGTCGGGGCCCTCAAGGTCGTCTCGGAAGCTCCCGGCCGGTTCTCCGACGAGCACGTGCGCGTCCTGGAACTCATGGCCGAGCTGATCGCCGCCTCAATGTTCTACTGCGCCCAGTACGAGGTCAGCGAACTCTACCGCCGGGCCACCCACGATCCCCTGACCGGTATCGGCAACCGGGCGCTGTTCTACGACCGTCTGCGCCAAAGTCTGGCCCTGGCCGGACGCCAGTCCTTTGCCGTGGCCGTGTTCATCCTGGACATGGACGGGCTTAAGGACATCAACGACACCCGGGGCCACCGAGCCGGCGATGCCGCCATAAAAGAGATGGCCCGGCGGGTCAGCGCCGTGTCGCGCCAGTCCGATCTGGCCGCCCGCCTGGGCGGCGACGAGTTCGGGCTTATCGCCACCGCCCTGGCCGACGCCCGGGAGGCCGAGGCCGTGGCTGAGCGTCTGGACCAGGCCCTGGCCGCGCCCTTTCAGTTTGAAGAAACGCCGCTGCCCCTGGCCGCCAGCATCAGCTGGGCCGCCTACCCCGAGGACGGCGCGGCCCTCGACGCCCTCGTCGAACAGGCCGACCAGCGCATGTACGCCCGCAAACGCGCCCGCAAGGGCAGCGCCCGGTAGAGGGAGAGGGAAGAGATGCCTCCGGCGGCTGGGGGCCTGAGGCCCCCAGACCCCCCGTATGGAGAAAAGGTTGAAGGGGTTTCGACGAAAATGAGCTCTCTGCCGGCGGGAAAACGAAGCCCTCCGGACCAGCCTTCGGGGTGATGGCCGCCTATTCTCCCAACGGCTCGATGTTCCAAATGTTCTTGGCGTATTCCAGCACCGCCCGGTCGCTGGAGAAAAAGCCCATGTTGGCCGTGTTGCGGATTGAGGCCGCGGTCCAGGCCTCGGGATCGAGGTAGAGGGCATTGACCGCGTCCTGGGCCTCCAGGCAGGCCCGGTAGTCGGCCGTGACCAGATAGTAGTCGCCGTGGCGCAGCAGGTTGTCGAGGATGGGCGTGAACAGGTCCGGCTCGGACGGCGTGAAATAGCCCCGGCCGATCATGTCCAGGGCCTCGGCCAGCTCGGCGTCGGCGGCCACGCGCCGGCCCGGGTCGTAGCCGGCGGCCCGGGTGGCCTCCACTTCCTTGGCTGTCAGCCCAAAGATGAAGATGTTCTCCCGCCCCACGGCCTCCATGATCTCAATGTTGGCCCCATCCAGGGTCCCGATGGTCAGGGCGCCGTTTAGCGCGAACTTCATGTTGCCCGTGCCCGAGGCTTCCATGCCGGCCGTGGAAATCTGCTGGGACAGGTCGGCGGCCGGGATGACTTTTTCCGCCTGGGACACGCAGTAGTTGGGCAAAAACACCACCCGCAGCCGGCTTCTGACGGCGTCGTCGGCGTTTACGGTCTCGGCCACGGCGGTGATGAGCCGGATGATGCGCTTGGCCATAAAATAGCCCGGCGCGGCCTTGCCGCCGATGAGCACCGTGCGCGGCGGCACGGCCAGGGCCGGGTCGCGGCGCAGGCGGTTATACAGCGTCACCACGTGCAGGACGTTTAAAAATTGGCGCTTGTATTCGTGCATGCGCTTGACCTGGACGTCAAACAGCGTGTCCGGGTTGATGCCCATGCCGGATTTGCGCAGCACGTAGCGGGCCAGGCGCTTCTTGTTCTCCCGCTTGGCCGCCCGCCAGTCCTTGCGGAAATCGGGGTCGTCGGCCAGGGGCAGCAGCTCGGCCAGCCGGTCGAGGTCGGTGGTCCAGTCCGGGCCGATGCGCGAGGTGATGAGCCGCGACAGGGCCGGATTGGCCTGGAGCAGCCAGCGCCTGGGCGTGATGCCGTTGGTGACGTTGGTGAACTTGCCCGGGTACAGGGCGTCGAACTCCGGAAAGACCTTTTCGCGCAGGATGTCGGAGTGGAGCCTGGCCACGCCGTTGACCTTGTGGCTGCCCACAATGGCCAAATGGGCCATGCGCACCCGCCGGCTGGCCGGGTCGATGATGGCCAGCCGGTTTTGCCGAACCTGGTCGCCGGGATGGGCGACAGCCACCTCCAGCAGGAAGCGCCGGTCGATCTCGGCGATGATTTCCAGATGGCGCGGCAGCACCCGGCCCAGCAGATCGGCCGGCCAGGTCTCCAGGGCCTCGGGCAGCACGGTGTGGTTGGTGTAGGCAAAGGTGCGGCGGCAGATGTCCCAGGCCTCGTCCCAGCCGAGGAACTCCTCGTCCACGAGAATGCGCATGAGTTCGGCAACGGCGATGGTCGGGTGGGTGTCGTTGAGCTGGATGGCCACCTGGTCCGGGAACTCGGCAAAGCCCGGGCCGGATTTCTTGTGGCGGCGGATGATGTCGCGAAGGGTTGCGGCCACTAGAAAATACTGCTGGCGCAGGCGCAGTTCCTTGCCCTGGATGGGTTCATCGTTGGGGTAGAGCACCTTGGAAATGTTTTCCGAATGGATTTTCGACTGCATGGCCCCCAAGAAATCGCCCTGGTTGAAGTCGCGCAGGGAAAAGCCGGTGGACGAGGCGGCGGCCCACAGCCGCATGTTGGTGACGTGTTTGCCGCCGTGGCCGGGGATAAGAATGTCGCAGGGCATGGCCATGACCGTGTCGGCCTCGGCCCAGCGGTAGCGCAGGACGCCTTGGGGGTCGTTGTAGGCTTCGCTGCGGCCGTAGAATTTCACCTCATAGAGATGCTCCACCCGGTCGATGACCCAGGGACTGCCGTGGCGACGCCAGTTGTCGGCCTCCTCCTCCTGCCAACCGTTCACGATGCGCTGATGAAACAGGCCGTAGTCGTAGAGGATGCCATAGCCATAGCCCGGGATGCGCTGGGTGGCCATGGAGTCCATGTAGCAGGAGGCCAGACGTCCCAGGCCCCCGTTGCCAAGGCCAGCGTCGCGCTCCTCCTCGGCCAGGTCGTCCAGGCCGAAGCCCAGGTCGGCGGCGGCCTGGCGGCAACCGTCCTCCATGCCCATGTTGGTGATGTAGTTCATGAGGAACCGGCCGGGCAAAAACTCCATGGACAGGTAGTAGACCCGCTTGGACATGGAGTCGTAATACGAGGCCTGGGTGGCCAGCCACATCTTGATGAGGCGTTCACGGATGGCGTAGGCTAGGCCGCTGTAGTAGCGAAAGGGATCGGGCGGGTAGAGGTCGTTGCCGAGGATGGACAGGACGTACCGCTTGATGTCCTCTCCGAGGGATTCGATCTGGTGAAAATCCGGGGCGGCGGACTTGGCCATGGCGTGCTCCCCTGACGGCGGCGTTTGGGTGGGACTCTGATCTAGTCCTACGGGAGCCGGGGGGGACTGTCAAAGGCCGGCGACGAAAGCCGGGAAAAGGGCGCAAAAAAGGCCGGGAACCGATAGCGGCGGTCGGTTCCCGGCCTGTCCGGACGCCCGCGTGGGACGGGTTGTGTCCGATGCTGGGGAGCGGGGTGCCTAGGCCGCTTCCCGGAGGCGATAGTTGCGCAGGGCGATGCGCAACGCCGCCACACACCAGTTGTCGCAGCCGAGCTTTTCGATGACGCGGGTCATCAGCGGCTGGAAATCTTCGCTGGACACGGTCTGGGCGTCCAGAACGCTCATGCCCTTGACGGTGGCGCACAGAGCGGCCATGCACTCGCGGCTGTAGCCGCAGCTCTCGACCGTACCGCCGGCGTCGACGATGATGTCGTTTTCGATAAGAAGCTGCATCTTCACGGCGCGTCCGCAGGCGGAACATTCGCTGGTGCCTTCGATGGTGTAGTTGTCCAGGGGCTTCACGGTCAGGCGGGTCTTGGCGGTGGTGGCTTCGGCGTTCATGGCGGTCTCCTTTATAAAAACTTCGCAGGGTGTTTGCGGCTGCTCACGCGTTGTTGCTTCTCTATTAGCAACGGGCGTGCCATTTATTTAATATGCTTATTTTGTTAGATATTTTTTTTAGGCGTCTGATGAATCCTCGAAAAAGCCATGCCATGTTGCAAAAAAGCATCGACTGTTCTAGGCTGAAAATCCGCAAACCCTGGAAAAACAGTGGCTTGGCAAAATTGCAACATGTTGCGGAAACGCCACGAGTTGCGCTATTGCACGAGGCGGACTGGCCGTGCTTGGGAAAAATGGGACAAACCCTTCGTTAAAAGAGGCCCGCCTTGGGAAAAAAAGTGCATAAACCCCTCGACCCCGTGGCCGGACACCTCGACGCCATCCTCGACAGCATCGAGGACGGCGTCTTTATCGCCGACCGCGACGGCTATGCCCTCAAGGCCAACGCCGCCTACGAACAACTCACCGGCATGGCCAAGGCCGAACTCATCGGCAAAAACGTCGAAGAGCTCAAGCGCGAAGGGCTTTTCAACATCGCCCCCATCACCCCGGAAATCGTCGCCACCGGCCGCCCCGCCTCCTCCATCCAGGTCACCCGCGACAACCGCTCCATGACCATCGACGGCAAGCCCATCCGCGACCCCGACGGCAAGGTCAGCCTGGTGGTGCTCTACGCCCGCGACATCACGCTCATGGCCCGGATGCGCGAACGCATCTCCCGCCAGCAGGAGCTCATCGAGACCTACCAGCACCAGATGGATTTCTTCATCCGCGAGGGCGGAGGCATCACGAGCTTTATCGCCGAGAACTCGGCCATGAAGCGCCTGATGGACCTGCTGCGTCGGGTGGCCGCCACCGACGCCGTGGCCCTGGTCCTGGGCGAAACGGGCGTGGGCAAGGAACTCTTCGCCCGCATGATCCACGAGGCCAGCCCCCGGCGCGAGAAGCCCTTCGTCAAGGTGGACTGCGCCTCCATCCCGGAAAACCTGATCGAATCGGAACTCTTTGGCTACGCCCCCGGAGCCTTCACCGGGGCCCACCCCAAGGGCCGGGTGGGCTTTTTCGAGATGGCCGAAGGCGGCACCATCTTTCTCGACGAGATCGGCGAAATGCCCTTGCCCCTCCAGTCCAAGCTTCTGCGCGTGCTCCAGGACCGCGAACTGACCCCTGTCGGGTCCAGCAAGTCCCGAAAAACCAACGTGCGCGTCATTGCCGCCACCAACCGCAATCTCGAAGCCGAGGCCAAGGTGGGCACGTTTCGCAGCGACCTCTTTTTCCGCCTGCGCGTGGCCGTGCTGGAAATCCCGCCCCTGCGCGACCGGCCCGACGACATCCTGCCCCTGGCCCGCATGTTCCTCCAGCGCTTCGGCTCGCGCTACCGCAAACGCACCACCCTGTCCCTGGAATCCGAACGCATCCTGGCCCACTACAACTGGCCCGGCAATGTCCGCGAACTCGAAAACTTGATCGAAGGCCTGGTCATCACCTGCGACTCCGGCCGCATCGAAGCCGATGAGCTGCCCACGGCCATGCGGGTGACCGAATGCCCGCTGGCCTCGGACGCCCCCCGGCCGACCGGCCCGGCCACGCTGGCCCCGCCGCCCATGGCCGCCCCGGAGCCGGACTGGGAACGGCCCTATAAAGAGGTCATCGCCGCCTTCGAGCGCGACTACCTCGAAGGCGCCATCGAACACTTCGGCTCCGTGGGCGAAGCCGCCAAACGCCTGGGCCTGGACCGCACCACCATCTTCCGCAAACTCAAAAAAGCGGCCGGGGAGTAGGCGAATAAAGGCGCGACATAAACGGGGCGCTGCCCCGAGCCCCGCCGGGGGCCTCAGGCCCCCGGACCCCCGACTCGTGTCGTGCCGGAACAAAGTGTGTATGATGGGCGAGACGCCACGATGGATCGCCGCTCGGCGGCAAGGAGAACAGGATGCCGGCACGGATCGAGCATGATTTCTTGGGCGAGATGACCATTGCCAACGACGTCTACTACGGCATCCAGACCCTGCGCGCCGTGGACAACTTCCCCATAAGCGGCCAGCCCATATCCAGCTGCCCGGAACTCATCGCCGCCCTGGGCTACGTCAAAAAGGCCGCCGCCCTGGCCAACATGGAGCTCGGGGCCATCCCCGCCCCCATCGGCCAGGCCATCTGCCGGGCCTGCGACGACCTCATCGCCGGAGGCCTCCTCGACCAGTTCCCGGTGGACTGCATCCAGGGCGGGGCCGGCACCTCCACCAACATGAACGCCAACGAGGTCATCGCCAACCGCGCCCTGGAGCTTATGGGCCATCCCAAGGGCGATTACGCCCACTGCCACCCCAACAACCACGTCAACTGCTCCCAGTCCACCAACGACGTCTATCCCACCGCCTTCCGCCTGGCCCTGCACCAGACCCTGGGCGGCCTGGCCCAGTCCCTGGAATACCTGCTCGCCGGTTTCGCGGCCAAGGGCGAGGAGTTCGCCGACGTCATCAAGATGGGCCGCACCCAGCTCCAGGACGCCGTGCCCATGACCCTGGGACAGGAATTTTCCGCCTACGCCACCACCATCGGCGAGGACGTCTGCCGGCTCCAGGAAGCCCGGTCGCTTTTGCTCGAAATCAACCTCGGGGCCACGGCCATCGGCACCGGCATCAACTCCCGCCCGGGCTACAGCCGGCTGTCCACCGAGGCCCTGCGCGAGCTGACCGGCCTTAATCTCGTCACCTCGCCCAACCTCATCGAGGCCACCTGGGATACCGGGGCCTACGTGCAGCTCTCGGGCGTGCTCAAGCGCATCGCGGTCAAGCTCTCCAAAATCTGCAACGACCTGCGCCTGCTCTCGTCCGGGCCGCGCACCGGCCTTGGCGAGATCAATCTGCCGCGCATGCAGCCCGGCTCCTCCATCATGCCCGGCAAGGTCAATCCGGTCATCCCGGAAGTCATGAACCAGGTGGCCTTCGACATCATCGGCAAGGACGTCACCATCACCATGGCCGCCGAGAGCGGCCAGCTCGAACTCAACGTCATGGAACCGGTCATCGCCCACTGCCTGTTCACCGGCATCGCCCGCCTGTCCCGGACCTGCCGGGTGCTGCGCGACCGCTGCGTGGACGGCATCACGGCCAACCGCGACCACTGCCGCAGCCTGGTCGCCCGCAGCATCGGCCTGGTCACGGCGCTCAATCCGGTCATCGGCTACGAAATGAGCGCCGCCCTGGCCAAGGAGGCCATGGAGACCGGCGAATCCGTCTACGAACTGGTGCTGCGCAAGGGCGTGCTCACCCAAGAACAGCTCGACGAACTGCTGCTGCCCGAAAACATGATGCAGCCGCGTTTTGTGCAGGGGTAATGGGAAGAGGGAAGAGAAGATGCCTCCGGCGGCTGGGGGCCTGAGGCCCCCAGACCCCCCAGCCAAGACGGCGGCTGTCCTCCCGGACAGCCGCCGTCTTCCGTTGCGCACCCCTTCACCCCCATGGAAAGTTTTTGGGGAAGCAGCGGGCGCGGGGGAGGAAACCCCTTTTTTCAAAAAGGGGTTTCCTCCCCTGCCTTTAAAAGGGGTTGATCGTCTGTTCCCGCGTGTAGCTTTGGTAGCCGACGTTGGCGCCCAGGCGCAGGCCCACGCCCACCCGGATGGGAGCCAGGGTGATGTCGCCGACGCGCTGGTAGTTCATGCCGAAGCCGCCCAGCACGTAGGCGCTGCCGTCCACGCCCGGGAAGCGCTGGAAGATCTGGTCCGGCCGGTTCATGCCGTAGACCAGGGTGAACACCTTGCCGGCGTTGACGCCCAGGTCAAGGCCGACCGACGGGCTTTGCCAGTAGACCGGCACGGGCGGTTGGCCTTTGAGGTAGAGCGTGCCCACGCCGTAGCGGAAGCCGACCACCAGCGCGCCGCCGCCTTCGTTGCCCTTGATGAAGCCCACGGGCTGGCCGAGGTCTTTAAAGGCCCGGGCCACCAGTTCGGCCAAGCCTCGGGAGCCGCCTTCGAAAAAGCCCATGACTTCGCGGTTGACTTCGTCGCGGTTGTAGGGACCGGGCTTGGCCGGCGGCGGAGGCGGCGGCGGGGCCACCGTGCCGATGGGCTGGCCGTTGACCATGGTGCCGCCGGCCGGTTCGCCCGAGGCGGGCGGCGGCGCGTATTGGCCTTGGGGCGCACCCTGGTAGCCGGGCGCGGCGGCCGGAGCCGGCTGGTAAGGCTGGCCCGACTGATACGGTTGGCCCGACTGATACGGCTGCTGGGGCGCGTACTGCGGCGCGCCCGGCTGGCCCGGCGCGGGTTGGGCGGGTTGCGGCTGGTAGGCCGTCGCGCCTTGCTGGGGCTGGGCCGCCGGGGTTGGGGCGGGCTGGACGCCGACGCTGGTCGGCACGGGCGGCGTCTGGCCGGCGGGCGCGCCTTGCTGGGCCGGGGGCGGCGGCGCGGTCTGTGTTTTGGGCGGGGGATCGGACAGGGAGCGTTCCTTGAGGGCTTGGGCCTGGGCGGCCGGGGCGGCGGCCAGGAGGAGCGCGCCGGCCAGGACGGCGGCGGCGAAACGATTCATTGGTGACCTCCGGGTTCGGGGGCGAGGTTGCAGGGGAGCCGGTCGCGGATGTGGGGCAGCATGGCGGCCACGATGCCTTCGCGTCCGGTATCCGTATTGTGAACGCCGTCGGCGGTGTAGGCCGGGGCGGCGCGTCCGTTGAGGGCGTCGCGCAGATTGACGAAATAGGGCTTGCCGGCCAGGGCCTTTTCCAGAGCGGCGTAGACGGTGTTGAAGTTGCCGCGCACGTGGGGAAACGTCTTGCGGCCAAGGATGAGTTCCTGCTCCTTGGCGGCCACGGTCGTATCGGCCGGCGGCGCGGTTTCAACCCAGTAGAGCGGCTGGAGAAAAAGCAGGAATTTCGCCCCGTAGCAGGCCGAGAGGCGTTCGGCGAAATCGTAGCGGGCCACGACCTGTTCGATGAATTTGGCCAGCTCCGGGGAGTTGGGGTCCAGCGGCGTGGCCGTATACAGGAATTTTTGCACCAGCTCGCGGGTGAACGAGGCGAAGTAGGCGGCGTTAAGGGGCTTTAAAAGGCCCACGCCCGACTTGTAGTAGCTTTCGATGACGCCCTGGGCACGTTCCTTGCCTTCGTGGGCGTAGGGGTCCTTTTGCACGGCGAAGTAGTTGGCGTCGTTGGCCCCGTCGTAGAAGACCACGAGGTTGGGCCGGATGATGTATTCCAGGAACTGCTTTTGCAGATATTTGATCTCCAACAGCGAGTTGAAGGAATTGACGCCAAAGTTCATGCAGTTGAATACGCAGGGCTTGTCACGTTCGTTTAAGGCCTTGGCCACCAGGGACGGAATGGAGCGCTCATAGGGGGCGGAGCTGGCCCGCATGGTGGAGCCGCCGAAAAACCAGATGGTGCGCGACAGTTCCGGGTGGTTGGGGACCACTTCGCAATTGGCCGTGGGCCACACGCCGTTTTCCATGAGAAACAGCGTATACGGGTCGTAGACGGCCTTGGGGCCTTCGCGCAGATTGCCGTAGATGATCCAGTTGCTGGTGGTGATGACGGCAAAGGACAACACCTCGACGGCCAGCACGGCGATGAGGAGCCATTTGACCGTCCGGCCGGTCAGGGAAAGGAAGCGTTTCACGAAATCGGACCTCGGGCCATGAACATCGGCCTATTTGGGGATGCGCAAGGCCACGCCCTCGGGCACGCGTTCGGCCGTGGGCGCGCCGCGAAGGCGCGTGGTGGCGTCCGGGGCCATGTCGAGCACCACGCGGAACTTGTCGGCGTGCTTGCCCACCCGGATCTGCCGGATAAACGCGTCGCCCGTGGAGCTGGACAGCGGACCGTTGTAGTTCCAGGCCCCATCGATATCCAGGACCAGCCGGGGCGGGTCGGTCATGAACATGCGCGAGAAATTCGCCGGCGGCTTGTTGGTTTGGATGACCAGCACGTATTCGCCGGGTTTTTCCTCGGCAATCACCCGGATGACGTTGCCGCCGCCGGCAACCGGCCTGGCGGCGGCCGGGGCCGTCGGGGCAGCCGGGGCGACGGGCTTGGGCGCGGGGGTGGCCTTGGCTTCGGCCTTGGCTTGTTCCGCCTTGGCTTTGGCTTCCGCCTTGGCCTGCTCGGCTTTGGCCTTGGCCTCGGCTTTGGCTTGTTCGGCTTTCGCCTTGGCCTCGGCCTTGGGATCAGTCTTGGCCGGGGCAGGGGCGTGGCCCGGGGCAGGGGCGTGGCCCGGGGCCGGCGCGGCTTGGGGTTCGGGCAGGGCTTCGGCCTTGATGGCCTCGGCCGGGGTGGTGGCCACCGGCGCGGCCGGGACAGCCGGAACAGGCGCGGCGGGTTTGGCCTCGGCCTTGGGCGCGCCGGGTTTGCCGGTTTTGTTGCCGCCGGATTCGCCGGCCAGTTCCTCGAACATCTTTTCCAGGCTCTCGTCGCCGGCGACCTGGGGCGGCGGGGTCTTGGCCGGGGGGGCGGCCGGAGCGGCTGGTACAGGCGTCGGCGTGGCGGGCACGGCGGCTGGGGACGGCGTCGGGGCAGGCATGGGCGCGGCGGCCGGAGCCGGCGCGGCGGCGTCGGCCGCCTGTTTGGCGATGGCCGCCGGCGGCGCGGTGATGGGCGGCGGGCCGGCCGGGACTTCGGGCGCGGCAGCGGCCGGAGCCGGGGGAATGTCGGCCGGGGCGGGCTTTTCGCCGAGTCCGAAGAGATACGGCTTTTTCACAACGGCCAAGCCGAGCACCACGGTGACGGCCAGGGCCGCCGCCCCCGCGATGATCATCTTGTCGCCCCGAGTCAGAGCCATGGCTTCCCCCTTTCGCGCCATGCACGGCATGGACGCGGTATCGGGCCGGACGCTACCCGAGGTTGCCGATTCCCTCAAGGGGCAAGCAGGGCTGCGAGTTGCGTTGACAGGCGGTCCGTTTTCCGATTTCCCTAGGCCAAAGGGAGGGGGCCATGCCAAACAAGGTTCGCTCGGTGCGGGTGCCGTCGGAGATCGAGTCCATCGACCTCACGAGCCTGGTCAAGGAATGCGCCCGGCATCTGCGCGACCTGGAATCCGCCTCGCTGCTCACGACCCAGGGCAACTCCGAAGCGGCCGAGGCCCTGCTGCGCGCCCGCCAGGCCGACCTCGGCCGCCGCGTCGGCCGCCTCGTCTGGGAAGCCGGCAAACGCGCCCAGGGACGTCAGGGCGGATGAAACGCAGTCCAGGCAGGTTCGCGGCGAAAACCAGGCCCAAGACCTCTGGACAATCCCAGAAGGGACGGGTATTGCCGCCGGCCCGGAGGCACGCATGACAACGAGCATGGCCTGGACCTATTTGATCGTTGGCGGACTGTTCGAGGCGGGCTGGCCCATCGGGCTCAAAATGGCCGAAACGCCCGGGCGCGGACTGGCCGGCTGGCTCATCGCCACCCTGTGCATGGCCGCCAGTATGGCGCTTTTGTATCTGGCCCAGCGCGAAATCTCCATCGGCACGGCCTATGCCGTCTGGACCGGCATCGGCGCGGCCGGGGCCTTTGCCTGCGGCCTGCTGCTGTACGGCGACCCGGCCACTTTCGGGCGCTTCGCCGGCGTGGGACTCATCATTTCCGGCGTGGTCGTGCTCAAGCTCGCCCATTAAGCCACCCTATTGCCGGACATTCCGCCGCGAACCGCCAAGATCGCAACGCTAGGGCACGCCACGCCGGAGCCCGGCAAGGCCATTTCGGTCACGTCCACACCGTTACCTCCCAGCGTCGCACTCGGACCTCGGCGACATGCCTGAGGGGAGGCGTTGCGCGTCACGTTGATACCCCGTTTCAATAATGCCGGCGTGTTGCTATGGCGACAACGACGTGTTACATTTGCCTTACTGAATAGTGTCGCCTATACGTAGCGACGTATCACGCTTTCCACGCCCACTCTCGGCGACAGGTCCGGCGAGCAGTTTTCCGCCAAGGAGCCAACCATGCGCATCGGCATTACCCTCAAAATCATCGTCCTCGTCGTTTCCTCGGTCATCATCTCCAGTCTCGCCATTGTCGTGGCCGGCCGCTTTGCCTTTGAAACCGGCTTTTCCAAGGAGTACGACGACAACATCCAGGCCTTCCAGCGCGTGGGCGCGGACCGGCTGGAATCGCTACGCACCCAGTTTTCCCATCTGGCCCGGGGCCAGGCCGTACGGCCAAACGTCATCAATGGCGTGTCCGGCCCGGACAAGGCACTGCTGTCGCGCCTGGGCCAGGATCTCGTGGGCGTGGGGCAGGCCGGCTTCGTGGTCTTTGCCGACACCGCCGGCACGGTGCTGGCGGCGGCCGGCGAGTCGGCCGACGCGGTCACGGCCCTCAAGGAACGCCTGGCCGACAATGCCGCCGGTCGCGAAACCCTCGGGTTCACGACGGTTTCGGGCAACCGCCTGCCCCTTATGGCCACGGCCCCGGTGCGCAAGGACGGCGCGGTCATCGGCTGCGTGGCCGTCGGGGCCGATCTGGCCGCCAAAAACGCCCTGGTGGACAGCCTCAAGACCATGCTGGGCGTGGAAGCCACGCTCTTTTCCGGGCCAATACGCGTGTCCTCCACCATCACCAACGCCTCCGGCCGGGTCATCGGCACCTCCATCACCGACCAGGACGTCGTCTCGGGCGTGCTGGGGCAGGGCAAGGTCGTCATCAAGCGCCTGACCCTTTTCGACAAGCCCTACATTGCGGCCTACTGGCCCCTGGCCGACGCCGCCGGCAAACCCATGGGCATCGCCTTTGTCGGCAAGGATATGGGAATGCTCGCCGCCTCGCTGGCGGCGGTCAACCGCAACGCCGGCCTCAGCGCCCTGGCCGTTGTGGTGGCCCTTGGCCTCCTGGGCTATCTGGCTTCCAAGGCCTTTACTAAGCCGATCCTGGCCCTGGCCGCCTTTTCCGGGGCCGTGGCGGCGGGACGGCTCAATGAAACCCTCAGCGTGTCCAGCCGCGACGAGGCGGGCGATCTGGCCGATTCGCTGCGGCGCATGGTGGGCACGCTTCGCGACAAGATCACCGAGGCCGAGGCGGCCACCGACACCGCCAGGCAGGAGTCCGAACGGGCCAAGGCAGCCATGGAAGCGGCCGAGGAAGCCCGCCGCCAGGGCGAGGCGGCCCGAAGGGAAGGCATCCTCCACGCCGTGGCCCAGATGGGTTCGGTGGTTTCCGGCGTCACCGAGGCGGCCACGCGACTGCGCGCCCAGATCGACCAGTCGCGCCAGGGGTCGGAGATCCAGACCCGCCGGGTGGCCGAGACGGCCACGGCCATGGAAGAAATGAACGCCACGGTGCTGGAAGTGGCCCAGAACGCCTCCAAGGCCGCCGGCACCACCGACGGGGCCCGGTCCCAGGCCGACCGGGGCGCGGAGATCGTCAGTCAGGCCATGGCCCGCATCGAAGCCGTGCGGCAGCAGGCGCTGACGCTCAAGGCCGACATGGGCAGTCTTGGCGAGCAGGCCACGGCCATCGGGCATATCATCGGCGTCATCAACGACATCGCCGACCAAACCAACCTTTTGGCCCTCAATGCGGCCATTGAAGCCGCCCGGGCCGGCGAGGCCGGTCGCGGCTTCGCCGTGGTGGCCGACGAAGTGCGCAAGCTGGCCGAAAAGACCATGACCGCCACCAAGGAAGTCGGCGCGGCCATAAACGGCATCCAGCAAGGGACCAGCCGCAACATCGGCAATGTGGAGCGGGCCGTGGCCGTCATCGGCGAGGCCACCGACAAGGCGCGTGAATCCGGCGAGGCCCTGGGCGAAATCGTCGGCATGGTGGATTCCGCCTCGGATCAGGTGCGGGCCATCGCCACGGCAACCGAGGAACAATCCTCGGCAACTGAGGAGATCAGCCGTTCCATCGAGGAAATCAACGTCATTTCGGCCGAGACCAGCACGTCCATGGCCGAGGCCGGGCAAGCCGTAGCCGATCTCGACGGCGAGGCGGCGGCGCTGCGCCGGCTCATGGAAGACATGGAAACCGAAGCGCGCGGCACGGCCAAGCCCAAGGCCCTGGGCCGCTAGCGCCCCTGCGCCCCAAATAACAAGGGCCGGGCAGCCGTTGGCTGCCCGGCCCTTGTTATTTGGGGGGTCCAGGGGCCTCAGGCCTCCGGCCGCCGGAGGCCTATTACCCTCTTCACACCCCGCCTATCGGCGGTGAAAGGCGTAGCCATACGGCAAGGGCCAGTCGGGCTGGGCACCCAGGGTTTGGGCGGCGTGCAGGGCCCAGTAGGGGTCATGGAGCATGGCTCGGCCGAGTTGCACCAGATCGGCTTGGCCCGAGGCGATGACGGCTTCGGCCTGGGCCGGTTCGGTGATGAGTCCCACGGCGCTGGTCGCCACGCCGACGCGCTCCCGGACAGCGGCGGCAAAGGGGACCTGATAGCCCGGAGCGGCCGGAATGACGGCGTCGGGGACCAGCCCGCCGCTGCTGACGTCGATGAGATCCACGCCCCGGGCAGCCAGCTCCCGGGCCAGGGCCACCGACTGTTCCAGATCCCAGCCGCCTGGCATCCAGTCCGTGGCCGAAATCCGCGTGAATAACGGCATGCCGCCGGGGATGACTTCGCGGATGGTCGAAGCCGTTTCCAGAGCCAGACGCATACGGCCGGGAAGGTCTCCGCCGTAGGCGTCGTCGCGGACATTGCTCAGGGGTGAGAGGAACTGGTGCAGGAGGTAGCCGTGGGCGGCGTGGAGCTCGACCACGGCGAAGCCGGCGGCCACGGCCCGGCGGGCCGCCTGGACGAAAGCTGCCTTGACGGCCTCGATGCCGGCCGCGTCCAGAGCCTGGGGCGCGGGTTCGTCCGGAGCGAAGGGCAGGGGACTTGGGGCCTGGCAGGACCAGCCGCCTTCTTCGGACGGCCTGATCTTGGACCGGCCTTCCCAGGGCGGCCGGCAACTGGCCTTGCGCCCGGCATGGGCCAGCTGGATGCCAGGCACGGCCCCCAGGCGGCGGATGAAGGCGGCCACCGGGGCCAGGCCGGCGGTGTGGGCGTCGCTCCAAAGGCCCAAGTCGGCCGGGGAAATGCGGCCCTCGGGCATGACCGCCGTGGCCTCGACGAACACCAGGCCCGCGCCGCCAGCGGCCCGGCTGCCCAGATGTACAAGATGCCAATCGTTGGCCAGCCCGTCCCGGCAACTGTACTGGCACATGGGCGAAACCACGATGCGGTTGCGAAGCGTCACGTCCCGGATGGCCAAGGGCGTGAAAAGCTGCGGCGCTTGGCTGGTCATGGACCCTCCTGCGGCGGGAAGAAGCTTTCCCTGCCTTTTAGGACTGCCTACCACGAATCGCGGTGACCGCAAACGGGCCGGGAAGAAACGGCCGACGACCTAGTGTCGCGTCCGCAAAAAGCGCATATGGTGTTTTGTAGTCAACGAGCTAAAACCAATTTTTTTCTTAAAAAATACTATCGTATTTTTTAAGGGATGCGACGCTAGCCGGGTTTTCGCAGCACCGCGCCGTAGAAGGTCTCGCCAAGGACGGGGTCCGGAACGGCCGAGGCCTCGACATCGAGAATCAGATCGTGGCGGCGGCTGCCCAGGCGGTCAATGGCCTTTTCGTTCTCGGCCGGATTGACGGTGCAGGTGATGTAGACCAGCCGTCCCCCTGGGGCGAGGTTGGCGTAGGCGGCCTCCAGCATGGCCCCTTGCAGGCGGGTGAGTCCGGCCAAGTCCTCGGGCTGGCGACGCCATTTGGCGTCGGGACGGCGCGAGAGCACGCCCAGGCCGGAGCAGGGCGCGTCGAGCAGGATGGTTCCGACCGGAGCGCCCAAGGCCATCCTGGTGGCCGAGGCGCGAAAGGCCGGGATGGGCGGCAGGCCCAGGCGGGCGGCCTCGCGGGGCAGACCGGCCAGACGCGCGGCGTGCATGTCGGCGGCAAACACGCGCTTGCCGGCTTCGGCGATGAGCAGGGTCTTGCCGCCGCGTCCGGCGCAGGCGTCGAAGATCGGCTCCGGCCACTCGGGCAGGTCCAGACGGTAGAGCACGTCCTGGGCGGCGGCGGACTGGCGCGACAGCGCGCCGGACGCCAGCAGCTCGGGCAAATTGAGGCCGGCGGCGGCGAAGTCCGTACCGGTGGGCACGGCGATGGTCGGGAAAACGGCGTACAGCGCACCGGGCAGGGCGGCCAGGGCGTTGAACAAGGCCTGGGCCTCGGGCCGGGCGCCGTTGACCCGAAGCCCCAGGGGCGCGGGTTCGGCCTGGGCGGCCAGATGCTGACGGGTTTCGTCCGGGCCGCAAGCGCCGAGCCACAGGGACACGATCCATTCCGGGCAGGAGAAGGCCCGGCTCAAATACACGGCTTCCGAGGGCCGGTCGCGGCGGTAGAAGCCCGGCTCCTCGAACGCGCCGGGATCGGCGGCCACCCGGCGCAGCACGGCGTTGGCCATGCCGGAAAGGCCCTTGCCGCCGGCCTTGCGCACGGCGGAAACGGCCCAGTCCACCGAGGCGTAGGCCGGCACCTTGGCGCAGTGGAGAATCTCGTAGGCGGCCAGCCCAAGAATCCGGCGCACGGCCAGGGGCACGGCGGTCGGGTTTTTCAGGAACTGGGCCAAAATGTAGTCCAAACGGCCGCACAGGCGCAGATAGCCGTAGACCAGCTCCGTGGCCAGGCCCCGGTCGCGAGGGTCCAGGGTGGAATCGGCCAGGGCCACGTCCAGGGCGGCCTGGACGTCCTGTCCCGGGGATTTGGGGCTGGGCAGCACCCGGCCAAGGACGGTGAGGGCAATGCGCCGGGCCGGCGGCAAGGCGCCCGGGTGGCTCGGTTGGCCGGGCTGACCATCGTGGAAAGTCTGGCCCGGCCGGGCGGCGGGCGAGGGCCGATGGGGACGCGGCGGACGCGGCCCCCGGGGCGGGCGCGGCGGGGTCATCGGGCACCGCCGGCGGGCACGAAACGCGACAAACCGGGAAAAGCCTCGAAAAGGGGCGGTTTTTCTTCCGCGCCGGCCAGGAAAAAGCGCAAGGCGGCCTCCAGATGGGGCAGGGCGACCTGGGTGTCCAGGCAGGGGCCGTTTGGCCGGTCGTTGAGCACGCCGTAGACCGGGATGGGGTAGGTGTCCTGGATGCCGCTGGTCAGGTCGCGTTCGCAGGCCACGGCCACGATGAGTTTCGGGCGCTTTTGCACCACGATGCGCCGGGCGATGGTGCCGCCGGTGGCGATGGCGATATGGACGCCGTAGGCCTCGGACAGGGCGATAAGGCCGTCCACCGGACACTGGCCGCAGCGTTTGCAGTTGTTGATGTCGTAGGTGAGCCGTCTGGCGCAGCGCGAGGATTGCAGGCAGTGGGGGAGAAGCACCAGCACCTGCCCGGCGTCATAACGGCCGGCCCGGGCGGCCACGATTTCGTTGTTGACCTTGATAAATGACGCCCGGACCCGGCTTTTGGAGATGTGGAACAGCCGGGCGAAAATGGTCATGAGCGGCAAAAACACCCGGGCCATGACGCCGCGCAGGTGGTCGGACCCCAGAAACGGCCGGCCCAGGGCGACGCTGGCGGCCAGCCCCAGGGTGGCCCACAGCACCAGGACGATGGCGGCGGCGCAAACCAGCCCGAGCAGCCAGGGGGCCAGGGGATGGATGTTGGCCAGGCCGATGGACGGCACGGCCCAGACAAAGGCCAGCACGGCGCACACGGCCAGTCCCGTGCCGCACAAAAGGCCAATGAAAAGCCGTTTTCTCGACGGTTCGCTCCGTTCCACAATGCTCCTACCCCCCTTTTCCCCATTTGGGGGGTCCGGGGGCCTCAGGCCCCCGGCCGCCGGAGGCATCTTCATCTTCTCGCTTATTCCAATTCCATCAATAACTTATTCTAAATATTACTCACCAGGCGGGCCGCACACGGCCATGGCGTCTTCGTCGCATTTGCCGAGGTAGCCGCAAGAGAAGGCCTGGGCGTTCATGGGCCGTTTGCCGGCCGGGATGACTGCCGGCACGAGGTAGACGGCGTCGGCGCAGGCGATGCCGATCTGGCAGTCCATGAGTCCCAGGATGTCGCCGGGCTTGGCTCCGGACGGCAGGGGACAGCCGACCTTGCCGGGCTGGGCGATGATGCGCAGGGCCGGCTTGTCGGCGGCCGGCTTCCAGAAGAAAAAGGCCCCGGGATTGGGGGTCATGGACCGGATATGGTTGTGGACCTCGGCGGCGGGCCGGTTCCAGTCGATCAAGGCCTCGGCCTTGTCGATTTTCTTGGCGTAGGTCACGCGCGTGGCGTCCTGCTCGACCAGGGGCACGCCGCCCTGACGCAGGCGCTTTAAGCAGTGCGTCAGCACGCGCCCGCCAAGGTCGGCCAGTTCGGCCCGAATGGTCCCGGCGGTGTCGTTTATGCCCACGGCCAGGGTGCGCTGCATGACCATGGGGCCGGCGTCCAGGGCCAGGGCCATGCGCATGATGGTGACGCCGGTCAATGTCTCGCCGGCGGCGATGGAGCGCTCGATGGGGGCCGCGCCGCGCCAGGCGGGCAGCAGCGAGGCGTGGACGTTGAGCGGCATCAGCGCCGGCACGTCAAGGACGGCCTGGGGCAGGATCATGCCGTAGGCGGCCACCAGCAGCACGTCGGGCTTGTAGGCGGCAAGGGTGGCCACCTCGGCCGGGTCCTTGAAGGACTCGGGCTGGTGGATGGGCAGGCCGCGCTCCAGGGCGAGCTTCTTGACCGGCCCGAGCAAGCACTTCTTGCCCCGGCCGCAGGGCCGGTCGGGCTGGGTGTAGACGGCGGCCACGGTCACGTCCTGGCTGCCCAGCACATGCTCGAGCACCGTGGCCGCGAACTCCGGCGTGCCCATGAAGACCGCTACGAGTTTGTCTTCTCGGCTGGGGGCGTCTGTGCCCATCGTTTCACCCGCTTGTCGTACATGGCGCGTTTGAGACGGCTGATGCGGTCGATAAACAGCACCCCGTCCAGATGGTCGACCTCGTGCTGGAGGCACACGGCCAAAAGCTCGTCGGCCTCGATAGTCAGGGGCTGACCGGCCAGATCCAGGGCCGTGACCGTGACGTTGGCCGCCCGGCGCACCTTGGTGCGGTAGCTGCGCACGGACAGGCAGCCTTCCTCGTCTTCCTGCTCGCCCGAGGCGGCGGTGATGACGGGGTTGACCAGGGTCATGAGCGCTTCGCGCTTGTCCGGGCCGGACAGGTCGATGACGATGAGGCGAATGGACGCGCCGACCTGGGGCGCGGCCAGGCCGATGCCCTGGTTGGCGTACATGGCTTCGGCCATGCCGGCGGCGAGTTCCCGGATTGCGTCCGTGATCTCGGCCACCGGCTCGGCCTTTTTCGCCAGCACAGGATGCGGATATTTCAGTATTTCAAGGGGCATGGGTCAGGATTGTTCCTTATCCTTGTCGCGCGTGCGCAGTTTGATGCCCAGTTCGCGCAACTGGTTGGTGGACACCTCGCCCGGGGCTTCGGTCATGAGGCACAAGGCCTTCTGGGTCTTGGGGAAGGCGATGACGTCGCGAATGGACTTGGCCCCGGCCAGGATCATGATAAGGCGGTCCAGGCCAAAGGCAATGCCGCCGTGGGGCGGCGCGCCGTACTCCAGGGCGCGCAGCAGGAAGCCGAACTTGTCCTCGGCCTCCTGGGCATCAATGCCCAGCACGGCGAACATGGCCCGCTGGGTCTCGCGGTCGTGGATGCGGATAGAGCCGCCGCCGATCTCGCTGCCGTTAAGGACCAGGTCGTAGGCCCGGGCCAGGGCTTCGCCGGGAGCGGACTCCAGGGTTCCGAGCTGGCCGGGCTGGGGCGAGGTGAAGGGATGGTGGCGGGCCGCCCAGCGCTTGGCCTCGGGATCGTATTCCAGCAGCGGGAAATCGGTGATCCACACCGGGGCGAAGCTGCCCTCGGGGATCATCTCGAAGCGTTCGCCAAGCTGGAGGCGCAGATAGCCCAGGGCGTTGTTGACCATGTCCGACGCACCGGCCTGGAAGAAGACGATGTCGCCGACTTCGAGGCCAAAGGCGTCGGTGAGGCCCTTTTTCTCTTCGTCGCTCAAGAATTTGGCAAAGGGCGACTGCCACTCGTCTTCCTTGATCTTGATCCAGGCCAGACCCTTGGCTCCGTAGATTTTGACGAACTCGGTGAAGTCGTCGATCTCCTTGCGCGACAGGGCCGCGCCGCCGGGCACGCGGATGCCCTTGACCAGCTCGGCCTTGGCAAAGACCTGGAAACCGGAGTTTTTCACGATAGAGGTGACGTCCACGAGTTTCAGGCCAAAGCGGATGTCGGGCTTGTCCAGGCCGTAGTCGCGGATGGCCTCGGCAAAGGGCATGCGCGGGAAGACTTCGGGCAGCACGACGCCGGCGGCCTCGCGGAACATGGTCTTAACCATGGTCTCGGCCATGCCCATGACCTGCTCCTCGTCGACGAAGCTCATCTCGATGTCCACCTGGGTGAACTCGGGCTGGCGGTCGGCGCGCAAGTCCTCGTCGCGAAAGCATTTGACGACCTGATAGTAGCGGTCGAAACCGGCCATCATGAGCAGCTGCTTGAACAGCTGGGGCGACTGGGGCAGGGCGTAGAAGGAGCCGTTGTTGACCCGGCTGGGCACGAGAAAATCGCGCGCGCCCTCGGGGGTGGACTTGGTGAGCACTGGGGTTTCGACTTCCAGGAACCCCAGCTCGTCGAGGTAGCGGCGGATGCTCTGGACGGCCTTGTTGCGCAGGATGAAGTTGGCCGCGAGCTTGGGCCGGCGCAGGTCAAGGTAGCGGTACTTGAGCCGCAGCATCTCGGAGGCGTCGATGCGATCCTCGATGGGGAAGGGCGGCGTGGCGGCGGTGTTGAGGAGCTTGAACTCGTGGACTTCCACCTCGATCTCGCCGGTGGGCATATTGGGATTGGCCATGCCCTCGGGGCGGGCGCGCACCCGGCCCTTGACGGCCAGGACGTATTCCGTGCGCAGCACATGGGCGCGCTCCAGCTCGGCCTGGCTGGCCTCGGGGCAAAAGACCACCTGGGTGAGGCCGCCCCGGTCGCGCAGGTCGATGAAAATGAGCCCGCCGTGGTCGCGGCGGAACTGGGCCCAGCCCATGAGGCAGACTTCGCTGCCGACGTCGGAAGCCGTCAACGCGCCGCAATCGTGGCTGCGCCGCCAATCGCCCATGGTGTCCAGGGCCGTGGTCTCGCTCATATCGTGTGATCCTTTTTTAATGTGGGGAAAAACTTTTTGATAAAAGTTTTTCCCCACACCCCTTTTCAAAAACTTTCAATAGGTTGTCGCTTGTCCCAAGACTGCGGTAGCCCCTTTCGGGGGTCCGGGGGGATGATCCCCCCGGCGGGGCTTGGGGCAGAGCCCCAATCTTCTAATCTTCCTGCCCGGCGACCAGCCGCGCCCGCAGGTGGGCGGGGAGGATGTCCTGGCTGACCGTTTCCTGGCCGCCGGCCCGCATGTTCTTGACCACCACCGTGCCGGCGGCCAGTTCATCGGAACCCAGCACCAGGCAAAAGGCCGCGCCGGATTTGTCGGCGGCGCGCATCTGGCTTTTGGCGCTCTTGGCGGCGTAGGGCGCTTCGCCAGAAAAGCCGGCGGCGCGCAACTCCTGGGCCAGGAGCAGGCCGCGTTCCAGGCCAATGGCGTCCAGGACCACCAGGGCGAAATCCGGGGCCGGCTCGGCCTTTTTGTCGATGAGAAGGGCCAGGCGCTCCATGCCGCAGGCAAAGCCCACGCCCGGCACGTCCGGGCCGCCGATGGAGTGAACCAGCCCGTCGTAGCGGCCGCCGCCGGCCACCGACGACTGGGAGCCGATGTCGCCGGAGACGATCTCGAAAGTGGTGCGCACGTAGTAATCCAGGCCGCGCACCAGGCGGGGATTGAGCGTATAGGCCAGTCCCGCGCCGTCGAGCACCCGGCGCACGGCGGCGAAGTGGTCGGCGCAATCCGGGCAGAGGTGGTCGGTGATTTTGGGCGCGTCGGCGGTGAATTCCTTGCACTGGGGCACCTTGCAGTCGAGCACCCGCAGGGGGTTGCTGAGCTTGCGGCGCATGCAGTCCTCGCAGAGCTGCTCCTTGTGCATGCCTTTGAGGAATTCGCGCAGGGTATCGAGAAAGATTGGGCGGCAGGCCTTGCAGCCGAGCGAATTGAGTTCGATGACGAGATTTTTGAGGCCCAGCGCCCGCAGGTACTGGTCCAGCATGAGCAGCACCTCGGCGTCCAGCAGCGCGTCGGGCGAGCCTACGGCCTCCACGTCGATCTGGTGGAACTGGCGCATGCGGCCCTTTTGGGGCCGTTCGTAGCGGAACATCGGGCCGTAGGCGAAATACTTGGCCAGCCCCTCGGAAGCGCGGCCATCCTCGACCAGGGCGCGCATGACGCCGGCCGTGGCTTCGGGGCGCAGCGTCAGCGAGCGGCCCTTGCGATCCGGGAAGGTGTACATTTCCTTTTGGACCACGTCGGTCTCTTCGCCGATGGAGCGGCAGAAAAGTTCGGTGCGTTCCAGCACCGGCACACGCAGTTCCTTGTAGCCGTAGCGGGAAAACACCTGTCGGGCGGTTTCCTCGATAAAGGAAAAGACCGTGGAATCGGGCGGAAAAAGATCGGCAAAGCCCTTAATTTTCTGTATTTTATCCATGAAATCCGCCGGGGTGGAAGGTTCTTCGCGCAGGTCAAAAAGACAGGCTAGCTTAGATGAGCGAGCCGGCGTTGTCAAAAGCCGGGCTGGCAGCCGGCGCAGACCCCGGCCCGAAATGCCGGCAAGGGCGTCACCACCGGCTCCCGGGTAAGGCTCACGGCGCAGGCGCACACGGCCCCAACCGGCAAGGGCAGCATCCAGGAATTGAGCTGCCGCCAGGGCGTGGCCTCGCGCCAGGTGGACTTGGGGCCAACCAGCACAGACCCCATCCGCAGGGGCCTTGGGCCGAGGTTTTGGCGCACCAGCCGCGACAGGCCCCAGGGCGTGAACCAGCAGGCGTGGCGCAACAGCTTGCCCGTGGTCCCGGGCCACAGCTTGCAGGAGAGGCCATAGCACGAGGCGCGGTTCAAAAACCCCACCAGCACGGCCTTGCGGGCCACCCGGGCGGCCTCGCGCAGCACCAGCCCGGGGTCGGGGCAGAATTCCAGCACGGTGAGCAGCACCGCGAAATCGAACTGCTTGTCGTCAAAGGGCAGATGCCCGGCATCGCCCAGGTGCAGATCGGCCTTGGCGCCCAGGCGCACCCGGGCCTCTTCGAGCATGTGGGGCGAGGCGTCCAGTCCCGTGACGTCGAAGCCGGCCTGATGCAGGGCGTCCAGAAAGACGCCCGTGCCGCAGCCGATTTCCAGCAGCCGCTGGCCCCGGCGCGGCCAGGCCGCGGTCATGCGCTCCAACAGGCGCATCTCGCGGCCCAGGGCAAAGGCCCCCGGGCCGGTCTGGAACCAGGCGTCATAGCGCCGGGCGGTTTCCTTGTCCCACATGCTCCCTCGCAGTCGCCCCGGTGGCGATGGGATATAAGGCGGGCAGGGGGCCTATTTCGCCGCCGGGTCCTTGTAGACCGCGCCTTGGGCGGCGGACTTGACCAGGGAGGCATAGCGCCGCAACAGCGGCGATTCGATGACTTTCTCGGGTGCGACCACTGAGGCCCGGCGCGCTTCCAGTTCGGCCGCGTCCACCAGGACGTCGAGCTTGCGGCCCGGAATGTCCACCTCGATCCTGTCGCCGTCGCGGATAAGCGCGATGGGGCCGCCCTCGGCCGCCTCCGGAGAGACGTGGCCGATGGCCGCGCCGCGCGTGCCGCCGCTGAACCGGCCGTCGGTGATAAGGGCCACGGTTTCCCCAAGGCCCATGCCCATGATGTTGGAGGTGGGCGAGAGCATCTCGCGCATCCCCGGGCCGCCTTGAGGGCCTTCGTAGCGGATGACCACCACGTCGCCGGCCTTGATCTCGCCGCCGAGAATGGCTTTGTTGGCCGCTTCCTCGCTGTCGAACACCCGGGCCGGGCCGGTGTGGCGCATCATGGCCGGGGCCACAGCCGACTGCTTGACCACCGCGCCGTCCGGAGCCAGGCTGCCGCGCAGGATGGCGATGCCGCCTTCGTTGGCGTAAGGCTCCTTGGCCCGGATGACGTCGAAGTTTTTGACCCGTGCCTTGAGGTCGGTGAGGTTCTCGCCGAGCGTCTTGCCGGTGGCGGTCATGACGTCGAGATGGAGAAGCCCCCGCTTGGCCAGCTCGGACATGACGGCCGGAATGCCGCCGGCCCGCTCCAGGTCGTCGAGATAGTGCTTGCCGGCCGGAGACAGCTTGCACAAATTGGGGGTCTTGCGCGAGACGGCGTCGAAGATGTCCAGGGTGAGCGGCAGCCCGGCCTCGGCAAAGACCGCCGGCAGGTGCAGCACGGTGTTGGTGGAGCAGCCCAGGGCCATGTCCATGGTCACGGCGTTTTCGATGCTCTTGGCCGTGACGATGTCCCGGGGGCGGATGTTTTTTTCCAGCAGGTCCATGACCCGCATGCCGGCCGTCTTGGCCAGGCGCACCCGTTTGGCCGACACGGCCGGGATGGTGCCGTTGCCGGGAAGCCCCAGGCCCACGGACTCGGACAGGCAGTTCATGGAGTTGGCCGTGAACATGCCCGAACACGAGCCGCAGCCCGGACAGGCGTTTTCCTCCAGCTCTTCCAGCTGATCCTCGTTAATGGCCCCGCGCTTGAACTTGCCCACGGCCTCGAACACGTCGATAAGGTCGAAGCTGCCCTCGGAGGTGGTTCCGGCCAGCATCGGCCCGCCGCTGACGATGACGGCCGGGATGTTGAGCCGCAGCATGGCCATGAGCATCCCGGGCACGACCTTGTCGCAGTTAGGGATGCACACCAGGGCGTCAAAGGGATGAGCGCTGGCCATGATCTCGATGGAGTCGGCGATGATCTCACGGCTGACCAGGGAAAAGTGCATGCCGGCGTGGTTCATGGCCAAGCCGTCGCACACGCCGATGACCGGGAAGGTCATGGGCGTGCCGCCGGCCAGACGGATGCCGGCCTTGACCGCTTCGGCGATGGTGTTCAAATGGATGTGGCCGGGCACGACTTCGTTGGCGGAATTGACGACGCCGATAAGCGGGCGGCGCATTTCTTCCTTGGTCAGGCCCAGGGCGTAGAGCAATGAACGGTGAGGGGCTTTTTCAAGCCCGGATTTGAAAAGCGAGCTGCGCATGACGATGTCCTTGGCGGAGGGTTGTCCGGCTTTCGGCCGCGACCCCAAGTTTCCCACATTCACCGGCCGGCTGGCAAGCGCCCGGCCCTGAGGCCCGTATCGCCCATGCGCATCGTCACCCTGCACCACATGGGCTTTGCCGCCATCTTGCGCAAGCTCGGCCACGACGTGCTGACCATAAGCGGCACGGCAAGCGCCGACGTGCGCCTGACCGAACCGCTCACCGCCTCGAAATTCCTGAAAGTCCTGGCTGCGCGAGGCTTCAAGCCCGATCTCGTGCTGTGGTACGACGCCTGCCAGCCGCCCTGGGTGTTCGGCTTCGAGCGCCTGCCCTCGGTGGTCATCGGCTATTCCGTGGACCAGTACATGCACCCCTGGCACGTGCCCTACAGCGCCGCCTTCGACGCCGTGCTGGTGGCCCAGAAGGATTATCTGCCGCTGTTCACCAACGCGGCGACCGGCCGGCCGGCCCAGTGGCTGCCGCTTTTCTGCGATCCGGCCAAGGACATCGACTCGGGAGGCGAGCGCGACATCCCGGTGTCGTTTGTCGGCACCCTCGGCGGCGCGGCCAACCCTGGGCGCAAGCCGTTTCTCGACGCCTTCAAGGCCGCCGCGCCGCTTTTTTGCAAGCAGGGTGCGTACGCTCCCATCTTCGGGCGCAGCCGGATCGTGCTCAACCAAAGCGCGGCCGGCGAGCTCAATTTCCGCCTGTTCGAGGCCATGGCCTGCGGCGCGGCCGTGCTCACCGAGGAAACCGGCAACGGCCTGACTGAACTCTTCACCCCCGGCACCGACGTCCTGACCTACCCCCGTGGCAACGCCGTCCAGGCCGCCGCCACGGCCAATGCCGCCCTGGCCGACCCGGCCGCCTTGGCCGCCCTGGCCGCTGCCGGCAAACGCCAGGTGCTGGCCAACCACACCCTGGTGCAACGCGCCCGGCACATCCTCGCCCTGGCCGAGGAACTGGCCGCCGCCGGCGCGCCGGCCAGACGGCTGGCCGCCATAAGCGCCGTGGACCGTGAACTGCGCAAAGCCTACGCCATGCTCGCCACCGACGAACATCTGCCGCTGCCGCTGGAGGTGCGGGAGATGTTTCTGAGGATGGCGGGGGGATTGCCGTAGGAGAAGATGCCTCCGGCGGCCGGGGGCCTGAGGCCCCCGGACCCCCCGAATGAGTGAAGGGGAGGGCGGTATTGAGGCGGGGTGCGGTGAATTACGACGAAGCGCCGGGCACGGCATAGGGCCGGGCCAGGGCGTCCCTGACGGCGTCCTTGCCGGCAAGCGCCTTTTGCCAGCCCCGGTCGGCCATCCATTGGTAGACCCGGTCCGGCAGGGGGCAGGGGACCAGAATGTCGCCGGTCTGGGCCAGATCCGGCGGCGGCGGCGACAAGAGCAGCGCCGCCTTGGCCTCCAGGGCACGCCGCGCGGTCGTGCTCAGGAAGCCAAAAGACGAAAGCGGCCGGCCCTCGTACATGCCGCCGCCGCCCACGCCCACGCCGCCAAGCCAGGCAAAACCCGCCTGCCGGGCGAACAACCGACACATGGCCAACGGCGCGTCGCAGTTGACCGGCTCGGGAAACCCGCAATTGGCCACGGCGAAAAATGCTTGCGGCCGATCCGGCGCGATCTCGCGGCGATAGGCGCAAAGGCGTTCCAGTACCTCCACTGCCGCGCCGGGGATGGCGTCGGCATAGACCGGAAACGACAGATACGCGGCGTCGGCCTCGCCCAGCGCCTCGGCCAGGGCCACGAACGCCTCTTCATCCTGCCGGGCGGCCGCCAAGGAAAACGGCCGCACCACCGCCCCATGCCTCGTCAGCCAATCCTGCACATGGTTTGCCAGCGTCGCCGAGACCCCGCCGCGCGGCTTGGGCGAACCAACCAACGCCACGATTAAACGCGGCCGGGCGTCGGGCTGTACAGCATCGCTCAACACCGACCGGACCACGGCAGCGGCCCCGGCCTCGCCGTCAGCACGGCATGCCACACCCGCCCCGTGCCTGGGCGAACGCATGTTGGCCGCGTTGCGGGCCACAAGGCTACAAAAGAGCTGCGCCGATTCCGGGTCGCGTTCGACGGTCAGGCCTATGCCGTACAGGGCCGGCACGGCCGGATAGCGGTTGGGATGGCGCGAGCGCCCGTCGACCTTGGAGAAGTAAGGCAGCAAATTGGGCAGCACCGCCCGTTCCATGGCCAGCCGCAACCCCGGCGCATGGCCACCCAAAACCACAGGCGTCAGCAGGACGAGCGACGTGCTGCCAGCAATGGCCGCCGACAAACCCAGACCGTCGTCGGCCATACAGCACTGGCCCGGCGTTTTGGTCCAACAGGAAAAACAACCCCGGCACGACGGCAAGCCTGACGACGGGATGGACACGAACCGACACGACACGCCCCTGGACGCCGCTTCGCCTTGCACAGCCTTACGCAGCGCCTCGCCGACTTCGCCCGCCGCGCCCAGGGCATCGAGCACCAGCCAGTTTTCGGCCATGACCCCTCCTTCGTCTTCGGGTCCCTGATAATTTTTCATGTAGACAGCGTCAACATTTTTTGTTGCTTTAGCCCCAAGGGGAACCCAATGGCCCAAGACGACTATCATCATGGAAATTTGCGCCAGGCGCTTTTGGATGCCGGGGAAAAACTGCTGGAGACCGAGGGCGTGGCCGGGCTTAGCATGCGCGCCCTGGCCCGGGCCACCGGGGTGAGCCACGCCGCGCCGTACCGGCATTTCGCCGACAAGGCCGATCTCTTGGCCGCCCTGGCGGCGCGTGGCTTCGCCCGGTTGGCCGAGACCCTTGTCGCCGTGGCCGCCGCCCATGGGCACGATCCGCAACGGGAATATCTGGTCGCCTGTCGGCGCTATATGGAACTGGGCATGGATGCGCCGGCCATGTACCGGCTGATGTTTGGCCAGCAGCAACCAGGCGTCGGCGATCAGCCGGAACTGGCCCAGGCCGGACAAGCCGCCTATGAGGCCTTGCTTGGGGCCATGGCCCGGGGCAGGGCGGCGGGAACCCTTGGTGAGGTGGATGACGAAGCCAAGGCCACGGCCGTGTGGTCCATGGTCCACGGGGTCACGGAGCTGGCCATCAGCGGGCGTCTGGAGCCTTGCGCCGGGGATCGGCTGGAGATTTTGGCCCTGGGCGAGCAGATGTGTTCGCTGCTGCTTTCCGGTCTGGCTGCGCGGGAGCGCGCGACCTGAGGCCACGCGCTCCCGCGCCGTTGTCGTGTCGCGTCCTGGAGCGCTATTGCCGCTCCACGGCCTTCTCGAGCTTGGGCAACCCCTGATCCATCCAGACCACCACCTTGGGCACGACCCGGCCCAGGGCGTCGGACGCGGCGGCGGCGATGGTCGATCCCTTGAAGTCGGTCAGCGGCGCGTAGGCGTTGAATTCGCCCGAAGACAACCGCGTGCCCATGTCCTTGCTCCACAGGTCGAGCCGCAGGGACACCACGAACCGGCCACCGTCGGTATAGTCGACGTTGAAGGCGGTGAGTTCGCCGGACAGCACGGCCGAGCGGTCCACACGGGGCTGATAGTCCACGGGGGTCACGGCCGAGGACTGGCACTCCAGTCCCTGGCGCAGGGCGGCGCCGACAACGTCCTGGGGCGCCCCTTCCCAGTAATACTGCAGGCTGGCGGTCAGCACGTTGTTCTGGGCCGTCATGACCGATGTGCGGTCAAGGTTTTCCATGGTCTTCAGCGGCTTGAAGGCGATGGGCAGCCGGTGTTGCTGGCTGGCCGAACCCGGGCAGGGGGTTTCGCCCAGGGCCACGCGCAGATAGCGCTGTTCGGGCGGCGGCTTGCCGAAGCAGCCGGCCAGGGACACGGCCAAAAGCCCGGTCAGGGCCACACGTCCGAGAAGGGAAAGGCATTTCATCGAGCTGGTCCTGATGGCGGCCGCAAGAGTTCCCAGGGCCGCTCCCGCAAACGGGAAGCCAGCTCCCGGACCTCGCGGCTCGTCCGGTTGAGGTTGCGCAAAATTTCTTCGAGCTGTTCCTGATCGTAGTTAAATCCCTGGCGCACGTCGCTGGTCAGCCCGCCGACGTGCTCGGCCTGGGTCCGAAAGGTGGCCAGGGTCTTGGTCAACTCGCCTTCCACGGTGGTTACGACCTTGTCCATGCGCTTAAGCGACGCGTCCAGGGTCTCGGCCGCCTTGCCGCCCTTGGCCGAGAGCGCTTCCCAGTTGCGGCGAAAGTCGTTGGCCGCCAGGCGCAGGTCTTCCACCAACCGGGGCGTGCCTTCCAGGGCTTTTTTCAGGGATTCGGTGTTCTCGGGCGTAAAGAGCAGACTGATGTTCTCAGCGATTTCGTTTATTTTCGGGCGGATGTCGTCGAGCATCTCGCCAGCCTTAGCCGCCAACTCCTGCACGTCCATGGTGGTGATGGCCGGAATGGCCGCGCCTGGGACAATCTTCTCCCCGGGCTGGCCGCGCAGTTCCAGCAGCACGTAGTAGTCGCCCACCAGCCCTTTCTGGGCGATACGGGCCACGGTCCCGCCAAAAAGCGGAAATCCTTGGTGAATCGCCACGGTGACGCCGATATAGCGGGGATCGTTGACATCCAGGGTGATGTCCTCGACCCGGCCCACGTCCAGGCCGGCGTACTTGACCGGCCGGCCCCGGCTCAAATCCTTGATGGCCGTGAAACGGATCAGGTAGTGGTCGTACTTCACCCAGAACCAGTTGCCGCCCAGCACCACCATGAAGCCGCCGAGAATGACCAGCCCCAGGGCCAGCGCCCCGGCCGCCTTGAGATAGTCCGAACGGCTGGCCTTGGCCGTCAGCATATCAGCCCCTCCCCGTGGCGCTTACGCGCCGGCTGTCGACCATGGACGTCCAGGTTCCGCCGAGGATGCGGCTTTCCCGGCTGGGCTGGCGGGCCAGAAACTGGTGGATGAACGGATCGTCGCTGGCGGCCAGCTTGGAGAGCGGCCCCTCGAAGAGCATCCGGCCGGCGCTTAAGACCACCACGTGGTCGGCGATGGCGTAGAGGCTTTCCAGGTCGTGGGTGACCACCACGATGGTCATGTCGAAGGTGGCGCGCAGCTCCAGGATCAGCTGGTCCATGTCGGCAGCGGTGATGGGGTCCAGGCCCGAGGTCGGCTCGTCGCACAAGAGCACGGCCGGGTCCAGGGCCATGGCCCGGGCCAGTCCGGCCCGCTTGCGCATGCCGCCCGAGAGTTCGCTGGGGAAATAGTCCATGAAGTCGGCCAGCCCCACCAGCTTGAGCTTTAAGCGCACGATCTCTTCGATGAGCGAATCCGTCAGTTCCGTGTGTTCCCGTAAGGGCAGGGCAATGTTCTCGCCCAGGCGCAGGGACCCCAGCAGCGCCCCGTCCTGAAACAGCACGCCCATGCGGCGGCGCACGTTTAGCCGCTCGGCTTCAGCGATTTCGGCCATGTCGTGGCCGCCAAGGACGATGCGGCCGCCCTGGATGGGGACAAGGCCGATGATGTTGCGCAGCAGCGTCGATTTGCCGCAGCCCGATCCGCCCAGGATGACGCTGACCTTGCCGCCGGGCAGCACAGTGGTGACGCCGGCAAGCACGGTGCGTTCGCCGTAGCCGACGCTGACGTCGGACAGGGCGATGTCGGGGGATTCCAGGCGGCCGGACACGGGCGACTCCTTAGCGTTTACCGGAAGATATAATTGAGGGCGGTAAAAAACAAATCCAAAAGGATCATGACGAAAATCGACTGGACCACGGCGGCGGTGGTGCGCCGGCCCACGTCGGCCGCGCCTTCCCGGGCCAGAAAGCCCTGCCAGCAGGAAATGACCGTGATGGCCACGCCAAAGCCGGCGCTCTTGACCAGACCCGACAGCAGATCCTTGAAGCCCAGGAAATACGCGATCTGGTTGAAATAGACCTTGCCGGACAGGCCCAGGGCCAGGGAGGAGAAAATGCCGCCGGCAGTAATGCCCACGGCGTCGGCCCAAAGCGTGAGCAGGGGGGCCATGACGGCCATGGCCACGAACTTGGGCCAGACCAGAAAGCGCACCGGATCGATGCCCATCACCGCCAGGGCGTCGATCTCCTCGCTGATGCGCATGGTGGCGATTTCGGCGGTAAAAGCCGCGCCGGCCCGGCCCGAGAGGATGAGGCAGGTCAAAAGCGGCCCCAGTTCGGTGACCAGGGAAAAGCCCACCAGATTGGCCACATAGCTCATGGCCCCGACTTTTTCGAGCTGAATGGCGGCTTGCAGGGACAGGATGATGCCGACGCAGGCGGCAATGACGCTGACGATGGCCAGGGAATCAGCCCCGACCCAGGCCAGGTGGCTGATGGTGCGGGCGCGCAGATAGGGCTTTTCCGGTCGCCAGGGGCGAAGCGCCCGGCCGGCGCAGCGCATGAGGTCCACGGCCAGGCCGACCAGCACGCCGAGATCATCCTGCTTCCTGGCCATGTCTCCTGCCGTGGAGCCCGGCTATTCGGGCAGCCCGAACAGCTCGCCGAGCTGGGTGAGGTGAAAGATCTTGGCCACCTGGGGTGAGATGTCGGCGATGCGGATGGTGCGCCCGGCCTCGGCCAGGCGTTTTTTGGCCTCGATAAAAAGGGCCAGACCCGAGCTGTCGACATAGTCCAGGCCGGCCAGATGCAGCACGATCTCGGGCGGGCCGTCCTCAATGGCCGCAAGCAGCCGGTCCCGAACGGCCGGAGTGGCGGTGAAATCGATCTCGCCGGACAAAACGATGTCGGCGGGCGTGTCGCCTTTTGCCAGCGTCCAGGCAGGGTTGGCGGAAGAAGCGGTAGGCATGGGCAACGGCTCCGGCCGAGGGTTGCGGTGGGGCGAGCGCGGCTTATAGCCAGCGCTCGACCTCCGGGACGGCCGCCTCGGCCAGGGCGGCGGCCAGTTCGTCGCGGGAAACGGCGGCCGCGCCCACCTGGGACACGGCAATGCCGGCGCAATAATTGGAGAGCATGCAAGCGTCCAAAAGGTCAAGCCCGGCGGCCAGGCCGCAGGCCAGGGCGGCCATGACCGAATCGCCCGCGCCGGTGACGTCGTAGACGCGCCGGGCAGCAGTGGGGATGTGGGCCACATCCGAAGGCGTGCGGAAAAGGGCGATGCCGTCCGGGCCAAGGGTCACGCACAGATGGCGGCAGCGCACGGTTTTGAAAAGGGCCAAGCCGGCCCGCAGCACCCGGCGCGGGCCGGTTTCCCGGGACACGGCGGCGGAACCGGCCATTTCCAGGGTTTCCTTGAGATTGGGCGTGAGCAGATCGACTCCGGTGTAGCAGGCCAGGTTGGCCGGCTTGGGATCGACCAGGATCATGGGCCGTCGGTCGCAGGCGGCCACGGCGGCGCGCAGGGCGGCCATGAGGTCCGGGCCGACAACGCCCTTGGCGTAGTCCGAGACGATGACCACGTCGGCCTTGGCCACCAGCGCAGGCAGGGCGGCCATGAGCCCTTGGCGGGCCTTGTCGGCCAGAGGCGCGTCGGATTCGCGGTCCACCCGCACCACCTGCTGGTTCTGGGCGATGATACGGGTTTTTATCGTGGTCGGCCGGCTGCGGTCGCGCACGAGCAGGCTCTCGACGCCGTCGCGTTCCAGGAGCGTGCCGAGCATCCGGCCGGCGTCGTCGTCGCCCGTGGCCGAGACGAGCAGGGGCTTGGCCCCCAGAGCGGCGATGTTGCGGGCCACGTTGCCGGCCCCGCCGGCCAGATGGCGCTCCCGGGCCACCTTGACCACGGGCACCGGCGCTTCCGGAGAAATGCGGCCCACCTCGCCCAGGAGATAATGGTCGAGCATGGCATCGCCCAGAACCAGCACGGCCTTGCCGGCCATGGCGTCCAAGGCGGCGGCCAGCCGGGCAAGATCGGGGAGCAGCCCCGGGGCCGGATTCACGCGTCTTCTCCCAGGGCAGCGGGAGAGAGCGCAAAGCGTTCCAGCAGCCCTTCGAGCTCACGGCGCGAACTGAAATGGAAGGTGAGGCGGCCGTGATCGGCCGAGCCGGTGGTTTTGACCAGCACCCCGGCTCGTTCGGTGAGCACGGCTTCCAGGCCCTTGAGGCGCGCGTCCGGGACCGGCTTGGGGCCGCGTTTGCGCGGGGCATCAGCCATGGCCCCGGCTTCGGGCAGATGGCCGTGGGTCTTGGCGTAGGTCGCCGCGGCCTCGGCCTCGCGCACGCTGATGCCGTTGTCCACCACCCGCCGCCACAAGGCGTCACGCAATTCCCCCTCGGGCAGGGACAGCAGCGCCCGGGCATGGCCGGCGGTGAGCTTGCCGGCGGCCAGATCGGCCCGCACGGCCTCGTCCAGGGTGGTCAGTCGCAGGCTGTTGGCCACGGCCGAACGGCTCTTGCCAACCTTGGCGGCCACGGCCTCCTGGCTGAGGCCATAGCGGCTGACGAGCAGCTGGTAGCCGGCGGCCTCTTCCATGGGATTTAAATCTTCGCGCTGGAGGTTTTCGACCAAGGCCAGGGCAAAGCCGGTCTCGTCGTCCACCTCGCGCACCAGGGCGGGAATTTCGGTCAAGCCGGCCTGCCGGGCGGCCCGCCAGCGGCGTTCGCCGGCCACGATCTCGTGGCTGTGGCGGCCATGGCCGGGCACGGGGCGCACCAGCACGGGCTGGAGCAGACCCTGTTCGCGGATGGACGCGGCCAGTTCGGCCAGGGACTCCTCGCTGAAGGTACGCCGGGGCTGCTCGGGGTTGGCCCGAATGTCGTCCAGGGGGAGCAATCGCACTTCGCTTGGCGAGGCGTCGGCTTCGCCAAACCCGCCAAGCAGGGCTTCGAGTCCGCGTCCCAAACCTTTTTGGGCTTGCGCCATGGGATCGTTCCTTTTAATCGTACTTGCCGGACGCACTGGCGCGTCCGCCTGAGAACCGATTACCGTGTTTTGCTTTTTTTTCAAAGGCCCAGACGCCTGTTGGGCCAAACGCCAAGCCAAGGAGCCGGACGTGCCGCGCATTTCGCCCCATTTTCTGGAACTTTTCGATGCCAACGGCGCGCCGCGCGGCGTGCTTTTAAGCGCCGAACTCTGGGAACGCTGCAAGGACCAGGTTCTGCCGCCCCTGACCAAGGCCCTGTATGTCCTGGACCCGGCCGCCCGGCCGGAACCCGAGGTCCGGCCCGAACCCCTGCAGGAGTGGGAAACGCTCTTGGCCTACTGGGACTTCACCTATCCGCCGGCCTACGACGTTCACTGCGACTGCTGCGGGGCCGCAACCGACGACTGGCGGGCGGACGAGCCGCGCAAATTCCGGCTGCGCAACGCCAATCTAGGCGGGTTGGTAACCTTCCAATGCGCCGGCTGCAAGGCGCTTGTGCTCAAAAAGCATTTCAAGAAACATCTGACCGTGGAGTGCAAGCCTTACGTGGACAAGGGCTAGACGAACCTCCCGCGCTGCGGACGCAAAAAAGCCGGCCACTGGGGCCGGCTTTTTTCGTGGGCGCTAGCCGAAATTCTAGGCAGCGGTCTGTCGCCGGACCACTTCCTGGGCCAGGCTGATGTAGGCTTCGGCCCCGCGCGACTTGACGTCGTGGGTCAGCGCCGGTTTGCCGTAGCTGGGGGCTTCGGACAGGCGGATGTTGCGCGGAATAAGCGTCTGAAAATAGAGCTTGGGAAAGCATTTCCAGACCTCGCGCTTGACGTGGCGATTGAGCTTGTTGCGGCCGTCGTACATGGTAAGCACCACGCCGAGCAGGCGCAGGCGCGGATTGAGGCGTTTGCGGACCTGATCGTAGGTGCGCAGCAACTGGGCGATGCCTTCCAGGGCGTAGTATTCGCACTGCAGCGGCACGAGCATTTCCGTGGCCGCGCACAGGGCGTTGAGGGTCACCAGCCCCAGGGACGGCGGGCAATCCAGCAGGATGTAGTCAAACTCGTCCTGCACGGCTTCGACCAGCCGGCGCATGTAGAATTCGCGGCCGGGCTTGTCCACCAGTTCGATGTCAGCGGCCACCAGATCCGGGGCCGAGGGCAGCACGGTGAGGAAGGGCAGTTCGGTGCCGACAAAGGCCTTGCGGGCGTTTTCCGGATCGAACAGGACGGAGTAGAGATTTTCGCTGATCTGGTCTTGGTAGATGGACAGTCCGCTGCTGGCGTTGGCCTGGGGGTCGCAGTCGATGAGCAGGACTTTTTTTTCCATCACCGCCAGGGAGGCGGCCAGATTGACGGCCGTGGTGGTTTTGCCCACACCGCCTTTCTGGTTGGCGATCACGATGACACGAGCCATGCGGCAGCTCCTTGGGCCTACGCGCCAGGATGATTCGGGGCGCGCTTGCCCCGCTGTTTCACGTGAAACAGCGGCCGGCGGCTAATCGCGGAAGGTGCGATGGCAAAAGGACTGGGCGTCGTCGAGGGATTCGACGAGCATGACGCAGCCTTCGACATCGCCTTTCTTGACCGCGTTGAGCAGCTGCCCGGCGAGGTGGGAAAAATCCTCGGCTTCGTCCATCCAGTCTTCGTCGGCAAGCTGATGCATCTTGCGGGCGAGGCGGGCAAGGCGATTGACCGATTCTTCATCAGGCAACGTCGCGTCTTCGACCTGGCTCTGTATTTTGGCGAATACAGCTTCGAGATCACGTTTCGTGGTCTTGAATTCCATTACCGCAATCCGTCCTTGAGGCGGGTTTAGGTTACACAGAAAGGGCGATTAGTAGAAATTCCCTTATCTTGTCAATATCATTGCCCGTAATAGTCACGATACCAGGCAATGAAATTGGCGATGCCGGTCTTGATGTTGGTGGCCGGCTTGAAGCCCACGTCCTTGATGAGGTCGTCGATGTCGGCGCAGGTGGCCGGGACGTCGCCGGGCTGCAGGGGCAGGAATTCCTTGATCGCTTCCTTGCCCAAGGCCTCTTCAATGGCTTCGATGAACTGCAGCAAGGTGACGCTGTTGTTATTGCCGATGTTGTAGAGCTTGTACGGCGAAACACTGGAACTGGGATCGGGCGAGGCCGGATTCCAGTCCGGATTGGGCTTGGGAATGTTTTGCGTCACCCGCACCACGCCTTCGACAATGTCGTCGATGTAGGTGAAGTCGCGTTCCATCTGGCCGTGGTTGAAAACCTGAATGGGATTGCCTTCGATGATGGCCTTGGTAAAAAGGAACAGGGCCATGTCCGGCCGGCCCCAGGGGCCGTAGACGGTGAAAAAGCGCAGACCCGTGCAGGGAAGGCCGAAAAGATAGCTGTAGCTGTGGGCCATGAGCTCGTTGGACTTCTTGGAAGCCGCGTACAAGCTGATGGGATGGTCCACGTTGTCATGCACGGAAAACGGCATCTTGGTGTTGAGGCCGTAGACCGAGCTCGACGAGGCAAAGACGAAATGGTCGACCTTGTGCTGGCGGCAATTTTCTAAGATATTGAAATAGCCGATGATATTCGCGTTGATGTAGTCTTCCGGGCACTTCAGGCTGTGCCGTACCCCGGCCTGGGCGGCCAGGTTGACCACGTAATTGAAGCCGCCGGCGTCGAACAGGCGATCCATGGACGCCCGGTCGCCCATATCTTCCTTGACGAAACGGAATTTGGCGTCTGCCGAGAGCAGGGCGATGCGCTCTTTTTTCAGGGCAACGGAATAGTACGGATTGAGGTTGTCCAGTCCGGTGACGTGAAAACCCATGGACAGAAAACGGCGACACAGATGGAAGCCGATGAAGCCGGCCGCGCCGGTGACAAGGATATTCATGATTCCTTTGGGTAGCGGTACGTTTTATCCCGAAGGGGACAGCCCTCTCGGGGCGGGACGGCGTCAGGCGTCGTCCCGTTTGGCCTCCAGCGACGCGGGAGAAACCGGGTCGACCCCGTTTCCTTCCCGGGGTCGCGCCGTCAGGTCCGCGGACTGGCCATGGGCGGTTCCTGCGGCGGCGTGGCTCGGACCTTGAAAAAAAGTCCGGATAAAATCAAGTGGAATGGGCAAAATTGTCGAAGCCTGGCTTTCCGCCGCCATCTCCCGGATGGTTTGCAGGTAGCGCAGCTGCATGGCCTCGGGATGCTGGCCGATGATCTGGGCCGCCTCGGCCAGACGCGAAGACGCCTGGAACTCGCCTTCGGCATTGATGATCTTGGCCCGGCGCTCACGCTCGGCCTCGGCCTGCTTGGCCATGGCCCGCTGCATCTCCTGGGGCAGGTCGATGTATTTGAGCTCCACGTTGGCCACCTTGATGCCCCAGGGGCCGGTGTGGGCGTCGAGAATGGTCTGGACCTGCTCGTTGACCTTGTCGCGGTGGGCCAGGATCTCGTCGAGCTCCACCCCGCCGCAGACGCTGCGCAGGGTGGTCTGGCTGATCTGGGAGGTGGCGTACATGTAGTCCTCGACTTCGAGGATGGCCCGGATGGGGTCGGCCACCCGGAAGTAGACCACGGCATTGACCTTGATGCTCACATTGTCCCGGGTGATGACGTCCTGATGGGGCACGTCCAGGGCGAAGGTGCGCATGGACACCTTGGTCATGCGGTCAATGACCGGCAACAGAATAATGAGTCCCGGTCCTTTGGGGCCGATGATGCGGCCAAGACGAAAGACCACGCCGCGTTCGTACTCGTTGAGCACCCGAAGGGAAACGATGAGCAGCAGGATGACGATGCCGACCAAGGGAAGAAATCCAATCATGACGCCCTCCGTAATGAGAATCGTCCGGGAGTCGGTCCTTGCCGAAAAAAACCGGCAGTCACAGGCATACCAGCATTGATTGGTCTTGTCTTGAAAATGCGCGCGAACGCGTCTTTCTTGGCCTCAGATGGCGGCATTATCCGGCCGGGGCGCGACAAGCAGCACGAAATCCTCGTGCCCGACGACCAGCACCGGCTCTCCCGGGGCAAAATCCGTCGTGTTCTCGTGGTCGGCGAGTCTGGCGTCCCAGATTTCGCCGTGGACAAAGACCTTGCCCCCACGGCCGGACCAGCGGCGCACCAGGGCGGTATTGCCGTAAAGGGCAGTGAGGCCCAGGCGGGGCTTTTGGCGCTGGGCCTTGGCCAGCAGCCAGACAGCGCCCAGGAGCAGGGCGCATACGCCGCCTACGGTGGGCAGGATCAGCGACAACGGCAGACCGGAATGGCCGTCGAAACGGAACAGCAGCAAGGACCCCAGAAACAGCGCGGCCACACCGGCCAGGCTGAGCAGGCCAAAGCTCGTGATGTGCAGCTCCAGCAAAAACAGCCCGCCGGCCGCCAGCAACAGCAACAGCCCGGCGGCGTTGGTGGGCAGCACGGACAGGGCGTACAGGGCCAAAATGAGCGCGATGCCGCCGACCACGCCGGGCAGCACCGCCCCGGGGGTGGTCAGCTCGAAAAAGACGCCGGCCACGCCCAGAAGCAGAAGCACGTAGGCGATGGAGGGGTCGAGCAGCCAGGACAGCAGCGTGTGCCATAGGCCCGGCTCGTAGCTGACGATGGTCGCGGCCGCGCCGTCGAACCGGATCGTGCCGGTCGGCGTGGACACGCCGCGCTTGCCTATCTGTTCCAGGAGATCGCGGGGGCTGACGGCCACAAAATCCACCACCCGCTCGGCCACGGCCTCGGGCGCGGTCAGGGTGGCGGCCTCGTCCACAGCCTTTTTGTACCAGTTGACGTTGCGGCCGCGACGGTCGGCCAGCCCGCGCAGCAGGCTGGTCAGATCATTTTTGATCTTGAGATCGGAGGTCTTGGGCAGATCGATGCCGCCAAGGCCGATGGGCGAGGCCGCGCCGATGGTGGTTTGGGGAGCCATGGCCGCGACCGTGGCAGCGGCCATGAGAAACACTCCGGCCGAGGCGGCCCGGGCCCCGGAAGGGGATACATAGACCACCACCGGCATGGGGGCGTTTAAAATGGAGCCGACCATGCGCCGCATGACTTCCACGCTGCCGCCGGGGGTATCCAGGGAAAGCAGCAGCAGGTCGGCCGGTTTGGCCACGGCCACGGCAATGGCGTCATCGAGCATGTCGGCCTGGGCCGGGCTGATGGCGCTGTGGAGCCGGGCTTCGAGCACGGTGTAGGCCGCAAACGACGGCGAGGCGCAACAAATGAGAAAAAGGGCCAGGAGGAAGCTTTTCAGCTCAATGGCGACGTAGCGTGGCGATAACATGCTCCCAGACCTCCGGATCGGGGTTGTAGAGCGCGTGGGGGGGTGGCAGAACGACCACCGCCGAAGTGGCCCGGGCGGCCAGTTCCTGCCGGGCCGGATCGGAAATCTCGCCGAAAACGGCGACCAGCTCGGGATGCAAGCGGGCCACGCCGCAGGCAAAGTGCAGCGGCATTTCCGTGAGCGCGCCGCCCTGGGGCAGGGCCAGGGGCCAGAAGGCCACCAGCCCCTTGCCGGCCAGGCCGGCCTGGGCAATGAGCCGCCGCCACAGGTCGCGCCGCCGGGGTTCGGACTGGCCGGCCATGTCCAGGCCCAATTCGCGGTAGGTGATGACCAGACGCGGCGTGGGCGGCGTTTTGGCGAAAAAGGTCGGCCAGGGCAGGGGCCAGCGGTCGGGGTTGTCGGGCAGGGCGGCCTGGACAGCGGCAGGCGACCCTTGGGGTTCGTTGTAGGGTTGGGGACTGGTAGGCGGCCTGTGCCCCGCGGAGACGGCTGGCGAAGCCGCAGCAGGCGCAGCTATGGGGTTTGGGTTGACCTCACGTGGTTTTGGCGCGGGCGGTGTGGACGGCGCCATGGGATGGCCCGCCGCCGCAGTTTCAACCTGTTCCACGGCCGGCGCGGCCTGGCCGACAAGGTTCATGGACGCAGCACGAGCGACATCATCGACCGGGGTTGACTCGGGCGCAGCCGAATCTCCGACTGCCGAAACGGCTTCCGGATCAAGGTAGAAATGGCGCACCCCGGCCATCTGCCATACACGCAGGCGCTCGGGCACCTCTAGGAGCGAATCGAGAAGTCCCATATCTTCATGGCCATGTCGGTTTTCGGGATGTTGCCCCAGGTTTCCTGGCGGCCGTCGGCGTCCAGGGCCACGGCTTCGTTGGACGGCGCGGCAAAGCCGGCGTCGGACCGGCCGATGGGGTTGGCGATGATGGCGTCGCAGCGTTTACGGGTGAGCTTGCCCCGGGCGTTGTCCACCAGATTGTCGGTCTCGGCGCAAAAGCCGATGAGGTACTGCCCAGGCTTCTTGACGCCGCCCATGGCCGCCAGGATGTCGCGGGTGGGGGTGAATTCCAGGGGCGGGCGCTCGCCGGCCGCTTCCTTCTTGAACTTGCCGCCGCCCTCAAAGGGGATGGGCGAGAAATCGGCCACGGCCGCGGCCATGACACCGTAATCGCTTGATGGCCAGACCTCCAGACAGGCCTCGTGCATCTGGGCGGCGCTGGTGACGCCGATCACCCGCACCTCTTCCGGGAACCACCAGGAAACCGGGCCGGCTACCACCGTGACCTCGGCTCCCCGCAGCCAGGCGGCCATGGCCACGCAGGCCCCCATGCGGCCGGTGGAGGGGTTGGACCAGAATCGGGCAGCGTCGAAATATTCGCGGGTGGGGCCAAGGCTCACCAAGACGTGCTTGCCGGCCAGATCCTTGGGCGAAAGCGCCCGCAGCAAGGTGGTGAAAATGGCGTTCTCGTCGGCGAGCCTGCCCTGGCCGGATTCGCCGCAGGCCATGGACCCACAGTCCGGGGCAACGCCGATGACGCCGCGATTAAGCAGTGTCTTCCAGTTGTCTTGGGTGGCGGCGGCAGCCCACAGCCGTGGATTCATGGCCGGAGCGCACAGGATCGGCCCGTCAAAGGCCAGGGCCTGGCAGGAGAGCAGGTCGTCGGCCAGGCCATGGGCCAGTTTGGCGAGGGTGTTGGCCGTGGCCGGCACGATGGCCAGCAGATCGGCGGTCTGTGCCGGGGCCAAATGGGCGAAATTGGCCGAAGCGGGGTCAAAAAGGCTCGTGGTGACCGGATCGGCCCCCAGGGCTTCGAAGGACAGCGGGGTGACGAACCTGGCGGCGGCCTCGGTCAGGCTGACGCTCACGGACGCGCCCGTGGCCAGAACCCGGCGCAGCAGCGACAAGGCTTTGTAGGCGGCCACGGACCCGGTGACGCCAAGATGGACGCGCCGGCCGCCGTAGCCGGTAAAATCAAGATGGCTCACCTGCATGACGGCCTCCTGGGAAAAAGGAAAAAGTTAGCTCAGGCCCCGGTCGCGGTAGAGGGAGACGTGCCAGAGGTAGATGCGCTGGGCCATGTCGTCGATGACGTTGTCCTCGATCTTGGACCATTCCACCTTGCCCGATTCCTGGCGCACGCCGTTGGCCACGAATTCCAGCCCCAGGGACAGTTCGCCGGACACCGGCTCGGGCTGAATGTTGTTGACCTTGGCCACCAGCCAGTATTCCTCGCGCAGCTTGGGAACCTTCTCGTTGAAGGTAAAAAAGATGATGAACCGTTCGCCCTTTTTGGGGTCGAGTCCCTGTTCCTTGACGTGCTGGCGCTTGAGGCGAAAACGCAGGCCGCCGGCGGAAATGTTCTCAATAAGGGCCAGACCGGTTTTGAAATGGCTGTGGGCCACGGTGGGCTTGGCCATGTCAAACCCGCCCGCGGCCTCGTATTTCCACAGGGCGATGTGGGAAAATTGGTTGAAATCCGGGCGCATCCGCAGGCTTTTGCGGCGCTGGGCGCCGTTTAGCGCAGCGGGAAAGGCCAGGGCCACCTGGGGCGGTCGTTCGGGAAGCTGGCGGATGCGCAGGATGGGGGCGGTGAAATTGTAAAAAATCTCCCGGTGCCGGTCCTCGCGCTCGACGATGCGAAAAAAACAGGTGACGCTTTTGCCGATGAAACGGTCCTTGAGGGCGGCCACGCCGCCAAGCTCCAGGACCACGCCGGCCTCAGCCACGGCCATGACCGTGGCCGTGACGCCGGTTAAGCCGCTGTCGGCCTCGTCGAACTGCACATGGACCTTGGAGCGCTGGGCCAGGGCGAGATCAAGGATGTCGGCGTTTCGCCGACGCGCAGCCTCGTCCTCCTTGGCAGGCTTTTTTTTTCGAAACAGATCCAAGACCATGCGGTTTCGTCCAGGGGTTTTGCCGACAACGCTATCAGGGCTTCGCCAAGGCCGTCAATTTCCATGACAAAAAGGCATCCCGGCAAAGGCCCGGAAACGGCATCAATTATCAAGCAACTCCAGCCTTTTGTCCACAACCAGGGGATTTGGGTGCAAGGGCCTTGTCGCCTTGTAGATCTCCCGGGCCGCAGCCTTGTCGCTGGAAGCTTCCTTGAGCTGCCCCAGGGCGAAGCCGGCCTGGGCGCGCAGGGCCGGAGCAGAATTTGCCGTAGCGAAAATCTCATGCAAAAGCGGTTCCGCTTCCTTGAAACGCTCCAGACGCAGCAGCAACTCGGCCTGGGCCAGGGCGCAACGGGCGCTTTCCGTTCGGGGAAGGTCGGATTGGCGGCAGGCCTCGTAGCGGGCCAGGGCCTGGGCATCATTGCGCTGGGCCAGTTCCAGCCGGCCAAGCAGCAGATGGCAGTCCAGGCGGCGCTGGTCGGACGCGCCGGCCAGATCGACCACGCCACGGCAGTCGGCGGCGGCACGAGCATAGGCCTTGCGGTCAAAGCGCAAGCTGGCGGCCGTGGTCAGCAAGTCGGCCGTGGTTGCCGGGTCGCCGGCGAATTCCAGCACGGCGGCTTCCAGGAGCGTGGCGGCTTTGTCCGGGGATTCCCGGAAATCCAGGGCGATGTCGGCCAGCCTGCGCCAGGCTTCCAACCGGTCCGCTCCGGTGGGATAGGCTTGCAGATAGTGTTCGTAAGCCGTCTCGGCCCGCAAATACTGGCTGTCGAGAAAGGCCCGCCGGGCGGTTTCCAGAAGCCTGGCCGAACCGTCTTCGCGCGGTCCGTCGCAGCCGGCCTGGGCCCCAAGGAGCAGGCCCAGGCAGCAGATTGCGACGAGGCAGGCTATTCGCCGGAGGGCGCGCACCGGTCGAGGTCGCTCGGATCGACCAGGTCAAAGCCCATGACGGTATCGTTTTCGTCCATGCGCACCAGCATGACGCCCTGGGTGGCCCGGCCCACGGACGAGATGCCGGAGACGGACAGGCGGATGATCTTGTTGGCGGAGGTTAACAGCAGCAGTTCGTCGTCGTCGCCGACCATGACCGCGCCGATGACCTGACCGGTCTTGGGCGTCACGCGCATGTTGATGACGCCGGAGCCGCCCCGGTTGCGGATAGGGTAGTGTTCGATGGAGGTGCGCTTGCCGTAGCCGTTGGCTGAGACAGTGAGCACCTCGGAGCGGCTGACGCTGGTGATGACCACGCCGGCGGCCACACGGTCGTTGCCCTTAAGGGCAATGCCCTTGACGCCGGCCGCGCCCCGGCCGGTGGGGCGCACGCCGCTGATGTGGAAGCGGTTGGACAGGCCCTGCTGGGTGGCCAGCAAGACTTCGGTCTCGTCGTCGATCTCCTTGACGGTCAGGAGTTCGTCGTTTTCCTTAAGCCCCACGGCGATGATGCCCGTGGAACGGCAGTTCTTGTAGAGGTCGGTGCAGGTGCGCTTGACCATGCCCTTGCGGGTCACGAACAGGAAATAGCGCTCCTCGGAGAACTCGCGGATGGACAGGGCCGTGGCCACGAACTCTTCCTTGTCCATGGGCAGCAGGTTGGCGATGTGCGCGCCCTTGGCCGTGCGCTGGCCTTCGGGAATCTGGTGCACGGGCAGCATGAACATGCGGCCGAGGTTGGTAAAAAGCAACAACTGCTGGTGGTTGGTGGTGGCGCAAAACGACTGGACAAAGTCGTCGCCGGCCGTGGCCACCCCGGCGATGCCTTTGCCGCCGCGCTTTTGTTGCTGGTAATTATCGATTTTGGTGCGCTTGATGTAGCCCCGGCGCGACAGGGTGATGACCACGTCCTCGTCGGGGATGAGATCGAGGATGTTGATGCCTTCAAGGTCCTCCAGAATCTCAGTCTTGCGCGGGGTGGCGTAACGGTCCTGGATTTCCTTGATTTCGTCGCGGATGACGCCGCGCAGCACCTCGTCGTTTTCCAGGATCGAGCGCAGGTATTCAATGAGCTTGATGAGCTCGTTGTACTCGTCGATGAGCTTTTGGCGCTCCAGGTTGGTCAGGCGTTGAAGGCGCATGTCCAGGATGGCCTGGGCCTGGCGCTCGGACAGGCCGAAGCGCTCCATCAACCGTTCCCGGGCTTCGACGGCGTTTTTGGAGGCCCGGATGATGGAGACCACTTCGTCGATGTTGTCCAGGGCGATGCGCAGGCCTTCGAGGATGTGGGCGCGCTCCTCGCTCTTTCGCAGATCGAACCGGGTGCGGCGCAGGATGACGTCGCGGCGGTGGGTGAGGAAGTGCTCCAGGACCTGCTTGATGTTTAAAAGCGCCGGCCGGTTGTCGGCAACCACAAGCATGTTGATGCCGAACGAGGTTTCCAGCGGCGTGTACTTGTACAGGGCGTTGATGACGATGTCGGGGATGACGCCCTTTTTGAGATCCAGGACAATGCGGATGCCCTTGCGGTCGGACTCGTCGCGCAGGTCGGACACGCCCTCGATGCGGCCGTCGTTAATGAGCGCCGCGATCTTTTCCACCAGGGAAGACTTGTTGAGCGCATACGGGATTTCCCGGATGACCACGGAAACATAATCTTTCTTGCGTTCCTCGACCTCGGCCCGGCCCCGGATTTTGATGGTGCCGCGTCCGGTGGTGTAGGCTTCGGTGAGTCCCTTGCCGCCGTAGATGGCCGCGCCGGTGGGGAAGTCCGGCCCCTTGACCAGGCCGATGATGTCGGTGACCGGGCAGGAGGGCGTGTCGAGCAGGTGCAGCAGGCCGTCGCACAGCTCGCCCAGGTTGTGGGGCGGGATGTTGGTGGCCATGCCGACGGCGATGCCCGAGGAGCCGTTTAAAAGCAGATTGGGCACCTTGGTGGGCAGGACGGCCGGCTCTTCCAGGCTGTTGTCGTAGTTGGGCCGAAAATCGACGGTTTCCTTTTCGATGTCGGCCAAGAACTCGCCGGCCAGGCGGGACATGCGGACTTCGGTGTATCGCATGGCCGCCGCGGCGTCGCCGTCGATGGAGCCGAAGTTGCCCTGGCCATCCACGATGGCGTCGCGCATGGAGAAGTCCTGGGCCATGCGGACCAGGGCGTCGTACACGGATTGGTCGCCGTGGGGATGGTATTTACCGATGACGTCACCGACGACGCGGGCGGATTTCTTGTAGGGCCGGTTGTAGGTGTTGGACAGATCGTGCATGGCGTAGAGAATGCGCCGGTGCACGGGTTTGAGGCCGTCGCGCACATCGGGGATGGCGCGGCCTATGATGACGCTCAAGGAATATTCCAGATAGGACTTCTTGAGCTCTTCCTCGATTTGGATCAGATCGCTCACAGTATGCTCCGATTATCCGGCTAGATATCGAGTTCGCGCACGGACAGGGCGTTGCGCTCAATGAAGTTGCGTCTGTTCTCGACCTTTTCGCCCATCAGCTGGGAAAAGATGGAGTCGGCCTCGTCCATGTCCTCGATGCGCACCTGGAGGAAACTGCGCTTTTCCGGGTTCATGGTCGTTTCCCAGAGCTGTTCCGGGTTCATTTCGCCCAGACCCTTGTAGCGCTGGATGTTGATGCCCTTGAGCGCGTCGTCCATGAGCGCCCGGCAAAGCTCGAAAAAGCCGCCGACTTCCCGGGTTTCCTCTTTGCGGGTGATGGCAAAGGGCTGGGTCGGGCACAGGGTCGTGAGCTCGGCGTAGGTCTCGTGGGCCCGGCGGTAGATGCGGGAGCTGAAAAACTCCACGGCAATGCGGTGTCTTGCCTGGTTGGGCGAAACGAACACGGCGTAGAGCCGGCGTTCCTCGTCCAGCTCCTCGACCTCGGTGGCCACGGTGTAGCCGATGGCCGACAGATGCTCGGCCAGGCCGTCGGGCAGATCCACCCCGGCAAAGTCCGAGGCGGCCAGGCGGGGGTAGGAGAGCAGGCTCACCAGCAGCTCCTCGGGCAATCCGTAGCTGCCGGCCTCGCGGACCCGGGCTTCCAGGAAGCGGATGCGCTCGATGAGGTTCGTCAGGCTCTCGCCGGAAAAGGTCGTCTCGCCCGAGGCCACGGACACGTCCTCGCCGATGCGGCCCATGAGAAACAGGGACAATTCCTCGTCGTCCTTGATGAAACGCTCGAAATCGCCTTTGAACACGCGGTACAGCGGCGGCTGGGCGATGTAGACGTAGCCGTTTAAAATGAGCTTTTCGTAGCGCCGGTAGAAAAAGGTCAAAAGCAGGGTGCGGATGTGCGCCCCGTCCACGTCGGCGTCGGTCATGATGACGATCTTGTGGTAACGCAGGCGAGCCAGGTTTTCGGCTTCCTTCTCCTCGCTCTCCTCGTCGCCCATGGCCGGGGTGGGGCCGATGGCCGTGATGAGATTGCGGATTTCCTTGTTGCCAAGCATCTTATCCGTGCGGGTTCGCTCGACATTGAGGATCTTGCCGCGCAGGGGCAAAATGGCCTGGAAGCGCGGGTCGCGCCCCTGTTTGGCCGAGCCGCCGGCCGAGTCGCCCTCGACGATAAACAGTTCGGATTCCTCGGGCTTTTTCGACTGGCAGTCGGCCAGCTTGCCGGGCAACGAATGGTCGGACAGCGCCCCCTTGCGGCGCACCAGCTCCTTGGCCTTGCGGGCGGCTTCCCGGGCCCGGGCCGCGTCCACGGCCTTTTCAACGATGGACTTGGCGTCCTTGGGATTTTCCTCGAAATGGACGTTGACCGCCTCGAAGACGATCTTGGCCACCAGTCCCGCCACTTCGGAGTTGCCGAGCTTGGTCTTGGTCTGGCCCTCGAACTGGGGCTGGGGGAGCTTGACGGAAATGACGGCGGTAAGCCCCTCGCGCACGTCGTCTCCGGTGAGCTTTTGCTTGAATTTCTTGGGGATGTCGGCTTTTTCGATATAGGTGTTGATGGCCCGGGTCAGCGCCGTCTTGAATCCCTGCAGGTGGGTGCCGCCTTCGCGGGTGCGGATGTTGTTGGCGAAGGTGAGGACTTCTTCCTTGTAATTGGCGTTATACTGCAGGGCGAAGTCCACCATGATGCCCTCGATCTCGCCCTGGCCCTCGATGATCTCGTGGATGACCTGCTCGCCGGCGTTGAGGTCGGTGACGAACCGATTGAGGCCGCCGTCGAAGCGGTAGGTGACCCGCTCGTTGGTCCGCTCGTCGCGGAAATCCAGCTCCAGCTTGCGGTTGAGGTAGGCCAGTTCCTCGAACCGCTTGGCCAGGGTCTCGTGGTTGAACTGGCTGGTCTCGAAGATCTCCTCGTCGGGCAGAAACCGTATGGTGGTGCCGGTGTTCTCGGCCTCGCCGATGACGGTCAAGGCGGTGACGGGCGCGCCGCGCTCGTAGCGCTGGTGATGCTTCTTGCCGCCCCGGCGCACCGTGACTTCCAGATACTCCGACAGGGCGTTGACCACCGAGACGCCCACGCCGTGCAGGCCGCCGGAGACCTTGTAGGCGTCGTTGTCGAACTTGCCGCCGGCATGGAGCACGGTCATGACCACTTCGACAGCCGGCCGGCCTTCCTTGGGGTGGATGTCCACCGGGATGCCGCGGCCGTTGTCCGAGACGGTGACCGAGTTGTCCAGGTGGATGGTGATGCCGATGCGGTCGCAGTAGCCAGCCATGGACTCGTCAATGGAGTTGTCCACGACCTCGTACACGAGATGGTGCAGGCCCCGGATGTCGGTGGAGCCGATATACATGGCCGGGCGCTTGCGCACGGCCGAAAGCCCCTCCAGGACGGTAATGGAACTGGCGTCGTAGGCTTGGGGCGTCTTGTCCTGACTCATGCGATGTCTTCCTCGCTATAATACGTCTCTTCCACAATTTTCATGGGCATGATGATGACCAGGCTGTCGGTGTCGTCCTCGCCCCGGATGCCGCAGGGGCCTTCGGCGCCGGTGAGCGTCAAGGAAACCTTGGCCGACTCGAAATGCCCGAGGATGTCGGTCAGATCTTTCGTCGGGAAGGCCACCTTGTCCAGGTCGCCGGTGAACACGCACTCCAGGGTCTCGGTGGCCTCGCCGGCCTCCTGGCCCTGGCTTTTGAGCGACAGTTCGCCCGGCCCGTCAAAAAGGAACGAGGCGCAGCGATTGTTGTCGGTATTAAAAATCGCCACGCGCTCCAGGGCGTCTATGCACTCCAGGCGGTCGATGGCCAGGGTGGACACGCCGTCGGTGGCCAGCTTGGAGACAAAGGCGTTGTAGTCCGGGTACTGGTAGAAGCTTAAGGGCAGGCTGAAGGTCTCCACGCTGCCTTGGCCCTCGGGCGCGGCCTCATCACGCTTGGTGGTGCGGAAAAACAGGCGCTTTTGGCCCATGGCCAGCTCCACTTCCTCGGCCGTGAGCCAGCGCTTGAGTTCGGCCACGTACTTTTTCTGGATGAGGATGCCGTCCGGCGGCAGCATGGCGTGGATGTCGTCGTTGAGAAACCCGACCAGGGAGAATTGGTGGCCGTTTAAGCCGCAGACCTCGATGCGGGCGGAATCGGCAACGGGGCGCAAATACATGCAGGCCATGGCCTCCATGGTGTCCTCGTCCGAGATGCAATAAGCCACCCGCTCGATGATCTCCTGGAGGAAATCCCCGGACCAGGTCACGGCGCCCTCATTCGGGAAGGCGGCAAAGGGCTGGAACCAGTTGCGGTCGGAAACCGGCAGCTTGTAGCGCCGCGAACCCTGCTTGATGAGCAGATTGCCCGAGGCCTCGTCCAGGGTCAGGCTGATCTCGCCCGGGGGGAGCTTGCGCACCAGCTCGAAAAAGCTCTTGCCCTGGACGCCGCAAAGGCCCTCCTTGGCCACCTTGGCGGCGTAATGCCCGGTGAATTCGAGGCTCGAGTCCGTGGACAGGATGGACAGGCTGGAACCGGCCGCCTCGAGCCAGACGGTGCGCAAAAACGCGGCCCCGGTCTTGGCCGGGATGATGCTCGAGGACTTTTGCAGGCCGTCGATGATGTCGTTTCGAAAGACCGTCAGCTGCATGGAGTCTCCTTGGCGCGCTTGGCGCGGCGCTCGGTTGTCGAATAGTGGTCAGGGTGTGCGGGTTGGGTAGGGGAGAAGCCTCCGGCGGCCAAAGGGACGCGTCCCTTTGGAAACCCGCCCCGGGGGAGGCCGGTCATTGGGCTTCCAGGCTTTCGGCCCACAAGCGGACGGGCGCTCCCGAGCAAACGCGCTCCCCACTGGTTCTTCTGCTTGAGGCTATCTAAAAAAAGAGAAGGTTTTAAGTTGTCGTATGAGTAGGGGCTGTCGCTATGTGCGAGAGTGTGGCAAGCCGCTGTAATTGCAGCTAAAAAAAAGGAAAAACAACCGACCGGCAAGGCGCGGTTGGAACCGGAGGCGCGGCGAAGGCTCATGCCTGGCCCCCTTGGCGGCACTTTTTGGACAACTGGCGCAGCAACATTTTCGTTTCTTGATCAACATCCAGGATTTGTTGGAATTTTCGGATGGAATACAGGACCGTGCTGTGGTCCTTGCCGCCAAAGACCTTGCCCAGGGCCGGGTAGGACAGGCCCAGAAGCGACCGGCACAAGGTCATGGCCGCCTGTCGGGCAAAGACCAGTTCCTTTTTGCGTCCGGCGCCCACGATGTCCCGGGCCGGGATGCCGAAATGTTCGGCGCACACGGCAATGACCCGCTCGGGCGACAGTTCCGGGGCCTTCTTGTCCTCGGACAGTCGGATGTGGCGGGAAAATTCAGCTTCGGACAGCTCGCCCCCGGCATGTTGGCGAAAGGCCTCCAGCCGCAGGAGCACGCCTTCCAGGCGGCGAAAACCCTCGAACCGGCCGGCCAGGGTCAAGACCTGTTCGCGGGACAGCCCCAGCCGCTTGTCCTTGCTCACCTGCTCCACGAACCGGGCCCGGATCGACAGATCCGGGGCCTTCAAATGGACCATCAGCCCCCATTCCAGGCGCGAGCGGAAGGTGGGGTCGAGAAAATCGCAGGAGGCGGCCCGTTCCCGGCTGGAAAACACCATCTGGCGGCCGGCGTCGTGGAAGTCGTTGAACATGCCGATGAGTTCCGGTTCCAGGTCGGGCGCCCGGGCCACGTCGGTGAGTTCGTCAATAAACAGCCAGTCATGGCTGGACAGCTCGGCCCGGATCTCGGGCCGGGGCCGGCGGGCGTCGGCGTACAGGGCCTGGATGTCGGCCACCGAGCCGAAATAGATGCGCGAGGTGGGCTGGCTCTTGGCCACGGCGTTGGCCATGGCCCGCAGCAAATGGGTCTTGCCCGCTCCCGACGGGCCGCAGACCAGAAACGGATTGTAGCGCACCTCGCCGCCCCGCGACACCTCCCGGGCCAGGGCCAGGGGAAAGGCGTTTTTTTCGTTGGCCAGAAACGTCTCGAAGGTGAACCGGTGGCCGTAGGGAAAATCCGTGACCACGGCGGCGTCGGCGGCAAAAGCGGGTGCGGCGGCGCGCATTCCCCGGGTGCGGTAGCGCACGGTATGGCCCGGGCCGAGGTAGGCGGCCAGCTGGCGCTCGAAGAGTTCCTTGACCGAGCCGTCGAACCAGGCGGCGAAATAGGTGTGGGGGAAAACGACGCAGCACGACGGTTCGCCTTCCCCGGGAATGATTTCCAGAGGATCGAACCAGCGTCGCAGATCCTGCTCCGGGCAGGTGCGCGAAAGATGTTGGCGAAAGTCGTTTTTGAGCACACCGTCACCGGATGCCGTGGCTGGGGCCTTGGTCATGGGGCCATCGGAATTGTGTCGATCATATCGTGGTGCGCGGGAATCCGGGGCGTAGCGACGCAATCGCCGGATATCGGCCATCCTAGACTATTTTTGCGACGAAGCCAAGTGGGGGGGTACGGCCG